>NZ_RBKS01000001.1:2691148-4036723 GCF_003634555.1 Frondihabitans australicus
CCTCCACGGCCGCGTGGCGATCGTCACCGGCGGCAACACCGGCCTCGGCCAGGCGTTCTCCCTCGCCCTCGCGAAGGCCGGCGCGCACGTCTTCGTGCCCAGCGTGCTCGACGACGACGGCACGACCCGCGACCTCATCGAGGCGGAGGGGGTCCGGTACGAGTTCCTCGAGATCGACATCACGGCCGCAGGAGCACCGAGAGACGTCATCGACACCTGTCTCGACCGCCTCGGCTCCGTCGACGTCCTCGTGAACTCCGCCGGCATCTGCAAGCTCGCCACGGTCGAGGACTTCGGCCGCCCCGAGTGGGATCCCATGATCGCGGTGAACCTCACCGCCCCGTTCGAGCTCGGCCACGAGGCCTCCCGGCACATGATCGAGCAGGGCTCGGGCAAGATCATCAACATCGCCTCGCTCTTCTCGTTCCTCGGCGGGCAGTGGTCTCCCGCGTACGCCGCGACCAAGCACGGCATCGTCGGCTTCACGAAGGCCTACTGCGACGAGCTCGGGCAGCACGGGGTCCAGGTCAACGCGATCGCGCCGGGCTACTTCGCGACGAAAATCACCGAGGCCACCCGGGCCGACCCGACCACGAACCAGCGCGTGCTCGACCACATCCCCGCCGGGCGGTGGGGCGACGTCGCCGACCTCATGGGCGCCACGGTCTTCCTCGCCAGCCGGGCGTCCGACTACGTCAACGGCCACGTGCTCACCGTCGACGGCGGCTACCTCGTGCGCTGAGCGGGGTGCGCAGCTCGTCGCGCGACGCCTCGTCTCCGCCGTCCTGCGCTCCGCCGCCCCTCATCCCCGACTCCCCCACAGCCCGCCGTTCCAGAAAGGCATCACCACCATGATCGACTCCATCTCCGCCCTCGAGCGCGAGCAGATCGTCGAGGCGCTCGCGACCATCGTCCGGCCCGACCAGATCGACACCGACGAGCAGGCGCTCGACGAGGCCAGCGTCGACCGGTTCAAGAAGTACCAGGCCGTCCACGGCATCTTCGACGCGCCTCGTCCGGCCGCGATCGTCTACGCCGAGTCGACCGACGACGTCGCGCGCGTCCTGGCGTTCGCCAACGAGAACCTCGTGAACGTCGTCCCGCGCACGGGACGCACCGGCACCGAGGGCGGCCTCGAGACGAGCGTCGCCGACACCGTCGTGCTCGACGGCTCGCGGATGAAGGCGATCCTCACCGTCGACGAACGCAACATGCAGGTCACCGTTCAGGCGGGCGCACCGCTCCAGGTCGTGGAGGACACCCTCCGGAAGCTCGGCCTCACCACCGGCCACTCGCCTCAGTCCAAGCCCCTGGCGCAGTACGGCGGTCTCGTCGCCACGCGCTCGATCGGGCAGTTCTCGACCCTCTACGGCGCGATCGAAGACATGGTCGTCGGTCTGGAGGCCGTCTTCCCCGACGGGACCGTGACCCGCGTCAAGAACGTCCCCCGTCGCTCCGCCGGCCCCGACATCCGGCACGTGATCATCGGCAACGAGGGCGCCCTGTGCTTCGTGACCGAGGTGACCGTCAAGGTGTTCCGCCACTTCCCCGACAACAACGAGTTCCACGCGGCACTCGTCGACGACATGGCGACCGGCATCGAGATCCTGCGCGAGGTCGTCGTCGGCGGATTCCGCCCGTCGGTCGCCCGTCTCTACTCGCCCGAAGACGCGAACCAGCATTTCGCCCACTTCTCGAACGGCAAGTGCGTCGTCGTGTTCGTCGCCGAGGGCCCCGCGTCGATCGTCGCGGCGACCAGCGCCGAGATCCAGCGGGTCTTCGATCTGCACCCGCACGAGAAGGTCGAGCCCGCGCTCATCGAGGCGTGGTTCGACAACCTCAACTGGGGTCCCGACAAGATCGAGGCCGAGAAGGCCGCCATGCGCGAGCACCACCACCTCGGCTACACGACCGAGATCTCGGCCGACTGGTCGTCGGTCGGCGCCATCTACGACGCCGTCATGCACAGGGTCCGCACCGAGTTCCCGGCGGCCTCCGACCTCACCATGCTCGGCGGCCACTCGTCGCACAGCTATCAGACCGGCACGAACATGTACTTCGTCTACGACTACGACATCGACTGCGCGCCGGCGGAGGAGATCGAGAAGTACCACGTGCCGCTCAACGCCATCATCGTCGAGGAGGCCCTGCGCCACGGCGGCTCCATGGTCCACCACCACGGCATCGGCAAGTACCGCACCCCGTGGACCCTGGCCGAGCACGGCTCGGCGTACGCGATCCTGGCCGGGCTCAAGCAGCAGTTCGACCCGAACGGCATCATGAACAAGGGCACCATCTACCCTGTCGCCGGCGCGGGCATCGCGCCGCGCGGCTGATCCGGGGCTCCTGATGCCGCGGTATCTCGTCGGCATCGACAACGGGTCGCAGTCGTCGAAGGTGACCGTCTTCGACGAGACGGGCGAGGTCGTGGCCAGCGGCCGGTGCCCTCTCCGGCCGTACAGCACGCCGCGCCCCGGCGTCGTCGAGCATCCCGGCGACGACCTCTGGGAGTCGATCGGCACGGCGTCACGGGCGGCCCTGGCCGACTTCGTCGAGCAGGGCGGCGACCCGGGCGACATCGTCGGCGTCGGGCTGTGCACGATCCGGTTCTGCCGGGCAATGCTGCGCGCCGACGGGTCGCTCGCGGCTCCGGTGCTCAGTTGGATGGACGACCGGCTCGGTCGCGCCTACGAGCACCTCGACGAGTCGGTCGCCCGCGTGACCACGTCGTCCGGGTACATCACGCACCGCCTCACCGGCGAGTTCCGCGACACCAGTGCGAACTACCAGGGGCAGTGGCCGATCGACGTCGACACCTGGCAGTGGTCGGGCGACGACGCGGTGCTGCGGCGGTACGGTCTGAGCCGCGACCAGCTCTTCGACCTGGTGGCTCCCGGCGAGCTCCTGGGCCATGTCACTGCGTCCGCCGCCGCGACCACCGGGCTGCCGACCGGGCTGCCCGTGATCGCGACCGCCAACGACAAGGCGGTCGAAGCCCTCGGATCAGGCCTCGCCTCGCCGTCGACACTCCTGATCTCGCTCGGCACGTACATCACGAGCATGACGATCGGCGAGGCGAGCCGACCCGATGCCGTCGACTTCTGGTCGAACTTCGCGTCGGTGCCCGGCGAGTACCTGTACGAGAGCGGCGGGATCCGGCGCGGCATGTGGACGGTCAGCTGGTTCCGCGACCTCCTCGGCCCCGCCGAGCGGGCAGACGCCGAGGCCGCGGGCGAGTCGGTCGAAGAGCGTCTGGGCCGCGAGGCCGCGCTGGTGCCGCCCGGCTCGGACGGACTCCTCACCGTGCTCGACTGGCTGGCACCCGCCGAGGCGGTGTGGCGCCGCGGGTCGATCCTCGGGTTCGACGGGCGGCAGAGCAGGGCTCACCTCTATCGCAGCATCCTCGAGGCCATCGCCTACACGATGAAGCAGAAGGCCGACGCCATGGCGCAGGAGCTCGCCGTCACCTTCGACCGGGTCGTCGTCTCGGGCGGCGGCAGCGTCTCCCCGCTCCTGACGCAGATCATCAGCGACGTGTTCGGCCTGCCGGTCGACCGACCCGCGACCACGGATGGAGCAGGGTTGGGCGCGGCGATCTGCGCCGCCGTCGGGCTCGGGGTCCGCCCCGGGTTCGACGAGGCGCAGGCCGCCATGGTGCGTGTCAGCGACACGTTCCGGCCGCACCCCGACCGGCGGGAGGTGTACTCGGCCTTCGTCGAGCTGCACGCCGACGTCACGGCGGCGACCGACCCGGTCTACGAGCGGCTGGCGGCGGTGCCGGCGTGACGTGGTGCGGCTTGACGCTGCGCCGCCCTCGCATCTAGGGGCCCGCGCCTTTTCGGCGTGCCCGCGCGGCCTAGGAGGCGCGCGGACGCCGGAAAGACGCGGGTACGCCGGGCGTGCCGCTACTCGAAGCGCTGAAAGGCCGGCTTGTTGGCGTACGTGTACTTGTAGTACTCGGTGAGCGTCAGCTTCGACGCGGCCGCCTCGTCGACGATGATCGTCGCGTGCCGGTGCAACTGCAGGGCGGAACCGGGGCACATGGCCGACACGGGCCCCTCGACCGCCGCGGCGATCGCGTCGGCCTTGCCCGCCCCCTGCGCGACGAGCACGACGGCCTTCGCGTCGAGGATCGTGCCGAGCCCCTGCGTGAGGCAGTGCGTCGGCACATCGGCCGGGTCGTCGAAGAATCGGGCGTTGGCCTCGCGCGTGGACGGCGCCAGCGTCTTGATCCTGGTGCGCGAGGCGATCGACGAAGTCGGCTCGTTGAACCCGATGTGCCCGTTGGCGCCGATGCCCAGGATCTGGATGTCGACGCCGCCCGCCGCAGCGATCGCCTCGTCGTACTCACGAGTGGCGGCCTCGATGTCGTCCGCACGGCCGTCCGGCACCCGCACCTTCGCGGGATCCATGCCCAGCGGCTCGACCACGTCGCGCGCGATGACCGACGCGTACGACTCCGGGTGGTCGAGCGGGATCCCGACGTACTCGTCGAGCGCGAAGCCCGAGGCCTGCGAGACGTCGAGCTCACCGGCCTCGACGCGCGCGGCGAGCGACCGGTAGATGTCCTGGGGCGACGAGCCCGTGGCGAGGCCGAGGACGGCGGCGGGCTTCTCGTTCACCACGCGCGCGATCAGCGAGGCGGCGACGCGCCCGACGTCGGCGGGGGTGGGCAGGATGATGATCTCCACGGCGGGATGTTCCTCACTGTCGTGTGTGGTGCTGGCAGTGCAGCCTGTTCAGTCGGCGATCGCCTCGACGAGCTCGGCGAAGTAGGCGGCGCGCTCCTCGCGGGTCGCCGGCCTTCCGACGATTCCCGGCCGAGTCTGCCATGGTCGCGGCCCGTCCGAATGACGGTACTCGACGCCGATGGCATCCAGCCGTGCGAGGTGCGCCTCGAAGCGGGCGGTGAAGTCGTCGAAGTCGCGGCCTGGCCCCGACCAGAGCACTTCGGCGAGCGCGGCGAGACGCGGGAATGCGAAGTAGTCGAGGGTCCGGGGCGAGTCCATGTGCTCGCTCCAGAGGTTGCCCTGACCGCCCAGGATCCGAGTGCTCTCCTCCTGCGTCAGCTCGGCCGGCACCGGGTCGAACGAATACACGTCGCGGAGCGTCAGCGGGATCGAGACGGGGATCGGCTCGTCCGGCAACTCGGACTGCCGATAGTCGAGGTACACCTGGTCGTCGGGGCAGGAGACGACGTCGTGCCCTCGACGCGCCGCGGCGACGGCGCCCGTCATCCCGCGCCACGACGCGACGACCGTCGACGACGAGACCTCGCCCTCGAGGATCTCGTCCCACCCGAAGCTGCGGCGGCCGTGCCCCGTGATGTGCTGATCGAGTCTCGCCATGAACCAGGTCTGCAGCTCGGCTTCGTCGGTGAAGCCACGCTCGCGCATGAGCTCCTGCGTCCGCGGGTCGTCGCGCCACTGGTCGCGCGGGCACTCGTCGCCGCCGATGCCGATGAACGGCGACGGGAAGAGCGACATGACCTCGTCGAGCACGTTGCAGTAGAACTCGACCGTCGACTCCTCCATGTTGAGGACGTCCTCGATGATTCCCCAGCGGGTGTGGACCTCGCGCTTCACCGAGGCTCCGCCCACGCCGAGCTCGGGGTAGGCGGCGATAGCGGCCTGCGAGTGACCGGGAACGTCGATCTCCGGCACCACGGTGATGCGGCGTGCGGCGGCGTAGGCGACGACCTCGCGGATGTCGGCCTGCGTGTAGAAGCCGCCGTGGGGCCGACCGTCGCCCGGCGACGTCGGCGAAGCGCCGACCTGCGACTCGCGGCGCCACGAGCCGATCTCGGTGAGCTTCGGGTAGCGGAGGATCTCGATGCGCCAGCCCTGGTCTTCCGAGAGGTGCCAGTGCAGCGTGTTCAGCTTGTGCATCGCCATGAGGTCGATGAAGCGCAGGACATCATGCTTGGGCAGGAAGTGCCGCGCGACGTCGAGCATCGCGCCCCGCCATCCGAACCGCGGCTCGTCGGTGATCGAGACCGACGGCACCGACCAGTCGGCGCCGTCGATGGGCGCCCGGCGATACACCTCGGGCGGCAGGAGCTGAAGGAGCGTTTGGCACGCCGCGAAGAGACCCGCCTCGTCGCCGCCCTGCATCACGATCCCGTCGACCGTGACCTCGAGTCGGTAGGCGGCCGGGGCGAGGTCGGCGGCGAGCCCGACGACGATGGCGCGCTCTGCGGTGGGCCACTCCGGGCCGGCGGCGCGGAGCAGCAGGCCCGTGGCGGGGCGAAGTGCCGACTGCAACCAGGCGACGGTGCCTGCCAGCGCGTCGGCGGCGACGATCCGCACCTGGTCGTCGAGGACGAACGCGCCGACACCGGCCTCGATCGAGGCGGGTGCCGGCACGACGGCGAAGCGGGCTGTGGTCACTGCTATCCCTTCACGGCGCCGGCGGACATGCCCGACACCAGGTTGCGCTGGATGATCATGAAGAAGACGACGACGGGGAGCGAGAAGAGCACCGAGGCGGCCATCTGGCCGCCGAAGTCCGTGCCGCCCGTCGGCGTCGAGAACGACGCCAGCCAGAGGGGCAGCGTGTAGTGCGACTGGTCCTTCATGAAGACGTAGGCGACGAGGTAGTCGTTCCACGCGGCGATGAAGGCGAACACCCCGGTGGCGATCACGCCGGGCATCACGAGCGGGAAGAGCACACGGGTGAGCACCTGCCACGTGGTCGCTCCGTCGATCCTGGCGGCCTCCTCGACCTCCAGCGGGATGGCGAGGAAGAAGCCCCGCATGACCCAGATCGAGAACGGGAGCACGCTGCCGACGTAGGCGAGGATCAGGCCCGCGTAGGTGCCGAGCAGTCCGACCGCGTTGAACACGAGGAACAGGGGGATGAGCAGGGCCGTCGACGGAAGCATCTGAACGATCAGGATGAAGACCATGATCGACCGGCGCCCCCGGAACTGGAACCTCGAGAGGGCCGCCGACGCGAACAGGCCCAGCAGGATCGAGAAGACCACCGCGAAGACGACGACGATCACCGAGTTCTTGAGGTTGACCAGGAAGTCCGTCTGGCCGATCGCCACCACGAAGTTGCTGATGGTCGGGTGCGCGGGGAGGAAGAGCGGCGTCGGCGTCATGACCTCGCTCTGCGGCTTGAACGCGGTGTTCACCATCCAGTAGACGGGGAAGATCCAGACGAGGCTGAACACGATCGCGATGATGTTGCTGCCCCAGCGGATCCGGCGGCGGCGGCGGGGCTTCACGAGGACGCTCTCGCGGCGCTCGACGGCGGCGGCTTCGGCGACCGCCGAGGCGGCGCCGGAGTCGTCGGGCGGCGTCGTGCCGGTTCCGGTGGGGGCTGTCGTGGTCACAGGTCTTCTCCTGAGCGAAGCAGGTTGCGGACGTAGAACGAGGTCAGGATCACGAGCAGAAGCGTCGTGACGACCGAGATGGCGGCGCCCTTGCCGACGTCGAAGCTGACGAACGCCGTGATGAACGAGTAGACGCCGAGTGTCGTCGTCGAGCTGTCGGGACCGCCCTGCGACACGAGCCAGATCTGGTTGAAGACGTTGAAGTCCCAGATCACCGACAGGATCGTGACGAGCAGGAGGGTGGGCCGCAGGAACGTGACCACGATCGTCCGGTAGACGCGCCACTCGGAGGCGCCGTCGAGCCGCGCCGCCTCCTTCAGGTCGATGGGGATCTGGGTCTCGGCGGCGTAGAGCGTGAGGGCGATGAACGGCACCGCCTGCCACACGATCAGCATCCAGATCGAGAAGTACGACAGGAAGGTCGAGTTCGACCAGGCCGTGTTCGTCATGTCGCCGAAGAGGTGCGTCTGCGTGAGCAGCCAGTTCACGACGCCGTAGCCGGGCTGGAAGAGCCACTTCCAGACGATCGACGACGCCACGTTGGGCATGCCCCAGGCGAAGATGAGCACGATCGTCACGACGTACCGCATGACCGTGCCGAGCCGGGTCAGCAGGTGCGAGACGCCGGTGCCGATGGCGATGCTGCCCACCACCATGGCGGCCGTGAACAGGATCGTCCGCACCAGCGACGCCCAGAACGCCGGATCGCCCAGCAGGCTCGTGTACTGCGCGAGCCCGACCGCGTCATACGCGCCCGTGAAGAGGGAGCGCTGGTCGTAGTCGGTGAACGACGTGAAGACGAGGTAGACGATCGGTGCGACCGTCACCGCGAGGATCACGATTCCGGCGGGAGAGAGCAGCCACAGCGGCGCCCACGATCGGCGCTTGGGTGCGCGAGCACCCGTGCGGGGTCGGTCGAGCGTGATGGCCATGGCTGCTCTCTCTCGTTCGGAGGGTGATGCTACTTCGAGTTCAGCTGCGTGTTCGCGGCCGAGTCGAAGCTGTCCGCTGCGGCCTGAGGCGTCTTCGAGCCCGATGCCACGGCCTCGAAGAGGTTATTGATCGCCTCGTTGCCCTCGAGCGCCGCCCAGTTGCCGGAGGCCGGGGTGGCCTTCGAGTTCAGGGCCGCGTCGAAGAAGCCCTTCTGGAACGGGTCGACGGTCGCGTCAGCGGCCTTGATGCCCTCGGTGCTGTTCGGGATCCAGCCGTCGTTGCCGTAGACCCACTTCGACTGGATGGACGGGCTCGTGGCGAGCTTGGTCCACTCGAGCGCGAGATCGGTGTTCTTCGACTTCGCGGCGATGCCCCAGTCAGAGCCGCCGAGCATGGCCGGCTGCGTCTTCCCGGACTTTCCGGGGAAGGGGAAGGAGCCGAGGTCGCTGGTCGCGAGCTTCGGGTTCGCCTTCTGGATCAGGCCGAGCGCCCAGTTGTTGTCGAGGATCGCGCTGGTCTTGCCGTCGGCGAAGATCGTCTCCTGCGCCGGGGTGTCGGTGTCGAGGGTCTGCGACGCCTTGGTCGAGTAGGTGTTCTGGAACGTCTTGAAGTCGGCGAGGCCCTGCTGCGCCTTCGACGAGGCGAAGCCCGCCTTCCAGGTCTTGCCGCTCTGCGTGGCGATCTGGCCGCCCGCGTCCCAGACGAACTGCATGCCCGCGTACCAGTACTTGCCGGGCAGGTAGAACGGCGAGAAGTCGGCGGTCGACTTGTTGGCCGCAGCGACCTTGTCGAGGTCGGCGGTGAGCTCGTCGTAGGTCGTCGGCGCGGTCGTGATGCCCGCCTTCGACCACATCGACTTGTTGTAGATCACCGCTCGGGCGCCGGCGAAGCCGGGCACCGCGTAGAGGTGGTTCGAGATCGTCGCGGGCTCCTCCAGGCCACCGAGCCAGGTCTGGCCCTGCTGGAGGTCCTTCTTGTACGACGTGAGGTCGAGAAGGGCGCCGTTGGCCGCGTAGCTGGCGACCTGCGTGTTGCCGAGGTCGAGCACGTCCGGCGGCGTCGACGTCGCGAGCGCCGTCGAGATCTTCGTGGTGATGTTCGCCCACTGCTGGGTCTGGACGTTGACCTTCGCTCCGGTCTTGGCCGTGAACTCCTTGTTGATGGCCGCGATCGTCTTCGGCGTGTAGTCGCCGGTCATGACCCAGACGGTCAGGGTCTTGCCCTTGCCGCTGGTGGTGGGGACGGTCTTGACTCCGCTCGAGCCGGCGGCTGCGTTGCCGCCCGACGAGCAGGCGCTCAGGGCGAGCGCCGCAGCGAGGCCGAGGCCCAGCGCAGCGGCGGCGCGTCGTCGAACCGACACCGGCTTGGATGGCACTGCCTTGTATCGCACTGTGTTTCTCCTCATTCGTGGATGTAGTGGATCGGTGGTGGTGATGGGTCTGGGATGGTGGTGGTTCCGGGATGGCGACCGGTCTACGAGACGCCGAGCTCGGCCTGCAGGACGAGCGAGGCGCCGCCGAGCAGGACGAGGTCGCCGTCGCCCTGCGTGGTCCGGAGCGAGAGGCCCTCGCCGACGACCGAGAGGGTGCGCGCCTTGATCGTGTCGACCGCGGCGTCGCGGAACGGCCCGTCGAGCAGGTCGCTGGGGCCCGAGAGCACGACCTCGTTGAGGTTCAGGGCGCTGATCACAGGAGCAGCGACCACGCCGAGCGCACGACCCGCGTCGCGCAGCACCTCGCCGCGCGCCCCCTCGTCGAGGCCGGCGATGCGGTCGCTGAGGTACCGGGCGCCGATGACGGTCTCGAGGCAGCCGCGGCGACCGCAGGTGCAGAGGGCGCCTTCGCCGTCGGCGCCGACGGTCACGTGGCCGATCTCGCCCGCCGAGAACTGCTCGCCCTCGACGAGGGACCCGCCGATGATGAGGCCGACGCCGACGCCGTGCTCGATGGTGACGACCATGAGGCTCAGGCCCGGCACCTCGCGGAAGGTGTGGACGCCGAGAGCGGCCACGTTCGCGTCGTTGGCGACGAGCACGGGCAGGTGGAAGTAGTCGGCCAGGCGCTGGCGCAGCGGCAGGTCGAACCACTCGAGGTGGAGGGCCTCGCGGACGACGCCCTGGTCGTCGACGATGCCCGGCGAGCCCACCCCGATGCCGAGGATGCGCTGCGTCGTGAGGGCCGAGAGCCGCTCGGCGAGCCGGATGACCCGCGCGATCGCGTCTTCGCGGACCGCGCCGTCGATGGCCAGGTCGGCCCGGTCGACGACCTCGCCGCGGAGGTTGACGACGGCGCCGACGAATCGGTCGGCGCTCGAGAGGTCGAGGACGATCATGTGGAACGCGTCGGGGTTGATCTCGACGAGGGTCGCCGGCTTGCCCACCCGGACGTCCTCGCGCTGCCCGATCTCGGCGACGATGCCGTCGGCCTCGAGCTCGGCGACCAGCACGGACACGGTCGGGCGGGTCAGCCCGGATTCGCGGGCCAGATCGGCACGGCTCATGGCACCCTGGTGGAACAGGGCCTGAAGGACGACCGCGCGGTTGTGCACGCGGTTGTGCTGCGGAAGCGCCTTGACCGACACCCGTCGACGACGGGGCCCGCCGGTGCTCGACACAGTGGTCAACACGTCGTCGGACATGCGAGCTCGCTTTCGTTGAGAGGATCGGCCAGGGCTTGGTGGTGTTAGTAAATTGCCCTTACAAACAAAAGTCAAGAGTCAAAATCACGGCTTTACTTCAGCGAAACAATTCGCCGACCTGTTGCACGAATCTGGATTCGTAAGGTTTACTAACAAACATGATCCTCCCCTCAGTCACCGACGACTCGGCCGCCGCATGAGGGCCGGGCTCGACATCGGCGGCACCAAGATCGACGCGGTCGCCGTCGACGACGACGGCATCCGCACCGCGTCGCTTCGTCTGGCTACCGGGTTCGGGGAGGCCGCGGTGCTGGCGAGCGCACGTGACGCCGTCGAGGGTCTGCGCCGTCTGGTCGGGGAGGGGTTCGAGACGATCGGCGTGGGGATCCCGGGTCTCGTCGATCCTGCGACCGGCCGCGTCCGCCACGCGGTCAACCTGGGGCTCGACGACACCGACTTCGGCCGCGAGCTCGAAACCCTCGTGGGCGCACCCGTCACCGTCGAGAACGACGTGAACGCGGCGGCGCTCGGCGCCTACCACCTCATGGGGCTCGAAGGCCCCGTCGCGTACCTCAACCTCGGCACGGGCCTCGCCGCCGGCATCGTCCTCGACGGGCGGCTCTGGCGGGGCTCACGCGGCGTGTCCGGCGAGATCGGGCACATCCCGGCCGACCCGGCAGGCTACCCGTGTCCCTGCGGTCAGCGCGGCTGCCTCGAGACCGTCGCCTCCGGCTCGGCGATCGCCCGGCTCTGGCCCGCGACCGACGAGGTGCGCGCGGGCGATCACCCCGCCCAGGCACTGTTCCGCGAGGCGGCGGCGGGCGACACCGAGGCCGTGCGGATCCGCGACGACCTCGCCACCGGTGTCGCCGCCGCGATCAGGATCCTCGTGCTCACGGTCGACGTCGAGTCGGTCGTAATCGGCGGCGGGCTCAGCCACGTCG
The DNA here is from genome assembly GCF_003634555.1 of Frondihabitans australicus. Classification (NCBI taxonomy): domain Bacteria; kingdom Bacillati; phylum Actinomycetota; class Actinomycetes; order Micrococcales; family Microbacteriaceae; genus Frondihabitans; species Frondihabitans australicus. The sequence goes on from NZ_RBKS01000001.1 coordinate 2,703,002, forward strand.
GCGCGCCGCTCCTGACCGAGGTGCAGCGGGTCCTGCGATCGTGGGCGGCGTCATCGACGTTCCTCGCGTCGCTCGACCTGCCCGACCGCATCGCGCTCCTGCCCGAGGGGCTCAGCGTCGCCGCCGTCGGCGCCGCCATGCTCGGGCGCCCCGAGAGCGTGCTCCACTCCTAACCCCCTCCACACACCAAATTCCGGACACAACTCCGACGATGATCGTGGAGTTTTGTCCGGAATTTGGTGTGCGGGAAGCGCGCCCCAGCCCGCAGGAGCCGAGGCGCGCCGAACGCTACAGGGCCGCGAGAGCCTCGTTCAGCGTCGCCGACGGACGCATGACCGCGCTCGCCTTCGCGTCGTCCGGGCGGTAGTACCCGCCAATGTCGACCGGGTGCCCCTGGGGTGCGATGAGCTCGGCCGTGATCGTCTCTTCTCCGTCGGACAGCGCCGCCGCGAGGGAGGCGAAGTCAGCGGCGAGCGAGGAGTCGGCCGACTGTGCCGCGAGCTCCTGCGCCCAGTAGAGCGCGAGGTAGTAGTGGCTGCCGCGGTTGTCGATCGAGCCGACCGAGCGCGACGGCGACTTGTTCTCGTCGAGGAACGTCGCGGTGGCGCGGTCGAGCGTGTCGGCGAGGATCTGCGCGCGGGCGTTGTCGGTCGAGACCGCGAGGTGCTCGAAGCTGGCCGCGAGCGCGAGGAACTCGCCTAGGCTGTCCCAGCGCAGGTAGTCCTCGTTCACGAGCTGCTGCACGTGCTTCGGGGCCGAGCCGCCGGCGCCGGTCTCGAAGAGGCCGCCGCCGTTGAGCAGGGGCACGATCGAGAGCATCTTGGCGCTCGTGCCGAGCTCCATGATCGGGAACAGGTCGGTCAGGTAGTCGCGCAGCACGTTGCCGGTGACCGAGATGGTGTCTTCGCCGCGGCGGATGCGCTCGAGCGAGTACTCGATCGCCTCGACCGGCGAGAGGATCTCGAGGGTGAGGCCGTCGGTGTCGTAGTCGCCCAGGTACTGCTTCACGAGGCCGATGAGGGTGGCGTCGTGGGCGCGCGTCTCGTCGAGCCAGAAGACGGCGGGGGCACCGGTGGCGCGGGCGCGCGTGACGGCGAGCTTGACCCAGTCGCGGATCGCGGCGTCCTTCGTCTGGCACATGCGCCAGATGTCGCCGGTCTGCACCTGGTGCTCGAGCAGCGTCGAGCCGTCGGCGGCGAGCACGCGGATCTCGCCGGTGCCGGGAGCCTGGAACGTCTTGTCGTGCGAGCCGTACTCTTCGGCCGCCTGCGCCATGAGGCCGACGTTCGGCACGGTGCCCATCGTGGTGGGGTCGAACGCACCGTTCGCCTTGCAGTCGGCGATCGTGGCCTGGTAGATGCCGGCGTAGCTGGAGTCGGGGATCACGGCGAGCGTGTCGTGCTCCTGCCCGTCGGCGCCCCACATGTGGCCCGAGGTGCGGATCATCGCGGGCATCGACGCGTCGACGATGACGTCGCTCGGCACGTGGAGGTTCGTGATGCCCTTGTCGGAGTCGACCATGGCCAGCTCGGGGCCGGTCTTCAGCCCCTCGTCGAAGGCCGCGCGGATCTCCGCGCCGTTCGGCAGCGCGTCGAGGCCCGACAGGATCGCGCCGAGACCGTCGTTCGGGTTGAGGCCCGCGGCGGCCAGATCGGCGCCGTACTTCTCGAACACGTCGTCGAAGTAGGCCCGGATGACGTGGCCGAAGATGATCGGGTCGGAGACCTTCATCATCGTCGCCTTGAGGTGCACGGAGAACAACACGCCCTTCTCCTGGGCGGCGGCCATCTGAGCCTTGAGGAACTCGCGGAGCGGACCGACGCGCATCGCGGTGGCGTCGATGACCTCGCCCTCCTTGACGGCGACCGACGGGCGGAGCACGGTGTGCGTGCCGTCGTCGCCGAAGAACTCGATCGAGACGGTGCCGTCGGAGGGGACGATGGTGCTCTTCTCGCTCGAGCGGAAGTCGTCGACGCCCATCGTCACGACCTCGGTCTTCGAGTCGGACGACCAGGCGCCCATGCGGTGCGGGTGCTTCTTCGCGTAGGCCTTGACCGAGGCGGGCGCGCGACGGTCGGAGTTGCCCTGACGGAGCACCGGGTTGACGGCGGAGCCCTTGACCCGGTCGTAGCGAGCGCGGACGTCCTTCTCGTCGTCGGTCGACGGCTCGTCCGGGTAGTCGGGCAGGTCGAAGCCCTGCGAGCGCAGCTCGGCGATCGCGGCCTTGAGCTGAGGCACGGAGGCCGAGATGTTCGGCAGCTTGATGATGTTGCCCTCGGGCTCCTCGGCCAGCTCGCCCAGTTCGGCGAGGGCGTCGGGCGTGAATTGCTCGGCCGTGAGGCGGTCGGGGAACTGCGCCAGGATCCGGCCGGCCAGCGAGATGTCGCGGGTCTCGACGTCGACCCCGGCCTTCGCCGCGTAGGCCTCGATGATCGGCAGGAACGAGTACGTCGCCAGCCTGGGTGCCTCGTCGGTCAAGGTGTAGATGATCTTGCTCATAGGCGTGACGACTCCTTCGGTCTGCGAACTTCGATGTATCTCGATATCAAGATACATTGTCTGCCCGAGAGTGGGCTCCACCAGCCGCCGATCGGCGTCGCTGGCGTCGCCCCCACCCTATTGCGTCAGGCCGGAGCAGGCGCCGACGCGACCGGCCGACCGGTCAGGCGCAGCGCCACGGTGTCGCCGAAGAGGAACTGCTGCTCGACCGAGTGCTGCACCGACACGATCGTGTCGTCGTCGGTGAGACGGACCGTCGTGCGACGGAGCGAGCCGAGGAAGCTCGTCGACGCCACGGTCCCGTGGATCGCCGTGGCGGCCTCCGGCGACGTCGGCTCGACGAAGACGATGTCCTCCGGGCGGACGTAGGCCAGCACCTCGCCATCGGGCAGCGTGGGGTCGATCGAGGGGAGCTTCGCGCCGCGCACCGTGATGGTCCCGCCCGAGAGCGTGCCGCGCATCCTGTTGCTGACACCGACGAAGTCGGCCACGAACGAGGTGGCGGGCGTGAGGTAGAGCTCTTCGGGGGTGCCGATCTGCTCGATCTCGCCGGCACGCATGACGGCGACGCGGTCGGCGACGGCGAGCGCCTCCTCCTGGTCGTGGGTGACGAACAGCGTCGTGATGCCGAGCTCGGTCTGGATGCGGCGGATCTCCTCGCGGAGCTGCACGCGCACCTTCGCGTCGAGCGCCGAGAGGGGCTCGTCGAGCAGGAGCACACGGGGCCGGGTCACGAGGGCCCTCGCCAGGGCGACGCGCTGCTGCTGTCCGCCCGAGAGCTGGTGGGCATACCGTGCCGCCAGGTGATCGAGGCTGACCATCTCGAGCGCCTCGATGGCGCGCCTGCGGCGGGTGGCGGCGTCGACCTTGCGCATCTGCAGCCCGAACTCGACGTTTTGCTGCACGGTCATGTGCGGGAAGAGCGAGTACTGCTGGAACACCATGCCGATGTCGCGGCGGTTGACCGGCACGGTCGCGACGTCGCCGCCGTCGATGCGGATCGAGCCCGAGGTGATCTGCTCGAGGCCGGCCAGCGAGCGGAGCGCCGTGGTCTTGCCGCAGCCGGACGGCCCGAGCAGGGCGACGAACTCGCCGGGCTGCAGGGTGAGGCTGAGCGAGTTCAGGGCGCGCGAGGTGCCGTACTCCTTGACGACGTCGATCAGTTCAACGGTCGCGCCCTCGCCGACGCGCTCGAGGATGGGGGCGGGGCTGGTCGAGGTCATGAGGCGCTCCTTGCGGGGGTGCTGCTGTCGCGGGACGAGGGGGTGGCGGTGCCGGTGCCGGCGCCGCGAGCGGCGGCCTTGGCGGCGCGGCGGGCGCGCGAGGCCTCGCGGGCGCCGGGGTCGATCGCGCCGAAGCGGCCGATCAGCACCAGCAGGATGAAGGCGAAGACCAGGGCGGCCAGCGCGAAGATGACGGCCACGTACGGGTCCGTCTGGCTGATGAGCAGCAGCGCCGTCTGGAACGTGTTCTGGCTGAGGAACGACGCGATCGTGTACTCGCCGAGGACCACGGCGACCGTGAGGAAGATCGCCGAGACGACACCACGGCGCATGTTCGGCAGGATCACGCGCCAGATGACGACGAGCCAGTTGCCGCCGAGCGAACGCGCGGCCTCGCTCAGGGTGACCAGGTCGAACGCGGCGATGTTCGTCGCGATCGGACGGTAGGCGTAGGGCAGCACGATGATGCCGACGGCGAAGGCGAGGGTCCACGGGTCGCTGCCGAAGATGGCGGCGACCTTCTGGTACACCGGCACGAAGCCGACGACCAGCACGATCGAGGGGATCGTGATTGGCAGGATGCAGATGAACTCGAGCACGCGACGCACGCGCGGGTACCGCAGTTCCACCAGCAGCATCGTCGGGAGCAGGATCAGCATCATGAGCGCCACCGTGATGACGCAGATGATCAGCGAGTTGACGATGCCCTGGAACAGCGGCGAGTAGTCGATTCCGGTCGCCGGGTCGGTGTGGAAGATCGAGACGTAGTGGTCGAAGTTGTAGACGCCGACCTTGCCCGAGGTGCGCAGCGAGAACTCGAACATCGCGGCCAGCGGCACGAGGAAGACCAGGCCGACGACGATGAGGATGATGTAGCGGGCGGCCCGGCTGGGCTCGGCGCCGAAGCGGGGCGTCTTGCCGCGGCGCGGGGCCGGGTTCTTCGGCTCCGAGGTGGGCTCGACCGAGACCGAGGTGACGGGGACGGCGCTCATCGCTGCCACCTCGCCGCACGCCGCTGGAGCAGCGAGTAGAAGAACATGATGATCACCATGATGACGAGCATCCCGAGGGCGAGGACGCCGGCCGTGTTGGCGACGCCGACGATCGTCTCGCTCGTGAGCTGCTGCTTGATGGCGAGCGGCACGATGCCGCCCTGGCTGAGGAGCGCCGCCGCGGTGGCGAACGACGAGAACGAGTTCGCGAAGAGCAGCAGGACGCTGCCGGCGAAAGCGGGGGTGAGGACCGGCATGGCGATCCTGGTCCAGTAGTGGAAGCGCGTGGCGCCGAGCGTGGCCGCGGCCTCGCCCCACGTGGCCTTGAGGCCCTCCATCGCGGGCATGAAGGTGAGGACCATCAGCGGCACGTCGAAGTAGGTGTAGGGGATGATCAGGCCGGGGACCTTGTACAGCAGGGCGCCGTTGGCGTTGATGTCGAAGCCGAACGTGTTCTTGAGGAACAGCGTCACGAAGCCCTGGAAGCCGATCGTGGCGATGAACGCGAAGGCGAGCATGACGCCGCCGAACTGGGCGAGCACGCTGGAGGCGGCGTCGATCGCGGTGCGGAGGAGCCCCTCGGCCTTTGTGCCCAGGAGGGCGAAGCAGACCAGGGCGCCGATGACCGCGCCGAGGATCGCGCTGATGGCGGACACCAGGAGCGATCCGGTGAAGTTGTTGATGATGGTCGAGTCCGTCAGCGCCTTCAGGTTCGCGAGCGTGAACGCCCCGCTCTCGCTGAAGAAGCCGCTCGCGACCGCGATGACCGCGGGGATCGCGAGGAACAGGACCACGTAGGCGGCGAACGGCGTGAAGCCGAGCCAGGCGGCGCTGAGGCGCCGGGGCTTCGCAGCCCCGGCGCCTCGCGACACCGTCGACGACACAGCCGCGTCCGCCGAGGCGGTGGGCGTGCCCTTGATCGTCTGTGTCGTCATGAGTGTTTTCTTCTCGGGTGACCGGTCAGGAGGGTGTTACTGAACGGCCTTGGCCCAGCCGGCGGTGAGGAGCGTCGCAGCCTTGGAGGCCTGGTCGGCGGTCAGCTGGACGAAGTCCTTCGGAGCCGCGCCCACCTTGGCGAGCGTCGCCTTGTCGACGGTGCCGTTCTTCTCCATCGCGGCGAGGGTGGCCGGGTAGGCGCCCGAGGCGAGGTAGAGGTTCTGAACGGCGGGGCTGTAGATGTACTCCTCCCAGAGGCGAGCCGCGGCCGGGTCCGGCGCGTCGGCGTTGATCGCCTGGTTGTAGTACGAGCCGAGGGCGGTTCCGGGCAGGACGACCGTCTTCCAGTTCGGGTTTCCGGCCGATCCTGCAGCCGGGCCCCACGCGAGGTTGTTGTACGACCACTGGATGACGACCGGGGTCTCACCCGAGTTCACCGTCGCCTGCGTGGGCAGGGTCGAGTTGAAGTTGCCCTTGGACTTGAGCTCCTTGAAGAAGTCGATGCCGGGCTGGATGTTGTCGGCGGAACCGCCGTTGCCGAGAGCGGCGAGGTAGACGGCCGAGGCGGCCTCGTTGGCCTGCGTCGGGTCGCCCTTGATCGAGACCTTGTTCTTGTACGAGGAGTCGAGCAGGTCGGTGATCGAGGTCGGCTTGGTCTTGATGACGCTCGAGTCGTAGCCGACCGACATGAGGCCGGTGTAGTCGTAGTACCAGGTGCCGTCGGCGTCCTTGAAGTCGGCGGGGATGTCCGACCAGTTGGAGACCTTGTACTTCGCCATCAGGTCGAGGTTCTGGTCGAGGACGGCGGTGCCGATGTCGAAGACGTCGGGAGCGGTCGACTGGCCCTTGAGCGACTTCGCTGCGGCGACCTCGTCGGCCGAGGAGCCGTTCGGGTTGGCCGAGGTGATCTTGATCTTCGGGTACTTCTTCTCGAAGCCGGCGATGATCTTGCCGTAGTTCGCCCACGACGGCGGAAGGGTGATGACGTTGAGGTGACCCTCGGCGTTGGCCGCGGCGACGAGGCCGCTCATGCCGCCGAAGTCCTTGACGCTGGTGGCCTTAGCGGCCTGGGCCTTGGTGACCGAGCTGGTGCTCGACGAGCCGGCGGTCGAGTTCGACGAGCAGCCGGTCAGCACGACGGCGACCGCCGCGGCGAACGCCAGGCCGGCGACGATGCGGTTCTTCTTCACTGTGTGTTCCTCCTGATCGCCGCCGGTGGTCCGTGGTGCCGGACAGGGGGATCCGCGGGCCGATCGGGGCCATGTTTGCCGTCCCCCGTTACGGGGACACTCGACTTCGGTGAATGGTTCGCCAACAGTCGGCGACCAGTCGTCGCAGGTTCACGCGGACGGTTCGTCGGCTCCGGCGCCCGCCTCTACGCTTCTGACCATGATCGACTTGGCAGTCTTCGACATGGCGGGAACGACGATCGACGACGGGGGCGTCGTCTACCGGGCCCTCGAGGCGGCGGTGACCGGCGCCGGCGCGACGGTCGACCCGACCGACCTGCAGACCTGGATGGGCACCGACAAGGTGTCCGCCATCACGGCCCTCCTCCCCCTCGGCGGTGTCGACGCCACGCCTTCGCTCGTTGACGACTGCTTCGACACGTTCAAGGCGTATCTGGCGCAGGCCTACGTCGACACTCCCCCGACGCCGTTCGCCGGGGTCGAGGAGGCCATCGCGACGCTGCGGTCACGCGGCATCAAGGTCGCGCTGACCACCGGATTCGACCGCGAGGTCACGTCGGGTCTGCTGACCTCGCTCGGCTGGGGCGTCGACGCAGGAGCCCGCGTGGTGCTCGACGCGGTCGTCACCACCTCCGACGTCGTGGCCGGCCGCCCCGCGCCGTACATGATCCACCACGCCATGGAGCTCACCGGGGTCGTCTCCGTGGCCGGCGTTCTCGCGGCCGGTGACACCATCGTCGACCTGCAGGCCGCGCGCAACGCGGGCGCGATCGCCGTCGGAGTGCTGACCGGGGCTCTGCCGGAGGCGGCTCTCGCCGAGGGGCCGCACGACTACATCCTGCCCGGCGTGGCCGTGATCCCGACCCTCTCGGAGTGCGCGCCGGCCGCTGCCGCCGTGTAGTCGTCCTCGCCTGCTAACCCGTCCAGGCGGCCCGGCCGAGGTCGACGCGCCACGTGCCGGCGCGCGACCAGACCAGCGGCGTGCCCTCGACCCGGTACATCTCGAGCGCGCGCTGCTCGTGGCCGGCCGCGGGGTGACCGGAGGCGCGGACGACTCGCCACCAGGCGACCTCGCCGCCCGCGTGCGCCATCACCTTGCCGACGCCGCGCGAAGACCGCGAGCCGAGTGCCGCGGCCACGCCGCCGTACGTCATGACGCGGCCCTCGGGGATCGACTCGACGACCTCGAGGACGCGCGAGAACCAGTCGTCGGGATCGGGAGACCCGCCGTCGACCTCGGGACCGGGCCGGGCCGGGCTCTCAGGCACCGACGGGGTCGCTCGCCGACTGCTCGGCGGCGGAGGCGCCGGGAGCGAGGCTGAGGGCTGCCAGGTGCTCGCCGTAGTCGGTCTCGCCGATCACCTCGAAGCCGATGTGGAGGAAGAACGCCTCGGGCCCGTCGTCGCCGGGCTCGTACATGACGGTCAGCCGCTCGAAGCCGCGCGATCTGGCCTCGTCGGCGAGAGCGTGGACGGCGAACCGGCCGATGCCGCGACCCTGCGCGTCGGCGGACACGTTGATGCGCCAGATGCAGCTGCGCAGTTCGTCCTTGTCGGTGTCGGGGTCGAAGCTGCCCATGATGAACCCGACGACCTCGTCGCCGTCGAGCACCACGCGCGGCCAGGCGGCGGACGGACTCATGTACGCCAGTGACATGGAGTACGAGACCGGCGCCAGGTACTGCTCTTGACCCGGCTTGAGGGTCAGCGAGTTGGCTGCGACGGCGGTCGACGCCGACAGCTCTTCGAGGCGGAGGTCGTTCATGTGGGCCAGGCTAGCCCCTGCGGCGGAGTCTGGGCAGGGGGCACAAAGACCTGTGGAGAACTCTTCGGAGACGCCGAGGAAACGGTGACGGATAGGGTTCGAGTGCATCGATCGACGATGCACGACACGTGATGGGAGGCCGCATGCGCACGGGCACCAATCTGCCGGCGATCGGCGGCTACAACCAGGCGGTCGTGCTCGACGCCGTCCGCCGGTCGCCCGAGGGCCTGAGCCGCACCGAGATCGCCGAGAACACGGGGCTCAGCGCCCAGACGGTCGGGAACGTGACGCGGCGCCTGCTCGACGAGCGGCTCGTCGACGAGACCGGCACGGTGTCCGTCGGGCGCGGCAAGCCCCGCACGATCCTGCAGCTGCGCGGTCAGGGCGGCTTCGCGGTCGGCGTCCACATCGACCCCGCCGTCATCACCTACGTCGTGCTCGACCTGCGCGGGTCCGTGATCGCCCACTCGCGCACGCGGACCCCGTCCGCGCAGGAGCCGGCCGCCGTCATCCGGCTCATGGCGCACGCCATCCGCTCCCTCGTCGACGACTCCGGCGTCGACCCCGGCCTGGTCATCGGCGTCGGCATCGCCTCACCGGGCCCCATCGACGCCGAGGCGGGCACCGTCCTCGACCCGCCCATGCTCGACGGCTGGCAGAGCGTTCCCCTGCGTGCAGCCCTCAGCGAGGCGACGGGCCTCCCCGTGCTCCTCGAGAAGGACGTCACCGCCGCCGCGGTCGCCGAGCTCTGGTTCGCCCGGGGCCCGAGCCGCTCCGACTTCGCATTCGTCTACTACGGGACCGGCTTCGGCATCGGTCTCGTCGTCGGTCGCGAGGTGATCCGCGGAGCCACGTCGAACGCCGGCGACGCCGGTCACATCACGGTCGACCCCGACGGCCCCGAGTGCGTCTGCGGGCGCCGGGGCTGCGTCGGCGACCTCATCACGCCGCGGTCGCTCGTGCGCGAGGCCGCGGCGGCCGGCGTCGTGTCGCCGGTACCCGGGGCGAGTGCGCACCCGCCCGACATGACAGCCGTGGGGAACGCGCTGCACGAGCTCGCGGCGAGCGCAGGAGCCGAGGACGAAGCCGCGGTCCGCATCCTGCGCTCTGCCGCCCACCGCCTCGCCCGGGCACTCGTCGTGATCGCGAACCTCCTCGACGTGGACGAGTTCGTGTTCGGCGGCCCGTTCTGGGACGACATCGGCGACGCCCTCCTCGCCGCCCTGCCGTGGGCGGTCGAGTCGTCGCCGGCACGTGTCTCGCGGCGCTCGCTGTCGTTCGAGACATCGCGCATCGGCGAGGACGTCGCCGCCGTGGGCGCCGCCTGCCTCGTGCTCGACCACGCCTTCTCGCCGCGCCCCTCGGCGATGCTCATCTCGGTCTGAACGGTTCTCCACAGCACGCCGAATTCGCTTGACACCGACTTACTCCATCGGATTGAGTTAATGCCATGCACGACACCACGCAGCACGCCGAAGTCCGCGTCGACCGCTTCGTCCGGGAGAGAATCCTCCCCGCGATCGAGCGGCGAAGCCTGCCGCTGTCGATCGAGGCGTGGGAGGTCCCCGACGAGCCGGTGCCGTTCGCCGAGGCCGTCGGGCAGGAGTTCACGCCGTTCGAGGTCGGCACGGCGTGGAGCAAGCCGTGGGGCACGACCTGGTTCCACGTCACCGGCGCGGTGCCCGCAGGCTGGGGCGGACCGGGCGTCGCGCTCGAGCTCGCCGTCGACCTCGGCTTCAGCGCCCGTCAGCCCGGCTTCCAGGCCGAGGGCCTGGTCTGGCGCCCCGACGGCTCGATCGTCAAGGCCCTCGAGCCGCTCAACTCGTCGGTGACCCTCGACGTGTCGGCCGGCGGAACGATCGACCTCTACATCGAGGCGGCATCGAACCCCGACGTCGGCGGCAACTACTTCTACGTGCCGACCCCGATGGGCGACAAGGCGACGGCCGGCAGCGAGCCGATCTACACGCTCCGTCGCGTCGATCTCGTCGAGCGCGACCTGGTCGTGGCCGAGCTCGAGCTCGACACGTGGAGTCTCGTCGGGTTGATGCGCGAGCTCGATGCCGCCCTGCCGCGCCGGGCCGAGATCCTCGCTGCCCTGGAGCGGATGTGCGACGCGGTCGATCCCGACGACGTCGCCGGTACGGCGTCCGCCGGGCGCGACGCCCTCGCCGGCGTGCTCGCCTCGCCCGCCTACGCGAGCGCCCACTCGATCACTGCCGTCGGGCACGCCCACATCGACTCCGCCTGGCTCTGGCCGACGCGCGAGACCGTGCGCAAGTGCGCCCGCACCTTCTCGAACGTGCTCGAGCTGATGGACCGCGACCCCGAGTTCGTCTTCGCCTGCTCCAGCGCCCAGCAGTTCGCCTGGATCAAGGAGTTCTACCCCGAGCTGTTCGAGCGCATCCGCGAGCGAGTGGCCGAGGGGCGCTTCGTTCCGGTCGGCGGCATGTGGGTCGAGAGCGACACGAACATGCCCGGTGGTGAGGCGCTCGTCCGCCAGTTCGTGCAGGGCCAGGGATTCTTCGAGCGCGAGTTCGGGTACCAGCCGCGCGAGGTGTGGCTGCCCGACTCGTTCGGCTACACGGCAGCGATGCCCCAGATCGCGCGAGGCGTCGGGGCCGACAGCTTCCTCACTCAGAAGATCTCGTGGAACGACACCAACCGGATGCCGCACCACACCTTCCTCTGGGAGGGGATCGACGGCACGCGCATCTTCACGCACTTCCCGCCGAACGACACGTACAACTCCGACCTCTCGGGTTCCGACCTCGCCAAGTCGCAGCGCCAGTACGCCGAGAAGGGCTCGGCGAACGTGTCGATCGGCCTGTTCGGCTACGGCGACGGCGGCGGCGGGCCCACCCGCGAGATGCTCGGTGCGGCTCACCGCACGCACGACCTCGAGGGGTCTCCTCGCGTGACGCTCGGGACTCCCAAGGCGTTCTTCGACGAGGCGAAGGCGACCCTGCCGAATCCTGCGGTCTGGTCGAACGAGATGTACCTCGAGCTGCATCGCGGCACGTACACGACGCAGGCGAACACCAAGCTCGGCAATCGGCGCAGCGAGCACCTCCTCCGCGAAGCCGAGCTCTGGAGCGCCACCGCGGCCTCGCGGGGTCTCGTCGACTACCCCTACGACCGGCTCACGTCGATCTGGCAGACGGTGCTGCTGCAGCAGTTCCACGACATCCTGCCCGGGTCGTCGATCGCCTGGGTCTACCAGCAGGCGGAGGCGAACTACGCTGCGGTCGAGGCCGAGCTCGACGAGATCATCCGGTCGGCCCAGCAGGCCCTCGCGGGCTCGGGCGACACACCGATCGTCTTCAACGGCGCGCCGGTTCCCTCCTCGGGCGTCGGTGCTCTCGCCGCTGGGCCGGCCATCCCGACCGGGCGGGTCGCTCCCGTCGCCGAATCGTCCGGCTTCTCGCTCGACAACGGGGTCGTGACGGCCCGTTTCGATGAGGCCGGCCTCCTCGTCTCGTTCGTCGACGCGACGACGGGCCGCGACCTCGTCGCCCCGGGCGAGGTGGCCGGGCTCCTGCAGGTGTTCCGCGACACCCCGAACCAGTGGGACGCGTGGGACATCGATCGCGACTACCGACGCACCGTCACCGAGCTTCGGCAGCCCGACTCGGTCGAGGTCGTCGACGACGCGCTCGTCGTGCGTCACTCGTTCGGCGACTCGACGTTCACCCAGCGGTACCGACTCGACGAGGGTGCGGACGAGCTCCGGATCGAGACCCACGTCGACTGGCACGAGCACGAGAAGCTGCTCAAGCTCGCCTTCCCGCTCGATCTGCGTTGCGACTACGCGGCCTCCGAGATCCAGTTCGGCCACCTCACCCGACCGACCTACGTGAACACGTCGTGGGATCACGCCCGGTTCGAGACCATCGCCCACCGGTGGGTGCACGTCGGCGAGCCCGGCTTCGGGGCGGCCGTCGCCAACGGATCGACCTACGGGCACGACATCTCGCGGTCGACGCGAGACGACGGCGGCACGACCACGCTGGTGCGCGAGTCACTGCTGCGCGCCCCCGAGTTCCCCGACCCGCACGCCGACCAGGGTGAGCACACGCTCCAGACCGTGCTGAGCGTCGCGCCCGACGTCCTCTCGGCCGCCGGCACCGGCTACCGGCTGAACCTCCCGGTCCGCACGGTCGCCGGAGCCCCGGGGTGCGTGGTCGAGCCCCTCGCGTCCGTCTCATCGTCGAGCGTCTTCATCGAGTCGGTGAAGCTCGCCGAAGACCGCTCCGGCGACATCGTGGTGCGGCTCTACGAGGCTCAGGGGGCTCGCGCGACGACCACCGTCGCGTTCGGCGCCGACGTGGCGTCGGTGTGGCGGACGGACCTGCTCGAGCGTGACCTCGGCGAGTCCGGCTGGCACGATGCCGATCCCGTGGCGCTGACTCTGCGCCCCTTCGAGATCGTGACCCTGCGCGCCACCCTCGCCTGACCCCGGCGCTGCCTGCCCACCCGGCGCCGTCGTACGGCGGCCCGGCGGTCAGGCGGCCCGGCGGTCAGGCGGCCCGGCGGTCAGGCGGCCCGGTGTCGCTCCCCGGGGCGATGCCTTACTTTTTTCCCTCCTCAACTACGTAGTTGAGGAGGGAAAAAAGTGAAGCAACTCTCCCGCTCCCCCCCCAAGCCGCCGTCAGGGCTCGAACACCGGTCAGCTCAGGCCCGCCGCTCCTCCACAGGCGTGGCGTGAGGGCCTGCTGTCCACAGATCAGCTGAACGACCAAGCCAAGACCGCGCCGACGGGCACGCTGAAGGCATGACCCTCACGAACGAATCGCCCAGCAAGCGCCCCATGACGGCCTTCGAGATTCTGGGCGAGCCGCTCCGCCTCTTCCTCATCGAGACGCTGTGCGTCGGCGCACAGACGTCGGGTGAACTGGCTGAACTGGCGCACGAGCGATTCGGGGTGAGCTGGTCGGCGGTGTCGCGGCAGCTCGTGACGCTGCGGCGATCCGGCTTCGTCCGGTTCGTTCCGGAGGAGACCACCCGCTGGTACATGCTCGAAGACGACTGGCTCGACCTCGTGACAGGCGAGGTGGAATCGCTGCAACGGTGTTGGCACGACCACCGGGAACACCGCGGCTACGGCTTTCCGGGGCTCGTGCGGGCCCACACCGACTGGCCGCCGGATGTCCGCGCCGATCACCGAGGTCGGCGCGGCCGAACGGCGAGGAATCGTGCAGCACGGGGCGCCGACCGCAGCATCTACGTGCACGACGCCGACGGCGAGGCCGGCCTCGAGTGAGACCGACCCCGCCGGCGACGCACCGGGGCAGCGCGACAGCGAGCCCCGCCGCCTCGCTAGACCAGCGAGTCCCTCCACGCCGCGTGCAGCTGCGCGAAGCGACCCGTGCCCGAGATGAGGTCGTCGGGCGAGCCGTCCTCCACGACACGGCCGTACTCCATCACGAGCACGCGGTCGGCGATCGCCACGGTCGAGAGGCGGTGGGCGATGATGAGCGCCGTGCGGTCGGCGAGCAGGGTCTGCAGCGCCTCCTGCACCAGACGCTCCGACGGGATGTCGAGCGAGGCCGTGGCCTCGTCGAGGATCAGCACCGCCGGGTCGGCGATGAAGGCCCGAGCGAACGACAGCAGCTGTCGCTGACCCGCCGAGACCCGCCCGCCGCGCTTGTTCACGTCGGTGTCGTAACCGTCGGGCAGCGCCATGATGAACTCGTGCGCGCCCACCGCCCTGGCCGCCCGCTCGATCTCATCGCGGGTCGCATCGGGCTTGCCCAGCGCGATGTTGTCCGCGACCGTGCCCGAGAAGAGGTACGCCTCCTGCGTGACCATGACGATCGCTCGCCGGAGGTCCTTCGGGTGCAGATCTCGAAGCGAGACCCCGTCCAGCCGGATGGTGCCGCGGGTGGGGTCGTAGAAGCGAGCGATCAGTTTCGCGAGCGTCGATTTGCCTGCTCCTGTGCTCCCGACCAGAGCGATGGTCTGACCGGCGGGAACATGCAGGTCGAACTCGGGCAGCACGACTGCGGAGGGGTTGTAGGCGAACTCGACGTCGTCGAAGTCGATGGCCCCCGAGGCGTGCCACAGGTCGACCGGGCGCGCAGGATCCGGCACACTCGGCTGTTCCTCCAGCACCCCCGAGATCTTCTCGAGCGCGGCCGACGCCGACTGGTAGCCGTTGTAGAACATCGCCAGCTCCTCCGCGGGATCGAAGAACCGCTTCGCGTACAGCGCGACCGCGAGGAGCGCGCCGATCTCGAGCGAGCCGTCGATCACCCGGAAGCCGCCCCAGAGCACGACCGCCGCGAGCGTGCAGTTGCCGATGAGCACGAGGCCCGGGTCGAAGGTCCCGAACAGCTGGAACACCTTCGAGTTCGCCGACCGGTAGTCCTCGACGTAGCCGCCGTACTCCTTCTCGTTGCGCTTCTCCTTGCGGAACGCCTGCACGGCGCGGATGCCTGTCATCGTCTCGACGAAGTGCACGATCACCCGCGCGCTGGTCACACGCGTGGCCCGGAAGCGCTGCTGCGAGCGAGTCTGGAACCAGCGCGTGAGGAAGAACAGCGGCACGAGCGCACAGGCGAGCACGAGCCCGCTCTTCGGGTCGAGCAGCACGAGGGCGCCCGCCGTGAAGAGCATGTAGAGCACGCCCTGCACGAGCTGGTTGATACCCGAGTCGAACAGCTCGCGGATCGAGTCGAGGTCGCTCGTCTGTCGCGAGATGATGCGGCCCGAGGTGTAGCTCTCGTGGAACTCGAGGCTCAGCCGCTGCGTGTGCAGGAAGAGCCGCTTCCGCAGGTCGAACAGCACGCTCTGACTGACCCGGGCGAACAGCACGGTGTACTGCGCCATCAGGATCGCGCCGACGATGCCGGCCGCGAGGTACAGGGCGACGACCACCAGGGTCGGCGTCCAGTCCGCTCGCTTGAGCAGGGCGGGCAGGGCCGAGTCGATGCCGTAGGCGATCAGCGACGGGCCGGCCACCTGGGCTCCGGTGCTGATCACCACGATGACCGCGGTCACGATGATGCGGGCGCGCAGGGGCTGCAGCAGCGACCCCAGGAGCACGCGGGAGCGCTCCCGGAGCCGACGGCTCTCGGCGCGGGTGAAGTTCTCTCGTTCCTCCCCGCGCACGCCGAGCGTGGTGACCGACGCGGTCTCCAGAGGAACCCCGTCGGTCGTGGCCATGGTGGGGTCGGGGGTGGTGGTGTCGTCGCTCACGCGTAGACCTCCTCTCGGGTGCTCTCATCGTCGTCGTCGAGCGACGAGATGACGTAGCGGTAGTGCTCGTTGGTGGCGATCAGGTCGGAGTGCCGCCCGACCGCGGTGACCCGCCCGTTCTCGAGCAGGGCGACCCGGTCGGCCAGGTTCACGGTCGAGGGCCGGTGCGCGACGATCAGCGAGGTCGTCGACGCCAGCACCCGCCGCAGCCCGGCTTCGACTCGCGCCTCGGTGTCGACGTCGAGCGCCGACAGGGGGTCGTCGAGGACCAGGACGGCAGGCCGCGCGGCGATGGCTCGCGCGAGGGCGAGACGCTGCCGCTGGCCGCCGGAGAGGCTGAGCCCCTCCTCGCCGACCTTCGTGTCGACGCCCTCGGGCAACCGCTCGACGAAGTCCGCCTGCGCGATCTCGAGCGCCTCGCGCATGACGCGGTCGGCCTCGTCGCCCGACAGGTCGGGCCGCCCGAGCAGGACGTTCTCGCGCACCGTGGTGCTGAAGAGCGTGGCGTCCTCGAAGGCCATGCCCACGTGGCGCCGGAGCTCCTCGCGGGTGAGGTCGCGCACATCGACGCCGTCGATCAGCACCTCGCCGCCGGTGACGTCGTAGAGGCGCGGCACGAGGGCCAGGAGCGTCGTCTTGCCGGATCCGGTGAGCCCGACCAGGGCCATGGTCTCGCCCGGCTCCAGCTCGAGGTCGACCCCGTCGACGAGGTCGGCGTACTGCGCCGGGCTGTCCTGGTAGCGGAAGTGGGTCGAGCGGAAGGTCAGTCGGCCGTGCGGCTCGGCGATGGTCTTCGGGTGCTCGGGATCGGTGATGGTGTTCTCGCTGTCCATGACCTCGAAGAAGCGGTCGACGGCGGTCCGGGTGTCGAAGGTCATCGACAGCAGGAAGCCGATCGACTCCACCGGGAACCGGAGGACGGTCGCCGTCGCGAAGAACGCGAAGAGCTGCCCCACGGTGAGCTGGTGCTGCGACGCCAGCCACACGCCGGCCAGCAGGCAGAACGCGAAGGCGACGTCGGGCACGAGCAGCAGCCACAGCCACAGCTGCGCGATCGCCTGCGACTTCTTGATCTCCGTGCCGCGGAGCTCGTCGGCCCGCCGCGCGAAGTCCTTCAGCGAGTGCTTGCCGCGACCGAACGCCTTGAGCACGCGGATGCCGTGCACCGACTCCTCCACGCTCGTGGCGAGGTCGCCGACCTGGTCCTGGCTGCGGCGGGCGACGGTCGAGTACTCCTTCTCGAACCGGAGGCCGACGATCCAGATCGGCACCGACGCCACGAGGAAGATCAACCCGAGCAGCCAGCTGTAGAAGAACAGCACGACGAAGCCGACGACGATCGTGATCAGGTTGACGACGAGCAGCACGATGCCGAACGCGAGCCAGCGCCGGATGAGGCTGAGGTCGCTCACCGAGCGGCTGAGCAGCTGGCCGGACTGCCAGCGGTCGTGGAAGGCGACCGGGAGATCCTGCAGCTTCTTGTAGAGGCTGTTGCGCATGCTCGTCTCGACATACGTCGACGGGGTGAGCACGAGCCAGCGCCGGGCCATGATCATGCCCGCCTCGACCACGCCGAGGGCGAGGACGATCGCGAACGCCGGCCAGACCTGGCGCGCGTCGTGGCTCGACAGCGGCCCGTCGACGAGCCTCTCGAGCACGAACGGGATGAACAGCGCCACCAGCGACGCGATCATGGCCGCGACCATCCCCGCGATGATGCGGGGAAGCGCGGGCCGGAGGTAGGGGATCAGCCGGGCGAGACTCTGGACTGTCGTCGGCCGATCGGTTGAAGGGGTTGACGGGGGATGCTGCTGAGACATGGAGGAATCCGTATCCGGGTGGAGCGGGGTCGCAGAAGCGACCCGAGACAGGAACTGCCCGCAAGCCGACCGGTGAAGCCGTCGAGCGGGTGTGCGGCGCGACGAGCGCGCGAGAGGGGCGGAGCGGGAGGCCGACCTAGGCGGCGAAGGTCTCCTGGCGGCGGCGGGAGGCGGCGACATACACGCCACCGGCGACGGTCACCGTCAGGACCGTGTTGTGGGCTGTGTTCGTCATCGTGTCCTCCGAGGCGCTCGCGTTAGTCGTGTGTGATCGTTCGACGACGGCGCCTTCTGGGCGTCGTCGGCTGCACGCAGCCTTACAGACTATGGGCGGTTTCGCCCAGAGCGCAAGACCTCAGCGCAATCCGGTCGCAGGAGCAGGCGACCCTCAGTGGAAGAAGTGCCGCTCGCCCGTGAAGTACATCGTGACGCCCGCCTTCTCGGCCGCCGCGATCACCTCGTCGTCGCGGATCGACCCGCCGGGCTGGACCACCGCGCGGACGCCCGCGGCGAGCAGCACCTCGAGGCCGTCGGCGAACGGAAAGAAGGCGTCGGAGGCCGCGACCGACCCGCTGGCGCGATCGCCCGCCCGGTCGACGGCGAGATGGCACGAGTCGACCCGGTTGACCTGGCCCATGCCGACGCCGACCGACGCGCCCTGGTGGGCGAGCAGGATCGCATTCGACTTGACCGCCCGCGAGGCGACCCAGGCGAATTCGAGGTCGGCGCGGGTCTCGTCGTCGGCCTCGTCGCCCGCGACCAGCTTCCAGTCGTCGCTGGTCCAGCCGGTGAAGCGGTCGGAGTCCTGAACGAGCAGACCGCCCGAGATCTGCTTGAACTCGGTGTCAGCGAGGGCGAAGCCCGCCGGCAGCTGCAGCACTCGGAGGTTCTTCTTCGACGAGAGGATCTCGAGCGCGGCGTCCTCGAAGCCGGGCGCCACGATCACCTCCGTGAAGATGCCCTTGACGGTCTCGGCCATCGCAGCCGTCACCGTGCGGTTCGCCGCGATGACGCCGCCGTAGGCCGACACCGGGTCGCAGGCGTGCGCGCGGGCATGAGCGTCGGCGATCGGGTCGTCGGCGAGTGGGCCGCTCACGGCGATGCCGCACGGGTTCGCGTGCTTGATGATCGCCACCGCCGGCTCGGCGAAGTCGTAGGCCGCACGGACCGCCGCGTCAGCGTCGACGTAGTTGTTGTACGACATCTCCTTGCCGTGCAGCTGCGTCGCCTGGGCGATGCCGGTGCCGCCGTCGGTCGTGTAGATCGCGGCGCGCTGGTGCGAGTTCTCGCCGTAGCGCAGGGTCGACTCGAGCGAGCCCGACACGTCGAAGGCCGAGCCGAAGGGCGCAGGATCCGACACCGCCTCGGGGTGAGCCGCCCGCACCCCGACGTTCTGCGCGAAGTACGCCGCGACGGCCGTGTCGTACGAGGCGGTATGGGCGAACGCCTCGCCGGCGAGCCGCTGCCGCTGGGCGAGAGTCGTGCCGCCCAGCGTGAGGGCCTTGATGATCTGCGGGTAGGAGGCGGGACTCACCGCGATCGCCACGTTGGCGTGGTTCTTGGCGGCGGCCCGGACGAGCGCGGGACCGCCGATGTCGATGTTCTCGATGACGACGGGAGTCGCGGCTCCTGATGCCACGGTCTCGACGAACGGATAGAGGTTGACGACGACGAGCTCGAACGGCTTGATGTCGAGGTCGCGCAGCTGAGCCTCGTGACCCTCGAGGCGGAGGTCGGCGAGGATGCCGGCGTGGATCGCCGGGTGCAGGGTCTTCACCCGGCCGTCGAGCGACTCGGGGAAGTCGGTGACGGCACTCACGTCGGTCACCTCGAAGCCGGCGTCGCGGATGGTCTGCGCCGTCGAGCCGGTCGAGACGATCTGCACCTTCGCGCTCGCCAGGGCGGTCGCGAGCTCGACGAGGCCGGTCTTGTCGCTCACCGAGATGAGCGCGCGGCGGATCTCGATCGCGTCGCGCTCGCGGTACAGGCTCGGGTCGATGGTGTGGCCGCTCATGCCGTGGTCTTCTCCGTCAGGTCGATCGCCCCGGTGGCGATGTCGTGGATGGTGCCGATCAGGAGGCGGCGCTCGACCACCTTGACCCGGTCGTGCAGGGTGTCTTCGGTGTCGCCGGGCAGCACGGGGATTCGCTCCTGCGCGAGGATCGGGCCCGAGTCGACGCCGTTGTCGACGACGATGACGCTCGCACCGGTCTGCGAGGCGCCGGCCGCGAGCGCGTCGCGGACCCCGTGGGCGCCGGGGAACTCGGGCAGGTACGCCGGGTGCGTGTTGATCATGTGCGGCGAGAGCGCGTCGACGACCTGGCGCGGGAAGAGCCGCATGAAGCCGCTCAGCACGACGAGGTCGGGCTGCCACTGACGGATCTGCGCGAGCACCTCGTCGCCCCAGCTCTCGCGGTCGGGGAAGCTCGTGAACGGAACGGAGAACGTGGGGATGCCGAACGCCTCGGCGTGCTCGAAGCCATCTGCCTCACGGTCGGCGCCGATGGCGACGACTCGAGCGGGGTACTCGTCGCTCTGCGCGGCCTCGAGGAGGGCCCGCAGGTTCGAGCCACCGCCGGAGATGAGCACGACGAGCTTCAGCACCCGAACAGCCTACCGTGGCCGGTCAGCGCTTCAGGCCGGGGATCCGCTCGGTCACCACGTCGTCCTGGTCGCGAGCGTGCGGCGACTTCGCCCTCGGCTTCGAGGAGGCGCCGCCGCTCGTGGCGGAGCCGCTGCCCCCGGCCCGCCTCTGCAGGTCGGAGACCCGCTGCGGCTGCCGCACCACCAGGGCGAGCATGGCCGGCACTCCGATCTCGAGGGCGGCGAAGGCTCCGACGACGAGACCGTTCGCGCCGACGGTGGCGAGTCGCCCGGGCCCGGCCGACCCTGACGCCGCGGCGACGAGGAGACCCACGACGAGGCCGCCGGTGACGCCGGTCGCGGCTCCTGCGACGACGCGGCCGACCATCGTGTCGTTGCGACCGAGAGCGCGCTCGATGTCGGGTCGAAGGAGGGTCGTGACGACGAAGGCCGCGACGACCGGGACGAGGATCCCGATGAAGCCGAACGTCGGCGACCCGGTCGGCAGTGCGCCGAGGAACGGGATCGCCGGCATCGGGCCGATGGTGGTGCCGAGCGGCGAGACCGCTGATCCTGTGCCCAGGGCGAAGCCGGGGCCGACCAGCCACGACGCGGCCCACGCCACCGCGTTCGGGATCAGCGCCACCTGGCCGAGCGTCAGGGCGACGCCGCCGACGACGCCCGCGTGCGCGCCCTCGTAGAGCGAGATGATCGAGGCGTAGTGCGTGACGAGGAGGAGGGCGACGATCACGCCGGCGATCGCCATGACCGCGGCGGCGATCGCTGATCCTGCGCGAAGGGACACCAGGGCGACCTCGCGACCCAGCACGGGCACCCGGTCGATCAGGCTCAGGATCCGAAACGTGACGGGGTCGGCCGGTGCTCCCCGGCGTCGCCGCGTCACCTCGGCGGCGGCCAGAAGCGGCACGCCGTAGACGATCGTGGGCCAGGCGACGCCCTGCGCCACCGACACGTGCGCGCCGGGCGCCTCGGCCGTGAGCGTGACGACGGCGGCCAGGACGGCGAAGACGGCGATGGCGGAGACGCTGCCGATCGCGCGATGCCGCGTCTCGGCGAGGCGACGGCCCGTGCGGGCGCCGAGCACGACGGTGAGGAGCGCGAACCCGAGGGCTGCGATCGAGATGAGCATCGGTGCCCCGGCGCCCGTGATGCCGGTGGCCGCGGCCGACTTCGCCGAGAGTGTGAGCGTGAGGTCGACGCCGTGGCCGACCAGCCAGATGTCGGCGCCGGCCCGCCAGAAGACGCTCCAGTCGACCTGCAGCCCGTACTGGAACGCCCAGAGGAAGGTGAGCGCGACGACCGGGATGCCCACGCCGATGCCCGCGACGAGAAGGGACTCGAGCGCGGCGAAGACGGCGGTGACGGGGCGGTTCATACGGCGACGACTGTACCGGCGGGCACCGACGACGAAGGGCCGCCCCGCCGAGGCGGAGCGACCCTTCAGAAACTGCCTTGTCTAGCTGGCAGTTGCCGTGCCCTTCGGTTCACTTCGCAAGCGAAGTGAACACCTCGCGGAGCAGCGCGGCGGTCTCGCTCGGCGTCTTGCCGACCTTGACGCCGGCGGCCTCGAGGGCCTCCTTCTTCGCCTGCGCGGTGCCGGCGGAGCCCGACACGATCGCACCGGCGTGGCCCATCGTCTTGCCCTCGGGGGCGGTGAAGCCCGCGACGTAGCCGACGACCGGCTTGGTGACGTTCGCCTTGATGAAGTCGGCC
The DNA here is from genome assembly GCF_003634555.1 of Frondihabitans australicus. Classification (NCBI taxonomy): domain Bacteria; kingdom Bacillati; phylum Actinomycetota; class Actinomycetes; order Micrococcales; family Microbacteriaceae; genus Frondihabitans; species Frondihabitans australicus. The sequence goes on from NZ_RBKS01000001.1 coordinate 2,724,943, forward strand.
GCGCGCTCCTCGGCGTCGCCGCCGATCTCGCCGATCATGACGATCGCCTTGGTCTCGGGGTCGGCCTCGAACGCGGCGAGCGCGTCGATGTGCGTCGTGCCGATGACGGGGTCGCCGCCGATTCCGATGGCGGTCGAGAAGCCGAGGTCGCGCAGCTCGTACATCATCTGGTAGGTCAGGGTGCCCGATTTCGACACGAGACCGATGGGGCCCTTGCCGGTGATGTTGTTCGGGGTGATGCCCACGAGCGACTCGCCCGGCGTGATGATGCCGGGGCAGTTCGGGCCGATGATGCGCGTCGCGCCGCCCTTGGACTTCGCGAGCGCCCAGAACTCCGCCGCGTCCTGCGCGGGGATGCCCTCGGTGATCACGACGACCAGCGGGATGCCCGCCTCGATGGCCTCGACGACCGCGTCTTTCGCGAAGGCCGGCGGGACGAAGACGATCGACACGTCGGCGCCGGTCTCGCTCATCGCCTCGGCGACCGTGCCGAAGACGGGCAGTGTGACGTCGCCGTGCGTGACGGTGGTGCCGGCCTTGCGAGCGTTGACACCGCCGACGACCTGCGTGCCGGCCTTCAGCATGAGCGCCGTGTGCTTCGTGCCCTCGCCGCCGGTGATGCCCTGGACGATGACCTTGTTGTCTTTGTTGAGGAAGATCGACATTGCTCTTTCAGCCCTTACTTCGAAGCCAGCTCGGCGGCCTTGTCGGCCGCTTCGTCCATGGTCGGCACGACGGTCACGAGGGGGTGGTTCGCCTCCGCCAGGATGCGGCGGCCCTCCTCGACGTTGTTGCCGTCGAGGCGCACCACGAGGGGCTTGGTCGCGGCGTCGCCCAGGATTCCGAGGGCGGCCACGATGCCATTGGCCACGGCGTCGCACGCCGTGATGCCGCCGAAGACGTTGACGAACACGCTCTTCACCTGCGAGTCGCCGAGGATCACGTCGAGGCCGTTCGCCATGACCTCGGCGCTGGCGCCGCCGCCGATGTCGAGGAAGTTGGCGGGCTTCACGCCGTTGTGCTTCTCGCCGGCGTAGGCGACGACGTCGAGCGTCGACATGACGAGGCCCGCGCCGTTGCCGATGATGCCGACCTCGCCGTCGAGCTTCACGTAGTTGAGCCCGGCGGCCTTGGCCTTCGCCTCGAGCGGGTCGGCCGCGGCCGCGTCTTCGAGCTCTGCGTGGTTCGGGTGACGGAAGTCGGCGTTCTCGTCGATCGACACCTTGCCGTCGAGCGCGACGATGTCGCCCTGCTCGGTGAGGACCAGCGGGTTCACCTCGACGAGGCTGGCGTCCTCGCCGGTGTAGACCTCGTAGAGCTTCACGAGCACGGGGGCGACCTTGTCGACGAGCTCGTCGGGGAATCCGCCCTGCTTCGCGATCGCCTTCGCCTTGTCGAGGTCGATGCCGGTCAGCGGGTCGACCTCGACGCGCGCGAGCGCCTCGGGACGCTCGACGGCCAGCTCTTCGATCTCCATGCCGCCCTCGTAGCTGCACAGCGAGAGGTACGAGCGGTTCGCCCGGTCGAGCAGCACCGAGAAGTAGAACTCCTGCTTGATCTGCGCACCCGCGGCGACCATGACGCGCTTGACGACGTGGCCCTTGATGTCGAGACCGAGGATCGCGTTCGCGGCCGCCTCGGCGTCGTCCGGGGTCTTCGCGACCTTGACGCCGCCCGCCTTGCCGCGGCCGCCGACCTTCACCTGCGCCTTGACGACGGTGACGCCGCCCAGCTTCTCAGCCGCCGCCCGCACCTCGGCGGGGGTGTCGGCGATGATGCCCGGCAGGACCGGGACGCCGTAGGCCTCGAAGAGGTCTCTGGCCTGGTACTCGAAAAGATCCACGCTGTTCTTCCTATCCGCATGCGGAGCCCTCGCCGTTGTTCGGCTCGGACGTTGTTCGGCTGCCGACCCCATTCTTTCGACGGGGCCACGACATGTCTCGAGACTCTCTCGACATCGAGACAACCACCGGAAATCAGCCTAGCGCCTGCGCCTCGGGCGACGGTGTACCCGACGTGAACGACAGCGCCGCGAGCAGGGGCACGACCATTCCTCCACAGACGCAGGATCCGGCGGACTCTCCACGCCCTGAGGTTCTCACGCCTCCCAGACCCGCTGGCCTCCCCCATCGTCGTCCGCATGAAACCGTACTCAGTCGCACCGCAGCCCCCCGGCCCGCCCGCCGGGACGGGCGCGCGGGTCACGTCCACGTCCCCCCTCTCCCCCTCGGCGCACCTGCGCTCGCCCGTGCAATCCCCGGGGGTGGGCGGCGAGCAGAGGGTGCGAGGCAGGGGGCGGAAGGGCCTCCCGATCCTGCTCGCCCTGATCGTCGCCCTCATCGCCGCCGTGGCCCTGCCGGGATCAGCGCAGGCCCTCGCCGCCACCGGGCACGGGGTCGGGTACCTCGCCAGCGACGGCGTGAACTGGATCGGCACCTACCGTCTGGCCGACGGCCGCCTCGCGTTCTGTCTCGAGGCCGGCAAGGCGTCGCCCGTGGGGCACGACTACGTCGTGTCGAACAGCTCGTCGGCACTCGGGCTGTCGAAGTCCGACCTCGGCGAGCTCGCCTACATCGCACGGAAGTGGTCGGGCACGAACGACGCCACGACCGCGGCCGCCGGCCAGCTCGCCGTCTGGACAATCGCGGGCCTGCACGGGCATCCGCAGAGCTGGTACGCCGATCGCGCCGGAGCGCAGAGCGCAGCCGTGGTGTCGCAGGCGAACGCGATGCTCGCGCAGGCGAAAGCGAACGCCACCGTGGGCGGCTCGGCGTCGCTCTCCCTCCGGCTCGAGGCGGACGGCACCGGGTGGGCGAAAGCGGACCTGACGACCCAGCTCGCCTCGGGCGGCACACGTCCGGCCAATCCGTCGTCGCAGTCGGGCACGATGACCCTCACCGGCGGCGTGTTCGACGACGGATCCACGTCGACGACCGTCAAGAACGCCGAGTACGTCCACGTGAAAGCGACCGGTGACGGCGTCTCGCTCACGGTGCGAGCCTCGGTCACGTTCGCCGGCCTCCCGTTCGACTCGGCCGTCACGGTCGGGTCGGCCGGCGCGGGCACGCAGATGCTCCTGTTCACGCCGGCGTCGACCTCCACGGCCACGGCATCGAGCACGCAGAGCGAGCTGTCGCCGCTGCCCTTCCAGCCGCGGGTCGAGACGCGGACCAGCCAGACCGAAGCCCGTGCCGGCGCCGCGATCAGCGATTCCCTGCGCCTCGACGCCGCCCCGGGCGACGGGCTGATGAGCGACTGGGGCGTGTACGGCGACAGTCTGTCGTCGACGCTGCCGATCCCCGTCACGGTGCGCAGCACGCTGCTCGGCCCGTTCGACGCGGCGCCGACCCCGGCGACGGAGTGGCCCGCCGATGCTCCGACGGTGTGCTCCGTCGAGGTCGTCGCGAACACCGGCCCCGGCGACTACCGGACTCCCGAGTGCACGCTGCCGAGCGACGGGTTCTTCGTGTGGGTCGAGACCATCGACCCGGCCGACACACCGGCCGAGAAGGGCGGCGGTCGCGTCCGGCCGTGGAAGTCGGGCTTCGGCACGGCGACCGAGGTGACGCACGCGACGACGGGCGCACGGGTGCCGAGCATCCGGACCACGGCTGCGACGGGGTCCCATGACGGCGGGGCGTTCGCCCCGGGCGACTGCGTGGCCGACGGGCTCAGCGTGACAGGGCTCGGCGACGATGCGTCGGCTCCTGCGGCCGAGGTCGAGAGCCTGCTGCTCGGGCCGTTCGACGAGGAGCCGGCCGACGGGCACGACTTCGGCCTCGACGACCTCACGAGCCTGCCGGTCGCGGGCAGCGTGACGACCTCCGTCTCGCACGACGGCGACTACACCACGCCGTGCGTCACCGTGACGAAGACAGGCCACTACGTCTTCGTGCTGCGGTCTCCGGGCTCGGCCGACGGCGACGGCGACGGCGAGGGTGCTCAGGGCGCGGGATCCGACGGCATCCCGGCGTTCTCCGACCTCGTCGCGCACACCGCCGAGGCCCTCGAAGTAGCGGCCCCCGACGTGCCGGTGACTCCGGTCACGCCCGAGACACCCGACCAGCCCTCGACCCCCGCGAAGCCGCACCGACCGGCGACCCCTGCGAAGCCGACGCCGGCGGCGGCGCGCGTGCTCGCGTACACCGGCGCCGAGTCGATGGCCCCGGAGGCCCTCGCCGGGGCGGGAGCGATCGCGCTCGGGCTCGCCGTGCTGCTCGTCCTCGCGATCACACGACGTGCGCGACGTCGAGGCGCCGACCCGGACGCCGTCAGAGCTTCTCGATCGGAGCGACCTTGATGAGCAGCTTCTTGCGACCGGCCGTGTCGAACTGCACCTCGGCGATCCGGCGCGGGCCGACGCCCGTGACCGCCAGCACCGAGCCCTCGCCGAAGTCGACGTGCGAGATGCGGTCGCCCGCATCGAGCTCGAGGTCACCGTTGTCGCGGACCGTCCCGGTGACGCGATTGGCCCACTCGGTCTTCGGTCGGGTCTTCGCTGCGGCCGTCGCCCGGTCGTAGCTGCCTGACCCGTAGCCGCCGCCGGCTCGGGGGCGATTTCCGTATGCACCGGAGTCGCCCCCGAAGCCGCCGTCGCGCCGTGCGTTCAGCGCCCGGGGCTGCGTGCCGCCCCGGCTGTTGGCCATGCCGGGCGACTGCTTCCAGTCGATGAGCTCGGCGGGGATCTCCTGCAGATAGCGCGACGGCATGGCGACGTTGACCTCGCCGAACTGGGCACGGGTCATGGCCAGCGACAGGAACAGCTTCTTCTTCGCCCGCGTGATGCCGACGTAGAACAGCCGGCGCTCCTCCGACGGGCCGCCGGGTTCGGAGGCCGACATGCGGTGGGGCAGGAGGTCCTCCTCCACTCCCGTGAGGAAGACAGCGTCGTACTCCAGGCCCTTCGCGGTGTGAAGCGTCATCAGCGAGACCGTACCGCTCGAGTCGTCGAGCTCGTCGGCCGCGGCGACCAGCGACACCTCGGTGAGGAAGTCGAGGAGCGTGCCGTCGGGGTTGTTCTTCTGGAACTCCTTGGTCACGGCGACGAGTTCGTCGATGTTCTCGGCCCGCGCTTCGTCCTGCGGATCACGGGAGGCGCGCAGCGCAGCGACGAGGCCGGAGCCCTCGAGCAGCGCCACGAGGATGTCGCTCACGGGGTCGGTGGCCGCGGTCTGCTGGACGCCGTCGAGGAGGGTGGCGAGCCCGGTGATCGCGCCGGTGACCTTCGGGCCGAGGCCGAGCGAGGCGGCATCGCGCATGGCGTCGCGGAGGCCCACCTCGTTCTGGTCGGCGTAGCGCTGCAGCGCCGTCTCGGTCGCCGGGCCGATGCCGCGCTTCGGGACGTTCATGATGCGGCGGAGCGCCAGCGGGTCGGCGGGGTTCGCCACGGAGATGAGGTACGCCATCGCGTCTTTGATCTCGGCCCGCTCGTAGAACTTCGTGCCGCCCAGCACGCGGTAGGGAATCGCCGACCGGATGAAGATCTCCTCCAGCGCACGGGTCTGCGAGTTCGTGCGGTAGAACACCGCCATGTCTTTGTAGGCGGTGCCGGAGTCGTGCAGCGCCGCGATCTCGTCGGCGACGAACTGCGCCTCGTCGTGGCCGGTGTACCCGGTGAAGCCGACGATCTTGTCGCCCGAGCCGACGGTCGTGAAGAGGTTCTTCGCCTGGCGGTCGAAGTTGTTCGCGATGACGGCGTTGGCAGCGTCGAGGATGTTCTGCGTCGACCGGTAGTTCTGCTCGAGGAGGATCACCTTCGAGTGTGGGAAGTCGTGCTCGAACTCGGTGATGTTGCGAATGTCCGCACCGCGGAAGGCGTAGATGGACTGGTCGGAGTCGCCGACCACCGTGAGCGAGGCGCCGGGGATCCGCCCGCTGCCGTCGCGCAGGGACTGCACGAACTGGCCGCCGCGCTCGAGCTCGTCGACGACGTCGGGGTCGACCGGGCGGGTGAGCTCGCGGATGAGGGCGTACTGGGCGTGGTTGGTGTCCTGGTACTCGTCGACCAGGATGTGACGGAACCGCCGCTGGTAGACGGCCGCCACCTTCGGGAAAGCGCGGAAGAGGTAGACCGTCTGGGCGATGAGGTCGTCGAAGTCGAAGGCGTTCGCGCGCTGCAGCTCGCGCGTGTACTGGCGGAAGATCTCGAGGAACATGACGTCCTGCGGGTCGCCGGCGTTGATCTGCCGCGAGTAGCTCTCGACGTCGGAGAGCTCGTTCTTCAGCTTCGAGATCTTGCCCGAGGCCTGGCTCACGGTGAAGCCGAGGGAGTCGGCGTCCAGCTCTTTCAGGATCCGCTTGAGAAGCGCCCGCGAGTCGGCCGAGTCGTAGATCGTGAAGCTCTTCGTGAAGCCGAACTGCTCCGCCTCGCGGCGCAGGATCCGCACGCACGCCGAGTGGAACGTCGAGATCCACATGCCCTCGGACGACTGGCCGACGAGGGCGGCGACGCGCTCGCGCATCTCGGCCGCGGCCTTGTTCGTGAAGGTGATCGCGAGGATCTGGCTCGGCCACGCCTCGCGCGAGTCGATCAGCCCGGCGATGCGACGGGTCAGCACGCTGGTCTTGCCCGAGCCCGCGCCCGCCACGATGAGGAGTGACTGCCCGCGGTACTCGACCGCCTCCTTCTGCTGCGGGTTGAGCCCCGCCGTGAGCCGATCGTCGGTCGCCGAGGCGCGCGGCCCGGAGCCGGAAGACACCGGCCCGCCGTCGGAGTTGTCGAAGGGCTCGAGAACGATCGTCATGGTCCCACCAGCCTAAGCGTCCCGACCGACATCGCCAGGCGGTCGGGGGGGACCTCCGACCGACCTCCGAGGTGGTTCGCGGTCGAAGCGAGACCCAGCGTCAGACGACGGCGGGCGCCCGGTCGACCAGCTCGCGCACGAGGTCGGGGAAGTCGGCGAACACGCCGTCGACCCCGGTGCCGATGATGCGCGCGAACTCGGTCCGCCAGCGACCGAACTCGGCCTTGCCACCGCCGCTCCGAAGCGCCTTCGAGAGGAACCTGTTCTCGGGCCGGAGCGTCCAGGTGAACACGTCGAGCCCGACGGCATGGGCGTCCTCGACGAGGCCCGGCTGCGCGACGCCCTTCGACGTCACGAGCATCTTCTTCGCGACGCTGATCCCGTCGACGGCGCCGGCGAGCGCGGCGAGGCCCTCCGGCGACACCTGCTCGCCGTAGAGGAGTGCGGCGCTGCCGTCGCGGGCCACCAGGTCGGCGGCGGCGCCCTCCGCTTCGATCAGATAGACGAGCCGCCCGCCGACACCGAGCCCCCGGAGTCGACCGAGCACTGTCTGCTCGAAGCTCTCGATCGTGAGGCGGGAGTCGTTCGTCCAGCCGGCCTCGCTCAGCTCCTGCGCGAAGAGCTGGTCGAGGGGCAGACCGATCGACTTGAAGTAGGTGGCGTGCTTGATCTCGGCGACGAGACCGACCGGCGCGGGGCTCCCGTCGGCGGCGAGCCGGCCCCGGGCGGCGTCGGTGTCGAGGAGTGACAGCAGGTCGGCGAGCCTCTGGATCCTGCCCTCGCCGTCGTGCGCGGCACTCAGCGGGCGCAGCTTGGGCAGGCGCTCGCGGATCCGCAGGGTCGACAGCTCGGCCCAGGTGAAGTCCTCGGTGAACCAGCCGGTGACCTCGACGCCGTCGATCGTCTTGGTGGTGCGACGGTCGGCGAACGAGACGTGGTCGGCCACGTCGGTGGTGCCGCCGATCTCGTTCTCATGGCGCAGGATCAGCACCCCGTCGCGCGTGGCGACGATGTCGGGCTCGATGGCGTCCGCCCCCAGCTCGAGCGCGAGGCGGTAGGCGTCGGCGCCGTGTTCGGGCCGGTGGCCGCAGGCGCCGCGGTGGGCGATGACGAGGGGTCGCGGATTCACCCGCACACGGTAGCGGCATCGACCCTCGCGGAGGCGGCGATCCAGGTGAACAAACGGTGTGCATCCCCTGCAAACGTGCGCGCCCCGCAACCACGCCGTGAGCGAAACGGGGTCTCACCAGGTGAATTCCCAGCGCCACCCCGATGACGCGCCGGTACGCTGAAGCCTCCAGGAAATCCACGGAGGGCTCCATGGCACGACGATCAAACCCCGGCTTCGGTCAGTCGCCGGCATTCTCGAACGACCCCCGCGACCTCGACCGCTGGCGCGCGTCGCAGGCCGGCGGCACGACCGCGACGATGAGCGCCGTCGAGCTGCAGGAGCTCTACAACCAGCCGAGCGCGACCCCGCGCGACACCGACCGCATGACCTACGAAGACACGATCGCGAAGACGTTCGGCGTCTTCGCCGTCCTCCTCGCGGGCGCCGTCGTCGGCTGGGTGGTGCCCGGCATCTGGATCGTGGGCGGCATCGCGGGCTTCGTCCTCGCGATGGTGAACATCTTCAAGAAGCGCCCCTCGGCTGCCCTGGTGCTGCTGTACGGCGCGGCCGAGGGCCTCTTCGTCGGTGGCCTCTCGCGCGTCTTCGACGGCATCTGGCCCGGCATCGTGCCTCAGGCCGTGTTCGGCACGCTGGGCGTCTTCGCGATCACGCTGGCGCTGTTCGCGAGCGGCAAGGTGAGGGCGTCGCGTCGCGCGACCCAGATCTTCCTCGTGGCGATGGTCGGCTACGCCGCGTTCTCGCTGGTGAACTTCATCCTCATGCTGACCGGTGTCACCAACAGCCCGTTCGGGCTTCGCAGCGCCGAGATCTACGGCATCCCGATCGGCTTCCTGCTCGGCATCTTCGTCGTCATCATGGCCGCGTACTCGCTCGTGCTCGACTTCACGCAGATCAAGGTCGGCGTCGAGCGCGGCGCTCCGCGAGTCTTCGGGTGGCAGGCGGCGTTCGGTCTGGTCGTCACCATCGTGTGGCTGTACACCGAGATCCTGCGCATGCTCGCGCTGCTCCGCGGCAACAACTGACGCACGACACACGAAAGCGGGCCGCCCCACCGGGGCGGCCCGCTTCTTTGTCTCACGGGAGCGGGGCTACGCCCCTACTCCCACTCGATCGTTCCCGGTGGCTTCGACGTGACGTCGAGGACGACGCGGTTGACGCCGGCGACCTCGTTCGTGATCCGGTTCGAGATGCGCGCGAGCACGTCGTAGGGCAGGCGGGTCCAGTCGGCGGTCATCGCGTCTTCCGACGAGACGGGGCGCAGGACGATGGGGTGGCCGTAGGTGCGGCCGTCGCCCTGGACGCCGACCGAACGCACGTCGGCCAGCAGCACGACCGGGCACTGCCAGATCTCACCGTCGAGCCCGGCTGCGGTCAGCTCGGTGCGGGCGATCTTGTCGGCGGCGCGCAGCAGCTCGAGTCGCTCGTGCGTGACCTCGCCGACGATGCGGATGCCGAGGCCGGGCCCCGGGAACGGCTGGCGGCCCACGATGACCTCGGGCAGGCCGAGCTCGCGGCCGATGGCCCGCACCTCGTCTTTGAAGAGGGTGCGGAGCGGCTCGACGAGCTCGAACTGCAGGTCTTCGGGCAGGCCGCCGACGTTGTGGTGGCTCTTGATGTTGGCGGTGCCGGTGCCGCCGCCCGACTCGACGACGTCGGGGTAGAGCGTGCCCTGCACCAGGAACTTCACGGGCTCGGAGTCGTCGGAGCCTGAGGCCTCGAGGACGAGGGCGGCCGCTGCTTCCTCGAAGGAGCGGATGAACTCGCGCCCGATGATCTTGCGCTTCTGCTCGGGGTCGGTGACGCCGGCGAGAGCGTCGAGGAACTGCTTCTCTGCGTCGACGGTGACGAGGCGGATGCCGGTGGCCGCCACGTAGTCCTTCTCGACCTGAGCGCGCTCGTCGGCGCGGAGGAGGCCGTGGTCGACGAAGATGCAGGTGAGCTGGTCGCCGACGGCGCGGTGGACGATGGCCGCGGCGACCGCCGAGTCGACGCCGCCGGAGAGACCGCAGATGACGCGGCCGGAGCCGACCTGCGCCTGGATCCTGGCGACCTGCTCGGCGATGACGCTGCCCGAGTTCCAGTCGGCGGGGATGCCCGCGGCGCGGTGGAGGAAGTTCTCGAGCACGGCCTGGCCGAAGTCGGAGTGCTTGACCTCGGGGTGCCACTGCACACCGTAGAGACGACGCTCGTCGGAGGCGAAGGCCGCCACCGGCGTGGAGGCGCTCGAGGCGAGCACGTCGAAGCCCGCGGGCGCCTTCGAGACGGAATCGCCGTGGCTCATCCAGGTCGTCTGCGATCCTGGCTGACCGGCGAGGAGCGTCGACTCGACCTCGGCGAGAGTGACGTCGGTCGCGCCGTACTCGCGCAGGCCGGTCTGGGCGACCTCGCCGCCGAGCGCGACGGCCATCGACTGGAAGCCGTAGCAGATGCCGAGGACGGGGATCCCGAGGTCGAGGATCGCCGGGTCGAGCCGCGGAGCCCCCTCCTCGTAGACGCTCGACGGGCCGCCCGACAGGACGATGCCCACGGGCTCCTTCGCGGCCACCTCGTCGGCCGTGATCGTGTGCGGGACGATCTCGCTGTAGACGTTCGCCTCGCGCACGCGCCGGGCGATGAGCTGGGCGTACTGGGCGCCGAAATCGACGACGAGGACGGGCTTCTGGCTGGTCTCGTCGCTCACGCGGCGGCCTCCTGCGACTGGGCGGCGAGCGCGCGTTCGCGCTCGATGGTCAGGGTCTCGTACTCGGCCATGGCAGTGCGGGCCATCCGGTGCTCGACGAAGAACGACATGAGCGGGATGACACCGCCGAGGGCGATCAGGACGAAGCGGGTGAAGTTCCAGCGCATGATGCTCCACAGCCGGAAGTCCATGAACAGGTAGACCACGTAGAGCCAGCCGTGCACGATGAGGATGCCGAGCGACAGATCGAGCGCGGGGTGGCGGATCGTGCCGGCCGGGACGAAGAAGCCCCGGGGATCGCCGATCGCGAGCTCCGTGTGCAGCGGCGTGTACTTGAGCACCATCTCCATGCACAGCAGGAGCAGCATCACGCCCGTCACGTAGGCGGAGATCTTGTACAGGCGCACGGCCCCCGGGATCTTGGGGATGTTGCGCGGCCGGGGCTTGAGGGGCATGGCGTCCAGTCTAAATGGCGGAAATGGGAGCGCGCGGCGAGCCGATCGCCGCTACGGGGTGGCCGAGGCCGCGGCGAGAGCGGCCTCGTCGGCCTCCTCGTGGATGCGCTCGAAGTCGTCCTTCACGAGCCGGTACCAGAGGAAGATCGCGAAGCCCGCGAAGACGACCCACTCGACGGCGTAGAAGATGTTGAGCCAGTTCAGCGTGGCCTTGTCGATCGGCTTCGGCGAGTAGATCGCGGTCATCCCGCCCCAGGTGCGGTCGGCGACGACGTAGCCGTTGTAGACGTCGCCCGACACGTCGGACCACCGGTTGATGAGCTGCGGCACGGAGATCACGGTCAGGAGCCCCTGCTGGAACTTGCCGTCGTCAGCCGCCTCGGTCGGGAGGTAGCGGCCGCCGATGCTGATCGTGGTGGGCGAGGTCGGAACGGACGAGATCGCGGCCTTCGCCTCGGCCCGCGTCTTCGACCAGCCGAGCGCGACGACGACGGAGGCGTTCGTCCGGTCGTACTGGAATCGGTCGACCAGCCAGTAGCCCGACTCGCTGTGCTGGAGACGATCGCTCAGGATCGTGAAGTCCGACGCTGAGAAGCTGCCCGACAGGCTGACCTTCTGCCCCGTGAACTTGTCGAGGAACTCGGTCTGCGGCTTCTGCACGTCGGCGAGCGGCACGCGCGTCTCGGTGGCGGTGTGCGCGGGCTTGAGGCTCTCGACGGAGCGGTCGAGCTGCCAGTGCCCGAGGTAGGCGAAGAGCGCGGCGACGAGGAGGGCGAAGACGAGCATCGCGATCCACTTCGGTCGCCGAGCGACCTCCCACATGGTCTCGGGAAGCAGGTCGCTCGGGCGCGTCTCGGTCATCGGCTAGTACTCAGGGTCTCTCTGACGTGTCTCAGGTGGTGCCTCGGTGGTGCGTGTGGCCCGCTGGTCCGACTGCAGCCCGGCCTGCTCGGCCGCCGGGTCGTAGACGAACGGGTCGTCGTCGAGGTCGAACGACTCGGGTGCGTCGTCGTCGGGCCTGTCGCCGACAGCCACCACGGCGGGAGCGTCGTCGTCGGTCTCGAAGTCGAACGACAGGTCGTCGTCCGGCTCGTCGGCCCGACCCGGCGAGCCCTCACCGGCGAGGGCCGCCTCCATGAGCGCGATCTCCTCGCTGCCGCGGGAGGGCGTGCCCGGAGGTCGGTCGCCCTGTTCGACGACCTTCTTCCGCGAAAAGAGTACGCCACCGATTCTTTCGGAATTGCTGGCAAGGAGCGGACCGACGATCGCCATGACGAGCACGTAGAGCCCGGCGAACGGCGTGATCCTGTCGTCGAGGCCCGCGCTGGCTGACAGCGTCGCGAGGATGAGCGCGAACTCGCCGCGGTTGTGCAGGATGAACGAGGTGTTGAGCCCGGCACGGGGCCCCAGCCGGTTGAGCCACGCGACAAACTGCCCGGCGCCGAGGTTGATGAGCATGGTCATCAGCACCGCCCCGAGCGCCGGCCAGAGCACCTCGGGGAAGAGCGACGGGTTGAGCCCGAGCCCGAAGTTGAGGAAGAAGAACGCGGCGAAGACGTCGCGCATCGGCAGGGCGAACCCCTCGATCCTGGACCGGAATCTCGTCGCCCCGCAGACGAGGCCGATGAGGAATGCGCCGATCGCATCGGTCACGCCCAGGATCTCGCCGATGCCGGCGAACATGACGGCGAGACCGAAGAAGAGCACCGTGAACAGCTCGTCGTCGCGCGTGCGCATGAGCCGCGACACCACGCGGCCGCCCCAGCGCGCGATGGTGAACATGACGATGAGGAACAGGAAGGCGACGAGCAGCTTGCCGATCACGGGGATCGGGTCGGTCTCGCCGCTCAACACGACCGACACGATCGCGAGGTAGATCGCGATGAAGATGTCTTCGACCACGGTGACGCCGAGGATCATCGGCGTCTCGGAGTTCGCGAGCCGCCCGAGTTCGATGAGGAGCTTCGTGACGATGGCGCTCGACGACGTCGCCGTGATGCCGGCGATGATGAGCGCTTCGCGGGTGCCCCAGCCGAGCCAGAAGCCGAAGGCCAGGCCGAGCGCCATGTTGAAGAAGATGTAGCTGCCGCCGGACAGCACGAGCTTGCCGATGTTGCCGAAGAACTCGTCTTGGTCGAACTCGAGGCCGAGATTGAACAGCAGCAGGATCAGACCGAAGATCGCGATGAGCTCGATCTTCGACTGACCGAAGCTCAGGGGGAAGAACCCCACGTGCGGGCTCGCGATGAGCCCGACCACCATGTAGACGGGGATCGTGGGCAGGCCGATGAGCTTGGCGAGCCGGCCGAGCACATAGGCGATCAGGAACAGGACGCCGAGGACGAGGAGCTCTTCGCCCAGGTGCATCCGCTAGGCCCCCGGCGGGGAGTCGACGCCTGCCGACTCGAGCGTCGAGGACGCGCCGGCAGGAGCGTGGACCTTGCCGTTGCGGTACCACCCGAACACCTTGGCCACCTTCTCGGGCGAGCCCGCGACGACCAGGGTGTCGCCGGGGAACACGCGGAAGTCGGGTGACGGCGCGGGGTTCGCGACCTCGCCGCGGACGACCGCGACGACGGTCACGCCGACGACGCCCTTCGCCGCGAGGTTGCCGAGGGGCTGGCCGGCGATGTGGTCGTCGTAGTCGACGGTGAACCAGTCGATGCTGAGGCCAGGAAGGGTCTCGAGGGCCGAGAGCGACTCGGTGATGCGCGTGCCGCCCAGGAGCTCGGCGAGGGTGTGCGCCTCGTCCTCGCTGAGGCGCAGCGAGACCTTCGTGGCGTCCTTGCCCTCGGTGTCGTCGCTGAACGTGATGAGGTCGCTGTGGCCGGAGCGGTGCGTGATGACACCGCACTTGCCACCGTCGTCGGTGTGGAAGGTGTGCAGCACCCCGACGCCGGGAAGCTTCACGCGACGAACGTCAACCATGGTGTGTTCTCCAAGAGGATCACGGGCAGTCGTCTCAGTTTACCGTCGCACGGGCGCGACGAAGCCGGGCTGGAACCCTGCTGTGGATAACGTTCGCCGGGCTCCTGCAATTCCCGCCGGTTCACTCGGGCGTGCGCGGCGTCCGCTTGGCCCTCGGCGCGCGGGGCGCGGCCTTCACCGGTGCCGCTGAAGGCGCTCCGGTCGCAGGAGCAGCGGACGCCTTCACGTCGTCCTCGTCGAACCCGAACGCGATGTCCGGCGCCTCGAGCCGCACCCGGTCGGCCGACGCGTCGTCCGGCTCCAGCTGGCTCGCTCGCTCGGCGGCCACACGGGTCAGGTAGTTGCTCACCTCGCGCTCGGTCTCGGCCTCGCTCCAGCCGAGGACGCCGGCCATGAGCCTGGCCGCCACGGGGGCCGCCGAGTCGCCTCGGTCCCAGGCCTCGATCGAGATGCGGGTGCGCCGGGCGAGGACGTCCTCGAGGTGCAGGGCGCCCTCGTGCGAGGCGGCATAGACGACCTCGGCACCGAGATAGTCGTCGGCGCCGGGCAGCGGCTCGGCGAGCGAGGGGTCGTCGCGGATCAGGTCGAGGAGCTCGTCGGTGAGGGTGCCGTAGCGGTTGAGGAGGTGCTGGATCCTGACCTCGTGGAGGCCGAAGGCGCGACCGATCTTGGCGGCCTTGTTCATCGCGGCCCAGTAGCCCTCGGCGCCGAGCAGGGGGATCTCGTGGGTGATGCTCTCCGCGATCCTGCCGTCCATCGCGGCCACGGCCTCGTCGATCGCGTCCTTGGCCATGACGCGGTACGTGGTCCACTTGCCGCCGGCGACGACCACGAGGCCCGGCACGGTGTGCGCGACGACGTGCTCGCGCGACAGCTTGGAGGTCTGGTCGGACTCGCCCGCGAGCAGCGGCCGCAGGCCCGCGTAGACGCCCTCGACGTCGTCGCGCGTGAGCGGCACGGCGAGCACCCGGTTCACGTGCTCGAGCAGATAGTCGATGTCGGCGGCGGTCGCGGCCGGGTGCCCCGTGTCGAGGTTCCAGTCGGTGTCGGTGGTGCCGACGAGCCAGTGGCGACCCCACGGGATCACGAAGAGCACGCTCTTCTCGGTGCGCAGGATCATGCCCATCTTCGACTGGAACCGATCGCGCGGGATCACGAGGTGGACGCCCTTCGACGCCCGCACCTTGAACTGCCCGCGCGAGCCGACCATTGCCTGCGTGTCGTCGGTCCAGACGCCGGTGGCGTTGACGACCTGCTTGGCCCGGATGTCGAACCGCTCGCCGGTCTGGATGTCATGCGCGTGCACGCCGACGACCCGCTCCCCCTCCTTGAGGAACCCCTCGACGCGCACGCGGCTCATCGCGTGGGCGCCGTAGCTCGACGCGGTGCGGGCGAGCGACGCGACATAGCGGGCGTCGTCGACCTGCGCGTCGTAGTAGGTCATGCCGCCGACGAGGGCGTCCTTCGACAGGCTCGGGATCGACCGCAGCACCTGCCCCTTGGTGAGGTGACGGTGGTGCGGCACACCGGGCGGGCGGCCGCCCGACCAGCTGAAGAGGTCGTACAGCAGCATGCCGGCGCCGATGTAGAGGCGCTCGATCACGCGCTTGTTGAGCGGGTAGAGGAACCGCACCGGCTTCACCAGGTGCGGGGCGATGCGCTGCAGCAGGAGCCCGCGCTCGATCAGCGCCTCCCGCACGAGCGCGAAGTTCAGCTGCTCGAGGTACCGAATGCCGCCGTGCACCAGCTTCGACGAGCGGCTCGACGTGCCCGACCCCCAGTCGCGTGCCTCGACGATGCCGACGCTCAGACCGCGCGTCACCGCGTCGAGGGCGCAGCCCGTGCCGACGATGCCCCCGCCGATCACGAGCACGTCGAGTTCTTTTGACTTCAGGGCCTCGAGGGCGGCCTCGCGTTCCGCCGGGCCGATCTTGGTCGAGATGGACGATGATGCCATGGCGCGCTCCCTGGACGAAGGCGGGTCGACGGCTCCTGTGCCGTCGCGCCCCATTCAACGCCTGGTTCGCGCGGTGCGCCTAGTGCGGGTGGTACGGGGCGACGACGACCTCGACCTTCTGGAACTCCTTGAGGTCGCTGTAACCGGTGGTCGCCATCGAGCGGCGGAGCGCGCCCATGAGGTTTGCGGTGCCGTTCGTCGTCGGAGCGGGGCCGTAGAGGATGTTCTCGAGGGTGCCCGTCGAGCCGACGTGCACCCGACGACCGCGGGGAAGCTCGGGGTGGTGCGCCTCGGCGCCCCAGTGGAAGCCGCCGCCGGGCACGTCGGTCGCTCGCGCCAGGGCCGCGCCGAGCATGACCGCGTCGGCGCCCGTCGCGATGGCCTTGACCATGTCGCCGGAGGTGCCGAGGCCGCCGTCGGCGATGACGTGCACGTAGCGCCCGCCCGACTCGTCGAGGTAGTCGCGCCGGGCTCCTGCGACATCGGCGACCGCCGTGGCCATCGGCGCGTGGATGCCGAGCGACGCCCGCGTGGTTGACGCCGCGCCGCCGCCGAAGCCGACGAGCACGCCGGCCGCGCCGGTGCGCATGAGGTGGAGGGCCGCGGTGTAGGTCGAGGCGCCGCCGACGATGACCGGCACGTCGAGCTCGTAGATGAACTTCTTGAGGTTGAGCGGCTCGGTGTTCTTGGAGACGTGCTCGGCCGACACCGTGGTGCCGCGGATGACGAAGACGTCGACGCCGGCGTCGACGACCGTCTGGTAGAGGTCTTGCGTGCGCTGCGGGCTGAGCGCGCCGGCCACGACCACGCCGGCGGCGCGGATCTCGGCCAGGCGGGCGGTCACGAGGTCGGGGCGGATCGGCGCCTTGTAGATCTCCTGCATGCGGGTCGTGGCGACGTCGTCGGGCAGGCCGCGGATCTCGGCGAGGACCGACTCGGCGTCTTCGTAGCGAGTCCAGACGCCCTCGAGGTCGAGCACGCCGAGGCCGCCGAGCTGACCGAAGCGGATGGCCGTGGCCGGGCTCATCACGGAGTCCATGGGAGCTGCGATGATCGGCGTCTCGAACTGGAACGCGTCGATCGACCACCCGACGTGGACGTCGTGGGGATCGCGAGTGCGGCGCGACGGGACGATCGCGATGTCGTCGAATGCGTACGCTCTGCGGGCGCGCTTGCCGACGCCGATCTCTACCTCAGTCACGCACCAACCCTACCGGCTCGGCCGGAGGCGGACTCAGCCGCGGTAGTTGGGCGCCTCCACGACCATCTGCAGATCGTGCGGGTGGCTCTCCTTCAGGCCGGCCGCGGTGATGCGCACGAACTTGCCGCGCATCTTCAGCTCGGGGATCGTGCGGCCGCCGACGTAGAACATCGACTGACGCAGACCGCCGGCGAGCTGGTAGACGACGTTGGCGAGCGCGCCGCGGTAGGGCACCTGACCCTCGACGCCCTCGGCGATCAGCTTGTCGTCGGAGGGCACGTCGGCCTGGAAGTAGCGGTCTTTCGAGTACGACGTGTTCTTGCCGCGGGTCTGCATGGCACCCAGCGAGCCCATGCCGCGGTAGTTCTTGAATTGCTTGCCGTTCACGAAGACGAGGTCGCCGGGGCTCTCGTCGCAACCCGCGAGGAGCGAGCCGAGCATGACGCTGTCGGCGCCCGCGACGAGGGCCTTCGCGATGTCGCCGGAGTACTGGAGGCCGCCGTCGGCGATGACCGGCACGCCGGCCTCGCGCGCCGCGAGCGACGCCTCGTAGACGGCGGTGACCTGCGGCACGCCGACGCCGGAGACGACGCGGGTGGTGCAGATCGAGCCCGGGCCCACGCCGACCTTGATGGCGTCGGCGCCGGCGTCGATGAGGGCCTGCGCGCCCGAGCGGGTCGCGACGTTGCCGCCGATGACGTCGATGTGCGCGAACGTCGGGTCGGACTTGATGCGCTTGATCATGTCGATCTCGCCCTGGCTCTCGCCGTTCGCGGTGTCGACCACGAGCACGTCGACGCCCGCGTCGCGGAGCGCCTGCGCGCGCTGCCAGGCGTCGCCGAAGAAGCCGATCGCCGCGCCGACGCGGAGGCGACCCTGGTCGTCCTTCGTGGCGTCGGGGTACTTCTCGGTCTTGTCGAAGTCCTTGACCGTGATGAGACCGCGGAGCTTGCCGTCGGCGTCGACGAGCGGGAGCTTCTCGATCTTGTGCTGGGCGAAGATCGCCACCGCGGAGTCGGGGTCGATGCCCTCGGGCGCCGTGATGAGGTTCTCGCTCGTCATGACGTCGCGCACGAGGGTGGTGGCCATCTCGAACTTCGAGACGAAGCGCATGTCGCGGTTGGTGATGATGCCGACGAGGGTGCCGTCGCGCTCGACCACGGGGAGGCCCGAGACGCGGAACTGGCCGCAGAGGGCGTCGACGTCGGCGACCGTGGAGTCGGGCGACGTGGTGACCGGGTTCGTGATCATGCCGGACTCGGAGCGCTTCACCTTGTCGACGTGCGCGGCCTGGTCTTCGATGGAGAGGTTGCGGTGGATGATGCCTATGCCGCCCTGGCGCGCCATGGCGATCGCCATGCGCGACTCGGTCACGGTGTCCATCGCCGCCGACAGCAGCGGCACCGCCACGCGGATCCGCTTCGTGAGGCGCGACGAGGTGTCGGCCTCGGAGGGGATGACGTCGGTCGCCGCCGGAAGCAGCATGACGTCGTCGTACGTGAGTCCGATGAAACCGAAGGGGTCCGGCTGATCCATGTGCCACCTTGTGCGCGAGAGGTTGGAGGGGGAACCGGAGTCGCCGTCGAGAACCGGTGGTCCATATTAACTCAGACGCGTGGAAACTATTCCCCCTCGTCGGGCTCCAGAATCCGCTGGAACAGCACGTGGTCCTGCCACCGCCCGGCGATCTTCACGTAGGCCTGAGCTACGCCGATCGGCGTGAAGCCGTTGCGACGCAGGACGCCCTGCGACGCGGCGTTGT
This sequence comes from Frondihabitans australicus, assembly GCF_003634555.1. Lineage (NCBI taxonomy): Bacteria > Bacillati > Actinomycetota > Actinomycetes > Micrococcales > Microbacteriaceae > Frondihabitans > Frondihabitans australicus. The sequence continues at coordinate 2,743,801 of NZ_RBKS01000001.1, forward strand.
GCAGCAGCGTCGCGGCCTGGACGCGATGGAGGCCCAGTTCATCGCGGGCGACGACGAGCGCGGCCCCGACCGCCGCCGACATCACGCCCGACCCGGCGAGCTCGCCGTCGATCCAGTACCCCAGGGTGGCGCTCTGCGAGACGCCGCGGGCGATCCCCGTGAGGTTCACGCGGCCGACGATTCGTTCGTGCTGCTCGAGGACGAGCGGCAGAGACGATCCTGCGTCACGATCGAACAGCGCGCGTTCGATCTCGACGCCCTGCTGGGCCTCGGTGAAGAACTCGATCGGCCGGGCCGGCTCCCACGGCGCCAGGCGCTCGCGGTTGCGCGTGTACGCGTCGGCGAGCGGGCCAGCGTCGTCGAGGTCGAGAGGGCGGAGGGTCACCCCGCGGGGCAGGTCGAAGGTGCTCACGGAGCGACCCTAATCGCTGCGGCCAGGCGCGTGAGATGCAAGGCGGAGGAGCCGGTCAATGGCGGAGCCATGACCGGCGACGACAACGCCGCAGGTCACGTGCCTGGTCGCAGCGAGGCGGCGAGGGTCTCCCCCCACGCGTCGTGCATCGTCTTCCACGAGAACATCTCCTTGATGAACATGTCGCCGATGCGCCAGGTGGGGAAGGGCACGTAGCTGAGGCCCGGCAGGTGGTCGGCGACGTCGGCGCTGGCGGCGTTGAGCCTGTCGACGCGCTGGTTGATGATGCGGCGGGCCGTGGGGTTGATCGGGCGGAAGTCGGAGAGCGGCGGGATGCCCGAGACCACGACGCGCGGGGCGCGGAGACCGGACTCGGCCTGAATCCTGCGCACCACCGTCTCGAGCTGGGCCGCCCAGCGCTCGGGGCTCGTCGACAGCAGCACGTCGGGGATGCCCAGCAGGAGGAAGGCGACCTCGGCGCCCTGGGCGCCGTACGAGGTGCGGTGCGCCAGCTTCTTCATGGTGAGGTCGGGCTCGGCCACGATCGACCACTCCGCGCCGCGGCCGGAGTCGACGGCGATGTGCTCGGCGGCCCGCGTGACGACGGTGAGGCCGTGGCTCAGGACCCCGTGGCCCGACGCGGCGACGTCGCCGACGAAGAGCATGCGCAGGGGGTCGACGCCGTCGATGTGCGAGACCAGGGCGTCTCGCGGGTAGAGATTGCGGCGCACCTCGAGCTGGTAGAGGGCGAACGAGATGAGCAGCAGGGGTCGACCGAGCGTCAGGAGAGCGGCGGTCAGGCGTCGACGTGCCGGGGGCGTCGGCCGCGCTTCGGGAGGCGTTGACATCGTGACCATCGTGGCAGAGACGACACCTGCCGCACAGCATTGATTGTCCGCAAAACGGGGGACATGCCGCGACGGGCCCCGTGAGACGCCGAAAGGCCCCGTCTCACGAGGAGACGGGGCCTTCGAGGTGCCGGTCGAGACCGGCGCCGGAGAGCCTGTGGCTACTTGACGACGACCGCGAGGACGTCGCGGGCCGAGAGCACGAGCAGGTCTTCACCGGCGTACTTGACCTCGGTGCCGCCGTACTTCGAGTAGATCACCTTGTCGCCGACGGCGACGTCGAGCGGGATGCGGTTGCCGTTGTCGTCGACGCGGCCGGGGCCCACCGCCACGACCTCGCCCTCCTGGGGCTTCTCCTTGGCGGTGTCGGGGATCACGAGGCCCGACGCAGTGGTCTGCTCGGCCTCGACCTGACGGATGACGATGCGATCTTCGAGCGGCTTGATGTTGACCGACACGGTTGACCTCTTCTTTCTCACAAAGCGGCGACAGTATGTCTGTGGTTGGCACTGCACGTGTGCGAGTGCCAGGTCAACTGTAGGGCCCCGTTGGCACTCGGTCAATCCGAGTGCCAGGACCGTCACGGGTGTCACCATGGAGGCATGGACACCGCAGAGCTCCGCGAGCTCCTCACGCCCGACGGCCTCCGGCTGCTCGACTCCCTGCCGCCCTTCGACGAACGGGCCGACGTCGTCGCCGAGGTGTCGAGGCTGCGCAAGCAGGGCCACGCGCCGGAGCTCGTCGCGGCCGTCCTCACGCAGGCCAGGCTGAGGGCCCGCGGCGTCGCGAAGTTCGGCGAGTTCGCGTCGCGCATGCTCTTCACCGAGGCCGGGCTGGAGCAGGCGACGCGTCTGCCGGTCGCCTCGTCGCACGCCGGCCGCTACCGCCGCGCCGGCGTCTCCCGCGTGGCCGACCTCGGCTGCGGCATCGGCGGCGACGCGATGGCCTTCGCAGCCCTCGAGCTCGGCGTGCTCGCGGTCGATCGCGACGAGGTCACCGCCGCCATCGCGACGTACAACCTCGCACCCTGGCCGGCCGCCTCGGTCGAGCTCGGCGACGCGAGCGAGGTGCCGCTCGACGGCGTGGACGCGGTGTTCCTCGACCCGGCGCGTCGCACGGCCGGGCATCAGGCCACGAGCAGGCTGCAGGATCCTGCGCAGTGGTCGCCCTCCCTCGACGTGGCGTTCGGGTTCGCCGAGCGGATGCCGACCGGCGTGAAGCTCGGCCCCGGAGTCGACCGCGACCTGCTGCCCGACGACGCGGAGTGCCAGTGGATCTCGGTCGACCGCTCGGTGGTCGAGGTCGGCGTGTGGTTCGGCGACCTCGCCAGGCCGGGCGTGCGGCGCTCGGCGCTCGTGTTCGGGCCGTCGGGCCCGGCGGAGATGAGCGCGGCCGGAGACACCGAGGACGTCGAGGTCGGCGACCTCGACGAGTACCTCTACGAGCCCGACGGCTCCGTGATCCGCGCCAGGCTGATCGGCGACCTGGCCCGGCAGCTCGAGGCGACCACGATCAGTCGCGACATCGCCTATCTGACGGCGCCGACGGCCGAGCAGACGCCGTTCGCGCAGTGCTTCCGAGTCGTCGAGACGTTCCCCCTCGACGAGAAGCGACTGCGGCAGGAGCTGCGGGCTCGCGGCATCGGGCGGGTCGAGATCAAGAAGCGCGGCGTCGACATCGATCCCGCCGTCTTCCGGAAGAGACTGCAACTCGCCGGCAGCAACGAGGCGACGCTGGTGCTCACCCGGGTCGCCGGGCGGCACACGGCGCTGCTCTGCGAGCGGGTCTGACCCGAGGCCCCGGCGGCCGCGTGCTTCGCGTGCGCGCCGGGGCGGCCGGGGTCAGTTGCCGTAGGTGCTGTTCTGGAAGCTCTGCGAGTGCGTCACCAGCACGGCGATGAAGATGATGTAGATGATGATGAACACGATCGACACGATGCCGAGGATGATGCCGGCGAGCGCCATGCCCTTGCCCGACTGACCGCTCGTCTTGATCCGGTTGCGCGCCATCACGCCGGTGATGATCGCGGCGATACCGGCCAGGCCGCCGGTGAAGAATCCTGCGATGCCGCAGATCAGGGCTGCGATGGCGAGGCCCGAGGTCGAGCCGGGCTGCGGGCCGTAGTTGTAGCCCTGCGCGCCGTAGGGGTTCGGCTGGCCGTAGGCGGGCTGCTGACCGTAGGCGGGCTGCTGGCCGCCGGGCTGCTGACCGTAGGCGGGCGGCTGCTGCCCGTAGCCCGACTGCCCCTGCCCGTACGACGGCGTCTGCTGCCCGTACGATGGCGCCTGCTCGCCGTACGACGGCGTCTGCTGGCCGTACGACGGAGGCTGCTGCGCCGACGACGGCTGCGAGTAGTCGGGCGTCGCCGGGTAGCTCGGCTGACCGTACGACGGAGCCTCGGGAGCCGAGGGCTCGCCGGGCGCGGAGGGCACCTCGGGGCCGGTCGGCGCGGAGGGAGCCGCAGGCGCACCGGGCGCAGGTGTCGAGTCAGGCTGCGGGGTCGAACTCGACCACGACTGCCCGAACTGGGGCGACGACTCGGGCGTACCGGAAGCGGCGTCGCTCGACGGGTTCTGGTCTTCGGGGGTCTTCTCGTCCGACATGGCCACAGCCTACTCTCAGACAGCTTGCGCGCTCGTGACCGGGAGGGTCGAGTCCGCGCCGAACGACAGCGGCGACGCCGGTCGGCCACGCGCGACGAGCTCCGCCCCCAGCGCGGCGATCATGGCGCCGTTGTCGGTGCAGAGCGACAGCGGCGGGATCCGCAGCGCGATGCCCGCCTCGGCGCAGCGCGACGCCGCGACCTCGCGCACGCGGGCGTTCGCGACCACGCCGCCGCCGAGCAGCAGTCGCGGCACCCCGAGGTCGCGGCACGCCGCCACGGCCTTCGTCAGCAGCACGTCGACGACCGCCTCGCGGAAGCTGGCGGCGACGTCGGCGGTGGGCACCTCTGCTCCTGCCGCCTCGAGCTTCTCGACATGGCGTGCGACGGCCGTCTTGAGGCCCGAGAACGAGAAGTCGTAGCGGTGCCTCTCGAGGTCTTTCGGCAGCGTGAGGCCCCGGGCGAACCTGATGGCCGCAGGATCGCCCGACGCCGCGACGCGATCGATCTGGGGGCCGCCCGGGTACGGCAGCCCCAGCAGCCGCGCGACCTTGTCGAAGGCCTCGCCGGCGGCGTCGTCGATGGTCTCGCCGAGCAGCTCGACGTCGTCGAGGAGGTCGCGCACGTGCAGCAGCGAGGTGTGCCCGCCGCTGACGAGCAGGGCGATGGTCGGCAGCTCGATGGCCGACCCGTCGTCTCGCAGCACGTCGGCGCCGACGTGCCCGACGAGGTGATTCACGGCGTAGAGCGGCTTGCCCGCACCGAGGGCGAGCGCCTTGGCGGCACCCACGCCGACCATGAGCGCGCCGGCGAGGCCCGGCCCCGAGGTGACGGCGATCGCGTCGACGTCGTCGAGCGCGAGCCCGGCCTCGGCGAGCGCCGCGTCGAGCGTCGGCTGCAGCGCTTCGAGGTGGGCGCGCGCGGCGATCTCGGGCACGACGCCGCCGTAGCGGGCGTGCTCGTCCATCGACGACGCGATGACGTTGGCCAGCAGGGTGCGGCCGCGGACGATGCCGACCCCGGTCTCGTCGCAGCTCGTCTCGATGCCGAGCACCACGGGTTCGCCGCTCATGCCGCGCCTCCTTCGGGTCGATCCGGGGCGGGGTGGCGCAGCCGCATGACGAGCGCGTCGACCCCCTCGGGCATGTAGTAGCGGGGCCTCGTGGCGATGCCCTCGAAGCCGAGCTGCTCGTAGAGCGTCTGCGCGCCGGGGTTGTCGACGCGCACCTCGAGGAACGTCTCGCGCGCCCCGCGGTCGACGGCCTCGGCGAGCAGGCGCACCATCAGGTCGCGGGCTATGCCTCGGCGGCGCGCGGCGGGCGCGACCGCAATGGTCTGGATGTCCGAGTCGGGCGAGCCGACGGGCGCGAGCATGCCGGCGTAGGCGATCACGAGCCCGGCGTCGTCGACGGCGACGAGGTAGTACGCGGTCGAGTTGGCGAGCTCGCCCGCCATGGTCTCCGGACTCCAGGCGTCGCTCACGAACACGCTCGTCTCGAGCGCCATGATCGCGTCGAGGTCCTGCGGATGCGCCCGCCTCACCGAGTAACCGGCCGTGCCGGTGTCGGCACTCACGAAACCCGCTTCGGCGCCCCGGGCACCGTCACGTCGGGCGAGCGGAGGTACAGCGGCACGTCGGCGGCGAACGGGCGAGCATGCGCGTACAGCGTCTCGCCCAGCATGCCGAGAGCGGCCGCCGAGACGACGGTCTCGGCCGGGTCGGTGCGGGTCGCGCTCGCGACGAACTCAGGGCCGCAGGAGCCGCGAAGGGCCTCGTCGAGATCCCCCGGCCGCACGAGACCCGGCTCGCCGAGACGCACGGGCAGACCTTCGGCATCCAGCCCCGTGTACGCACTCCAGTACACCTCGCGACGGCGTGCGTCGGTGACGACGAGCAGGGGCCCGGGCACGGATCCCTCGGCGGCGGCCCCCGTGGCACGAGCGAGCCCGCCGAGCCGCTCGAAGGCGACCGCGTCGTGGCTGACGAGCGGCAGGCAGGGCTTCCCGGCCCCGAAGGCGAACGCGCGGGCGGCGGCGATCCCCACCCGCAGACCGGTGAACGGCCCTGGGCCCATGCCGGCGATCACGGCACTGAGGTCGCGCGGCGCGACGCCCGCGGTGTCGAGGCAGGAGGCGATGGACTCGCCGATGACCTCGGCGTGGCGGCGGGTGTCGGTCTCCGTGACCTCGGCGAGCACTCCCCCGTCACGGTCCACGACGGCGACGGACGTGCCCGACGAGGTGTCGATCGCGAGAAGCATCCCTATATCGTAGGCGGCGCCGGCTGCAGCGAGACGCCTTCCCACCGGGGGCCGAAGCCGTCGATGCGCACGTGACGCGGCTCGTCGAGGGTGTCGCGCGGCTCCTGCGCCCCCGCGTCGTCGTCGGTGTCGCCGGTGGGCCGCGCGATGGTGACCTCGAGCCACGACTCGGCGACGCCGTCGAGGAGGCCGGAACCCCACTCGACCACCACGACCGACGACGCGTAGTCGAGGTCGAGGTCGTCGAGCTCGGCAGCCGAGCCGAGCCGGTAGGCGTCGACGTGGACGAGCGGTGCTCCGCCGGCCGTCAGCGACGGGTGGGTACGCGCGAGGACGAAGGTCGGCGACGCCACCTGGCCGCGGACGCCGAGGCCGCGGCCGATGCCCCGCGTGAGCGTCGTCTTGCCCGCGCCGAGCGGGCCGGTCAGGATCACGAGGTCGCCCGCGCGGAGCGAGGCGGCGAGGTGCTCGCCGAACGCGTCCATGGCGTCGGAGTCGGCGATGTCGCCGTCGAAGAGCGTCGTCACGACACGTACACGCGCTCGACGCGCGGCCCCATCGAGCAGGTGATCTCCTCGCCGATCGTGCCGATCAGGTCGGCCCACTCGCCGACGGTCAGCTCGCCGTGGTCGCCGGTGCCGAAGAGGGTCACCTCGTCGCCGACCGCGACCTCGTCGTCGCCGACGTCGACGAGGAACTGGTCCATGGCGACCCGCCCGACGATCGGGTAGCGCTTGCCGCCGAGCGCGACCGACGCCCCGCCGGCACCTTCGCCGGGCGTGCCGTCCGGGCCGACGCCGAGCTGAGAGCGCCGCGAGATGCCGTCGGCGTACCCGATCGGCACGAGCGCGACCGTCGTGTCGCGGGGCGCCCGCCAGGTGTAGTCGTACGAGACGCCCGTGCCCGCGGCGATCCGCTTGACCCGCGCGACGCGGGCGCTCAGCGTCATCACCGGCACCAGCCCGCGATCGGCGGCCGTGAGGCCGTCGGTCACGGGGATGCCGTACGTGTTCGCGCCCATCCGCACCATGTCGAGCCGCAGCTCGGGCCGCTCGAGGCCCGCGCTCGACGCGGTGAGGTGGCGACGCTCGAAGACGGCGCCGAGGGCGGCGGCGCGCTCGACCGCCTCGGTGAGCGCGACGGCCGAGTCTGTGTCTTCGTCGTCGGAGGCCTCGGCCAGGTGCGAGTAGACGCCGCGCAGCCGGACGACGCCGGCAGCGGCCAGCGCGACGGCGCGCTCGACGAGAGCGTCCCAGTCCTCGGGAGCCGCGCCGTCCCGGTGGAGGCCGGTGTCGACGTTGAGATGCACGAGCGCCTGCAGCTCGACCGGCACCTGGGCGTCGGGCCCCGCGTCGGGGGCTGCGGCGCGCGTCGACGACTCCACCGCCGCGGCCACCGCCTCCAGCTGCCCGAGGGTCGAGATGCCGAGATCGACGCGCTCCGAGATCGCGCGCTCGAACGTCTCGGTCGGGGCGAACTGCCAGGCGAACAGGGCCACGCCGTCGTCGCCGGGCTCGCGGTCGGGCGAGAGGCCGGCGGCGCGGAGCTCGTGGGCGTTCGCCAGCTCCAGCACGCCCAGCCACCGGACGCCGGCCGTCACCGCGGCACGTGCCATCGGCACGGCGCCGTGACCGTACGCGTTCGCCTTGACGACGGCCATGAGGGCGGCAGGAGCCACGACCTCCTGCAGGTGCGCAAGGTTCGCCCGGTAGGCGCCCAGGTCGATCGTGGCCCGACGCAGCCAGGCCGTCTCCGTCGTCGAGGCCGCCGCGGCCGCCGCGGCGGCCGGCGTCTCCGCGGACGCGTTCACACGTACCTCCTCGGCAGACGCGGTGAGAGCCGCGCCACGACCTCGTAGTTGATGGTGCCCGTCGCCCGCGCCCAGTCGTCCACCGACGGGTGCCCGGCGGCCGGGTCTCCGAAGAGCACGGCCTCGTCGCCGATCGCGACACCGTCGGCGTCGGCACCGAGGTCGACGGTCAGAGCGTTCATCGCGATGCGGCCGACCACCGGTCGAAGGCGCCCGCCCACCAGCACCGAGGCCCGGTTGCTGGCGAAGCGCTCGACGCCGTCGGCGTACCCGATCGGAAGCAGCGCGAGCGTGGTGTCGTGCGGGGCCCGCCAGGTGTAGCCGTACGAGGTGCCCTCGCCCGCCTTCACGCTCTTGACCCCGACCACCGGCACCGTGAGGGTCAGCGCCGGCCGCAGGCCGAGGTCGGCCGACGAACGGTCGTCGAAGGGGCTGAGCCCGTAGCCGGCGAGGCCGAAGCGCACCATCGTGATCCGCGAGGCTCCGTAGGTCAGCGCCGCCGCGGAGGCCGCGAGATGCTGCAGCGGCGGCGTGATGCCTCGCTCGATCAGCATGCCGACGGCGCGCACGAACGCGGCCATCTGGAGGCCGTCCTCGTGCGGCGACGTGTTCGACAGGTGGCTCATGATCCCCTCGACGCGCACCCGGTCGGCGAGCGCGGCCGCCCGGTCGAAGAGCGCCTCCCACTCCGACTCGACCGCGCCATTGCGGCTGAGGCCGGTGTCGACGCAGAGGTGCACGACCGGGACCCCCGCCGCAGCGCAGGCCTCGAGCTGCGCGAGGTCCGAGATCGCCGGCGTGATGTCGTGCCGCACCGCCAGCTCGAAGGTCTCCCCCGGCGCGTGCAGCCACGCGAGGATCGGCACGCTGATCCCGCTCTCGCGGAGCGCCGCGGCCTCGCCGAGGTCGACGACCCCCAGCCAGTCGACCCCGGCGTCCTCGAACGCCCGCGCGCCGCCGGCGGCGCCGTGGCCGTAGCCGTTCGCCTTCACGACGGCCAGGACGCCCGCGGGCTCGACGGCCTTCCGCAGCACCCCGATGTTGTGTCGCAGGGCCGCGGTGTCGATCGTGAGGAGGGCTTCGGCCGTCATCCTGCGACCCGGCCTTCGTGACCTCCGGTCGAGGGCGCAGGATCCGAGACCCCGCCCGCCGACACCCTCTCGGCCACCACGAACGCCGTGGCCACCCCCGCGTCGTGGCTCAGCGAGAGGTGCACCGCGGTGACCCCCCGCGAGTCGGCGAGTGCCCGCGCACCGCCGGTCATCGTCAGCGACGGCGCCCGCTGATCGTCGGCCCCGACGACCATGTCGTGCCAGAAGACCCCGGTGGAGCCGCCGAGCGCCTTGATCAGCGCCTCCTTCGCGGCGAAACGGGCCGCGAGGGACTCGATGCGGCGGGGTTCGCCGTCGCGCTGCAGCTCGGCCTCGGTGAAGAGGCGTTGGCGCAGGGCCGGAGTGCGGGCCAGGGAGCGACCGAATCGCTGCACGTCGACGACGTCGACGCCGATACCGACGATGCTCACGGGACTACTCGACGGTGACCGACTTGGCCAGATTGCGCGGCTGGTCGACGTCGAGGCCCTTGGCGCTCGCGAGCTCCATGCCGAAGATGTGCAGCGGCACGACGGCCAGCAGCGGCTCGAACAGGGGCGCGGCGAGCGGGATGTGGATCACCTCGTCGGCGAACGGCAGCACGGCCGCGTCGCCGTCCTCGGCGATCGCGATGACCCGGGCGCCGCGGGCGCGGATCTCCTGGATGTTCGAGACCACCTTCGGGTGCAGCGAGCGCGGGTCGCGCGGCGACGGCACGATCACGAAGACGATCTGCCCGGGCTCGATCAGGGCGATCGGACCGTGCTTGAGTTCGCCGGCCGCGAAGCCCTCGGCGTGGATGTAAGCCAGCTCTTTGAGCTTGAGCGCGCCCTCGAGCGCGATCGGGTAGCCGACGTGGCGGCCGAGGAAGAGCACCGAGTGCGTGTCGGCCATCCAGCCCGCCAGCGTCTTGATGCGCTCGCCCGACTCGAGCACGCGCGAGATCTTCTCGGGGATCGCCTTCAGGTCGTCGATCTGCTGCGCGATCTCGTCGGCGCTGAGCGTGCCGCGGATCGTCGCGAGATGCAGGCCCAGCAGGAACAGCGCCGTGCCCTGCGCCACGAACGCCTTCGTCGACGCGACGGCGACCTCCGGGCCGGCGTGCGTGTAGATGACCGCGTCGCTCTCGCGCGGGATCGTCGCGCCCTGCGTGTTGCAGATCGACAGCACCTGGGCGCCCTGCTCGCGCGCGAACTTGACGGCCATGAGGGTGTCCATGGTCTCGCCCGACTGGCTGATCGACACGACGAGCGTGTGCTGATCGAGCACGGGATCGCGGTAACGGAACTCGTGGGCGAGCTCGACCTCGACGGGAAGCCGCGACCACTGCTCGATGGCGTACTTGCCCAGGATCCCCGCATACGCCGCCGTGCCGCACGCGATGACGATCACCCTGTTCACCGTGAGGAGGCGGTCGCGGATCGCGTCGAGGTCCTCCAGGTGCACCATGCCGTCGACCACGCGGCCGAGGAGCGTGTTGGCGACGGCCTCGGGCTCTTCGGAGATCTCCTTCGCCATGAAGCTCGACCAGCCGCCCTTCTCCGCCGCGGAGGCGTCCCAGGTGACCTCGAACTCCTGCGCTTCGACGGGGGTGCCGGCGAAGTCGATGACGGCGACGTGCGACGGGGTGATGGTGACGATCTGATCCTGCCCGATGGCCATCGCACGCTGGGTGAACTCGACGAACGCGGCGACGTCGGAGCCGAGGAAGTTCTCGCCGTCGCCGAGGCCGATCACCAGCGGCGAGTTGCGGCGGGCGCCGACGACGACGCCGGGTTGGTCGGCGTGGACGACGAGGAGCGTGAAGGCGCCCTCGAGGCGGTTCACGACGGCGCGGAGGGCCTCGGTGAGGTCGCCCGTCTCGCGGTAGGCCCGGGCGACGAGGTGCGCTGCGACCTCGGAGTCGGTCTCGCTGGCGAACTGCACGCCCTCGAGCAGGAGCTCTTCTTTCAGCTCGGCGAAGTTCTCGATGATGCCGTTGTGGATGAGCGCGAGACGGCCGCCGTCGGAGAGGTGCGGGTGGGCGTTTCCGTCGGTCGGGCCGCCGTGCGTCGCCCAGCGCGTGTGGCCGATGCCGGTCGCGCCGTTCGCCAGCGGGTGTTCGGCGAGGTCGTCGACCAGCACCTGCAGCTTGCCGGCCTTCTTCCGCATGCCGAGCGTGCCGTCGGGGCCGACGACGGCCACGCCGGCCGAGTCGTACCCGCGGTACTCGAGCCGCTTCAGCCCGCCCAGGAGCACCTCGATGCTCTTGTCCGAACCGACGTAACCCACGATGCCACACATGCGTGTCAGCCTATTCGGTCCCGTCTGAGCGGTCGTCCGCCACCGGGCGGATACCCTCATCCTCATGGCTTACGACGCTGCCGCCACGACCGCGACCGCCGCTCCGGCGCATCCGACCCCGTTCGTCGAGATCGACCGCGCCGCGTGGGCCGCCCTCGCGCCCGTCGCGAAGAACCCGCTCACCGAGACGGAGCTGGTCCAGCTGCGGGGACTCGGCGACCGGCTCGACCTGCAGGAGGTCAGCGACGTCTACGTGCCGCTCAGCCGCCTCATCAACCTCTACGCCTCGGGCGCGAGCGAGCTGCACCGCCGCACCAGCGCGTTCCTCGGCGAGCGCGCGCAGCGCACCCCCTTCGTGATCGGGGTCGCGGGGTCGGTTGCGGTGGGGAAGTCGACGGTCTCCCGGCTCCTGCGCGAACTTCTCAGCCGCTGGAGCGACACGCCCCGCGTCGAGCTGGTCACCACCGACGGGTTCCTCTACCCGAACGCCGAGCTCGAGCGCCGCGGCATCATGGACCGCAAGGGCTTCCCGGAGTCGTACGACCGGCGCGGGCTGCTGAAGTTCGTGTCGCAGGTGAAGAGCGGAGCGCGCGAGGTGCGGGCGCCGTTCTACTCGCACATCGAGTACGACATCGTGCCGGGCACCGAGGTGGTCGTGAGGCAGCCCGACATCCTCATCGTCGAGGGGCTCAACGTGCTGCAGCCGGCGGTCGGCGGGCGCCTCGCGCTGAGTGACCTCTTCGACTTCACGATCTACGTCGACGCGCGCACCGGCGACATCGAGAACTGGTTCGTCGAGCGGTTCCGCAAGCTGCGCGAGGGGGCGTTCAGCCAGGAGGAGTCGTTCTTCCACCGCTTCGCGTCGATCCCGGAGGACGAGGCGCTCGGCTTCGCCCGCGAGGTGTGGCGCACGGTCAACGAGCCCAACCTGCGCGACAACGTGATCCCGACCCGGTCGCGCGCCACCCTCGTGCTGCGCAAGGGCGCCGATCACAAGGTCGCTTCGGTGCTCCTCCGCAAGATCTAGCCCCCGGCGACGAAACGCGACACCTGCGACGCACGGGAACGTCGCAGGTGTCGCGTTGTGTCGCAGAGAGAGGACTAGGCGGCGTCGACCGCCAGCTGCTCGCGCACGACGTCGGCGAGGCGATGCGCGACGCGGTCGGCGTCCTCCTGCGAGGCCGCTTCCACCATCACGCGCACGAGGGCTTCGGTGCCCGAGGGGCGCAGGAGCACACGGCCCGAGTCCCCGAGTTCGGCCTCGGCCTCGGCCACCGCGGCGTCGATCACGGCGTGACCCGCGAGCGCGGCCCGGTCGACGCCCTTGACGTTGATGAGCACCTGCGGGAAGACCGTCATGACCGCCGCGAGCTCGGCGAGAGTCTTGCCCGTGCGAGCCATCTCCGCCACGAGGGAGAGCCCGGTGAGGACCCCGTCGCCGGTGGTGGCGTGCTTCGTGAAGACCACGTGGCCGGACTGCTCGCCGCCGAGGCTGTAGCCGTGGGCGTTCATCTCCTCCAGCACGTAGCGGTCGCCGACGCCGGTCTCGACGACGGTGATGCCGTGCTCCTGCATGGCCCGCTTGAGGCCGAGGTTCGACATGACCGTGACGACGAGGGTGTCGTCGTTGAGGTCTCCGCGCTCTTTGAGGGCGACGGCGAGGATGGCCATGATCTGATCGCCGTCGACGACGTTGCCGGACGCGTCGACCGCGAGGCAGCGATCGGCGTCGCCGTCGTGGGCGATGCCGACGTCGGCACCGTGCTCGAGGACGGCCGCGGCGAGCTTGTCGAGGTGCGTGGAACCCACGCCATCGTTGATGTTGAGCCCGTCGGGGTCGGCGCCGATGAGAGTCACGGTCGCGCCCAGGTCGGTGAAGACCTCGGGGCTGACCGCCGACGCCGCGCCGTTGGCGCAGTCGAGCACCACGTGGATGCCGTCGAGGCGGTTGCGGATCGCGCCGAGCAGGTGCACGACGTAGCGGTCTTCCGCGTCGGCGAAGCGCCGGATCCGGCCGACCTCGCCGCCGATGGGCATGAGGCGCTCGGAGTCCATCATCGCCTCGATGCGGTCTTCCACCGCGTCGGGCAGCTTCTTGCCGCCGAAGGCGAAGAACTTGATGCCGTTGTCGGGAGCCGGGTTGTGCGACGCCGAGATCATGACGCCGAAGTCGGCACCCGAGTCGTCGACGAGGAAGGCGGCGGCAGGGGTCGAGATCACGCCGGCGTCGAGGACGTCGACGCCCGACGAGGCGAGCCCGGCGGCCACGGCCGCACCGAGGAACTCGCCCGAGATCCGGGGGTCGCGCGCGAGGACCGCCGTGGGGCGGCGCCCCTCGCGGCGGCGCGCGTCAGCGTGACGCCCCTGAGTGAGCACGACCGCACTCGCCTGGGCGAGGCCCAGGGCGAGTGCGGCCGTCAACTCGCGGTTGGCAAGGCCCCGAACGCCGTCGGTACCGAAGAGTCGCGTCATCGCGAAGCCTCGCCGGAGATTAGCGCTTCGAGAACTGAGGAGCCTTGCGGGCCTTCTTGAGGCCGGCCTTCTTGCGCTCCTTGACGCGAGCGTCGCGGCTCAGGAAGCCCGCCTTCTTCAGCTCGGCGCGGTTGTTCTCGACGTCGATCTCGTTCAGCGAACGGCTGATGCCGAGGCGGAGGGCACCGGCCTGGCCCGAGGGGCCACCACCCGTGATCTTCGCGACGACGTCGTAGGAGCCGAGGAGGTCGAGCACCTTGAACGGGTCGTTGATGAGCTGCTGGTGCAGCTTGTTCGGGAAGTACTCCTCGAGCGTGCGGCCGTTCACCGTGAAGGTGCCGGTGCCGGGCGTGAGGCGCACGCGGGCGATGGCCTGCTTGCGACGACCGACGGCACCGCCGGAGACGGTGAGGACGGGACGGGGAGCCGAGGCCTCGACCGGAGCGGTGCTCTCGGTCGTGTAGCTCTCGGGAGTGTTTTCGATGGAATCGGCGATGCTGGCCACTGTAGGAATCCTTTTGCTCTGAGCGGGCGCTACTGGGCGACCTGGTCGAGGGTGTACGGGGTCGGCTTCTGAGCCGCGTGGGGGTGCTCCGGGCCCGCGTAGACCTTCAGCTTCGAGATCTGAGCGCGACCGAGCGAGTTCTTCGGCAGCATGCCCCGGATCGCCTTCTCGACGGCGCGGGTCGGGTGCTTCTCGAGCAGCTCGGTGTAGCTGGTGGCGGTGAGGCCGCCCGGGTAGCCCGAGTGGCGGTACGCCTTCTTCTGCGCGAGCTTGGAGCCGGTGAGGGCGACCTTCTCGGCGTTGACGATGATGACGAAGTCGCCCATGTCCATGTGCGGAGCGAAGGTCGGCTTGTGCTTGCCGCGCAGGAGGGCGGCGGCGTGGCTGGCGAGGCGGCCGAGGACGACGTCGTTGGCGTCGATGATCAGCCACTGCGGCTGAACGTCAGCCGGCTTGGGAGAGAAAGTGCGCGTCACAGTAGTGCTGCTTTCTGGTCGAGGTGAGAGGTTCGTGAATCCCGCTCCGTTGGGGTTGTCGCACGATGTGCGGCAACGCGTCAGGTGGAGGGCTCAACTTCGGGTGCAGCGCGCAGTAGCGCAGACACCAAGGGGATACGTTACACGGTCTCCGGGCCGTCGGCAAACGACGGGCGTCGGGCGCGGGTGACGGCGGCCCGCGCCTCGAGCTCGTCGTCGGGCGGGTATTCGACGTGCACGAGGGTCAGGCCGTGCGCCGGCGCCGTCTTGAAGCGCGAGCCGCGCCTCCTCTCGTCCCGGATGCCGGCCAGGTCGCCGGGCTCGATGCGCCCGTCCCCCACGGCCAGCGTGGCGCCCACGAGCGATCTCACCATGCTGTGGCAGAAGGCGTCGGCCCGCACGTGCGCCAGCAGCACGCCCTCGTCGTCGCGACGCCAGGCGAACTCCTGAAGCGTCCGGATCGTCGTCGCACCCTCGCGCGGCTTGCAGAAGGTCGCCCAGTCGTGCAGGCCGAGCAGCGACAGCGCCGCACCGTTCATCCGGTCGACGTCGAGCCGCGAGGCGTGCCAGAGCGTGTCCCCGCGACGCGTGGGCGCCCACAGGGCCCCGAGGTCGGCCACGCGGTACTCGTAGTCGCGCCACAGGGCCCCGTACCGCGCGTCGAACGTCTCGGGCACCGGGTGACCACCCAGGATCCTGAGGTCCGCCGAGCGCCCCGCCAGCCCGTTCACGCGACGCACGAGGCTCTCGGCAGGGCCGCGCCCCTCGTCGCCGCGGCGGCCGCGCAGGGCCGCGACCTGCTCGTCGGAGAGGTCGAGGTGGACGACCTGGCCGGTCGCGTGCACGCCGGCGTCCGTCCGGCCGGCGACCGTGAGCTGCGGCGCCGGTGCGTGGTGGTGGAAGATCGTCGCGAGCGCGCCCTCGATCTCGCCCTGCACCGTGCGCAGACCGGGCTGCCTGGACCAGCCCGTGAAGCCCGACCCGTCGTAGGCGACGTCGAGCCGGATCCTGGTGTTCACGACGCAAAAGTCTACGTGCCCCTCGCAACGGCGGAAGGCCCGCTCCCCCAGGGGAACGGGCCTTCGCGCAGGAGCTGGCGAGACTACTTGGTCTCGTCGTCCTTGGGCGCCTCGGTGGTCGCCTCGATGATCGTCTCGTCCGACGCGGTGAGGTCGTCAGCCGACTCCGACTCGAGCTCGGCGGTCGTCTCGGGGGTCTCGTCGCTGTCGACGGGAGCCTCGGTCGTGGCCTCGATGATCGCCTCGTCGGAGGTGGTCAGCTCGTCGGCGGGCTCCTCCAGGAGGGCCTCGGTGGTCGCGGGGACCTCGGCCTTGGCGGCCTTGGTCGACGTCGACGACTTCTTCGCCTTCGGGGTGACGGGCTCGAGCACGAGCTCGATCTGCACCATGGAGGCGTTGTCGCCCTTGCGGAAGCCGAGCTTGGTGATGCGTGTGTAGCCGCCCTCACGGAGCTCGAGCAGCGGCGCGACCTCCGAGAACAGGATGTGGGTGGTCTCCTTGTTGCGGAGGATGCTCATCACGCGACGGCGCGAGTGCAGGTCGCCGCGCTTGGCGAACGTCACGAGGCGCTCGGCGACGGGACGAAGGCGCTTGGCCTTCGTCTCGGTCGTCTTGATGCTCTTGTGCGTGAACAGCTGGCCCGCCATGTTGGCGAGGAGAAGGCGCTCGTGGGCCGGACCGCCGCCGAGGCGGGGACCCTTCGTGGGCTTGGGCATTGTCGTTTCCTAAGGTGTTGAGAAGTGTCGGACGGGGTGGGCGATCGCCTAGTTGGCGTCGTCCTCCTCGTAGCCGGAGTAGAAGTGGGCGCCGTCGAAGCCGGGCACGGTGTCCTTGAGGGAGAGGCCGAGCTCGACGAGCTTGTCCTTCACCTCGTCGACCGACTTCTGACCGAAGTTGCGGATGTTCATCAGCTGGGTCTCGCTCAGAGCGACGAGCTCGGAGACCGTGTTGATGCCTTCGCGCTTGAGGCAGTTGTACGAGCGGACCGACAGGTCGAGGTCCTCGATCGGGGTCTGCAGCTCGCTCGAGAGGACGGCGTCGACCGGCGCGGGGCCGATCTCGATGCCCTCGGCCGCGGTGTTCAGCTCGCGGGCGAGACCGAACAGCTCGGTGAGCGTGCGGCCCGCCGAGGCGATCGCGTCGCGCGGCGAGATGGCCGGCTTCGTCTCGACGTCGACGACGAGGCGGTCGAAGTCGGTGCGCTCGCCGGCACGGGTGGCCTCGACGCGGTAGGTGACCTTGAGCACGGGCGAGTAGATCGAGTCGATCGGGATCTGCCCGGCCTCGGAGAACTCCGAGCGGTTCTGCACTGCCGAGACGTAGCCGCGGCCACGCTCGATGGTGAGCTCGAGCTCGAACTTCGCCTTGTCGTTGAGGGTCGCGATGACCAGCTCGGGGTTGTGCACCTCGACGCCGGCGGGGACCGAGATGTCGGCGGCGGTGACCTGACCGGCGCCCTGCTTGCGCAGATAGGCGGTGATCGGCTCGTCGTGCTCGCTCGAGACCACGAGGCTCTTGATGTTCAGGATGACCTCGGTGACGTCCTCCTTGACACCGGGGACCGTCGTGAATTCGTGGAGGACACCGTCGATGCGGATGCTGGTGACAGCGGCGCCGGGAATCGAGGAGAGGAGGGTGCGACGCATCGAGTTGCCGAGCGTGTAGCCGAAGCCGGGCTCGAGGGGCTCGATCACGAAGCGGGAGCGGAACTCCGAGATGTTCTCCTCGGTGAGAGTGGGGCGCTGTGCAATGAGCACTGTGGATTCCTTTCGGCGAAGAGTCCGCTATATGACTCTTGGCGGTACGACTGGTGGCTGGCAGTCGGTCTGTTGAGTTGTGCCTGGGGGCCGAGACGGAGTCGTCGCGACGTGCGGAAAACGCGCTGAACGCCGCGACCCCCGGACGGCCTCTCGGCAGTCCGGGGACGCGGCGATGTGCGAACTAGACGCGGCGACGCTTCGGCGGGCGGCACCCGTTGTGCGCCTGCGGGGTGACGTCGTTGATCGAGCCCACCTCGAGGCCGGCGGCCTGGAGCGAGCGGATCGCGGTCTCGCGGCCCGAGCCCGGGCCCTTCACGAACACGTCGACCTTCTTCACGCCGTGCTCCTGCGCCTGGCGGGCGGCCGACTCGGCGGCGAGCTGCGCGGCGAACGGGGTCGACTTGCGCGAGCCCTTGAAGCCGACGGCGCCGGACGAAGCCCAGCTGAGCACGGCACCCGAGGGGTCCGTGATCGAGACGATCGTGTTGTTGAACGTCGACTTGATGTGGGCCTGGCCCACGGCGACGTTCTTCTTCTCTTTGCGGCGGGGCTTGCGCGCGGCCGTCTTCGGTGCTGCCATTTTCTTCTCCTACAACCTGAGCTGGTCGGGGGGCCCGGCCTAGCGAGCCTTCTTCTTGCCGGCGACCGTGCGCTTCGGGCCCTTGCGGGTGCGAGCGTTGGTCTTGGTGCGCTGGCCGCGGACGGGCAGGCCACGACGGTGGCGGATGCCCTCGTAGGAGCCGATCTCGACCTTGCGGCGGATGTCGGCGGCCACCTCGCGGCGGAGGTCGCCCTCGACCTTGAAGTTGCCTTCGATGTAGTCGCGGAGGGCAACGAGCTGGTCGTCGGTGAGGTCCTTGACGCGGATGTTGCCGTCGATCGAGGTCTCTTTGAGGGTGGTCAGGGCGCGGGTGCGGCCGACTCCGTAGATGTAGGTCAGTGCGACCTCCACGCGCTTGTCGCGCGGGATGTCAACGCCTGCTAGACGTGCCATGGTGGCTTCTCCTTGAGAGATGGTGGAGGTGTGTCACAGCATCGGTGCCGGGGCCTCCGCCCCGGGTGTCCCCGCAGGATCCGAGCCCACTCGTGGTCTCGGCTCCTGCGGTTCTGATGCTGCTTGGAGGTGTTGCTGGTGGTGCTGGGCTCTGCGACTAACCCTGGCGCTGCTTGTGGCGCGGGTTGCTGTTGCAGATGACCATGACGCGACCGTTGCGGCGAATCACCTTGCAGTGCTCGCAGATGCGCTTGACGCTGGGCTGAACCTTCATGTTGTTTCTTTCTGACTCGCTGGCCTCGTGCCCCACGGGTGCGTGGGGCCGTTCCTTTCCAGCACGGGGACTCCGCTTGCGCGAAGGACCTACTTGTATCGGTAGACGATCCGGCCGCGGGTCAGGTCGTAGGGGCTGAGTTCGACGATCACCCGGTCTTCGGGCAGGATGCGGATGTAGTGCTGACGCATCTTGCCGGAGATGTGGGCGAGAACCTTGTGACCGTTGCTCAGCTCAACGCGAAACATCGCGTTGGGCAGTGCTTCGACCACCGACCCTTCGATTTCGATGACACCGTCTTTTTTGGCCATAGCCTCACTGTCGCTTGGTTTGTCGTTCTACCGGCACAGAGTGAACGTGCTGGTCTTGCGGGGAGCGGTGCCGCGACGATCAGTGCCTTCCCGGAAAAGGGAGGGTGCCGATCGGCCGACGCGCGCACGCTGAAAAGCGGCGCAGAACACCAAGGGTCGATCTTATGCGATTGCGCTATGGTTTGCCAACCCGCCAGGTCAACCCGACACGCCGCGATCCCTCCGAGTCGTGTCCAGGGTCACCACGACGAAAAGGGAGCCCCGTGCCCGGAGAACGTTCGAGCCGTCGCCGCGACGCCGCATCCACCCTCGCCCGCCACGGCCGACTGCGCCGCCGCGGCCCCGTCCGCTTCGCCGCGCTCATCGCCGGCGTGGCCGTCGCGTGCCTCGTGGTCAGCGGCGCGAGCGTCGCCGCGTACGCCGTCGTGAACGTGAAATCCCAGGTCAAGACCGTGTCGATCGGGGCGAAGGACGACAAGATCGCCCAGAAGACCTCGATCACGGCCATCAAGGGCGGCGCCAACATCCTGCTGGTCGGCAGCGACACCCGGCAGGGCCAGACGCAGGCCGAGGCGGGGCAGGATTCGGGCAGTCGCAACGACGTGACGATCCTCATCCACATCTCCGCCGACCACACGCAGATGACCGCCGTCAGCATCCCCCGCGACACCATGGTCGACATCCCGTCGTGCACCGGAAACGGGGGCGCGACATACCCTGCAGAGACCTACCAGCAATTTAACACCACTCTCGGAGAGGGCCTCGGCTGCACCGTCGCGACCGTCGAGTCGATGACCGGTCTGACCATCCCCTACGCCGCCGAGATCACGTTCGACGGCGTCATCGAGATGTCGAACGCCCTAGGGGGCGTCAGCGTCTGCATCGCCTCCCCCATCGACGACACCGACTCCGGCCTCGTCCTCTCGGCCGGCACGCACACGCTCCAGGGCCTCCAGGCCTTGCAGTTCCTCCGCACGCGCCACGGCGTCGGCGACGGCTCCGACCTGGCGCGCATCTCGTCGCAGCAGGTGTTCCTCTCCGCCATGATGCGGAAGATCGTGTCGGCCGGCACACTGTCGAGCCCGCTCAAGCTCTACGGGCTCGCCTCCGCGGCCACGAAGAACATGACGCTGTCCACCAGCCTCGCGAATACGACGACCATGGTCGAGCTCGGCCTGGCCCTGAAGGACATCAACCTGTCGAACGTGCTCTTCGTGCAGTATCCGACGACGACGGACCCGCAGAACACCAACCGCGTGATCCCTGACGAGGCCGACGCCACGATCCTCAACACCGACCTCAAGAACGACATCAAGTTCACGCTCGGCGCCGACAGTCTCGGTCGGGCGTCGGAGGCGGAGGGCGGCTCGTCGTCGACGGGCTCGTCGTCAACGGGCTCGACGTCGACGGGTTCGACCTCGACGGGATCCTCCACGTCGACCGGCTCGTCGTCGACCTCGACCGGCTC
Organism: Frondihabitans australicus; assembly: GCF_003634555.1. Lineage (NCBI taxonomy): Bacteria > Bacillati > Actinomycetota > Actinomycetes > Micrococcales > Microbacteriaceae > Frondihabitans > Frondihabitans australicus. The sequence continues at coordinate 2,764,387 of NZ_RBKS01000001.1, forward strand.
GTCGTCGACCTCCACCGGCTCGTCGTCGACCTCCACCGGCAGCACGGGCACGAGCGGCGGCACGGCCACCTCGACGCCCACGTCGAGCAGCACGTCGACCCTGCCGTCGACGATCACCGGTCAGGCTGCGAGCCAGCAGACCTGCTCAGCCGGCAACGGATGACCGGGTCGGTCGTCGTCGTGACCGGGCGGTCTTCGTGACCGGGCGGGCGGTCAGCCCAGCGGCACCGGCGTGATGCCGAGGGGTGCGAGCCCCGAGGCTCCGCCGTCGGCCGCGGTGAGCACCCAGATCCCGCCCGCGTGCACCGCGACCGAGTGCTCCCAGTGCGCGGAGTCCGAGCCGTCGGTCGTCGTGACCGTCCACTCGTCGTCCTGCGTGAAGGTCTCGATGCCGCCGGCGGTGATCATCGGCTCGATGGCGACGACGAGGCCCGGCTTCACGGCGGGGCCGTTGCCGCGGACGCGGTAGTTGAAGACGGGGGGCTCCTCGTGCATGTCGCGGCCGATGCCGTGACCGACGTAGTCCTCGAGGATCCCGTAGTCGCCCTGCGACTCGATGTACTCCTCGATCGCCTCACCCACCTGGTTCAGGTGGCGAGCCGACGCCAGGGCCGCGATCCCGTGCCAGAGCGACTGCTCGGTCACCTCGTTCAGGCGGGTGCGCGACGCGACGAGCGCAGGATCCTGCGAACCGGGCACCACGAACGTGCGCGCGCTGTCGCCGTTCCACCCCTGGTACTGCGCGCCGGAGTCGATCGACACGATGTCGCCGGCGACGAGCACTCGGTCGCCGGGGATCCCGTGCACGACGTCGCTGTTCACCGAGGCGCACACGGTGTGGCGGTAGCCCGGCACCAGCTTGAAGTTGGGCTCGCCCCCGCCCTCGACGATGGCGCGCTCGGCGAGAGCGTCGAGCTCGCCCGTCGTGACGCCCGGACGGATGGCCGCTGCGGCCGCATCGAGCGAGGCGGCCGTGAGCAGCCCGGGCGCGACCATGCGCCGCATCTCGTCGGCGGTCTTGTAGATCCCTGGCTTCCGGAACGCCATGGCGCGCGTTCCGCGCGTCAGGCCGCGGCCGTCGGGCGGATGTCGCGCGACGCCAGAGCGGCGTCGATGCGGTCGCCGACCTCGTCGATCGAGCCGAGGCCGTCGACCTCGAGCACGAGACCGCGCGAGGCGTACTCGTCGATCAGCGGGCCGGTCTCGCGCAGGTAGACGTCCTGGCGGTGGCGGATCGCGTCTTCGGTGTCGTCGCTGCGACCCTGCTCGACGGCGCGCTTCCGCAGTCTCTCCACGATCTCGTCGCGGTCGGCGACGAGCTGCACCACGGCGGTGAGCGCCAGCCCGTGCGAATCGAGCAGTGTGTCGAGGAACGCCACCTGGTCGGCCGTACGCGGGTAGCCGTCGAGGAGGAACCCGCCCTGGGCGTCGGGCTGCGCCAGGCGGTCCTGGATCAGCTCGTTCGTCAGGGAGTCGGGCACGTAGTCGCCGGCGTCGAGGATGGCCTTCACGCGAACGCCGAGGGGCGTCTCGTCGCGCACGTTGGCGCGGAAGATGTCGCCGGTGGAGATCGCGGGGATGCCGTAGGTCTCGGCGATCCGGACCGCCTGGGTGCCCTTGCCGGCACCGGGAGGACCGACGATGAGCAGGCGGGCGCCGTCGGGGTTGGTCATCGGAGGAGTCCTTCGTAGTGACGCTGCTGCAGCTGCGAATCGACCTGCTTCACGGTCTCGAGGCCGACGCCGACGATGATCAGGATGCTGGCACCGCCGAAGGGGAAGTTCTGGTTCGCACCAACGGTCGCGAGAGCCACGAGCGGGATCAGGGCGATCAGGCCCAGGTAGAGCGAACCCGGCAGGGTGACGCGGGTCAGCACGTAGTCGAGGTAGTCGGCGGTCGGCCGGCCGGCACGGATGCCGGGGATGAAGCCGCCGTACTTCTTCATGTTGTCGGCGACCTCTTCGGGGTTGAAGGTGATCGCGACGTAGAAGTACGTGAAGCCGATGATGAGCAGGAAGTACAGGACCATGTAGAACGGCTCGTCGCCGGAGGTCAGGTTCGCCTGGATCCAGGTCACCCAGCTGGGCGGGGCCGAGCCGTTCGAGGGCGTGTTGAACTGCGCGACGAGGGCCGGCAGGTACAGGAGCGACGACGCGAAGATGACGGGCACGACGCCGGCCATGTTGACCTTGATCGGGATGTACGTGTTGTTGCCGCCGTAGGTTCGCCTGCCGACCATGCGCTTGGCGTACTGGACGGGGATGCGTCTCTGCGACTGCTCGACGAACACCACCAGCCCCATGATCACGACACCGAGCAGGATCACGCCCACGAAGATCTCGAAGTTCTTTGCCTGCTTGATGGCCCAGAGGGCGGTGGGGAACTTGGCCGCGATCGACGTGAAGATCAGCAGCGACATGCCGTTGCCGATGCCGCGCTCGGTGATGAGCTCGCCCATCCACATGATGAGGCCGGTGCCCGCGGTCATGGTGATGACCATGAGCAGGATCGCGTACCACGCGTTGTTCGAGATGAGCGACGAGCACTCCGACACCGTCGACGACCCGAAGAGCGCACCCGAGCGGGCGACCGTGATCAGGGTGGTGGACTGCAGGATGCCGAGCGCGATGGTGAGGTAGCGCGTGTACTGCGTCAGCGTGGCCTGGCCCGCCTGGCCCTCTTTGTAGAGGTTGTCGAAGTGCGGGATGACGACGCGGAGGAGCTGCACGATGATCGACGACGTGATGTAGGGCATGATGCCCAGCGCGAAGATCGAGAGCTGGAGGAGCGCGCCGCCCGAGAAGAGGTTGACGAGCTGGTAGAGGCCCGAGGTCGACTGGTTGCCGGCGAGGCACGCCTGGACGTTGCTGTAGTCGACGAAGGGAGCGGGGATGAAGCTCCCGAGGCGGAAGAGCGCGATGATGCCGAGCGTGAACCCGATCTTTCGACGAAGGTCGGGTGTGCGGAAAATCCGCGCGACAGCTCTGAACACAATGGCCTCCCGGTATGAGGATAGACGACTGAAGGGGCGGCTCTGATTCCAGAGCCGCCCCAGCAGGTATTACTTGGTGACGGTCCCGCCGGCCGCGACGATCTTCTCTTCGGCCGAAGAGGAGACCTTGTCGACGACGACGTTGAGCTTGACGGCGAGGTCGCCGTTGCCCAGGACCTTGACCTTCTCGTTCTTGCGAACGGCACCCTTGGCGACGAGGTCGCTCACGGTGACGTCGCCACCGCTCGGGTAGAGGTCGGCCAGCTTGTCGAGGTTCACGACCTGGTACTCGACGCGGAACGGGTTCTTGAACCCGCGCAGCTTCGGGGTGCGCATGTGCAGCGGCATCTGCCCACCCTCGAAGCCCACCTTGACCTGGTAGCGCGCCTTGGTGCCCTTGGTACCACGGCCCGCGGTCTTACCCTTCGAGCCCTCACCACGACCCACGCGGGTCTTCGCCGTCTTGGCACCGGGAGCCGGACGGAGGTGGTGGACCTTCAGGACCTGCGGACGCGCGACGTCGTCGGACGAAGCGGACTTCGCCTTCGGAGCGGCCTTGGTGCTGGACGTGCTCGAAGCAGCGGCCTTCTCGGCAGCCGGCTTCTTGGCGGCGGCAGCCTTGGGGGCTGCGGCCTTGTCGGCGGCGGCCTTGGGGGCAGCAGCCTTCTTGGGAGCGGCCTTCGCGGGCTTCTCCTCGGGGGCGGCGTTCTCTTCAGCCATTAGTCAATCTCCTCGACTTTGACGAGGTGAGCAACCGTCGAGACGTAGCCGCGGTTCTGCTTGTCGTCGGGGCGGACGACCGTCTGGCCGATCCGCTTGAGACCCAAGCTGCGCAGCGTGTCACGCTGGTTCTGCTTCTCGCTGATTTTGGACTTGATCTGCGTCACGCGGAGCTGAGCCATCAGGCACCTGCCTTCTCGGTAGCGGCGGCACGCGCAGCTGCCTCGTCGCGGAGCAGACGCGCCGGGACGACCTGGTCGATGTCCAGGCCACGGCGAGCCGCGACGGCACGGGGCTCCTCGAGCTGCTTCAGCGCCTCGACGGTCGCGTGCACGATGTTGATCGTGTTCGACGAGCCGAGCGACTTGCTCAGGACGTCGTGGATGCCGGCGCACTCGAGCACGGCACGCACCGGGCCACCGGCGATAACACCGGTACCGGCCGCGGCCGGACGCAGCAGGACGACGCCCGCGGCGGCCTCACCCTGGACGGGGTGCGGGATCGTGTTCGCGATGCGGGGGACGCGGAAGAAGTTCTTCTTCGCCTCCTCGACACCCTTCGAGATGGCGGTCGGGACCTCGCGGGCCTTGCCGTAGCCGACGCCCACCAGACCGTTGCCGTCGCCGACGACCACGAGGGCGGTGAAGCTGAAGCGACGACCACCCTTCACGACCTTCGACACGCGGTTGATGGTCACGACGCGCTCGAGGAACTGGCTCTCGGTGCGGTTGTCGCGGCCACCGCGGCCCTGGCCGCGGTCACCACGGCCGCCGCGGCGCTCGCCACGACCGCCGCTGTTCTCGCGGTTGTTCGACTCGGAGCCGGCAGCGGTCTCCACGGGGCGCTCGACGACGGCCTCAGCCGTCTCGGGCGCCTTGTTCGTTGCATCGCTCACAGGTTCAACCCACCTTCCCGGGCGCCCTCGGCGATTGCCGCGACGCGACCGGCGTACTTGTTGCCACCGCGGTCGAAGACGACCGCGTCGATTCCGGCGGCCTTCGCGCGCTCGGCGACGAGCTCGCCGACCTTGCGGGCCTTGGCCGTCTTGTCACCGTCGAAGGTGCGGAGGTCGGCCTCGAGGGTCGACGCACTGGCAACGGTGTGGCCCTTGCTGTCGTCGACGACCTGCACGAACACGTGGCGGGCCGAACGGTTGACGACGAGACGGGGGCGCTCTTCGGTGCCCACGATCTTCTTGCGCAGGCGAGTGTGACGGCGGCTGGTAGCGGCCGACTTGCTCTTACCTCTGGTTCCGAGACCCATGATTACTTACCTGACTTTCCGGCCTTGCGACGAACGACCTCGCCGGCGTAGCGGACGCCCTTGCCCTTGTAGGGCTCGGGCTTGCGCAGCTTGCGGATGTTCGCGGCGACCTCGCCCACGGCCTGCTTGTCGATGCCGGAGACGGTGAGCTTGTTGTTGCCCTCGACCGTGAAGCTGATGCCCTGGGGCGGCTCGACGGTGATCGGGTGCGAGTAGCCGAGGGCGAACTCGACGTTCTGGCCCTTGGCCTGCACGCGGTAACCGGTGCCGACGATCTCGAGGCCCTTGGAATAGCCCTCGGTGACGCCGATGATCTGATTCGCGATCAGGGTGCGGGTGAGGCCGTGCAGCGAACGCGACTCGCGCTCGTCGTCGGGACGGGTCACCAGCACGGTACCCTCCTCGACCTTGGCCTCGATGGGGCTGGCGATGACGAGCGAGAGCTCACCCTTCGGGCCCTTGACAGAGACGGCCTGGCCGTCGATCTTCACGTCGACCCCGGCAGGGATCGAGATGGGAAGTCGTCCGATTCGTGACATTGCGGGTCACCACACGTAGGCGAGGACTTCCCCACCCACGCCCTTCTGCTCGGCCTCGCGGTCGGTGAGAAGACCGGAGGAAGTCGAAAGGATGGCCACGCCGAGCCCGCCGAGGACCTGAGGGATCTCGGTCGACTTCGCGTAGACGCGGAGGCCGGGCTTCGACACGCGCTTGATGCCCACGAAGGAGCGCTCACGTGCGGGGCCGTACTTGAGGTCGATGGTCAGGGTCTGGCCCACGCGGGCGTCCTCGACCTTCCAGGCCTCGATGAAACCCTCGCGCTTGAGGATCTCGGCGATGTGTGACTTGAGCTTCGAGCTCGGCAGCGACACGGTGTCGTGGTATGCCGAGTTCGCGTTGCGCAGTCTGGTCAGCAGGTCTGCGACCGGATCTGTCATCGTCATGCGATTGGTTCTCTTTCTCGTGCGGTTTCGACTTCCGGTCCACCGGGAGCCGACCTACTCGATCGGCGGCTCGGAGCGGTTCTCCGGGCACTCATGGTTCGGCCGGGCACCCCGCGAGGCGGAGTACCCGACCGGACGATCTTAGTTGGCCAGTTCGGCCGTGCGGAACGGGAAGCCGAGAGCCTTGAGCAGAGCCCGGCCCTCGTCGTCGTTCTTCGCGGTGGTCACGACGGTGATGTCGAAGCCACGGACACGGTCGATGCGGTCCTGGTCGATCTCGTGGAACATGCTCTGCTCGTTGAGACCGAACGTGTAGTTGCCGTTGCCGTCGAACTGGCGGTCGCTGAGGCCGCGGAAGTCGCGGATTCGCGGGAGGGCCAGCGTGAGCAGGCGGTCGAGGAACTCCCAGGCGCGGTCGCCACGGAGCGTGACGTGAGCGCCGATGGGCTGACCCTCGCGCAGCTTGAACTGCGCGATGGACTTGCGGGCCTTGGTGACCTGCGGCTTCTGACCGGTGATGGCGGTGAGGTCCTTGACCGCGCCGTCCATGACCTTCGAGTCGCGCGCGGCCTCGCCGACACCCGTGTTCACGACGATCTTCACGAGACCGGGAACCTGGTGCACGTTCGAGAAGCCGAACTCGCTCTTGAGGGCCGGCAGGATCTCCGACTGGTACTTGGCCTTGAGCCGCGGGGTGATCTTCGGCTCGGCGGTGGCGGTAGCGGTGTCGCTCATCAGAGGTCCTCTCCCGACTTCTTGGCGTAGCGGACACGGACGGTCTTGGTGACGCCGTCCTTCGTGACCTGCTCCTCACGGAAGCCGACACGGGTCGGCTTCTTGGACTTGGGGTCGACGAGCGCCACGTTCGAGACGTGGATCGGGGCCTCGTGGGTCTCGATGCCGCCCGTCTTGGTGCCGCGCTGGGTCTGGCCGACGCGGACGTGCTTGGTGACGAAGTTGACACCCTCCACGACGACGCGGTCCTGCTCGGTCAGCACCTCGATGACCTTGCCCTGCTTGCCGCGGTCGCCGCCGCGGGCCTGCGAGGGCCCGGTGATGACCTGGACCAGGTCACCCTTCTTGATGTTTGCCATGACTTAGATAACCTCCGGCGCCAGCGAGATGATCTTCATGAACTTCTTGTCGCGGAGCTCGCGACCGACCGGTCCGAAGATGCGGGTACCGCGGGGGTCTCCGTCGGCCTTCAGGATCACTGCGGCGTTCTCGTCGAACTTGATGTAGGAGCCGTCCTGACGACGGACCTCCTTCTTGGTGCGAACGATGACCGCCTTGACGACGTCACCCTTCTTCACGTTGCCGCCGGGGATGGCGTCCTTCACCGTGGCGACGATGACGTCGCCGAGGCCGGCGTAACGACGGCCGGAGCCACCGAGCACGCGGATGGTGAGGATCTCCTTGGCACCGGTGTTGTCGGCGACCTTGAGGCGGGATTCCTGCTGAATCACTTCTGTCTCCTATCGAGTAGGCGCGGGCCTACTTCGCCTTCTCGAGGATCTCGACCAGGCGCCAGCGCTTCGAGGCGCTGAGCGGACGGGTCTCGCTGATGACGACCAGGTCGCCGATGCCGGCCGTGTTGGCCTCATCGTGGACCTTGACCTTGGAGGTACGGCGGATGACCTTGCCGTACAGGGGGTGCTTCACGCGGTCCTCGACCTCGACGACGATGGTCTTCTCCATCTTGTCGCTGGTCACGTAGCCACGACGGGTCTTGCGGTAGCCGCGGACGAGAGTCTCGGTCTCGGCCGCCGCGGTCTTCTTCTCGGTAGCCATTACTTGGTCTCCTCGGCGGTGTCGGCGGCCTCGGCGGTGGTGTCGGCCTCGGCGGGCTTGGCAGCCTTCTTGGTCGACTTCTTCGCTGCGGCCTTGGGAGCCGCGACCGGGGCGGGGGTGGCACGGATCCCGAGCTCGCGCTCGCGCAGGACCGTGTAGATGCGAGCGATGTCGCGCTTCACGGCACGCACGCGGCCGTGGTTCTCGAGCTGGCCGGTGGCCGACTGGAAGCGCAGGTTGAACAGCTCTTCCTTGGACTTCTTCAGCTCGTCGACGAGACGCTCGTCTTCGAAGGTGTCGAGCTCGGTGGGACGGAGCTCCTTGGATCCGATCGCCATTACGCGTCGCCCTCCTCGCGCTTGATGATGCGTGCCTTGAGCGGCAGCTTGTGGATTGCACGAGTGAGCGCCTCGCGGGCGATCTCCTCGTTGACGCCGCTGAGCTCGAAGAGCACGCGACCCGGCTTGACGTTGGCGACCCACCACTCGGGCGAACCCTTACCGGAACCCATTCGGGTCTCGGCCGGCTTCTTGGTCAGCGGGCGGTCGGGGTAGATGTTGATCCACACCTTTCCACCGCGCTTGATGTGGCGGGTCATGGCGATACGAGCGGACTCGATCTGACGGTTGGTGACGTAGGCAGGCGTGAGGGCCTGGATTCCGTACTCACCGAAGGACACGCGAGTACCACCGGTCGCCTGGCCGCTACGGCCGGGGTGGTGCTGCTTGCGGTGCTTGACACGACGGGGAATAAGCATGGTTAGGCCTCAGCTCCTGCGGTGACCGGGGCGTCCTGCTGCGGGGCGCGGCTTCCGCCACGGCCACCGCGGTCGCCGCGGTCGTTACGACGCTCGGGGCGCGACGACTTCTGGTTCGCCTGCTCGCGCGCGAGCTCCTTGTTGGTGATGTCGCCCTTGTAGATCCACACCTTGACACCGATGCGACCGAAGGTGGTCTTGGCCTCGTAGAAGCCGTAGTCGATGTTGGCGCGGAGGGTGTGCAGGGGCACGCGGCCCTCGCGGTAGAACTCCGAGCGGCTCATCTCGGCGCCGCCGAGGCGACCCGATACCTGGATGCGGACACCCTTGGCTCCGGCGCGCTGAGCACCCTGCAGGCCCTTGCGCATCGCGCGGCGGAAGGCCACGCGGGCGCTGAGCTGCTCGGCGATGCCCTGGGCGACGAGCTGAGCCTCGGCCTCGGGGTTCTTGACCTCGAGGATGTTCAGCTGGATCTGCTTGCCGGTGAGCTTCTCGAGGTCGGCGCGGATGCGCTCGGCCTCGGCGCCACGACGACCGATCACGATGCCCGGGCGGGCGGTGTGAATGTCGACGCGGACGCGGTCACGGGTGCGCTCGATCTCGATCTTCGCCACGCCGGCGCGGTCGAGCGAGGTCTTCAGCAGGTTGCGGATCTTGACGTCCTCGGCGACGTAGTCGCTGTAACGCTGCCCCGGCTTCGTGCTGTCGGAGAACCAGCGCGACACGTGGTCGGTGGTGATCCCGAGACGGAAGCCGTACGGGTTGACTTTCTGGCCCATTACTTGCTCGCCTTCTTCGACGTGGTGGCCGCTTCGGCCTCTTCGGGCGTCGCGAGGACGACCGTGATGTGGCTGGTGCGCTTCAGGATCTGGAACGCACGGCCCTGAGCACGCGGCTGGAACCGCTTGAGGGTTGCACCCTCGTCGACGAACGCCCTCGAGACGTAGAGGTCTTCGTCGTTGAGGTAGCTGTTCGAGGCGTCCGCCTTGACCCGGGCGTTGGCCATGGCCGACGCGACGAGCTTGTAGACGGGCTCCGACGCGCCCTGGGGCGCGAACTTCAGGATGGCCAGGGCCTCGAGGGCCTGCTTGCCGCGGATCAGGTTGACGACGCGACGGGCCTTCATGGGGGTGACGCGGATGTGTCGCACGCGGGCGATCGACTCCACCATTTCTCTCCTCCTTCTTCGCCTCCGCGTTAGCGGCGGCGACCCTTCTTGTCGTCCTTCACGTGGCCGCGGAAGGTGCGGGTGGGCGCGAACTCGCCGAGCTTGTGGCCGATCATCGACTCGGTCACGAACACGGGGATGTGCTTGCGACCGTCGTGCACGGCGATGGTGTGGCCGAGCATGTTCGGGATGATCATGGAGCGGCGCGACCAGGTACGGATCACGTTCTTCGTGTTGGCCTCGTTCTGACCGATCACCTTGCGAAGCAGGTGCTCGTCGACGAAGGGGCCCTTCTTCAGACTGCGTGGCATCTTCTACAACTCCTACTTGCGCTTCTTACCGGCGTTACGGCGGCGGACGATGAGCTTGTCACTCTCTTTGTTGGGGTGACGGGTGCGGCCTTCCTTCTGGCCCCACGGCGAGACCGGGTGGCGACCACCGGAGGTCTTGCCCTCACCACCACCGTGCGGGTGGTCGACCGGGTTCATGGCGACACCGCGGACGGTCGGGCGGACGCCCTTCCAGCGCATGCGGCCGGCCTTGCCCCAGTTGATGTTCGACTGCTCGGCGTTGCCGACCTCGCCGATCGTGGCGCGGCAGCGCGCGTCGACGTTGCGGACCTCGCCCGAGGGGAGACGCAGCTGGGCGTAGGGGCCGTCCTTCGCCACGAGGCGGACCGAGGCACCGGCGGAGCGGGCCATCTTGGCACCGCCGCCCGGCTTGAGCTCGATCGCGTGGATGACGGTACCCACGGGGATGTTCTTCAGCGGGAGGTTGTTGCCCGGCTTGATGTCGGCCGACGGACCCGACTCGACGACGTCGCCCTGACGCAGCTTGTCGGGGGCGATGATGTAGCGCTTGGTGCCGTCGACGAAGTGCAGGAGCGCGATACGCGCCGTGCGGTTGGGGTCGTACTCGATGTGAGCGACCTTGGCGTTCACGCCGTCCTTGTCGTTCCGACGGAAGTCGATGACGCGGTACTGGCGCTTGTGGCCACCACCGATGTGACGGGTCGTGATGCGACCGGCGTTGTTGCGGCCACCGGTCTTCGCGAGCGGACGCAGGAGCGACTTCTCGGGCGTGGAGCGCGTGATCTCGGCGAAGTCGGCGACGGACGAACCGCGGCGACCCGGAGTCGTGGGCTTGTAGTTGCGAATAGCCATTTTGTTATCCCTCCGAGCCCTAGCCGACAGCCGTGAAGATGTCGATGGTGCCCGACTTGAGCGTCACGATGGCGCGCTTGGTGTCCTTGCGCTTGCCGATCCCGAACTTGGTGCGACGGGTCTTGCCCGGGCGGTTGAGCGTGTTGATGCTGTCGACCTTGACGTCGAAGATCTTCTCGATGGCGAGCTTGATCTCGGTCTTGTTCGAGCGGGGGTCGACGAGGAAGGTGTACTTGCCCTGATCGATCAGGGTGTAGCTCTTCTCGGAGACGACCGGCGAGATGACGATGTCGCGGGGATCTTTGTGGATGCCGCTCATGCGGTGGCCTCCTTCTTGGTCTTCGACGCGATGAAGGCGTCAAGGGCGCTCTTGGTGAAGACGATGTCGTCGGAGACGAGCACGTCGTAGGCGTTGAGCTGGTCGAACGTGATCACGTGGACCTCGGCGACGTTGCGGACGCTCTTGAGGGTGAGGTCGTCGTCGCGGTCGGTGACGACCAGGACGTGCTTGCTCGACGCGATCGAGGTGAGCAGCGCGACGGCGGTCTTCGTCGAGATCTCGTCGGCGACGAAGGACTCGACGACGTGCACGCGGGCGCCGCGGGCGCGGTCCGAGAGAGCGCCGAGCAGAGCAGCGGCGATCATCTTCTTGGGGGTGCGCTGCGCGTAGTCGCGGGGCGTCGGGCCGTGGACGATGCCACCGCCGGTCATCTGGGGGGCGCGGATCGAACCCTGGCGGGCACGACCGGTTCCCTTCTGCTTGAACGGCTTGCGGCCGGCTCCGGAGACCTCGCCGCGGCCCTTGACCTTGTGCGTGCCCTGACGAGCGGCGGCCAGCTGGGCGACGACGACCTGGTGGATCAGCGGGACGTTCGCGGTCACGTCGAAGAGCTCGGCGGGGAGCTCGACGGTGCCGGTCTTGGAACCCTTCGCGTCGACGACGTCGACGCTGGTGACGGATGCAGTGGTGGTAGCCATGCGCTAGTTCCCCTTCACGGCGGTGCGGACGAAGACGATGCGGCCACGAGCACCGGGGACGGCGCCCTTGACGAGCAGCAGACCCTTCTCGGCGTCGACGGCGTGCACGGTCAGGTTGAGGACGGTGACGCGCTCGCCACCCATGCGACCGGCCATGCGCATGCCCTTGAAGACACGGCTCGGGGTCGACGAAGCACCGATCGAACCGGGCTTGCGGTGGTTGCGGTGGGCACCGTGCGACGCGGAGACGCCCTGGAAGTTGTGGCGCTTCATGACACCGGCGAAGCCCTTGCCCTTGGAGGTGCCGACGACGTCGACCTTCTGGCCGGCCTCGAAGGCGTCGACCGTGAGCTCCTGGCCGAGCGAGTACTCAGCGGCGTCAGCGGTGCGGACCTCGGTGAGGTGGCGGCGCGGCGTGACGCCGGCGGCCTCGAAGTGCCCGGCCTTGGGCTGGTTGACCTTGCGCGGGTCGATGGCGCCGGCGGCGATCTGGACGGCCACGTAGCCGTCCTTCTCCTCGGTGCGGATCTGGGTCACGACGTTCGGAGAGATCTCGACGACGGTGACGGGGACGAGCTTGTTGTTCTCGTCCCAGACCTGGGTCATGCCGAGCTTCTTGCCGAGCAGGCCCTTGACGTTCTTGGTGGTGGTTGCCATCTGTCAGTCGCCCCCTACAGCTTGATCTCGATGTTGACGTCGGCGGGGAGGTCGAGACGCATGAGCGAGTCGACGGCCTTCGGCGTCGGGTCGATGATGTCGATGAGGCGCTTGTGCGTGCGCTTCTCGAAGTGCTCGCGCGAGTCCTTGTACTTGTGGGGCGAACGGATCACGGCGACCACGTTCTTCTCCGTGGGGAGCGGCACGGGGCCGACCACGGTCGCACCGGCACGGGTCACCGTGTCGACGATCTTGCGGGCCGAAGTGTCGATGACCTCGTGGTCGTACGACTTCAGCCGGATGCGGATCTTCTGTCCCGCCATGTGAGTCTCTCTCTCGATGTTGACGTCGCGCACCTTCACGGGGCCGCCTGACGCGCCTCGGCAGCGTTCTCACGAACGGCCTGCCTCGGCCTGGCACTGTTGTTGTGTCAATGGCGCTGATGCGCCGTGACGCGCGGGCGCACGAGCACTTCTGCTCGACACCGCGTGTCGGTCTGTTGCGATGAGTCTCTGCCCGCACCAAGCGCCGCCCATGGGGAGGTCATCTCTCGATGTGAGGAAGAGGTGTCCTTCTACCCGCGGCCCAGATGAACTGTGCACTGCCTGGCAGTGATTCACGACCCCGGCCGAAGCGCAGGGCGGAAATGTTGAACCAGATAATCCTGCCATACAGGCGCATTTGCTGCAACCCGGGCGTGTCGCACCTCCGGGCGCGGTCGGATCAGGCGCTCGAAGCCCGTGGAATCAGGCTTCGGAGGGCTTGAACCAGGGCGGGTACACCGCGACGCGAACGGCGGCGACGCCGACCGTGACGAGCAGTTCGCGGACCCGGTCGCGCATCCTGTCGTTCGGCACGCCGATCAGGGTGACGCTCGACACCGCGACGACACCGGGCACGAGCACCTCGATGTTCGCGAGCGCAGGATCGGCGATCGCCGCCCGGCGAGCGGTCGCTCCACCCTCGACCGGCCCCGTCCCGAACCGCGTGAGTGCGCCTGCAGCCTCGCCGTCGGCGACGACGAAGTCCTCCCCCAGCGCCGCCACGGGCACCACGAGGACGACGAAGTCCGTGGGGCGCGTGCCGCGTGCCGCGGCGGACCAGCCCGGCCCGTCGGCGCCGTGCCGCACTTCGTCCCACGTCGCAGCGTCGGGCGAGAGGGCGAAGGGCACGAAGTCGGAGACCGATTCGCCGGTCGGCACTGCCGCCGCCGCGCGGCTCTCGCGCCGCTCGGGCGAGGAGACGTCGAGCTCGGGGCGTGCTCCTGCGCGCAGCTCGCCGTCTCGCAGGATCGACTCGAGGTTGTCGATGTGGGTCCAGTGGTGGGCGCGCATCGTGGCGAGGTTCACGTCGGGCAGGGTCTCGACCGGCGTCGAGCGCGTGCCGGCCGCGCGCACCGGAGTGCGCCGCGGACCGCCGGGCGGGCGCGACGCCGCCGAGCGGGAGGGCCTGGCCGCGGGCGCAGGCGGCTCGGGGGCAGGCCGAGGCGTGCAGATGTCGCAGAGATCTTCGTCAAGGCCGTGGATGCACTCGGTCACCCCCCAACGTTACGTGACTGCGGGTGGCCCGGAGACCACGCTCAGCGGAACAGCAGGGCGCGGAGCTCCGACTCGGCCGACGCCAGACGACCCGGGTCGATGGTCTCGCCGCCGTCGTAGGCGTCGACGAGGCGGGGATCGACGTAGCTCGAGCGGGCGATCGAGGGCGTGTTACCGAGCACCTCTGCGGCGTCGCGCATGGCCGCCGAGACTGCCCGCTTCCGCTTCGCCTCGGTCGGCTGCGGCCCGGTGCGGGCGAGGCTGACCGCCGCGGCGACGGTGCCGTGCAGGGTGCGGAAGTCCTTCGCCGTGAACTCGTCGCCCGCGCGCTCCTTGACGTAGGCGTTGATGTCGGGCGAGTGGATCGGGCGCCAGGCGGTGCCCGCCTCCGGACGGTACGCGAGCAGCCGCGCCCGGCCGCCCCGTCGCTTGAGACCGCGGATCACCGTTGCGAGATCCGGGTCGACGATCGTCGATCCCCACTCCTGGCCGCTCTTGCCGGGGAAGTCGAGCGTGACCGTGTCGCCGGAGACGGTCGCGTGGCTGCAGAGCAGCGTGGCGAGGCCGTGACTGCCGTGCTCCTCGGCGTAGCGCTCCGAGCCGACGCGGAGCGACCCGGTGTCGAGCATGCGGAACGCCGTCGCCAGAGCGCGGTCGCGGTCGGGCTCGGGGCGCCGCAGATCCATCGTGACGAATCGGCGAGCGACCGGCAGCGACTCCGCCAGGGCGAGGGCGCGGTCGAACTTGATGCGGTCCTTCTGCTCGCGCCAGGTGGGGTGGTAGATGTACTGCCGCCGACCGGCGCCGTCGACGCCGGTCGCCTGGATGTGGCCGTTCGGGTAGGGCGCGATCCACACGTCCGTCCACGCCGGCGGAATGGCGAGTGCGTCGATTCGGGAACGCAGGTCGGCGTCGCGGATCGTCCCGCCGTGCTCGTCGCGGTAGGTGAAGCCACGGCCCGCACGGACACGCGTGACGCCCGGGCGGCTCGAGTCGGTGCGGCGCAGGCGAGGCATGCACCCACGCAACACCACGGCTCCTGCGCGCCCGCTCGTCGTCGGGGTACGAGAAAGGGCCCCCGGCGTGTGCCGAGGGCCCTCAGGATGCGGGACTTCTCACTCGCTGCCGATCTTCTTGTCGGCGGCGTCGCGAGCCTCCTCGATCTTGTCGTGGAACTTGCCACCGGTGATCTTGTCGGCCGCCCCGGCGACGGCGTTGAGGATGCTGTCGCTGACCTCTTCGACCTTGTCGCTCTTGAGGGCGTCCTGCACCTTGTTGTCGTTCAGGAATTCCTTCGCTTTGCTCGTGACATCGTCCAGGCCCTCTTTCGCCTTGCCGGTCACGTCATCCAAGCTCGCCATGTCGGCCTCCCTTGAGGCCGGCGCTTCCGGCCTTGGCGCCCATCATGCGCTTTCCGGACGCCTCGCGCCACAAATGGACGGTGAACGGCAAGAGGGGCCGAGCCCTTGCAGGCTCGGCCCCTCTCGAGGTACTGACGCGTCACCGCGTCACGGGATCAACCGAATTACTTGTTGATCTTCGTGACGGTGCCGGCGCCGACGGTGCGGCCACCCTCGCGGATAGCGAAGCGGAGGCCCTCCTCCATGGCGATCGGCTGGATCAGCTCGACGCTGATCTCGGTGGTGTCGCCCGGCATGACCATCTCGGTGCCCTCGGGCAGCGTGATGACGCCGGTGACGTCGGTGGTGCGGAAGTAGAACTGCGGACGGTAGTTCGCGTAGAACGGGTTGTGGCGACCACCCTCATCCTTGGAGAGGATGTAGACGTTCGCGTCGAACACCGTGTGCGGCGTGACCGAACCGGGCTTGACGATGACCTGGCCGCGCTCGACGTCCTCGCGCTTGGTGCCGCGGAGGAGAAGACCGGTGTTGTCGCCGGCCTGAGCCGAGTCGAGCAGCTTGCGGAACATCTCGATGCCGGTGACGGTGGTCTTGGTCGTCGGGCGGATGCCGACGATCTCGATCTCCTCGTTGACGTTGAGCTGACCGCGCTCGACACGGCCGGTGACGACGGTGCCACGACCGGTGATCGTGAAGACGTCCTCGATCGGCATGAGGAAGGGCTGGTCGGTCGCACGGATCGGGTCGGGGACGTTCTCGTCGACGGCCTCCATGAGGTCGGCGACGGTCTTCGCCCACTTCTCGTCACCCTCGAGCGCCTGGAGAGCCGAGACCTGAACGACGGGAGCGTTGTCGCCGTCGAAGTCCTGGCTCGAGAGCAGCTCGCGGACCTCGAGCTCGACGAGCTCGAGGATCTCCTCGTCGTCGACCATGTCGGCCTTGTTCAGCGCCACGACGATGTAGGGCACGCCGACCTGGCGGGCGAGCAGCACGTGCTCACGCGTCTGGGGCATCGGGCCGTCGGTGGCGGCGACCACGAGGATCGCGCCGTCCATCTGAGCCGCACCGGTGATCATGTTCTTGACGTAGTCGGCGTGGCCGGGAGCGTCGACGTGAGCGTAGTGGCGCTTCTCGGTCTGGTACTCGACGTGCGAGATGTTGATCGTGATACCACGAGCCTTCTCTTCGGGCGCGTTGTCGATCTGGTCGAACGCCGACGCCGTGTTGAGGTCGGGGTACTTGTCGTGCAGAACCTTGGTGATCGCCGCGGTGAGCGTGGTCTTGCCGTGGTCGACGTGACCGATGGTTCCGATGTTTACGTGCGGCTTAGTCCGCTCGAACTTGGCCTTCGCCACTGTGGGTCCTCCTCAGGACTCGAGTGCAGTGCCTGGGCCGACCGATTTCTCGTCGGCCGACCAGGCCCTGCGATTGGTGTATTCACATGCTACGCGGTCGAGGCTCGACCCCGCATTTCGGGTGTTCGCTCTGTGGAGAACGCCACCCTGGGGTCGGCTACTCGCCCTTGTTCTTCGCGACGATCTCGTCGGCGACAGCCTTCGGGACCTCCGCGTACGACTCGAACGTCATCGAGTAGACGGCGCGACCCGAGGTCTTCGACCGCAGGTCGCCGACGTAACCGAACATCTCCGACAGCGGAACGCTGGCCTTGACGACCTTGACACCGCTGGCGTCATCCATCGAGGCGATCATGCCTCGACGAGAGTTGAGGTCGCCGATGACGTCGCCCATGTACTCCTCGGGCGTGCGCACCTCGACGGCCATGATCGGCTCGAGCAGCACGGGGCTGGCCTTGCGAGCAGCCTCCTTGTACGCCATCGAGCCGGCGATCTTGAACGCCATCTCGGACGAGTCGACGTCGTGCGACGCACCGTCGAGAAGCGTGGCCTTGACGCCCACGGTCGGGTAGCCGGCGAGGACGCCGACCTGCATGGCGTCCTGGATTCCGGCGTCGACCGACGGGATGTACTCGCGCGGGACGCGGCCACCGGTGACCTTGTTCTCGAACTCGTACGTCGACTCGGCCGTGACCTCGAAGGGCTCCAGAGCGATCTGGACCTTCGCGAACTGGCCGGAGCCACCCGTCTGCTTCTTGTGGGTGTAGTCGTAGCGCTCGATCGGCTTCTTGATGGTCTCGCGGTACGCGACCTGCGGCTTGCCGACGTTCGCCTCGACGTTGAACTCGCGCTTCATGCGGTCGACGAGGATGTCGAGGTGAAGCTCGCCCATGCCCTTGATGACCGTCTGGCCCGTCTCGGCGTTGAGCTCGACGCGGAACGTCGGGTCTTCCTCGGCGAGCTTCTGGATGGCCAGCGACAGCTTCTCCTGGTCGGCCTTCGTCTTCGGCTCGATGGCGACCTCGATGACGGGCTCCGGGAACGTCATCGACTCGAGGACGATCTGCTCGTTCGGGTCGCACAGCGTGTCGCCGGTGGTCGTGAACTTGAGGCCGATGACCGCGTAGATGTGACCCGCGGTCACGCTGTCGACGGGGTTCTCCTTGTTGGAGTGCATCTGGAAGATCTTGCCGATGCGCTCCTTCTTGTCCTTCGTCGAGTTGATGACCTGCGCACCGGACTCGATCGAGCCCGAGTACACGCGGACATAGGTGAGACGACCGAAGAAGGGGTGCACCGCGACCTTGAAGGCCAGAGCCGAGAAGGGCTCGGACGAGTCGGGCTTGCGGGTGATGATCTTCTCTTCGTCGCGGACGTCGTGGCCCTCCATCGGAGGCACGTCGAGCGGCGAGGGGAGGTAGTCGATCACGGCGTCGAGCATCGGCTGCACGCCGCGGTTCTTGAACGCGGAACCGCAGAAGATCGGGTAGAGCTCGGAGTTGACCGTCATCTTGCGGACGGCGCCCTTGATCTCGGCGACCGTGAGCTCTTCGCCCGAGAAGTACTTCTCGAGCAGCGCGTCGTCGGACTCGGCGACGGTCTCGAGCAGCTTGGCGCGGTACTCCTCGGCCTTGGCCTGGAGGTCCGCCGGGATCGGCTCGATCTCGTACTTGGCGCCCATCTCGACGTCACCCTTGGCATCGCCGCGCCAGGTCAGCGCACGCATCTCGACCAGGTCGACGACGCCCTCGAAGGACGACTCCGAGCCGATCGGGAGCTGCATGACCAGCGGCTTGGCGCCGAGGCGCGTGATGATGGTGTCGACGGTGTAGTAGAAGTCGGCGCCCAGCTTGTCCATCTTGTTGACGAAGCAGATGCGCGGCACGTCGTACTTGTCGGCCTGACGCCAGACGGTCTCGGACTGGGGCTCCACGCCCTCCTTGCCGTCGAAGACCGCCACGGCGCCGTCGAGGACGCGGAGCGAGCGCTCCACCTCGACGGTGAAGTCGACGTGACCGGGGGTGTCGATGATGTTGATCTGGTTCTTGTTCCAGAAGCAGGTCGTCGCGGCCGACGTGATCGTGATGCCGCGCTCTTGTTCCTGAGCCATCCAGTCCATGGTGGCGGCGCCGTCGTGCACCTCACCGATCTTGTGGGTGATCCCCGTGTAGAACAGGATGCGCTCGGTGGTGGTGGTCTTGCCGGCATCGATGTGAGCCATGATGCCGATGTTGCGGACCTTGTTCAGGTCGGTGAGCACGTCCTGTGCCACGGGATCCTCCGATGGGGGGTTTTAGTGATGGTGTCTGCGGGGCGCCGGCTGTGGCCGCCGCCCCGCAGGGCCCTTGCGGGCGGTGGTGCTTACCAGCGGTAGTGCGCGAAGGCCTTGTTCGACTCGGCCATCTTGTGGGTGTCCTCGCGGCGCTTCACAGCGGCGCCGAGACCGTTCGACGCATCGAGGATCTCGTTCATGAGACGCTCGGTCATCGTCTTCTCGCGACGTGCCTTGGCGTAGCTGGTGAGCCAGCGGAGGGCCAGGGTGTTCGCGCGGTGAGGCTTGACCTCGACCGGCACCTGGTAGGTCGAACCGCCGACGCGGCGCGAACGGACCTCGAGGGTCGGGCGCACGTTGTCGAGGGCCTTCTTGAGCGTGGCGACGGCGTCCTGGCCGTTCTTCGCGGCGACGCCGGCGAGAGCACCGTAGACGATGCGCTCGGCGAGGCCCTTCTTGCCGTCGAGCAGGATCTTGTTGACCAGCTGGCTGACGATCGGGGCGCCGTAGACGGGGTCGGCGACGACGGGACGCTTAGGAGCGGGACCCTTGCGAGGCATTACTTCTTCTCCATCTTCGCGCCGTAGCGGCTGCGAGCCTGCTTGCGGTTCTTGACGGCCTGAGTGTCGAGGGCGCCACGGACGATCTTGTAGCGCACACCGGGGAGGTCCTTCACACGACCGCCGCGGACGAGCACCATCGAGTGCTCCTGAAGGTTGTGACCTTCACCGGGAATGTAGGCGGTGACCTCGGTGCCGTTGCTCAGCTTGACGCGAGCGACCTTGCGGAGGGCCGAGTTCGGCTTCTTGGGGGTGGTGGTGTACACGCGGGTGCAGACACCACGCTGCTGGGGGTTGGCCTTGAGGGCGGGGGCCTTGGTCTTGACGACCTTCGGCGTGCGACCCTTGCGGACCAGCTGCTGAATAGTTGGCACTGGTTCTCCTGTTTCGTACTTCTCGGTGCAGACGATCTGCTCAGGTTCTGGCCGCCCCGATCGGACGGCTTCCTCATCTCTGGAGCACACCGCCGTCACACGCCTGGATGGTGAGTGGTGGAGGGTGCGTCTCCCCCGCGACGGCGCTTCGGAAAAGCGACCTGCGGGCCTGTTCGGTACGGCGAGAAGTTCCCCACCCCGAAGAGACGGACATTCCGTCATATAGTGCAACGGAAATATGGGCACGCTTGCGCGCACACCCGAAAAAGAATAGTCGGGCTGGGAGGCTTAATCAAACGAGCGAGCCCTGGCGGCGTCGGCCTTCGCCGCCAGCGCAAATCCTGCGACGACGACACCTGCCTCGAGCGAGGTCACCGTGACGAACAGGCTGGCCGCATAACGGCCCGCGAAGAGCACCAGCCACGCCGCCTGCCCGCGCTCGCTGGCGTACACGGTCGCCCCGATCAGCAGCATCACGACGTAGCTGCTCAGGGCGGCGGTGAGGGCGAGGGGCAGGATCCTGCGGCCTCTCGGCGCCTCGTCGCCCGACTCGCGGGCGTCTCGGCCTTCCACCCCGAAGCGCCGCGCCAGCGGGAAGAAGACGCACGCCATCGACCCCAGGACCATCGCCGGGCCCAGGAGGGTGCCGGCGTCGCGTTCGACGATGACGTCGCCGTGGGTGACGAACACCACGATGCCGGTCGTCAGCACCACGAGCGAGAGATGCGTGATCGTGGCCATCACGACGATGAGGCCGCGCGACATGCGTCCAGGCTACGCACACGACCCCGCCTCGGCTGAGGCGGGGTCGTGTGGTGGCGTCGCGGATGCGGGAGCAGCGCCGGATGACGAGGCTTGTACGAAGTCCGGTTCTGCGGACGCATCCGCGACCATAAATAGAGCCGGGGACCGGTCGATCGGGACCTCCGACCGGTCCGCGGCGGCTTGGGGCCGCCGGCCCGGCCGGGGCTACTTGCCCGCGGCCGAGTCGGTGGTCGAGCTGTCGGACGCCGTGCCGGACGCCGTCGACGAGGTGGTCGACTGCTGCTCCTGCGTGGCGCTCGTGGAGTCGGTCAGCGCGTAGATGAGGCCGCCGAAGGTCCATGTCGGGGCGCTGCTCGTGGTTCCGTCGCTCCCGGCCGGCGTGACCGTGATCGACGTCACCAGGAAGAGGCGCTTCCCGTCGCGAAGTCCCTGGAGGTACGCGATGGCCTGAGTGTACGAACCCTTGATCTCCATCGACACGGGGATGTCGGTGAAGTTCGCCGCGGTGATGAGCGGCGACGTGGCCACGGTCGGCGCCTGCGGCGTGGTAGCCGTGGGCGTCGGAGCCGCGGTGGCGGTCGCGGAGGCGGAGGGCGACGCGGACGCGGACGCCGTGGCCGTCGACGTCGTGGACGCGGCGGGCGTCGACGAGACGGGGGCGGCGTAGGCGGCGGGCGTGCCGAACGTGATGTTGCTCACGGTCACGTTCGTCGAGTCGGCGATGCCGTTCAGCTCGGTGATGAAGGTGTCCGACGCGACGTCGCTGGGGACCGCCTCGCGCTTCGACGCGAGTTGCGCCCGGAGCGAGTCGATCTTCTCGAACTGGCTCTTGAGCTTCGCGAGATTGGTGTCGAGCGACTCGTTCTGCGTGGTGACGGACTGCTCCTGTGCGTGAGCCGTGCTGGCCGCGCTCAGCTTGGGCTGGATTCCGAGGAAGAACCCGCCGGCGATGACCACCACCGCGGCGAGGGCCGCCGCGATCGTCAGAAGGCGATTGCGATCCATGATCAGCTTCCCTTCGTGTAGGCGTTCGAGAACGCCTTCTTGTTGATGTGGAGGGTGACGGTCGACGTGTACACACCATCGGACAGGGCGACCGTGCCGGCCGTCGCGTCCTCGTAGCCCTTGATCTTGGTCAGGTTCTCGAGCCAGGTCGGCACCGACGGGAGCGAGGTGCTCGTGGCCGTCAGTGTCAGCGTTGCGACGCGCTGGCCCTCGAGCGGCGACGAGGCCTGGGCGTAGGCCTGGACGCTCGACGCGGAGTCGACGTTCACGCCGCTCAGCTGAGCTCCCGACGGGACCGTGAGCGCCACCGCGGCGAGGTAGCCGGGCCAGTCGATGTCGGTCGATCCGCCGACCTTCAGGGAGGCCTGGACCAGGTCCACCTGGTCCTGGACCGTCTGCGCCTGCGAGTACTTCTGCGCTTCGAGGTTGAGGCGCGTCGTGGAGGCCTGAGCCGTGGTCAGAGCGTTCGCTGCGCCCTGCGAGTAGACGGTCGCACCGCCGATGGCCAGGGCCACGATGACGACGACGACTCCCACTCCGAGCCAGGCACGACGCACGTTGTTCGCGGCCTTGCGCTCGATGCGGACCTCCTGCGGAAGCAGGTCCACGCGGGGCTGGCCGCCGATGGCGATCACGCCCTTCTTCTCGCGCGGTGCCGCGGCCGCCTTCGGTGCTCTCGCGGCACGGCCGGAGCCGGTGCGCTGCTCGGCCGGAGGTGCCGGGGCGTCGAGCACGCTGGTGGCGGTCGTCGCGAGAGGCGCGGCGACGGACTCCGCCGGGGCGAGGGGTGCCGCGACCGAGGCGGCAGGGGCCAGCGGAACCGCGACCGGAGCCGAGAGCGCGGGCGACGTCGGCACGATGACCGACGAGGCCGCGGGCGCCCCGAATCCGGGTGCCAGGGCGGGGGCCTGCGCAGGAGCAGCCGAGGCCGCCGCCTTGCGCTGCTGACGGGCGGAGGGGGCCTTGTCGGCCTTCACGCGAGGAGCCTTTTCGGCCTTCAGCCGCGGGGTCTTCTCGGCCTTCACGCGAGGGGCCTTGGCGACCTTCTCCTTGGCGACGGGCGCCTGCCCGCTCTCGGCCGCACGCTGGGCGGCCTTGGTCAGGTAGAACTTCATGCTGCGCTCCCGAGTGCCAGGCCGATCGCGGTGGTGAGCGACGGGACGGAGGGACGAAGGGCCTGCTCGTTGACGGAGCGGGCGACGGAGACGCTCTGCAGCGGGTCGCCGGGGACGACCTTGAGGCGCGTGACCTCGGCGAGCGCCGCGGGGAGGCCGATCAGCTGGGCGCCGCCGCCGGTGAGCACGATGTGGCTGACGTGCTCGTGCGGACGGGTGTTGGCGTAGTAGCTGATGGTGTTGCGGAGGCTGCCCAGGAGCTCGTTGACGGTCTCGAAGATGACCGCCGAGGCCGTCTTGTCCTCCTTCGTGGCCGACGAGGCGACGAGGCCGAGGGTGCGCTTGGCGCCCTCGGCGAGCTCGGCGGGGATCTCGAGGCGGCTGGTGAGGTCACGGGTGACGTCGTCACCGCCCGAGGGGATGATGCGGACGAACTGCGGCACGCCGTTCGAGAGCAGGACGACCGAGGTGGTCGAGGCTCCGATGTCGACGAGGGCGACGGTGCCGCCGTTGTTCTGGCGGTTCACCAGGAGCCGCGACACGGCGAACGGGATGAGGTCGACCCCGACGGCGGTGAGGCCGGCGAGCTTCGACGCCCGGACGTTGCCGAGCACGGCGTCCTTCACGGCTGCGATGAGCAGGCCGTTGATGACTGGGCCGTGCTCTCCGATGCCCTCGGAGACCGGGTAGAAGTCGAGGAGGGCGTCGGCGACGGGCACCGGAAGCATGTCCTGGACCTGGAAGGGCAGGGACTCCTTGATGCGGGCCTTGGACGCCTTGGCGACGGTGAGGTCGCGGGCGAGCACGCGCTGGTTGCCCATGCCGAGCACCACCTGCTTGCTCTTGAATCCGGCCTGCGACCAGAGGGCCTTCAGGGAGTTGGCGACGGTCTGCGCTTCGACGACCTCGCCGCGGCTCACGCTGCCGGCCGGCAGCGGCACCTCGCCGAAGCGCACGAGGGTGGGCTTCGCCGAGGTCGGGTTGGCGATCTCCACCGCGCGCAGCGAGGCTGCACCGATGTCGACGCCGACGATGGACTTGCTCATGGCTGGTTTCTCCTGGGAGGGGTGGGCGGGGGCGCGGTCAGGCCGCGCCGATTGCGGTGAGGTAGCCGTGGAACACGGCCTGGCCGGCGAAGACGCCGATCCACGCGCCAACGAGCATCCAGGGACCGAAGGGGATCCCGCCCTTCCTCCCCACGCGCTTGAGGGCGATCAGCACGATGGCGAAGACGCCACCGACGAGGAAGGCCGCGAAGGCTCCCACGATGAGGGGACCCCAACCCAGGAAGCCCAGGTAGAGGCCGAGGACGCCGGCGAGCTTGATGTCGCCGAAGCCCATGCCCGCGGGATACACGAATGCGATCCCGAAGTAGAAGACGAAGAGCGCCGCGCCGCCGATGAGGGTGCGCAGGAGCCCGCCGAAGTCGCCCGTGAGCACGTCGGCCGCGCCGAGCATCGCGATCGCCACCGCGTACGACGGCAGCACGATGCGGTTCGGAAGACGGTGGTGCTCGGCGTCGATGATGCCGAGGGCGAGGCTGATGGCGGCGAGATAGAGGAACGCCGCCAGCTCGAGGAGGCGCGAGGCGACGTGCAGGCCGTCCGAGGGCAGGCCGGCGGCCGGCCAGAAGCGGATCGCCACGATCAGGAAGAAGGCGCCGGTGGCGGCCTCGACGATCGGGTAGCGACCCGAGATCGGGGTCCTGCAGTCGCGGCACTTTCCGCGGAGGACGAACCAGCTGAGCACGGGCACGTTGTCGTAGGCGCGGATCTCGGAGTGGCAGTTCGGGCAGGCCGAGGCGGGGTGCGAGACCGACATGCCGTTGGGCACGCGGTAGACGACCACGTTGAGGAACGAGCCGATGGCCAGGCCGAAGACGGCGGCGAGGAGGGTCGAGAACAGGGCGAGGCTCATGACATCGGCGCCCCACTCGCGCTGAACGCGGTCTTGACCTCGGTCGTGGACGTGATGCCGTAGGTGGTCGACACCGGCGAGAGGAACTTCGGCGGTGCTTCGAAGGCGAGGCGCGGGTCGTACGAGTAGTTCTTCGTGTAGCCGGTGTTCACCGTGCCGTTGCCGCCCGACGTCGCGACCGGGCCACGGTACTTCTGCACGATGGAGCCGTAGACGTTCAGGTTGCCCTTGGGGTTGCCCGAGTCGGCCGAGTAGTTCTCGACGGTGAACGAGTGCGCGACCGACATGATGGCGGCGTCGATGGTGCGGTCCGACTGGGACTCGTCGAGCAGCGCGTTCGTGTGCTGCGTCGTGCCCGTGCAGGTGGCCGGCTTCTTGCTCGTGCCGCAGGAGTAGGTGTAGGTCGTCGTGTAGTTGCCGATGGGGTTGTACACGTAGACGTTGTTCTGACCGATGAGGCCGAGCAGGTCGTTCGCCGCGGTCGCCGTGTCGTAGGTGATGTCGCCCGTGATGTAGACGTAGTTGTTGGCCGCGATCGTGACGTCGCCGTTCACCGTGCCCTGCACGAACGCGTCGCCGTTCTTGCAGCTGTACGACGTGCTCGACGGCGCCGTCTCGTTGACGGCCGGGAATCCGACCCCGTTGCCGACGGTCGAGCCGTCCGCGCCCGTGCAGGTGTAGTTCTGCGGGAGGCCCGCCGAGGTGAAGAACTTCGAATTGCCGGGGCCGGTCTTGGCCGACGTGTTCGGGTAGTTCGGGTCGGTGGACGTGGTCGGGACGTTCTGGACGTAGACGAGGTTCTGCGGGACGACGTTGAACGTCTGGCCGCCGGGGCTTCCGAGGGTGTTGCCCGCCGACGTGTAGCCGGGGGTGCCGCACTGCGAGCTGACCGATCCCGAGGTCGCGGGGCTGCCGGCGATGTTGGTGTACTGCGTCCACGGCGAGTAGACGGTCCAGGTGCCGTCGCCGTTGAAGGTGAACGTCGTCGGGCCGGTGTAGAGGCAGCCGGGGCGCGGGACCGTCGAGGCGGTGAGGTCGCTCCGCGTCTCCTGGATCAGCGAGCCGATGGTCGACGGCATCTGAAGAAGGGGCGTGTAGGTGGGCTTGCTGATGCCGAACGTCGGCGTGCTGTTGCAGCCGGAGGGCACGACGTAGCCGTTCGGCACGGTGCTCGTCGGGGCCGAGGTGGTGACGGTGTTGTTGAACGTCGAGCCGCAGACCGTCAGAGTGTCGTTGCTGTGGACCGGACCGGAGATCGTGTCGCCCGCGGCGAACTGGATGATGCTGCACTTCGACGAGAGGCTGGCCGCCCACTGGTAGGTCGACGTGGTGGGGCATCCCGTCGTCGAGGTGGCGGGATCTCCGAACTCCATGTCGGTGAAGTACATGTAGTCGAGGAAGCCCGACTGCTTGAGGCTGGCGACCACCGTGCGCGTCGTCGTGCCGACCTTGCCCGTGGACTGGACGCGGAGGACGCCCGTCTTCGAGTACTGCGTGTTGTCGACGGCGTAGCGGTAGCTGGGGCCGGTCGCGTTGGACGGATCGACGGGCTCCCACGACACGAAGGCGGGGTTGTTGTTCGTGCTCGTGAAGGTGCTGTCCTTGCTGAACGCCGAGGCCGTGGTGCCGTACTGGCTGTAGCTGTTGTCGTTGGCGAGCTTGGCCTGGTAGTCCTCGACGCCCGCGTAGGCGGCCTGGCCGGCCGCGACCCAGTTCACGTCGGTCTGAGCCTTCGTGGTGCCCGAGACCGAGACGGTGACGACCGTCGCGCTCATGAGGAGCAGGGCGGCGCCGAAGATGAGGACGGTGGCGAGGGCCATGCCACGCTCGTCGGACCGGTCGCCGAGCAGACGGGCGAGGCGACGCCCGATTCGAAAGCGGAGGAAGGTGATCATTGGGCTGTCCTGGAGACATTCAGGTTGGGGAGGCCGACGATGTTGGTCAGCAGCGTGGACTGGCTGGCCGTGTTGGCCGTTCCGACCTGGAGGTTGACCTGCACGGCCGCGATGGCCGCGACGTTGGGGACGGCGCCGTTCGACATGGTGATCGCAGCGTTGTTCGTGTCGATGTACGTGAACAGGTTGGGGCCGCCGGCCGAGGGCAGCACGATCGGCGAGGCGACGACGCGGGTGGTCGCCGGCGTCGAGTTCGTGGACGGGAAGACGTAGTAGCCGTTCGTGAGCGTCGGCTGCCAGGTCTGCTCGATGAGGCTGGTGCCCGAGACGCTGAACTGCACCATCTCGGGCGACGAGGCCGACGTCGACGAGGTGTTGATGCTCGTGTAGAGGAGCATCGTGTTGGAGCCGGCCGTCGCGAATGCGGGCGCGGGCGCCGTCTGGTTGGCGACGCCGTTGGTGACCGCCCCGCGGATCACACGCGTGAGCTCGTTGATGCCGTTCGACGCGGAACCGGTGGTGTTGGTGATCTGCTTGTTCGTGACGCTCGCCGTGTTGGCGCTGACGAAGAAGCCGACGGTCATGGCGAGCAGGATCGAGAAGACCATCATGGCCACCAGCAGCTCGACGAGCGAGATTCCGCGATCCTGCGCCCGGTCGGAGCCGGTGACGGTCGCGAGGCGGCGACGGAAGGCGGCGATCACGGGGTCACCCCGCGCGGGTCGAGGGTGACGGTGCTGTCGCTGTTGACGACGCCCGCCGTCTTGACGGACGACGGCTTCACCACGATGAGCGCAGCTGTGGTGATGCGCCACGTGCCGAACGGGAGGGCGATGACGGGCGAGCCGGAAAGGGATCCGAAGCTGTAGGTGACGGCCGTCGAGCAGCCCGGGTCGCCGTTGGCGCTCGTGTTGACCTGGGTCGCCTGCAGGCTCAGCGTGCCAGACAGGGCGGGGAGCTGCACGACGCCCATCGGCACGTTGATCGTCGCCGTGCCGCCGGGCGAGGTCGGAGCCTGGAAGCTCGTGCCGACCTGCTTGGACGAGTTCTGCGTGATCCAGGCGCCGGGATCCACATTGACGCACGGTGTGTTCGACACGGTGCCGGAGCTGCCCACGATCGGCGCCACGTACGCGCCGGTCTCGTAGGTGTAGCCGCTCGTGAAGGGGAAAAGCGACACCGACGGGGTCGTCGCAGTCGTCTTGGCGCCCAGCTGGAACAGGTCCACGCCGCCCGTGGTGCTGTTGAACGTGGTGTCGAGGTTGGTGGGGAGCGTGGCCGTGCCGGAGTAGTTGCTCGCGTACTTGAGGGTCACGGTCGCGGCCGTGTCGTAGGTGAAGGGAACGGACGTCGCGGTGCCCGCGGTGACGACGACGGGGGTCGTGACCGGAGTGGTCGCCTGCGTGTAGTCGATGCCGTTCGCCCGGTTGATCGACACGGTGTAGTTGCCGGGCGTCACCTTGAGCGCGTACGTGCAGCCGTTCGAGTCGGTCACGGCGGGGGTGGCCACGGCGGCCGCGCCGTTGGGGTTGGACGACGCCGGGGCGATCGAGACGGAGACGCCCGAGGCGCCGCTGCCGTCGGCAGCTGTGACCGCCACGATGATGGTGCCGAGGGTGGGGTCGTTGAGACGGCTGTTCGGCGCGAGGTTGGTCGTCGAGACGACGGGGTTCGTCGTGCCGCTGCCCGGCCAGCTGACGGTGACCTTGACGATCTTGTACTGGAGCGTGCCGCTGCCGGTTCCACAGGCGTTCGACGTCGTGGCCGACGTCGACCAGGAGACCTTGCGAGCGATCGTGTAGGGGGTGTTCTGGACCGTGGTGGTCCAGGTCTTGGTCTGCACGTTCATGATGTCGGAGACCGAGCGGTCGAGGTCGAGATCCTGCGAGGCGAGGTTCTCGGCGACGGCGCGCGAGCGGGAGTCGCGCGTGATGACCAGGGAGTTCGTGATCGCGCCGGCGACGGTGAGGGCGATGATCGAGAAGACAGCGAGGGCGACGATGACCTCGATGAGCGTGAATCCCTCGTCGAGGGACGCCGACCTGTCGGAGCCGAGGATCTGGCGGATGCGCTTCATGGTGGTCACCCCCTTCGGGTGTGTGTCGCGAAGAAGAAGTCAGAGTGTGATGCGGGGTGGTGCTGATCCGGGCTCAGGGCGGACACCGTGTCGGTGCCCGCCCTGAGGCTCGGGATGGAACTAGGAGATGGTGCAGGCGGTGGTGCTGACACCCGACGACGCGGTGGCGTAGTAGGTGTTGCCGCCGGCGCTGATGCCGATGATGCAGAAGCTGTCGGTGGCCGAGGGGCCGTAGTTCAGCGACGTGGTGTTGCTGGAGAAGGTGGCGCCGGCCTGCGAGTAGGTCTGCGTCGAGCCGGTGATGGTCGGGAAGCTCGAGGCGCTCGTGATGGCGGCCGAGAACTTGCCGGGCAGGGCGTTGTTCGTGGTCTGCAGCGAGACGATGGCCGTCTTGAGGTTGGTGACGTCGTTCTGCGTGGCGGCGTTCTTGGCGTTGTTCTGGACACCGAGGTAGACCGGGATCGCGATCGCGGCGAGGATGCCGATGATGATCACGACGACGAGGAGCTCGATAAGGGTGAAGCCCTTGTCGTCCTGCGTGGCGAGGTTCTTGCGGCGAGCGTTGAGCTTGCCCATGAGAGTGAAGTACATGACGTGTCTTCCTGTCGGGATGGTTGGGTTGGGGGGTCTTGCTTTGTGCGATGTGGAGGCAAGCTCTGCCTGCCAAGAGAGACGCTATTGGCGAGGTACAGGGGTGCAGAATCCCTTACTCGGGGGGTTTTCGGCGTTTTCGTGTCCCCAGTCCGGGGCCCTCCCTTTCGGGTGAAACCCCAGTTGAGGGGCGACTTTCGACCTGGCCGCAGACCCCCCGGACGAGGCACGGAAACGCCCCGCCGCTCACAGGAGCGACGGGGCGCGAAAACGACGGATGTCGCCTAGGGTGCTGTCGACACGACCGTGGACGAGTAGGCTCCCGCTGTCGTGCAGGACCCCTTCTGGACGCCGGCCTGATCGGTGACGGCGAAACTGCTGCCGGTCACCGACGAGATGCCCAGCAGGCAGAAGCCCGTCGACGAGGGATAGAAGGTGAGACTCTTCGTCGAGGCGCCCCAGGTGGCCGTGCCGCCGGGAAGAGCCGTGGCCAGCCCGGCCGATGTCGTGTAGGACTGCTTGGTCGTGGCGTACGCGGTTCCCTGGGTCGCCTGAGCGCTGAGCACCGCCGACTTGAAGTTGCCGACGTCCGACTGCAGGCTC
This sequence comes from Frondihabitans australicus, assembly GCF_003634555.1. NCBI lineage: Bacteria > Bacillati > Actinomycetota > Actinomycetes > Micrococcales > Microbacteriaceae > Frondihabitans > Frondihabitans australicus. The sequence goes on from NZ_RBKS01000001.1 coordinate 2,794,248, forward strand.
GAGTCCTTGGCGTTGTTCTGCACGCCGAGGTACACGGGGATGGCGATCGCGGCGAGGATGCCGATGATGATCACCACGACCAGGAGCTCGATCAGGGTGAAGCCCTCGTCGGGCTCCTGGAACATCGCCTTTCGACGGCGTCGTGCGACGTCGAGTGTCAGGGCGGTGGGCATGGGGGTGTCCTGTCGTGGTGCGTCGGGCTCAGTGGATGAGCGAGGTGATCTGGAAGATCGGCATGTAGAGGGCGACGATCATGCCGCCGACGACGACGCCGAGGAAGGCGATGAGCAGCGGCTCGATGAGCGACGTGAGGGCCTCGGTGGTGGCCTGGACCTCGGCGTCGTAGAACGACGCGATCTTCTCGAGCATCGTCTCGAGCGAACCGGAGTCCTCGCCGACGGAGATCATCTGCGTGACCATCATCGGGAACACCTCGGTCTCGGTGAGCGGCGAGGCGATCGACTCGCCCTGGCGAACCGACTCGGCGACCTGGATCAGGGCCTTCTCGAGCACGTAGTTGCCCGACACCTCGCCGACGATGCGCAGCGCGGTGAGGATCGGCACGCCGGCGCCGATCATGTTCGAGAAGTTGCGGCTGAAGCGCGCGATGGCGATCTTCTGGCCGAGGGGGCCGAAGACGGGGAGCCGGAGCTTCAGCGGGTCGACGAAGGCGCGGACCTTCTCGTCGTTCTTGTGGCCGCGCCACCAGGCCGAGAAGGCGATGATCGCGACGATCAGGGGCGGGAGCACCCACGGCATGGCGTGCGACAGGTCGACCAGGATCTGAGTCGGCAGCGGCAGCTGTCCGCCCAGCGAGGAGAACATCTTGGCGAAGATCGGCACGATGAAGGTCAGCATGATGACGACGGCGGCCAGCGACATGCACAGCACCACGACCGGGTAGGTCATCGCCGACTTGATGGTGCCCATCAGCTTGACCTCCTTCTCGAAGTTGGTGGCCAGCGAGTCGAGGGCGCCCTCGAGGAAGCCGCCGGTCTCACCCGCGCGCACCATGTTGATCATGATCGGCGGGAGGTACTGGGCGTGCTTGCCGACGGCGTCGGAGAACGAGACACCGGTCTCGACGTCTTCGCGGATCTCGGTGAGGATCTTCGCGAGCTTCGGGTTCTCGGTCTGCTCGGACAGGATCGACAGGGTGCGCAGCAGCGACAGACCCGAGCCGATCATCGTCGACATCTGCCGGCTCATGATCGCGAGGTCTTTGAGCTTCACGCCCTTCGAGAGGCCCGGGATGGAGATCTCGCGCTGGAGCCCGGTGCTCGACGACTCGGTGATCGCGATCGGCGAGACGCCCATCGTGCGCAGGCGGGTGACGACCGCGCCCTCGCTGGATGCCTCGAGCTTGCCCTTGACGACCTTGCCGGCGGCGTCGCGGCCGCGGTAGGCGAAGGTGAGTGCTGCAGCCATCAGTGCTGTCCTCCCGAGAAGGCGTCACCGAAGTCGATGCCGCCGCCCATCATGTTGTTCGCGTTGCCGGTCTCGACACGCGTGACGAGGCGGTGGAAGCCCTCCTCGTCGTGGACCTTCTCCATGGCCGCCTTGAGGGTGACCGTGCCCGCGTTGACGAGGTCGGCGAGATCCTGGTCCATGGTGTGCATGCCCAGGTCGCGGCCCGCCTGCATCGACGAGGCGATCTGGTAGGTCTTGCCCTCGCGGATCAGGTTGCCGACGGCCGGGGTCATCATCATGACCTCGGTCGCGACGACGCGGCCCTTGCCGGAGGCGCGGGGCACGAGGGTCTGGCAGACGACGCCCTGGAGCGTCGAGGCGAGCTGCGTGCGCACCTGGTCCTGCTGGTGCGGCGGGAACACGTCGATCACACGGTCGATGGTCTGCGCGGCGTCCTGGGTGTGCAGGGTCGCGAAGACGAGGTGGCCGGTCTCGGCGGCGGTCAGCGCCACCGAGATGGTCTCGAGGTCGCGGAGCTCGCCGATGAGGATCACGTCGGGGTCCTGGCGCAGCACGTGCTTGAGCGCGTTCGCGAAGCTGTGCGTGTCGCCGCCGACCTCGCGCTGGTTGACGATCGACTTCTTGTGGTTGTGCATGAACTCGATCGGGTCTTCCACCGTCACGATGTGGTCGGCACGGGTCGAGTTCGCGAGGTCGATGAGGGCCGCGAGGGTCGTCGACTTGCCGGAGCCGGTGGGCCCGGTCACGAGGACGAGGCCGCGGGGCAGACCGGCGAACTTGCCGAGGTCGGGGTCGATGCCGAGCTGCTCGAGCGTCTTGATCTCGGTGGGGATGAGACGGAAGACGGCGCCGAGTGAGCCGCGCTGCTGGAAGAAGTTCACACGGAATCGGCTGTCGGCCGAGATCGTGTACGCGAAGTCGAGCTCGAGCTCGCGGTCGAAGTCGGCGAGGCGCTCTGGGGTCAGCAGGCTCGTGAGCGCGGCGCGGACCTTGTGGCGGTCCCAGGGCGCGGGCGAGATGGCCGGCTGCAGGCTGCCGTCGACACGGAGGGTCGGCGGGGCGTCGACGGTCACGTGGAGGTCGGAGCCGCCCTGGCGGACCACCTGGCACAGCGCCTCGATGAGGTCCTTGTCGGCCTTGGTCGCGGCGTGCTCGGCCAGCTCGACGTGCACGGCGGCACCGTTCGGGTCGAAGCCCGCAGGAGCAGCGGGCATCACCCTCGTGGTCGGAGCCGGGGCCGCGTCCAGGTCGAACACGGGGGCCGCGGCACTCGGCGCCGGCAGATCGAAGACGGCCGCGGCGGGCGCCTCATGCGCCTCGGCGACGGGCGCGGGGGCCGACCACGACTGCGGCGACGGGTACGACGACGGAGGCCACGCGGGCGAGTCGGTCGGCGCGGGGAGGTCGAACACCTTGGCCGAGCCGGGCGCGTGCGCCGACGACGGCGTGAAGGAGCGCTCGGGGGCGCCGAACTCGTCGGTCGCGGGCTCGTGCTCGCGGTTCCAGCGGCGGCTGCCCACGGGCGCGGGCGACCAGCCGCCGGCCGCGGGGACGTCGGTGGCATCGTCGAGCGAGTACACGGGGCGGTGCGCGCCCTCTGCCGGGGTCGGCAGGTCGTACAGCGGGTCACTCATCGGTGGTTTTCCTTCGTGGTGGGTGTGTGCAGTCTCGGTTCGGTCTCGGCAGCCCCTGCGGCTACGCGACGACCCGGAGGATCTCTTCGACGCTGGTGAGGCCCATCTTGGCTTTCTCCCAGCCGTCCTGGCGGAGGGTCAACATGCCCTGTTCCTGGGCGAGTCGGCCGATCTCGGCGCTGGAGGCGCGCTTCACGGCGAGGCGTTCGATGTCTTCGGTCACGCTCATGACCTCGTGGAGGGCCACGCGGCCGCGGTAGCCCGTGTTGGAGCAGGACTGGCAGCCGACCGGCTCGTAGATGGTCGGCATGGGCTGGTCGGGGTCGACGTGGAACTTGAGCGCGTTCAGGGCGATCGGCGTGTAGTCGGCCGGCATCTTGCACCGGTCGCAGAGGCGACGGGCGAGGCGCTGGGCGACGACGCAGTCGAGGGCGGAGCCGACGAGGAACGGCTCGATGTCCATCTCGGTGAGGCGGACGACGGCGCTGGGGGCGTCGTTCGTGTGGAGGGTCGACAGCACGAGGTGGCCGGTCAGCGAAGCCTCGATGGCGATCTGGGCGGTCTCGTGGTCGCGGATCTCACCAAGGAGCACGACGTCGGGGTCGGAGCGCAGGATGCTGCGGAGCGCGCTGGCGAACGTGAGGCCCGCCTTCGGGTTGACCTGCACCTGGTTGATGCCGGGCATCCGGTACTCGACCGGGTCCTCGACGGTGATGACGTTGATCTCGGGGCGGGCGACGGCGTTCAGCGTCGTGTAGAGCGTGGTCGACTTGCCGGAGCCGGTGGGCCCGGTGACGAGGATCATCCCGTAGGGCTTCGAGTACGACTCGGCGTACACGTCGAAGTTGCGCTCGAGGAGGTTCAGGTCGCGCAGGTTCATCGACGTGTTCGTGTTGTCGAGGATTCGCATGACGACCTTCTCGCCCCACACCGTGGGGAGGGTCGCGACGCGGAGGTCGATCTGCCGGTTGCCGTGGCGCACCGACATGCGGCCGTCCTGAGGCTTGCGACGCTCGGCGATGTCGATGTCGCTCATGATCTTGAGGCGGGAGATGACGCCGTTCTGGATCGACTTCGGGGCCGGCTGCATCTCGTGCAGCACGCCGTCGATGCGGTAGCGGACCCGCACCTCGCTCTCGCCGGGCTCGATGTGGATGTCGGAGGCCTGGTCCTGGATCGCCTGGCTGACGAGGAGGTTCACGAAGCGGACGATCGGGACGTCGTCGTCGGGGCCGTTCGCGATGTCCATCGCGCCCTGCTCGGACGCGCTCGACTCCTCCTCGAGGGTCGACGTGAGGTCGTTGAGCTCGTCGTCGGCGCGGAGGTAGCGGTCGATGGCGGTCTTGAGGTCGCCCTTCTCGGCCATGACCCACTCGATGGGCATGCGGGAGGCGGCGCGCACGTCGTCGAGGGCGAACACGTTGCCGGCGTCCGACACGGCGACGAGCAGGAGGCCGTCGTGGATGGCGATGGGCAGCGCGTTGTGGCGGCGACAGACCGCGGCCGACACCATGGTGACGGCGTTGCGGTCGACGGGGTAGTCGAGGAGCTCGACGAAGTCCATGTTGGCGGCCTGGGCGCGGGCCTTGGCGATCTGGAGTTCCGAGACGACGCCGCGCTCGAGCAGGTCGCGCACCGACGCCTCTTCGTCGGACGGATTCGACATCAGGTCGAGCTGCTCGATCGGCAGGAGACCGTGCAAGATCAAGATCTCGGTCATCGACGCCATACGGAACCTCCAGTGGACAGTGGGGGCCGCACCGCTATCCGGATGCGTGCGGCCCTGCCCGACATGGGTGGTCAGGCTCAGCCAGCATCGCGTCTTCCCGAGGAGGGGGCCATATCCCAAAGGGAGTGGCACCCCTGCGGGGGTGACGGTCGCCGGGGAGGTGTTCCGCTGCTCCTGCGCCCGGACACGACGAAGGCCCCGCCGCACGGATGTGCGACGGGGCCTTCGATCGTGACTGTTTAGTTGTAGGTCCCCGGCGTGAAGTCGTCCGACGAGAAGCTGTCGAAGTCGACGAAGCTCAGGTCGGCCTCGTTGAACGAGGCGTCGTCGGTGAACACGCGGTTCGGGTAGCGCTCGGCCTTCGCCTCTTCGGTGGCCTCGACGGCCACGTCGCGGTAGCGGCTGAGGCCGGTACCGGCCGGGATCAGCTTTCCGATGATGACGTTCTCCTTCAGGCCCATCAGCGGGTCGGACTTGCCCTCCATGGCGGCCTGCGTGAGCACACGCGTGGTCTCCTGGAACGACGCGGCCGACAGCCACGACTCGGTCGCGAGCGACGCCTTGGTGATACCGAGGACCTCCTGACGAGCCGAAGCCGTCTTCTTGCCCTCGGTCAGGGCGGCGCGGTTGATCTCGTTGTAGCGCATCCGGTCGACCAGCTCACCGGGCAGGAGGTCGGTGTCGCCGTGGTCGACGACCGTCACCTTGCGGAGCATCTGGCGGACGATGACCTCGATGTGCTTGTCGTGGATCGGCACACCCTGCGACCGGTAGACATCCTGCACGCCGCCCACGAGGTGCTGCTGCACCGCACGGACGCCCTTGACTCGCAGGACCTCCTTCGGGTCGACGGTGCCGGCGATGATCTGCTGACCGAGCTCGACGTGCTGGCCGTCCTCGATGAGGAGGGTCGAGCGCTTGAGCACCGGGTAGATCACCGGCTCGTCGCCGTTGTCGGGGGTGAGGATCACGCGGCGGGCACGGTCGGTGTCCTCGATCGTGACGCGACCGGCCGAGTCGGCGATCGGGGACGCACCCTTGGGGGTACGGGCCTCGAACAGCTCGGTCACGCGGGGAAGACCCTGCGTGATGTCGTCGGCCGAAGCCGAGCCACCGGTGTGGAAGGTGCGCATCGTGAGCTGCGTGCCGGGCTCGCCGATCGACTGGGCCGCGATGATGCCGACGGCCTCGCCGATGTCGACCAGGTTGCCGGTCGCGAGCGAACGGCCGTAGCACTTCGCGCAGACGCCGACGGCGGACTCGCAGGTGAGCACCGAGCGGACCTTGATGGTCTCGACGCCCGCGGCGACCAGCTGGTCGATCAGGACGTCGCCCACGTCGGAGCCGGCCTCGGCGACGACGGTGCCCTTCGGGTCGACGGCGTCGGCCGCGAGGGTGCGGGCGTAGACCGTGTTCTCGACGGAGGCGTCGCGCACCAGGGTGCCGGTGGAGTCGGGCGCCGCGATGAGCATGTCGAGGCCGCGCGTGGTGCCGCAGTCATCTTCGCGGATGATGACGTCCTGCGACACGTCGACGAGACGACGGGTCAGGTAGCCCGAGTCGGCCGTACGGAGAGCCGTGTCGGCCAGACCCTTGCGGGCACCGTGCGTCGCGATGAAGTACTCCGCCACCGACAGACCCTCGCGGTACGAGGAGATGATCGGACGGGGGATGATGTCACCCTTCGGGTTGTTCACCAGACCGCGCATACCGGCGATGTTGCGCACCTGCAGCCAGTTGCCACGAGCACCCGAGGTCACCATGCGGTTGATGGTGTTGCTCTTCGGGAAGTTCTCGCGCATGGCGGCGGCGACCTCGTTGGTGGCCTCGGTCCAGATCTTGATCAGGTCGGCGCGGCGCTCCGCGTCGGAGATCAGACCCTTGTCGAACTCGCCCTGGACGGCCGCGGCCTGCTTCTCGTAGCCCGCCACGATCGCCGGCTTGGTCGGCGGCGTGAGGATGTCGGAGAGAGCGACCGTGACACCGGACCGCGAGGCCCAGTAGAAGCCGGCGTCCTTGATGTTGTCGAGGGCGGCGGCCACGGCGACCTTGGGGTAGCGCTCGGCGAGGTCGTTGACGATCGTCGAGAGGACGCCCTTGTCGGTGACCTCCTGCACGAACGGGTAGTCGCTCGGCAGAGCCTCGTTGAACAGCGCGCGACCGAGCGTGGTCTCGACGAGAGTGGTCTCGCCTTCGACGTAGCCCGCAGGCGCCTTGCCCTCGGCGAAGGTCAGACCCGGGATGCGGATCTTGACGACGGCGTTGAGGTCGAGCGTGCCCTGGTCCTTCGCGAGGATCGCCTCGGAGACGGACGAGAACGCACGGCCCTCGCCGGTCGCACCCTCGGTCACGGTCGTCAGGTGGTGCAGACCGATGATCATGTCCTGTGCGGGCAGGGTCACCGGGCGGCCGTCCGACGGCTTGAGGATGTTGTTCGACGCCAGCATCAGGATGCGGGCCTCGGCCTGGGCCTCGACGCTCAGCGGGAGGTGGACGGCCATCTGGTCGCCGTCGAAGTCCGCGTTGAACGCGGCGCAGACGAGCGGGTGCAGCTGGATCGCCTTGCCCTCGACGAGGAGCGGCTCGAACGCCTGGATGCCCAGACGGTGCAGCGTGGGTGCGCGGTTCAGCAGCACGGGGCGCTCGCGGATGATCTCCTCGAGGACGTCCCACACCTGCGGGCGCGAACGCTCGACCATGCGCTTGGCGCTCTTGATGTTCTGAGCGTGGCTGAGGTCGATGAGGCGCTTGATGACGAACGGCTTGAACAGCTCGAGAGCCATCTGCTTGGGCAGACCGCACTGGTGCAGCTTCAGCGTCGGGCCGACGATGATGACCGAACGGCCCGAGTAGTCGACGCGCTTGCCCAGCAGGTTCTGGCGGAAGCGACCCTGCTTGCCCTTGAGCATGTCGCTCAGGGACTTGAGGGCGCGGTTGCCGGTACCGGTGACGGGACGACCGCGGCGGCCGTTGTCGAACAGGGCGTCGACGGCCTCCTGCAGCATGCGCTTCTCATTGTTCACGATGATCTCGGGGGCACCGAGGTCGAGGAGACGACGAAGACGGTTGTTGCGGTTGATCACGCGACGGTAGAGGTCGTTGAGGTCGGAGGTCGCGAAGCGGCCGCCGTCGAGCTGCACCATGGGGCGGAGCTCCGGCGGGATCACCGGGACGACCTCGAGCACCATCGCCGACGGCGAGTTGCCGGTCGAGAGGAACGACGAGACGACGCGGAGGCGCTTGATGGCGCGGATCTTCTTCTGACCCTTGCCGTTCGCGATCTGGTCGTGGAGGATCTCCGCCTCGGCCTCGAGGTCGAACGACTCGAGGCGCTTCTGGATCGCCTCGGCGCCCATGTGGGCCTCGAAGTAGATGCCGAAGCGGTCCTGGAGCTCGTGGAACACGGCGTCCTCGGGCTTGAGGTCGCCGACCTTGAGGTTGCGGAAGTCCTCCCACACGCGCTCGAGACGGGCGATGTCCTCGTCGAACGCCTTGCGCGTCTGCGACATCTCCTTCTCGGCGCCGTCCTTGGCACGGCGCTTCTGGTCGCTCTTGGCGCCCTCCGCCTCGAGGGCGGCGAGGTCGTCCTCGAGCTTCTTCATGCGGTCGGCGACGCGGCTGTCGCGCTGCGACTCGAGCTGCTTGATCTCGAGTCGGAGCTCGTTCTCGAGGCCGGGCATGTCGGCGTGACGGCCCTCCTCGTCGACCGAGATGACCATGTAGGCCGCGAAGTAGATGACCTTCTCGAGGTCCTTCGGAGCCATGTCGAGCAGGTAGCCGAGGCGCGACGGAACACCCTTGAAGTACCAGATGTGCGTGACGGGCGCGGCGAGCTCGATGTGGCCCATGCGCTCACGACGGACCGAGGACTTCGTGACCTCGACGCCGCAGCGCTCGCAGACGATGCCCTTGAACCGGACGCGCTTGTACTTGCCGCACGCGCACTCCCAGTCGCGGCTGGGTCCGAAGATCTGCTCGCCGAACAGGCCGTCCTTCTCGGGCTTCAGCGTGCGGTAGTTGATGGTCTCGGGCTTCTTGACCTCACCGTGCGACCAGGCGCGGATGTTCTCGCTGGTCGCGAGGCCGATCCGCAGCTCATCGAAAGTTGTTGCTTCGAGCAATGTGTAATCCCTTTGTCGAAAAGTTTCTGTACCGGAGGGTGAGGCTTAGATCTCGTCGATGTTCGACGACTCGAAGCGGGAGGAGATGTTGATGCCGAGCTCTTCCGCAGCGCGGAACACCTCGTCGTCGTTGTCGCGGAGGCTGACCGTCGTGCCGTCGGCCGACAGCACCTCGACGTTCAGGCAGAGCGACTGCATCTCCTTGATGAGCACCTTGAAGGACTCGGGGATGCCGGGCTCCTGGATGTTCTCGCCCTTGACGATCGCCTCGTAGACCTTCACGCGGCCGAGGATGTCGTCGGACTTGATGGTCAGGAGCTCCTGCAGGGCGTACGCGGCGCCGTAGGCCTCGAGGGCCCACACCTCCATCTCGCCGAAGCGCTGGCCACCGAACTGCGCCTTACCACCCAGCGGCTGCTGCGTGATCATCGAGTACGGGCCGGTCGAACGAGCGTGGATCTTGTCGTCGACCAGGTGGTGCAGCTTCAGGATGTACATGTAGCCGACCGAGACGGGCTCGGGGAACGGCTCGCCGGAGCGGCCGTCGAAGAGCTGCGCCTTGCCGGACGAGCCGATGAGGCGCTCGCCGTCGCGGGTGACGAGGGTCGAGTCGAGCAGACCCGCGATCTCGTCCTCCGAGGCGCCGTCGAACACCGGGGTGGCGACCTTCGTGCCGGCAGGAGCCGAGAGGGCCTCCTTGGGCAGGTTCTCGGCCCACTCCTGGATCCCCTCGACGTTCCAGCCCTGCTTGGCGATCCACCCGAGGTGGATCTCGAGCACCTGGCCGAAGTTCATTCGACCGGGCACGCCCAGCGGGTTGAGGATGATGTCGACCGGGGTTCCGTCGGCGAGGAACGGCATGTCCTCCACGGGGAGGATCGTCGAGATGACGCCCTTGTTGCCGTGGCGGCCGGCGAGCTTGTCGCCCGCCGTGATCTTGCGCTTCTGGGCGATGTAGACGACCACGCGCTGGTTGACGCCGGAGCCGAGCTCGTCGTCGCCGTCCTGCGCGTCGAAGACCTTGACGCCGATGATGGTGCCCTGCTCGCCGTGCGGCACCTTGAGGGAGGTGTCGCGGACTTCGCGGCTCTTCTCGTTGAAGATCGCGCGCAGCAGGCGCTCCTCGGCGCTCAGCTCGGTCTCGCCCTTCGGCGTGACCTTGCCGACGAGGATGTCGCCGGGGCGGACCTCGGCGCCGATGCGGATGATGCCGCGCTCGTCGAGGTCGGCCAGCAGGTCGGGGCTGACGTTGGGGAGGTCACGGGTGATCTCCTCCTTACCCAGCTTCGTGTCGCGGGCGTCGACCTCGTACTCCTCGATGTGGATCGAGGAGAGCGTGTCGTCCTTCACCAGGTTCTGGCTCAGGATCATCGCGTCTTCGTAGTTGTAGCCCTCCCACGGCATGAACGCCACGAGGAGGTTCTTGCCGAGCGCGAGCTCGCCGTTCTCGGTCGCGGGACCGTCGGCGAGGACCTCGCCGACCTCGACGCGCTGGCCGGCGTCGACGATCACGCGGTGGTTGTACGACGCACCCTGGTTCGAGCGGTCGAACTTGCGCAGGTAGTAGTCCTGCGTGCCGCCCTCGTCGAGCTGTACGGTGACGACGTCGGCCGAGACCTCGGAGACGACACCGGCCTTCTCGGCGGTGACGACGTCGCCGGCGTCGATGGCGGTGTAGCCCTCCATGCCGGTGCCGACGAGCGGCGACTCGCTGCGGACCAGCGGGACCGCCTGGCGCTGCATGTTCGCACCCATGAGGGCGCGGTTCGCGTCGTCGTGCTCGAGGAACGGGATGAGCGACGTCGCGACCGACACCATCTGGCGCGGCGAGACGTCCATGTAGTCGACCTCGTCCTTGCCGACGAGCTCGACCTCGCCGCCCTTCTTGCGGACGAGGACCTTCTCGTCGACGAAGTTGAACTTGTCGTCGAGAGGCGCGTTCGCCTGGGCGACGACGTAGTCGTCCTCCTCGGAGGCGGTGAGGTAGTCGATCGTCGTCGTGACGTTGCCCTTGTTCACGCGGCGGTACGGCGTCTCGATGAAGCCGAAGGAGTTGATGCGGGCGAACGACGCGAGCGAGCCGATCAGACCGATGTTCGGGCCTTCAGGGGTCTCGATCGGGCACATGCGGCCGTAGTGCGACGGGTGGACGTCGCGGACCTCGACGCCGGCGCGCTCACGCGACAGACCGCCGGGGCCGAGGGCCGAGAGGCGGCGCTTGTGGGTCAGGCCCGACAGCGGGTTGTTCTGGTCCATGAACTGCGAGAGCTGCGAGGTGCCGAAGAACTCCTTGATCGCGGCGACGACGGGTCGCACGTTGATCAGGGTCTGCGGAGTGATCGCCTCGATGTCCTGCGTGGTCATGCGCTCGCGGACGACGCGCTCCATGCGCGACAGACCGGTGCGGACCTGGTTCTGGATGAGCTCGCCGACGGCGCGGATGCGACGGTTGCCGAAGTGGTCGATGTCGTCGACGTCGAGGCGGATCTCGACCGGCTCGCCGTCGCGGACGCCGGAGATGGTCTTCTGCTCGGCGTGGAGCGACACCAGGTACTTGATGGTCTTGACGATGTCCTCGACCGTGAGCACCGAGTCGGTGAGCGGGGCGTCCATGCCCAGCTTGCGGTTGATCTTGTAGCGACCCACCTTGGCCAGGTCGTAGCGCTTCGGGTTGAAGTAGAAGTTGTCGAGGAGCGCGCGCGCGGCCTCGGCAGCGACCTGCTCGCCCGGACGGAGCTTGCGGTAGATGTCCTTGAGCGCTTCCTCCTTGGTGAGGATGGCGTCCTTCTCGAGGGTCGCCTCGATCGACGCAAAGCCCTTGAACTCCTCGAGGATCTCCTCGCTCGTGAGGCCGAGGGCCTTGAGGAAGACGGTGACGCTCTGCTTGCGCTTGCGGTCGATGCGCACGCCGACCTGGTCGCGCTTGTCGATCTCGAACTCGAGCCAGGCGCCGCGCGACGGGATGATGCGCGACGAGTAGACGTCCTTGTCGGAGGTCTTCTCGGGCGTGCGGTCGAAGTAGACGCCGGGCGAGCGGACGAGCTGCGACACGACGACGCGCTCGGTGCCGTTGATGATGAACGTGCCGCGCTCGGTCATGAGCGGGAAGTCGCCCATGAACACGGTCTGCGTCTTGATCTCGCCGGTGAGGTGATTCATGAACTCGGCGTTCACGTACAGCGGGGCGGCGTAGGTCTTGCCGCGCTCCTTGCACTCGTCGATCGAGTACTTGGGCTCTTCGAGCTCAGGCGCCGTGAACGAGAGCTGCATGGTCTCGCCGAGGTCTTCGATCGGGGAGATCTCCTCGAAGATCTCCTCCAGGCCGGAGTTCACCGCGAGGTCGGTGCGGCCCTGGGCCTGACCCTCGGCCAACCGCGTCTTCCACACGTCGTTGCCGACGAGCCAGTCGAAGCTCTCCGTCTGGAGGGCCAGGAGGTCGGGGACGGTCAGCGTGTCGGTGATCTTCGCGAACGAGAGGCGCGATGCGGCGCGGCCGTTCTTCGGTGAATTGGTGGATGCGTTGGGCGCAGCAGCCAAGGAAACTACCTCCGTGGCCCCAAGAGGGACCTATGTCGTCTGTCGGACAGTACGTTGTGGTGTTCTGCTCAGGTGAGACTCTGCTCACCTGAGGTCGTGCGACCCCGGTGCCCTGGAGTCGTGAGACTCAGACGGGACAGCCACTGATTCGCCGCGATATTCGAATCAGGCTCCAGACGACCGCAATATGACGACTGAACGCACGGGTAGCGCAAGGGTCAAGCATAGTTCGACGCGACGCGCCTTGTCTACCTGATCGTTGACCTTTTTTGCGAACACCTGTATAAGCGGCCGAGCGGCCGTCACATTCCCACCGCCAGGTGCACTCCGAGGGCGACCATCACGACGGCGATGATCCCGTCGAGCACGCGCCAGGCTGCCGGCCGGGCGAAGACGGGGCGCAGGAGCCGCGCGCCGAATCCGAGCGCCGAGAACCACAGGAACGAGCCGAGGACCGCGCCCGCGGCGAAGAACCAGCGCGCGTCGGGCCCCTGGTGGTTGGCGACGGAGCCGAGGAACAGCACGGTGTCGAGGTACACGTGGGGGTTCAGCCACGTGAAGGCGAGGGCGGTGACGATCGCCTTTCGGAGGGCGGAGGTGTCGGATCCTGCGCCCCGGGGGTTCGTGACGTCGTCGGCGGGGTCGAGCGAGCCGGGTCGGAACGCGCGGCGGGCGGCCATCAGCCCATAGACGATGAGGAACCCCGAGCCGATCACCCGGATCACGATCAGCGCGACCGGCGCCGCCTGGATCAGCGCGCCGATGCCGGCGACGCCCGCCGAGATGAGCACCGCGTCGGAGAGCGCGCAGATCGCGACGACCGGCGCGATGACCTTCGCCCGACCGGCGATGCCGAGCCGCAGCACGAACGCGTTCTGCGCGCCGATCGCCACGATGAGCGACAGGCCGGTGGCGAGGCCGAGCAGGGCGGCGAGGGCGGGCGAGGTCATGGCCCCCACGCTAGGGAGCGCGCTGCATGAAGTACAGCTCACTTTTCTGATGCTGCGTAAGCTCTGCTTATGCAGACGGAGCAGCTCGAGACTCTCGCCGCCCTCGTCGACGAGGGCACGTTCGACGCCGCCGCCCGCAAGCTGCATGTCACGCCGTCAGCCGTGTCGCAGCGCGTGAAGGCGATGGAGCAGCAGGCCGGCCGCGTCCTCGTGCAGCGCACCACGCCGGTCACGCTCACGGAGGCGGGCGACGTCATGCTGCGCTTCGCACGGCAGGTGGCGCTGCTCGAGGCCGACACGCTCCGCGAGCTCGGCGGCGGTGACGATCAGGCCGCAGGATCAGACTCCCCTCCAGGCGACCGCCCGCCCGCCACCCGCATGCCCCTCGCCGTGAACGCCGACAGCCTCGCGACCTGGTTCCTCGCCTCGCTCGCCGGGCTCGGCGACGAGATCGGCGTCGTGTTCGACCTCCACCGCGAGGACCAGGAGCACACCACGCGGCTCCTCCGCCAGGGCGCGGTCATGGCGGCGGTCACCTCGACGCGCGAGCCGGTGCAGGGCTGCGTCACGAGCCCGCTCGGGGCGATGAGGTATCGGGCGGTGTGCTCGCCGGGGTTCCGCGAGCGGTGGCTGGGCGGGGGTGGCGAGGCGGGCGCAGGATCGGACGGGGGCGTCTCGGCCGGGCTCCTGCGGGCCCGGGTGGTGCACTTCGACCGCAACGACGACCTGCAGGAGGCCTTTCTGCGGGAGCGTCTCGGCGCCCCGGGAGCGGGGCCGCGGCACTGCATCCCGACGTCGGACGACTTCGCCCGCGCTGTGGCGCTCGGGTTCGGGTGGGGCGTGCTGCCCGAGCAGCAGTGCCTGGGCCTCATCGCTTCGGGGGCCTTGGTCGAGCTCGCGCCGGAGTCGCCGCTCGACGTGCCTCTTTACTGGCAGCGGTGGAACCTGCGGTCGACGCTGCTCGACGCCGTGTCGGCGGCGGTGGCACGCGGGGCGGCGGAGTCGCTGCGGCCCCTCTAGCCGGTGCCGACCGCGACACAACGCGACAACTGCGACGCTCTGGCGCGTCGCAGGTGTCGCGTTGTGTCGCAGGAGGAGGTCAGGCGCGGGGCGCGACGAACTTCTCGGCGCCCCAGAGCGCAGCGCGCTTCGGCAGGAGGCCGACGGTGTGCGCCAGCAGCGAGTTGCGCGGGCCGTCGACGACGCTCGGCCGGCCCTGGGCGAGCGCGCGCTTGGCGGTCGCGATGAGCTGGTCGGTGGTGCGCTTGGACTCGCCCGCGAAGTCCTCGCCGGCGATCTCGAAGAACGGGGTGTCGGTCGGGCCGGGGCAGAGGGCGAGCACGCGGACGCCGGTGCCCTTGACCTCGTGCCACAGCGCCTCGGTGAAGGAGAGCACGAACGCCTTCGTGGCCCCATAGGTCGCCATCGTGGGCAGCGGCTGGTAGGCGGCGTTGCTCGCCACGTTCACGATGGTGCCGTGGTGCCGTGCGATCATGCCGGGCAGGAAGCGCTGCGAGAGCTCGGTGACGACCTCGCAGTTGAGCCGCACCATGGCGCCGAGGCGGTCGGGGTCGGAGTCGGCGACGGCGGCGTGGGCTCCGAAGCCGGCGTTGTTCATGAGGAAGTCGACGGTGATGCCCGCGGCGGCGACGTCGTCGAACAGCGCGCGGCTGGCGCCGTCCTCCCCCAGGTCGCGAGCCAGCACCGTGACCGTCACGCCCGACTCGGCCCGGATCACGTCGGCCAGCTCGGAGAGCTTCTGCTCGCTGCGGGCGACGAGGACGAGGTCGAGGCCGTCTGCGGCGAGGCGGCGGGCGAACGCGGCGCCGATGCCGGTCGAGGCTCCGGTGATGAGGGCGGTGTCGGTCATGCTGTGGATGCTATCGGGGCCGCCTGCATCGCTCGTCGACGAGTGCGCATCGCGATCGCAGACCCCCAGTTGACGGCTGTTTTCGCCGCTCGGGGGTGATTCCGGCGACGGCCGTTGTTATGTTCGAGGCGTCGCGCAGACCCCGAGAGCGCGACATCGTTCGACCTGGATCAGAAGAATGTCACTTCGCGAGTCCGAGCTCGCGCCGGTCCCACGACGGCGTGGGCCGCTGAAGCCGCTCACGCGGCTCTCCATCGAGCGCATCATCGGCCGTTCGGTGGCCGTCTTCAGCGTCGTCTTCGGGGCGCAGGCCGTCCCCTTCGCCATCGGGCAGCAGGACGAGCTGAAGCAGCCCTGGGGCGCGGTGCTCGCGATCCTGCTCTTCGGGGGTCTTCTGCTGACGGCCGTCGCCGGCTTCAGCGCCCGCCTCGTGTCGACGATCACCGCCATCGTGCCGATCATGTTCGTGGTGGCACTGATCACCTGGCCGCTCTCCGTGAGCGATCCCGCCGTCGTGCAGCCGGCGCCGCCCTGGCTCTGGTTCATCTGCAACATCGCCCTGGCCGCCGCGGTCGTCGCGTTCAGCCCGCAGGTGACGGCGGTCTATCTCGTGGTCGTGCCCGCCGTCTACGCCGTGGTGCGGACGACGCCCTCGGGCGGCGGGGCCGACGTGCTGCACGCCGTGCTCGACGCCGTGTTCACGGCGATCCTGGGCGCTGCGATCCTCATCCTGGCCGAGCTGCTGCGACGGGCCTCCGACGGCGCCGACGCCGCGCAGGCCGGCGCCGTGGCGCGCTACGCCGAGGCGGTGCGCCAGCACGCCACCGAGGTCGAGCGCACCACCGTCGACTCGATCGTGCACGACGGCGTGCTCACCGCCATGCTCTCGGCGGCGCGGGCCTTCACGGCGCGCGACCGGACGCTGGCCGTGGGCATGGCCGAGGCGAGCATGAACCGCCTCGCGTCGGCGGCGGCGACCCCGCTCGCAGGATCCGGCGCAGTCCCCCTCACCCTGGTGCGCGACCGCCTCGAGAAGACCATCGAGCGCCTCGCCCTCGACGCCGCGATCACCCCGCCCGACGACGCCGGAGACATCGAGCTCTCGGGCGAGGTCGCGCAGTCGCTCGGCGACGCGGCCGTGCAGGCGCTCGTGAACAGCCGCCAGCACGCCGGCGACGGTGTGAACCGGTGGGTGTCCGTGACCGGCGACAACGGTGTGGCCGTGATCCGGGTCGGCGACGACGGCGCGGGGTTCGACCCCTCGGTGCGCTCGGAGCGGCTCGGCGTGCGCGTGTCGATCCTGGAGCGCGTCGCGGCGTCCGGCGGCCGCGCCGAGATCGAGAGCGCTCCCGGCGAGGGCACGATCATCACGCTCCGCTGGCCGCACGAGATCCCCGCAGCGCGCGACACCGAGCTCGACGACTGACCACGCGAGACGCGGCTCGGCCGCCGGACCTCCACCGGGGAGGCGCGGCGGCCGAAGGCGTCTGTCGGCGGCGAGGGTTACGCCCGGCGGCGGCGCCGGACTCCTGCGACCACGCTGAGCACGAGGCCGAGACCCAGCAGCGATCCGGCCACGCCGAGCGGGCCGACCACGTCGGTGCCGGTGTAGGCGAGCGACGACGCCGTGTTCACGGGCGTGACGTCGGTGGCGGCAGGAGCCACGGGACCCCCGGCCGGCGCACCGCCCGCACCCGTCGTGCCGCCGCCGTTCCCGCCCGTCCCGGTGCCGCCCGGCGTTCCGGGAGCGCCCGGGCCGGTCGTCCCGTTGCCCGGGCCGGTCGGAGCGCCGCCGGCCGGCTGCGCGGTGACGACGGCCCAGTAGTCGTTGCTCGCCGTGACGTTCGAGGCGGAGGTGACGCCGGTCGCCGTGACCGTGCCGATGTCGTGGTGGTCGCCCGCGGCCGCGGCCACGCCCGAGAGGGACGCGGTGCAGTCGAAGGTGGCGCCCACGGGGAAGTGGCCGGAGAACGAGGTGCCCGACGCCGGACCGCCGAGGGCGGTGAAGTCGCAGGTGAGGCCCGTCACCGTGCCGTTCGCCAGCACCTGGTCGGCGACCTGGACGTTCGTGAGGGCGTCGGTGCCGGTGTTGGTGACGACGTACTCGAGCGTCGCCTCGCCGTCGGCGGGGAGGGTGGCCGCGGTCGCCTCGGTGTCGGCCGCGTTGCCCAGGCTGTCGCCCTTCGTGATCGCGACGGCCGCGACCGGGTTCGTGCCGACTCCGGTGCCGCCGCCCGTCGCCTGCGTGGTGGCCGACTGGACGCTCTGCGCGTGCGGGGTGCCCGCCGTCACCCACGAGACGTTCGCCGTGTTGCGGAACGTCTGGGCCGGCGTGGTGTCACCGGTGGCAGCCGCGAGGCTCGCGGCGATGCGCACGCGGTAGACGTGGCCCGCCACCTGGGCGCCGAACGACGCCGTGAGCGAGGTCGTGGTGCACGACTGCGCAGTCGGCGTCGCCGCCGTTGCGGAGACGAACTGGCCCTGCGCGTTGAGCGTGCCGTTCTGGAACTGGATCGTCGAGCAGTCGTAGGTCCAGGTCTGGCCGGCCGGCACCGCGTCGCGGATCGTGGCCGAGTCGAACGGCCCCTCGGGCGTCGTGACGTGGAAGATGAGGAAGTCGGTCGGGTCGGTGCGGCCCTGGTCGGCACGGGCGAACGAGCCGTACTTCGTGGGCGACGCGGTGCCGGCGGGCGTGCCACCGGTCGGCGTGACGACGGTGCTGAAGGTCTGCCCGTCGCCGGTCGTCGACGTGAATGTCGTCGGCACGCCCGCCGGGACGGCCTGGGCGTTGAAGTTCGAGGTGACGAAGGCGGTGCCGTGCGTCTCGAAGTGCTGCGACGCGTAGGCCGTCATGGTGAACGTGATGACCGCCGGCGACGTGCTCGACAGCGTCGCGTTGGCAACGATGGCGCCGGTGGCCGGGTCGCGCAGCGCGAAGCCGAGCGGCAGGTTCTTGAGGTACGAGCTCAGCGTCAGGGTGAACGTGTCTCCCTCCTGCGTGCCGTCGGGGACCTTCCAGTCGATGTTGGTCGTGACCTGTCCGCCCTCGGCAGGGGAGGTCGGCGTGATCGAGACGTCGGTGATGGCTCCGGAGATCATCGCGGCGGAGGCCGGAGCCGACAGGCCGAGCGTGGCACCCGCGATCGCGAGAGCCGCCACGGCGAGCGCCGCGAGGACGCGCGGGGCGCGACGGTGCGACGGGGCTTCGGGCGAGGATGTACGGCGGGCGCGGGAGGGCAGCGCGATGGACATGCAGGACCTTCGGGACTCGGGTAGCAGGCCCTGCTGGCCTCCGTGCGCGCGAAGGTCTTGGGTGGACGAGCGCGCGCGTGATCGTTGGGGGCCGACAGCGCCAGAGCGGGTGTGGTGCCACCCTAGCCCCCGAACGGGGGTCGAGAGAAGAGAACCTGAGAAAGAGTCGTTCGCTCGTCGAACAGCCGAACGGCCGTCGAACCGCCCCACGGGGAGGTTCGACGGCCGTTCGGCGGTGTCGTGCGGCCGGTCGCCTAGCGGGCGGCGCGGCGGCGGCGGACGCCGGCCACGACGGTCAGCGCACCGCCGAGGGCCAGGAGCCCGGCGGCGAGGGAAAGCGGCGCGCTCGTGTTCGAGCCCGTGAACGCGAGCTCGGTGCCCGCGTCGCCGGCCGAGGCGGCTGCTACGGCGCCGGTGGTTCCGCCGGTGGTCGTGTCGCCGGATCCTGTGCCATCGGTGCCGCCCGGGCCGCGAGGCGTGCCGACGCCCGTGCCGCCGTCGGACGACTGGGTGTTCGACGCGAAGACGGTGCTGTTCTGGGCGGTGCCGCCGGTCGGGGTCCAGTCGACCTCAGCCTGGTTGAGGAACGTCTGCGCGGCGGTCTCGGCGCCGGTGGCGGCCGGGAGGCTCACCGAGTACTGGATCGAGTCGAGGTGGCCCTCGGCGACGGGGCCGAAGGTGACGGAGATCGCGGTGGGCGTGCACGACTGCGACACGGGGGTCGTCGGCGCGTAGCTGTCGACGAAGCCGCTGGCGCCGAACGTGCCGTCGAGGACCTGGAGGGTGTCGCAGTCGAAGGTCCACGACTGGCCGGCGGGCACCGAGTCGGTGATCGTCGAGCCGTCGAGCGCGCCCTCGGGTGTGACGACCGTGTAGGCGAGGAAGTCGGTCGGGTCGGTGCGGCCCTGGTCGCCGCGGGTGTAGTCGCCGTACTTGTTGGGCGCCGCGGTGTCGCCGACCGTGCCCGTCGGCGTGATCACGGTGGTGAAGCTGCGGCCGTCGTTCGTCGTCGACGTGAACGGCGTCGCGACGCCGGACGGGGTCGAGTTGGTGTCGAAGTCGCTCTTCACGAAGGCGGTGCCGTGCGTGGCGATGTGGGTCGACGCGTAGGCCGTCATGGTGAACGTGACGACCGACGGGCTGGTGTCGGACAGCGTGGCGGTGGCCACGACCGCGCCGGTGGCGGGGTCTTTCAGGGAGAAGCCGCCGGGGAGGTCTTTGAGGTGGCTGCTGAGGGTGAGCGTGAAGGTGTCGCCCGCCTTGGTGTTGTCGGGCACCTTCCAGTCGATGCTGGTGGTCAGCTGGCTTCCCTGCTCGGGGTTGGTCGGGCCGACGGTCACGTTCGAGATCGCACCCGAGATGACGGCGGCGGACGCAGGAGCCGAAAGCCCGACGGTGAGGCCGGCGACCGCGAGCGCACCGGCGCCGAGGAGGGCGAGCAGTCGACGTGCGGAACGGCGGCGGGGAGCGGGCAGAGACGTGTCGAGGGCGCGGGAGGACTGCGCGACAGGCATGAAGCAACCTTCGTGGATCGGGTAGGTGGCTCGGACCGGCCTCGGCGGTCCGTCTCGCTTTGGGTGAGCGTGGCGGATCGCGATCGTGCTGAGGCCTGCAGAGCCGACGGGTCCTCACAAGAATAACCCCCGAATGAGGGGTGCGTCCGCCTCGAGAATCCGTGCTCAGCGGAGGGCGAGCGCCATCGCCTGCGCCCGCGTCGTGACGCCAAGCTTCGCGAAGATCGTGTTCACGTGCGCCTTTACGGTCGCGACGCTGACGAAGAGCGCCGCCGCGATCTCGGGGTTCGAGCGGCCCTCGGCGATGAGGGCGAAGACCTCGGCCTCACGGGGGGTGAGGGCCGGGTGCCGGGTGCGGAGGGTGTCGGCGTCGAGGGCTGCTGATCCTGCGCCCGGAGCCTCGGAGGGCTGCGGCGTCGCGCCGTGGGTGAGGCTCTGCACGAGGAGGGCTCCGACCGAGGCGTCGAACGTCGACTGGCCCGCGGCGACGGCGCGGATGGCGCTCGTGAGCTCGGTGCGGCCGGCGTCCTTCGTGAGGTAGCCGCGGGCGCCGGCCCGGAGTGCGCCGACGATCGACTCGTCGTCGGCGAAGGTCGTGAGCACGAGCACAGCCACCTCGGGGTGCGCCGCGAGCACGCGCTGGGTCGCCTCCGCGCCGCCGAGCTCGGGCATGCGGAGGTCCATCAGCACGACGTCGGGTGAGAGCTCGTCGACGAGGCGCACCGCCTCGAGACCGTTCGACGCCTCCCCCACGATCTCGAAGCCGTCGACCAGCGACAGCAGGGTGACCAGTCCGTCGCGCACGATGGCCTGGTCGTCGGCCACCAGGATCCGGATGCCCGCCTCGCTCATGCTTGTCCCCCTCCGGCTGCCGCCGCTGCCGCACCCGCGACCAGCCGCACGTCGACGACGAACCGGCCGCCCTGCACGCCGCCCGTGAGGGTCGACGCGTCGCCCAGCTCGGCGATTCGCTCGCGCATGCCGAGGAGTCCGTGGCCGCCGCCGACGCCGTCGCCCGGACCGGCCTCGCCCGGCACGGAGGCCGGCACGCGGTTGGAGATGACGGTGCGCAGGATCCCGGACGACTCACGCCCGAACACGACCGAGACGTCTTCGCCCGGTGCATGCCGCCGGGCGTTGCTCAGCGCCTCGCGGGTGATCGCGGCGAGAGCCCGCCGATGCGGCCCGTCGAGCGTGGCGAGCACGTCGACGTCGCCTTCGTACCGACCTTCGACGATGGTGCGGCCGCCGAGTCCGGCGTGCGCGTCGAGCAGGTGGTCGACGGCGTCGGGGGCGGCGAGGCTGTCGGCGGCGCGCGACTCCTGCGACGGGTCGCGGAGGGCGGCGACGGCGCGGCGCGCCTCGCCCAGCCCGTCGGCTGCGAGCGTGCGGGCGGCGGTCACGCGGGCGGCCGCCTCGTCGGTGCGGCCCGCCTCGAGCAGCGCGTCGACGGCGTCGAGCTGGATCACGAGGCCGCCGAGGCTGTGGGCGAGGACGTCGTGGATGTCGCGCGCGATCGTGGCCCGGTCGGCGAGCAGCGCACTCCGCTCGTGTTCACGGTCGGCTTCGGCGCGGCGTTCGACGAGCTCGATCTCGCGATCCTGCGCCAGGACGGCCTGTCTGCGGCTGTAGCCGACCACGACGCCCAGCGCGAAGCCGGCGCCGCAGCCGAGCAGGAAGATGCCGGAGTACTGGGTGAGGAGGGTGGTCGCGGTGACGATCGCCATGCCGACGACGGCGAGGACGCCGGAGAAGGCGATCGGCCGGCGACGATCGGCGCCCGCACCCGAGACGGCGATGACCGCGGTGGTGATGAGGAGTCCCTGCGTGGGTGCCGCCATCAGCGAGCCGCCGACGAGCATGATGCAGGTCAGAATGTCGCGCGGGAGACCGCTCGGGAACCGCACCCGCACGCCCCAGGCGGCGAGGGCGATGCAGCCGATGACGGCGATGGTGGGCGTGAGTCCGCCCTCGATGGTGTGACCCGAGAGCAGCCAGTAGCCGACGACGAGCACCCCGACCGTGTTGAGCCACGGGCCGAGGCCGGTCGGCCTGGCGAGCGAGGGCGGCATGGTCACGACAGACATCCTGCCCTGAACCACGCCGCCCTCGCCTTCGTCCGCAGGGTCAGACACGGCTCATGACCGGAGCCGCGGGGATCTTGGCGTCGAGCACGAGCGCCCGGGCCGCGCGGTTCACGGCGACCGTGAGGAGGATCACACCGGTCGCGGTGACCAGGTGCGCCCCCATGAAGCCGCCCGCCACGTCGAGGCCGACGCGGACCGCGATGAGCACCAGCCACAGGGCGGCGCCGAGGCCGCCGGTGCGAGCCTGAATCAGGCGGCCCTTCGAATCGGCCTGCGTGGCGCGACGGAACACGGTGATGCGGCCCATGACGAGGCCGAGACCGACCGAGATGAGCAGCTCGACGCCGATGAAGGCGATGTCGACGCCGGTGATCGTGAGGCCCTTCGACATGTTCGCGATCGAGACGACGCCGATGACGGCGAGGATGATCGGCATGCGCCAGAGGCTGGACCGGTCGACGTAGCTCCACCGCATCTGCCGGAAGGCGAGGAAGCCCACCAGGGCGATGCCGATGACGATGTTCGAGAGAAGCTGGATGCTCACTTCAGTGCCTTTCTGTGCGATCTGACGCTTGTGCGATCTGATGCGCCCTTCCGGGCGCTTTCGAGCTGATTCCAGCGTCGTCGAACTGCCACCCCGGGCCCACCACCCGAGGGTGGAACCCGGGTGGAGATCTGCCACGGAGGCCGGGTGGGGGCGGGCGTGGCAGGCTGGACGGATGGCTTCCTCAGGGCAGGACTCGGATCCTGCGCCCTCGATCACGATCGGCGCCGGTCAGGCCCGCATCGACCCCGACCGGTACAGCCTCGGCTCGTACACGCTCGTGGTCGACGGCACCCCGCAGTCGCACGTCGACCTCGACGACCCGTCGCACCTGGTGTTCGAGTACGTGCGCAGGATCGGGCACGCCATCGACCTCCTGCCGCCCGGCCCCATCACCGCCCTCCACCTGGGCGCCGGGGCGCTCACGCTGCCGCGCTACGTCGAGGCGACGCGGCCCGGGTCGCGGCAGCAGGTGATCGAGCTCGAGAAAGACCTGGTCGACCTGGTGCGGGCGTCGCTGCCGCTGCCGCGCGGGGCATCGATGCGGATCCGCTACGGCGACGCCCGAGAGGTGATGGAGCGCCTGCCGGCGGGGCTGCGGGGCACGGTCGACCTGCTCGTGGTCGACGTGTTCGGCGGCTCCAGGATCCCGGCGCACGTCACCTCGCTGGAGTTCTACCAGGCCGCCGCGGCGTTCCTGTCGCCGCGGGGCATGCTCGTGGTGAACTCCGCCGACGGCGCCGGCCTCGCCTTCGCGCGCGGGCAGGCGTCGACCGTGTCGGCGGTGTTCGAGTCGGTGGCGGCGGTGGCCGATCCCGGCACGCTCAAGGGGCGGCGGTTCGGCAACGTCGTGCTGATCGGGTCGCACGCGCCGCTGCCGATCGACGAGATGCCGCGGGTCTACTCGGCGGACCCGCTGCCGGCGAAAGTCGTGGCCGGGCGCGAGCTGCGCGACTTCACGGCCGGGGCGCCGATCGTCACGGACGCCACCGCGGTGCCGTCGCCCGAGCCCTCCCGGAGTGTGTTCGGGGGGAGGTAGCGGCACCCGAACCAGCGGGCACAGCCCGGGGAGGTAGCGGCTACTTGTCGCCGGAGGCCGGCGGATCGGCGGGCGGCGCCTGGCCGCCGAGCAGGTCGCGGAGGTTCGCCTCGGCGTCGGCCGACGAGGCGGCGGCGGCCTCGACGTTCGCCTCGGTGACGGCGCGCACGACCTCTTCGCGCTGCACCTTCACGCCGCGCGGCGCGTCGATGCCGACCCGGATGCCGTCGCCCCGGGAGTCGAGGATCGTCAGCACGATGTCGTCACCGATGAGGATCCTCTCCCCGACCTTGCGCGTCAGCACCAGCATTCGGCCAGCCTAGCGGGGGCCGAACGAAAACGACGGAAACCGCGTCGGCGACCCGGCAGGCTAGGCGTCGCGCCAGACCGCGGGCAGCGCCAGCGTGTCGACCGTCTCGGGCGTCGAGGTGCTGTCGAGGCCGTGCACGGCGAGTCCGTCGGCGACCACGGCGCCGGTCGCCTGAGCGAACCAGCGCTCGGTGTCGGCGTGTTTGCGGCCGGCGTCGACGGCGATGAGCACCTGGTCGGCGGCGAGGGCCTCGACGATGGCGCCGGCGGCGGACGGCGCGGCGGCGTCCCAGCCGAGGGCGACGATCGTGGCGCGGTCGAGCTCGACCCCGGCGGCGCGCGCGTCGAGGGCCGAGCGGCGGTCGTCGACGGCGACGAAGCGGCCGTTCACGGCGGTCCCGGCAACACGCACCGAGGGCCGGGTGCCGGTCGACCCCTCGGCGATCGCCTGCGCCACGCCGAGCACGTCGGGCCGCTCGCCGAGCACCACGATGAGGTCCCCCGGCCCGTCGAGCAGGGCCGGCGCCTCCTGCCCTCCGAAGCGCGAGGGCGCAGGATCCGCGCCCACGCCGCCCGACTCCACGTTCTGCCGCTCTTCCCGAACCTGAGCCGCATGTCCTGGAGTCGAGCCGGGCGCGACCACGGGCGACGGAGCAGGCGCGGGGGCGGGCACCACGCCGTTGAACGCGAGGTCGTCCATGAGCTCGGCGAACGCGTCGGAGCGCGTCGAGACCTTCGGCTGGGGTGGCACGGGAGGGGTGCTGGGAGCTGCGGGAGACGGCTCCTGCGACCCGGTCAGGATGCCGTCGAAGCCCTCGTCGGCGTCGTCGGCGTCGGCCAGCAGCGCTGCGAGGCCGACGCGCTGGGCGGGCGTGGGCGCGAAGACCTCGTCGGCCGAGGCGCCAGGTCCGGTCGCAGGATCGGCGGCAGGCCGCCCGGCGGCACGACGACCCCGCTCGGGCAGCTCGACCGTCGCCTCGACGTACCGCTTCTGAAAGAGGCCGGCGATGCCGATGCCGCCGGAGGTGACGCGGGCGGCCTCGACGATGCGGGCGCGCGGGCCGTGCTCTTCGCGGACCCGGGCGGCGATCTCGTCGAGGGACCTGCCCTTCATCACGATGCGCTGCCCGGCCATGGTCACCATGCTAGAACGCCCCGATCAGCCGCGACGCTGGCTCAGGCGACGAGCGACTCGGTCGCGCGGACGACGCCGATGGTCTCGATCGTGCCGTTCGCCGCGGTGGCCTCCTGGTACGAGAGCACCGGCAGTCCGCCGTTCTGCGCCGACACGAGGCGGCGGATCGCGGGGCGGAGCGCGGGGGCGCAGACGAGCACGGCCGAGACGCCGTTCTCCTCCGCCACGGCGACGGACTGCTTGAGCGACGAGAGGATCGCCTCGATGCGGTGCCCGTCGAGCAGGATCTGAGTGCCCTGCTCGCTGGGGCGCAGACCCTCGAGCAGCGACTGCTCGAGCACCGGGTCGATCATGATGACGCGCAGCTTGCCCTCGTCGAGGTACTGCGCGGCGAGCGCCGGGCCGAGCGATGCGCGGGCGGCCTCGATCAAGCCCTCGGGCTCGGTCGACACCTTGGCGCGGAGGGTGAGCGCCTCGCAGATGCGGCCGAGGTCGTTGATCGGGATCTGCTCCTGAAGGAGGCCCTGCAGCACGCGCTGCAGCTCGGCCATCGACAGCATCGACGGGATCAGCTCGTCGACGGCGGAGGCGTTGACGGTCTTGACCCCCTCGACGAGCACGCGGACGTCCTCGCGGCTGAGGAGGCGGGCGGCGTTGTTCGTGATCATCGACGACAGGTGGGTGACGAGCACCGACACCCGGTCGATGACGGTCGCGCCGGTCATCTCGGCCGAGTGGCGCATCTCGGACGGGATCCACTTTCCGGAAAGGCCGAAGACGGGCTCGACGGTGGCGATGCCGGGCAGGGCGTCGAGGTAGTCGCCGAGGGCGAGGACCTTGCCGGCGGGGGCGGTGCCTCGGCCGGCCTCGACTCCCGCGATCCTGATGCTGTAGGTCGACGGGGGCAGCTCGACGTTGTCGCGCGTGCGGACGGGTGGCACGACGACTCCCAGCTCGAGTGCGATCTTGCGGCGCAGCGCCTTGACGCGACCGAGGAGGTCGTCGCTGGCGCCCGACACCATGTCGACGAGGTCGGGGGCGAGCAGGATCTCGAGGGCGTGCACGCGCATCTGCTCGAGCAGGTCTTCGGTGGTCTCCTTCGGCGCCTCGGGCTGGGTGAGGGCGGCCAGCTCGGCGGCCTTCGCCTCGGCCGTGGCCTTCGCCTTGATGCGCTGGGCGATCACGATGAGGGTCGCGCCGACGAGGAGGAACGGCACGATCGGCATGCCCGGGATGAACGCCATGCCGCAGGCGGCGATGCCGGCGATCATGACGGCCGTGCGCGACTGGGTGAGCTGCGAGCCAGCGGTCGAGCCGAGGTCGGACTCCGCGTTCGAGCGGGTCACGATCATGCCGGTCGACACCGCCATGAGCAGCGCCGGGATCTGCGAGACGAGGCCGTCGCCGATGGTGAGGATGCCGTACTTCGACAGCGCGTCGCCGATGGCGAGTCCGCCCGACATCATGCCGGTCGCGATGCCTCCGATGAGGTTGATGACGATGATCAGGATTCCCGCGATCGCGTCGCCCTTGACGAACTTCGAGGCGCCGTCCATGGCGCCGTAGAAGTCGGCCTCCGCCGCCACCTCGGCGCGGCGCTTCTTCGCGATCGCGTCGGTGATGAGGCCGGCGTTGAGGTCGGCGTCGATGGCCATCTGCTTGCCGGGCATGGCGTCGAGGGTGAAGCGGGCGCCCACCTCGGCGACGCGCTCGGCACCCTTCGTGACCACGACGAACTGGATCACGACCAGGATCAGGAAGATCACCGAGCCGATGATGATCGATCCTGCGACCGCGACGTGCCCGAAGGCCTGGATCACGTCACCGGCGAACCCCTTCGAGAGCACGAGCCGCGTCGAGGCGACGTTGAGGCCGAGGCGGAAGAGCGTCGCGACGAGCAGCAGCGACGGGAACACCGAGAAGTCCATCGGCTTCTTCACGAACATCGTCGTGAGCAGGATCACCAGCGCCAGCAGGATGTTGCAGATGATCAGGAAGTCGAGCAGGAACGACGGCACCGGCACGACGAGCAGCAGGACGATTCCTACGACGCCGAGCGGCACTGCGAGCTTGGGGAGATTCTTCATGAGAGTGCTCCGATCAGGGAGGTGGTGGGGGCGAAGTCAGGGGTGGGCGCAGGATCCGAGACGATCTCGTCGGAGTCCTGCTCGTCGACGAGGGCGTCCTCGGGGTCGAGCGCGATCGTTCCGCCGGGCATCGAGTGCGTGCCCTGCGCGTCGCGCGACCCCCGCGCCTTCAGCGCCATGACGAAGGTGAGGACGCGGGCGACCGGGGTGTAGAGGTCGACGGGGATCTCGTCGCCGAGCTCGCAGAGGCGGTGCAGGGCGCGGGTCAGCGGGATGTCCTTGACCATCGGGATGCCCTCGGCCTCGGCCTTCTCGCGGATGCCGCGGGCGACCTCGCCCTTGCCCTTCGCGATGACGCGCGGGGCGGAGCGGCCCGGCTCGTAGCGGAGGGCGACGGCGAACTCGGTCGGGTTGATCATGACGACGTCGGCGTCGACGACCTTGGCCATCATGCGGTTCCGGCTCATCGCGATGGCGCGCTGGCGGCGCTGCTGCCGGATGTGCGGATCGCCGTCGGACTGCTTGTGCTCGTCCTTGATCTCCTTTTTCGTCATCCGCGTCTTCTTCCGGTTGCGGCGGATGACGACCATGACGTCGAGGCCGCCCATGGCGAGACCCGCGGCGACGGCGGCGACGGTGATCGAGGAGACGCCGTGGCTTGCTGCGGCGAGGAGCGACTCGAGCGGAAGCCCGGAGTTCATCAGGATCGGCATGAGGCCCTTGATGACGACCCAGAGGACGAGCGCGACCGCGGCCGTCTTGAGGAGCACCTTCGCGCCGTTCCAGAGGGCCTGCGTGCCGAACATGTGCTTGAGGCCTGTGATCGGGTTGAAGTGCTCGAACTTCAAGATCGACTTCTTGAAGTGGACGCCGCCCTGCGCGACCGACACGGCGAGGACCGCGGCGGCGATGACGACGAGCATCGGCAGGAGGATCCCGCCGATCGAGCCGAGGCCGTCGCGGAGCGCCTGCGTGGCGCGGGTCGTCGTCGGGTGGGCGATGACGTCCTGCACGCTGACCATCTGCATGAGGCCGGCGGCCTTCGCACGGGCGATCGTCGCGGGCATCATGAAGACGGCGGCGGCGACGCCGACCCAGGCGCCGAGATCCTGCGACTTGGAGAGCTGGCCCTTGGAGCGGACCTCTTTCATCCGCTTCTCGGTGGCCTGCTCGGTCTTCTCTCCGGAGGCGTCGCTCATCTAGATCACACCTCCCATCGCCTGGAAGGCCTGGTCGCCCAGGTGCGAGACGACCTGCGGCAGGGCGACGAACACCATGCCGCCGAGGCCGAGCGTGATCATGATCTTGAGCGGGTAGCCCATCTGGAAGGCGTTGAGGGCAGGAGCCACGCGGGTGAGCAGGCCGAGGCCGGCGTCGGTGAGGAAGAGGATCACGATGAGCGGACCGGCGATCTGCAGCGTCGCGAGGAACATCTGCGTCGTCGCGGTCACCATGAGGGCGGCCGGGTGCGCGAGGTCGAGGGCGCCGGTGACCGGCAGGACGTCGAAGGTGCGGGTGATGCCGCCGAGCACGAGCTGGTAGCCGCCCGAGGTGAACATGAGCACGAGAGCGGTCATCTGGAACAGGCGGGTGAACTGCGCGCCGTTGATCTGCATGCCGGGGTCGTAGCCGGCGGCGATCTGGAAGCCGCCGAAGAGGTCGATCGCGGCACCGGCGGACTGCACGGCGGCGAAGACGAGCCAGACGAGGAAGCCGAGCGCTGCTCCTGCGACCACCTGGAGGATCAGGTCGACGAGGAAGGCGCCGGTGGTCTGCGCGGTGTAGCCCTGCGTCACGGCCGGGGCGACGGCGAGCGCCAGCCCGATCGACAGCATCGCCTTCACCCGCGCGGGGATCGTCGAGTACGAGAACGGGGGCGCGATGAAGAGGAAGGCGACGATGCGCACGCCGGCGAGCATCACGGCCTCCACCGCGTTCATGTCGAACCCCATGGCCATGTCGGTCAGACCCCGCTCAGCAGGTGGGGGATCTCGTTGAAGAGCGTCTGCGTGAACGTGACCATCGTCGAGATCATCCAGCTGCCGCAGACGACCAGCGCGATGGCGACGGCGACGGCCTTCGGCACGAACGCGAGGGTCGCCTCCTGGATCTGCGTGATCGACTGCAGCAGCGAGATGGCGAAGCCGACCACGAGCGACGTGACGAGCACGGGCGCGGCGAGCTTGGCGGCGACCAGGAGGGCCTGGATGCCGACGTCGAGGACTCCGGACTGATCCATCAGTTGTAGCTTTCGATCAGGCTCTTGATGACCAGGCCCCAGCCGTCGACGAGGACGAAGAGCAGGATCTTGAAGGGCAGCGAGATCATCACCGGCGGAAGCATCATCATGCCCATGGACATGAGGGCCGCGGAGACGACGAGGTCGATGACGAGGAAGGGGATGAAGATGACGAAGCCGATGATGAACGCGCTGCGGAGCTCGGAGATCATGAACGCCGGGATCAGCGTGAGCATCGGCGTCTTCTCCATCGATGCGGGGTTCGGCTTGTGGGCCGCGCGGGTCATCAGGGCGATGTCCTCTTCGCGGGTGTGAGGTGCCATGAAGTGCCGGATCGGCCCCTCCGCCAGTTGGATGGCGTGCGTGAAGTCGATCTTCCCGTTGAGGTAGGGCTGCAGCGCGAGGTCGTTCACGTGCATGAGCACCGGGCCCATGATGAACAGGCTGAGGAAGAGCGCGAGGCCGGCGATGACCTGGTTCGGCGGGATCGACTGGAGGCCGAGGGCGTTGCGGGTCATCGACAGCACCACGAAGATCTTCGTGAAGCTCGTCATCATGATCAGCAGCGACGGGGCGACGCTCAGCAGCGTGATGCCGAGGAGGGTCGTGACGGCCGACGAGGGCTTGCCGTCGGGGCCGTTGATGTCGAGCGAGATGCCGTCGGAGCCGGTCGTGGTGGCGCTGGTCGCGGCACTCGTGACGGTGGGCGCCGCCGGGGCGGTCGGAGCCGTCGGCGCGGTCGGGGCGGCGTGGCCGACGCCCGCGGTGACGAGCAGGACGCCCACGACGATGGCGAGCACGGCGATCACGATGGCGACGATGCGCAGGATCGCGATGACGGTGTCGCGGCGGTCACGGCTGTAGTGCAGCGTCGTGACGAGCTTCGGCTCCTGCGGCCGGGCGCTGACGCCGCGACCGAGGAGGCGGGCGCTCAGCGAGTGCTCCCAGCCGAGCTTCAGGACCGACAGCACGCGCGAGGCGGCGGTGGGCTTCAGCTCGCCGAAGAGGACGGCCGCGGGCGCGCCGGACGGAGCCGCGGCCCACGAGGAGCGGCGGCGGGGCTCGGCGGTCATGCTCTGCGCTGCTGTCTCATGGCGGCGGCGGCCTGCTTCCAGGTGGCGGCCGAGAGGATCGAGCCGGCGACGGGTGAGGTCGCGGGAGCCGGTGCCGCGGCGGCGGCGCGCGCGGCGCGGCGCGGGCTGAGGGCGACCGGAGCCGCGGGGGCGGGCTCCGCGACGACGGCGGTCCCGGCCGTCGTCGCGGTGGTCGTGGCGGTGCTCGTGGCCTGGGCGGCGAGGGTCTCGGCGAAGCTCGGGGCTGCGGGGGCGACCGGCGCGATCGGGGTGACCCGTGCCTCCTGCGGCGCCTCGCCCACGCTGAGCACGTTCACCGACTGCTCGGTGACGCCCAGCACGTAGCGGGCTCCGTCGACGTCGATGACGGCGACGGAGGCCTTGCCGGAGATGCCCTGGCGGGCGACGACGGAGATGTGCTTGGCCTTCTTGGCGACGGACCCCGACTTCGAGACCTTGCGCTGGATCACCCAGAGGAGGGCGAGCACGGCCCCGAGTGAGACCACGACCCGGAGGCCGACGAAGAGGGTGTCCACGGGTCAGTTCTGCCCGTCTGCGATGTCGAGGATCTTGGTGATGCGGACCGCGTAGTCCTGGTCGACGACGACGACCTCGCCGTGGGCGATGAGTCGGCCGTTGAGCAGCACGTCGGCGGGAGCGCCGGCCGAGCGGTCGAGCTCGATGACGGCGCCGGGCTCGAGGCCGAGCACGTCGCGGACGCTCATGCGCGTGCGGCCGATCTCGACGGTCAGCGCCATCTCGACGTTGTTGATGCGGCCGAGCTTGTCGGCGACCGACGAGCCGGCGAAGGCCGAGCCGAAGGCGGCAGGAGCCGAGGCGCCCACGGTGCCGTTCTCGCGGATCCGCACGACGAACCAGCCCGCCGGGCGGCCGGCGTCGACCAGCTCGAACGCGACGCTCTCGGGGTCGCCGGCGAGCGCCGAGCCGCCGTCGCGGCGGACGTCGCCGAGGACGCCGGCGCCGAGCGCGGAGCCCGCGGCCTCGAGGGCCGGGCGGAGGAGGTCGGTGGCCTGGAGGCCGGCTTCGGCGGCTCCGGGCAGCTCGGCGATGACGAGCGCGAAGTCGGCCGAGACGCCGCCGACGTACGAGGCGGTGACGGCGTCGCCGAGGATCCCTGCCGGCACGTCGCCGGTGGCCTGGATCGTGAGGGGAGCGCCCGAGGGCAGCTGCGAGGCCAGGGCCTTCGCCGCGTCGTTGTGGAGGGCGGTGATGGTCGAGGTCATGCGAGTCTCTCTTCGGTGGTGACGATGATGCCGGCGAGGCGGGAGCCGTTGGCTCCGACGGCCGCGCGGCCGACGGGCTCGCCCCCGACGGTGACGTCGAGGGGGCGGTGCTCCGGGTGCGGGAGGGCGACGAGGTCGCCGACCTTGAGGTCGAGCACGTCGCTCGGCAGCACCCGCGCGGGGAGGAAGCCGAGGGCGACGTCGACGGGGACGGCCGCGAGCTGCTGGTCGATGAGGTCGCGGGCGCCGACGGTGGTCGAGGTGGGGTTCGACTCGCCGAGCTGCGGGAGGAGCACCTCGGCGGGGAGCGCGAGGGTCGCAGGAGCGGCGGCCTCGCCGACGCGGATCTCGAACGACGCGACGATCATGAGGTCGCTCTTCGAGGCGGCCTGGGCGAACTGCGAGTTGTACTGGAAGCCGCCGACGGAGATCGGGGCGACGAGCAGCGAGCCGAGCGAGTAGCGGAGGTCTTCGAGGGCGTCGTCCATGAGGCGGCGCACGAGGGCCTGCTCGACCGGGGTGAACTTGCGCTCGGGCAGGCTCTGGCCGGCCGGGTTGCCGCCCAGCATGTGCGTGACCCAGCCGAGGGCGGACGCCGACGGGAACTGGATCACGGCCTTGGCGCTCGCGCCCTCGAGGGGGCAGAGCACCATGGCGGTGGTGGCGGGCAGCGACGCGGCGAACTCGTCGTAGGTGGTCATCGAGACGGTCTCGCAGGTGACCTGCGAGAGCACGCGCACCTTGGCGGTGAGCTGGGTGCCCCACTGGCGGGCGAAGGTGTCGAACGCGAGCTCGAGCACGCGCGAGTGCTCGCGGGCGAGCGTCGTGGGGCGACGGAAGTCGTAGACGTCGACCGATTTCGGCTGCGCCTGGGCGTCACGGAGTGCGCCGGGGGCGGTCTGGTCGAGGAGGGTCACGTGAACCCTTATCGGCAGACCGCCGCACGGCGTTAGGAAAGTGTCTCGATTCGTGTACTACTTCGTCGCGGCGGCCTCCGCGGCAGCGATCTTGGGGATGAGCGCGTTGACGTCGTCCGTCTGGTTCGACAGCACCACGATGTCGACGCGGCGGTTCTTCGCGAGGTCGGCGTCGGTCGTGCCCGAGACGAGCGGTCTCGACGACCCGTAGCCGACCGACTGGATGCGATCGGGCGGCATGCCGCCGCGCTCGACCAGGTCGCGCAGCACTGTCGTCGCGCGGGCGGCCGAGAGCTCCCAGTTCGTCGGGTACGGCGCAGCGGAGTCCCGGGAGTCGGCGTGACCCTCCACCGAGACGTCGTGGTTCGCCGTCTTCAGGACGGGTGCGATCGCGTTCATGACCTGCTCCGCCATCGGCGACAGCGCCGCCGAGTTCGAGCCGAAGAACGTCTCCGAGCCGACGAGTCGCACGGTGAGGCCGCGCGAGTCGATGACGAACTGGACGTCCTGCGTGAGCCCCTGCGAGGCGAGGTTCTTCTGGATCGCCTTCTGGATCGCCGAGAGGTCGTCGACCTCCTTCGTCGCGGCCTTCGTGTTGGCCGCGAGCTGTGCGGGGGTCTCCTTCACGGCGGGGGCGGTGGAGGCGGAGGAGGACGAGGTGCTCGTCGCGGTCGAGCCGCCGGATCCTGCGGCATCGCTGTTGGTCGCCTTGACGCCGTTCGCGGCCGTGGCTGTCTTCGCGCTCGTCTTCGACGCGGAGTAGCCGTCGCCCTTCTTCGTGACCTGGTCGGGCTTGACCACGGTGCCCGACGACGTGTCGACGAACTTCGTGTGGCTGACGCCGAAGCCGGTGGCGAGCGACTCCTTGAGGGCGGCGAACTTGTTCGCGTCGACGCTCGACATGGCGAAGAGCACGATGAACATGCACATGAGCACGGTGATCATGTCCATGTACGACGCCATCCAGCGCTCGTCGGGGTGGTCGTCGCCGTGCTCCTCGGCGCCGTGGCCGCCCTTGCGGCGGGAACGTGACGCGCTCATGCTGCGACGTCCTCGCTGACCTTCTTCGACTTGACGACCTTGCCCTCGGCCGGCAGGTCGGTCTTGGGCACCATGGCGCGAAGACGCGAGCCCAGGAGCCGAGGCTGGGTGCCCTCCTGGATCGCGAGCACGCCCTCCATGAGCAGCGTCATGCTGGCGACCTGCAGCTCCATGACCCGCTTGATGCGGCCGGCGATGGGCAGCCAGATGAGGTTCGCGCTGAGGAGGCCCCAGAGCGTCGCGACGAACGCCGAGGCGATGAGCGGGCCGAGTTTGTCGGGGGTGGAGAGGTTCTCGAGCACGTGGGTCAGCGACACGACCGTGCCGATGATGCCGACGGTCGGGGCGTAGCCGCCGAGGCTCATGAAGAACTTGGCCGCCTGGCGCGCCTGCGCCGTGCGCGAGACGATCTCGTCCTCGAGCAGCTCGCGCAGCTCGTCGCCGTCGGTGCCGTCGGCGACCGACTGCAGCGCCCCCTTGAGGAACGCGTCGTCGACTCCCTCGGCCTCCTGCTCGAGGGCGAGCAGGCCGTTGGCACGTGCCTTCTCGGCGATGCCGACGAGGTCGTCGATCGCCTTCTGGGCGTTCGGCTTCTTGGCGAGGATCGCCGGGGCGATCGACTTGAACGAGTTGATGGTGTCTTTGAGGGCGCCGGAGGCGAGGCCCACGCCGAGCGTCGTGCCGAACACGAGCATGAGGGGGCCGGGCAGGAAGATCGACATGATGGAGACGTGTTCCATGGTCATCATTCCGACGAGGGCGCCGAACGCGAGGACGAGTCCGATGAGGGATGCGGGATCCATGATCAGCGCCCCCTGTGGTCGTCGAGGGAGACGGGGTCGTGGCCGACGAGGGAGAGCGGGCGGCTGTGCGCCTGCTCCTGCGGCTCGTCGTCGACGTAGGCGAGGGAGACGATCCGCGAGCGGTACCGGGCCACGAGGTCGATGACCTCGGCCATCGTCTCGCGGACGATGTACTTCGCGCCGTCCACCATCACGAGGGTGGTGTCGGGGGTTTCGTGAATTCGCTCGATCAAGTCGGGGTTGATCGCGAACTGACTGTCATTGAGTCGTGTGACGACGATCATCGGCCCGTCCTAGGTCTGTACTTCCGCGGTCCATCCGTGTCCCGCGCCGCGCGCGTCCTGCGCTGCGTACTTCCCACTATCGGCCGGGGCCCGCCTGCCGTAAGTCGTCTCCTGCCGCATTTCGCGACCGATTTCCGCTCCGCGCCCCCTGACGGCAGTCACGGGTGTGACCGGCGGCCGGATCCTGTCGCGAATTCGCGACCGGGGTGGTCACGGGCGTGTTCGGGAGGAACTTCGTCCTCCCGACGTGCGCTTGCCGGGCGCTCCGCCGCGTCAGACGGCGACCCGGCCTGGAAGATCGACGAGACTGCCGATGCGGTGAGCGTCGGGCACGCCGACGACCGACGACGGGGCGACGAGCATGGAGGCGATGCCGGCGGCACGCGGCCCGTCGTAGTCGTTGGTCTTCGAATCACCGACGAAGAGGCACTCCGACCGATCGACGCCCGCGGCGGCGAGGGCGGCCTCGTAGATCGCCGGGTGCGGCTTGCGCCAGCCGACGTCGAGGCTGGTGACGACCGCGTCGACGAGCCCGTCGACTCCGAGACCGCGAAGGGTGCGCTGGACGAGGTCGGACGCGTGGGTGTTCGACACGATCACGAGTCGCGCGTCGCTGCCGAGACGATCGAGGGCCTCGCCCATCCCCTCGATGGCCAGGATCCCGCGCCCCCAGTCGTCGAGGTACGCCTCGGCGCCCGCAACCGCCAGAGCCTCGGCCGGCTCGCGCCCGAGGAGCGTCCGAAACGCGACTCGCCCGACCTCGGCCATGGAATACTCGCGCATCGACACGGCGGTCTCGGCATCGAGATCGCCGAACGCGGCATCCCAGGTGGCGACGGCGGCATCGGCCGACACCTCGATGCCGTGCTCGCGGCAGAACGTCTCGGTCGTCGGCGTGGTGGTCGGCACCCGCGACGGGTCGTAGTCGACGAGGGTGCCGAAGAAATCGAGCAGGAGCACGCGAAAGCGCCCCGGCGAGGGCATCAGGCGCGACCGCGATTGCGGCGGCGGACGTCGCGCGGTGCGCGGCCGCCCACGAACGAGCGGGCAGGATCGACGAGAAAGCCCTGCCGCAGGGCCTCGCGGCCGACCAGCATCCTGAAGCCCATCTGATCGCGGTTGCTGAGTGTCGTCTCGGCGAGGACCGTCCGCCCGAGAAGGACGATCTCGGTCTGCACGACGAACCGCTCCTCCGTGTGACCCGACGACGAGCGGACGACTCGGCGGTCGTGGATGTCGCACTCGAGGGTGGCCTGGTCGGCGTCGGTGTCCTGCCAGGGGTGCACGGAGAACCGCACGCGGTCGCCGGGCAGCTCTTCGAGGTCGAAGGCGTGGAGGGCGCTCGACCTGGCGCCGGTGTCGAGTTTCACCTTGATCCAGCCGATGTCGATCTGGGGCAGGGCGGCCCACTCTCGCCAGCCCGCGATGAGGGGCGTGCGGCCGCTTCGGGACGGATCGTCGCTCATGCCCCTATCTTGGCAGGGTGAAACTCGCGATCCTGTCACGCGCACCGCAGGCGTACTCGACGAGGCGGCTCCGCGCCGCCGCGGTCGACAGGGGGCACGACGTCAAAGTGCTCAATACGCTGCGGTTCGCCATCGACCTGTCGGGCGAGCTGCCCGACCTCCAGTACCGAGGAAAGCTCCTCAGTGATTACGATGCGATCCTGCCCAGGATCGGCAACTCGATCACCTACTACGGCACGGCCGTGGTGCGCCAGTTCGAGCAGATGGACGTCTACACGCCGAACACGGCGAACGGCATCGTGAACTCGCGCGACAAGCTGCGGGCGAACCAGATCCTGTCGCGGCACAACATCGGGATGCCGGCGACCGCGTTCGTCAACGGTCGGGCCGACGTGCGGATGGCGATCGAGCAGGTCGGCGGGGCTCCGGTCGTGATCAAGCTGCTCGAGGGCACGCAGGGCATCGGCGTGATCCTCGCGCCGGAGGCGAAGGTCGCCGAGTCGATCGTCGAGACCCTGCACTCGACGAAGCAGAACGTGCTGATCCAGAGCTTCATCTCGGAGTCGCGGGGCAAGGACATCCGGGCTCTCGTCGTCGGCGACAGGGTCGTCGCCGCGATGCGGCGCACCGCGTCGGGCGACGAGTTCCGGTCGAACGTGCACCGCGGCGGCACCGTCGAGAAGGTGTCGCTCTCGCCGGAGTACGAGCAGGCCGCGGTGCGGTCGGCGCAGATCATGGGGCTGCGGGTCGCCGGAGTCGACATGCTCGAGGGCAACGACGGGCCGCTCGTCATGGAGGTCAACTCCTCCCCCGGCCTCGAGGGCATCGAGCGGGCCACCGGGCTCGACGTCGCCGGCGCGATCATCGACTACATCGCGAACCAGGTCGCGTTCCCCGAGATCGACGTGCGCCAGCGGCTGAGCGTGTCGACGGGGTACGGGGTCGCGGAGCTCCTGGTGCATGCCAATGCCGATCTCGTCGGGAAGACGATCAAGGAGACCGGGCTGTGGGACCGCGACATCACGGTGCTCACGCTGCACCGGGGCACGACGGTGATCCCGAACCCGCGGTCGGGTGTCGCGCTGGAGCCGGGCGACCGGCTGCTGTGCTTCGGCAAGCTCGACGAGATGCGCTCGATGCTGCCGGAGAAGCGGCGCCGGCGCGCCAAGCTGCGGAAGCTGCCGGCCGAGGCGGTCGCGGAGCACTCGGAGACGGCTGCTGCTGCTGCCGCTGCCGCAGCTGCGTCCTCGTCCGACCGCTGACGCAGAAAACCTCCGCCCGGCGAACGAACCGCCCCGAGGGGAGGTGCGTTCGCCGAACGGAGGTTCGTGGCGGCGGCGGGCCGAGCGACTAGCGCTTGAGGTCGATCAGCTCCTGCAGCACCGAGTCGGACGTCGTGATGATGCGGGCGTTCGCCTGGAAGCCGCGCTGGGCGACGATCAGGTTGGTGAACTCCTGCGACAGGTCGACGTTCGACATCTCGAGGGTGCCGCCGGCGAGCGAGCCGCGGCCGGGCGCGCCGGGGGTGCCGAGCGACACGGGGCCCGAGTTGCTCGAGGCGACGTAGCCGGACGACCCGACCTTCTCGAGACCGGCGGGGTTCGTGAAGGTGGCGAGGGCGATCTGGCCGAGGGCCTGCGTCTGGCCGTTCGAGAACGAGCCGATCAGCGTGCCGTCGTTCGAGATCGTGTAGCCGTTGAGCGTGCCGGCCTCGCGGCCGTCGACGTCCTGGATGGCGGCGGTGGAGAGCTGGGCGTAGCCGGTGACGCCGGAGAGGTCGGCGGTGATGCCGCCCACGGTGACCGACGAGGCCGCGGTCTGCTTGCCGTCGGTGAACGAGAGGGTCGTGGTGCCGGTGTTGCCCTGGCCGTCGTCGGCGGCGACGTCGTAGCCGGTCGCGGTCTTGGTGAAGTCGAGCGTGAAGGTGTGCTTCGTGCCCTGCTTGTCGTAGACGTCGACGTCGCGGGTGATGACGGTTCCGACAGCGGCGTCGCCGGGGAGGTTGCCGGCGACGGTCGCCTTCGAGGTGGCCTCGGCGGGCGAGGTCGCGCCGACGGGCAGCGTGATGTCGGTGAGGCCGCCGTTGCTGTTCACGGTGCCGTCGACGGCGGGGTACCCCTGGACGATCTTGCCGTCGGTGGTGGTGAGGCGTCCCTGCGAGTCGAAGTCGAAGGATCCTGCGCGGGTGTAGACGTTCTCGTTGCCCGAGCGCGTGACGAAGAAGCCGTCGCCCGAGATCATGAGGTCGGTCGCCTTGCCGGTCGACTGCGCCGAGCCCTGCGAGAAGTTCGTCGAGATGCCGGCGACCTGCACGCCGAGGCCGACCTGGGCGGGGTTCGTGCCGCCGAGGCCCTCCTGCGGGCCGCCGGCGCCGTGGGTGATCTGCGACAGGGTGTCCTCGAACACGGTCGACGACGACTTGAAGCCGACGGTGTTGACGTTGGCGATGTTGTTGCCGGTGACGTCGAGCATGGTCTGGTGGGCGCGGAGGCCGGCGATGCCGGAGTAGAGCGAGCGGAGCATGGTGAGTGCCTTTCGGTGGAAGAAGGGTGACGTGTGTGAGGTGCTGGGGCGGCCGGGCGGGAGCTAGGCCGAGGTGCTGGCGGGCGCTAGGCCGAGGTGCCGGAGGTGCTGGATGACGCCGACGACGAGTCGACGATCCCCGAGATGGAGTCGAGGGGGATGTCCTTGCCGCCGACGCTGACCGTCGGCACCGAGCCGGCGAACGAGACGGAGGCGGCGGTGCCCGAGACGTCCTTGCCGGTCGTGGAGTCGGTGTAGGTCACCTGCTTGCCGACGAGGTTCGCGGCCGAGATGCGCATCTGCAGCGAGAAGTTCTCGTTGCCGGTGGTCGTGTTGTTCGAGATGGACTCCATCATCGCCAGCTGCGTGGTCTGGCTGATCATGGCGTTGGTGTCCATCGGCGACGACGGGTCCTGGTTCTGCAGCTGGGTGACCATGAGCTGCATGAACATGTCGCTGTCCATCGTCTGTTTGGGGGCGGGGGTGGTCGCGCTGGTGGAGGCGGGCACGGTCGCTGTGACCGTGCCGGTGATTCCGTCGAGTGCCATAACAGTTCCTATCGGTCGCGGGCGGCTGCCCGTCAGGCCATCACGTCGATCGAGGTGGACGAGGTCGGGGTGACGCGGGTGGCGTCGGGGGCGGCAGGGCCCTCGGCGCGGCCGGCGAAGCCGTCGCGAGGGGTGTCGCCGCGGAAGCCGTGCGGGGTCGCCTGGCCCTGGGGGTTCTGGGGGGTGCCGTTCTGGCCTGCTCCTGCGCCCAGCTGGTTCTGGAGCGCCTGCTGGGCGCTGTTCTGCTGGCCCGAGCCCTGCTGGCCGCTCGGCTGGTTCTGACTCGAGACGTCGACGCTCGTCGACAGCCCCGTGCCCTGCAGGTCGCGGCGGAGGTCGGGCAGCACGGCGCGAACGGCCTCGCGGGAGGCGTCGGACTGCGCGAAGAGCTCGACGTGCATGGTCTGGGCTCCGACGTGGGCGCGCACGGTGACCGGGCCGAGGGCCTCGGGCGAGACCTGCACGGTGATGACGTGCTCGCCGTGGCCGGCGGCGGCCAGCGTGAAGACGGGTCGCGTCAGCTGGGCGGCGAGAGGCTGCGGCTGGGGTGCGGGCGCCGCGGTCGTGGCGGCGGTGGCGCTGACGGGCGCAGGAGCAGCGGACTGCCCCGCCACCTGGGCTCCTGCCGCCGCGAAGGCCGCCGCGCTGGAGTCCGCGGCGGTCATCGCGACCTGCGTCGTGGCGCCCGTCGCGCCTGCGCCGGTGCCTCCCGCCGCACTCTGACCGTTGCCGGCCGAGGACGACGTGCTGCCGGAGTCGGCGGACCCGCCCCCGGCGCCACCGACTGCGGCGACGACGACCGGTGCCGCGTCGGTCGCGGACTGGGTGGTGACCGCAGGGGTGGCGGCCGCGACCGCCGCGCCCTTGCCTGTGCCCGCGCCCGTGTTCGGCAATTCAGGCTGCGCGTGCGCGCCGCCCGCCGACACGCCGCCGAGCCCCGGGGTCGTGCCGAGCAGAGCCTGAATTGCCGTGGGGGTCGACGCCGTGCCCGGCGTGCCGAGCCCGGCGGCCGGCGAGGCGGAACCGGCGGAACCGGCCGCGGCCGCCCCCTTCGGCAATTCAGGCTGCACGTGCGCGGCACCCGCCGACACGCCGCCGAGCCCCGGGGTCGTGCCGAGCAGAGCCTGAATTGCCGTAGAGGTGGACGCCGTGCCCGGCGTGCCGAGCCCGGCGGCCGGCGCGGCGGAGCCTGCGGGACCCGCGGAGCCGGCGGCACCGGCGGAAACCGCGGCGGCCCCCTTCGGCAATTCAGGCTGCGCGTGCGCGGCGGCCGCCGACACGCCGGTGAGCCCGGCGGCGGCGACGAGAGGAACCTGAATTGCCGTGGCGGCGAGGCCGGCGGCGGCAGGAGCAGCCGAGGCGGCGCCGACCGAGGCAGCGGCGGCGAGCGACGCCTGCGTCGCGGGCGCCCCGGCGACGGCGTGCGGCATTTTAGGCTGCGGCTGCGCGGCGAGACCCGCGCCGAAGGCGAGGCCTGGCTGCTGGACGAGGGCGTCCTGAGTCACCGAGGACGACGCGGCCGAAGACGATGCTGCGGAGGACGACGCTGCGGAG
Source organism: Frondihabitans australicus (assembly GCF_003634555.1). Classification (NCBI taxonomy): domain Bacteria; kingdom Bacillati; phylum Actinomycetota; class Actinomycetes; order Micrococcales; family Microbacteriaceae; genus Frondihabitans; species Frondihabitans australicus. Next base: position 2,835,179 of record NZ_RBKS01000001.1, read on the forward strand.
GACGACGCGGCCGAAGCCCGGTGCCCGGCCGCTCGCGACTTCGGCTTCGCCTCGCGCGATTCCGCGACGTCACGCCGATCGCGCGAGCTGGAGCGCGTCGGACGATCGGCGGACGAGCGCGACGGACGATCTGCCGCCGCACGATCCGCCGACGGGGCGCCCGCCGACGATGCCGGGCGGTCGAGCGTGGTGTCGCGCGGGGTCTGCACCTGCTCCTGCGCGTCCATCGCTTCACCGAACGACGCCGCCGACGCCGGCGACGAGTCGTCGTCACGGCCGGGGCGCTGCGCTTGCGAAGGCGCGAGGTCGGTGAGAGAGGTGGTGGTCACGGTGCTCATGCGGAGGCTCCGTTCGAGATCAGGCGCTGGAGGGCCGCCGTGAGGAGGTCGGACTGGGACGAGGTCGACGTCGAGCCGAGGCCCGAGCTGCCGAGGCCGGAGCCGGTGAGGCCGGAGAGCGCCGAGAGGAGCGACGCCGACGAGAGCGACGACGTGCCGGCGGAGCCCGCTGAGGCGCCGGAGCCGGAGCCGGTGCCCGACGGCACGATGCGGCGGATGGTGCCGATCTGCGACTCCGACAGCCACTCCTTGCGCAGCTTGACGTTCTCGCCCGGCTTCGGGGCCTCGAGGATCTGCCCGTTGCCGGCGTAGATCTGGATGTGGCCGGAGCCCTTCTCGACGATGAGGTCGCCGGGCTTCGCCTGGGCGAGCGAGGGCACCTCGACGCCCATCTTCGCCTGGTCGGGCACGACGCGCGGCATGGTGATGCCGAGGTCTTTGAAGACGGTCTGGACGAGGCCCGAGCAGTCCATGCCCGAGGTCGTGGTGCCGCCGAAGACGTAGGGCACGCCGAGGTACTTCTTGGCGTCGGCGAGGACGTCGGCTCCGGTGACGCTCTTGTGCACGAGGCCGCCGACCGGGTTCGAGGCCGATGCCGACCCCGCCGCAGCGTCGATCGAGTCGCCCGAGCCGGTCGAACCCGTGCCCGCCAGCGCGGCCAGCTCTGCGGCCAGTGACGACGACGACAGGGACGACGTGCCGTCGGTGCCGTCCGTGCCGTCGGACGTGCCGGCCGCGGCGAGCGCCGACGCGAAGTCGGCGGCCGTGGCGGCGTCGGAGGCGGTCGACGACGAGTCGGTCAACGACGGCAGCTGCCCGGACTGGATCTGGGCGATCGTGCTCTGGATCTCGCTGATGCGCGACATCACGTCGGAGACGCTCACGAGGCACCCCCCTCGAGGGAAGGCGCAGGAGCCGACGACGGCCGCGAGTTCGCGATCTCGTCGAGGGCGATCTGCTCGACGCGCAGTTCCTCGGCGGCGGCGGCGACCCCGTGGCGCTCCTCGAGCTTCTCGAGGGCGATCGAACGGGCGCGGGCCTCGTTGTAGGCGGTCTGCGCGTCGGACGCGGCGGCCTCGTGCGCCGAGGCCATGGCGTCGAGCTCGGCGAGCATGCCGCGCGTCGAGGCGCGGGCCGCGGCGATGGCCGTGAGCGTGGCGGCGTCGGTGACGACGTCCTTCGAGCCGACGGCGGACTCCAGGATCCGCGTCGCTGCCGCACGGCGCTCGGCGACGTCGCGCACGCGCTGGTTCGCCAGCGAGAGCTCGGCCATGGCCTTCTGCTGCTGGGCGTGGCGCACGCGCAGGAGTCCGGCGAGCGAGAATGCGCGGGCCATCAGGCAGCACCCCCGCCCAGCGCGGCCGAGAGCGCGGCGAGCTGCTCCCACGACGCCGAGGCCGGCGTCTGGTCGTCCATCCGCTGCTGCAGGAACGCGTCGATCGCGCCCTGGTACGTGACGGCGGCGTCGACGAGGGGGTTGGTGCCGGGCTGGTACGCGCCGACGTCGATCAGATCCTGCGCCTGGCGGCGGGCGGCCATGACCGAGCGGAGGGTGCGCGCATCCTGCGACTGCGACGGGGTGATCACCTTCGAGGCGACGCGCGAGATCGAGCCGAGCACGTCGATCGACGGGAAGTGGCCGGTGACGGCGAGCTTGCGGTCGAGCACGATGTGGCCGTCGAGGATGGAGCGGGCGGCGTCGGCGATCGGCTCGTTGTGGTCGTCGCCGTCGACGAGCACGGTGTACAGGCCCGTGACGGAGCCGACGCGGTCGGTTCCGGCGCGCTCGAGCAGCGAGGCGAGCGTCGAGAACGTCGACGGCGGGTAGCCGCGGGTGGCGGGCGGTTCGCCGACCGAGAGGCCGATCTCGCGCTGGGCCATGGCGACGCGGGTGAGGGAGTCCATCATCAGCACCACGTCGGATCCGGCGTCGCGGAACGACTCGGCGATGCGGGTCGCGACGAACGCGGCGCGCAGCCGCATGAGGGCGGGCTCGTCGCTGGTGGCGACGACGACGATCGAGCGGGCGAGGCCCTCGGGGCCGAGGTCGTCCTCGAGGAACTCGCGCACCTCGCGGCCGCGCTCGCCGACGAGGGCGACGACGGAGACCTCGGCCTCGGTGCCGCGGGCGATCATCGACAGCAGCGACGACTTGCCGACGCCGGAGCCGGCGAAGAGACCCATGCGCTGGCCGCGGCCGGCGGTGGTGAGGGTGTCGAGGGCGCGGACGCCGAGCTGCAGCGGCTGCGCGATGCGGGCGCGCTCCATGGAGTTCGGGGTGGGGTGGTCGATCGGCACGAGCGCGTCGGCGTGGAGCGGGCCCTTGCCGTCGATGGGGCGTCCGAGCCCGTCGAGAACGCGACCGAAGAGGGCCCGACCGGTGGGCACCAGGATCGGGCGGCCCGTCGGGCGAACCGTCATCCCGGCCCGGATCCCGGTCATCGGCCCGAGCGGCATGCAGCGCACGCCGGTCGAGTCGGCCGCGACGACCTCGGCGGTGCGGTCGATGCCGCTGCCGTCGTCGGCGCCGACCTTCACGACCTCCCCGACGGCGCAGTCGAGGCCGGCGACGGTGAGGCCGAGGCCCACGACGCTGTCGACGACGCCGACGCGCTGCGGGCGCACCGCGGCGAGCGCGGGGCTGAGATCGACGAGGGTCACGCGAGACCCCCTGCGTGCGAGGCGGCGTCGGTCGCAGGAGCAGCCGACACCCCCGGCCCGAGCAGTGCGACGCGGGCGCGCTCGAGTGCCGACCCGAGTGCCGCGTCGACGAAGCCTCGCGGCAGGTCGGCCCGGGCGTCGCCGCGGCCGAGAGAGCCGTCCGCGAGAAGGGGAACTCCGAGCGATTCGCTCGCGTCCGACGGCAGCACGGAGAGGTCGTCGGGGTTGAGGCGCACGGCGACGACGTTCGCCGCCTCCGGGGTGTCGAGGGCGCGGGCGAGGGCGGCGAGCACGGTCGAGGACTGGTTCGTGCGGATCTCGTAGCCGAGGATCGCCTCGGCGAGGGCCAGGGCGGTCTCGACCAGCGTCTCCTGCACCTCGGTGCGGAGGTTCTCGCGGGCGGTGTCGAGCGCGGCGGCGGCGGTGACGAGCACCTGCGAGGCGCGGTCGGCGCGGGCGTTGGCGTGCGAGGTGACGGCGCGGGTCTCGGCCTCGAGGGATTCGCGGAGCGAGGCGGTCGACGCGGCGGCGGCGCGGAGGCCGGCCGCGTAGCCGGCGGCGTGGCCGCGCTCGGCGGCCTCCTCTTCGCGAGCCTGGGTCGCGGGGTCGCGGAGCACCGGGAAGGCGACGCGGGCGAAGGCGGGAGCGCTACTCAATGAGGGCCTCCTCGTCGCCGCGCTGCACGGTGATCGCGCCCTCGGCCGCGAGCTCGCGGATCGAGCGGACGACGCTGGCGCGGGCCTCCTCGACCTGCGACATGCGGACCGGGCCGGCGGCGCGGATCTCGTCGTCGAGCAGCTCGCGGTTGCGCTCCGACACGTTGGCGCGGATGACCTCGGTGACGGCCTCGGGCGCGCCCTTCATGGCGAGCGCGAGGACGGCCGCGTCGATGCCGCGGAGCACCTGCTGGATGTCGCGGGCGTCGAGCTTGACGATGTCGACGAAGGTGAGCATGCGCGAGCGGACCTCTTCGGCCAGCTGCGGGTCGCGGGCCTCGAGGCTCTCGAGCAGGATCCGCTCGGTCGCAGCGTCGGAGCGGTTGAGGATGTCGACGAGCGGCTGGATGCCGCCGACGGCCTCGACCTGCTCGCGCGGGGCGACGACGGCTCCGGCGCGCACCTTGAGGGTCTGCGCGACGATGCCGACGGCCTCGGGTGTCGCGGTGCCCATGGTGGCGATCGCCTGCGCGACGTCGGTGCGCTCGTCGGCGTCGAGGCCGGCGAGCACGGCCGAGGCCTGGTCGGGCGCGAGGTGGGCGAGCACGAGGGCGCGGGTCTGCGGCAGCTCTCCGTCGAGCAGCGTGAGCAGCTGCCCGGAGTCGACGCCGTCGAGGAACTCGAACGAGCGGCCGGCCATCGACGAGGCGAGGCGCTCCATGACGCCCTGGGCCTTCTCCGAGCCGAACGACGCCTCGAGGAGGCCCACGGCGAAGTCGCGGCCGCCGCGGCGGGTGACGCGGCCCTGGACGGTGAGGTCGTGGAACTCCGACACCGCGGTGTCGGCGGTCGTCGAGTCGACGCGGCGCATCTTCACGAGCTCGGCCGTGATCTCGTCGGCCTCCTGCTCGCTGAACTTCTGCATGACGGCGGCGGCGCGCGCCTGGTCCATCTGCATGAGGATCACGGCGACCTTCTGGGCGCCGGTCAGCTCGGCCTGGGCGGCTGCGGGGCTCATACGGTCTGCCGATCATCGAGCAGGCCGCGCAGGAGCTCGGCGGTGCGGTCGGGGTCGCCGGCGGCGAGTGCGTCGATCTCGGCGCGCTTGCGCTCGATCGAGGCTCCCTCCGCGTCGAGCGACGGAAGCTGCACGGTCGGCGCCGTCGGCGTCGGGCCGCCGGCCTCGAGGAGGCGGCGGGCGGCCGCGTCGTCGAGGGCGGGCTGCGCGGCGGCCGGCCAGGTGCCGGCCTGCGCCGAGGCGCCGGCCGAGGTGGCGTCGAGCTCGCCGAGGTCGATCTCCTCGCGCTCGGTCCGGCGACCGCGGCGGGTGAGCATGAACAGGGCCAGGATCAGCGGAACGCCGATCGCGGCGGCGATGAGGCCGGTGCGGATCGTCTGCCACATCGAGTCGCTGGCGGCCTGGGCGTTCGCGGCGGCGAGCGCCTGCTGAGCCGCCTTGGCTCCTGCGCCGTTGAAGCTCACGGCCTGCACGCTGAGCGAGTCGCCGCGGGTGGGGTCGATGCCGGCCGCCTTGGCGACGAGGTCCTGGATGTTGCCCATGTTGACGTTCTTCGCGACCTTCGAGTTGATCGCGACCGAGACCGTCTGCTTGGTCAGCGTGCCGGCGGGGATCGTGGTCGATTCGGTGGTCTTGTCGACGGCGTTGTTCTTCGTCGAGGACTCGTTCACGTAGCCGGATCCGGAGCCCGTGGCGGAGGCGCCCGACGTCGCGGAGCCCGAGGGGACGGCGATGTTGTCGGGGCCGAGGACACCGGTGGCGCCCGAGCTCGACGATCCTGCGCCCGACCCGCCGTACGACTCGGTCGACGACGACTCGGAGAGCGGCGACGCGCCGCCGGTCGGGTTGGTGTACGACTCGGTGACCTTCGTGCCGGAGTCCTGGCTCATGTCCGCGGCGACCACGACCGTCGAGTTGCCGGCGCCGAGCACCTTGTCGAGCATGGCCTGGACGTTCGCCTGCACCTGAGACTGGTACGCCGACTGCTGCTGCGACGACGACCCGGTGGTGCCGCCTCCCACGGTGGAGAGGACGTTGCCCTGGGCGTCGACGACCGACACGTCGGTGGCCTTCATGCCCTCGATCGACGCCGAGGTGAGGTGGACGATCGCCTCGACCTGCGACGAGGTCAGCGTGACGCCCGGCATCTCGGCGACGAACACCGACGCGGTGGGGTCCTGCTTGCTGTCGGTGAAGACGGTCTGCTGCGGGATCGCGAGCTGGACGCTCGCGGTCTTCACGCCCTGCATGGCCTCGATGGTCTTGGCGAGCTCGCCCTCGATGGCGCGCTTGTAGGTGACGTTCTGCGTGAACTCCGACGCGGTGACGCCCATCTGGTCGAGAAGCGCGTAGCCCTGCGTGTTGTCGGCGGGGAGGCCGGCCGCGGCGACCTTGAGGCGCTCGGAGTAGACGTCGGCGTTCGGCACGAGGATCGTCGAGCCGCCGTCGGAGAGCTGGTACTGAACGCCGTCGGTCTGCAGCTGCTGCACCACCGCCGAGGCGTCGGTGGCGGCGAGACCCGTGAACAGCGGGGTGTACGTGGGCTTCGTCAGGTACGACGTGACGAAGACGCCACCGAGCACCAGGATCGCGACACCGAGCACGGCCAGCACGCGCTGGCCGATGGTGAACGCCTTGACCCGGTCGCCGAGCGACGTGAGAAGGGAGCGAAGGGCGGGAGGCATCAGGCCTGCATCCTCATGATCTCGTTGAAGGCGTCGACGGCCTTCGAGCGGACGGCGGAGACGAGCTCGAGGGTGACCTGAGCGCGGGTGGCGGCGATGGTGGCGGTGTGGACGTCGTCGGCATTGCCGGTGACGGCCTTGACCGCGAGGCTCTCGGACTGGCCCTGAAGGGACTGCAGTCCGTCGATCACGCTGCCGAAGCTGGAGGCGGAGGCGGTGTCGCCGGTGCCCTGGGTGGCGTCGAGGCCGTTCGCGGCCGAGGCCGCCTGGTTGGCGTCGATCTGCGAGGCGCTGGTCAGCGCCGTGGAGCCGGTGGGGAAGGCGCCGTTCACGGGGTAGATGGGCATCAGCTGCGTCCGATCTCGAGGCCGGCCTGGTACATGTCCTTGGCGCGGTCGACGACGGCGGCGTTGGCCTGGTACCCGCGCTGGGCCATGATCAGGTCGCTCATCTGGGTGGAGAGGTCGATGTCCGGCATGCGGACGTAGCCGTTCTTGTCGGCCTCGGGGTTCTCGGGGTCGTAGGTGACGCGGCCCTGGGCGGAGCCGTAGGTGGCGCCCTTGACGTACACGCCGGAGACCCCCTGCCCCTCCTGCACCTCGATGTAGCGGGCCTGGAAGGCCGACTCCGACATCGGCTTGACCGTGTTGACGTTGGCGATGTTGTCGGAGATGGCGTCGAGCCACTTGCGGTGCACGGTGAGGCCGGTGCTCGCGATCCCGATCGCGTCGAACATTCCCATCAGGCGTCCTTCAGAACGGCGCGGACGCTGGTGAGAACCTGGTTCTCGGCCTGCGACGCGAACTGGTACTGCAGCACGGTCGTGCTGTTGCTCAGGGTCTCGGTGTCGAGGTTGACGTTGTTGCCGTCCTCGTTGGTGGGCTCCAGGCTCCTGGCCATGGTCGCCTGCACGGAGCCGTTGCCGTTCGCGACCGACTGCGCGAGGGCGTCCTCGAACGACACGCGCTCGGCGGTGTAGCCGGGGGTGTTGATGTTCGCGATGTTGTTCGCGATGGCCTTCTGGCGCATCGAGAGACCGTCGAGGGCGCTCTCGAGCGCTCTCGAGGTTACGGATTCCAGCACGGACGGCTCGCTTCCCCGCGCGATCGCGCGGTGCAAGAGGGGGAGGCGGCCGATCCGTGGCCTGACGTGGTGAGCGATCCGTGCTCACTACGCTCTATCGGCCCGGGGCAGGGCGACGTTAGGGGTGGTTTGGTGCCCACCTACCCCGACTTCGGGGGCCAGTCGGGGCGTCAGGGGGCAGGATCGAAGAATGCACCCCATCCGCACCCTCGCCCGCCTCGCACTCGGCGCCGTCCTCGTGTTCGCCGGCGTCTCCCACCTCTCGTTCGCGCGCCAGGCCTTCCGCGCCCAGGTGCCGAAGTCGCTCACCGACAATCTGCCGGTGTCGGAGGACGACGTCGTGGTCGCGTCGGGTGTCGCGGAGATCGGGCTCGGCGGGCTCCTGCTGCTCGTGAACCGCCGGTGGGTGGGCACGCTGGCGGCGGTGTTCTTCGTCGCGGTGTTCCCCGGCAACATCGCGCAGCTCGTGAACCGGCGCACGGCGTTCGGGCTCGACACGAACGACCGGCGTCTGCTGCGCCTGCTCGGGCAGCCCCTGCTCGTCGCGGTCGCGCTCGCCGGTCGTCCGAAGAAGCGCTCCTAGCGCTACGCGGAGGCGTCGAGGTAGACCGAAGCGTCGCGATCGCGCGCGGCGGGGACCGTCTTCAGCGCGGTGATGTGCTTGACGACGCGGCGACGCGCGTCGAGGACCCGCTGGAGAGCCGACCGCTGCGCGGCCTGGACCTCCTGCGCACGCTCGACCAGGTCGAGGGGCAGCGGGCCGAGGTCGTGCGTCGGCGTGAACGGCGACGGCTTGAAGTCGGGGTCGCCGGCACGACCGGCGAGGGCCTCCATTTCGGCGAGGGCCTCGAGCCAGGCGGCGCGGGTCTCCTCCGCCCTAGGCAACTCCGACGCTCCCCGACAGCAGCGGCGAGGCGGCGGGCGCCTGCGCGGCGGCCTCGTGCCAGGCCTGACGGAGCGGCTCCAGCAGCGTGATGCACTCCGAAGTCAGCTTCACGTCACGGTGCACGTTGGCGTTGACCATCGCGACCCGCACGTACGTGTACAGCGCCTGGAGGTCCGAAGCGCCGTCCCACACGTCCATGCGGAGCGACGACGACAGCTCGGCGATGATCGCCTGAGCGTGCACCAGGTTCGTCGAGGCGGTGCCCCAGTCCTGCCCGTTCTGAGCGACCTGGGCACGGCCGAGGTCGACCAGCAGACGGTCGTAGAGCATGGTCAGGAGCCGGGCCGGCGTGGCCGAGAGGACGGCCTCGCGCCCGTAGGCGTTGCGCTGGGCGCTGGCGGAGAAGGTGAGGGTCATGAGGGTTCCTAGGCGCCGGTGTAGACGGCGGGGACGCTGGCGAGGCCGGAGGTGAGCGACGACGACTGGGAGTTGAGCTGCGACAGCTGCACCTCGAGGTTCGAGTACTGCGCCTCGAGCGCGGTGCGACGGGCGGCGAGACGGATGTCCCACTGGCTGATCTGGTCGTTCATGGTGTCGACCATCGACTGCTGACCGGTGATCACGCCCGTGAGCTGCCCGGAGTACTTGTCGGAGATCTGCGTGCCGGCGTCGGCGACGCGCGAGGCGAGGGCCGAGAGCATCGACTGAGTGCCGGCCGGGTCGCTGGCGAGCGCCGTCTGGAACTTGTCCTGGTCGAAGTCGAGCGTGCCGTCCTTGTTGATCGAGATGCCGATCTCCGACGGCGAGTGCCCGTTGATCGGCATCGACGCGGCGCTGACGAGGGCGTCGTTCGCGCCGCGGACCGTGCTGTCGCCGGTGAACGGGCCGCCCGAGACGACCTTGTTGCCCGACGAGTCGGTGCTGTTGACGACGGCGCTCTTCGTCGAGATGAGCGCGAACACGCCGTTGAGCGCGGAGACGAGGCCCGACGCGACCGCCGTGGCTCCTGCGGTGTCCTGCGCCACGCCGACGGTGATCGAGTCGGTGGAGGCCTTGTTGACGGTGAGGTTCACGCCCGGCAGGAGATCGCTGAAGGTGTTCGTCGACGACGAGATCTTCTGCTCGGCGGCGGTGCCGGCGTAGAGGGTGACCTGGGCGTCCTGCGCCGGCTTGATCACGGCGGCGCCCGTGGCGGTGAGGATGTTCGTGGCGGTGCCGGCGTCGACGTCCGATGAGGTGCCCGAGTAGATCTGGAAGTCGCTCTGGGCGCCGGTCGTCGTCGACTGCAGTTGGATGCGGTACTGGGCGGTGCCGGAGGAGTCGGTGCCGGCCGCGACCTTGAGCGCCTTGACGCCGGCGGTCGACGACGCGTTGATCGCGGTGACGATGGCGTCGATCGAGTTCGACGAGGGGGTGACGTCGACCTTCGTGCCGTCCGCCTTGACGATCGTCACGGCGGGCGTGGTCGATCCTGAGCCCGAAGCCGGCCAGGTCGACATGGCGGCCGAGACGCCGACCTTGGCCTGGGCGACCTGGTTGACGACCACGTCGAACGTGCCGGCGGTCGCGTTGGTGCCGGCCGTCGCGGTCGCATTCGCCGACGACGACGTGGTGGTGAAGAGCGAGAGGGAGGTCGACGACTTCGACGTCGTCGCGAGGGTGGTCAGCGAGGCGATCTGAGTGTTCAGGCCCTGCAGCGCCGTGATGGTCGTCTGCGTGTTCGTGACCTGGGTCTTCAGCTGCGTCTGGGGCTCGGCCTCCGCGGTCATCAGCGAGTTGATGAGCGAGGTGGTGTCGAGACCCGAGACGAGGCCGTCGACTCCGAGTCCTGACACGGAGGCCATGCGAGTTTCCTTCCGACCGGGCCTGACGCCCGAGAGCGGGCCTGTGCCCGGGGTTTCCGATTGAGAAGTGTGTGCGGGGCGGGTGACGAGAGAACCCGAACTTCCTCTCGTCACCCGACCCCGGGGTGGTGCTGAGTTACTTCAACCTGCCTGGTGACTAGCCGCGGAGCAGCGACAGAACACCCGAGGTGCTCTGGTTCGCCTGCGCGAGCATCGAGGTGCCGGCCTGGCTCAGGATGTTCGCACGGGTGTACTTCACCATCTCCGACGCCATGTCGGTGTCGGTGATGCGCGACTCGGCGCTGGTCAGGTTCTCCTGCGCGACGTTCGTGACGTTGATCGCGTGGTCGAACCGGTTCTGGACGGCACCGATGTTGGCGCGGGCGGTCGAGACAGCGGTGATCTGCGCGTCGATGGCCGTGATGGCCGCCTGAGCGTGAGCCGCGGTGTCGAACTTGATGCCCACGGTCGACGGTGCGGAGGTTCCGCCCGAGACGCCGCCCTCGGGGGCGGTGGTGTCGACCGTGCCGCCGTCCTTGGCCGTGACGACGATGCCCGTCGAGGCACCGTTGGCGTCCTTGGTCGTCGAGACCGAGAACTTCGCCGAGAACGAGGCGTCGCTCGAGAGAGCGGCCGCGTACTCGTCGACGCTCTTGAACGAGCCGCCGGTGCCGGTGCCCGAGAGGGTGCCGGTCGTGACCGTGGTCACGGCGCCGCCGTTGGTCGACTTGAACGTCGCAGCGCCGGAGGCGAGCGTCGTCGTGTCGACGGTCCAGGAGGTGCCGCCGGTGGCGGTGGTGCCGCTGGCGAGCGTGTTCGCGATGTTCTTCACGTTCGCGCCCGACAGGTCGACGGTGATCTGGCTGGCCGCGTCGCCGTTGGCGCCGACCTGGAAGGCCAGCTTTCCGGAGCCGCCGCCGGCCGAGCCGTCGAGCAGGTTGATGCCGTTGAAGTTGGTCGAAGCCGAGATGCGCGAGAGCTCGTCCGTGAGGGCCGAGACCTCGGTGGTGATCGCCTGGCGCGAGTCCGCGTTGTTCGAGTCGTTACCGGCCTGGACGGCCAGGTCGCGCATGCGCTGGAGGATCGACTGCGTCTCGGTGAGGCCACCTTCAGCGGTCTGGACGACGGAGACGCCGTCCTGGGCGTTGCGGGCCGCGACCGTGAGGCCACCGACCTGCGACTTGAGGCCCTCGGAGATGGCGAGGCCGGCCGCGTCGTCAGCAGCGTGGTTGATGCGGAGACCCGACGAGAGCTTCTCGAGAGAAGACGAGAGGTCGTTCTGCGTGCTGTTGAGGTTGCGGTAGGTGTTGTTCGCCGCGAGGTTGTTGTTGATCTGGAAACCCATGATGAAACTCTCTTCCGTGATTTATATGGGGGTGGTGCTGCCGCCCATCCGTGGGCTGACACTGAGAGCTATCGGCTGCTGCGTCGCAGGCGTTAGCGAATTCGTGAAAAGTTTTTGACGCGGGCCTCAGGAGGCGACGGCTCGCGCCGCGACCGGGGCGTTCGCCTGCTGCATGGCACGGCCGATGCCGACCACCGCACCCGACGCCACGCGCGAGAGGTACGCGGCCCGACGCGCGGGAGCGGTCTTCGACTCGTAGACGACCTCGGTCGCCTCGTCGTCGGCGTAGTGGGTGTTGAGCGCGTCGCGCAGGAGGCGGATCGCCTCGGTGCGCTGCTGCGACACAGCCGAGTGGGTGATGCCGAGCTCCTCGGCGATCTCGGTGACGCTCGAGTCGCCGAAGTAGACCTTCTCGACGATGTAGCGCATCTTCTCGGGGAGGGCCTCCACTGCGGCGCGGAGGTAGCAGGTGCGCTCCTGCTCGAGGAGGGTCTCCTCGGGAAGGATGATCTCGGCGGCCAGCTGGTCGGCGACCGTCTCGTCGATGGCGGTGACGGTGCGGGCGGCGTCGGTGAGCGCGTCCGCGGCGGTCTGGCGGTCGACGCCGAGCGACGAGGCGATCTCGTCGACGCTGGGGGTGCGGCCGAGGGCGGCGGTCAGGGTCTCCTGCGTGGCCAGGGTCTCCTTGATGCGCTTGCGGGTGCCGCGGCTGGCCCAGTCGCTCGAGCGCATGTCGTCGGCGAACGCGCCCATGATGCGGGTGCGGGCGTAGGCGCCGAAGGGGACGCCCTGCTCCGGGTCGAACGCGTCGGCCGCCTGCACGAGGGCGAGGGCGCCGGCCGAGGCGAGGTCGTCACGGCTGAGGTGCGTCGCACGGGCGCACACCTCGGAGACGAGGTAACCGACGAGAGGGAGGTTCTGCACCACCATCGCGTTGCGCTCGATCTTGTTCATGACTGGCCCCTGACCTGGCTTTCGGCACGACGAATAACGCCTCTGCAAGGCGTTCGTCGAATGGAAGTCGAGAGCGGAGTGCTCTCCGGCCGGATGCTCCCTGTGCTTCCGACCCGCCGGGGTGATCTCCCGACAACGTCAACGCTATCCAGCCGCTGAGGGGTTAAACCAGGGAAAAAAGGCCCCACTGCGGGGGGATGAGGTGTCGTCATTTTGGAGGACACGGCCCGTTTTTCGGCCGAATTCACCCCCGAAGAGGGAGTGTTTGGCGGGCTCCTGCGTGCACTAGTCGGACACCTGTCGACCAAACCGTTTCGTCCGAAACTTAAGACGACCCTGAACCGTCTAACGCGCCTCCTGCGACGGCCGATAGGTGACGGTGAGAGCGCAACCGCTCTCTGCGTCGGTCGCCACGAGTGCACCGCAGCAGACCTATAAGGAGAGGGACCGTGGGCGTGAACGAACTGTCCGCCGTGCTCTGGCGTGAGAGAGAGCTCCTGGAGCTGCTCACGTTCAAGCTGGAGGAGGAGCAGCTGCTCCTCACCGCCGGGAAGTCCCGGTGGATCGAGCACGCCACGCGTGAGGTCGAGCAGGTGCTCGAGCGTCTCCGCGCGGCCGGACTCGAGCGGACCGTCGAGGTCGCCGTCGTCGCCGAGGAGTGGGGCACCGACGAAACCACGCCGCTGCGCGAGCTGATCCAGCACGCCCCCGACGGCCCCTGGGCCGACATCTTCACCTCCCACCTGCGCGCCATGACCGAGCTCACCACGCAGATCCGCCAGCTCCGCGACGAGAACGAGCAGTTCCTGCGGGCCGCGGCGCGGTCGACGCAGGAGACGCTGGCCACCGCCGCCTCGGATCCCGCGCTCTACGACGCCTCGGGCACCGGGCGCAGCGCGTCCGCGACGAGCAGCCACTTCTTCGACGGGCGGCTCTAGCGATGAGCACCTTCGGCAGCCTGAACACCGCCTACCGCGGACTCACCGCGGCTCGGGCCGGCCTCGACATCACCGGCCAGAACATCTCGAACGCGTCGACCGACGGCTACACGCGCCAGCGCGTCACCACGTCGTCGATCGAGGCGGTGCAGCCCGGCCTCTTCTCGACCGGCACCGGAATCGGCCAGGGCGTGTCGATCGACGGCTACCAGCGCATCGGCGACGCCACCCTCGACCAGAACGTTCGGCAGACCGCCTCGAGCTCCGGTTACTCCGGCGTGCGCTCGAGCGTGCTGTCGAACCTCGAGTCGTCGCTGAACGAGCCGGGCACCTCGGGCCTCTCGGCGCAGCTGCAGGGGCTCTGGTCGGCGTGGGGCGACGTGTCGAACTCCCCCGGCACCGCGGCTCCTGCCTCGACGCTGCTCGGCCAGGCGCAGTCGATGGCCGACACGATCAAGACCGGCTACCAGGCCGTGTCGTCGCAGTGGTCGCAGGTCCGCTCGACGGTCGACACCCAGGCCGCCGACCTCAACAGCGACGCGAAGCAGATCGCGCAGCTCAACTCGCAGATCCAGCAGGGTCTCTCGACCGGCGGCGACGTGAACGAGCTGATCGACAAGCGCAACACGCTCACCGAGGACGTCGCGAAGCTCGCCGGCGGCACCGTCCACGCGAACTCCGACGGCACCGTCGACGTGCTGATCGGCGGGAACGCCCTGGTCAGCGGCTCCGACTACCGCACCGTTCAGGTGAGCGGCGGGGCCACACTCGAGGGAGCCGCGGCCTCGCCCGTGCAGCTCGAGTGGACGCACCGCCCCGGCGCCTCGGTCGGCCTCGACGGCGGCGAGCTCGCCGGATCGCTCTCGGTCCTCGCACCCGCCGACGGCAACGGCACCGGCGGAGTCCTCGCCGAGGCTGCGGCGTCGTACAACTCGTTCGCCACGCAGCTGGCGACGGCCATCAACAGCGTCTACTCGACGGGTGCCACGCCCTCGGGCACGACCGGTGCCAACTTCTACTCCTTCTCGGGCACCGGCCCCGCCGCGACCAGCCTCACCGTCGTGCCGCAGTCGGCCGCCGACCTGCAGAGCGGCGCCGTGGGCGCAGGAGCGCTCGACGGCACGGTCGCCGACCAGATCGCCACCCTCGGCACGGGCACGAACGCACCCGACCGCGCCTGGGCCGGCATCGTCACCGCGATCGGCTCGGCCGCCAAGACCGAGATCGCCGCCTCCGACCGCGCCACCACGGCCGCAACGAGCGCGAAGACGCAGCAGAACTCCACCGCCGGCGTCGACCTCGACGAAGAGAACGTGAACCTGCTGCAGTACCAGCACGCCTACCAGGGCGCCGCCCGCGTGATGACGGCCGTCGACCAGATGCTCGACACCCTCATCAACCACGTCGGACTCGTGGGGATCAGCTGATGCTCGGCCGCGTGACCAACCAGACCGCCACCTTCCAGGCGCAGCGGTCGCTCCAGTACAACGCCGCGCGCCTCGCGCAGCTCACCGACCAGGCGTCGTCGCTCAAGGCGATCTCGGTGCCCTCCGACGACCCCACGGCGACCGGGCAGTCGATGCTCGTGCGTTCGCAGCAGGCCAACAACGCGCAGTACACGCGCAACACGACCGACGGTGTGGGCTGGCTGTCGACGACCGACTCCGCGCTCGGCGACACCACCAACATCCTGAACAGGATCCGAGACCTCACCGTCCAGGGCGCGAACGACGGCACCATGTCGGCCACCTCCCGCGAGGCGATCGCCACCGAGCTCGTCGGCCTCAAGAGCGACCTGCTCGCGAGCGCCAACACGACCTACAACGGCCGCTCGATCTTCGCGGGGTCCTCCGATGCGGGCGCCGCCTACACCGCCGGCACGACGACCACCGACCCGACCACGGGCGTCACGACCACCACCGAGCCGACCTTCAACGGCGTCGCGGGCTCCAGCGTGCAGCGCAGGATCGCGGACGGCACCACGGTGAGGGTCGACACCGACGGCTCGGCCGTCTTCGGCACCGGCACCGACTCGGTCTTCTCGATGGTCGACTCGATCGTGAGCGACCTCCGCAGCGGCGTCAACATCTCGTCGCACATCAACGACATCGACTCGCGCCTCACCGCCGTCCGGGGCGCCTGGGGCGACGTCGGCTCGCGCGAGGCCCAGCTCACGCGCGCCCAGACCACGCTCGCCAACTCGTCGACCTCGCTCGAGAACCAGCGGTCGAGCGTCGAGGACGTCGACATGGCGAAAGTCATCCTCGACCTCAAGACCCAAGAAGTGACCTACCAATCCGCCCTCGCGGTCACCGCCAAGGTGATCCAACCGACCCTGATGGACTTCCTGAGATGAGCGCTTCACTGACCTTCGTGACTCCCCCTCCCGGCCTCGACCCGGTCGTCGACTTCACCCTCGACGAGGTCGCAGGAGCCGCGGGCCTGTACTCCCTGCACTCGACGTCCGAGCCGCTCACACGCCTCTTCGTGCTCGACGCCGGCGTGCACCTGCCCGAGTACTCGCCCGTCATCTCGCAGGAGCAGGGAGACTCCCTCGGCGTCACCGACCCCGACCAGGCGATGCTGCTCGTGGTCGCGAACCCCGCGCCCTCGGGCACCACGGTCAACCTCATGGCCCCGATCGTCGTGAACTCCGCGACCGGAGCCTCGGCGCAGGTGATCCTCGAGAACCAGGACTTCGAGCTGCGGCACGCGCTGCGGCCGCGCGGCGCTGCCGCTGCTCCTGCGACCGCGCGCGCCACGCCGGCCACGGTCGCCGCCCGCGTTCCCGTCGCCGTCTGAGTATCGGGTTATATTCAGTATTTCACGGTAGTCTCGTCGTTTTCCTCGACGCAAAGGACTACTTCCATGCCCACGTTCCGCATGCTCGCGGCCGGCGCCGCAGCGCTCGCCGCCGTCACCCTTTCGGTCGGCCCGCTCGCGACTGCGGCGCACGCCGCGCCCTCGACGCAGGGTCTCGTCTCGTCGATCCAGCTGGTGACGCAGGACAGCGGCAATCGCTGGCTCGGTGCCAATAGCGACTTCACCTGGACGGTCTACCCGACGAAGGCTGCGGCCGAAGCAGGCGCCGCCCGCTAGGGGGTGATCCCCTCGGTCGCCACGGGTGCACCCGCGGATGCCTTCTCGTTCCAGCCCCCGGGCGCGCCGGCGGATCAGTGCATGAAGATCGACGTGATCGCGTCGCTGACATCCTGTTCCAGCCGCAGCACCGCCTTCACCGAGGCATCCCCCGGCCTCTTTCAGTACGCGGACTACCTCGGGCGTCCCGTGTACATCAACAAGGACGCCCTTGCTGGCAAGGTGGGCGACACCAGCGATCCGCTCAACGCGGCGACCATGACGCAGTCGGTGCACAGCGACGAGACCGGTGCCCGCGTCGACCTCGCGCAGACGAACCTCCGCGACGGCGACACGTACCGCCTCGGCACCAACGTGTTCTCGGGCACCGGCACCCCCGGCGGCACGGTGACCCTCGAGACGACGAGCTTCACCAGCTCTCCGGTCTCGACCACGGTGGCCGATGACGGCAGGTGGAGTCTCGCCCGCTCGCTCGGCACCGGGCCGTACACGGTGAAGCTCACGCAGACCGCCCAGGGGTCGACCGACGTCATCGACGGAATCCGCCTCAGCCTGTTCGTGCAGCCGACCGTCAAGCCGTTCACCGTCTCGGCGAAGAACGGCGACACCTACCGCGTCGGCAACGTCACGTTCACCGGCACGGGCGACGGGACCGCGGCGAACACGGTCACGCTCGACGTGACCAGCCCCAAAGGACTGGGCTCCGTCACCGTGCCCGTCGCGAAGGACGGCACCTGGACCCTCGTCCGCCCCATGGGGACCGGCCCGTACACGGTGTCCTTCACTGAGAAGACGGCGTCCGGCGCCGTTCTGGGCGTCGTCGGCGGGATCACGCTCCGGCCGAACGCCTGACCGAGGCGACCGCCTCGCGGCACGTCTCATGGCGCGCGGGCGGCCCGGGGTACGGGCCGCCGGTGTGCCGGGAGGCGATCGGGGGGCGACACGACTACCCTCAAAGGCGATGACCGAGCACGACCACTCCGACGACTCCGCGCACGGTGGCCTCACCGACCACCCCGTGCCCGAGACGCTGGCGGCACCCATCGTGCCGACCGGCCCGTTGACCGCGCACTTCGACCCCGTGAGCCTGCGACCCGCGATCGACGCCGCAGCGATCGAGGGGCGCCTCGCCGAGCTCGGCGCGAGCCGGAGCACCGCCGCCCTCGGCGAGCGAGCCGACCTGCTGCGCATGCTGGGCCGCCTCGACGATGCGCTCGCGATCAGCGAGGAGGCCTTCCGCCTCGCCCACTTCACCGGCGACCGAGCCGACTCGACCGCCGCGCGCATCCGCCGCGCCTACGTCTTCAAAGAGCAGGGCCGCCTCGAGCGCGCGCTCAACGACCTGCACACCAGCCGCATCAGCGCCGCCACCGAGGAGTGGAGCGCGCTCGAGGCCGCCGCCGCCGAGCTCGAGGGCTACACGCTGTACGACCTCGGCCGGTACGAGGAGTCGCGCGAGTCGCTCGGCGCCGCCCTGGCCGCGTACGAGAAGTCGGGCGCCCCGGCGGAGCGCACGAACGGGCTGCGCGTGGCGATCGAGGGCGTGATGCGGGCGATCCTGCAGAAGAACAGCCCCGACCCGGTCGAGGATGAACCCGCGGTGGCGCCGACCGGCGAGGCAGCCGCGCCCTCGCCCGCCGAGGTGCCGAGCGGGGCGGAGACGCTTCCCGAGGCTCCGGCCGTCGCCGATCCTGCGCCCACCCTGGCCACCGCCCCCGACGACTTCGACGCCGTGGTGCGACCCGTCGTCCTCGACAGCCCCGGCTACCTGGGCGGCGAGTCGGCGGCGCCTCAGCATGCCGCGCCCGATGCGAGCGACGAAGACGACGACGACGTGATCGAGGCCGAGGCCTTCCTCGAGGGCGCGGGCGAGACATCCGCCCCGGCCGCCGAAGACGAGCCCGGTCACGTCGACGAGGTCGTCGTGGCCGAGGTCGAGGGCGACGACGACGAGTCCGACGTCGAGGACACCGACCCGGCCCCGCTCTTCCGCACGACGGGCTCGCCGGCGTTCCTCGGCAGCCCGGCCGAGCGGCCCGCGCCGCAGCGGCTCGACCCCGACGCGGGCGCCCGGCTCGACCCCGACGCTCCCGCCGACGAGGCGATCCCCGATGCGGCGTCGATCGGCGTCGAGACGCAGGCGATCGCGATCCCGCACGCCACGGCCCCGGGTCGTGCCCGCCGGATCATCGACGACGAAGACCGCAACGAAGACGACGACGAGCAGCCGAGCAACGGCTTCGACGCCGAGGTCAACCGCGCCCGCAAGGCCGCTCGCTCGATCTGGGGCGCGTTCGACGCGACGAACGACGACTCGCCCCGCGACCGCTCGTAGCGTCGAGGCCGTGGCCGAGCTCTCGCGCGTCACCCGCTGGGCCGACGCCCTGATCGCGTTGCATCTCGACCCCGCCGTGTGGTCGTTCGGCTTCGACAACGCCAAGACCCGCGCGGGCCTGTGCGACTACGGCAAGAAGCGCATCACGGTCTCGCGCCATCTCGCCGCCCGGTTCGACGACGACGAGATCCACCAGGTGCTGCTGCACGAGGTCGCCCACGCGATCGCAGGATCACGAGCCGGCCACGGCCCCCGCTGGCGCGCCGTGGCCACCGACCTCGGCTACGCCGGTTCCCGCCTGCACGACGGCGCGATCGCCACCGAGCTCGCCCCGTGGATCGGCCTCTGCCCCGCCGGGCACGAGCACTTCCGTTACCGCTCGCCTGCTCGGCCCCTCTCGTGCGGCAAGTGCTCGCGGCGCTTCGACGACGCCAACCTCATCACCTGGCGGCGTCGCCCGGCCGCCTGACGCGCCTGTTCCGCCCGGAGGCTTTTGTTCGCCCCGGGAGGAGAACACACCGACCGGAGGAACGACCGCCGAGCGGTAATTCCGCCCGGGAGGACTTCTGTTCGCCCCGGGAGGAGATCCGTAGGATTCCGCCCTGCCAGGAGGAAATTGGGGGTCCTTTCGCACGCTCGGGAGGAACCCGGACAAGGAACTCCTCCCGCAGGAGGCGCCCGACGCCACAGACACCACCGACCCACGCGCCAGGGAGGACTTCGGCCCGGCGGGAGGAAATGCCGCCGACCCCCGGAGGCCAACAAGCGGCCGCGCAGCCGTCCGGCACCCGGCTAGGGTGGTTACATGCCGACAGGTCAGTGGTTCACGTCCGACTCGGGCCTGAAGTGGTACTTCGACGCGGGCGCGGTGAGCCTCGACTTCGCGTACCGCGGCGGATTCCCTGCGGGCACGTTCGGGCCGGGTGCGGGAGTGCCGGGCACCTCGGCTCCTGCGGCCGGATCGGAGGCCGACGCACCGGGCTGGGACGGCCTGCTCGTGCCGGCCGACCTCGACGACTTCCTGCGCGAGCGCTTCGACGGCCTCGGCGCGCCGGCCGGCGACCGCGAGCTGCACGACGCGCGAGCCCTGCGCGACGCGATCGCGCGGCTGGCCCTGAACGCCGCCGACGGGCACCTGCCTCGGCCCGACGACATCGACATCGTGAACCTCTACGCGGCGCTGCCCGACGTGCCGCCCTCGCTCGGCGGCGGTCGGCGCCAGGCGGGCGCGGGCCGACTCCGGGTCGGTCAGGCGCTGGCGTCGATCGCCCGAGACGCCGTGCGCCTCTTCGGCGAGGTCGGTTTCGTGGGCGACCCGGGGCGCAGGATCCGACACTGCTCAGCGGAGGACTGCGGCCTCGTCTTCGCCGACGAGTCGCGGGCCGGCTCCCGCAGGTGGTGCTCGATGACCACCTGCGGCAACCGGGCGAAGGTGCGGGCGCATCGCGCCCGCGGCGCCGCTACTCGGTGACCTGGACCTCTTTCCAGAAGGCCACGTAGTTCGAGAAGTCCTTGCCGACGCGGTCGAACGCGGTCGGGTACGGCGTCGGGTAGCTCCACGCGCGGTCCTGGAGGCCGTTCACCGAGAAGTACTGGCACTCGCCCTTCCACGGGCAGGTGTAGGGGGTGTCGGTCTTCTCGAGGAGCGACTCGTTGACGCTCGCCGGCGGGAAGTACCAGTTGCCCTCGATCTTGATCAGGTCGGACTCGGGGGCCTCAGCCACCACGGTTCCGTCGCCCAGGACTGCCTTCATGATTCCTCCTGCGGGTGTCGTGATCGCGACGCGATCGATGGGCCGAACGCTACGCGCGCGGGCTGAATTCCCGCAGCGTCACGACCGTCGACGGGTGCGCGTCGCGCTGGGCGCGCGCGTCGGCGAGGTGGCCGCCCGACGTCGACGCGGTCAGCAGGTGCGCGGTGGCGCGTCGCAGGCCCTGCCAGGCGGCCGCGGCGGCGGCGGCCTCGGGAGAGGCGAAGTCGAGGCCGCGTTCGGCGAGGGCGTCGACGACTGCTCCTGCGGCCAGAAGGTCTTCGACCGCGGTGCGAGCGCCGTCGGCGTCGAGCGAGCCCGCGGCGACGATCGCGACGACGCACCGGTCGCCCAGTTCTTCCTGCAGCCGCAGGATGCGCGTGGCCGCGTCGGCAGCCGACGCCTCGGTCGCGCAGAGCACGGCTGCCCCCCCGGCGAGCGCCGCCGTGCCGCTCTGCCCGCCCGTCGCCCGCTCGGCGATCGCCGCGGCGAGCGACGCGGCGCTGGCCTGCCCGTGCCCGTCGAGCTCGTCGACGACGACGATCGCGTGGACGCCGGCGGCGATGCGCGCGGCGCCCGCCTCGCCCCACTCGAAGCGGACCTGGTAGCGCTCTTGACTCACGCTCTCAGGCTAGCGGCGGCCGCCGACGGCGCTGCTGTCGGAGCGATCCGGCAGCCGGCGCGGTGCGGCGGCCTCCGACGTCTCAGAGTGCGGCGAGCGCCTTGCCGACCTGGGCGAGGGTCGCGGAGTCCTGCGCCTGGGCCTGACCGTCGTTCGACGCCACGACCAGAGCGCCGTCGACCACGCCCTCGGCCCAGCACTGGGCGCCGCTGTGAGCGCAGACGTAGCGGGCGTCCGTCACACCGGCGAGGGTGAGCGCAACCGGGGTCGAGTAGTCGCTGCCGGCGTAGTCGAAGGGCTCGACCGACCCGCCGCCCGGCAGCGCGAACACCGCGCCCGCTGACCCGTAGCAGCCGATGCTGCCGGACTTCGCGACGGCATCGGCGAAGGCGATGTCGTACGCGTCGGTGAGGTCGGAGGACGCCGTGGCGCCGCGCGAGCCCGGCAGGATCTGCGAGCACTCGGTCACCTTCGACCACGCCGACGCCGCCACGGTCATCGGGGCGGGCGTGAGGCCCGACTGATGCGTCTGCCGCATCGCCGACTTCACGACGCTCGTGAGCTGGAAGGCGACCCTCGACGCCGATGCAGAGCTCGTCGGCGTCGTGGCGGGCCACTCCTGCACTCGGTACCAGATCGAGCCGTCGAGCACGTCGATCTCGCACGGGGAGGAGTTCGGGTTCTGGGTCTGGCATCCGGCGAACTGGTCGGTGCCGAGGTCGGACACCGTGATCGGCACGGCGAAGGCACTGGCGGCGGTCTCGACATCCTGCTTCTTCGCGGCCGCGAACTGCGTCGCGGCGTCAGGCAGGACATCCAGCGTGAACGAGACCTTCTTGCCGATGTAGGAGCAGTCATAGAAGCCCTCCTGCGCGGCGGCGAGCATCGAGACGGCCGTGGGCGGACCGGCGAGGTCCTCGGTGCCGAGGCGCGTCATCGTCGAGGCGCTGAGGCCCGACGCGGCGGGGCCGTTGCTGGGCGGCGCGACGGTGTAGCCGCCCGCTCCCTCGCTCTTCTGGGGGAGGATCGTCGGGTCGACCGCACCGAGCACAGCGGGCGCGATCGCGCTGTCGCAGGTGAGACCGATCGTCGTCGACACCTTCGTGGTCGGCGAGGAGGTGTGGGGCGTCGGTGTCGACGATGCGGCCGAGTGCGTCGTCGTCGACGTGCAGCCGGTCAGGGCGAGGGCGGTGAGAGCGGCGGAGAGGCCGGCGATCGCGGCCAGGCGGGCCCGCGCTGTGCGGGAAGAGGTGGTCATGCGGCGAGCGTAGGTCGCGCCGACTCGGTCGGGCTTCGCTCCCCCGGATGAGCTTTCGTCACGCCGCCTACACCGAACGAATGATCTCGGTCGGGGGTCAGGCCGCACGGGCAGACTGGGTCGATGCACGTGCAGCTGAAGCTCGTCCTCGCAGCACCTCCGGCGGCCGTCTCCGACGCGCTCGCCCGTCCCGACGTTATGGTCGCCGTCACGCGCCCGGCGGTGGTCTACCGGTCGCAGGAGCCGGCGGGATTCCCGGCGCGCTGGGGCTCCTCGCCGTCGAGGGTCTCCGCCCGGATCCTGGGCCTGCTGCCCCTCGGCGTGACGCACGTCGACCTGCGCTGGTACGAGGTGAAGGTGCCGCCGGTCACGTCGGAGGCCGGAAGCGGCGTGGCGCACGTGCAGGAGGACACCGGTCGCGGCGTCAGCGGGATGTTCGCGCGGCTGCGGATCCGGCACCGCATGGCCGTGTCGCCGGCCCCGCGCTCCGCCGGCCTCGTCGGCGGCACCCTGCTGCGCGACCGGCTCGAATTCGACGCCGGCCCGCTCACGCCGCTGCTCTGGCCGGGGCTCTGGCTCACGTGGCAGTGGCGCGGCTATCGGATGCGTCGCCTCGCCCCCACCTGGCCGTCGCCCCGCGCCTGACCTTTCCGACGGCTCCGTTGCGTTGTAGTGTGAGGAATATCGGTCAGCGGGGAGGGTGGCAATGGGCCAGGCGAGAGACGAGCACGACTTCTCGGCGGCGGAGGCCGCGCGGGCTCGAGCGGAGCGCTTCGGGCGGCTGCCCGCGCACGACGATCCAGCGACCCTGATCGCGTCGGTGCCCGCGACCATCGACGACCGGCCCGCACCGGCGCCGATCCCCTCTGCGGCGGTCCCGGAGTTGATCGCGGCGACGCAGATCGCCGACGCGAACTGGTTCACCCGACTGCGACGGCGCTGAGCGGTCAGGGAAGGGCGGAGGGTCAGCGTCAGCGTCAGCGGCCCCGAGTAGCGTGAGCGCCGTGACCGAGACCACCGCCGACTCCGCCCAGTACGCCATCGACGTCGCCGACTGGCGCCGCCGCATCCACGCCCTCTACCGCGAGGTCCGCGCCGCGGGCGAGCGCGCCGAGGCGGGCGACGAGGCGGCGATCGAGGCCGCCCACGACCTGTGGCGCCGCACCCGCGACGACGTCTTCGCGACCCACCCGTCGACGCCCCTCCTGCCCGACGACCGCCCGGGCTTCACCGGCCTGCCGACGACCCCGTACGACCCGGCCTGGCGCTTCGAGGTCGAGATCCAGCCGGCCGAGGCTCACCGCATGATCGTCCCGACCGGCACCGACGGCGACGTCCCGTTCGACCGCATCGGCCTGGTCGACGTCCCGGGCGTCGGCAGGCTCGACGTCTGGCGCCTCGCCTCCTACGGCGGCGGCATCTTCGTGCCCGTGAAAGACGCTCTCGCGGGGAAGCCGGGCGGCACCTACGGCGGCGGCCGCTACCTGATCGACACGGTCAAGGGCGCCGACCTGGGGGCAGGAGCAGCGGCACGCTCCCTCGTCCTCGACTTCAACTTCGCCTACAACCCCTCCTGCGCCTACGACCCCGCCTGGGCCTGCCCGCTCGCGCAGCCTGGCAACACTGTGCCTGTGGAGATCCCGGTCGGCGAGCGGTACGACGGCGCCTACTGAGTCAGGCCCTGCCGCGGAATGCCTGGTGTTGCGCAGGCCACGGACGCGACCAGCACCCAGTTGTCGCCGTCGAAGCCCCCGACCAGCGTGACCTGATCCGACGATCCCCAGCGCGCCCTGACTTTCTCGGTGTTCGACGGCGAATCGAGATCACCGAGAGACGGATCACCGGGCCCGGCCGCATCGACCTTCCAGCCCGCTGTCGCCAGCGGCGCCGCGTAGCGGGACCCGAGGGTCGTTGCGGGCCGCTCGTTCTCGTCGAACCACGACGACTTGACGAGCCTGACCGTGGCGACGCCGTCCGTGGAGGGCAGCGTGCGCTCGACGCCGGCGCCGCTCCACACCGTCTTCGTGCAGGCCTCGGCGGGGGGCGCGGCCACGGCGGTGGTCCAGGTGCCGGGGAAGCTCTGCTCGACGGCGGCGGCCGCGGAGTCGATGCGAGCGGAGACGACCTTCCACGAGTCGAGGTGGGTCGCGGGCTCCTGCGCCGACACGGTGGTGACCGCGTGGGCGGCGCAGCCGGTGAGCACGAGGGCGACGACGGCGAGGGCGGCGGCCAGGGTGAGAGGTCGGCGGGGCATGGGTCCAGGCTGGCGTCGCACGGTCGGGCGCCGCGTCCGCCGCGAGTGCCGGGCCGGTGGTCCGCGAGGACGAACCCGACTCGTCCGGCAGCCCGACCCTGGGCTTCGTCACAGGCATCATGTAGTCTGGAGATACTTGCCAGCCGACCCGATCGGCTGCCTGCGTCGTAGTACGCCCCTCACTTCCCCCGCCGGCCGACAGCTCCAGTGCTTCCAGCACAGCTTCGAGCCGGGCTTGCCACGGGGTTCGCGAAGCTCACTCTGCGGCGAAACGATCGAGCGAAACCGCTCCGTCGCCACACTCGAGTCCAGCTGCGCCGCTGACTGCCGAACGGCAGTCCTGCGCATGCCCACGGGGCTCGACCACTGCCCGAAAGGCACCTGTGTCAGACACCCTCACCACCACCCCCGAGATCGACGAGACCGAGGGCACCACCTTCGCCTCGCTCGGCGTCCCGGCCCCCATCGTCAAGGCGCTCGCCGCCGACGGCAAGACCACCGCGTTCCCGATCCAGGTCGACACGCTCCCCGACACCCTGAACGGCCGCGACGTCCTCGGCCGCGGAAAGACCGGCTCGGGCAAGACCCTCGCCTTCTCGATCCCCATGGCCGCGCGCCTCGGCGGCACCCTCGCCGGCGGCAAGCGCCGCCCGGGTCGCCCGCTCGGCCTCGTGCTCGCCCCGACTCGTGAGCTCGCCACGCAGATCGACGCCGTCCTGGCGCCGATGGCGGCCGCGTACGGCATGAACACCACCACGATCTTCGGCGGCGTCTCGCAGAACCGCCAGGTCCAGGCGCTCAAGCAGGGCGTCGACATCGTCGTCGCCTGCCCGGGCCGCCTCGAGGACCTCATGAAGCAGGGCTTCGTGAAGCTCGACGCCGTCGAGATCACCGTGCTCGACGAGGCCGACCACATGGCCGACCTGGGCTTCCTGCCCGGTGTCACGCGCATCCTGAAGTCGACGCCCGAGAACGGCCAGTGCCTGCTCTTCAGCGCCACGCTCGACAACGGCGTGGACAAGCTGGTCAAGCAGTTCCTCCACAACGAGGTGCTCCACTCGGTCGACGAGGCGAACTCACCCGTCGCGAAGATGACCCACCACGTGTTCGAGACCGAGTCGGTCGAGACGAAGAAGGCCCTCATCACCGCCCTCGCGTCGGGCAAGGGCCGCCGGATCCTGTTCATGCGCACCAAGCACCACGCGAAGAAGCTCGCGAAGCAGCTCACCGAGTCGGGCATCCCCGCCGTCGACCTGCACGGCAACCTCTCGCAGCCGCAGCGCGACCGCAACCTCGCGGCCTTCTCGGCCGGCGAGGCCCGCGTGCTCGTCGCGACCGACGTCGCCGCCCGCGGCGTGCACGTCGACGACATCGAGCTCGTGATCCACGTCGACCCGCCGACCGAGCACAAGGCGTACCTGCACCGCTCGGGCCGCACCGCTCGCGCCGGCGCCGAAGGCGACGTCGTCACCCTCGTCATCCCGTCGCAGAAGCGCGACGTGGCCCAGATGATGAAGAAGGCCGCGATCACCGCGACCGTCACCCCGGTCACGCCCGACTCGCCCGAGGTGAAGGCGCTCGTCGGCGAGAAGGCCGCCTACGTCAAGCCGGCGCCGAAGTCCGAGCGTCAGCAGCAGCAGGGCGGCGGCCGGTCGACCGGCGCGAACGCCCAGCGCAAGCGCGCAGCACGGCAGAACCCCGATGGCACGCCGATCGCCCGCAAGGACCGCTCCGGCCGTCCCGCCGTCGCTCAGGGCGCAGGAGCCGACGGCTCGCCCCGCCGCGGAGGCAACGGCTCCGGTCGCGGCCAGTCCGCCGGCGCACGCGGCGGTCGCGGCGGCCAGGGTGGCAACCCCCGTGGTGGCGCCGACCGCAGCCGTTCGCAGGCTCCCCGCACCGGCAGCACCACGTTCTACTCGACCGAGTCGGGCGCCTCGTCGTCGGCTCCGGTGCGCGACAGCGCCCCGGTCCGCGACGAGCGTCGGCCCCGCCGCGCCCAGTCGGACGGCGGCTCGAGCCGCACCAACCAGGCCCGCAACGAGCAGGCGGAGTTCGCCGCGCAGTTCGAGGGCGGCAACGGCGGCGGTCAGCGCGACGGTGGCAGCGGCGGGCGCGGCGGCAACCGCCGTGCGTCGTCCGGCGGCGGTCGCCCCGGCTCGCTGAAGGTCGGCTCGCTCGTCCGCGGCAGCGCGCCGCGCAACGGCGGCGGTCGCGGCCGCTAGGCCCTTCGCGCACGCTGCGAACCGCCGTTCGGCGAATGAACCTGCCCTAGCGGCGGTTCGTTCGCCGGGCGGCGGTTTTCTGTGAGCACACAGCGGGGCGGCGTGCAGTGGGGCGGCGTGCGAGCGGCGACTACCCGAGCGCCGCGAGACTCGGGTGCGCCGCGACGGCGTCGAGCCCGTGCGTCGCGAACACCGTCATCACGGCGGCGATCGCGGTGTCGGGCCCCGAGAGCCGCAGCGGCGGCACCCCGGTGAACTCGCACACGAGCACGCCCTCGGCGATCTCGGGGTAGACGGCCGTCATCGCCGCGTAGTGGAAACTCACCCACTGGCCGTGCACCAGGCACAGGAGCCGCCGATTCGTCACCAGGAACTCGCACCTCGCCAGCTCACGCCACTGCGTGGCCGACGCCGCAGCGGCGTCCGCCCGGCGCTTCGCGTTGGTCAGCCCGGCGACCGCCATCCCGGCCAGGATGAACGCCGGCGACCCGAAGTAGAACCCCGACGCCGGCTTGAACCCGACCTCGGCCCCGTAGAACCGCTCGTAGTCGACCTCGAGCCGGTAGAAGAACACCTCGCCGGGCTCGGGCACGACGGCCCACGGCGTGAGGGTGGGCGGCACTCGCCGCGCCAGGAGCAGGCCTCGGAGGCGCTGGGCTTCGGCGAAGGAGCCGGTCGCCGCTCCTGCGCCCTGGCTCGCCACCGCGGTCGACGACACGACCGGCGTCGCGACGAACTCGCCGCCGTCGACCGTCTGCCGCACCGGAGCGGGAGCCGGGGCGGTAGGGGCGTCGACCGGGGCCTTCTTCGCCGGGCGCGCAAGACGGCGCACGCCGACCACGAGCAGGGCGACGACGGCGATGCCGATCAGCAGCTCCATGCTCGGGCCCTTCTGCCGTGTGCACCGGTCGGCGCGACCGTCACACTGTAACCCGCGCGACGCCCTCGCGAGGAGGCCGCCCTCCTCAGGCGGTGGCGACGGGCCAGACGTAGTCGAGGGTCGCAGGATCCGAGGCGAAGACATCGCGGTACAGCTCGGGCGCCTTCTGCAGGAGCTTCGAGCGATGCGACAGGTGAACGTCCTCCCGCCCCAGCCAGGGCGGCATCTCGTACGAGTGTCGGTCGAAGGCGCGCGCGTCGCCCGGCGACTCGTCGAGGACGGCGCGGGTCTTGACGAGGCAGGTGTCCTGGAAGCCGCGCCTGGCCCACTCGGCGCAGATGGCCTCCTGGTACTCCATGAGCGCCGGACGGTAGCCGCGCCACATCGCCGTGACCGGATGGTGCTGCCAGCCGTAGCCGGGCACCGTGAGGGCCTTCATCACCTGCAGCGTCTCGACGCGCTGCTTGCCGAGCCGCCGATCGTCGAGCACGCGAGCGGACGCGTCGAAGTCGGCGTACGGGAGGAAGGTCTGCACGCCCCCACCTAACCCCCTCGCCCCGCCCTGTCCCCCGCCCGTCCCGCTGCCCCGCCCGCTCCCCCTCCCCGCCCATCCCCCGCCCTTTCCCCGCCGAGTGGCAAAAGAGTGCTGATGCAGCCGGACCGACATCAGCACTTTCTTGCCACTCGGCGTATGGGCGGGGCGGGGCGGGGCGGGAGCCGGCGGGGCGGGAGCGGGCGGGGTGGGGCCGGCGGGCGGGGGACGGGTCAGTCGGGCTGGACGAAGATGCAGAAGGGGTGGCCGGAGGGGTCGGCGAAGACGTAGAGCGCCTCGTCGGGATCGTCGCTCTGGTCGCTGATGATCTCGGCTCCGAGCGAGACTGCCCGGTCGCGATGCCGCTCGAGGTCGGCGAACGTCGGCACGGAGGTGTCGAGGTGCATCATCTGCGGCGGGTTGCCGTCGGGCCACACCGGCCGGGGCAGGTCGACCACGAGCTGAAAGGCCAGCACGCGCGTGCCGTTCTCGTCGTCGAGCCCGACCCAGTCGATCGGCTGGCCGGCTTCGACCTGGGCCTTCTCGTACGAGCCGCCCGGCTCGTCGCCCGGCGACCAGTTCAGGCCGAGCAGCTGCCGGTAGAAGTCCGCCAGGCCCCGCGGGTCTGCGGTGTCGATGGCGGTCTGCCGGATCCGAGGAAACTGTGCGTCGCTCATGCCCCGCCACAGTAGCCGCCCGGCCCGCCGCAGGCGCTAGCGTCGAACCATGCGTGTGATCGGTGTGAACGAGTTCGGCGGCCCTGACGTCCTGCAGATCGTGGAGAAGCCGGAGCCGCATGCCGGCCCGGGCGAGGTGCGCATCGCCGTGACGGCCGTCGCCGTCAGCCCGACCGACACGATGAGCCGCGCGGGCCAGGGCGCGCCGATGGCCGGGCCGCCCTACGTCGTCGGCATGGATGCGGCCGGTGTCGTCGACGAGGTCGGCGAGGGCTCGCCGTTCGCGGTCGGCGACGAGGTGATGGCCATCACGATTCCCGCGGGCGAGCACGGCGGCGCGTACGCGTCGTTCGTCGTGGGCCCGTGGCAGTCGATGAGCAGGATCCCGACCGGGTCGTCCCTCGAGGAGGCCTCCACCCTCCCGATGAACGGCCTCACCGCCGTCCAGGCGCTCGAGAAGCTGGCGCTGCCGGCGGGCGCCACGATCGCGGTGACGGGCGCGGCGGGTGCCCTCGGCGGCTATGTCGTACAGCTGGCGAAGGCGGCGGGGCTGACGGTGATCGCCGACTCTTCACCGAGCGACGAGGCGCTGGTCGCGGGCTTCGGGGCGGACGTCGTCGTGGGGCGTGGGGACGACGTGGCGACCCGGATCCTGCAGGCCGCCCCTGAGGGTGTCGACGCGGTCGTCGACACGGCGCTGCAGATGTCGCAGGTGACGTCGGCGGTGAAGCCGGGCGGGGCGTTCGTGTCGTTCCGCGGGTGGGAGGGCGACGGGACGCCCGGGGTCCGCTTCCTCACCGTGCGGGTCGCCGAGGAGTACCGCTCGCACGAGAAGCTCGACGCGCTGCGGCAGGCGGCGTCCGACGGCGTCGTGACGCTGCGGGTCGCCGGGGTGCTGCCCGCCGCCGAGGCCGCTGAGGCGCACCGGCGCCTGGAGGCCGGCGGCTCGCGCGGCCGCTTCGTGCTCACCTTCTAGCGCCGCGCTCGCGGCCCGAGCGGGAGGCCCGCCGAGTGGCAGAAGAGCGCGGATGCCGAGCCCGTTTCATCCGCACTCTTCTGCCACTCGCGCACGAGGCGAACTCCGTCGCGAGAGGGATGACGCTCAGCGGGCGCGACCGCAGACTGGGCGCATGAGATGGGGGCGAAAGCACGCCGTGGTGGCGGGTGCGCTCACGCTGGCGGTGGGCGCCTTTGCGGGAGCGACCCTTCACGCGGCTCCGGCGAGCGCCAGTCTGCCGTCGGCGAGCGCCTCGCCGCAGCAGGTGCTGCGGGTCTACCTGAAGGCGGCGAAGGCGCACGACTGCGCGACGACCGAGGCGCTTACGGTTGACAGCCCCGACCAGCGCAGCATGGCCTGGTGCGGCGGCGGCACCTTCTCGCTCTTCAGCAATCACCCCGATCTACTCTCGTACGGCCACATCGGCAAAGACAGCGAGGTCTCGCCCGACGAGGCCGGAGGCGACGGCGAGGACTGCATCCCCGTCGACATCACCGAGACGAACATGTCGGGCGCCGAGCCCGGGTCGATGCCCGGCTGGCAGTTCTGCTTCGTGAAGACGGCCGCCGGGTGGAGGCTCGGCGACGAGGGCTATGGCTGATCCCGCGCCCGGAACCCGAAGGGAACCTTTTCGCGCGAGCGGACATCATGGTGAGACCGGTCACGATCAGGGGAGATCCATGAGAGTCTCGCGCCGACACGCATTTCGAGCAGCAGGAGCCGGCCTGGCCCTGCTGGCAGGGCTCGCCCTGGCCGGCTGCTCCTCCGGCGACGGCACGTCGGGCACGTCGCCGTCCGAGTCCGCGAGCCCCTCCGCGTCGGCGTCCGACACGGTCGCGCCGGTGGTCACGCCGAGCGAGACGCCGACACCCGAGATCGATCTCGCCAGCCCGACCACGTGGAAGGTGACCTTCGCCGGAGTCGGACCCCTCGACCTCGGGGCGTCGCGCTCGGGCGAGAGCGCGGTCATGGCGCACGCATACACGGTGCCGAACCCGAGCACGACGTGCCCCGCGGTGTTCTACTCGCCGACACACGGCGGACCGACGCTGATCGTCTCGCAGGAGTCGAAGACGGCCGACACGGTGAGCGTCGTCTCGGTCGGCGACGGCCGCGACGCCTCGTCTCTCTCCGCGACCGAGCGCGCCGCCTCGCCGGCGACCGTGGCGGGCATCCGAGTGGGATCGACCGAGGCCGCGGTCAAGGCCGCTTACCCGGGCGTCACGGGGCGCACCGACCTCGCGCCCAACACGACCGTCTTCGCCGTCGCCGGCACGGGCGACGATGCCGGGCGCTTCATCGACATCGGCGTCGGCACCGACGGCCTCGTGTCGACGCTGACCGTCTTCACGAGCGCGACGCCCCCGTCGGAGTACTGCGGCTGATCCTGCGCCCCGCTCTCGGCCCGCCGAGTGGCAGGAAAGTGCTGATGCCGAGCCGCGCGCGTCCGCACTTTTCTGCCCCTCGCACCGCGGGCGTCAGGGCTCGGGGTGCTCCGCGGCGCGCTTGAGCAGCAGGAGCTGGCGATCCCAGTGCTCGGACGCACGCGCGAGCGCCTCTGCCGCCGCACGGAGCGGCGCAGTGTCGACCGCGTAGACGACCTCCCGCCCCTCGCGGGCACCCCGCACGAGACGCGCGGACTCGAGCACGGCCAGATGCTTCATGGTGCCCTGCCGGGAGATCGGCAGCTCGCGCGCGAGCGCCGAGGCGCTGGCCGGCGCCCGCCCGAGGACGTCGAGGATCCCCTGACGCGTCTCGTCGGCGAGCGCGGCCAGCACCCGGGTGTCGTCGGCGGTGATCGTCACGCGTGTTCGCCCGTACGAGCGGCGTCGGCCGCGTCGGCGAGCGCGCCCAGCTCGATCCTCCAGCCCTCGACGTTGCCGCTGTACGTCTTCTCGTACTGCTCGGGCGTCAGGGCTGCGAAGCCGGATTCGACGACGGCTACGGTGACGCCACCTGACGACGATGCGAGCGTGAACTCGATCGTGGTGGGCGACGAGCCCGGGCCGCCCGGACTCCAGCGGAACACGGCGCGCTCCGGCTCGGCGAGCTCGACCACGGTGACGGCGATGTCGCCGTGGTGTTCGTTGTGGACGACCCACTCGCCGTCGGCGACGCGCTCGGCGGCGCCCTCGGCGTAGGTGCCGTCGTTGACCCACCAGCCGGGCTGGGACACGAGGCCCCAGACGCGGTCGAGGGGTGCGGCGATCTCGATCTCCGATTCGATGCTGTCTCTCATGCAACCCAATGGTTGCACTAGGTTGCACGAAGCGCAAGAGCTCGATCAGAAACCGGCGTCAGTGCCCCGAGATGCGGTCGGCGAGCGCCGCGAAGGGCGACGTGCGCGAGGACGCGCCCTGCGACTCCTGCCGGTCGGCCAGCCGGTACGACCCGTAGATGAGGTTGACGCCGAGCCACCGCAGCGGCTCCGGCTCCCACTGATGCGCCCGATGGCCGACCCAGGGCATGCGCAGGAGCTCGGTGTCGCCGCCCTCTCCCCGAGCCCGCCGCACCAGGTCCGCCAGCGTCCGCCCGGCGAGGTTCGTCGTGGTGACCCCCGTGCCGACGTAGCCGCCCGCCCAGCCGACCCCCGAGGACGCATCGAGCCCGACCGTGGCGCGCCAGTCGCGCGGCACCCCGAGCACTCCCGACCACGCGTGATCGATCGCGGCGCCCGCGGCGGCCGGGAACATGTCGGCGAGGATCCCGGTGAGCTCGGCGATCGTCGACGCCCTGGTCGTGCCGTCGGTGTCGACGCGCGATCCGTAGCGGTAGGGCACGCCGCGGCCACCGAGGGCGATGCGGTCGTCGGCGGTGCGCTGCGCGTACATGTACACGTGCGCCATGTCTCCGACGACGTCGCGGTGCTGCCAGCCGAGGTCGTCCCAGACCGCGGCGGGCAGGGGTTCGGTGGCGATCATCGACGAGTTGAGGGGCAGCCACTCGCGGTGCGACTGGGACATCGTCGCGGTGAAGCCCTCGGTGGCGCGGATCACGTGGCGCGCGGTGACCGTGCCGCGCTCGGTGACGGCGCGGGGGTCGCGACCGCCGGGCACACCGGGCTCGATCGCGGTGACGGTCGTGCCCTCGTGGATCGTCACGCCGAGCGCCTCCACGACGCGGGCGAGACCCTGCACGAGCTTGGCGGGCTGGATCCGGGCGGCGTGAGGGTGATGCAACCCCGCGAGCGTCCCTCTGATCCGGAGCCGCTCATCCGTCTCGCCGGCGCTCAGGAGCCGCGTGCCCGCCTCGGGGAACTCGGCCTCGCTCGCCGCGAACGCCTCGAGCCGGGCACGGGCGGCGGGGGTGCGGGCGACCGTCAGCTCGCCGCCCTTGACGAGGTCGGCGTCGATGCCCTCCTCGGCGCAGACGTGGGCCACCTCGTCGACGGCCTCGTTCATGAGCTCCTGGAACCGGCCGACCGTCGTGCGGCCGTGCGAGGCGAGGTAGCTCTCGCGGCCGCCGGTGATGCTGTTCGTGAGCCAGCCGCCGTTGCGACCGGAGGCTCCGTAGCCGGCGAAGCGCCGCTCGAGCAGCACGATCTCGAGCGACGGGTCGGCCTTCGTGAGGGCGTAGGCCGTCCAGAGGCCGGTGTATCCCGCTCCGACGATCGCGACGTCGGCCTGCCTGTCTCCGTCGAGCGCCGGCCGCAGGCTCGGCAGCCCCGTCTCGCGATACCAGAACGAGACGTCTCCGTTGACTGTCACGCGCGTCTCCTCGTTCTCTCCAGCCGTGAGTGGCAAGAAACTGTTGATCGGGGCGGCCGAGCATCAGCAGTTTCGTGACACTCGGGGGGAGGGGCAGGGGCGGGGCGGGCGGCCCGGCTAGATGAGGGCGCCGACGGAGGCCAGCGCGGTGCGGAGCAGGGCCCCACGGCCGCCCTCCATCTCGGCGGCGACCTCCGGGCTCGCCGCGACCAGCGGGCTCATCCAGGTGATCTCGAGGGCGTCCTGGCGCGGGTCGCAGGTCCCGGTGACGGGCACGACGTACGCCAGCGACACCGCGTGCTGGCGTTCGTCGGTGTAGACCGAGGCCCCGGGGAACGGGAAGTACTCGGCCACCGAGAACGGCACCGGCGACGGCGGCAGCTGCGGGAAGGCCATCGGCCCGAGGTCCTTCTCGAGGTGGCGGAACAGCGCCGTCCGCAGGGATTCGCCGTACATGACGCGACCCGAGACCAGCATCCTGGTCATCGTCCCCTCGCTGTCGGCGCGCAGCAGCACGCCGACCTCGGTGACGACGCCCTCGCCGTTCACTCGCACGGGCACGGCCTCGACGTAGAGGATCGGCAGCCGCTGCCGGATCTCGAACAGCTCCTCCTCCGAGAGCCACGAGGTGTTGGGGTCGCCCGAGTCGGGGTCGGGGGTGCGCACAGAGCTCATGCCCCATTCTTACCTGGCCGACGTTTCATTCGTGAGACAACGCGGCGCGGCGGTCGACGCGGGGGCGCAGGAGCACGCGGCACACTCCCCCGGCGCACGCCCCTCCGCTCCGATCGATACGCTCGACCCATGGTGTCGATCGACTCGTCCGTCATCCGCTGGTCCGCTCCGGAGGAGGAACGCGCGGGCAAGCCCCTCGTCCTCCTGCTGCACGGGGTCGGATCGCACGAGGGCGACCTCATCGGCCTCGCGCCGTACCTCGCGCCCGAGTTCGTCTACGCGTCGCTGCGGGCTCCCCTCGAGTACGGCGGCGGCTACTCGTGGTACCCGCTCTCGACTCCGGGCGCACCCGACTACGCCGGCGTCGACGAAGCGGCCGACGCCGTGCTCGACTTCGTCGACTCGCTGGCCGGTCAGCACCCGACCGTCGGCCTGCTGGGCTTCTCGCAGGGCGGCTCGCTGTCGCTGCAGCTGCTGCGCAAGCGCCCGACGGCGTTCGAGTTCGCCGTGGTCCTCGCCGGGTTCGTCGTGCCGGGCGCCCCCGCCGACGTCGACGAGCAGGTCGCCGCAGCGAAGCCGCCCGTGTTCTACGGGCACGGCGACGCCGACCAGGTGATCCCGGCCGAGGCGGTCGCGCGCACCAGCGAGTGGCTCGCCGAGCACACGGCGGTCGACGACAGCGTGTATCCGGGGCTGACCCACGGCGTCGCGCAGGAGGAGATCGACGACGTCAACGGGTTCCTCGCGCGGGTGCACCCGGCGTAGCGGCCGGCAGCGCAGCCAGCCGGGGCAGCGGTCGGCAGCGCAGCCAGCCGGGTAGCCTCGCGGCATGACGACCTTCGTGGTGCACGGCCAGGCGACCCTGTCGCATCCTGCGCAGATCGCGACGCTCACCGTCACGGTCGTGGCGAGGGGCGACGACCGCGCCGAGCTCGCCTCGCTCGTCTCGGAGGATCACGCGTTGCTCCTGGCGCAGCTCGACGCGCTGGGCGACGCCGCGCCCGAACGGTCGTCGGGCGGGCTCGTCACCGACACCTACTACGACTATCCGGGCGACGGGCAGTCGATCCTGCGGTCTCGGGCTCGCGTCAGCACCGTGCTCGTCTTCACCGACTTCGCGCTGCTCGGCCGTCTCGCCGGCGACTGGGCGAGCGAGCCGCTGTTCGAGCTCGACGGGCTCTCGTGGACGCTCTCCGACGAGACGTCGCACGCGCTGATCCGGCGGGCGCGGGTCGACGCCGTGAACGACGCCGTCGGGCGCGCGGCCGAGTACGCCGCAGCCCTCGGGGCCGGGTCGCCGACGCTCGAACGGCTCTACGAAGACGGCCTGCGGCCGAGCGGCGGAGGCGGCGGCGGCTTCGCGAAGGCCATGATGATGGACGTCGGAGGTGCGGGAGGGTCGGGAGCGTTCGACCTCGCCCCGCCCGCCATCGAGGTCTCGGTCGAGATCAGCGCCGACTTCGTGGCGTAGTCGGGCCGACTCCTGTGCGGCCTCGCGGCGGCCCGGTGTTGGATGTCGGCATGGCGCAGAAGTGGATCGCAGAATCGTTCGGCTCGCTCGACGGGCTCCGCGAAGTGGAGGTCGACGTGCCCGAGCCGGGGCCGCAGGAGGTCGTCATCGACGTCCGTGCCGTGGGCATGAACCCCGCCGACGTGAAGGGCGTGCTCTTCGGGCAGGATCCCACGCAGCTCCCGGCGTCGATCGGCTTCGAGGTCGCCGGGGTGGTCAGTGCGACGGGGCCCGACAGCGACCTCGCCGTCGGCGACGAGGTGCTCGCTTTTCGACTGAAGGGGGCCTACGCGACGCAGGTCGTGGCTCCTGATGCCGATGTGTTCGCGAAGCCCGCGAACCTGGACTGGGCCGAAGCGGCGAACCTGCTGCTCGCGGGAGCCACCGCCGCCGACATGCTGAACGCCGCCGAGGCGACCGAGGGGGAGACCATCCTCGTGCACGGCGCATCCGGTGCGGTCGGGGTGAGCGTGCTGCAGCAGGCGCGGCGAGTCGGCGTGAAGGTGATCGGCACGGCAAGCGAGCAGAACTTCGGGGTCGTCGAGCAGTTCGGCGGCACCGCGGTCGTCTACGGACCGGGCCTCGAGGAGCGCGTGCGCTCGCTCGCCCCGAACGGCATCGTCGCGGCGCTCGACTGCGTCGGCACCGACGAGGCGATCGACGTGTCGCTCGCCCTCGTCGAGTCGCCGTCGCGACTCATCAGCATCGCCGGGTTCGCGCGCGCCGGGCAGGACGGCTTCGTCACCCTCGGCGGGTCGTCGCCCGAGAGCGCCGCGTTCCGCGACGGGATCCGGCAGCACCTCGTCGACCTCGCCGCCGCCGGCGACCTCGTGGTGCCCGTGGCGCGGACGTTCCCGTTCGCGGCGGCGCCCGAGGCCCTCGAGCTGCTGTCGTCGGGGCACCCGGGCGGCAAGCTCGCCCTCGTCGTCGAGTAGCGCGCTCGCGCACCCATCCCGGGGCCCTTGTCGCGAATTCGCGACCGGTCCCGGCCGATCCTGCGTCCGCTCCGCCCTCGTCGCGAATTCGCGACCGATCCCGGCGTCGCTCCGCGCCACTCCTGCAACGGGTGGGGCGACGGGGCCGTTTCTGTCGCGAATTGCGGCACCGGCCGGGCGGGGGCGCGGGACGGGGGGCCGGGGCGACGCGGTTACGGCCCCGCGACGAACGAGTCGAGCACGGCGAACGTCGCCGCGGGCTGCTCGAGGTGCGGCAGGTGCCCGGCGTCGGCGATGAGTTCGAAGCGGGCGCCCGGGATCGCCGCAGCGTACGCCCGCCCGTAGTCGGGCGTGAACGAGCCG
Organism: Frondihabitans australicus; assembly: GCF_003634555.1. Classification (NCBI taxonomy): domain Bacteria; kingdom Bacillati; phylum Actinomycetota; class Actinomycetes; order Micrococcales; family Microbacteriaceae; genus Frondihabitans; species Frondihabitans australicus. Next base: position 2,872,404 of record NZ_RBKS01000001.1, read on the forward strand.
TCGCTGTCGCCCCACACCGTGAGCGCCGGAATCGTCAGTGCGCCGAGCCGCCCGAGAAGCGTTGGGTCGTGCATGTACGGCTCGCCCGAGATCGCGAGCATGGCGGCGACGTTCGCGCGCTGCGCCGCGACCTGCGCCTCGGGCAGGGTCGCCGGGTCGACGAAGAAGCGATCGGCGTCGTGCCAGTTCAGCTCGGCGAACGCGCGGGGGGACAGCCCAGTGATGTCGGCGAACTCGTAGCCGTCGGGCAGGATTCCGGCGGCGTCGATCAGAGCGATCGCGCCGACGCGACCCGTCGGCTCCTGCGCCCCGGCCTGTGACCGCGCGGCCGACTGCAGCGCCATCTCGGCCGCGACCCAGCCGCCCATCGACGAGCCGATCACGAGCACGTCGGTGAGCTCGAGGTCGGCGAGCAGCCGCAGGTAGACGGCGGCCAGATCGGCGACGGTGGTGAGGCCGTCGGGGCGGGTCGTGCCGTTCCAGCCCGGGTGTGTGGGCAGCAGGATCCGGTGCGTCCCGTTCAGGTGCGCACCGATGCTCTGCACGGTGGCGGGCCCGCCGCCGCCGTGCAGCACCAGCACCGCGGGGCCGCTGCCGGAGTCGTCGAACGGGATCTCCACGTTGAACGCGGGAAGCTGGACTGTGCGTGTCGTCTCGGTCATGACATCAGAGTAAATCAACGTGTTGATATAAACAAGTTGCTAGGCTGACCTCATGACGACGCACGTGAAGCTCGAGGCCCTCGGCCGCGCCGTGAAGCAGGCCCAGTGGCGGCACCACCGCGCGATGGAGTCGCGGCTCACCCGCATCGGCACGACGCTCGTGCAGTGGGACAGCCTCCGCGCCATCTCCGAGCGGCCAGGCGCCTCGGCGCACGAGCTGGCGAACGCCACCTTCATGAGCGACCAGGCCTTCGGCACGCTCTCGAAGCGGCTTCTGGCGCAGGATCTGATCGTCCGCGCGCCAGGGGCCGGCCGTCGCGTCGAACACCGCCTCACGAGAGCCGGCGAGAAGGTGCTGCGCGAGGGGTCCGAGATCGCCGAGGCGTACTTCCTCGAGACCTTCGCCGACCTCGACGACGACGAGCGCGACACGCTCTACGACCTACTGAACCGCATCGGTCGCTGACCCGCACTCCTTCCGCCATCGCCTTGCCGCATTTCGCGACCGCGCCCGCCGACGCGGCCCGCGGCGACGGTAACGCGTGCGGCGCTGGGGCGGATTAAGTCGCGAAATGCGGCACGGAGCCGGACAGGCGCGGCAGCAGCGGCCGGGCTCAGACGACGGACGGCACCAGCCCGAGCGCGTCGACGATCTCGTCGACCTCCTGGTCGGGCGTGTGCCCTGAGTCGACGAGCAGGTGCCGCTCGTCGTCGCCGAGCGGCTCGAGCGTGGCCAGCTGCGACTCGAGCAGGCTCGCCGGCATGAAGTGACCCGGGCGCGACTCCATCCGGTGCCCGAGCACGTCAGCTGCGCCGACGAGGTGCACGAACACGACGTCGGGGCCACGCAGCAGGTCGCGGTAGCTCCGCTTCAGCGCGGAACACGTGATGACGCCGGGCTGCCCCGACGAGGTGTGCGACGAGATCCAGTCCGCGACGACCCGCAGCCACGGCCAGCGGTCGGCGTCGTCGAGCGGGACGCCCGCAGCCATCTTCTCGACGTTGGCGGCGGGGTGCATCGCGTCGCCCTCGGCGAAGTCCCACCCGAGGCGCTCGGCCAGGAGCCGGGCGACGGTCGACTTGCCTGAGCCCGACACCCCCATCATCACGATCACGGGCTGCTGCGTCGGTGCGGTCACCCGACCATCCTGCCGGACTCCCCCGCCAGCGCGCGACGCCTTTGCCATGTCATGCCGCGCGACGCCCCATGTCATGCCGCGCGACGCCTTTGCCATGTCATGCCGCCGCAGCGCGCCAGCTCAGGCCCGAGTTCACGCCGCCTCGACCCGCGCCCGCCTCCGCAGCGTGAGCCCGATCGCGGCGACGACGACGAACGGGACGGGCGCGAGGTAGGCGACCACCCCGAATCCTGCGCTCGGCCCCTGCGCCTGATCGACCACGCCGCCGAGGAAGTTGCCGAGGGCCATCGCGCCCGCGATCGACGCCGAGATCCAGGCGAGTGCCTCGGTGAACACCGCCGGGTTCACCTCGTCGTGCACCACCCGGTTCGTCGAGATGGTCATCGGCGTGATGGTGGCCCCGGCGAGGACGCCGAGGGGGAACAGCCAGTACGGGTCGGGCGACTGGACGAGGAGGCTCCAGAAGATGCCGAAGACGGTCGCCGATCCGACGAGCAGGCGGTACGGCGCGATCCTGGCCGGCACCAGCCCCATGAGGAACCCGCCCGAGGTGCTGCCGATCGAGTAGGCGGTGAGCACGAGGCCGGCGATCTCGGCCTTGCCGATGCTCGTGGTCCAGGCCACGACCGTCACGTCGTTGATTCCGAAGGCGAGGCCCATCGCCGCGTTGGCGAGCAGCAGGGCCATCACGCGGCGGGAGCGCCAGGGGCGGAAGACGTGGCGGGCGGGGGCGGACCCGGGTGCGGCGGGGTCGCCGTGCTCCTGCGGCCCGGGGCGGAGGGCCGAGGGGACGGTCACGTCGCCGCCGCGCCTCAGCCAGAGCGAGCCCACGACGCCCATGACGCCCGAGAGCACGAGGCCGGCCGCAGGATGCACGAGGCCGGCCACGAGGGCGGCGAGCGCCGGCCCGAACACCCAGACCAGCTCGTCGGCGATCGCCTCGATCGAGAACGCCACCTGCAGCGACGCACCGCGGCCGACGAGGTGAGGCCAGCGGGCGCGCATGAAGGCGCCGACGGGGGCGATGGTGCCGCCGACGAGCACCGACCCGACGCCGATGGCGGGCAGCGGCAGGTGGAGCGAGCCGAATACGATGAGCAGCGCGACCGCGATCGGATGGGCGATCGCGGCGATCAGCAGGGGTCCGCGCTGGCCGCGCCGGTCGGCGATGCGGCCGAAGACCGGGCTGACGACGGCCATGGCTCCGGTCGCGACGCCCGACGCGAATCCGGCGACGGCGTAGGAGCCGGTGGCCGCCTGCACGAAGAACAGCACGCTGAAGCCGACCAGGGCGAGCGGCGCCCGGCCGACGATGCCCGCGGTGAAGAGCGTGCGGCGCGACCGCACGCGGAAGAACGCCCGGTAGCCGCTCAGGCCTCCGGGCGTGTGCGCGCCGAGGGGATCGTCGTCTCCGGCTGCGAGGGGCGCGGCGCCCGTCACCAGCGGGAGTGGATCACGGAGCGGAACTCGCGGTCGTAGAGGCGCTCGACGCGGTCGTGGAACTCGTCGCCGAGGTCGAAGACCGAGCCGGCCTCGGCGTTCGACCGGGCCTGGTCGACGTTGCGGGCGCCCGGGATCACGGTGCTGACACCGGGCTGCTCGACGATCCACTTCAGGGCCGCCTGCGACTCGGAGACGCCCTCCGGCACGAGCTTCGCGAAGTCGCGCGCGGCGCGCACCCCGGTCTCGAAGTCGACGCCCGAGAAGGTCTCGCCCTGGTCGAAGGCCTCGCCGTGGCGGTTGAACGAGCGGTGGTCGTTCGGCGCGAACGTGGTCTCTTCCGTGTACCGACCGCTGAGCAGACCGCTGGCCAGGGGCACTCGGGCGATGATGCCGACGCCGGCCTCCTGCGCGGCGGGAAGCACCTCGTCGAGCGGCTTGAGGCGGAACGCGTTGAGGATGATCTGCACCGTCGCCAGGTTCGGCCGCGCTATGGCCGTGAGGGCCTGCGCGCAGGTCTCGACGCTGACGCCGTAGGCCGCGATCATCCGGCGCTCGACCAGCTCGTCGAGGGCGTCGTAGACCTCGTCGCTGGCGAAGACCGGCGTGGGCGGGCAGTGCAGCTGGACGAGGTCGAGCGTGTCTTGCCCGAGGTTGCGGCGCGAGCGGTCGACCCACGTGATGAAGTTCGCGCGGCTGTAGTTCGCGACCTCCTGCGGCTCGCGGCGACCCATCTTGGTGGCGACGGTCAGCGGGGCGTCTTCGTTGCTGCGGCGCCACCGACCGATGGTCTGCTCGCTCTTGCCGTCGCCGTAGACGTCGGCGGTGTCGAACAGGGTGACGCCGGCCTCCGCGCTCGCGTCGAGCACGGCGAACGCCTCGGTCTCGCTGACGTCGCCCCAGTCGGCCCCGAGCTGCCAGGTGCCGAGTCCGATGACCGACACGTCGAAAGGGGTCCGACCGAGACGTCGCTGTTCCATGCCCACAGCCTAGGGCCGCGCACCGACCCCGTAAATCGTTTCAGAGCAGCCAGGGCGCAGGAGCCGGTGGTCGCCCGAGCGGGTCAGCCCAGCCGCGTGGCGGCCTCCGCCGCCGCAGCCAGAGCCGCGTCGAACTCGGCGTGCTGCTTCGCCACCTCGGCGCTCGGCCCCCCGAACCTCTCGGTGAGCGTGCGCGTGGCGACGATGGTCTCGACGCTCATGCCGAGCGCCTGCCCGAGGATGATCGACAGAGCCGGAATCGCGTGGTCGTCGAACTCCGTAGGCGTGCCGGCGTCGTACGTGGCGCCCCGCGTCGAGACGAGCACGGCCGGCTTTCCGCGCATCGGCTGCGTGTCGAGGTCGCCGAACGGCGCGGTCACGGCCGGAACGTGGATGTAGTCGACCCAGGCCTTGAGGGTCGACGCCATCGAGTAGTTGTAGAGCGGCACACCGACCAGCAGCACGTCAGCGGCGGTCAGCTCGGCGATGATCTCGGCCTGCAGCGCCTCCTGCGCGGGGTCGACGACGGAACCCTCGGGGCGGAGCTGCTTCGGGAAGTGCAGGTCGGCGTGCGACAGGTGCGGCAGCTGGTCGCGGTGGAGGTCGCGGTGCACGACGACGTGGTCGTCGCCCAGCGCCGTCCAGGCGTCGGCGAAAGCCTGGGTGATGGCGCGCGAGCGGGAGGTCGTGGGGTCGCTGGACGAGTCGAGACGCAGGAGGGTGGGCATGGTACCAGGCTATCGGGCGGTCTCGCCGCGACCGGCGTGCATCCTGGGCCCGGTGTCGGTGGTGGGAGGCAGGATAGGGGGACCATGGCAGACGTCCTCGACCGCTTCTCCGACGCTACGGCGACGTGGTTCCGCGGTGCCTTCGCGCGGCCCACGCTGGCGCAGCAGGGCGCGTGGGAGGCGATCTCGTCGGGGCAGAACGCCCTCGTCATCGCGCCGACCGGCTCCGGCAAGACGCTGGCGTCGTTCCTCTGGTCGATCGACCGGCTGGCGACCGCGCCGCCGCCCGAGTCCAAGGAGCACCGCACGCGGGTGCTCTACATCTCCCCGCTGAAGGCGCTCGGCGTCGACGTGGAGCGCAACCTCCGGTCGCCGCTCGTCGGCGTAACTCAGACCGCCCGGCGGCTCGGCACGGCGGCACCCGAGATCACGGTGGGGGTGCGGTCGGGCGACACCACGGCGGCGGATCGCCGGCTCCTGCAGCGCACGCCCCCCGACATCCTCATCACGACGCCCGAGTCGCTCTACCTCATGCTCACCTCGCAGGCCCGCGAGAGCCTGCGAGGCGTCGAGACCGTCATCGTCGACGAGGTGCACGCCGTCGCGTCGACGAAGCGCGGCGCCCACCTCGCCCTCTCGCTCGAGCGCCTCGACGACCTGCTCGAGAAGCCCGCACAGCGCATCGGCCTGTCGGCCACGGTGCGTCCGCCCGACGAGGTGGCGCGGTTCCTCGCGGGTCGAGCGCCCGTCACCGTGGTGGCTCCGGCCTCCGAGAAGCGCTTCGACCTGCGGGTCGTCGTGCCGGTCGACGACATGACCGAGCTCGGCACGGCCCCGCCGCTCGAGGGGTCGGCGGCGGGTCAGGCGCCGCAGGGGTCGATCTGGCCGCACGTCGAGGAGGGTATCGTCGATCTGATCCTGCAGCACCGCTCGACCATCGTCTTCGCGAACTCGCGGCGGCTGGCCGAGCGGCTCACCGCGCGGCTCAACGACATCTACCTCGAGCGCCTCGGCATCGCCGAGCCGGTGCCCGAGCTGGTGGGCGCCGGAGCAGAGGCTGCGGCCAGCCCGATCGGCTCGCCCCCGGCTCAACTCATGGGCGGCTCCGGCCAGACCCAGGGCTCCGAGCCGCTGCTCGCCCGCGCGCACCACGGCTCGGTGAGCAAAGACCAGCGCGCCCTCATCGAGGACGACCTCAAGAGCGGCCGACTCCGCTGCGTCGTCGCCACCTCGTCGCTCGAGCTCGGCATCGACATGGGCGCGGTCGACCTCGTCGTCCAGGTCGAGTCGCCGCCGTCCGTGGCGAGCGGGCTTCAGCGCGTCGGCCGCGCCGGCCACCAGGTCGGCGAGGTGTCGCGCGGCGTGCTCTTCCCGAAGCACCGGGCCGACCTGATCCACTCCGCCGTCGCCGCCGAGCGCATGGTCGCGGGGCTCATCGAAGAGCTCGAGGTGCCGGCGAACCCGCTCGACGTCCTGGCCCAGCAGACGGTCGCGGCCGTCGCCGTCGACGAGGTCGACGCCGACGAGTGGTTCGAGACCGTGCGCCGCAGCGCGCCGTTCCAGAACCTTCCGCGCTCCGCGTACGACGCCACGCTCGACCTGCTGAGCGGCAAGTATCCGAGCGACGAGTTCGCCGAGCTGCGGCCGCGCGTCGTGTGGGATCGCGTGCACGGCACCCTCACCGCCCGGCCGGGAGCCCAGCGGCTCGCGGTGACGAGCGGCGGCACCATCCCCGACCGAGGTCTCTTCGGCGTGTTCATGGTGGGCGAGAGGGCCGCCCGCGTCGGCGAACTCGACGAGGAGATGGTGTACGAGTCGCGCGTCGGCGACGTCTTCGCCCTCGGCGCCACCAGCTGGCGGATCGAGGACATCACGCACGACCGCGTGCTCGTCTCCCCCGCGTTCGGCCAGCCGGGCCGCGTGCCGTTCTGGAAGGGCGACGGCATCGGCCGCCCCGCCGAGCTCGGCGAGGCGATCGGCGCGTACACGCGCGAGCTGGCGAACGCGTCGCCGGCCGACGCCACGGCCCGCGTGCTCGAGGGCGGCCTCGACGAGCGCGCGGCGAACAACCTCCTCGCGTTCATCGCCGAGCAGCAGAGCGTCGCCGGGCACGTGCCGACCGACACCACCCTGGTCGTCGAGAGGTTCCGCGACGAGCTCGGCGACTGGCGCCTGATCCTGCATTCCCCCTACGGCATGCGCGTGCACGCGCCGTGGGCGCTCGCGGTCTCGGGCCGCATCCGCGACCGCCTCGGCATCGACGGCTCGGCGATGGCCGCCGACGACGGCATCGTGGTGCGGATCCCCGACACCGACGCCGAGCCGCCCGGCGCAGCCCTTTTCACCTTCGAGCGCGACGAGCTCGACGCGATCGTCACCGACGAGGTCGGCGGATCGGCCCTGTTCGCCTCGCGGTTCCGCGAGTGTGCCGCGCGCGCCCTGCTGCTGCCGCGCTACAACCCGGGCAAGCGGTCGCCGCTCTGGCAGCAGCGGCAGCGCGCCTCGCAGCTGCTCGACGTCGCCCGCAAGTACCCGTCCTTCCCGATCGTGCTCGAGACCGTGCGCGAGGTCCTGCAGGACGTCTACGACCTCCCGGCCCTCATGCACCTCACCGACCGCCTCGAGCGTCGCGAGATCCGCGTGGTCGAGACCGAGACCGAGGTGCCGTCGCCGTTCGCCAAGTCGCTGCTCTTCGGATACGTCGCGGCGTTCCTCTACGAGGGCGACTCGCCGCTCGCCGAGAAGCGCGCGGCGGCGCTCTCGCTCGACTCGACGCTGCTCTCCGAGCTGCTCGGGCGCGCGGAGCTGCGCGAGCTGCTCGACGCAGGCGTCATCGAGCAGACCGAGCTCGAGCTGCAGCGGCTCCTGCCCGATCGCCGCGCGCGCGACATCGAGGGCGTCGTCGACCTGCTGCGCCTGCTCGGGCCGCTATCGACCGACGAGATCCTCGACCGCAGCTGGCTGGCCGCATCCCTGACGTCGACCGACCCGGGCGACCAGGCCGAGGGCGCAGGAGCCGCGTCGCGCACCGCGGCCACCCGCGACCTCGTCGCTGCGCTCGACGACCTCGCCCGGGCGAACCGCCTCCTCCGCTTCACCCACGCCGGCGTCGAGAGGTGGGCCGGTGTCGAAGACGCCTCCCGCCTCCGCGACGCCCTCGGCGTGAACCTCCCGATCGGCGTGCCGTCGGCCTTCGTCGAGCCCGTCGACGACCCCCTCGGCGACCTGGTCGGCCGCTACGCCCGCACGCACGCGCCGTTCGCCCCGGCCGAGGTGGCCGCGCGACTCGGCCTCGGCACGGCCGTCGTCCTCGACATCCTTCGACGTCTCGCCGTCGAGAAGCGCGTGGTCGAGGGCGAGTTCCGGCCCGACCGGCAGGGCAGCGAGTGGTGCGACGCCGAGGTGCTGCGGCGCCTCCGGAGCCGCTCACTGGCGGCGCTCCGCCACGAGGTCGAGCCGGTGTCGCACGACACGCTCGGCCGGTTCCTGCCGGAGTGGCAGCACGTGGCGACGGGGCGCAAGGGCTCCGGGCTGCGCGGGCTCGACGGGGTGCTGCAGGTGGTCGACCAGCTGTCGGGCGTGGCGCTGCCCGCCTCGGCGTGGGAGTCTCTGATCCTGCCCGCCCGGATCACCGACTACTCGCCGGCGATGCTCGACGAGCTGACCGCCACCGGGGAGGTCATCTGGGGCGGGGCCGGCTCGCTTCCGGGCGGCGACGGCTGGGTGGGCCTGCACCTCGCCGACGGGGCGCAGGTGACGCTGCCCGAGCCGATCGGCTCGGAGACGACCGAGCTTCAGCGCGAGATCCTCGGGGCGCTGGCCGGGGGCGGGGCGTACTTCTTCCGGCAGCTGGCCGACGCGGTCGGTGCCACGGCCGCTCAGCCGCTGCTCGACAAAGACCTCGAGACGGCGATCTGGGACCTCGTGTGGCAGGGGCAGATCACCAACGACACGTTCGCGCCGCTGCGCGTGCAGGCGGGCGGCCGGCCGCCCCGACCTCGCACGCCGAGCCGCTCTCGGGCTTCGTACCGCGGCCGCGTGCCCCGGTCGGCGATGCCCCGGCAGTCGGGGCCGCCGACCGTCGGCGGGCGATGGTCGCTGCTGCCGCTCGCCGAGCCCGACGCCACGGTCCGCGCCGCGGCGCAGGCCGAGCTGCTGCTGGAGCGCCATGGCGTGGTCACGCGCGGCGCCGTGCAGAACGAAGGCGTGCGCGGCGGATTCTCGACGGTCTACAAGGTGCTCTCGGGCTTCGAGGAGACAGGTCGGGCCCGTCGCGGGTACTTCGTGGAGGGCCTCGGCGCGGCGCAGTTCGCGACCGGGCCGACGGTCGACCGGCTGCGAACGTTCGTGCTCGACGACGCCGAGCGCGCGAGCACGGCCGACATGTCGCCCAGCGGGTCGCCGGGCGATTCGGTCGCCGGGCGCGGCCGCACGGTGCCGGTCGTCACGCTGGCCGCGACCGACCCCGCGAACCCGTACGGCGCAGCGCTGCCGTGGCCCGCGGCCGGGCCGTCGGGCGCGAACGGAGGTGGCACCGACGAGACGAACGCCGGCGTGGGCGGCGACAGCCCGCGCGGGCATCGTCCCGGCCGCAAGGCGGGTGCGATGGTCGTTCTCGTCGACGGGCGTCTGACGCTGTTCATCGAGCGGGGAGGGAAGAGCGTGCTGAGTTTCGGCGATCCTGCGTCCCTCGATCTGGCCCGGGCGGCCGCCTCGCTCGCAGACGTCGTGCGCACGAGGATCGGTCGGCTCGCCGTGGAGCGCGTCGACGGCGAGTTCGTGCTGGGCACGCCCCTCGGCGACGCCCTGCGCGAGGCCGGCTTCTCGCCCACCCCCTCCGGCCTGCGGCTGCGCCAGTGAGCGCCCTCGCCCGCCCCGCGGCCCCCGCCGCCGGCCCCGGGCCCGCCACCCCCTGCGCCGAGTGGCAGAAAAGTGCTGATGCCGGGGCCGCGCACCCGCAGTTTTCTGCCACTCGGCGACACGTCGCCACTCGGCGGGGCGGCGCCGGGAGCGACCGTGCCTGAGGGCGACACCGTCTACCGGGCGGCGAAGAACCTCGACGCCGTGCTGCGCGGGCAGACGCTGACGAAGAGCGACTTCCGGGTGCCCGCGTTCGCCACGGTCGACCTCACCGGGCGGGCCGTCGACGAGGTGCTGAGCGTCGGCAAGCATCTTCTGCACAGGATCGGCGACGTCACCCTGCACACGCACCTCAAGATGGAGGGCTCGTGGCACGTGTACCGGCACGGCACGACGTGGAAGCGCCCTGCCTACCAGGCCCGCGTCGTGCTCGAGACGGCCGACTGGGTGGCCGTCGGCTTCGACCTCGGCATCGTCGAGCTGGTGCCGCGCGACGACGAGGAGTCGGCGGTCGGCTACCTCGGGCCCGACCTGCTCGGCCCGGGGTGGGACTCCGAGGTCGCCGTCGCGAATCTCGTCCGCGACCCCGACCGTGAGATCGGCCTCGCGCTGCTCGACCAGCGGAACCTGGCGGGCATCGGCAACGTGTACCGGAACGAGCTGTGCTTCTTGCGCGGTGTGCTGCCGACACGGCCGGTGCGGGAGGTCGAGAACGTGCCGAAGATGGTCGACCTGGCGTACCGGCTCCTGCAGGCCAACAAGGACCGCGTCGACCGGACCACGACCGGGCAGCTGCGGGGTCAGACCGACTGGGTCTACGGGCGGGCCGGGCGGCCCTGTCGGCGGTGTGGCACGAAGATCAGACGGGGCACGTTGGGCGAGTCGGAATTAGAGCTGCGCGACACCTATTGGTGTCCCCGCTGCCAGACGTAGCTCCCTCTCCGGGCGCTTTCACGCACCTCGGGCGATCGCGACGGCCCGGAGTGCGTGAAGTCGCCCGGACTCGCGGGGGCCGCGTGGCGCTAGCGCGACACCTCGCCCAACCACCCCGCCAGGAACTCCGCCCCCGCCTCGTCGTGGATCGCCCCCGACGCCGACGTGAGAATCGGGTAGGTCTTCGCCGGCACCCCGTCCGACGGCCGCACGTCGACGTGCGCGACGTCGTACCCCGCGGCGTGCAGCCAGTCCGCCATGGCGTAGTCGCTGCGCGAGTCGCCGACCGTGCGCCACGAGAGCGGCAGCGGCCCGTCGGCGGTGAGGAGTTCGAGCGCGCGACGAGCACCCAGGTCTTTGCCGAGCAGGATCGACTCGACATCGGTCGAGATGATCGTCGGGTCGATGCGCCACTGCACGTCGCCGTTCGCGTCGCGCCTCACGTCGTCGAGGCGCTCCACCCCGTAGCCGCGCCGCGTGAGCGCCTGCATCGCGAGCTCGTCGAACCGCTTCTGGATCGGCAGGTAGGTGGCCGTGTCGATGGTGGTGAGCTGCTCGACCGACACCATCGCGCGCTTCGTCTCGTCGAAGAAGACGCTCTCGCCGAAGTCGGACACGACGAGGTCGCGCATCTCGTCGGCGAAGTCGGCCGGCATCGCGAGCGAGTCGTCGACCTGGATCTGCCCCATTCCGCCGTCGAATCGCGAGCCGATGGAGAACCACACCGCCCCCTTCTCGCAGACGCCGTGCACGCGAGCGTGGTCGGGAAGCCCGGCGGCGATCAGCGGTGCGACTACCTCGGTGCGGATGAACGCGTCGGACCGCCCCGTGTTGAAGATGAGCGGCACCCCGGCGTCGGCGAGCGCCACGAGATCGCGCGTGATGGCGGGGAGGTTGATGCTGCGAGTGATCGGGCTGGCGATCGGCCCGTCGACGTCGAGCAGCAGGCCCAGCGCAGGAGCCGAGGTGGCGGTGGTCGCAGGCGCGGCAGAAGTCACCCGTCGATTATCTCAGGCCGCGATGAGCCCTGACGTCGGCTACGACGCGTACTCGAGCTCCGGCTCGACGACGGACTGCGAGAAGATGATCTCCTGGTACGCGATCTCCTCGGCCTGCTTCTTGGCACGGCGGAGGCGCAGGTCGCGCAGGCGGTTCGGCTCGGTGGCCGGGGCGTCGCCCGCGAGCTGCGGGACGAGTTCGAGCACGCGGTGCTCGACACGGTCGCCGATCTCGGCGAAGAACGTGTCGCGGTGCTCCATGGCGAGGAACCGGCGTTCGTCGGCCGCACGCCACAGATCGCTCGCGAGTTCGCCGTACGAGTTCATCGTCCTGCCTCCTGATCGTTGGAGAGAGCAACCCTGTCGAGAGGACAGGCACCGTGGTTGGGAACAGTCCACCGCATCGGCGGGGCGTCCGCGTCCGCCTCAAGGCTGATCCTCGAGGCTGTGGAACCCTACGCAGGTACCAATGAAGCGAGTATGAGAGCCACGACGGCCGGCACGAACTGGATCGCGGCAGCCTGCCGGTACGAGCGACCCGTGGTCGCGAGCACGATCCCGGCCACGCACATGCACGCGGTGCCGAAGATGACGAGGGTCTTGGCGACGATCAGCGAGCCGCCGTGGGTCTCGAGCATCGCGATGCCGACGATCACTCCGACGGCGAGCGCGAGGTTGTAGAAGCCCTGGTTGTAGGCCATGGGACGGATGGTGTCGGCCTCCTGCTGGCTGCCGATGCCGAAGCGGGCGAAGATCGCCGGGCGCGTCCAGAACACGCTCTCGAAGAGGAAGAACACGATGTGCAGCAGCGCCGCGAGTGCGGCCACGAGCTGAGCTGCGATCACCATGGCTCAAGCATGGGGCGCAGGAGCCCGCAACACCCGCACGCCCCCGCGTGTCGCCCGATGCGCCCGCCCAGCGGCGGAGCTCCGCCGCCTACGCCGCCCGCGGCTCGTCCGACCCGCCGCGGCCACCGTGCGTCTGGTCGAGCACGGCCTGGGCGGCGAGCCGCAGCACCACGTGCACGTCGCAGTCGTGGTCGGCCGCGAGCGCCGAGCCCAGCCCCGCGGTGAGAGCCGCGCTGGCCGTGCCGATCGTCTCGATCACGTCGGCCTGACGCTCGGTGAGGGGCACGTCGCAGAGCCCGTCGACCAGCTCGACGAGTCCGCGGTCGCTCTCGTCGCGGGCGTCCTGCCCGCCGTCGACCGACGCGGTGGCGACCGCCACGAGTGCGAGCGCGAGCGATGCCGCCTGTGCCTCCGTGAGCTGCTCCATGCGGTGGACGGTACGCCGCGCAGGGCGTGCCCGATCGGAGCGAACGATCAGTTGTGAACCTTTTCCGTCGATCCTGCGTGTGTACTGGTACGAGGCCACGAGACGACGAGAGGGGGCGCGCGATGGTCGACAGCGACGAGCAGCTGCTGCGGGCACTGCACGACGAGCACGCCGCCCCGCTGTGGCGCTACGTGGTCGGGCTCACGCACGACACCGCATTGGCGCACGACATCGTGCAGGAGACCCTGCTCAAGGCCTGGAAGAAGCCGAGCGTGCTCGACCAGAGCGAGTCGTCAGCCCGCGCCTGGCTGTTCACCGTGGCGCGCAACATGGTCATCGACGACCGCCGCAGCGCCCGGCACCTGCACGAGTACCCGACCGAGATCCTGCCCGAGACCCCGACCGCCGACGGCACCGACGACCTGCTCGACGCCTGGTCGGTCGCCGACGCCCTCGCGTCCATCGGCGTGGAGCACCGCGCCGTGATCGTCCACGCGTACTACGGCGGCCGGTCGATCGCCGAGATCTCGCGAGAGCTCGACATCCCCGAGGGCACGGTCAAGTCTCGGCTGCACTACGGTCTGAGAGCACTGAGGCTCGCGATGCAAGAAAGGGGGATCACCCGATGAGCGCCGACCGCTACGCCGACTGGGACGCCGCCTACGTGCTCGGCGCCCTCTCGCCCGCCGAGCGCCGCGAGTTCGAGCAGCACCTCACCGAGTGCGACGAGTGCTCGGCCGCCGTCACCGCGTTCGCCGCGATGCCCGGCCTGCTGGCCGCACTCCCCCGCGACGAGGCCCTGGCGCTCCTCGACGCCGACGACGACACCGAGGCCCAGGGCGCAGGATCCGACATCCCCTCGGGCTGGGCCGCTCCCGTCGCGGCCGCGCCCGACCTCCTCCCGCGCCTGGCGTCGCGGGCGAGGCGCACCCGCCGTCGGCGTCTCGGCGTCACGATCGCCGGGGCCGCCGCTGCCGCCGCGCTGGTCGCGGGAGCCATCCTGGTGCCGCCCCTCGTCACCCACCGCTCGCCGACGACGGAGGTGGCGCTCAAGGCCGCGGTGCCGAGCGCCCTCGCCGCGACCGTCGACTTCACGACCGAGCACTGGGGCACCAGCATCCGCATGAACTGCGAGTACTACGGCAAGGGCGAGGGCTCCGGATCCGAGACGGGCGACTCGTGGACGTACGGCCTGTACGTCACCGACCGCAGCGGCACGACGACCCGCGTCTCGACGTGGACCACGGGCCCCGGCTCGGACGTCGTCACGACCGGGTCGATCGACACGTCGCTGTCGCAGCTGACCCGGGTCGAGGTGCGCAGCGAGGCGAGCGGTGCGGTGCTGCTCTCGCGTCGCCTCTAGCGCTGCGGCCCGCCGCTAGTTGAGCCCGGAGACGTACCCGCTGACGACGCCGACGGCGCCGAACACGAGCGTGATGATGCCGATGGCGACCACGGCGATGCCGACCCACATGGGCAGGTAGCCGCGACCGGAGCGGCGGTGCACCACGACCGAGCGGCCGATGAGGTAGACGAGCGACGCCAGCGGGTTCAGCACGGTGAAGAACGCGAACGCCCAGTGGAACGGCTTGGCGACGCCGGCACGACCGAGGGCCCGCCAGTCGAAGTAGGCGAGGACGACCGTGATCGCGGCGAGAACCAGGTCGATGACCTGCGAGAGGCCCTGGCCCCCGGGGAGGCTCACCGTCGTCGTGTTGCCGCTCTGGGCCTGCTCCATCACCTTCTCGATGTACGGGCCGAGGTTCTGGATAGTGATGAGCGACACGACGATCGAGACGATCGGCAGGAGCGCGATGACCCAGATCTTCCAGTCGACGACGCGCGCGCCCTCGGGCGCCTTGGGCAGCTCCGTGCGGCCGTAGGGATAGCCGGGAGCCTGCCCGTAGCCGGCGTAGGGGTTCTGCTGGCCGTACTGGGGCTGCGCGCCGTACGGGGACTGCTGCGCGCCGTAGGGGCTCTGCTGGGCGCCGTACGGGCTCTGCGCCTGGTCGGAGCCGGTCTGCTGGCCGTAGCGCGTCTGCTGGCCGTAGCCGGACTGCTGCCCGTACGCACCGGAGCTCTGCCCGTAGCCGTTCTGCCCCTGGCCGGTCTGCTGCCCGTACGGCGTCTGCTGGCCGTAGGGCGTCTGCTGCCCGTACGGCGTCTGCTGGCCGTACGGCGTGTGCTGCCCGTATCCGGTCTGCTGGCCGTAGGCGCCCGGCTCGGCGGGGCGCGGCTGCTCGGGCTGTGCGATGCGCTCGCCGTACCGCGGGCGGTCGTCGTCGGCGGCCGGGGTTGCCTGCGAGGAGGGCCTCGCGGGCTCCTGCGCCACCGTGGGCTCGGGCTCGACGGCGCTCGCGGGCGCGGGGACGCTCGCCGGGCCGGCCTGCGGCTCGGGGGCCGACGCGGCCGCGGGCGCCTGTGAGTGCTGGTGGAGAGGCGCCTGGGGCTCGGGCCCGCGCACGTGCTCGGTCCAGCCTCGGCCGTCCCACCAGCGGTACCCGGGCTCGCCGGACGGGTTGGGGTACCAGCCGGGCTGCGGCAGGGGTGTTCCGGTCGAGTCGGTCACGGGAGCCTTTCGTTCTGGCGTGCGGTTCCCGCCCAGCCTAGGTGCGGGATCCTTGCAGCGACCAGAGAACATCGCGCCCGCCCGGGCCCGCAGGCGGGTTCGCAGGGGCGCAGGATCAGGCGAATGCCTGCCGCCCGATCACCGCGAGCAGGTCGAGCTTCTCGGCCGACGGCGTGCCCGGGGTCGCCGTGAACACGAGCAGCCGCTGCGAGTCGTCGTTCGGCGTCATGATCTGGCACGTCACCTCGATGAGCCCGAGCTCGGGGTGGACGATCCGCTTGTCCTCGCCGACGCGCTCGGCGACGTCGTGGAGCTCCCACAGGGTGCGGAACTCGGGGCTGCGGCGGAGGAGGTCGTCCACGATCGCGCGTCCCCGCGGATCCTGCGCCCCTCGCCTGCCCATCGCCAGCCGCAGGGCCGCGACCTGCGTGCGGCTCTGGTGGTCGTGGTCTTCGGGCGGGTAGACGTCGCGGCCCTCGGGGTGCGTGAACCAGCGGT
Source organism: Frondihabitans australicus (assembly GCF_003634555.1). Lineage (NCBI taxonomy): Bacteria > Bacillati > Actinomycetota > Actinomycetes > Micrococcales > Microbacteriaceae > Frondihabitans > Frondihabitans australicus. The sequence goes on from NZ_RBKS01000001.1 coordinate 2,888,486, forward strand.
GCACCTGGCTCCGGTCGAGGCCCTCGAAGCGGAGGTCGTCGCCGAGCAGCGCCTGGGCGGCGGGGTTCTGCACGAGGGTGGTGCCGAGGTCGTCGATGACCATCGCCGGGGTGTCGTGCAGTCGGTCCAGGATCCGGAGGAGCGTCGGGTGGACGAGGTCCGTCATGCCCTGCCGATCGGGCGGGTTGTGGCCGGCCAGACGGTAGAGGTGGTCGCGCTCGTCGAGGGTGAGGCGGAGCGCCCGGGTGAGGGCGGTCAGCATCTGCTCGGACGGCTGCGTGGCGCGCTGCTGCTCGAGGCGGGAGACGTAGTCCACGCTCATGCCGGCGAGCATGGCCACCTCTTCGCGGCGGAGGCCGGGGGTGCGACGTCGGGCGCCGTCGCCGAGGCCGACGTCGGAGGGCTGAAGCGCCTCGCGGCGGCGGCGCAGGAAGTCGGCGAGCTGGGCGCGGTCCATCGGCATGCGTCCATGGTGCGCCCCGCGGCCGCCCGCAGCCAGGGATCGTCCGTCCCCGTCACGCCGCCTTGCCGCATTTCGCGACAGATTCCGGCGCGTCGTCACACCCGTTACCGCCGTTCGGCGGTTCGCAGCGCGATTCTGTCGCGAAATGCGGCAGACCGACACCGCGCGGCAACCCGGGAGCACGGCAACCCGAACCCCGGCGAGTCCCGACGCCGGGCAGGAGCGCCCGCCCCGCCCCCGGCAACCCAAAGCCGGAAGCGCGAGCGCTCGAGGAGTTGCCGCGCACCGAGGGTGCCGCGCGGCGCGCTGTCAGCGGCGGGCCAGTGCCGCCGCCCGGTCGGACTCGGGGATGAGCCCGGTGCCGTCCCACCGCTGCCGGAGGTAGCGGCCGGGGCCCTTGGCGACGGAGAGCAGCTCGGTCCAGCCGACCTTCGACACGGCCTGCTGCCAGTCGGTGCCCGAGGCGAGGTGCGCAGGATCCTGCGGCCCGGCTCCGAGCCCGGCAACGGCCTGCGACGGCCCCTGCTCAAGCGTGCCGCCGCGCTTCGCCAGGAGGCGGCTGACGGCGGAGGGCGTGCGGCCGATGGCGACCTTCATCATCGACGGGCTGAGCGCGACCTTGGTGAGCCAGGCGCCGAGGCCGATGCCGTAGCCGACGGCCTGGGCGCGGAGGGCGCCGAGGTCGGCACGGTGCCGGTGCCAGACGAGCGCGGAGGGCTCGACGACGAGCGCCGCCCCGGAGAAGATCACGCGGGTGAAGATGTCGAGGTCCTCGCCGCCGCCGGTGCGGCTGCCGACGCCGAACGCGGTGTCGAAGCCGCCGAGGCGCAGGAGGGTGTCGCGGCGCAGGGCGAAGTTCGCCCCGGTGCCGTACTCGCCCACCGAGAACGGGAAGGCCGGAAGGTCGGCCGGCGGCTCGGAGAGCCGGAACTCGCGCGCCCGGAGGTTGCGCGACCAGCTCACCCGGTCGTCGAAGAAGCGCTGCACGGGCGTGCGGAGCTCGCCCGACGGCACGAGGCCGGTGACGCAGGCGACGTCGTCGGCCCGTGCGAAGCCTGCGACGAGGCCGGTCAGCCAGTCGCGGTCGACGATCACGTCGTCGTCGGTGTAGGCCACGATCTCGCCGGTCGCGGCCAGCAGCCCCGTGTTGCGGGCCCGCGAGAGGCCGGGCACGGGCTCCGAGACGATGCGCACGCGCGGGTCGGCGAACTCGGTCTCGACGACGACGCGGGTCGCGTCGGTCGCGCCGGCGTTGTCGACGACCACGACGTCGAACGCCGGGTAGTCGAGCTCCAGGATCGACGCGAGCGCGCCGCGGAGCTGGTCCGCGCGGTCGCGGGTGCAGACGACCACGGTCACGGTCGGCAGGATCGGGGGCGCCACCGGGCTCTCCGCACTCGGCAGAGAAGACACCTGCGCGCGGAGGGCGGACACCCCGATCGTGCCGTCGGATCCTGCGCCCTGCTCGCCCTCGGCACCCGCCCCGAGCGCACCCGCCCCGAGTGCCGCCTGGACGGGCAGCTCGACGAATCCGCGGACGGCGCGGCCGGAGCGGACGAGCAGGCGGGCACGGGTGTAGCCCGCGCTGCCCGCCAGCTCGACGGTGTCGCCCGCGAGGGTCTCGACGTCGTGCGCGTCGACGGTGCCGATCCAGATGGCGCCGGGCCATTCCGGAGCCTGCGCGCTCGACATCGGCCGCTCGAGGCGGAGGGCGATCATCGCGCGACCGCCGCCACCCGCTCCATCTGCCGGGTCACCGAGCCGGCGTCGGACGCCTTCGCGTTCGACACGGCGCCCAGCGCGTAGCCGGCCACCGTCGCGGTGACGGTGAGGGTGATCGCCGCGGCGCGCTTGATGCCGCCGTGGCGGGCGTCGGCGAGTTCACGGAAGAACGCGGCTGGCAGAACCTTGGTGAGGTACGACGACTCGCTGGCAAGCGAGTCGCCGCGGCCGAGCGAGCGGGCCAGGACGGCCTTCGACACGCCCTCGTAGAACGAGCGGCGGCGGAGGTAGCCCCAGGTGCCGCGGTCGGCCGACACGCGGTGGTTGACGAGGGAAAGGGGTTCGTAGAGGATCCGCGCGTTCGGGTCGGCCTGGCGGATGCGGATGCAGAGCTCCGTCTCCTCGCCGCCGAGCGGGATGTTGCCCACGCGGCCGAGGGTCGACGAGAAGCCGCCCACGGCGAGGATCGTCGCGCGACGGAACGCCATCGAGCAGCCGATCGCGTTGCGCACGTCGGCACGCTCGGTGGGGAGGCCGCGGTACGAGCAGCCCACGATCCAGAGGAGCTCGTCGGCGTAGAGCTTGGGGCCCTTCGCGTCGGGCCAGACCGGCTCGGCGTGACCGCCGACGCCCACCACGTAGGGGTCGTCGAACGAGTCGATCATCCAGGTGAGCCAGTCGGCGTCGGCCGTGGCGTCGTCGTCGAGGAACGCGACGATGTCGCCGGTCGCCGCCGCGACGCCCGTGTTGCGGGCGCCGGAGAGGCCCTGGGCCTCCGAGTTCTCGATAACGACGAGCTCGGGCCAGCGCGCCTTGGCCATGCGGAACAGCTCGGGCTCGTGGTCGATGACCACGATGACCTCGGTGGTGTTGCTCTGAGTGCGGGCCGACTCGACGGAGTCCTGGAGGTCCTGCCAGCGGCGCTGCGTGTACGCGCAGACGATGACGCTGACGGTCAGGGTGTCGGTGACCAGGCCGGAGATGCTGGTCACGCGACTTCCTGCTCGGCGTCGATGCGGATGGGGGCGTTGACGGCCTCGCCGGTCTGGACGATCGGCTGGCTGCGGACGGCGGCGAGCGCGGCGTTCTCGCGACGCTTCTCGTCGAAGATCGTCTTGAGCACGCGGATGCCGTCGCTGATGGCGTTGAGGTTCGACTCGCCGTGGATGCGGTTCTTCTCGAACGAGGGCACCTCGTGGACGCGCAGCTTGGCCGCGGCGAAACGGCAGGTGAGGATCGTCTCGATCTCGAACCCGTCGCCCCACAGCATGCCGCCGTTCGCCGGAGCCGGGAGCGCCGAGTCGAGCAGCTCGATCGCCGGCAGCACGTCGCGCCAGAAGGCGTTGTAGCCGTAGCAGAGGTCGGAGTACTTGGTGCCGAGGATGATGTTGCAGATCAGGTTGAGGCCGAGGTTGCCGCCCGAGCGGAACAGCGTGAGGTCCTCCGAGCCGCCGCCCTTGCGGAAGCGCGAGCCCTTGGCGACGTCGGCGCCCTTCACGAGGGTCTCGACGAACGCGGGGATTTCGGCCGGGTCGGCCGAGCCGTCGGCGTCGAACATGACGATGATGTCGCCGGTCGCGGCCTCGAAGCCGCAGGCCAGGGCGTTGCCCTTGCCCTTCCGGGTCTGGTGGACGACCTTGATGCCGGGCAGGACGCGCTGGGCGGTCTCGACGGTGCCGTCGACGGAGTTGCCGTCGACCAGGATGACCTCGTGGACCTGGGGAAGCTGGGGGAGGATCACCTCGAGGTTCTTGGCCTCATTGCGGGCCGGGACGACGATCGAGATGGTGGGGTTGGACGAGCGCAGGGCAGGACGAAGAGTCATGAGGGAGTGGCCAATTCGGGTAGGCGGGTGTTTCGGGGCGGGTGTGGTAACTCGGGTGTTGCACCGACGGAGACTCGGGTAGTCGACCGTCGGTCGGGTGTTCCGGTGTTGGGTTCACCGGGGCTCTTCCACGTTACGACGCGGTTCGGATTCCGGTTCGTCTCGCTTGGGTGATGCCACCGTAATGCCGCCGCTCGAACGGAGCGTAACCCCTCGTCCGGGGGCCACCCCCGACCGGCCTCCGGCGTGAAGTCCCCCGTCTCGACACCCCCCGTTTGGGGACCGGCATCGTGTCCCCCTTGTTGCGGACACAGCCTCGTCCAAGGCGGCGCGTACCCCGACAGCCGCGGCGGCGTCACGCGGCGTCCGACCGACTACTGTGAGATCACGACGACGGCCGTCACGGCGGCCGGAGAACCGCGTCCGCCCCGACCAACCGAACGGTCCGCATGCCCCCCTCCGATCCGCCGCCCGAGGCTCTCTGCCTGTGCGGGCACGTGAAAGAGGCCCACGAGCACTATCGGCGGGGCACGGACTGCAGCCTCTGCGACTGCCGGAAGTTCCGCCCGGCACGCTGACGTCGCCTCGGTCGGTGCCGAGCTCACGGTCGCAGGATCAGCCGAATCGTGTCCTCCATAGTGCCGACATGGGCTGTCCCGTGTCCTCCATAGTGCCGACTGGGGGACCTTTTTGTACCCCGGAAACCATGAGGACCTGGTGAAGGGCCCTGATCGGTCACGCACGAGCCGGACACCCCGCGGACACCTTCACGTCGCGCATTTTGCCCCCCGAAACCGCTCATGCGCCGACGCAGAATTCACCGCGATTTAACAGCGCCACACCCGAACTGGGGGCACGCCGACGGCCCTGTGACACCCCCTGAGCCGCGGAGGTTCGTCGCGGGCGGCTTCGCTACCCTCATCGCATGAAGCACCCTCGCTCCCGAGCCGCCCTCGTCGGCGGCCTCGCCGCCGCGGCCATCCTCCTGACCGCAGGATGCACGGCCGCGACCGGCACGTCGGGTCACGTCGCGACCGTGCCGAAGTCGCTCTCGGTCGAGGGCTATGGCGTGGACGACGCGGCGACCCTCACCGCGCTCGCCCGCGACAGGTCCGCCCTCGACATCGTCGGCATCTCCGGGGTGAACCTCACGACCGGCGGCGCCGGTGTCGCCGCGTCGTCGCAGGAGGCACTGAAGATCGCCGCGAAGGCGAAGGCCGACGGCCTGAAGTCGGAACTGCTCGTCACGAACATCGATCAGCAGAAGGGCGACTTCAGCAACGACCTCGTCACGGCGATGCTCGGCAGCGAGGAGAACCGCTCCTTCGTGATCGCCGGGCTCGCCTCCGAGATCGCGCACGGCGGGTACCACGGGGTCCAGCTCGACTTCGAGTCGATGTCGCAGGCCGACGAGGCGGGCCTCGTGACCTTCGTCTCCGAGCTGCGGTCGACGCTCCCCTCGACCGCCTCGATCTCGATGACGCTGCCGGCCGTGTCGGCCGCGAACCAGTACCCCGCTCAGGGCTTCGACCTCGAGCGGCTCGATCCGCTCGTGTCGCGGTACGTCCTCATGGCGTACGACGAGCACGGCACCGGGTTCTCGCAGTCGGGCCCGGTCGGCGGACTCCCGTGGATGAAGCAGGCGGTCACGGCGCTCACGGGCGTGGTCGCGGCGAAGAAGATCGACCTCGGCGTCGCAGGCTACGGCTATTCGTGGACGACGTCGGGTTCCGGTGGCGTGATCACGACGGCGCAGGCGAGGAAGAAGGCGGGCGGTGCAGCGCGCTGGGTGTCGGCCCAGGGCGAGTGGACCGCCAAGCTCTCGAACGGAACCATCCTGTGGTGGTCGGACGGCCAGTCGCTCACCGTGCGCTCGAACTACGCGAAGTCGGTCGGGCTGCACGGCGTGGCCCTGTGGGAGATGTCGTCGGGCGACAGGATCACGCGCGGCTGACGCGATCCTGCGCCCCCTTTTCTCGCTCTTGGCGTGTCGCCGCACCGCGTCGTAGAGTCTCCTCACTCGAACACATGTTCGAACGAGAGGAGCGGGGTGGAGACCATGACCCGGGTCGACGAGGCCGTGACCGTGTGGACGACCGACGAGGGTGTGCCGCTGCGCCTCGTCTGGCGCGCCCACCGCTTCCGGGTGAGCGACGTTCCGACGAGACTCACCTCGACCTACCCGGGCTGGCAGGTCGACACCGCGTTCGACCCGGCGATCACGCACCCGCCCGAATTGCGCGAGTCGTGGCGATTCCAGGGCACCGGCGAGGGCGGCGAGACGCTCGTCTTCGACGTCAGCCGCGACCCCTGGAGCCAGGGCTGGCGCCTTCTGCGCACCTACGACTGAGTGGTCTCGCCTCGAGCCGCGACGGATCTCACTCGTTGCGCCAATACGCCTGGTTACCCGTCAGTGTCGACTCGATTGCCGCATACGACCACTTGCCCTTGCCGACCATCGGGGAACGATTGAGGCCCTTGCCGCTCTTGGCACTCGACCCATGGCTCTTCGAGCCGTTGTAGTAATTCGAATACGTGATTCCGCCAGGCTTCTTACCCTGGAGACCGTATTGCCAGGTGCCGCCACCGACACTTTCGGACGCGGCGTAGGCGGCGGATGCTCCACCGAAGGCGATGACGACGCCGAGGATGACGCCGGTTCGCAGCAGACCCATTTTTCGCATGATATTCTACTATGAAATGCGAGTATTACCAGAGGACACTATCGCTCGCGGGACTCGTGGAGCAAATCGCGATATATATGCACCGGTCATGATGGGCCTCGCGTTCAGCGCCCTTCAGATCTCCGCCTATCTATCCCCGCATCCTTTGTCGGACCTGTTCGAACCGCTCAACCTCGGGAGTGTGTGGGCTCTCGTGGGGATGCTCGGCGGTCGCTTGGGCAGGTCGAGACTCCGGTCTGTCATCGCCACCTGGTTGACGCTTTCGAGTGCCGTCCTGTCGTATTACGTGCTCGCCTGGTTCTCGGACGGCGGCGACTTCCCCCTTTTCTCCACCGGCTACTGGCTCATGGCGTCGCTCGTGGCCGGACCCGTCTTGGCCCTTCTTGCGACGGCCGCCTCTCGGCGAACGCGGGGCAGCGTTCTGGCTTCACTCGTGATTCCATTCGCCGTCGTCGCGGAGAGCCTGGTTCCTGAAGGCCGTTTCAGTCCGGATCCGGCGACGGTCAGCATCGCGTGTACGTGTGCCTTCGCCGGCGCCGTCATCCTGATCGCGACTCGCGGGCGAGGCCATCAGCGCGATCCCGGCCATCATGCCCGCCCAGCCGGGTAGGGCTCTATGGCCCTGTCTTCAGGCCGCGCCAGTCGCGGAGCGACCTGAGAGATGTGAGAGCAGCAAGGCTCCCAACAAGGAGCGCTGCAATCACGGCTCCGCTGGGCGAAGCCCCGCCAAGAACTGACAGAGCACCGACCACGAGGGCTCCGAGGATAGCTGGAGCCGTGACATAACCCCCGAAGATTCGGAGTAGAGAGTGTCCGAGTCTTCGTCGAGCGACAAGCCGACCTGCGTTCGCAGCGAGGTGCATTTCGGCCACGAGACGAGTCAACGTCGCGAGCGATACGAAACCGAGTACAGCACCCAAGAGCCCATTCGCGGATCGAGCCACACCCCAAAGAACCGCTTCGCGAGTCACGGCCCCCGCAGCGTCGATCGAGAGAACGAGATCGGTGATGCCGGACCGCTCGAGTCGATGTCGAAGCTCGCGGGAATCGACGAACATCACTTGACCGCTCGTGGCTGCTGACAGAAGAAAGTCGTCTGACAGCAGCGGCCTGTTGGTCGGCACGACCACGACCGCAGGGCCATGAAGGTATTGCTGCGAGGCGTCAAATGAGCCACCGCCATGAAACACTGGCGCCCCTCCGGCCAGGTAGCGAATGGAGACAGGAATGTCCGGGTGGTCACGGCCACCCTGGATAGACATCTGATCCCGGACCCAGGAGTCGAAATACTTTCGCCAGGCACTTTCCCGGGGCTGTGCGTCAGTCGGCAAGTAGACCGTCACGCGTTGCCGGGCCGCCTGGACGAGCCGGCCGCCTACGTCCCGAATCGGAGCGTGTGCCAGGAACGCCTGGTCGACGACCAGCGTGTTGCCTGTTTCCACCGTGTAGTCGTCCGCGAACCGCGGTCGCGCGCCCGAAGTGAAGTTCACGAAAGCCAAGTCGCGCTTCTCCAGGTCGCGAGTCAAGTCACCGAAGGCGCTTTGGCGAGCCTGCAACTCGGCATCGCTTGACGTCGAAGCGAATCGAAGCGACACGGCGCCTGGGAAATGACTCCACTCGCCGAGGCCCCGGAGCTGCACGGCGACGAGCGTCGCGGAGGTGAAGGTGCCCGCTACCAGTCCTGTGACTAGCGCCGCCGAGGCTAGCCTCTGAAAGGCAGTGAAGGTGGACAGGGCTGGACTTGATCGCCCCTCACTCAGGCTCGTTCCGGCGCTTCCTCGTTGGCGCCGAGGCGAAACGGCGCACAGCGTTGCCAGACCGACGATGCAACAAGTGGCGTAAGCCACTCCAGCAACGCCGAAAATGCGCCCAGCCTGGGGAAGTCTTCCGGCGAGCCAGAGCGCCACCAGGCCCGTTCCCCCCACGGCCAATGCCGAGCAGATCGAACCGTTTGCTAACCGAACGAACCACCGGGCCTTCGAAGTCGGAGGGGCAATGTCTGAAGCATCCCCGAAGGGCCGACTGCCTGTCCGCCGCCACACAGCCGACAACACCGACGCGATGACCGCCACTACCGTCACCAGGAGGACAAGAAAAGCATTTCCTGACAGGGCAGTGCGGGTGGCGAGTCCTCTCGCCGAGAGTGGGGAGGCATCCGCCTCGAATCCGCGAGACCTGAGGCGAGCCGCAACGTCGCGTGCGGACGCGACGGATCCACCAACAACCCATTCTCCCTGGACATCTGCAGGTCGATCGGTGTCGGACCCGATGACTCGGGTCGAGTGACCCGGTATCAGGTCCGGATAACGCAAACCAGGCACGAGTCCGTGCGCGAACGATCCTGCTTCGACGACGAAAGTTCGGCGCTGCGTAAAGTGCCCGTTGTCTGCGACTCGCAATGCGCCGGCTACGCCTTCCGCTGCGAAGGCTCTCGTCACAGTACGAAGCGCGGCAGGAGCACCGAGGCCTTTGGGCGCTGTGGAAATCACCACCAGCGAGTTCCCGCCGAGAGGCACCTCCTCGTCGACCACGGCTGCCGTCATGACGCCGATAGCCATCGCGACGCAGGCCACAACCGTAAAGACCCTCATGAACACGAGACAACCATAGTGTGTCATTTCAATGACGGTTGCGGGACTGGTGGCTCCTGCGCACGTACGACGTAGTGGTCCGGCGGCTCGCGGCCGAAGTGGACCGGCGGCGGCGGCGAGGGCCGCCCTAGGCTCGGCGGCATGAGCGACTCCGCGACACTGTTCTCGTCCACCCCGACCCTCGAAGGCCCACGCGTGCGGCTCGAGGGGCTCGCCGCCGCCCACGAGGCCGACCTGGCCGAGGCGGTCGCCGTCGGCGACCTCTGGCAGACCTGGTACACGTCGATCCCCTCGCCCGACGGGATGGCCGCCGCGATCCGGCAGCGGCTCGACTGGCAGGGCGCCGGTCTCATGGCGCCGTGGGCGGTCGTGTCGCAGGAGTCGGGGAAGGCCGTCGGCATGACGACGTTCTGCAACCTCGTGCCCGAGACGCGGCGGCTCGAGATCGGGTACACGTGGTTGGGGCGTGGCGTGCAGCGGACCGGCGTGAACGCCCAGGCCAAGCTCCTGCTGCTCACGCGCGCGTTCGACGAACTGGACTGCATCGCCGTCGAGTTCCGCACGCACTGGCACAACGTCCAGTCGCGGGCGGCGATCGCGCGTCTCGGCGCCAAGCAAGACGGCGTGCTGCGCAATCACCAGATCGGCCGAGACGGCACGCTGCGCGACACGGTCGTCTTCTCCATCACCGCGTCGGAGTGGCCGACGGTGCGGCTGAGTCTCACGGAGCGTCTCGCGCGTCGCGCCTGACGGTCGCAGCTGCGTGCGCCGCGCCGCTAGTGAGCGTCGCGGGGAATGACGCCTCGGTACCCGACTCCGCGCACGCGGAGCTCTTCGTGCCACTCGGCGACTTTCTTCCGCCAGCGCACCATCTGCGCATCCATCGGGTAGGGCTCGCGCGCCTCTCGCGCGCGCATCTCCAGTTGCTCGACGCCGATTTCGAGGATGCGCATGAAGTCGTCGTGCTCCTCCAGCGCTTCGTCAGTCAACGCCTGACCGCCTATCAACACCATGTCGCCCTTCGCCCTCCTGTCGAGTGCCCTCGCCAAGGGACTCGAACACTTCCAGTGATATTCGCATATCATCCCGCAACGCCCACGGTACATGCAGAAGCGACTGAACGTGCAGTCGCCCGATACGGCGTTCCCGCCCGCGCTCCGACGCAAGCCGCTCCATCGTCCACGTCCACCGCAGCCACCACTGTTCACGGCGCGACGACTCGTCGAGGCGCCGCCTCGCCGCGCGCGCCTCGAGCAGGTTGAGCACGAGCGTGGTCGCCCGATGCCCGCGGCGAGCGCCGCCGCCCAGAACGTCGCCAGCGCCTCCGCCGACCAGCCCGTCGATTCCATGGCGAGAGCCAAGCGCACGCGCGGGCGACCGGAGCCGCTGTCCACAGGCGGCGGCTCGAGATGGCATCCGTCCACAGCCGCGGCAGGAGAGGTGAGCGAGCCCCGTGTCAGCGGGCAAGAGGGAGGAGGCCGAGCTCCATCGCCCGAGTCACGGCGCGCGTGCGATCCGAGACACCGAGCTTCTCGAACGCGTGCAGCAGGTGCGTCTTCACCGTCGCCTCGCTCACGAAGAGCTCGGCGCCGGCCTCCCGGTTGCTCCGCCCCTGGGCGACGAGGGCGAGCACCTGCGTCTCGCGGTCGGTCAGGGCGACGGGCGAAGCTCCGCCGGTGCCGCCGGCCGTGCCGCCGGCTCCTGCCGCACCACCGGCTCCCGCGACCCGTCGGACGAGCAGGGCGGCGATCGACGGCGCCAAGGCCACCTCGCCTCGGGCGACGCTCCGCACCCCCGCGAGGAGTTCATCCTCGGGCGCGGCCTTCAGCAGGTAGCCGCTCGCCCCCGCCTCGATCGCGCGGAGGATCGCGTCGTCGGACTCGTAGGTCGTGAGCACGATCACGCGGCTCCTGCGCCCGGACGCGACGATCTGGGCGGTGGCTTCATCGCCCTCGAGCAGCGGCATGCGGAGGTCCATGAGCACCACGTCGGGCGAGAGCTCGAGCGCCAGGCGGACTGCCTCGACGCCGTCGCCGGCCTGCCCGACCACCTCGATGTCGTCGGCCGCCTGAACCAGTGCGACGATGCCGGCCCGCACGACGGGGTGGTCGTCGGCGACGAGCACCCGGATCACGAGGCGGCCCCGAGCGACGACGCGGGCGACGACACCGGGGTCGACCCGAGGGGCGCAGGAGCAGCGGGCACCCCCGGCACCGACACGGTCAGCCGCGTGCCCCGCCCCGGCCCCGAATCGACCGACACGCTCCCGGCCGCGAGTTCGATGCGGGCGCGCATGCCCGCCAGCCCGTACCCGTCTGTGGCACCGGAGGCGTCGAAGCCGCAGCCGTCGTCGACGATCTCCATGGTGGCTCGAGCGTCGTCGCCCGAGAGGCGGATGCGCGCCGTGGTCGCCCGAGCGTGCTTGCGGACGTTCGCCAGGGCCTCCTGCGCCACGCGGAGCAGCACCACCTCCGTGTCGCGCGAGACGGCGCCGGGCGCGACGTCGGACTCGACCGCCACCGGGACCCCCGTCTCGCGCGAGAAGCGCGACGCGAGTCGCTCGAGCGCCGCAGAAAGGCCGGCGTCGAGATCGACGGGCGCCCCCGCCGCGACCAGCGAGCGCGTCTCGGCAAGGGTGTCGCGCGCTGTCTCCTCGATCAGCGCGAGCGTCTCGGACGCGCGAGGAGAGTCGCCGCCGGCGATCTCGCGGGAGGCGCGCTGCGAGAGGAGCACGAGGCCGGTCAGGCTCTGCGCGATCGTGTCGTGGAGGTCGCGCGCGAGGCGCTCTCGCTCGCTCGTGGCCCCGGCTTCCCGACTCAGGGCCTCGACCCTGCCCTGCGCGGCGCGGAGCTCTTCGACGAGTCGTCGCCGCTCGTCGCTGAGCTCGAAGACCCGGCTGATCCAGAGACCGAGGCAGAGACTGCCGACGAGGCTGATTCCCTCGATGAGCGCCGCCTCGACGAGCCCCTGGGACGAGAAGTCGAAGAAGGCGGCCATGCCGATCGCCACCGCGGTGACGGCGACGACGTTGCCGACGATCGCGTCGCGGGTCCGCGACAGCTGGATCCACACCAGGGGCAGCGCGATGCACTGAGTCGTCGCCATGTTCGGGTCGCCGGCGGTGCCGACGCCGAGCGCCACGACGACGACCGCGAGGAACGCCACGGCGTGCGGGCGCGACTCGAAGCCGCGGCGGCCGAAAGCGACGTACGCGACGCTCATCGCGACGAGTGCGGCGAAGGAGAGCCGCTCGTCGTTCCCCGACGCGGCGTTGGCTGCGAAGATCCCGGCGACGACCAGCATCGTCGCCGCGAACAGCACGTGCCACCAGCGATTGCCCGTCACGCGGAGCTCCCTTCCGATCACGAATCCTTCCGGATCCAGCGGAAGGTCACCAGCGACGCGACGAGCCCCGCCACGAACCAGAGTCCGAGCACGAGGGCGATCCCGCACAGGTTCCAGGATCCGCCCTGCTCGAGCGACTTGAACGAATCGGGCAGGAACACGGCCCTCGTCCCCTGCGCCAGCCACTTCAGCGGGAAGATCGACGCCACGTTCTGCAGCCACGTCGGCAGCATCGAGAACTGCAGGTAGACACCGGAGATGAACTGCAGGATCAGCACGATGGGCACGATCACCGCGGTGGCCGACTTGCCCGTGCGCGGCAGCCGCGAGAGTGCGATGCCGAGGACGGCGCTCGTGACGATGCCGAGCAGGTAGACCCAGATCAGGGTGAGCCAGTGGGCTCCTGCGCCTGGAAGCGCCACGCCGAACGCGAAGTGCGCGACGGCGACGAGCAGCGCGATCTGCAGCACCGAGGTCACGAGCACCTGGCCGAACTTGCCGACGAAGTACGACAGCACCGGCAGCGGTGTGCCGGCGAGCCGCTTCAGGGTGCCGTCGCCGCGCTCGACCGCGATGTCGACGGCGAGGTTCTGGACGCCCGAGAGCAGGATCCCGGCCGCGATCATCCCCGGCAGATAGAACGCCGCGGCGCTGATCCCTCCTGACCCGTCGGGCTTCGTGCCGTAGTTGCCGGCCGACGAGAACGCGATCGAGAAGATCGTCAGCATGATCACCGGGAAGAGGAAGGTGAACAGGATCGTGTCGCCCTGCCGGAAGTACACGCGCGTCTCGTAGCGGGCCCGGTCGAGGCCCAGCGCGATGGCCCTCATGCCGCCACCTCCTCGGGCGAGGCGGAGGTGCGCACCGCGTCCGACGAGCCCGCCGACGCCACCAACCCGAGGTAGATGTCCTCCAGGCTCGGCCGGACGACCTCGAGGCCGTGCAACTCGCCACCCGTCTCGGCGTGCAGCCGCGCGACGAGCTCGGTCGGCGTCTCGGTGCGCTGCTCGTGGCGGCCGCTCGCGTCGCTCCACCGCACGAGCGGGGTGCGGGCGGCAGCACCGCCGATCTCGTCGACGGCCCCGATGTCGATGAGGCGACCGCCGGCGATGACCCCGGCGCGATCGCCCAGCTGCGCCGCCTCGTCGAGGTAGTGGGTGGTGAGCAGGATCGTGGTGCCCTCGCGTTTCAGAGACCGGATCAGCTCCCAGAACTCCCGCCGCGCCTCGGGGTCGAACCCGGTCGTCGGCTCGTCCAGGAACAGCAGCTCGGGCCGGCCGATCACGCCGAGGGCCACGTCGACACGGCGCCGCTGGCCGCCCGACAGCGCCTTGATGCGGGTCGACGCCTTCTCGGTGAGCCCCACGGCCGCGATGGTCTCCTCCACGTCGCGGGGGTGCGGGTACATCCGGGCGAAGTGAGAGAGCTGCTCGCGGACGGTGACGTTGCCGCTCTCGCCCGACGACTGGAGGACCATGCCGAGGCGGGCGCGCCAGTCGCGGCCGGCGGCCCGGGGATCCTGCCCCAGCACCGACGCCTCGCCCGAGGTGCGGTCGCGGTACCCCTCGAGGATCTCGATCGTGGTGCTCTTGCCGGCCCCGTTCGGGCCGAGCAGGGCGAAGGTCTCGCCGCGACGGATCTCGAACGAGATCCCGTCGACGGCGGTGGCGTGGCCGTACGACTTCACGAGGTCGCGGACGACCACGGCGGTGTCGCGATTCGACGCGCTGGATTCGGTCATGAGGCCAGCATGGGCGCTCGACGCCGAGTGCGGCACGGTCGATCGGTCAGAGCCGGGTCCACCGATCGGTGGATGCCGACGAGGCGGCCCCGAGCGTCGGGCCCGACCGCTGTGCGCAGGCGCGGGCACACGGGAAGAGCCCAGAGGTGCCGGGCGAGGTGGTTGGCCTCGCACCGGCAGCTCTCCCCGGTGGTGCGTCGCCTCCTCCGTGGCGATGCATCGATAGAACCATACTGGTCGGTACTTTTCTACCCTGCACTTATGCCTACACGCGTGCGGGGGTCGTCCGGCCCGTCAGCGGGCGAGTGCGGGGAGCGCCAGAACGGCCTCGAGCCGCTCGGTCGGGACGACGCCGGGCAGCAGGAAGCGCCACATCTCGGCCACGCGCTGCGGCAGGTCTGCCCGTTGCGTCAGGGAGTTCGAGACCTGCTGGACGCCCGTGTAGGCGCCGATGATGTAGTGCGAGAGCGCCGCGCAGTCGATGTCGGGCCGCAGGTCGCCCTCGACGATCGCCCGCTCGAGGAGGCCGGTGTAGATGGAGTCCCACTCCTCGTAGGGCTCGACGATGTCGAGGGCCGCGACGATCTCCTCGGTGATGAGCTTCACGCCCGCCGCGACGACCACCTCCCTCACCATGCGCTCGGTGTAGGCCGCGACGAGCAGGATCAGAGTCTCGATCGCCGACGCGTCGCCCGCCAGGATCTCGTCCGCCCCCTCCCGCATCACCCGCGTCTGCTCGGCGATGACGGCGTTGGCCAGGTCGTGCTTCGACGCGAAGTGGAAGTAGAGGGCGCCCTTCGTGACGCCGGCCTCGAGGGCGACGACGTCGAGGGTCGTGCGCGCGTAGCCGCGCTCGGCGAAGACCGAGGCGGCCGCGAGGAGCACCGCGGCGCGCGTGGCCTGGGCGCGCTCCTGGCTCGGACGGCGGCCGGATGCGGTGGGACCGGACGGCGGGGTGGAACGGGACGGCACTCGGGACTCCGTAGTCATGATCACGCCCCCGTCCACAGGTCGTCCTGTGCAACGTCAATACTAGTCATACTGCCCGACCCCCTACGCTCGGAACATGCAGCATCGGAGCTCGAGACGGGCCGCGCGGGTGGTCATCGCGCCCGACTCGTTCAAGGGGTCGGCCGATGCGCGTGAGGCGGCTGCCGCGATCGGGCGGGGCTGGCTGAGCGGCCGGCCGGGCGACGAGATCCTCCTGCGCCCGATGGCCGACGGCGGCGAGGGGACCCTCGACGCGTTCGAGACCGCCGTGCCCGGCGCGATCCGGCAGCCGATCACCGTGTCGGGCCCCCTGGGCTCCGCGGTGGAGGCCTCGTGGCTCCTGCTGCCGGACGGCACGGCCGTGGTCGAGCTGGCCTCGACGAGCGGCATCACTCTCCTGGGCCCGGATCAGCTGAACGCGCAGGAGGCGTCGACCCGCGGCTTCGGCGAGGCCATCGCGGCGGCCGTGGCGGGCGGCGCGACGCGGCTGCTGCTCGCCGTCGGCTCGAGCTGCTCGACCGACGGCGGGGCGGGCGCCCTGCAGGCTCTCGGCGCGACCATCGTCGGCGCGGACGGCACCGAGATCGGCCCGGGGGCGCGCGGGCTCGCGAAGGTGCGGGGCGTCGACCTCTCGTCGCTGCCGCCGCCGCCCGAGCGCGGCGCCGTCGTGATCTCCGACGTGGCGAATCCGCTGCTCGGACCGCGCGGTGCCGCGGCCGTGTTCGGCCCGCAGAAGGGCGCGACGCCCGAGGACATCCGCTCGATGGACACCGCCCTGGCCCGGTTCGCCTTCGCCCTCTCGGCGTCGGGCATCCCCGTGGATCCCTCGACGCCCGGCGCCGGTGCGGCCGGGGGCACCGCCTTCGGCCTCCTGGCCTGGGGCGCCACGCTCACCCCGGGCTCCGAGATCGTGGCCGAGACCATCGCCCTGGCCGACGACATCGACGCGTCGACGGTCGTCGTCACCGGCGAGGGCCGCTTCGACGAGCAGTCGGCCGAGGGCAAGGTGCCGGCGTTCGTGCTCTGGCTGGCCGAGCGTCGCGGCGCCTCCACGCTGCTGGTCGCCGGGTCGATCGACGCGGCCACGACGGGGTTCGACGCGGCGGAGTCTCTCAGTGCGATCGCAGGATCGGCCGAGGCGGCGATCGCCGATCCTGCGCCCGCCCTCGAAGAAGCCGGGCGAAGGCTCGCGGCACACGTCTCGTCGCGCGAGGCTGCGCTGTGACCGCCGATCCCGGGCAGGAGCCCCGACCCACGAGCACCAGCCAGTTCGCCGCCTCCGAGGCGTTCGGGGTGCCGCCGCTCGAAGCCGTCCGCGACGACGTGTGGGCGCTGGGCCTGGCGATGCCGGGCGAGCACATCCCCGCGTCGCTCCTGTACCTCCTCCGCGACGCCGAGGGAGGCCTGCATCTCGTCGACCCGGGCACCGACGGCGACGAGAACTTCGCCGCGGTCGAGTCCGCGCTCGGTACCCTCGGCGCGGGCTGGGGCGACGTGCGGACGATCACGGTGACGCACCTGCATCCCGATCACCTCGGCATGGCCGAGCGGCTGCGCGCCGCGACCGGCGCCGCCGTGCAGCTCTCCGGCATCGAGGCCGACGCGCTCGGGCGGCTCGACTCGCTGCGCCTCACGCCCGACCAGGTCGCTGCCCGCGCGGCGCTCTGGGGCGTGCCGACCGCTCGCAATCCCGAACTGCTCGAGGCGGCCGGGCGAGCCCCCGACTATCCGACCGTGACGGTCGACCGGCGGCTCACCGACGGGCAGGATCTGGAGGTCGCGGGCTTCGCCCTCCGCGCCCTCGTCACGCCCGGCCACACCCCCGGGCACCTGTGCCTCGTCGACGAGAGCCGCGGCCTGCTCCTGTCGGGCGACCACCTGCTGCCGACGATGTTCTCGGGCCTCGGGCTCGGCGGGCCGACGGACTCCAACGCCCTGGCGGACTTCGTCGGCAGCTGCACGCGCGTCGCCGCCCTCGGCGATCTCGAGGTGCTGCCGGGCCACGGCTACCGGTTCCGCGGGCTCCCGGAACGCGCGGCGGCGGCGGCCGAGCACCACCTTCGGCGGACGAGGGAGGTCTCGGGCGTGCTGCGCTCGGATCCTGCGTCGTCGATCTGGACCGTCGCGTCGCAGCTGACCTGGACCGCCGGCTGGGAGAACCTCACCGGGTTCTACCTCTGGTCGGCGCTGTCGCAGGTGGAGATGCACCGCGACTACCTGGCCGCGGGCGGCGCCCTCTAGAACGCCTGCGACACCTGAGACAGTTCGCGCTGCACCGAGAGCGCCAGCTCGCGCAGCAGCACGAGGTCGACCTGATCGGCGTGACGAGGCTGCGGGTCGGTCACGCAGAGCGCCCCGATGCGGATTCCGTCGGGAGTCTGGACCGGGTAGCCGGCGTAGAAGCGGAGCTCGGAGGTGGCCTCGAAGCGGGAGTCCTCCCACACGTCGGGCACGACGAACGGCCCGTCGCCCCGGATCGTGACCGAGCACATGGCGCGCTCGTTGGGGAACTCGCGCGGCACCGGGCCGGCGACGGCCTTGTTCCAGACGCGGTCGCGGTCTACCACCGAGAACGCCGCGCCCGTCGTGCCGAGGAGCACGCGCGCCCGCTCGACGATCTCGTCGAAGCGCTTCTCGTGCGGGGTGTCGAGGATTCCGAGGGCGCGGACCGCGCGATCGCGGTCGTCGTCGGACTGCGGGCGGACCCGGAGGGGGCAGTCCTCCCGGCCGCGGGCGAAGTGGTCGTCGAGAAGGGGCGCGAGCTGCGCGGTGATCGTCGCGGCGATGAGGCGGAAGAGCTCGGTCGCCGGGATCTGCTCGCCGACGATCCCCTGGCCGCCGCCGTGGCTGCCGTGCTCGTCGGCGATCTTCCTCTCGGCCTCGGCGCGATCGCGGCTGACGATGAGGCGGACGCCGGGCAGCTCGTCGCAGAGTTCGCGCGTGACGGCGTTGAGGCGCTCGGCGTGAGCGTCGACGGCGCCGGCCTCCTTCAGCGCGAAGTACTTGATCGACGACGGTCGGTGGATCGCCTGGATCACGATCTCGGCTCCGGTGCTGCGCAGGGCGACGAGGCGACCGAGGAGGGCCGCCATGTCCTGCCGCCACCGGCGCACCGAGGTCATGCGGAGGGCATCCGAGAAGCCGATGACCACGACGATCGCGTCGTAGGTGGGAACCCGGTCATCGGGCAGGTGGTCGACGGCGTTCTGGATCGTGATGAGCGGGTCCGCCACGAGGTCGGCGTCGACTCCGCGGCCCGTGACCGCCGAGAGCTGGCGCGAGAGCTGGCCCGGCAGAGCCAGGTCGTGGCTGCGCACACCCCAGCCGACCGCCGCACCGTTTCCGAAGATCAGGATGCGGTCGGGGTCGACCCCGGGAGAGTGCGCGCTGGGCGCGTCGCTCGGCCGTGGGATCGAGAACCTGCCGCCGAGCCCCGAGAAGCGCCCGCGGAAGAACGGCAGGGCCAGGGGTCGGAGTGGTGAGGTCACCCCATGACTATCACCCCCGCCTCACCCCCGGGGCAATCCCCAAGGAGGGGGGCCTCACCCGCGTCAGGGGCGCAGGAGCACGGGGCCGTGGCCCGGCAGCACCGCGATCCCCCGACGCCGCCAGTTGATCGATGCGAACGTCTCGAGCGCCCGGTCGCGATCGTGGTCGAAGACCCGGTGGATCGGCTGCGGGCCGAGGGTCGGCAGCACCGCGTGCCCGGTCACGAGAGCGTCGCCGGTGGCGATGGCCTCGGCGTCGGGCAGTAGGTAGACGGAGTGCCCGGGCGTGTGGCCGGGGGCGAGCTGGGGCACGACCGTGTGGCCGCTCAGAGTGAGCCCGGATCCTGCGACCCAGGCCTCAGGATCAGGCACCCCCACATCGGAGAGCCCCCCGGCCGCGATCGCGTGCCGCGCCCACGCGGCGAATCGAGGCCGCCAGAGGTAGGGCGCCAGCTGCGGCACGCCCACCTGGATGAGCTCGTCCCGGCGGATGTTGGGCAACTCCTCGGCGGCGGCGAGGACGCGGAGACCGGGGAACGCCTCGAGCAGCCCCCGCACACCGCCCGTGTGGTCGGAGTGCCCGTGCGTGACGGCGACGGCGTCGATCGGGACGTCGCCGGCGACGTCGAGGATCGTTGCGCGCAGGAGGTCGAAGTCGGCGGGGTAGCCGGTGTCGATGAGGCTGGCGGTGCCGTCGCCGGAGAGGATCGTCCAGTTCGACGCGGGCCCCTGGACGAAGTGCACCCCGGCCGCGACCTCGGTGACGACGGGGACGACGGAGTGGCGGGTTCGTTCGGGCACGGGTGCTCCCAGGGGTGCCGACGTTCGGTGGCGCGCGGCGCGAGCTTCGGGACGGGTTCTCACATCGGAGGATTATTCGCTTTGACTTCACCGTACCTCGGTGTCGAGCGACGCGTCGTTCCACGTGGTCAAGCGGTGTTCTTAGGTGACTTATAGTCAATTGGTAACGATGTCAGCCTTGGGGGCCTGAGATGGATGAAACAGCCGGACGTGTCGAGCACGCCGCGCTGATGCCGCAGCGCCTGCGGGAGGTGTGCGCGTGAAGCGCCCCGACCTCTCTCGCGCCGTAGCCCGTGCTCGCGTGCGCACCACGGCGAGACGGCTTGCCGCCTTCACCACGCCTCTCGCGCGGCCGCTGGCCTGGCGCACCCGGACGTTCCTCACCGAGCCCGGCTTTCACGTCGAGTCGCGTCTGCGCGAGCGCGCCGATCTGAGCGACCGCCGGTCCTCCGCGCGCTTCGATCAGATCGTCGCGCTCATCTCGGCCCTGGAGAGGTCGTCCGATTCCCGGTCGCGCGAGACCAACAAGGTGCTCGTCGGTCTCCGGATCATGCTCGAGGAGCAGGACGACGAGATCGCCGCGCTCCGCGACGACATCCGACAGCTGCGTGCGAGGCTCGTGGAACTCGAGACCGCCCAGTGACCCGCGGCGACACCGCAGACCGTCCGGTGGGCCCCGTGGCGGTCTTCGGCGCGGGCGGTCACGCGAGCGTGGCGATGGATGTCCTCACCGCAGCGGGCTACACCGTCGCCGCGTGCCTCACGCCTGGGGGATCCGGCGAGAAGCGCGGGGTGCCGATTCTCGACGAGGTCGAGGGCATTCGGATCCTGCGCGCACAGGGCGTGCGCCGGGCGCACGTCGCGCTGGGCGACAACGTCCTCCGTGAGCGGGTGACCGCCATGGTGCAGGGCGAGGGCTTCGACCTGGTGTCGGCCATCAGCCCCACCGCCTCTGTCGCGGACGACGTCGAGGTCGGCGCGGGCACGCTCGTGGTCCACGGTGCCGTGGTCAACGTCGGCACCCGGCTCGGCGCCGGGGTTATCGTCAACACGCTCGCCTCGGTCGACCACGACGGCGACATCGGCGACTTCGCGCACATCGCGCCGGGCACCCATCTGGCCGGCAACGTGACAGTGGGCGCCCGGTCCCTCCTGGGGGTCGGGACGAGCGTCATACCCGAGACGACGATCGGTCACGACGTCGTCGTCGGAGCGGGGAGCGTCGTGGTGACGCACCTCGACAGCACAGTCAGGGCCTGGGGGAATCCGGCTCGCACACGAAAGGCCGCTTCATGAGCACGGTGGACGTCCAGAGGGTCGCACTGGCCCAGCCCGATCTCGAGGGCAACGAGCTGAAGTACGTCACCGAGTGCCTCGAGACCGGTTGGATCTCGTCGATCGGTCGCTTCATCAGCCAGTTCGAGATGGACTTCTCCCGGCTCGCCGGCACCACGCACGCCGTCGCGACCAACAACGGCACCACCGCTCTGCACCTCGCTCTGGCGGCGCTGGGCGTCGGGCCCGGGGACGAGGTCATCGTGCCGACGGTGACGTACGTCGCCACGGCCAACGCCGTGCTATACTGCGGCGCGACCCCGGTGCTGGTCGACGTCATGCCCGGCACTCTCAACATCGACCCGGTCGCGTTCGAGGCAGCCGTCACCGAGCGCACGCGCGGTGTCATCTCGGTCCACCTCTACGGGATCCCCGCCGATGTCGTCGCGATCGGCGACATCTGCGAGCGGCACGGGCTCTTCCACGTCGAGGACGCAGCCGAGTCGCACGGGGCGACCGTCGGGGGCCGACCCGTCGGCTCGTTCGGCGACGCCGCGATCTTCAGCTTCTTCGGCAACAAGATCGTCACGACGGGCGAGGGCGGCGTGGTCACGTCCAACAACGACGAGCTGACGGACAGGCTGCGCCTGCTCCGCGGCCAGGGCATGGACCCGTCGCGTCGGTACTGGTTCCCCGTCGTGGGCTACAACTACCGGATGACGAACATCCAGGCGGCGATCGGCGTGGCGCAGCTCGAGAGGTTCGACGAGATGCTCGGCAAGCGCCGTGCCATCGAAGACCGCTACCGCGCAGGGCTCGCCGACCTCGGCGAATTCGTCGAGGTGCCCGAGGCTCCCGACGGCAGCCGCTCGGTCCCGTGGCTGCAGAACGTCTTCCTGCGCGACGGCGATGCGGCGCGTCGCGACGCCGTCATGACCGGTCTCTCGGCGAAGGGCGTCGACAGCCGTCCCGTCTTCTACCCGATGCACGTGCTCCCGGCGTTCCTGTCGGATGCGGCCTTCCCGGTCGCCGACGACTGGAGCGCGCGGGGAATCAGCCTGCCTCTCCACACGGGGCTGTCCCTCGCCGACGTCGACCGCGTCTGCGAGACCCTGGGCGCCGTGGCGTCGACCCGATGAGGATCGCGCTCGTCACGTCGACGGTGCCGTTCGTCCGAGGCGGCGCGCGCAACATCGTCGACTGGCTGGCTGCCGCGCTTCGTGATGCGGGGCACGAGGTGGAGACGATCGCTCTGCCCTTCGACGAGGACCCGACCCGGATCGTCGGCGAGATGGCCCGCTTCCGCATGATCGACCTCACGGATCAGGCGGATCGCGTGGTCTGCTTCAGACCGCCCTCCTACCTCGTGCAGCACCCCTACAAGATCCTCTGGTTCATCCACCACATCCGGCCGTACTACGACCTCTGGGACACGCACTACCGAGGCTTCGCCGACACCGCCATCACGCGAGCCCGACGGGACCTGATCCGGCGCGTCGACGACCGGGCGTTCGCGGAGGCTCGCCACATCTTCACCAACTCGACCGTCGTGGCGGATCGCCTCGACCATTTCAACGGGATCGAGGGCGAGGTCCTCTATCCGCCGCTGCCCGATGTGAAGGCGCCCGAGGATCATCGTCTCGGCGACGAGATCGTCGCGGTCTCGAGACTCGAGCACCACAAGCGCCAGCACCTCCTGGTCGAGGCTCTCGGCCACACGACCACCGGCGTGCGACTGCACCTGGTCGGCAAGGGCTCCTCCCCCGACTACGCCGAGCACCTGCGCGATCTCGCAGAATCCCTCGGGGTCCGCGGTCGGCTGACCGTCGACGACGCCTGGGTCGAAGAGGATGCCAAGCAGCGGATCATCGCCCGCTCCCTGGCGACGGCCTACATCCCCCTCGACGAGGACTCGTACGGCTATCCGACGCTCGAATCGGCACGCTCCCGCCGCGGCGTCCTCACCACGAGCGACGCCGGCGGCGTCCTCGAGCTCGTCGAGGACGACCGCAGCGGACTGGTCTCCGAGCCGACTCCCGAGAGTCTCGCGAACGCCATGGACCGCCTCTTCACGGACCGCGACCTCGCCCGACGGCTCGGAGCGGGCGCCGCCGACCGCGTCGACGAGCTCGGAATCTCGTGGTCGCACGTCGTCGAGAGGATCGTCTCCGCATGAAGGTCGCCGTACTCAACAACATGGCGCCGTTCGTCCACGGTGGCGCGGAGGAGCTCGCCCTCAACCTCGTCGGGGCCCTCGAGCGCCACGGACACGACGTCGAGCTCATCCGGCTGCCCTTCCGCTGGGAGCCGTTCCAGGTCCTGGCGAAGCAGATGTCGATGGCCACGACCATGCGAGTCGATGCGGCAGACCGGGTCATCGCGCTGAAGTTCCCGGCCTACCTCGTGCCCCACCGCGACAAGACCCTCTGGCTGCTGCACCAGTACCGCCAGGCCTACGACCTGTACGACGCCGGCTACACGAACCTCCCCGACACGGACGAGGGTCGGGCGGCTCTCGACCTCATCCGCCGCAAGGACTCCACCGCGTTCGAGGGGGCGCGCAGGATCTTCACCAACTCCCCCACGACGTCCGCTCGGCTGGCCCAGTACAACGGCTTCGACAGCGAAGTCCTCTACCCGCCGCTGAACGACGCCCATCTCTTCCACGACGCCGGGGACGAGGGCTACCTGTTCGCCGGTGGCCGGGTGAACTCGCTCAAGCGGCAGGACCTCCTGATCCGGGCGCTCGCCCTCACGCCGAAGTCGGTGCGTCTGGTCATCGCCGGCCCCGCCGACGACGAGGCTTCGGCCGACGCGCTCCGGCGGCTCGCCGTCGAGCTGGGTGTCGAGGATCGCCTCACGCTGGACCTGAGGTTCACGACACGCGAGGAGCTGGCCCACCGCGTCAACCACGCACGGGCGTGCATCTACATCCCCTACGACGAGGATTCGCTCGGCTACGTGAGCATGGAAGCGGCGCAGGCGTCGAAACCCGTGATCACCACGAGCGATAGCGGAGGCATCCTGGGCCTCGTCGGCGACGGCTACTCCGGTTGGGTGGCCGAGCCCACGGCCGAGTCGCTCGCGGCCGCCATGGCCGAGGCGTCGGAGTCCTCGCTCCTGTGCCGCGAACGCGGAGCCAACATCCATCGCCACTGGAACGCCCATGGAGCCACCTGGGACCTCACCGTCGAGAGGCTTCTCGCATGAAGATCGCGCTGTTCACCCCCACCCATGCGCAATCGGCGATCGGCCGCGTCTCGGCGCTGGTGCGCTCGGCCCTGCAGGTGGCCGGCCACGACGTGGCCGTCGTGGCCACCGAGCTGACCCCGCTCGACACGTGGAACCGCAACCCCGACCTGGCCGACTCGACCCACTGGACACAGGCGAAGGCCGTCCGGCAGATCGCCGTCGAGTCGGACATCGTGTTCCACCAGGTCGGCGACCACTACCCCTTCCACGCCGGCAACGTGCACTGGCTCCCCTTGATCGGCGGATGCGTCGCCCTCCACGACTTCTTCATGGGCGACATGTTCCTGTCCTGGATCGCCGACAACGGCACCGAGGCCGCCGCCGTCCTCGATCGGTGGTACGGGCTCGACCTGGGCGCCTTCCTCTCGATGGCCTCGAGCGGCCAGTTCGTCGAGCGCGCCTGGCCCGCGTATCCGCTGACCGAGTGGATCTGCCAGTACGCCGACGGCGTCATCGCGCACTCCGACTTCGGGCTGGCCGCAGTCCAGCGATCGACCCCGGCGCCCGTCATCGTGGTGCCCCTCCCCTACGATCTGCCCGACGAAGCCGACGCGCCCGCGCCCGAGGCGCCGCTGCTCGACCTCATCGAGGACGACGAGCCCGAGAAGCCCATCACGGTGCTCACGTTCGGTCGGATCAACCGCAACAAGCTGTGCGACGACGTCATCGCCGCCATCTCGATCCACAGGTCCCTCCGCACGAGGATCGCGTACCGGGTCGTCGGATCCATCGAGGAGTCCGAGCGCCACCGCCTCCGGACCTTCGCCGACGATCTCGGGGTCGACCTCACGGTCACCGGAGAGGTGTCGTCCGCCCAACTCCTCACCGAGCTCCAGGCGGCGGACGTCATCGTCTGCACCCGGAAGCCGACGCTCGAGTCCGCGTCCGCCTCGGCCATCGAGGGCATGCTCTCGGGGACGCCTCTCATCGTCGTGGACGCCGGCTTCTACGCCGGACTCCCGCGCGACGCGGTGCTGCACGTGGAGCCGCGCGAGATCCAGCGCGGCATCAGCCGTCGGCTCCGCGACATCGCGCAGGGCACCGTCGACCTCGTGGCGATGGGCGCCGCGGCGAAGAAGTTCGCGCACGCCACCTTCCGCGCCGACACCTACGCGTCCGAGCTCGTCTCGCTGGGCATCGAAGCCGCACGGCGCAAGCCGCTGCGCGAGCTCGAGCTCGCCTTCCCCGAGCTGGCCAGTCCTGGCGACACGGACGGAGCCGACTTCGCCTCGGCGGTCTATGCGGCGGACACCCTCATCTTCCGCCCCTGAGGCCTTCCTCCCGTCGTCCTCGGCGATACCGAGAACGCCGGAGCCCCGCACGCGCCTAGTGTCGGAAGGGTCTCGACGCGAGGGAGCGCAGGATGACCGACGACGCCACCGACGTGATCGTGATCGGCGCGGGCCTCGCGGGTCTCGTCGCGACCTGCGAGCTCGTCCGCGCCGGAAAGCGCGTGACGATCGTCGAGCAGGAGAACTCGCAGAACCTCGGCGGGCAGGCGTTCTGGTCGCTCGGCGGGCTGTTCCTGGTCGACTCGCCGCAGCAGCGCCGGCTCGGCGTGCGCGACTCGTTCGACCTGGCATGGCAGGACTGGCAGGGGTCGGCGCAGTGGGACCGCCTCGAGCCGCGCGGCGCAGACTCACGCGGCGCAAGCCTCGCCGAAGACACCTGGGCAGCGAGGGCCGGCCGCGCCTTCGTCGAGTTCGCCGCCTCCGACGCCGAGCCGTGGCTGCGCGAGCAGGGCGTGCGCCTGACCGCGCTCGTCGGCTGGGCCGAGCGCGGCGACGGGCGCGCGTCGGGGCACGGCAACTCCGTCCCCAGGTTCCACGTTCCCTGGGGCAGCGGACCCGGCGTCTCACAGCCGTTCGCGCTCCGGGTCAGGGCGGCGGTCGACGAGGGCCGGGTGCGGCTGCTCTTCCGGCATCGTGTCGACGGGCTGAAGGTCGAGGGCGGGGCGGTGGTGGGCGTGCGCGGCCACGTGCTGGCTGCCGATCCTGCGCCCCGGGGCCGACCGTCGTCGCGCGACGAGACGGGCGAGTTCACCCTGCGAGCGCAGGCGGTCGTGGTCGCGTCGGGCGGCATCGGGGCCGATCACGACCTGGTCCGGGGGTGGTGGCCATCGCGGCTGGGCACGCCGCCCGCCCGCATGCTCACGGGCGTCCCCGCCCACGTCGACGGCCGGATGCTCGAGATCGCCGAGCGCGCCGGCGGGCGCCTCGTGAACCGCGACCGGATGTGGCACTACACGGAGGGCATCGAGAACTGGAACCCGATCTGGCCGGGCCACGGGATCAGGATCCTGCCCGGCCCGTCGCCGATGTGGTTCGACGCGCGCGGCCGCCGGCTGCCGGCCCCGGGGCTGCCCGGCTACGACACGCTCGGAACGCTGCGGCTGCTGCGGACCACCCCCGACATCGCCGAGTTCGACCACTCGTGGTTCGTCGTCACGCAGACCATGATCGCGAAGGAGTTCGCCCTCTCGGGATCCGAGCAGAACCCCGACCTCACTTCGGGTGACGTCCGGCAGCTGCTGCGCAGCCGGCTGGGCGCAGGATCACCGCCACCGGTCTCGGCCTTCGTCGATCGCGGCGCCGACTTCGTCGTGGCCGACGGCTGCCGCGAGCTCGCCGAGAAGATGAACGCCCTCACGGCCGACCCCTCGCGCGCCGACGGCGGGCGCCTGATCGACCCCGACCTGCTCGAGCAGCAGCTGCTGGATCGGGACGCGGAGATCGAGAACGCCTTCTCGAAGGACCAGCAGGTGATGGGAATCCGCAACGCTCGACGGTACGTCGGCGACCGCCTGACACGCGTGGCGAAGCCGCACCGCGTGCTCGACCAGGCGCACGGGCCGCTCATTGCGGTGCGGCTGCACGTCATCACGCGCAAGTCTCTCGGGGGCCTCCAGACCGACCTGGCCGGCCGCGTCCTCGGCGCCGACGGATCGCCGGTGCCGGGGCTGTACGCGGCCGGCGAGGCGGCGGGCTTCGGCGGAGGAGGAGCCCACGGCTACAACGCGCTCGAGGGCACCTTCCTCGCCGGGTGCGTCTTCACCGGGCGCTCGGTCGGTCGATCGATCGCCGACGCCGTCTGACGGCGATCAGCATCACGCCGCCGGCCATCGCCGCGAGCGCGAGAGCGAGCGCGGCGAAGACGCCGGTCGCTCCGGTGAAGGCGAGCGCGCCCCCTCCGCCCGAGGTTGTCCCGCCGGCGCCACCGTGCCCGCCGCCGCTGTGTCCGCCGCCCGGCGGCACGATGACCGACTCGTCGGGGCCGCCCGGCTCGGGCGTCGTCACCGACGACACGAGCCCGGCGTCGATGGTCAGGTCGCGCTCGACCCCGGTCAGCCCTCCACCACTCGCCGTCTCTGCGGTGATGTCGAACGGCCCGGCGACCCCACGCGCGTCGACGTCCGAGTCGAGCGCGGTGTTCGATCCCGCGTGCGCGCGGGTCCAGGTCGATCCGGCAGGAGCCGAGAAGCTCACCGTGTAGCGCCCGGGCCGCAGCCCGTCGAAGAGGTAGTCGCCCCTCCCGCCCGTCGTGGTCGTCGCGCGGACCGCGTGGCCGAGGTCGTCGACGCCCGCCAGCCGCACGGCGACGCCCGCCGCCGGCTTCTCCCCGCTGTCTTGGAGGCCGTTCCGGTTCGCGTCGAACCAGACGTGGTCACCGACGGCGCCCGTGACGACGTCGACCGGAGCGAGTCGTGACTCGACGGCGAGTGCCAGGTTGGAGGCCCGGAGGCCGAAGCGGTTGACGTAGTGATCGTCGTTCTCCGCACCGTCGGTCGCGAGCCGCAGTTCGTGCGTCACGGTGGCGCCCGGCGCGACCGGGGCCTCCCGCTGCAGTCGAATCGCCGTCACGCCGGCGAGCGACGACGGGCAGCCGGTCGCCCCCAACTGATCGAGAGCGCACCAGACGGTGCTGCCGCCGGGCTGATTCGAGTCGGCCGCGCCGTCGGTCGACACGGTGAACGGGTCGCCGTCGGTGTACCGGACCGTCTCGCCCTTCGACGTGTCGATCTCGACGGGCTTCGCGAGGCCGAGGCCGCCGTGGAACGACGAGCGCCGGGGGTCGCCGTTGTACGGGAAGACGTCGATCAGGTCGGTGTCGGTCACGGGCGTCGAGTCGGTGTTCGTGTAGTCGAGGTTCCAGCCGAGGTCGTCGCCGGCGACGACGACCGGCTCGATCGCCGACACCACGGCCGACATGCCGCCGGTGGCGATCACCTGCACGCTGCGGGTCGCTCGCCGCAGGGCAGGAGCCGAGACGTCGCCCGCGGTCGAGACGGCCACAGTGTTGACGATG
The DNA here is from genome assembly GCF_003634555.1 of Frondihabitans australicus. Classification (NCBI taxonomy): domain Bacteria; kingdom Bacillati; phylum Actinomycetota; class Actinomycetes; order Micrococcales; family Microbacteriaceae; genus Frondihabitans; species Frondihabitans australicus. Next base: position 2,916,968 of record NZ_RBKS01000001.1, read on the forward strand.
GGCCCCGCCTGCGCCGACGACGAGACGTGCGACACGAAGCGGATCGGCGTGATCACGGTGTTGGGCGCGGTGCCGTCGAGCGCCCAGACCAGACGCTGGACCGTCGAGCCTCCCGGGCCTGCCGCTGCCTCGATCGAGGTGGGCTCGATCGAGCCGCTGCCCGCGACGTACGACACCCCCACTGGCAGGGTGTCGACCACTCGCAGCGTGGTCGGCGCCGTGTCGCTGGACGCGTTCGTCAGCGTCGGGTACAGGGCGTAGTCGAGGTCGTTGCCTGGCGTGACGAACTGCGTCGTGTCGGGGGTGGTCGACGGGTCGGTGCCCGTCTCGACGATCTTCTGCGTGACCCGGGCGAGGTTCTGTGTGACCGTGACGTAGTCCGAGAGGGCGGACGGGGTGTCGGTCGGGGTGGAGGCGTGCACCCAGCCGCGGCTCGAGGTCGAGCCCTGGTCGAAGCTCGCGTAGTCCCAGACGTCGGTCGAGGTCGGCACGTCGGCATTGATGCGGGTGTAGAGCAGGAGGTCGGCGCGGCCGTTCCCCGGGACGTCGGTGAGCATCCGCACGCGACCGACCGCCGAGAGCCCACCCGGGACGTCCTCGGGGCTGTCGTACCAGGTCGCGTCGTCGTCGTCGCAGGTGGCGGTGCGTGCGGCCTCGTTCGTCGTCCACGTGCTCGCGGCGAACTCGACCCTGGCACCGGGACTGCCGTTCTGCACGGCCGCGTAGTGCCCGTCGGCGCCCTTGGCGATCGTCTCGTGGCGGTTGTCGAACACGTCGCACACGATCGAGCCGGTGAAGGTCGACAGCCCCGGATTGGTCAGGACGACCTGCGAGCCGGTGAGGGTTCCCGGCGTGCGGAACGGGTCGCCGGTCCGGGCCGAGCCGTTCGACTCGGCACCGGTCTCGGGGTCGACGATCGACAGGTTCTTGATGCCGGATCCGTTGCCCGACGGGATCACCGGCCACGTCGCCGCGTTGTTCGCCAGCGGCTCGCCAGCAGCGCCGTAGTTGCTCTGGCCGCTGATCGACGTCGCCTGCAGAGCGCTGTACGAGTCCTGGGCGTTGTAGCCCACGCCGGCGGCCGGAGTCGGAGTCCACACGCGGAGCCACATCACCGCGACGTAATTCGCCGATCCTCCGGCGATGGGGCCGCCGCTGGCGCTCAGCGAGGGGAGGGTGGCCGACGCCAGCGAGGTGTCGGTGCCGGCGATCGTCACCGTGATGGGTGCGCCCGGTGCCGACTGCGTGCACGAGATCGTGCCCGAGCCCTGCACGCCGCGCGGCGCGCCGCCGCTGCCGTTCGGCAGCGACCGGAACTGCGCCGACGTGTTGAGGCCGCAGGCCTGACCGGAGGCGTCGGGCAGGAGCTGTGCGGTGCTCGCCGCCGGGCCAGTCATCTTCGAGACGTCGTCGGTGAAGGTCATCGCTCCGCTCAGCCGCTCGTGCCCGGCCAGGCCCTGACCGGCGACGAGGGGATTCCAGGTGACGGCGATCGGGTAGAGGAACGACAGGCCCCGCGTCGAGCCGTTGGGGCCGACGACTCCGCGGGTCAGGATCGGCGACTGGATCGACTTGGAGAGGTCGTAGCGCGGGCTCGCCGACACCGTGGTGCTGCGCGACGTCGCCGAGACCGGAGCCGCGCCGTCGCCCGTGAGTACGCCCTCGACTGCGACGACCGCTCCGTTGGCGAGTCCGTCGCCGACGGTGAGGACGGCGGGAACCGCCCGGGTGTTGCCGCTCTCGACCGTGCCGAGATTGCACACGAGGCGAGAGCCCGACAGCTCCGAACCCGGGCCGAGACACTGGGCGGGCACGCCGGCCCAGGTCGTCCCGGAGGGCGCGGTCAGGGAGAAGGTCTCGTTGTCGGTGTGGCCGTCGTTCGAGTTGACCGACACGCTGTACGTGATCGTGTCGTTGGTTCGGACGATGCCGTTCGACGGCCCCGTGTCGCCGCCCGCCTGCTGGGACGCCGAGAAGGGCCCCGAGCCGTCGGCGGTGACGCCGATCGACAGCTGGATGACGCCGGCCGGTACGGGAGCCGCGGCGATCCCCGGCGCCGCCAGGGCGATCAGCGCTAATCCGGCGACGAGACCGCCCCGTCGTGCGATGAGTCTCATGATTCCTCTTGCTGCCCCGGCCAGCGGGACGTGGCTCATGGCCGAAGGAACGGCTTCGACGTGCGTGTGAGTGATGTGACACCCGTGCCCGAAGGCGCTTTTTTCAGGTGTGGAATCTCACTATGTCACGTATCGGCAGGGTCGACCACTTGAGGAAGCGTCAGAGGCCGATCGACGCCAGCCAGCGTTCGCGGAACAGGACGAGAGCGATGAAGACGGCGACGTTGAGCGCCACGGTGCCCCAGAACCGGATCCTGAAGCTCGGCTTCTTGGTCTTGTGCCGGATCAGCTGCTGCGCCAGAACCGCGCCCGGCCAGCCGCCGACGAGCCCGACCGCGAGCAGGGTCGACTCGGGCACCCGCCATCGGCCGGCCTGCGCGGCGCGCTTGTCCTGCGCGTAGAGGAAGAACGCGACCACGCTCATCCCGACGTAGAGCACGACTCCCCAGAGCGGGAAGGGCCTCAGCACGAGCATGACTCCGACGAGCACGGCGAACAGGGCGACGACCGTGAAGGCGGTCCGGGAGCGGCGGGGACGGCGGGCGGGCGGGGCCCCGGGCGGCCGGACCTCGAGGGCGCGCGGGCGTCCGTCGGCTCCTGCGCCCTCTTCATAGGTGAGCACGTCGCCCACTCGCGGGCGGTCGGCACCCGGGCCGAGACCCGAGATGTGCACAAAGACGGCCGGGCGACCGGGCGGGGTGATGAACCCGAAGCCGCGGTCGTCGTTCCACGAGGTGAGTGTGCCCTCGAGGCGCTCGGTCTCGTGCGGCATGCCTCCATGGTACGAGGGGCCGGGTGGCCGCCGAGGCCTGTCAGCCGCCGGGCGCACCCCCAGTTCGCGACGAAACGCGACAGCTGCGACGCTCAGACGTGTCGCAGCTGTCGCGTTGTGTCGCGGACGGGCCGGGGCGCAGGAGCAGAGGTCAGTCGGCGTTTCCGACGGTAGCGGCCTCGGGGAACGGGTCGGCGTCCTCCGCCGCGGCGAGGGCGTCGGGCTCGGGCTGCGCGACCTCGCCCCGGTCGGCGGCGTCGAGGGCGCGGTGCGCCGTGCTGAGGACGATGGCGGCCGCGATCAGCGTCGCCGTGCCGAGGAGGAAGGGCACGTGCGCGTTGAACGCGTCGACGAGGATTCCGGCGACGAACGGCGCCATGCCGCCGCCGATGAAGCGGACGAAGCCGTAGGTCGCGCTGGCGACCGGGCGCTCGACCGGGGCGATGCTCATCACCGCCGTCGTGACGAGCGTGTTGTTCACGCCGATGAACGCGCCCGCGATGATCACCGCAACGATCACCGCGACGTGGTTGCCCGGGAACACGCCGATCACCGCGAGGTCGATCGCCATCAGCACGAAGTTCACGTAGAGGGTTCGCGGAGTGCCGAAGCGTCGCTGCAGCCACGGCGCGCCCCACACGGCGAAGACGGCGACCAGCACGCCCCAGCCGCAGAAGACGAGGCCGAGGAGGATCGGGCTGTCGATGCCCATGAGGAAGGGCGAGTAGCCGAGCAGCGTGAAGAACGCCCAGTTGTAGAGGAAGCCGACGATGCTCGTGGTGCGGAGGGCGCCGTGCTTCAGGGCCGTGAGCGGCTCGGAGAGCTTCTGCTTGCGCGCGGGCTTGGGCATCTTCGGCAGGAAGAACAGCGTCGCGAGCAGCGCGATGAACATGAGCACCGAGACGCCGTAGAACGGCCCGCGCCAGCTGATCGACCCGAGCACGCCGCCGATGAGCGGGCCGAGTGCGATGCCGATGCCGAGGGCGCTCTCGTAGAGCACGATCGCGCCGGCGAACCCGCCGGAGGCCGAGCCGACGATCACCGAGAGCGAGGTCGCGATGAAGAGGGCGTTGCCGAGGCCCCAGCCGGCGCGGAAGCCGACGATGCCCGAGATCGAGTTGACCGAGCCCGCCGCGGCGGCGAACACGACGATGAGCGTGAGGCCGGCGATGAGGGTGCGCTTCGGGCCGATCCTGCTGCTCACCCAGCCCGTCACGAGCATGGCGACCGCGGTGACGACGAGGTAGCTCGTGAAGAGCAGCTCGACCTGCGACGGCGTCGCCTTGAGTTGCCCGGCCAGGGTCTTGAGGATCGGGTCGACCAGGCCGATGCCCATGAACGAGACGACGCAGGCGAACGCGACCGCCCAGACCGCGCGAGGCTGCGAGAACGGGCTCGGCGGCTTCTCGCCGTGACCGTGCGCCGTGCCGTGTGTGCTCATGATGCGTCTTCTTCCGTCTGGACGATGTGGGTGAGTGCGGGCAGAGCCGCCGTGAGCGCCTGCCGATCGGCGGCCGACAGCGTGCGGAGCCGGGCGGCGACGAGCTCGGAGCGCGACTCGCGGTAGTGCGTGAGACGCAGGAGCCCGGCATCGCTGATCGACACGAGCACCACCCGGCCGTCCGCCGGGTCGGCCCCGCGATCGGCGAGTCCGGCCGCGACCAGGCGGTTGACGAGGGTGGTCGTGCCCGGCTGACTGAGGCCCTCGCGCTCCGCGATTGCGGTGATGCGCAGAGCGCCGGCCGACTCGAGGCGTGAGAGGACGCTGAGGGCGCTCGCGGAGAGCTCCTGCGGCTGCCGGGACTGCCGGAGCCAGCCGATGACGCCCTCGAGGGCTCGCGCGACGGCGATCTCGTCGGAGGTGAGGGTCGCTGCGTCGTTCACGCTCCCAACTCTATAACCCCCTTATATAACTCGTCAATGCTTCTCGTTGCTGGTCTTGTGCTATTAATACCTGACGTATTACACGAGAATCCACGCTGATGATTCGAGGAGGAATCAGTGAGGTTCCGAAAGTCGGCGTTGCGGGCGGCGCTCGCAGATTCGGGTCCGAAGAACTCGCACGTTTCGACGCGTTGGACGCCGTCGGCGCCTGGCGAAGCGAAGGTAGCGAACGACAGCGCTCGGGCGACCACGTACAAAGTGCATTCATACGCCGACGAGACGTTCAGCCTTGTCGGAATCACGATTTCCAAGACTCGCGTTTGGGGCCGACTACACGACGGGGTCGGGAGTCGTGAAGAGTCTCACCGACTACGGCTGTCAGCTCGTCAAGAACTACGACCCGTTTTCATCGATCAGCATGTCGAAGCAGAGCGGAATCCTTTCGGGCGGCAAGGCCACCTACAAGTGCTACGTCGTCGTGAAACGAGGTGTCCCGTCGCCGTGGGGTCAGATCTCGACTTCAACGCGGAGCGCTTACCAGTACATGACGGCAGCAGGATCGGGCGTCACAGCCCACGGCTGGCAGTAGAAGCCGCCTTCCACCACGACAGGAGAACGACCATGAACCCACTCGTGCCCACAGCTGGTGACGTCCTCTGGATCGTCGCGTTTCTCATCCCGCCCGCGGGCTTGATCACGTTCGTCGCCGTCTGGGTCTCGAGAAGACGGCGAAGGGGGCGGGTGCGCGACTAGGGCGCGGGAGCGGGGGTGGGGACGGGGGTGCGGGGCGAGCGGAGGTGACTCGAGGCCGAGAAGGTGCCTGCCGCGAGCTCCTGCAGCTCGGCGAGGCTGCCGCGGAAGAGGTCTTCGTCGCGCGCCGGCACACTGCCCTTCGAGCCGTCCGCCAGGTCGGCGTACTGCCCGCCGGCGTTCGTGTACTGCCAGAAGGTCCAGTGCGACCAGGCCGACGGCAGCGTTCCCGCGCCGGCACTCAGGTCGGAGGCGTCGCTCGCGTACGCGGCGATGAAGAGCGGATAGCCCGCGAACGCCGCCGAGTCGCCGGTGCAGACCTGCCACCAGTGCGCGGTCGTGTAGATCACCGGCGTGCGGTCGGTGAGGCCGATCACCGTGTCGGACCACTCCGAGATCCAGCGCACCATCTGCTTCGGGGTGAGCCCCCAGCACAGGTTGGTTCCGTCGCTGCCCGTGTACGGGTCGGACTCGAGGTCGAGCATCGGCGGCAGCGTCCGCGTGCCGTCGACCCGGCCGCCGCCCAGCGACGCCAGCGACTTCACGAAGTACTCGGCCTGCACCACGCCGTCCGACTGGTTCGGCCTCGCGAACTCGAACGCCCCGCGCGAGATGCCGGCTGCGGCGGCGCCGGTGTACTGCTCGACCAGGCGCGCGTTCGTATAGTTGTCGCCTTCCGTGGCCTTGATGTAGGCGAACCTCGCCCCGTCGCCGGCGGCGTTGCCCCAGTCGACCCCGTGCTGGTACGCGCTGACGTCGACGCCGAGCGTGGTGACGTGACGGGGCGCAGGATCCGAGACCACCTCACGCACCCGTGTCGCCGTCGTCGAGTCGCAGACCCCGCCGAACGCCGCCACCACGGCGAACGCCACGACGGCGACGAGAGCCGTGCGCGAGACCATCCGGCGACGGTAACGCACCAGCCCTGCCGGAACCTGACCCGCTGGTGACGCCGAGGGCTCCGAATGCTCTGCATGACCACCACCGCGACGGCCTCGGCCGACGGCGACACCCTGGCCCCGCTCGACCTCGCCTGGAGGGTGGGCACGCCGCTCACGCCCGTGGGCTTCTATCCGGCGTATGGGCCGATCCCGGCGACCGTCGAGGTCCGCGACCAGACCGGCGGGTGGGACTCCCCCGGCCAGACGCGCCAGCTCATGCTCTCCGACGGCGGCTGGGTCATCGAGCACCTCGCACGGATCGAGCCTGCCAGGGGTCCGCGCAATACCGGCAGGTTCGAATACGACCTCACCGACTTCCAGCGCGTCTTCGGCCGCCTCGTCTCGGGCGCCCACGCCTCCTGGGAGTACTCGGCGACGAACACGGGCACGCACATCCGCTGGACGTACTCGTTCACAGCGCTGCCGAATCCTGCGGCCGCCGTCGCCCTCACCGCGATCGTGAGGCTCGCCTGGGCGCCGTACATGCGCCGTGTCGTGCTCCCCCGCATCCTGCGCCACCTCGACGAGGTTGCACTCACGCACCCCGCCGAGTAATATATCGGTTGTAGCGCCCCAGGACTATTCGGCTTCGCCGGACTCCTGGGGCCATCGTTTTTCTGCTCACCGACGGGGGATCTGTGGATCCGCGCACACTCGAGAAGGCCGTGAGCCCGGCGCGCTTCGCGACCTACCTGAGCACCTACGAGGGCCGACACGATCTCGCGTCGCGCCTCTACTTCTGGAACATCGAGCTCACGGGGGCGCTCTGGGGCCCGATCGCGGTGCTCGAGGTGTGCCTTCGCAACGCGCTCCACGATGCCATGCGAAAAGGGCGACGCGATGACTGGTGGAACGATCGCGACGTTCGACTCCTCCAGCGAGAGCGACGCGGCTTCGACGCCGCGGTGTCGACGCTGGCCGCGCGCGCACTCTCGATCCGACGCCGGGGAAGGTCGTCGCGGCTACCAGCTTCGGCGTGTGGGTCGGGCTGACAGGAGCCGGCGTCCCTCGTGACCCGCTCTTCAGCTATGAGACGTCGCTCTGGCAGCCGCGTCTCGTGCACGCCCCCGTGTATCGGTCGTCGATCGAGACACTCCGAGACGACATCGTCGAACTCATCGGCGTGATCGACTCCGACGTCGCGGGCGCCATAGCCGCAGGCCACCGAATCGACGAGGTGCTTACCCGCAAGCGAACGGCCATCGCCGACGGGGTCATGCGCCTGTGAGAGTCCGCTACGTCGGCGGGGTAGCGTCGACCGCTCCGCGAACGAAGGAGCCGGCATGAGCGACGCGCACGGGCACGACGACGGGCCCACGGACTGGGACGAGACGCCCGACGGCGTCGCCGACGCGAAGGTCGAGGGCGACGTCACCGCACCTGCCGGCCACGGCACCACCTCGGGCGAAGACGACTACGTCGCCGTCAACGGCGGCGGCATCTCGGGCGAGCGGCACGTGCCGACGGCCGACGAGGAGGTCGGCCGCGGCAGCACCTCCGACCCCGACGCCGAGCGCTACCCCGAGGAGGAGCGCGGCGACTAGCGCGCCCGCACCACCCGCGCTTCGTCCCACACCGGCTCGGGCGACTCGTAGACGGCGCCGTCGCTGCCGAACACGAGGAACCGGTCGAACGACCGCGCGAACCACCGGTCGTGCGTCACCGCGATCACCGTCCCCTCGAACCGGTCGAGCGCCTCCTCCAGCGCCTCGGCCGAGACGATGTCGAGGTTGTCGGTCGGCTCGTCGAGCAGCAGCAGGGTCGCTCCGCTGAGTTCCAGCAACAGGATCTGAAGCCTCGCCTGCTGCCCGCCCGACAGCGACTCGAACCGCTGCTCGGCCGACACGACGAGACCGTACCGGTCGAGTGCCCGGCTCGCCGCCTCGCGTCCGAGCCCTCGCCGCTCGTCGTCGCCGCGGTGGAGGATCTCGAGCAGCGTCCGCCCGACCATCTCCGGGTGCTCATGCGCCTGCGCGAACCAGCCCGGCACGACGCGCGCCCCGAGCACTGCCCGGCCGGTGTGGGGCACAGGATCGAGAGTGCTCCCGACCGCGGTCAGGTGGCCTTCCCGCGGGTCCGGGTCGGTCCCGCCGCGGGCCAGCAGGCGGAGGAAGTGCGACTTCCCCGACCCGTTCGACCCGAGCACCGCGATCCGCTCGCCGAACCACAGCTCGGCGTCGAAGGCGCGCATGAGTCCGGTGAGTTCGAGGGAGGTGCAGACGACGGCCCGTTTGGCTGTTCTCGATCCTGCGAGCCTCATCGACAGCTCCTGCTCGGGCGGGCGTTCCTGCGGCGGCCCTGCCTCCTCGAACTTCGCCAGCCGCGTGAGCGCCGCCTGGTAGCGCGAGGCCATGCCGTCGTTCGCGGTCGCCTTCACCTTGAGGTTGCGGACGAGCGTCTTGAGCTTCTCGTGCTGCTCGTCCCAGCGGCGGCGGAGCTCGTCGAGGCGGTCCATGCGGTCGGCTCGCGCTCGATGGTAGGTGCGGAACGAGCCGCCGTGCGTCCACGCCGTGTTGCCGGCGGCTCCGACCTCGATCGTGACGACGCGGTCGGCGACGACGCCGAGCAGCTCGCGGTCGTGGCTCACCAGGAGCACGGTCTTCGGCGACGCCGCCAGCGACTCCTCGAGCCAGCGCTTGCCCGGAACGTCGAGGTAGTTGTCGGGCTCGTCGAGCAGCAGCACCTCCTCGGGGCCGCGCAGCAGCGCCTCCAGCACGAGCCGCTTCTGCTCGCCGCCCGAGAGCGTCGACACCTCTCGCCACCGCGCCCGGTCGTAGGGCACGCCGAGGGCGGCGACGGTGCAGGTGTCCCACAGCGTCTCGGCCTCGTAGCCGCCGGCGTCGGCGTAGTCGGCGATCGCCGCCGCGTAGTGCATCTGCGTCTCGGTGACGTCGTCCTCGATCAGGGCGTCCTCGGCCGCCGTCAGGGCGAGGGACGCCGCGCGCACGGCGGCGGGCGCGACGCTGACGAGCAGGTCGTGCACCGTCATCGGCGTCCCGTCGTCGCGCACGGCGGCATGGCCGACGAACTGGTCCATGACGCCGAGGCCACCGTCGATCGACACGACGCCGTCGTCGGGCTTCACCTCGCCGCGGACGATCCGCAGCAGCGTCGACTTCCCGACGCCGTTCGCCCCGATCAGGACCGCCTTTGAGCCCTCGCCCACGCGGAACGAGACCTCGTCGAGCAGGGGTCGCCCGTCGGCGAGCGCGTACGAGACGCGGCTGAGATCGATGTAGCCCATGGTGCTGTTCTCTGGGTCGCAGGAGCCGCGGCTCATGCCTCACGGCCACGGTGCCACCCGGTGGGCAGCCGATCAGACTAGCGTCGCCGGGCCGCCCGCCGCCACCTCCTCGGCAATTCAGGTTCCCCTCGTCGCGGTAGGACGCCGCCCTCGGAGACGCGCGGCGGTGCCGCCGGGCCGGACGAGAGGAACCTGAATTGCCGGACGGCTACGCGCCGCCGAGCACGTTCTCGGCGAACCCCGCCGCGCGCAGCCGCAGCTCGGCGATCCGCTCCCGCACCGCAGCCTCGACGTCGTAGCCGAGGTACGCCGGGGGCGGAGGCTTCCGCACGTTCTGCGAGCACTGGAAGGTGTCGCAGAGGAGCGTGCCGACGGTGTCGCCGCGGCGTCCGGCGGCTCCTGCGCGCTTGGCGCTGAAGAAGACGACGTCGTTCGGGAGCCGGACGTCCTGGCACCAGGAGCACTGTGCCCGGCCCCGGGGTGAGGCTTCAGCCTGGCGCAGGAGGATGCCGACGAGGTCGGCCTCCTCGCTGCTCGCGGTCGGGTCGGCGGGGACCACGAGGTAGGCGCGCTTGGCCATCTTCGGGTCGCGCCAGCCCAGGTAGTCGAGCGACGACCAGTCGATCTCGTCGAAGGCGGGCGGGAGGGTGAGGTCGGAGACCTCTTTGCGCGAGGCGTTGACGAACGCGGCGCGGACGGACTTCTCGGTCAGGGGGAACATGGTCGGCCAATCGGTGACGGGCGCGCGCACGACGGCAACACGGCAGGAGTGCCGTGCATGAGGACGCCGTGCTGTGGGCGCGCGAAAAGGAAGGGATGTCGGAGGGGTCGCCGACTACCTGCCGCCGGCGACAGACTCGCCGACGACCTCCTTCCGCCCCGAGGGCGTCGCGCTGCCGATGTTCACGCGTCCACGCTATCAAGCCGTGTCAAGGGCGGGCGTGTCGCACTCGCCGCCGCCCTCGTCGACAAGAACAACGGGGAGGAGGATGGGCAGATGACGACCCGCGAAGAGCTCACCCGATCGATGTGGACTCTGTTCGAGCCGATCCACGCCCTCAACTACTTCAGCCCGGAGGCCCGCCAGGCCTTCGCCGACGCCGGGCTGCCGCGCTTCTGGGACGGCTACTTCGCGGGCCGTGCCGCACCCCTCGGCGCCGTCACGGCCGCGCCCGTCATCGCGATGTTCAGCGGGTTCGCGCCGCGGTTCGTCGAGCGCGCGCTGCCGGCGGTGTGGGGCGCGGTGTCGCCGGGCGAGGCTCTCGAGGCGCGGATGGTCGGGGCCGAGGGGGCTCTGCGCCGGATCCTGCGACCTGCCGGCACCACCGACGCCGAGGTCGAGCGGGCCGCCGATGCCCTCGCCGAAGTCGCCTCCCGTGTCACCGTCACCGAGACGATCGCGCGCCCTCTCGCCGCCGCCAACGCCGCCCTGCCCGTGCCCGACGACCCGTACCGCCGGCTGTGGCAGGCGACCTCGACCCTGCGCGAGCACCGGGGCGACGGACACGTGCTCGTGCTCGCCTCCGCCGGCATCGCGGGGCTCTCGACGATCGTGCTGCGCTCGGCCGTCGACCTCGACGCGGCCTCCATGAGGGCCGCTCGAGGCTGGAGCGACGAGCAGTGGGCGCAGGAGCGGGCGAGACTCGCCGAGACCGGCCTCCTGCGGGCCGACCACACGGTCTCCCCCTGGGGCCTCGCCGCCCTCGCCCGCGCCGAGGAGGCGACGAACCGGCTGGCGCTGGGCCCGTGGGCGGCGATGTCCGACGACGAGATCGTCGGGGTCGCCCGCCTGCTCTCGCCGATCGCGCGGGCGTGCAGCGTGGTCTACCCCCGGCCGAACCCGATCGGGCTGCCGCTGCCGTGGGACCCCGACGGTGCGGAGTAGACGGCGCCGGCGGCGGCGCGGCGTGCGCCGCGCCTCACGCGAACGCCGCGAGCTCCTCGGGCGTCGGGTACGACGACTGCGCTCCAACGCGCGTCGCGGCGAAGCTCGCGACTCGCACGGCGAACCGCGCGGCGTCGGCGAGCCCGTCTCCCGAGGCGAGCCGCAGGGCCAGCGCGCCCATGAACGCGTCCCCGCACCCGGTCGTGTCGACCGCCGTGACACGGGGCGACGCGACCGCGACGGGAGGTTCCCCGTCGACCAGGACCGTGCATCCTGCGGCCCCGGTGGTGACGACCGCCCGCGTGACCCCGCGGCCGGCGAGCGCGCGCGACACGACGGCCCAGTCCGAGGGCGCACAGTCCGCGACGTCGCCGCCCGACACCAGCTCGGCCGCCTCGTGCTCGTTCAGCAGCACCACGTCGGTCAGCGACAGCAGCTCGTCGCCGACCTCGGCGAACGGCGACACGTTGGTGAGCACGAGCGCCCCGGCGTCACGGCCCGCGCGGGCCGCCGCGATGACGGTCTCGAGCGACACCTCGAGGCAGAGCCCGAGCACCGCGGCGCCGTCGAACGGCGAGTCACCGCCCTGCGAGTCACCGCCGACCGAAGCCGCGCGCGCCACGTCGTCCGGCGACAGCGTCCCGTTGGCTCCCGCCGAGATCACGATGGTGTTCTCGCCGGCCTCGTCGACGGTGATGACGGCCGTGCCGGTGGCCACGTCGGCCCGCGTCAGCACCGACGACGTGTCGACGCCGGCGTCCCGGGCGGCCGCGACCAGCATCCTGCCCTGGCCGTCGTCGCCGACCGCGCCGACGAGCCGGACGTCGCCGCCGAGGCGCGCGGCGGCCGCGGCCTGGTTCGAGCTCTTGCCTCCGGGCAGCACCTGCAGCGGCGACCCGTGCACGGTTTCACCGGGGCGGGGGAAGCGCGGCGTCTGCACGACGAGGTCGGCGTTGAGCGAGCCGACGATCACGATCCTGCCCATGTCAGCGCGCCTCGGCCCGGCGGCCGGCCGGGGTCGCGTCGGGTGCCGTGACCTCTGCGGCGCTGTCGACGGGTGCGGGAATCAGGAACGACACCGCGAACGCCCCGGCCGTGATGGCCGCGCCGAGCAGCATGCCGGTCGAGTAGCCGACCGCCGACGACGAGCCCGAGGGCGAGCCGACGACCTGCAGCACGGGCAGCACAGCGAAGCTCAAGCCCGCGCCGAGGTTGAACGCGCCCGCATTGAGCCCGGGCAGGAAACCGGGGTTGTCGGGCGGCGACAGCACGATGCCGAGGCCGTTGAGCATGATGTTCGCGATGCCGGCGTAGGTGATGCCGATCAGCACCGTCGCGGCGATGAGCACCGGCAGCGAGTGCACGCCGACGAGAGCCATGATCAGCGTGGCGATCACGCTGCCCGCGATGCCGATGCGCAGGATCCGGCGATACCCGAGCGTCGGGGCGAGCCGGCCCGCGAACGGCCCCACGAGCCACCCGACGAGCGCGTACGGTGTGAGGAACGCCAGCGACGCGACATCGGGCTTCATCGAGAACCCGGCGTCGGCGTTCTGCGCGAGCGAGGTGACGAGGCCGTTCACGACGGCGTAGACGCCCGTCATGGTGAGCAGCGTGGTCACGAGGAGCGCCCACGAGGAGCGGCGCCGGAGGTGCGGGATGGGGATGAGGGGCTGTCGGATCCTGCTCTCGAGGGCCCAGAAGACGGCGAACGCGACGACCGCCAGCACGATCTCGCCGGCGACGAGGGGCCAGTTCGCGGCCGCGAGCTTGCCCGCCTCGTTGAGCGCGGTGAGCAGCGCGCCGATCGACACGACGAGCGGGAGGACGCCCCACCAGTCCATGCGGACCCCGTCGGACGGCCGCGACTCGATGCCCCACACTGCGACGAAGACGACCGCGATCGCGGCGACGATGGCGATGACCCAGAACACCGAGCGGAACCCGAGGTTCGTCGCGAGCCAGCCGCCGGCGAGGGCGTCGACCCCGGCGATGCCGCCGTTGACCGCGGTGATGAGGCCCATGGTCGCGCCGTAGCGCTTCGGGTCGCGCACCTCGTGCCGCAGCATGAGCAGGCAGATCGGCACGACCGGCCCAGCCACTCCCTGGATGATGCGGCCGGCGAAGAGCATGGGCACGTTCACGGCGAGCGCGGCGACCACGCTGCCGATCAGCATCACGGCGATCATGCCGGTGAGCACGCGCTTGCGCCCGACGATGTCGCTGAGCCGCGGCAGGAAGAGCGAGAACAGCGCCGCCGCGGTGAAAAACAGCGTCTGCGAGAGTCCGACGGTGGCCTGGTCGGTGTGCAGCTCATTCGCCATGGTGACGAGCACCGGGCTGAGCATGCTGGCATTGAGCTGGAACGCGATGCACGCGGCCAGCAGGGCGGCGGTCAGCGCGCCGATGCGCACGGCGGGGGCGGTGGTGGCAGGAGCCGAGGAGGTGCTCACAGCTGCCCTCCCTCGGCCGGCGCCGCCTGCGCTCCCGCGCCGCCCGCCGCTCCCGGATCGCCGATCCGCTCGAGCGCGTCCACCACGAGACCCCAGAACCGCCCGTGGTCGAGCGTCGTCGCGGCCCAGGTGGTGCAGTCGTCGGGCGCCGGAGCACGGAAGTCGGCGACGGTCATGCCGAGGGTGAGGGTGCCGGTGAGCTCGATGTCGATCGGCACCTTGACCGTCTGGACGATCGACGGGTCGATGACGTAGGCCACGGCGCACGGGTCGTGGACGGGCGGCGAGTCGAAGCCCTGCACGTCGCGGTAGGTCTTTCCGAAGAACTCGAGCAGCTCGCCGACGAAGCGGGCGGGCGCAGTGCCGACGGCGGCGATGTCGGCGGCGACCTCGGGCGTCGCGAGCGCCTGGTGGGTGAGGTCGAGGCCGACCATCACGACGGGCCAGGGCGCGTTGAAGACGATGTGCGCGGCCTCGGGGTCGATGGCGATGTTGAACTCGGCGACGGCGCTCCAGTTGCCGACGTGGTAGCCGCCGCCCATGAGCACGACCTCTTTCACCCGCTCGGCGATCTCGGGTCGCTGCCTCACCGCGAGCGCGAGGTTCGTCATGGCGCCGGTGGCGACGAGCGTCACGGTGCCGGGCTCGCGGCTCATCACGGTGTCGACGATCACGTCGACGGCGTGCCGCGGGTCGAGCTCGAACGACGCCTCGGGCAGCGACGGCCCGTCGAGGCCGGACTCGCCGTGGATGTCGCTCGCGTGCTCGACCTCGCGCACCAGCGGGCGCGACGCACCGGCCGCGAACGGGATGCCGCGGATCCCGGCCACCGTGGCGATCGACAGCGCATTGCGCGTCACCTTGGCCAGGGTCTGGTTGCCGAAGACCGTCGTGACGGCGAGGAGGTCGATGTCGGGGTTGCCGTGGGCGAGCAGGATCGCGACGGCGTCGTCGTGCCCGGGGTCGCAGTCGAGCAGGATCGCGCGCTGGGTCATGGTTCTCCACTTCGTCGGGGTTCGTTCACCGTCGTCAAGCGCTTGACGGCCATCCGGGAGGCTAACACGTCAAGCGCTTGACGTCACGTCGCACGCTGACGCCGAAGCGGCCGTACGATTGCAGGATGCCAGGGGAAGCGATCGAGGGCCCGCGCCCGACGCAGTCCCGCGCGCCCCGCACGCAGACCCGCTCGGCGGCCTCCCGCCCCACCGCGGCCGACGTCGCCGCCCTCGCCGGCACGTCCGTCGCCACCGTGTCGCTCGTTGCAAACGGCAAGACGAAAGGCCGCGTCGGAGCCGAGACGGTCGCCCGCGTCACCGACGCCATCGACTCCCTCGGCTACGTCGTCGACCATGCGGCGAGCGCTCTCGCCCGCGGCACCGCCGACATCGCGGTGCTGATCGCGCCCGACCTCGCGAACCCGTACTACGGCGACGTGGTGCGGGGTGTCACCGAGGTGCTCGGCGACCGGCTGCAGCTCCTGCTCGCCGTGGCCTCGACGGGTGTGCAGCCGTCGCCGGCCGTGATGGCCCGGCTCGTCGGCCTTCGGCCCGCCGGGCTGCTCGTCGACGCGCCGTCGCAGGCGTTCCTCGCGGCGCTGCCGGACGGGCCGGCGACGGTCCTGCTCGACGCACCGGGCGCGGATGCGCCGGGCACGGACGACACCGGTGCAGGCGGCGCGGCGACACCGCGCGACGCCGTCAACTACGACCTCGCGCCGGGCGTCGACGCCCTCGTCGACCACCTAGCCGACCAGGGTCACCGGGTGGTCGCGTACCTCGACAGCTCGACCGGCACCGAGACCCTCGCCCTCCGGCGCCGACTCGTCGCGGCGGCCGCCGACCGGCGCGGACTCCGCCTCGTCGACGGCGCCTCGAGCGTCATCGAGGTCGCGGCGGCGACTCACGCGTTCGAGGCCGCCTGGCCCGGCTGGGACGACTCGGGCGCGACCGCAGTGGTGTGCGCCACCGACACACAGGCCTACGGCGTCCTGGCCGCGGCTCGCACCCTCGACGTCCGCGTGCCCGACGACCTCGCCGTCGCGGGCTTCGACGACCTCCCGTCGTCGCAGGTGACCGCTCCGGGGCTCACGAGCGTCGCTCTTCCGGGCGCGGCACTCGGCCGGACGGCGGCGGCCCGGCTCCTGCGCGCCCTCGGCCTCGACCCCGAGGGCGCAGGAGCAGCGGAACACCCTGCGGCCGACGACCTCACCGCACGCCTGGTCGTCCGCCCCTCGACCCTCGCGCCACGCGGCTGATCGCCGGCCGCTGAGCTCAGTTCGCCGTCGACATCACCTGCTCGGCGCCAGTGCGACGCCACGGTAGACGTCGCCCGCGGCTGCGGCTTTGACCGTCGTGAACCTCGCGGCGCTGGGCACCGTCTGAGCCGAGAGACGATCGGTCACCGTGACGATCCGGTTCGGGTCGGCACCGGGATCGCTGACACCGCCGATCGCCGACGTGACTCCCCACAGGCTGACGCTGCCGTCGCGGTTCACGCGGCCCGCGATGTTTCGGACGCCGTCGACGGCGGGAGCCCACGGGTCGCCGGTGAGGCTGTTCACGCCCGTCGGCAGGCCCTTGACCGTGTAGGGCTGACCGAGCCCGAGACCGGACTGGAGGGTGTAGTCGTAGGTCCACGTGCCCGCGATGAGCGACCACTTCTGGATCCCGGCGAGCGTCTGCTGGGCCGCGGCGGTGTAGGTCGAGCCGTCGTTCGTGTCGGTGCCGTTGCCGGCGTCCGCGACGTAGAGGGTCGAGTCGTTCGCGAACCACATGGCGCCGAAGGCCGTCGCGTTCTGCGGGCCGCCGACTTCCGGCGTCGTCACCGACTTGGCGAGCCCGGTCGGGAAGCCCTTGAGGATGCACATGTTGTACCCGGGCTCACCCGTCGTCGGGTTCACCGTGTCGGGCGTGGTCGGCGCCGCGGCGCCCCGGATCGGTGTGCCGACGCCGGTGGGGCAGGCTTTGCCGGTGGTGTCGATGAAGTAGATCGTGTCGACACCGTTCGAGCCGCTGCCCTTCGAGTAGTACACGACACCGTCGTGCACTGTGACGCCCGCGAAATTCGTGTCCTTACCGAGCTTGTCGGCTTTGGCGACGCCGATCTGCGTCACGCTGAATCCACCTGCGGGGGTGGGCTGGCCGGGCTTCTGCACCCGCTCCGGACCCTTGGCCGGGGTGACCAACTGCGCACCGGTTCCGTAGATCACACCTGGGACGCCCGTGCCCGAGCCGTTGTTCGAGTTCCCGGCGGCGTAGTACCTGCCAGTGGCGTCGTCGAGGATCGCCGCCCGGCCGTTGTCGCCGCTGTAGGCGTTCGTCTCGGTCACGGTGAAGCGGCCACGCGAATCCACGGTGCCGATCGCCCGGTAGTTGGTGCCCGAATCGGGATTCGTGGGGTCGACGACGCCCGGGGTGTTGTCGTTCGAGACGTCGAGCGAATTCGCCGGCGCTACGTAGCCCATGAACGACAACGACGAGCCATCGGTCGACAGGTTGAGCGCACCCTCGGACTTCGACGAGAAGCTGCCCGTCATCACATCGTGACTGCGGTCGCCTCGACCGCGGGCCCCAGCGGGCACGGCGTACGAGCCGAGCGGGCGCCCGTTCGTCGAATAGGCGTCGAGGTACTCGGGGGCGGTCACGCCGAAGTTGCCGTCCACCGTGACGTTGTCCCACACATGGGCGAACGAGCCGTCGGCGATCGCCTTCGCGCCCGTGGGCAGAGTCGTCACTCCGGGCGTGATCATGCCGGGCGTGCCTGCGTAATGAAGGCGGGTCACGACGAGAGCGCCCGGGCCCTGCTCCGGTCGCGGCGACGCCGTTGCCGAGACGGAACCGAAGAGGCAGGTCGCGCCCGCAGCTGTGAGAAGAGCTCCGGCCATCACGGCCCGAGGGAAAGTCAGTCGCACGTGGATCTTCTTTCGTTCTTCGAAGGGATGCGACGGTGGTCTGACCGTCGTCAGGCGTCAGCGTGCTCCGCTGTTATTAACGGAAGGTAACGACTGTTTTCCTCTCAGCGAACGGGTTTCGTCCTGCGTCGAGCAGCGAGGCGAAGCTCCGCGCGGCGCCGCTACATCGTGTCGAGGATCGCCGTCAGCATCTCGAAGGTGGTGAGCGGCGAGATGATCGCGAACCGCGCCACGGGCTCGCCCGCGTGCGACGACGGCACGACGAACGCGACCTGGTCTTCGAGCAGGCGGTCCGACCACGCGTTGTAGTCGTCGAGTGTCCACCCCTCGCGCCGGAACACCACGACCGACAGCTGCGGGTCGCGCACGAGCGAGAACCCGTCGCGCGACTCGATCTCGTCGGCGATGCGCCGGGCGAGGTCGATGCCGTACGAGATCGCCGACCGGTACACCTCGGTGCCGTGGGTGGCGAGCGAGAACCAGAGGGGGAGGCCGCGAGCGCGCCGGGTGAGCTGGATGCCGAGGTCCGACGGGTTCCAGTCGGGCGTCTCGGTGAGCGTGTCGAGGTACTCGGCGTGCTGCGTGTGCGCGGCGAGCGCGCCGGCCGGGTCGCGGTAGAGCAGCGCGCACGCGTCGAAGGGGGCGAACAGCCACTTGTGCGGGTCGACGATCAGCGAGTCGGCGTGCTGGACGCCCTCGAAGACCTCGCGCATCGAGGGCACGAGCATCGCGGCGAGACCGTAGGCGCCGTCGACGTGCAGCCACACGTCGCGCTCCTGCGTGACGGCGGCGATCGAGGCGATGTCGTCGACGATGCCGAAGTTCGTGGTGCCGCCGGTGGCGACGACGGCGAAGACGGCGTCGCCGTGCTCGTCGAGGGCGGCCTGCACCGAGTCGCCGCGGAGGCGTCCGTCTGCTCCTGCGACCGCCTTGACCACGTCGACGTCCATCACGTCGGCCGCCGACGCGATCGACGAGTGCGCCTCGGCGCTGCAGACGACGACCCAGCGGGCCGGGTTCGGCAGGCCCGCCTCGGCCCGACGGCGACGCGCCCGCGTGCGAGCCGTGACCAACGCCGAGAGGTTGCCGATGGTGCCGCCCTGCATGAAGACGCCGCCCGCGGTCGCCGGCAGCCCGAACTCGGAGGCGAGCCAGGTGAGCACCTCGTTCTCGGCGAAGACGGCGCCCGCGCCCTCCATCCACGAGCCGCCGTAGACCGACGAGGCCGACACGACCACGTCGAACGCGATCGACGCCTTGCTCGGCGCCGACGGGATGAACGAGAGGTACCCGGGGTGGTCGGTCGAGATGCACGAGGGCGCGAGGACGTTCTCGAACAGTCCGGCCGCACGCCTCGCACCGATGCCGTCGGCGGTGATCGAGTTGCCGGCGAGGCGCTGCAGGTCGCGAGGGCGCAGTGGCTTGTCGAGCGGGACGTCCTGGTACAGGGCCCGCCGCCTCGCGTACTCGAGCACCTCGTCGACGATCGCGGTGGTGTCTCGGGAGAACGCGTGCATGCCGTTGGCCGGAGGGTTGCTCATGGTCTCAGTCTGGCCCGTGGCGCGTGCCGAGCGAATCCCCCACCGCGAGTGTCACCGCCGCGGTGACGCCGGGGTCACTCCTGCGGGCGCAGCAGCCTCAGCGCGACGACGAGAGCGATCACGGTGGCCAGGGCCCCGAACGCCGCGAAGACCGGCGTCGCCCAGACGGCGGGCTGGACGGCGAAGACGGCCGCGAAGGCGATGATCGCGGCGAGTGTCGGCACGATCCTGGCGCCCGTCAGCTCGATCGGCGACGTGCGCGGCACGAACACGGCCGACGCCGCGAGGAAGAACGCGGCCACGATCAGCACGGCACCCAGAAGGTCGCTCGGCCGATGCCATCCGAGGGCCAGCACCGCCGACGAGACGAGGGCTGTCCAGGCGCCCAGGATCGGGAGGCACCACGCGAGCCACCTCCTCGGCACCACGATCGCCAGCGCGGTCGACACCGCCGCCACGATCACGACGTGGCCGCTGGGAAAGCTGCTCGCCAGAGTCCAGATCGCCGACCCCGGGTCGAGGGCGGGCTTCACGAGGGCGCGGGCGACGGCGTCGTCGACGAGCACGGATGCGGGCACGGCGACCGCGACCGTGGCGAGGTCGCGCCAGCGGCGTCGGGCCGCCGCGATGCCGATCGCCAGGAGGAAGCCGACCACGATGGCGCCGGTTTCGCCGTGCAGGGGCGGCAGCCGCAGAACGGAGTACGGGAAGTAGGCGACCGCTTGCCTCTCGTCGCTGCCGAAGACGAGGACGTTCTCGGTGTGCTGGCCCCACGGCGTCAGGTTCGAGATCGCGTAGACGGCGAAGGCGAGGAGGGCTGCGATCCCTGCGGCTGCGAAGCGGGTGCGGCGCGCGATCCCGGCGCCGTGGGCGCCGCTGACTCCAGGCGCCGCCGAGCTGGCTGCGTGCCTCCGGGTCGGCGCGGGCGCGGGGGTGACGGACGAGGTGGTGCTCACGGGATCTCCTGACGGTTTTCTCTGCCGCCAGAAAGGTAAGCCGCGCCGCGTGCCCCGGTCTTCGGTCGAACGGGTGAGGATTCCTCCCCCGGGAGGACTAGTGCGCGATGACGAAAGGAATTAGATATCACAGTAAACAGAAATAGCGACTATTGTGATAGTCTCCATGCCAAGGAGGGAGAGGACATGGATCTGAATGCAATCATCGGAGCTCTCGCCGCAGCCGGGGTCCATGCGTGGCCCGTCACGAACAACACCCTCTCGACGGACTCGGGTGAGCGCATCCGGGTCAGCGATCAGGCTCGTTCGCCCACACCGAGCGCCATCGCCGCCGACCTGCAGATCGGCGGAGTCGACCGCATCCTCTATTCGGTGCCGACGATGACGCAGAGCCTCCGCATGGCCGTCACCAAGAATGATCGTCTCGTCGTGGTCGCGGAAGACACGAGATCGCTCTGGTTGCATCGCGTCGAGCATGCGCCCGATCGCCCACCGGCCAGGAAGGCGAAGAAGGGCCCCCGCCCCTTCACTCGCTTGGCCCTTGGCCGCTCCCTTCTCCTCGGTTCACCTCAAAGAAAACAGAACGATCTCGCCCGAGATGTCGGGAGTCCCCAATCTGCCGTCTCGCAACAACTCAAACTGCTCAGGGGTCTCGTCGAGAGACACACGGGCGGATACTCCGCACCAACCCCGTCACGACTGTGGGACTACTGCATGGCGGAGTACCCGGGGGCGGGCGGAATCACGACGTACTGGTGGAACGACACCAGCCTCGAACAGCAGGCGCGCGCAGTGCAGGATCGAGTCCGCGACCTCGGCGGAACCGCACTCATCTCCGGTGATCTGGCCGCACGTGTCATCGCTCCCTGGCGCCAACCCGAACACGCCACCCTGTATCTCGACCGCGGTCTCGACCCAGGCGCACTCGGCTTCGCCCTGGCCTCCCGCGACGACCACACACTGTCGATCACGGTTCCCGACGACGCGACGATCTTCGCCACGGCAAGGGCTCATTCGTCGAGGGAGGGCTTGGTTGACGCTGTCATCGCCGCCGTCGACGTATCCCGAACCGGCACCACCGGTGACGAAGACGAGGGTGCCGACCGCATTCGCGGAGTGGTTCTCGATAACGCCCACCGATTGAGACTTCCGGCATGAGACGCGCTGCACACACGATCGCGACGGGACCCGAGGACGACGGCGCCTTTCGCGCTCTGTACGACCTCGCCAGCATTGCGGCTGACCACCCGGAGGTCCGCGTGATCGGTGGCCACATGGTGGGACTCCTGGCAGCCGCGTTCCCAAGCCCTGGGCTCGTCGCCCGGAGGACTGGCGATGCGGACGCCGGACTTCCGTTGACCCTTGCGGACGACGGGTCCATTCACGCATCCCTCGTGCGAGCTGGGTACAACGCGATCAAAGGCAATCGCTATGTCCACGATCAGCGCGTGATCGACGTCCTTGTTCCTACGCTGAATGGTCGGTTCGGCGACACGATCCGAGCTGGCCGCGCCTACGATGCCATGCCAGGCCTCCATCTCGCGCTCGGAGCACCGATCGTTATCGACGCGAACCTGACCCTGACAGACGGCACGGTTCTCGAGTGCGCGGTGCCAGTGCCCACTGTCGAGAACGCCGTCGTCCTGAAGGCCTATGCGTGGCGAGATCGATGGGTGCGCACCGTCAAGGACACGGTCGATCTGTCAAACCTGCTGCACATTGTCGATGCACACGGGCGGGACGAGATCGGTGGCTGGCGACTCGACGAAGGCGGCCTGCAGGGCGCACGAGGCGATGCCGTTCGCATCCTCCACCAAATGATCCCCCCGATTCGCGCCGGGAGTGCCACGCCCCCGGCCTTGGACCGTCGGAAGCTGGAGGTGCTCATCCGTCGGTGGGCACGCGAATGAGCGACTACCCGCACCTACGATGAAGACACAGGAGCCCGGGAGGCCGACGATGCAGCGCACGCACGAGATCGGCTTCCTCGTGTTTCAGGACGTCAAGATGCTCGACGTCGCGGGCCCGTCGGAGGTCTTCGCCGAGGCCAACCTCTTCGGGGCGCGCTACCGCATCAGCATCTTGACGGCGGGCGGCGGCGACGTGCGCGCGACGACGGGGTTGCGCGTGCCCGCCGACGCATCCGCGTTCGACGAGCGGCGCTGGGACACCGTGCTCGTGGCGGGCGGCGATCCCTATCCGGCGAAGCCCGTCTCGGAGGAGCTGATCGATGCCACCAGGCATCTCGCCGCACGCGCTGACCGCGTCGCCTCGATCTGCACCGGCGCCTTCGTGCTCGGAGCGGCGGGGCTGCTCGACGGCAAACGCGCGACCACCCACTGGCGGCACGCGAGCGAGCTGGCCGCCCGGCATCCTGCGGCCCACGTCGAACCCGACCGCATTTTCGTCCACGATCAGGGCGTCTACACGTCGGCCGGGGTCAGCGCCGGCATCGACCTGGCCCTGTCGCTGGTCGAGGTCGACCACGGCGCCGATCTCGCGCGCTCCGTGGCAAGGTCGCTGGTGGTCTACATGCAGCGTGGCGGAGGGCAGTCGCAGTTCTCCGCGGCCCTCGAGGCCCCGGAGCCCTCGACACCTGCGCTGCAGGCAGTCATCGACCGAGTGCGGTCGGATCCATCAGCCGACTACTCGCTCGACAGCCTCGCCCGAATCGCGCTCGTGAGCCCTCGACACCTTTCGCGCCTGTTCCACGACGAATACGGCTCGACTCCGGCGCGCTATGTCGAGTCGATCCGCGTCGAGCTCGCCAAGGGGCGACTCGACGCCGGCCACTCCGTCACCATGGCGGCCGAGCTATCGGGGTTCGGCACACCGGAGGCGCTACGACGAGCCTTCGTCCGCCAGCTGAAGACCTCGCCGCAGCGCTACCAGCGGCGATTCCTCTCGACGCAGCCCGGGGGCGCCTCGATGTCCTGATCGGTGGGATTGACGACAGTCCCAGCGGTCCGCCGAGGCACCCCTCGGCGAGAGGCTTTCTACATGAATTCAGAAGCCATCGCAGGGGTCGAGATCCCCGACAGCCGCCTCGCCCGAGAGGCCACCGAGCTCATCCGAGACACGACGAACGAGCTCCTCTTCCATCACTCGAGCCGCGTCTTCCTCTTCGGCGTCCTCCAGGCACGCGCCCTCTCGCTCGCACCCGACCCGGAGCTGCTCTACGTGGCCGCCCTCTTCCACGACACCGGTCTCGTCGATCCGTACCGGACGACGACGCAGCGGTTCGAGTTGGACGGAGCCGACGAGGCCCGGGCGTTCCTGCTCACGCACGGAATCGACGCGCGGTCGGCCGACACGGTGTGGGCGGCCATCGCCCTCCATACGACGCCCGAGGTGCCATACCGAATGGATCCGATCGTCGCCGCTACAACGGCCGGAGTCGAGATGGACGTGCTCGGGCTGAACCTGACACGCATCCCTCGCGAGCTCCGAGAGCAAGTCGTCGCCGCGCATCCGAGGCCCGACTTCAAGCGCAGGATCCTGAGCGCCTTCCGCGATGGCTTCTCGAACCGCCCCGACACCACGTTCGGCACCGTGAACGCCGACGTGCTCGCCCACTTCGACCCCGGTTTCGTCCGCGGTGATTTCGTGAAGGTCATCGAGGGCTCCGACTGGGCCGAATAACCGCACCTCACCCCATCGCAGAAAGGAACAACCCCATGAGCTCCACCAAGCCCACCATCGTCCTCGTCCACGGCGCCTTCGCCGACGCGTCCGGCTACGTCGGTGTGATCGACCGCCTCGAGGCGGACGGCTATTCCGTCGTGGCACGGCCGAACCCGCTCCGCAGCCTCGCGTCCGATGCCGACTCGCTGCGCACCCGCGTCGCCGCGATCGACGGCCCCGTCGTGCTGGTCGGCCACTCCTACGCGGGTGCCGTCATCGGTCATGCCGTCGAGGGCCTCCACAACGTGATAGGCCTCGTCTACCTCGCAGCGTTCGGCCTCGAGGTCGGCGAGAGCTGCCTCACGGCGCAGGCCGGCTACGAGCCGTCGCTGCTCGCCACCGAGAACGCGCCGACCTCGTACGACGCTCCCGGCGCTCCGGGCGGCCCCGACCTCTACATCAACGAGGGCCGGTTCCGCGAGGTGTTCGCGGGCGACTCCTCCGCCGCGGCAGCGCGACAGATGTACGTCACGCAGCGCCCCCTGTCGGCTTTCGCCTTCACCGAAGCGGCGACGACCCGCGGCTGGGACACGCGCCCGACCTGGTACCTGGTGTCGACCGAAGACAACTCGATCCCGCCGCAGCTCCAGCGGGACATGGCGGCCCGGATGGGCGCGTACACCGAGGAAATCCACGGCTCGCACACCGCCTTCATCGCGCACCCTCATCGCGTGGCGCGCTTCATCCAGCACGCCGCCGACTCGTTCGCCGGTGATCACGTCACCGCGAACTGATCACGAGCCGCCGCACGGCAGGGCAGGGCATGAAGGTGTCCTGCCCTGGCGTGTCCCCGGCTCCTGCGCTCAAGAAGGCCCCGAGCCCACCGGACACCATAAACGGAGGCGTGTTATCGTTTCTCTCGGAAAGGAACGACACATGCAGACACGCACTCTCGGAACACAGGGGCTGGCCACCTCCGCCATCGGCTACGGAGCGATGGGCATCACCTCGGCCTACGGGGCCGCCGACGAACAGGGCGGCATCGCCGCGATCCGCCGGGCGCACGACCTCGGCGTCACCATGTTCGACACGGCCGAGCTCTACGGCATGGGCACCGGCTCGAACGAGCAGATCGTCGGGAGGGCGATCGCGCCGTTCCGCGACGAGGTCACCGTGGCGACGAAGTTCGGCTGGGTGCTGCCGCTGAACCCGGCGAAGCTCTACGACAGCCGCCCCGAGCACATCCGCGAGGTCGCCGATGCGAGCCTCCGCTACCTCGGCGTCGACACGCTCGACGTGTTCTATCAGCACCGCGTCGACCCCGACGTGCCGATCGAGGACGTCGCCGGCACCGTCGGCGAGCTCGTGGCGGAGGGCAAGGTGAAGTACTTCGGCCTGTCGGAGGCCGCGCCCGACACGATCCGCCGGGCACACGCGGTCCACCCCGTGTCGGTGCTGCAGAGCGAGTTCTCGATCTTCGAGCGCGCCACCGCGGCGGACGTGCTCCCGACGACCCGCGACCTCGGCATCGGCTTCGTCGCCTACTCGCCGCTCGGCCGAGGGTTCCTCACCGGCGACGTCAAGCCAGCAGCGGAGTACGCCGCCGACGACATGCGAAGCACCGACCCGCGCTGGCAGCCGGGCAACTACGAGAAGAACCTCGCCGCGATCGCGGCCCTCCGCGAGCTGGCCGCGACGAAGGGCGTCACGGTCACTCAGCTGGCGCTGGCCTGGCTCCTGGCCCAGGGCGACGACGTCATCGCGATCCCCGGCACGCGCAGCGTCTCGCGCGTCGAGGAGAACACCGCGTCCGCCGACGTCGAGCTCAGCGACGGCGACCTGGCGCGCATCGACGAGATCGTCCCCGACGGCGCGTTCGGCGCCCGCTACGTCGACCTCGTCATGCCGGTCGGCTGACCGGCGTCGCAGGCGACAGGGGAACAGCGTCGCAGGGGACGGCGGAATGCTCTTACGCTGATCCTGTGACGGTGATCGACCTCGACGTGTTCCGCGCGCCCCGGCCCCGACGGGCCGACGGTGCGCGGAACTTCGACGCGATCCTCCGCGCCGCCCGCGACGCGATCCGCGAGGAAGGCTCCGACGTCGCGCTCGAGACCGTGGCCGAGCGCGCCGGCGTCGGCATCGCGACGCTCTACCGGAACTTCCCCACGCGCGAGGTGCTGATCAACCACCTCTATGTCGACGAGATCGAGGCCATCGCGCAGGATGCAGTGGCCGTCGCCGGTCTCGACCCCCGCGCCGCGCTCACCGAGTGGACTCTGCGCTTCGCCGAGCACATCGGCGCCAAGCAGCAGCTCGCGTCCGCCATCGACGAGGACGGCCCCGTCTACGAGGCGTGCGTCCGGGTGATCGTGGCGACCTCGGGTCCCGTCATCGCGCGCGCCCGTGCCGCCGGCGCGCTGCGGCCCGACGTCACCGACGACGACGTCACGCGCGGCGTCTACGGCATCGCGACGATGCCGGCCGACGGCGCCGAGCAGCGCCAACGGATCCTCGAGGTGTTCCTGCGGGGTCTGCAGGCCTGACCGGCGAGGCGGGGTCCGCTCCTAGTACTTGATCGACTGGCCACCGTCGATGGGCAGCACGACGGCGTTCACGTAGGCGGCGTCGTCCGACAGCAGGAACGCGACGACCGAGGCGATCTCCGCCGGCTCACCGTAGCGCTTCGTCGGGTTGACCTGGATGAACTGCTCGGCGGCCTTCCGCGGGTCCTGCGGGTCGAGCTGCTTCATGGCGTTCTCGACCATCGGGGTCCAGATGGCGCCGGGCGCGATCGCGTTGATCCTGATTCCGTACTGGCCGTACTCGATGGCGGAGTTGCGGGTCAGGCCGACGACGCCGTGCTTGGCTGCCGCGTAGCCGGACTGGTTGCCGATGCCGGTGATCCCGCCGACGCTCGCCGTGTTGACCACCATGCCCGAGCCCTGCTCGCGCATCACTCTCAGCACCTTCTCGAGCCCCAGGAACGCGCCGTGCAGGTTGATCGCGATGACCTTGTCGAACTCGTCGGCCGTGAAGTCCTCCGTGAGGTTCTGGCGGCCCTCGATGCCTGCGTTGTTGAAGAAGCCGTCGATTCGGCCGAAGCGCTCCAGCGTCGCGGCCACGTAGGCCTCGACGTCGGCCTCCTTCGAGACTTCGGCGATCGCCGTGAGGACCTCGGCCTGAGGTGCGGCCTCCAGGATGGCGGCCGTCGAATCCTGCAGCCCCTTCTCGGAGATGTCGACGATCGCGATCTTCGCGCCCTCGGTGGCGAGCCGGATGGCCGTCGCGCGGCCGAGGCCCGAGCCGCCTCCCGTGATCAGGACGACTCGGTCGGTGAATCGGGTGGCGGTGCTCACAGGGGTGCTTCTCCTTCGTCGCAGTCGGCGCCGCCGATGCGGCAGGCGCGGGGCCTCGTCGTCGAGGCCTCCTTTACACTACGCCTGTCGTTTATCTTGCGGTGACCGCGTCAGGCCGAGTGAGCGGCCTGCTCGGCCTTGCGGCTTCGGTACGCGCGCATCGACATCTGGGAGGCGCAAGAGGCGCTGCAGTAGGCACCTCCGGTGTTCTTGGTCCGGTCGTAGAAGCCCTTGTAGCACTTCGGGTTCTTGCAGGCCTTGACCCGCTGCCACACACGAGGGTCGGCGGAGGCCTGGACGCCGGCGCCGATCACGCTGGCCAGCGCGCCGGCGACGCCGTCCTGAATCGGCTCCAGCACCGTGCCGGCACGGCTGATCACCGCGGCGAGCGGATACAGGCGCGCCGCACGAGACAGGTACGCCGTGGCCGCCTCGGCCTCGTCGCGCTCGTCCAGACCGACGTGCTCCTTCAGGATCGCGAGCAGCGCCGACCGGAGTTCCCGCGCCACGAGCACGTCGGCCTCGGTGACAAGCGAACCGTCGAAGGGGATAACACTGTCACTCAACCACTGGCGCGTGGAGGAGGCATCGACGAGCTGCTCCTCGCAGTTGCCCTCGATGGCGCGCGTGTTGACGAAGTCCAGCAGAACGCCCACTCCCGCAGGGGTGTCTCCGCCGTTCTCGACGTCTCGTGATTCAGTCATGGAACCAGTCTAGGGAGTGAGTCTCGAAAGTTCAATGAAAATAACTTGAGCAGAGTCTTGCGCAATCAAGTTAGTTGCTATTACGTTTCGAGTATCACATCGGCCGAAAGGGTCGATGACACCGAACCGAAAGAAGTCAGACCATGTCCTCAGTTCTCCTCGTCGTCAGCTCCGCCAACGTGTGGACCCTCAAGGACGGCAGCAAGCACCCCACCGGTTTCTGGGCCAGCGAGTTCATCGAGCCGCACCGCGTCTTCACCGAGGCCGGCTTCGACGTCACGATCGCCAGCCCCGCCGGCATCGCCCCGACCGTCGACGAGTTCAGCCTCGCCCCGGCCATGAACAACGACGATGCCGACGCCATCCAGGCCCAGCGCGACTACCTGGCCGCGCTCGGCACCGAGCTGACCTCGCCGGTCGCCCTCGAGAGCGTGAACCCCGACGACTACGACGCCGTGTACGTCGCCGGTGGCCACGGCCCGATGGAGGATCTCGCCGACAACCCCACCATCGGCGCGATCTACGCCGCCCTCGCCCCGCAGAAGGGCAAGGTCGTCGCGGCCGTCTGCCACGGGGTCGGCGCGCTGCTGCCCGCGAAGGCGACCGACGGCTCCTGGATCTTCGCCGGCCGGAAGATCACCGGCTTCACCGACGAGGAGGAGACCGCGCTCGGCTTCGGCGACAAGGCGCCCTGGCTGCTCGAGACCCGTCTCCGCGGCGCCGGCGCCGACTTCGTGGGCGGCCCCGCCTTCGGCCCTCACGTGATCGTCGACGGCAACCTCGTCACCGGTCAGAACCCCGCCTCCGCCCGCCCCTCGGCCGAGGCCGTCGTCACCGCGCTCGCCGCGCTCGCCTCCCAGGCCGCGCGATGAGCGCCACCGGCACCTACCGGGCCGTCCAGGTCGCCGCTTCGGGAGCCCTCGAGCTCACCGAGCGGCCCCTGGCGGACCCCGGTCGGGGCCAGGTGCGCCTCCGCGTCGAAGCCTGCGGCATCTGCCACACCGACGCAGGAGCCGTGCACCCCCACCCGGCCACGGAGCCCGGCATCGTGCCCGGCCACGAGGTCGTCGGCATCATCGATGCCCTCGGCGAGGGTGTCACCCGGTGGTCGGTCGGCGAACGCGTCGGCGTCGGGTTCCTCGGCGGCCACTGCGGCCAGTGCGCGAGCTGCCGACGAGGCGACTTCGTCAACTGCCAGGACCAGGACCGCACCGGGCTCACCATCGACGGCGGCTACGCCGAGTACATGGTCGCCCGCGAGACCGGCCTCGTCGCCATCCCCGCCGAGATGACGTCCGTCGCAGCGGCACCGCTCTTGTGCGCCGGGATCACCACGTTCAACGCCCTGCTGAAGGGGGCGCCGGAGCCCGGCGACCTCGTCGCCATCCAGGGCATCGGTGGCCTCGGACACCTCGCCCTGCAGTACGCCGACAGGATGGGCCTCCGCGTCGCCGCCATCGCCCGCGGCACGGCCAAGGAAGGCCTCTCCACGGAGCTGGGCGCCGACCACTACATCGACAGCGCGGCCACCGACCCGGGCGACGAGCTCGCGAAACTCGGGGGCGCCTCCGTTATCGTCACCACCGTCGCGAGCGGCGCCTCCTCGAGCTCTCTCATCGCGGGCCTCGCCGACCGCGGCCGCCTGGTCGTCGTCGGAGCCTCGTCCGAGCCGGTCACCGTCTCGACCGGCGATCTCATCGGTCGCGGCATCGCGGTTCTCGGCTCGCTCACCGGTACCCCGATCGAGAACGAGCGGGGCCTCGCCTTCGCTCACGCCCAGGGCGTCAAGGCCCTCATCGAAGAACGCCCGCTCGCCGACGCGGCCGCCGCGTTCGACCGCATGCTCAGCGGCGAAGCCCGCTTCCGCATGGTCCTCGTCCCGTAACCCACCGACCCCTCAACCCGCACCACCCTCCGGAAGGAACGACATCATGAACGCCACACAGAACACCAGCACTGCCATCCGCACCCTCCGCGGCTCCTACACGGGCACCGGCCACGGACTCGCCGGTACCTTCACGGGCCGCCGCACCGACGACCTGGCCGGCCGCTCGACGGGCCACTACGTCAGCAGCCAGGACCGCGGCAGCGCCCGCGCCGTCTTCGGCCGCTACACCGACTCCGAGCGGGTGGCAGACCTGCCCGCCGTCGTCGAGGCCTCCGCCGACGTCGACCACCGGGTCGCCGCATAGCGACCATCGACCGTCGACCTGCCGACGGCCCTCACCGACCGCTGCCGCAGGACCCTGCCCGCTCAGCCATGGCGCAGGATCCTGCGGCAGCTCTTCCGGCGTGGATCGGAGCGCAGCTCGACTCGCTGAGCGACACGGTCCGGGCGAGTCTGCCGGCGGTCGAATCGGTCGCGCGCGCGTGAGGTGGCGAAGTCAGCTGGCATACCCTCCAGACGCCGGGCACATCTCGTCCTTTGGCCGAGGGGCTTGCGGCCAGAGGAGAGCTACAGCGCTGCGCACTCCATGCAGATCGGGCCGAGCTTCGTCTCGTGGTCGAGCAGGCTGCGCTGTCGGACGAGGAAGCACTCGACGCAGGTGAACTCGTGGTCCTGCATCGGCAGCACCACCACGTCGAGCGCCTCGTCGACGATCGAGGCATCGAGCTCGAAGCCGTCGGCGTTGTCGCCCTCGTCGAGGTCGGCCGCGAGGCCCGTGGCCCTGGTCGAGCGTGCGTCGATCGAGACGGTGTTGTCGTCGGTGTCGGGGGCGTTGCGTGGGGCGTCGTAGTCGGCTGCCATCGGGATCTCCTGCCGGTCGTTCGGGTGGTCAGGCTCCGTTGCCCGCCGCAACTATAGATGCGATGCGGCCCTGGTCAAGTCCCGTTCGCCTGCGGCGCAGGCCTTAGCAACGATCGAGGCCGCGGGGGTCTTCGTTTCGCAGGAGCGCACTTGTCGACATCATGGCTTCATGCGCACCGTCGAGGACTACGTGAACGATGTGATCCCGCGCGTCTACATGCCCGTCATGAGCGAGCTCCTGACGGAGCAGGAACTCTCAACGCTCGAGCTGTCGATCCGGGCCGCGCCCGATGGCGCCGCACTCCCAGGCGACTTCGTGATCGGCACCGACGAGGAATGGCTCGTCGTCACCGTCCATGGCGAGCAGTTCAACGCCTGGCTCGCCGCAGACATGACCGACGACGAGAACCGCCAACGGTTCTCCTCCGACCTGCAGGACTGGATCGCCGAAACGTCGTTCGGCTGGGGACAGCTCCGCGGCACGATGTAGCCGCTGGTCAGGATGCACGGTATCGTCGTGGCGATCGCGGCGACCTCGAGCTCGGAGGTGGCTGCCTCGATCATGAAGTCGTATGCCGCGTCGACGTCGAAGCCCTGATCGAGCATGGCGCCGTTTACGCCGAGGAACACCCACGCGGCCGCCCACGGGGTGCGCTTGTTGTCGTCGACGAGCGCGTGGTTGCGCGCCAGCGAGTGCAGCAACGCTGCAGCCTTCTGCCAGAGGTCCGGGTAGGCATGGACTCGGAAGACGCTGCTGCGGGGTCTCGCCACGGCGGCGTCGAGTAGCCCGAAGTCGCGCACGGCGACCGTGCCGCCGAACGCCGCGCTTCCTCCTGTCAGCACGTCGAAGCGGTCGAGGAAGTACGTGCTCACGCGGCGACGAGCGGAGCGACGTCGCCGGGCCGAGCGCAGCGATGGCCCACAGCGTCGAGCGAGCGGAGCGATGCGCTGACGCGCGCCGCCGGGAGGCGGCCAGACAAGCACGGCGCGCAATTGCAGAAGCCCTGCCGGTGGCCGAAGGCCAACCAGGCAGGGCTGATGCATTTTCGCGCGGTACCGGTGGGATTTGAACCCACGGTGGAGTTGCCCCCACACATGTTTTCGAGACATGATCCTTCGGCCGCTCGGACACGGTACCGGGAGAGAGTTTAGTACATCTCGCCGGATGGTTCGAACCACCCCGTTCCAGGGCCGCAACCGGTGCGCCGGCCCGCCGGGCGCGGTGCCCGGAGTCCGAGCGAACGCACACGTCCGACCGACCACCCGGGCGTAGTGTCGCGCTCATGAGCAGCGCCCGCACAGCCATCGCCGTGGCCGCCGCCACGGCCGCTGCGGCCGCCGGCGGCTACACGTACTACCGCCGCTTCATGGCCCGTCGAGACGCCGCCGCCGACATGCTCAACAGCCTCCTGCCGGTGCACTCGAAGTGGTGGCGCGACCGCTTCAGCCGCGACGGAGCCCTGCAGTACGTCGCCCTCGGCGACTCCGCCGCACAGGGCATCGGCGCGAGCAAGCCGTGGCGCAGCTACGTGGGCCGCATCGCCGGGCACATCCGCCGCACGACGCACGGCACCCTCGCCGTGAAGAACCTCAGCGTCTCAGGAGCCACGACCCACCTCTGCAAGATCGACCAGGTCCCGCGGCTGGCCGACTACCCGGCCGACGTCGTCACGGTCGCGATCGGGGCGAACGACATCGCCGGGTTCGAGCCGAAGCGCTTCGAGCGCAACCTCCGCGCGATCTACAAGGCCCTGCCGTCGCACGCCATCGTCGCCGACCTGCCATTCATGGTGCTGCCCGAGCACGAGAAGAAGGTCGCGGTCGCCAACGAGATTGTCCGCCGTGTCGCCGGCGACTACGGACTCGTCGTCGCTCCGCTCTACGCGACCACGCGACGCCAGGGCTACCTCGGAACCCTCCGCCACTCGGCAGGCGACCTCTTCCACCCGAACGACGACGGCTATCGCGTCTGGGCCGCAGCCTTCTACCCGGCGATCGACGCGCGCCTGGCCCGCATCGCGGCCGAGCGAGCCGCCAGCGACGTCACCGCCACCCGCCGCGTCACCTCCGTCGCCGCCACCGTGGCCGACAGGGCGCAGGATGCAGCCCTCGCCTCGTCCACCCAGCCCCCGCCGGCCGAGCAACCCGCCGGCTGACCACAGCGGCGCACCTCGCGCGGTCGCGCCACGGCTGGCAGCCTCGGCTCCTGCTCACGCGATCTCGTACAGCCCTTCCGTGGTGGCACGCCCCAGCACGTGGCCCCGCAGGGCGCCCAGCAGGTCGTCGAGGCCGAAGGCCGAGGGCAGCTCGAGCCTCTGGTCGGCGGCGAACATCTGGAACACGTACGCATGCGGACCGTGTGACCGCACAGGCATCGGGCCGGCCCACCCGCGCCGCCCCATGACGCCCTTGCCCTGGCGCAGGCCCGCGACGGGGCTCGGGAATGCCAGCGCGTTCTCGGCGAGCGCGCCCGACGCCGGGTCGATGCCGGCGACGAGGACGTGCAGGGCGGCCTTGCCGAAGGGGACGTCTGGATCTTGAGCGATGAGCACCAGCTCGGCCGTGCCACGGGGCGGTGTCGTCCACTCGAGGGGTGGGGAGACGTTCTCGCCGCGGAGCCGACCCCGGTAGCGGTCGGGCATCGTGGCGCCAGACGCGAACGCGGGGCTGGTGAGCTCGAACGACTCGGGGGCCTGGAGGTCGTCGCGAGCCCAGACGAGGGTGTCGCGGCCGGCGCGGCGGTTGCGCAGGAGAAGACCGAGGGGATTGGCGGGCATCGTGCTCCTTCAAGAGTGTCTTTAGGTATACTAAAGACCTATGAACGCTGATGCAAACGACGGCCCGGCGACGGTGCCGCAGCTGGGTGCCCAGGTGCGGACGGCGACGGCGCTGCTCTATCGGCGCTTCCGCAGCGAGCGCCCCGAGGGCGAGCTCGGCGATCGCGCTCTCGAGGTGCTCAACCGGCTCTACAAGAACGGCGCGCAGACGCTCACCGAGCTCAGCCGCTACGAGCGCGTCTCGCCGGCGTCGATGAGCCAGTCGGTCAACCGACTCACCGAGGCGGGCTACGCGGTGCGGAGCCCGCATCCCGACGACGGGCGAAAGGTCCGCTTCTCGACCACGGCGGCGGGCGACGAGGTGGCGCGCGCCGCTCGCGAGCAGCGAAACTCCTGGCTCGACGCTCAGCTCGCGACGCTGCCCGAGTCCGATCAAGAGGCAGTGGCGCGGGCGGCGATCATCCTCATGGGCATCGCGACCTCACCCTCGACGGCTGTCGCCGATCCTGCGACCCGCTCTGTCGACTCCGCCCGCGGGACGGCGCCCCGCGCTGTCGGTGGCCGCGCCTAGAGTGTCGACATGGCTCGAGTGACCTCCACGTTCCGCTGCACCGAGTGCGGGTGGACGTCGATCAAGTGGGTCGGCCGCTGTGGCGAGTGCCAGACGTGGGGCTCCGTCGTCGATGCTGCGGCGAGCACGGCGTCTCAGCGTGGCGTGGCGCCCATCGCGGTGAACGCCGACCGGGCCGCGCGACCGATCACCGAGATCGCCGCCGACAGCGTCGCACACTGGCCGTCGGGCATCGCCGAGTTCGACCGGGTGCTCGGTGGCGGCATCGTTCCCGGTGCCGCGATCCTGCTGTCGGGCGAGCCCGGGGTCGGCAAGTCGACCCTCCTGCTGGAGGTCGCGTCCCGAGCGGCGGCTCAGGGGGCGCGTGTCCTCTACGTCACCGCGGAGGAGTCCGCGTCGCAGGTCCGCCTCCGCGCCCAGCGCACCGGGGCCATGCACCCCAATCTCTACCTCGCCGCCGAGGTCGACCTCGCTGTGATCCTCGGTCAGATCGAGCAGACCGATCCGCAGCTCGTCATCGTCGACTCGGTGCAGACCGTCTCGTCGTCGCTCAGCGACGGCATCGCCGGCGGGCCGTCACAGGTGAGGGAGGTCGCATCGACCCTGACCCGAGTGTCGAAGGACCGCGGCGTGCCGATCCTCATCGTCGGCCATGTGACGAAAGACGGCTCGATCGCCGGCCCGCGGCTGCTCGAGCACCTCGTCGACGTCGTCTGCCAGTTCGAGGGCGACCGGCAGACGGCGCTCCGCTTCGTGCGCGCGCAGAAGAACCGCTTCGGGCCGACCGACGAGGTGGGCTGCTTCGAGATGACCGGCGACGGCATCGCCGAGGTGCCCGACCCGTCCGGGCTGTTCATGTCACGCGGCGGTGCGCCGGTCAGCGGCACCTGCATCACCATCTCGATGGAGGGGCGACGCGCTCTCCCCGTCGAGATCCAAGCGCTCATCGTCGGGTCGTCGACCCCGCAGCCTCGCCGAGTCGTCAACGGCGTCGACTCGTCACGCGTCGCCATGCTGCTCGCCGTGCTCGAACGACGCGCCGGCATCCGGCTCGGCGACGCCGACGTCTATGTGTCGACCGTCGGCGGAATCAAGATCACCGAGCCCGGCGCCGACCTCGCGATCGCCCTGGCTCTCGCCAGCGCCAGCCGCGAGAAGAGCTACCCGCACACCCTCGCCGCCATCGGCGAGATCAGCCTCGCCGGGGAGATCCGGCCGGTGGCCTCGGCGAAGCAGCGCGCCTCCGAAGCCCGGCGGCTCGGCTTCACGCAGCTCGTCGACGCCGAGTCCGGGCACCTGCGCGAGGCGCTGCGGCTCGCCTTCGGGGCCGCATCGTCCGATCGCGACCGCGAGCTCGACGCAGCGTTCTAGTCTCGCCGCGTGCCTGTCGCCGCTCCTGCGCCCGTCACCCGTGCCCCGCGTCACCACACTCCACCGAGGCCGCGCACGCAGGGGAGGGATTCGCCGTTCGGGGAGAAGTTCACGGGCCAAGGAGGAATCGGCCCCGCGAAGGCTTCGCCGTTCGGGAGGATGTCACTCGGCGCCGGGAGGAGAACCAGCATAGAACGCACGCGCGGGAGGGCATCCGCCCGAATGTCGACGGCCCGGGAGGACGCCGTCGCTCTGACTCCTCCCGAACGCCCGCGTCGCGCAGAATCCTCCCGAACGCACACGCGGTCGGGACCGCGCCGACAGCCGGCCTACTCCCCCGGGTTCGGCCGCAGCGCCTTGAGGAGGTCCTCCGGGTTCGCCGCCATCGTGTGCGGGCCCGCGATGTCGAAGAAGACCTGCTCGATCACGTCGAGGTGCGCCTCGATGAACTCGCGCAGCTTCGGGGCGTCGTAGAGCATCACGAGCCGCGTCTTCTCGTTCGGCACCATGGCGGCGTACGCGTCGGCCGACGAGAACAGCAGCAGGATCCGCTTGTCGGTGTTCTCTCGCCCGAACACACGCACCTGCTCCTCGCGGGCAGCGGCACGACCGCCGCGCCCGGTCACGAGCCGAGGCACGACGACGGTCCCGTGCCGCAGTGCGAAGGCGACCGCGGCGACGTCCTGCGCCGCGAGGGCGTCCTCGAGCTGAGGCGAGCGGAATTCGGGGGCGTCGGTGTTCGGTGCCATGGAAGCCATCGTTTCGAAAGAGGAGCGGGAGGAGCGGAAGAGCGAGAGGACCAGAGGGAGCGGGACAGACGGAGTGCGGTCAGTTCAGGATCATGAGCGCCGACGTCGACGAGGTGATGGAGCCGACTGAGACGGACAGGTGGTAGCTGGCCCCGCCCGCCGGCACCGAGCTGCGGGTCGAGCTGCAGGTCGACGTGCTCGACCGGGTGCGGTCCCAGGTGATCGAGGGGGTGGTGAGGGTCTGTCCCGCCGTCATCGTGACGTTCTGGTGAGTGCCGTTCACCTGGCAGTCCTTCGAGGTCCAGTACGTCTCGGAGCCCGAGGTGACCGTGAGCACCTGCTCGGCCGACCCGAGGTCGATGGTGCACTTCGACGACGACGTGTTCGTGATCGACATCGAGATCTTCGGCTGCTCGAGCGACGAGTAGGTCTCCTTGTCGGCGATCGGCTTGAGTGTGATGTCCGACGCGGTGCACGTGCCGTCCGACGACGAGCCGGACCCCGAAGCTCCCGCCGTCGCGGTGGCCGTGGGCGCAGGAGCCGACGTGGCCCCGGAGGTGGGAGCCGTCACCGTGGGTGCCGTGGACGGCGTCGCCGTCGGAGAAGCCGTCGCCACGGGCGTCGCCCCTGATCCTGCGACCGATCTCACGGCGATCACGATGAAGACCACCACCAGCACGAGCACGAGGATCGCCGTCGCACGACGCCGCCAGTACACGCGGCTCGGCCGCGAGCCCACCGGGTGCTTGAACGACGACATGCGCCCAGGTTAAGCGCCGATACGCGTCATACCGGTCTTTGCGGCGGCGCGCCAGGCAACCCGAAGCCTGTGCACATGAACCGCGCTCCGATCACATGCCCCGAGCGGCACACACGCGCGAGCCGGAGTCAGGAGAGGTCGGGCAGCACCTTGAGCATGCGGGTGTTGCCGAGGGTGTTCGGCTTGACTCGCGCCAGGTCGAGGAACTCGGCGACGCCCTCGTCGGTCGAGCGCACGAGCTCGGCGTAGACCTCGGGCGACACGACGGACTCGCCGATCTCGAGGTAGCCGTGCTTCGTGAAGAAGTCGACCTCGAAGGTGAGGCAGAAGATGCGGCCGATTCCGAGCGCGCGGGCGTCGACCTCGAGGCCCTCCAGGAGCCGGTGGCCGACCCCGTGACGGATCCACGCCTCGTCGAGCGCGAGGGTGCGCACCTCGGCGATGTCGTCCCAGAAGACGTTGAGCGCCCCGCAGCCGATCGGGGTTCCATCGGGGCCGACGGCGATGCGGAACTGCTGGATGGACGCGTAGAGGGCGACGTCGTCTTTTCCGAGGAGGATCCGGCGTTCGACGTAGGGGCGGATGAGGCGCTGGATGTGGGGGACGTCGGAGGCGAGCGCTTTGCGGACGGTGAACTCTGGCGAACCCATGGCCTCCACCCTAGCGGCGGGCCGCCGAACGAACGCCGAAGGGCGGCCCTCCCGGAGGAGGACCGCCCTGACGCGATGGCGGGGGTTCTACGCCTCGAGCTCGCCGGCCTCGCCCACGAGCACCTCTTCGCGGCCCGGCTGACGCCCGGTCTCGAAGGTGAACTCGCCGTCGACGAAGTCGACCTTCACGTGGTCGCCGGCGTTGAGGTCGCCCTGCAGGATGCGCTCCGACAGCTTGTCCTCGACCTCGTGCTGCACGGCACGACGCAGCGGCCGAGCGCCGAGCGACGGGTCGAAGCCGACCTTGATCAGCTGCTCCTTGGCCGCGAGCGAGAGCTCGGCGGTCATGTCGCGGTCGAGCAGACGGTCGGAGAGGCGCTTGATGAAGAGGTCGACGATCTGCAGCAGCTCCTCCTGGTTCAGCTGCGGGAACACGATCGTCTCGTCGACGCGGTTGAGGAACTCCGGCTTGAAGTGCTTCTTGAGCTCTTCGGTGACCTTCGCCCGCATGCGGTCGTACGACGTGGCCGTGTCGCCCTCGATCTGGAAGCCGACGGGGCCCCCGGTGATGTCCTTCGTGCCGAGGTTCGTGGTCATGATGATCACGGTGTTCTTGAAGTCGACCACGCGACCCTGGCCGTCGGTGAGACGACCCTCCTCCAGCACCTGCAGCAGGGAGTTGAAGATGTCGGGGTGGGCCTTCTCGATCTCGTCGAAGAGCACGACCGAGAACGGCTTGCGGCGCACCTTCTCGGTGAGCTGGCCGCCCTCTTCGAAGCCGACGAACCCGGGAGGGGCGCCGAAGAGGCGGGAGACGGTGTGCTTCTCGCCGTACTCCGACATGTCGAGGCTGATCAGCGCGTTCTCGTCGTCGAACAGGAACTCCGCGAGCGCTTTGGCGAGCTCGGTCTTTCCGACGCCCGTGGGGCCGGCGAAGATGAACGAGCCCGAGGGGCGCTTGGGGTCCTTCAGGCCGGCGCGGGTGCGGCGGATGGTCTTCGAGAGTGCCTCGATCGCCTGCTCCTGCCCGATGACGCGCTCGTGAAGAGCCTTCTCCATGAAGACGAGACGCGAGGTCTCTTCCTCGGTGAGCTTGAACACCGGGATGCCCGTGGCCTGAGCCAGGACCTCGGCGATGACGCCCTCGTCGACGGTGCCGGAGGCTCCGACGTCGCCCGAGCGCCACTGCTTCTCGAGGCGGAGGCGCTCACCGAGCAGCTTCTTCTCCTCGTCGCGGAGGCTGGCGGCCTTCTCGAAGTCCTGGTCTTCGATCGCGGCTTCCTTCTGGCCGCGGACGACCGCGATCTTCTCGTCGAAGTCGCGCAGCTCGGGCGGGGCCGAGAGGATCGAGAGACGGAGCCGGGCTCCGGCCTCGTCGATCAGGTCGATCGCCTTGTCGGGCAGGAAGCGGTCGGAGACGTAGCGGTCGGCCAGGTTCGCCGCCGCGACGATGGCGCCGTCGGTGATCGAGACCTTGTGGAACGCCTCGTACTTGTCGCGCAGACC
This sequence comes from Frondihabitans australicus, assembly GCF_003634555.1. Lineage (NCBI taxonomy): Bacteria > Bacillati > Actinomycetota > Actinomycetes > Micrococcales > Microbacteriaceae > Frondihabitans > Frondihabitans australicus. The sequence goes on from NZ_RBKS01000001.1 coordinate 2,956,241, forward strand.
CTTGAGGATGTTGATCGCGTGCGGCAGCGAGGGCTCGTGCACCTGGACGGGCTGGAAGCGGCGCTCGAGGGCTGCGTCCTTCTCGAAGTGCTTGCGGTACTCGTCGAGCGTGGTGGCGCCGATGGTCTGCAGCTCGCCGCGGGCGAGGAGCGGCTTCAGGATCGAGGCCGCGTCGATGGCGCCCTCGGCGGCACCCGCACCCACGAGGGTGTGGATCTCGTCGATGAAGACGATGATGTCGCCGCGGGTGCGGATCTCCTTCGTGACCTTCTTGAGGCGCTCCTCGAAGTCACCGCGGTAGCGGCTGCCGGCGATGAGCGAGCCGAGGTCGAGCGAGTAGAGCTGCTTGTCCTTCAGGGTCTCGGGCACGTCGCCCTTGACGATGGCCTGGGCGAGGCCCTCGACGACGGCGGTCTTGCCGACGCCGGGCTCGCCGATCAGGACGGGGTTGTTCTTCGAGCGGCGGGAGAGGATCTGCATGACCCGCTCCATCTCCTTCTCGCGCCCGATCACCGGGTCGAGCTTGTTGTCGCGCGCAGCCTGGGTCAGGTTGCGACCGAACTGGTCGAGAACCTGCGACCCACCCTGCGGCCCAGCCTGAGTCTCACCGCCCACTGCAACCGCCTCCTTGCCCTGGTAACCCGAGAGCAGCTGGATGACCTGCTGGCGAACTCGGTTGAGGTCTGCGCCGAGCTTGACGAGGACCTGGGCGGCCACACCTTCGCCTTCGCGAATGAGGCCGAGCAGGATGTGCTCGGTTCCGATGTAGTTGTGCCCCAGCTGGAGCGCCTCGCGCAGGGACAGCTCGAGGACCTTCTTCGCACGCGGCGTGAAGGGGATGTGGCCGGTCGGCTGCTGCTGGCCCTGGCCGATGATGTCCTGGACCTGCTCGCGGACCGCGTCGAGGGAGATACCGAGCGACTCGAGCGCTTTGGCGGCGACGCCCTCGCCCTCGTGGATGAGGCCGAGCAGGATGTGCTCGGTGCCGATGTAGTTGTGGTTGAGCATCTTCGCCTCTTCTTGGGCGAGGACGACAACGCGACGGGCACGGTCGGTGAATCTCTCGAACATCTTCTAGCTCCCTTGGCGACGGGCTGGGACGTCGCCCATGTGACGGCCGACGCCCTCAGGGGGTGGCGCCGTTGGGTTCGAGATTAGCCACGGGGTCGGCGTTCGTCTGCCCCTGTTCGCTGGGGGCGTGACGTTCGCCGGGCTGTCTTACGGCGGGCGTCAGTAGCCTCGGGCCATGGCGAAGTACACCGTCGGCCTGATCCTGCACCCGACCAAGACCGTGACGGCGTCGATCGATGTGCTCCGCGAGTGGCAGCGGAAGACGGGCTCGCGCCTCATCGCCCTGCACGGCGATGCCGACCGGCTGGGCGCAGGAGCAGGCGACACCTCCTCGCCCGAGACCGCGACGGCCCCCGGCATCGACCTCGTCGACACGGCGGAGTTCGTCGAGCGCGTCGACGTCGTCGTCTCGCTCGGCGGCGACGGGACGATGCTCGGCGCGATGCGCCTCGTGGCCGAGCGGCCCGTGCCGGTGCTCGGCGTGAACTACGGCAACGTCGGGTTCCTGGTCGAGATCGAGCCGCCCGAGCTCCCGCGCGTTCTCGACGAGCTGAAGACCGGCGGGTTCTCACTCGAGCCGCACCACGCCATCGAGGTCGTCATCTCGGCGACGGGATTCGAGACGACATTCCTCGCATTCAACGACCTCTCGCTCACGCGACGCCCGGGGCAGGGCGTCGTCACCGCCGATCTCACTGTCGAGGGCACGCCGTACGGCTTCTTCAAGGCCGACTCGATCATCGTGTCGACACCGTCGGGGTCGACCGCCTACAACTACGCCGCCGGCGGCCCCGTCGTCAGCCCCGCCGTGGCCGCGACGATCGTGACTCCCGTCGCGCCGATGGCCGGCATCGATCGCACCGTCGTGCTCGGCCCCAAGGAACGCCTGTCGTTCACGATCGGCGCCGGCACTCAGGCCGCCGCCCTGGAGATCGACGGCCGGGTCGTCTCGGACGTCGGCGAGGGCGCCACGATCGGGGTGAGGCTGAAGCAGGATGCGGGGATCATCGCCCGCCTCGACGCCGGCCGCCACGGACGCAAGGGCCGTCTCAAGCTCAGCCTGATGGACCTCCCGCTCCGCGAGGACCAGCTGCTCGAGCTGGTGCCGCCGGAGATCCGCAGCCGCTTCCCGCGGCCTCCGCACCTGCCCGGCTGAGAGATCCCGGGGCCACACTGGCCGACTGATAGCCGACCCTCGGTCGCAGGCTCCCTCGGCCCTGGGGTCGCGCAATCGCTGGCGCGATTGCCTCAGCTCCACCGCGCCCCGTAGATCTCGCCCAGGCACTCGGCGAAGATCTGCTCGACGTCGCGGACGAAGCCGCGCCTCGCGAACCACGAGCCGATGTTGCGGCAGTCGCGCTCGAGGAGCTCGACGCCCTGCGGGTTGCTCACGACGTCGACGAGCTGCGGCAGGTCGATCACCACGACGCGCCCCTCGTGCACGAGAAGGTTGTAGGGCGAGAGGTCGCCGTGCGCGAACCCGGCCTGCGCGAAGCCGATGAGGATCTCGGTGACCTGCTCGAAGAGAGGCCAGAGGGCGGCGCCGTCCTCCTCCGCCTGGGCCAGGCGTGGCGCGGCGGTGAGGGTCTCGGGGTCGCCGATGAACTCCATGAGGATCTCGGTGTAGGCGATCTGGACGGGGTAGGGCACGGCGAGGCCGCGTTCGTGCATCCTGCTCAGGGCCTCGAACTCGGCCCACGCCCACAGGCCGGCCTGCACCTGGCGGCCGTGCATGCTGGCCCGGGCCATGGCTCGGCCGTCGCGGGTGTTGCGGGTGCGGCGGCCCTCGCGGTACTGCGCGCTGCGATGGAAGTCGGTGGTCTCGGCGCTGCGATAGCGCTTCGCGGCGAGCACCACACTGCGGCCCGTGCCGTCGGGCGGCTTGACGTCGTCGGGCACGGTGCGATCGACGAGGTAGACGTCGGCCTCCTTGCCGGTCTTGAGGATTCCGAGCTCGGTGTCGATCGCGGCGGCGCTCGTGACGAGCCAGGACGGGAACGGGCGCGGGCCGCGCTCGGTGGGGGTGGTGGCCGGCCAGGTGGACCAGCGCTGATCGTCGCCGATGTCGGCGGACGAGAAGGTGGGTACGACGAAATCGTCGGAAAAGGTCAACGGAAGTCTCCAGAGACGGAGGCCTGCCGGTGCTCGCGCTTCTGCGCGGCGTGCCCGTTGCTGTGGCTAGACGGCGGCCTCGGGGGATGGGGTGTGCGGGGTCTTCACGCTCGTCGCAATCATGGTCACCACCCCTTTCGTCGTCTCGTGGCTTCGCCGTGGCTACGTGCCTCGTCACTGTAGCGCTCCGCTCGTCAGGTGTCGAGAGATTCGGCGCAGGATCCGAGACGGGTCCGCGAGATCGTCGTCCGTCGCCCGCACCCGCCTCCACCCCGCGTCCGCAAAGAGCTCTGCCCGTGCGATGTCGCGTCGCCACTGGCCCCTGTCGGTGCGATGGTGGTCGCCCTCGTACTCGACGGCGAGGCGCGCGTCTCTCCACACGAGGTCGGCGTGAAGGTCACCCTCGGCCGTCGTCACCTCGCCGTTGCACTCCGGCTCGGGCAGGCCGGCCCTCACGAGCAGGAGCCGCAGCGCAGTCTCTCTCGGTGACCACACGCGGGGCCTGATCCAGCGCATCGCCTCCCGCAGCCGCCGGGCACCTCGCCTGCTCCCCCACGCCCGCACCGTCGCCGCCAGTCGCTCGATCGGCAGCTCGCGGGCCGTCGCGTGCTTCGACCACCGACCGGCGAGCGCGTCGCCCATGGCGATGACGTCGTCGAGCGGCACCAGCGCCGCGCACTGCGCCCAGGCCGTCAGCGGTTCGACGACCGGCAGCGCGCCCACGAACGTGCCGGTGACCGTGCCGGCTCGATGCCCCACGACGCCCGGTCGCCGCGGTCGGCCGCCGGTGGGGCTGGTCACGTGGAGCGGGTCGAACCTGTGCCCCTGTGGTAGCGGCAGACCCCAGAGGCCGGCGGCCGTGTCATGACTGAAACACTGGCCCGTCCCAAGGACAGGAAGGACATCTCGGCAACGATCGACGAGCGAAGCGGACTCACGTGGCGCCCGCACGCCGTGGTGCGGCGTCGGTAAGGCTCCGGGCCTCAGACGGCGCTCCGGCAGGCCGAGCTCGAGCGCTTCGCCCACGCGAAACGCGCCGTCGCGCAAGAGCGGGGGCAAGGAGTGCATGCTCCGAGACTCCCGCAGTTCTCGGGCGCCCCGCGGCCGATCGCGCCGATCTGTGGACAACCGGGCGCATCGCGAGTCTTGTGGAGGAGGGGTATCGCACTCGAGTGGGCGCAATCTGACGCTCAGCCGCGCTCTGGCGTCAGTTAGCGCCCACTCGGGGATCCGGGCGGGCAACGCGCGGCGGGGGCGGGACGGCGCAGACGCGCGAGGGCCCGGGCACGCCGTGCGCGCCCGGGCCCTCGTACGAGTGCCGCCGCTACTGCAGGTAGAGCTGCAGGTCTTGCGACACGGCCTTCGCGAACATGCGGAGGCGCGCACGCGACTCGACCCGCGAGACGGCCTGACGCGACGAGTGGACGCGCTTCGAGATCTCGTCGAGGGTCATCGGCTGGTCGTCGTCGAGGCCGAAGCGCATGCGGATCACGCGCGCCTCGTCCTCCGGCAGAGCCTCGACGAGCGAGTGGATGTCGCGGTTGAGCATCGAGTTCTCCGTGGCTTCGCCCGGGGAGGGCGTCTCTTCGTCTTCGATGAAGTCGCCCAGCTCGCTGTCCTCGGCATCGCCGACGACGGTGTGGATCGAGACGGGCTCGTGCGAGCGCGACTTGAGGTCGACCAGGTCGGCGACCTCCATCGCGACCTCGGCGGCCACCTCGTCGATCGTCGGCGCGCGGCCGAGGTCGACGGTGAGGTCGCGCTCGGCGCGCGAGATGCGGTTGATGCGCTCGACCGTGTGCACGGGGATGCGGATCGCCCGCGCCTTGTCGGCGAGACCGCGCGCGATGGCCTGGCGGATCCACCAGGTGGCGTACGTCGAGAACTTGTAGCCCTGCGTGTAGTCGAACTTCTCGACGGCGCGGACGAGGCCCAGGTTCCCCTCCTGGATGACGTCCATGAACGGCAGGCCGCGCTGCGTGTAGCGCTTGGCGATCGACACGACCAGGCGGAGGTTCGCCGTGATCATGCGGTCTTTCGCCCGCTCGCCGTCGTGGATCAGCCAGCGGTAGTCGCTGCGGTCGGACGCGGACAGCCCCCCGGCTGCCTCGAGCTCGGCCAGCTTCTCTTCGGCGAACAGGCCGACCTCGATGCGCCGGGCGATCTCGGTCTCCTCCTGAGCGTCGAGCAGCGGCATGCGGCCGATGTGGCGCAGGTAGTCGCCGACCTGGTCGGTCGAAGCCCCCCTGACCTGGCCCAGAACCTCGACCTCGACCTCGTCGTCGTTCGTGGTGGCATCGGCGCGTGAGGCGCTCGTGGCGCCGGTGGTGTTCTCGCGGACGTGGTGATCAGTTGCAATCGACATCTTCTTCTCCATCCTCCCTAGCGAGGCGAGAGCCCGTGAAGCTCTTTCGTCGCAGTACGAGTCAAGCGGTGATTTCCCGATCGGCTGAAATCGTTCAGGGCCTTCTCAAGTAATCTCCGGGTGCGCTCACAGGTAATCCTCCCATTCGGGGTACGCAGCGAGCAAGGCTTTGACATCCGATAAGCAATGGGTGTAGGCGATTCGTCACCCGACCGGGGTACGGATATCCAGCAGAATCAGCACGGTTCCTCATGTCCGCGCGCGAGCCCTACAGCATTCGGGTGACGGCGCGAGTGAACTCTCGATGTCGAGAAGATGTGCGCAGGATGCAACTGGTCGCGATTTCGGGGTACAGAAGGGGGACGCCGTGGTCCCCCACGGACCGCCCGAAAGCCGTCAGTCGGTCGACGTCGTCGCGGCCTGGCGCTCGGCGCGCTCCTCCGCCTCGGCCTTCGCGCGCTCCTCCGCCTCGATGGAGGTGTAGGCCGCGCGCTCGGACTTGTCGGCGCGGAAGATGGCCCTCATCGCGAACCAGAAGAGCAGGCCGACGAGGATCGTCGGGCCGATGGCGTAGAGGACGCCGCCGATCGCGTTATGAGGCATGCGCCAATGGTACGTCTCGCCCCGCCCTGAGCCCAACGCGAGGTTCGACGACGAGCGAACGGTGCGAGCCGCGCTACTTCACCAGCGGGAAGAGGATCGTCTCGCGGATGCCCAGCCCGGTGATCGCCATGAGCAGCCGGTCGACGCCCATGCCCATGCCGCCCGTGGGCGGCATGCCGTGCTCGAGCGCCTTCAGGAAGTCCTCGTCGAGCCGCATCGCCTCGACGTCGCCGCGTGCGGCGAGCTTCGCCTGCTCGACGAAGCGCTCGCGCTGCACGACCGGGTCGACGAGCTCCGAGTAGCCGGTGGCCAGCTCGAAGCCGCGCACGTAGAGGTCCCACTTCTCGACGACGCCCGGCTTCGACCGGTGGGCCCGGACGAGCGGCGACGTGTCGAGCGGGAAGTCCATGACGAACGTGGGGCGCTCGAGCGAGCCCTTGACGAAGTGCTCCCACAGCTCTTCGACGAGCTTGCCGTGGGTCTCCTGCGCGACGGTGATGCCGAGGTCGCTGGCCATGGCCTGCAGCTCGCCGAGCGGAGTGTCGACCGTGATGCGGGTGCCGGCCGCCTCGGAGAGCGACTCGTACATCGAGATGCGCGCCCACTCGCCACCGAGGTCGTACTCGGTGCCGTCGGCCCAGGTGACCACGTGCGATCCTGCGACCGCCATCGCGGCGTTCTGGATCAGCTCTTGCGTGAGGTCGGCGATCTGGTGGTAGTCGCCGTAGGCCTGGTACGCCTCGATCATCGCGAACTCGGGCGAGTGCGTCGAGTCGGCGCCCTCGTTGCGGAAGTTGCGGTTGATCTCGAAGACGCGCTCGATGCCGCCGACGGCGGCGCGCTTGAGGTAGAGCTCGGGTGCGATGCGCAGGTAGAGCTCGGTGTCGAACGCGTTCGAGTGCGTGACGAACGGGCGCGCCGAGGCGCCGCCGTGCATCGTCTGCAGCATCGGGGTCTCGACCTCGAGGAAGTCGTGCGAGTCGAAGGTCGACCGCAGCGACTTCATGACGTCGGCCCGGGCGCGCACGGTGGTGCGGGCCTGCTCGCGCACGATGAGATCGAGGTAGCGGCTGCGAACCCTCGTCTCCTCGCTGAGCTCGGTGTGCAGGTTCGGCAGGGGCAGGATCGCCTTCGACGCGATCCGCCACTCCTTCACGAGCACGCTCAGCTCGCCGCGGCGCGACGAGATGACCTCGCCCGAGACGAACACGTGGTCGCCCAGGTCGACCATGGCTTTCCAGCGCGCGAGAGACTCTTCGCCGACCTCGGCCAGCGACACCATCACCTGGATCCGCGAGCCGTCGCCCGACTGCAGCGCGGCGAAGCAGAGCTTGCCGCCGATGCGGAAGTGCACGACGCGGCCGGCGACGCCGACGACGTCGCCCGAGGCGGTGTCGGTCTCGAGGTCGGCGTACTTCTCGCGGACAGCCGGGATTGTCGTGGTGATCGGAACGCCGACCGGGTACGCGCCCTCCCCCGACTCGATGAGGCGCGTGCGCTTCTCGAGACGCACGGCCTTCTGCTCGAAGACGTCGTCTTCGAGGTCGGGGTCGGGCGCGGAAGCGGCGGGCGCGTCAGTCAACGGAGGGCTCCAGAGGTCAGGGCAGATCGCCGTCGTCGTCGAACGACGGCATCTCGATCGTACCGGGGCCGACGGAGCCGTCCGCCACGGCCAGGGCGCGGTCCATCGCCGAGCGCACCAGCGGCGCGATCACCCGACCGGGCTCGGGCAGGCCGAGCTCGCGCAGGATCCCGACGGACTGCGTCACGATCGCCGCCGAGAACGTCGTCGCGGTCTCCACCGCCTCGGCGTACCGCTCGCGGTCGGCCTCCTCGACGACCACCGGCTCGGCGCCCATCTCGACGACGAGCGCCTGACCGATCGGCAGGACCGGGGCGGGAGCGGTCACGGCGCAGTACGAGTCGCGGAGGCGCACGAGGTCGATCGTCGATCCGGTGAACTGCAGGGCCGGGTGGATGGCCAGGGGGATGGCGCCGGCGGCGCGGGCGGGCTGCAGGATCGCGAGACCGTGCACGGGCGATGTGTGCACGACGAGCTGGCCCGCCTGCCACGCCCCCGTCGTCGCGAGACCCTGCACGAGGCCCTCGAGCTGGTCGTCGGGCACAGCGAGTACGACGAGCTCGGAGCGCTCGACGATCTCTTGCACCGACAGGATCGGCACGCCCGGCAGGATCGCGTCGGCCCGGTCGCGGCTCGCCTCCGACACCGCGGAGATGCCCACGAGCGCGTGGCCGGCCGCGGCCAGCGCGGCGCCCAGCACGGGGCCGACGTGCCCGGCGCCGACGATGCCGACGCCGAGTCGGCCGGATGGCTGCGACGGACTCACCGGTCGAGCCTCGTGTCGACGGCGGGAGGCTGCCAGAGCGGAGCGTCGCCGGCCTCACCCCGCTCGAGCCACCGGTGCGTGCGGTCGGCCCGTGCGGCGACGACCGCGTCGGCGGCCACCGACTGGAAGAAGGCCATGGCGTCGCGCTCGTCGAGCGCCCCGATGTCGGCCGTGATCGGGCCCTGCACCGTGTGCAGCTCGACGTCGGCCAGCCTCAGGCGGCGCAGCAGCGGCCCCTGGCGGAGTCCGACGCTCTGCACGCGCGGCAGCGGCACCACGATCAGCTCGCGGAGGATCGCGCCCTTGCGCAGCAGGATCGAGCCCGGCGCCGTGCGGAACCCGTTGCGGTGCCACGAGAACCACCTCAGCCACTGCCCGCGGCGAGGCGACGTCGTGAAACCGCCCTCCGCCCCGGTGGAGGTCATCCCGGCCTCGATGAGCGACAGGGTCCGGCGCCCCTCCTCGACCGCCCGGCGGGGCTGGCTCGCCGCGAGGTCGGCGGCGGTCTCGCCGCGGTCGAGCGCGCTCTGCGCCTCGAGGTCGACGGCGGTGAGCCCCACCAGCTCGGGCAGGATCAGCCCCAGAACCTTCGCGACGTCGTCAGCCGACCCGACCGGCAGGATCGTCGTGTTCGCCTGATTGTCGGCTCCGCGGCCGGAGGCGTGCGACGCCCGGTTGATCTTGACCTCCCACCAGCCGAACGGCCGCCACAGGAGCGGCTGGCTGAGCTTCACCGAGTGGATGCGGCCGGGCGGCAGCGTCTCGTTGCTCGTCGAGAGCAGGCCCCAGCCGATGCGGATGCCGTCGCGGGTCGACGCGATCGAGTAGCGCAGCGACTTCACGACCCGGCGCGAGTAGTAGCTGAACGATCCGAGGATGGTCGGGAAGAAGATGACGAGCAGGAAGTACTGCCCCGTCGTGGCGATGCTCACCACGACGACCGCGATGATGATCACGAGCACGAGGGTGAAGCGGGTCAGGATCGCCGACCCGATGAGGCGCCCGAGGTGCATCCGGACGACGCTGGGCGACTCCTGCTCGGTCGGGACCCCGTAGCCGTTCGGCGAGGCGCCCGGCGCGCCGGGTGACCAGGTTGCTCCTGCGCCGGTCTCCCGCTCGGTGTCTTCGCCGAGCGGGGACGCCATGAACTCGTGCAGCCGCTGCTCGATCAGCCCCGTGCCGCCCGGAGCGGCGGGCTGCCCCGACCCGGCCTCGGTCTCGCGCACGCCGCTCGCGCGGCGGAGGATCTCGCGGCGGACTTCGTCGGCCTGCGACGAGCGCAGGTAGGCGAGCGGCACGTTGGCGTCGTGGCCTGCCTGGTTGATCTCGAGCTTCGCGGCGCCGAACAGGCGGGCGAAGAGCGGGCGCTGCACGTTGATGCCCTGGATCCGGTCGAGGCGGGCCCGCCGATTGGTGCGGAACAGCACGCCGCTTCGCGTCTCAACGGTCTCGCCGGTGACGCGGAACGTGTTCATCCGCCACGAGACGTAGAAGACGCCGACCAGGATCACGAGGACGGCGAGGATTCCGAGCGCGGCGATCCACTCCAGCTGGTGCGCGACGACGTAGGCGACGGGGTCGCCCTCGTTGCCGCCGCTCCCGTGATCGCCCGAGTGCGGGATGAAGAGGTTCAGGAGCTGCTCGCGCGCGCTGTTGAGCACGTACCCGAGCACCACGACGAGGAAGAACCCGCCCCGCAGGAGCGGCGTGGCCGGGTGGAGATGGTGCCACTCGCCGTCGGCCAGTTGCTCGCCCGTCGCGGGCGCCGGATGCGAGCGCGCGCGGGTGCGCCCCGCGCGGCCGCGACGGTCGGAGTCGGGCGGGAGGGACTCGCCCGGGGTCCAGCCGCTCACAGCCCGGCCCGCCGCGACTCGGCGAGGTCGACGAGGCGGTCGCGCAGCCTCTCAGCCTCATCGGCCCGGACACCCGGGATCGTGACGGCGCTCGACGCGGCCGCGGTGACGAACTTGAGGTCGCTGAGTCCGAGCGCGCGGACCACGGGCCCGCGGTTGACGTCGATGAGCTGCATGCGGCCGTACGGCACGGCCACGAAGCGCAGGAAGAGGATGCCGCGGCGCACCAGCAGGTCGTCCTCGCGCAACTGGTAGCCGGTCGCCCGGACGCGTCGGGGGACGAACGCGACGACGACGATCGTGACCACCACGACGGCCGCCGTGATCGCGTAGCCCCACCACTCGCCGGAGAGCCAGGTGAGGGCGCTCACCGCGGCGATGACGAGGCCGTAGAGCGCGTACCGCGCCATCTCGGGCCACTTGTAGGTCGGCGAGATGCCCGTCCATGCGGGCTCGGTCACGTCGATCCGGTCGGGGGTCACTGGTGCTCCTGTGGGCCTGGGGGTTGCCGTGCGGTCGGACGCCGCCGAGCCCTCACGGGATCGAGCCGGCGCCGCCTTCAGTCTCGCAGTATGCCCCATGCCACCGACCCGGGGCCGAGCGCGCGGCGGACGGCATCAGACACGCTGGTGGTGGCCGCCCGTGCGATCGTCGTCGTCCGTCGGGGGCACGGTGCACATGAACTCGGCGACGAGCCCGGCCACGAGCAGGACGACACCGCCCACGACGGCGACGATCGTCGTGATCAGCGACGACGCCGGAACGGTCACGCCGCGGGTGAGCGTGTAGACGAGCAGGCCGGCGGTGAAGCCGCCGAGGATTCCGCCGGCGAGGCTCGACGCCTTGGCGATGAGCACCACCCGGGTGGCGTAGTACGCGTCGATCGGCCCCGGCGCGCGGCCGCGCGCGACCCTGAAGACCGGCACGGCGAGGGAGATGACGATCGCGGCGATGGCGAGCAGCACGAGGCCCAGCGTGATCGCCGGCGTGGCGACCGGGTGCATCGTCGCCACGAGCGCGCTGTCGAAGGCGAAGCCGGCGACGCCCGCGACCACGAGGAAGGCGACGACGGTCGAGATGCGGGTGCGTTTCACTCGGCGGACTCCGGGGTGAGGGCGGGCTGGTCGAGGCGGGGAGCGCCGGCCACGGGGGCGATCGGATCCTGCAGCCCCTGGAGCAGCACGGCGACGGGGCCGTGCCCCGGCAGGACCGCGCCGGGATCGACCTGCAGCCACGGCTCGAGGACGAACGATCGCTCGGCCGCGCGCGGGTGCGGCAGCGTGAGGCGAGGCGTGTCGACGATCGTGTCGCCGTGCACGATCAGGTCGAGGTCGAGGGTGCGGTCGCCCCAGCGCTCGACGCGGACCCGACCGTGATCGTCCTCGATGCGGTTGAGCGCGTCGAGCAGGTCGAGCGCCGAGAGGGTCGTCGAGACGAGGACGGCGCCGTTGAGGTACGACGGCTTCGACTCGTCGAGCCCGTCGAGGGTGAGGGCGATCGACTCGACCGGCACCGACGCCGCGAGCACGGTGACACCCGGCGTCGCGGCGAGCTCGGTCACGGCGGCCCTGAGCGTGGCGTCGCGGTCGCCGAGGTTGGCGCCCACGGCGACGACGGCGCGCACCGGCTCGGCCGAGACGGAGGAGGTGCCGGGCGCAGGATCCGAGACGCTCACGGCCGCCCGCGCTCGATCGTGATCGACACGTCGCCGAACGGCACCGCGATGGGCGCCTCGGGCTTGTGCACGGTCACCGACGTGCTTCGCGCCGCAGGATGCGAGAGCACGGTCGCGGCGATGCGCTCGGCGAGCGTCTCGATGAGGTCGACGGGCTCGTGCTCGATGTCGTGCACGATCTGCTCGGCGAGCACGCCGTAGTGCACGGTCTTGTCGAGGTCGTCGGAGGAGGCGGACTCGATGGCGTCGATCTCGACGGTCACGTCGACGACGAAGAGCTGGCCCTGCTGCTTCTCGTAGTCGAAGAATCCGTGGTGGCCGCGGGCGCGGAGCCCGGTCAGGGTGAGCCGGTCAGTCACAGGAGCCCTTCTGCCACGCCTCCCAGACGTCGAGGGCGGCCCTGGTCGAGGCGACGTCGTGGACGCGCACGCCCCAGGCACCGGCCTGGGCCGCGAGGGCGCTGATGACGGCGGTGGCCGGGTCGCGCTCGCGCACGCCGGCGTCTTCGGGCAGCAGGCCGCCGAGGAACCGCTTGCGCGACGCCGCGACGAGCACGGGCAGGCCGAGCTCGTCGAGCTCGTGCAGATGGCCGAGCAGCTGCCAGTTGTGCTGAGCCAGCTTGGCGAAGCCGAGGCCCGGGTCGATGACGATGCGCGCGGGGTCGACGCCCTGCACGACGAGTTCGGCGACGCGCTGGAACAGCTCGGCCTTCACCTCGGCGACGGCGCTCGAGTACTGGGCGTGCTGCTGCATCGTGGCCGAGTGCCCGCGCCAGTGCATGGCGATGTAGGTGGCGTCGGTGTCGGCCACGACCTGCGCCATGTTCGGATCGGCGAGGCCTCCGGAGACGTCGTTGACGACCTCGGCTCCTGCCTCGACCGCAGCGAAGGCGGTGGCGGCGTTCATCGTGTCGACGCTGACCCGCAGGCCGAGCGCGACGAGTTCGCGGATCACCGGGATCACGCGACGCTGCTCTTCGTGCACCTCGACGCGCGGCGCCCCGGGGCGCGTGGACTCGCCGCCGACGTCGATGAGGTCGGCGCCGTCCGAGGCCATGCGGCGCGCGTGCTCGACGGCGTCGTCGAAGCGGGCGTAGCGGCCGCCGTCGCTGAACGAGTCGAGCGTGACGTTGAGGACGCCCATGATCAGCGTGCGCTTGGCGTCGGGGTGGGCGGCGTCGATCGGTGGAGGCGTGACGACCGCCTGGCGCACGACCGAGATCGCGCGGGTGGCGACGTCGATCGGCCCGTCGGCGGAGGGGACCTCGGGGAGGGGGCCGTCGAAGACTCCCCCGGCCACCAGACGCCGCTCGGGCAGGACCTGCTGCTCGGCGCCCTCGACGCTCGGGGCAGGCCTCACGGCCTCCTGCTCGCGGTGGCGCTGAGCCACTCGCCGCAGGGCCTCGCCCTGTGCGGCCACCGTGGCGCGGTCGGCGGCGAGACGGGCCTCGCGCTCCTGCTCGGCCCGCGCGGCATCGGAGACAGCCTGCGCGCTGGCGGCGGCCTCGCGCTCGGCGGCCTCGGCCGCCGGGTCGACGATCGGGCTCGCGCGGCGGCCGCGACGAGGCTCGGTCGGCAGGGACGAGGCCATCGCGGTCGGCTGCGACACCGCCGAGCTGGCCGCGCGCGGCGGCACGAGCGGCTCGACGTACACGGCCGAGTCGGTGGAGTCGGCCGTCTCCGCGGCAGGGGGCACAGACGCCGCCAGCCCGCTCACGGCGGGCTGGATCGGTGTCGCCGCGAACGGCGAGGACGAGGGGAGGTCGTGCACGGCGCCCGCGGGGTAGCGGTCGCGGCCGCGCGGCCTCACCCACGTCTGCTCGACCTCAGGGTCGAGGTCGGGCATGACGTCGGCGGGAGGCCGCGCAGAGTCGTTTCCGGCGCTGTAAGACGCCCTCGTCTCGTCGCTCACGGCCTAGGCGGGAGCGATGCCGGGGGTGGTGCGCGGAGGACGCTTGCGAGCGGGCTTCGCCGACGGCTCGGAGTCGATGCCGCCGTCGACCGCACCGGCGTCGACCGGGAGGCGCGACGGGATCTGCACGGCCGGCAGGTTCGACAGCGGTCGCTTCGTGCTCGAGAGCCACTCGGGGCGCTCGGGCAACTTCTTGACGTCCTTGAACACCTCGGCGAGCTCGTCGTGGTCGAGCGTCTCCTTCTCGAGGAGCAGCGTCGCCAGACGGTCGAGGATGTCGCGGTTGTCGTTGATGACCTGCCACGCCTCGTCGTGCGCCTGCTCGAGCAGGATCCGCACCTCGGCGTCGACCGTCTCGGCGATCTTCTCCGAGTAGTCGCGCTCGCCCATGTCGCGGCCCATGAACTGCTCGCCCGAGCCCTGACCGAGCTTCACCGAGCCGACCTTCGACGACATGCCGTACTCGGTGACCATCTTGCGGGCCGTCGAGGTGGCCTTCTCGATGTCGTTCGAGGCGCCGGTGGTCGGGTCGTGGAAGACGATCTCTTCGGCGACGCGGCCGCCCATGGCGTACGTGAGCTGGTCGAGCAGCTCGTTGCGGGTGACGGAGTACTTGTCCTCCAGCGGCAGCACCATCGTGTAGCCGAGGGCGCGACCGCGCGGCAGGATCGTGATCTTGGTCACCGGGTCGGTGTGGCGCATGGCCGCCGCGGCGAGGGCGTGGCCGCCCTCGTGGTACGCGGTGATCAGCTTCTCGCTGTCCTTCATCACGCGGCTGCGGCGCTGGGGGCCGGCCATGACGCGGTCGACGGCCTCGTCGAGGGCGCGGTTGTCGATCAGCTGCGCGTTGCTGCGAGCCGTGAGGAGCGCGGCCTCGTTGAGGACGTTGGCCAGGTCGGCGCCGGTGAAGCCCGGCGTCTTGCGGGCCAGGACGTCGAGGTCGACGCTCGCCGAGAGCGGCTTGCCCTTGCCGTGGACCTCGAGGATCTGCTTGCGGCCCTCGAGTCCGGGAGCGTCGACGCCGATCTGGCGGTCGAAGCGACCCGGGCGCAGGAGCGCGGGGTCGAGCACGTCCGGACGGTTCGTGGCCGCGATGAGAATGACGTTCGTCTTCACGTCGAAGCCGTCCATCTCGACCAGGAGCTGGTTGAGGGTCTGCTCGCGCTCGTCGTTGCCGCCGCCGATGCCGGCACCGCGGTGGCGGCCGACGGCGTCGATCTCGTCGATGAAGATGATGGCCGGGCTGTTCTGCTTGGCCTGCTCGAAGAGGTCGCGGACGCGGCTCGCGCCGACGCCGACGAACATCTCGACGAAGTCCGAGCCGGAGATCGAGAAGAAGGGGACGCCGGCCTCACCCGCGACGGCCCGCGCGAGGAGCGTCTTGCCGGTGCCGGGAGGGCCGTAGAGGAGAACGCCCTTCGGGATTCGCGCGCCGACCGCCTGGAACTTCGCGGGCTCTTTCAAGAAGTCCTTGATCTCCTGCAGCTCTTCGATGGCCTCGTCGGCGCCCGCCACGTCGGTGAACGAGACCTGCGGGGTCTCCTTGTTGTTCAGCTTCGCCCGCGACTTGCCGAACTGCATGACCTTGCTGCCGCCGCCCTGCATGCTCGAGAAGAGGAACCAGAACAGGACGCCGATGATCAGGAACGGGATGAAGAACTGCGCGAGCGACCAGAACACGCTGGTCTGCGTCACGACGTCCGTGTAGCCGCCGCCGTCCTTGATCGACTTCAGCTTCGCGTCGGAGACCGCCTTGACGACCTCGGCGCCACGAGGCGTCGCGTAGTAGAACTGCGCGGTCGTCTTGTCGTTCAGCACGAGGTCGACGCGCTGCTCGTTGCTGTAGATCTGCGCCGACGCGACCTTGCCCGACGACAGATCTGCGAGACCCTCCTGGGTCGAGATCTTCGTGGTGCTGTTCATGTTGATCAGGCTCCACGCGACAGCGATGCCGATCAGAGCGATGAGCACGTAGAGGTACGGGCCGCGGAGTAAGCGCTTGAAGTCCATAGAGATCCGGGCGGCGGGCCCGACACCTTTCTGCAAGGAAGAACGTGAGGGAAAGGTTACCTCGCGGCACCTTGCCGTCGAATGGGTGTTCGCCGTAGGAAGAATGCCGCCTAGCTGTACACGTGCGGCGCGAGGATCCCGATTGCGCGGAGGTTGCGGTACCGCTCGTCGTAGTCGAGGCCGTAGCCGACGACGAACTCGTTCGGGATCTCGAACCCGGCGTACTTCACCGGCACCTCGACCGTGGCCGCCTCGGGCTTGCGCAGCAGGGCGAAGATCTCGACGCTCGACGCCCCGCGACCGCGGAGGTTGCCCAGCAGCCAGGAGAGCGTGAGACCCGAGTCGATGATGTCCTCGACGATGATCACGTCGCGGCCGTGGAGGTCGGTGTCGAGGTCTTTCAGGATCCTGACGACACCCGACGACTTCGTGCCCGAGCCGTACGACGAGACCGCCATCCAGTCCATCGTCGCGGGGATCCGCAGCTCGCGAGCGAAATCGGCCATGACCATGACGGCGCCCTTGAGCACGCCGACGAGCAGCGGGTCGCGGCCGGCGTAGTCGATCTCGACCTGGCGGGCGACGTCGGCGATCTTCTGGTGGATCTGCTCCTCGGTGAGGAGGATCGACTTCAGGTCGCCCTCGATGTCGCTGGTGTCCATGGGGCGTGTCTCTCCGGTCGTTCTCGCTGCGCGATCAGCGTTTTCGCTGGGATCAGGGGGTCGCGACGGCCTCGAAGTGCAGGATCCCGCCGCGTCTCACCACTGTAACGCCCGGCAGGTGAACGGCTCCCTGCCCGTGCCAGTCGGTGACGAGGCGCGCGACCTCGAGCGTCTGCGCCCGCGACAGCGAGACGGCGAACTCGCTCTCGACCGCCAGCCGGATCAGCCGCTGCCGCAGGGCCGCCGGGTTCGCGGCGAGCCCCCGGACGTCGAGCGAGATGCCGGCCTCGGCGTGGTCGGCGAGCTCTTCGGCCTGCTCCTCGGCGAAGTGGTCGAGGGCGTCGCTGTCCTCGCGCAGCTGGTCGGCGGTCCGCACGAGAGCCTCGGCGACGCCCGGCCCGAGCTCGCGCTCGAGCATCGGCAGCACCACGTCGCGCACGCGCACCCGGGTGTACGCGGGGTCGGAGTTCTGCGGGTCGGTCCACGCGGCGAGCCCCGAGTCGGCGCAGAACGCGTGCGTCGTCTCGCGCCGCACCCCGAGCAATGGCCGGCCGAAGCCGTGCGACGCCGGCTCCATTCCCCGCAGGCTGGTCGGGCCGCTGCCCCGCGCGAGGCCGAGCAGCACCGTCTCGGCCTGGTCGTCGAGGGTGTGGGCCAGCAGGATCGCGGACGCCCCCGACTCACGGAGCGCCTGGCCGAACGCCTCGTACCTCGCGGCCCGCGCCGCCGCCTCGGGGCCGCCGGTCGCCCCGACCTCGACCCGCTTCACGAGGACGGGCGAGAGCCCGAGCCCCCGGGCCTGCTCGGCCGCCTCCTCCGCGACTCGTTCCGAGCCGGCCTGGAGCGCGTGGTCGACGACGATCGCGCCGGCCTCGACGCCGGCGCCGTGGCGGGGCGCCTCGAACGCGAGTGCGGCGGCGAGGGCCGTCGAGTCGGGGCCGCCGCTGAGGGCGACGAGGAGGCGGGGCGCCGGGCGGGCCGTCGGATCCTGCGACCCGTCGGGGAGGGGGACGTACGTCGCGAGCCAGTCGCGGACGGCTCGGCGGACGTCGGCGATCGCGGGGGTCAGGCGAGGACGCTGTGGCACCTTGTAACGTTAACGCGGTCGCGCCGGGCTCGCCGCGCGCCGTCATCTTCACGTTCGAGAACCAGGAGTGCACATGGGTGCCTACGACGTCGTCATCGAAATCCCGAAGGGGTCGCGCAACAAGTACGAGGTCGACCACGAGACCGGCCGCGTCTACCTCGACCGCGTGCTCTTCACCTCGTTCGTCTACCCGACCGACTACGGCTTCTTCGAGAACACTCTCGGCCTCGACGGCGACCCCGTCGACGCGCTGGTGCTGCTCGAGTACCCGACCTTCCCTGGCGTGGGCGTCAAGGTGCGCCCGGTCGGCGTCTTCAAGATGAGCGACGAGGCCGGCTCCGACGCCAAGGTGCTCGTCGTTCCGGCGAAGGACCCGCGCTGGCAGCACATCCAGGACATCTCGGACGTCGACGACCAGACCAAGGCCGAGATCGCGCACTTCTTCGAGCGCTACAAGGACCTCGAGCCCGGCAAGTGGGTCAAGGCCGACGGCTGGGGCGACGCCGCCGAGGCGGAGGAGATCGTCGCGGCGGGCTTCGCCGCGTACAAGCCGTCGCACTGACGACAGCACTGCTCGAACGTCGGCCTTCGGCGTGAGCGGTGGTCCGCGGACCACCGTCTCCGCCGGAGGCCGACGTTTTTGCGTTCGCGGCGGTCTCAGCCGACGGGGCGGCCGACCACGTTGAGCAGCTGCGTGTAGCGCACGGCCACGATGCGCACCCGAGCGCTCGGGTTCGGCGCCTCGATCATCTGGCCGCCGCCGAGGTACATGGCGTCGTGGTAGTAGCCGTCGGAGGTGTTGTAGTAGAAGAGGATGTCGCCGGGCTTCCACTGCGAGATCGAGACCAGACGGCCCTCGCCGCCGAGGTACTCGTACTGCCAGCGCACCGAGTGGCCGCCGATGTAGACGCCGGCGGCGCTGTACGACGCCATCATCAGGCCGGAGCAGTCGTACGAGTTCGGCCCGGCGCCGCCGAAGACGTAGGCCTTGCCGAGCTGGGCCTTCGCGTAGGCGATCGCCGTGGTGACCTGCGCCGAGGTGCCCGAGGACGGGGGCGGCGTGGTCGTGACCGGCGGGGTCGTGGTCGTCGGCGGCTTGGTCGACGATGAACCCGAACCCGAACCCGAGCCGGAGCCCGAGCCGGAACCGGAGGACGAGCCGCCGCCGGACGAGCCGCTGCCGCCGCCGCTCGACGAACCCGAGCCGGAGCCGGAGCCGGACGAGCCACTGCTGCCGGACGAACCGCCGGAGGACCCCGAGGAGCCGGAGCCGGCCGAGGTGCCCCCTGAGGTCGAGCTCGGGGATCCTGCGCCCTTGGAGCCCGCAGGAGCCGGCGTCGTGTCTGCGACCGTGCCCGCCGCGAGCCCCGCGTAGTACTTCGACTCGACGCTGGCGGTCGTGCCCTTCAGGTAGGCCACCTGGGCGATGAGCTGCGTCTGGTTCTGCGTCTGCGCGTTCAGGGCCGAGGCGGCCGTGTCGGCGAGCTGGTTCGCAGTCGCGAGCGCCGACTTCGCCGCTTCGGTCCGCTTCGCCAGCGCCGCCTGAGCGGCCGCGGCCTGGTCGCCGAGCGAGGTCGCCTCGTTCTCGTCGGCTGTCGCCTGCTCGAGGAGGCCCTTCGTGCGGGCGGTGAGGTTGGTCATCGTGCCGAGCTGGTACAGCAGGTCGCCGGCGTGCTTCGAGTCGGTGAGCATGGTCACCGTGAGCTGCTGCCCGCCCGAGTGCGAGAGCTGCGCGACGAGCTGGCCCACCCTCTGGCGGGACTGCTTCGCCGTCGCGGCGGCCCTCGTCTGCTGCGACCGGAGCGTCTTCAGCTGGTCGGCGGCCGCCTGCTCGGCGTTGACGGCGACCTGGTAGGTCTCGCCGGCGCCGGAGGCGGCGTCGCTCGCGGTCTGCGCCTTCTGCTGGAGCGACGTGATCGCGCCGTTGAGGGTCGAGATCTCCTTCTCGGCCTTCGCCTGATCGCCCTTCGCCGCCTGGACGTCGGACCACGTGGGGTAGGGCGACGCCTGGGCCGGAGCCGCGAGGCCGACGGCGGACGCCGCGACCACACCCGTGCCGATGGCGACGACGGCGAGAACGCGCAGCCTTCTGGGCCCGCACCTCACCGGTGCATCGATTCGGGTGTGCGGTTCGTCACTACAGAGTCACTCCTCGGGCGGCCATGAAGGGGACGGCGTCGGTGGCGACGCCGCCGACGCGGGTCTCGAAGTGGAGGTGGCAGCCGGTGGACCACCCGGTCGAGCCGACGCGTGCGATCTGCTGGCCGACGGTCACCTGCTGCCCGACGGCGACCATGATGCCGCCGTCGACGATGTGGCCGTAGCCGGTCGAGATGTTGTTGCCGTTGTCGATCAGCACGAAGTTGCCGTAGCCGCCGTAGGGGCCGGCGTAGATGACGGTGCCGCTCGCAGCCGCGAGGATCGGCGAGCCGCAGGAGGCGCCGAGGTCGGTGCCGGCGTGCAGCGCGCGCACGTGGGTGTACGGGTCGACGCGCCAGCCGTAGCCCGACGTGATGTAGCCGCCGGCGGGCTTGGTCCAGCCCGACGAGCTCGGGACGCCGGTGAGGCCGGACGCCTTCTCGGCAGCGGCCCTCGCCTTGGCCGCGGCGGCCGCGGCCGCCTTGGCGCGAGCCTGGACGCCCTTGTTGTACGAGGCGACGGTGAGGATGCGCTTGGCCCGGATCGCCGCGAGCTGCGCCTCGAGGCGGGACTCGTTCGCCGACTGCTCCGACACCGCGGCCTGCGCGGCCTCGTTCGCGGCCGTGGCGGCGGCGAGCGCGGTCTTCGCCTTCGCGGCGAGGTCGTTCAGCGCCGACGCCGCGACCTTCGCCTGGTCGGTGAGGCCCTGCGCCGTGTTGTGGGCCTGGACCGCGTCGGCGTAGATGCCGTTGGCCTGCTCCGTGAGCTTGCTCATCGCGCCCAGGCGGTACAGGAGGCTGCCGGCCTGGCCGGGGTGAGCGATCAGGTCGCTGGTGAGATCGCTCGAGCCCGATCTGCCCAGCTGCGCGGCGAGCTGACCGGCGCGCGTCTCGCTGGCCTTGGCGACCCGCTCGGCCTCGTCGGCCTGGGCCTGGAGCTGCTCCTTCTTGCTCTCCTGCTCGTCGTAGGCCATCTGGGCCTCCTGGAGCTCTTCGCCGCGCTGCGCGGCCACCTTCTCGGCGGCGGCGGCATTCGACTTGAGCGTGCCGAGCAGCTTCGTGATCTCGGCCACCTGCTGCTGCGCGACGTGCTGGTTCTTGACGGCCGCCTGCACGTCGGACCACGACGGGTACTTGATCGCGGCACCGTCCGCTTCGAGGGGCGAACCGATGATCGACCCGGTGAGCACGACGCCGGCCGCGAGCATGGCGACGAGCGCGCGACGGCGCGCGCGCGAGGCGGTGGCGGTACGGAGAGAGAGGTTCATCGATTCCCGAATCGTCGTCACGGTACGGCCGGATGGCAGGTCACACCGTTAACACGAGTAACAGTAGCAACGCACCACCAGCAGCCCAAGGGTGGTTTCGCACCTCTGGGCTGCGCTGTCGACCCGAGGCTCTCCGGCGGAAAGTCTCAACTACAGCGTGAACCTAACTCTGACAGGGGATTCTTCTGCGGCGGCCCGCCCGCGGGGCGTGTTGTGGAGAACCCACGTGTGACCCCAACTGGGGAGGGGTCGCGGCAACACCTCCCCGTCGATTTCCCGGGCGCAGGAGCCCAGAGAGAGCCGTTTTGATTTTCGCCGCGCCTATCCGTATGCTTGGGCGGGTTGCTGTGACGCCCACAAGCTCACGGCCCCATCGTTTAGTGGCCTAGGACACCGCCCTTTCACGGCGGCAGCACGGGTTCGAATCCCGTTGGGGTCACAGTGCTTGATAAACGACACTGAAGCAGGAATTTCAAGTAAAGACAGTTTCACAAGTTTGGCCCTGTAGCGCAGTTGGTTAGCGCGCCGCCCTGTCACGGCGGAGGTCGCCGGTTCAAGTCCGGTCAGGGTCGCCATGGCTGGGTAGCTCAGTTGGTAGAGCGTTCGACTGAAAATCGAGAGGTCCAGGGATCGACGCCCTGTCCAGCCACCATGTTCGTTGGCTTCGCCAACTTCCCTCACGGACAGGGCGTTGTTCCTTTAAGAACCGCCTGTCCAGCCCGGTCCCTTCCCGCGGCTGCGCCGCGTGCGGCGCTTCGCGCCGCCTCTCGGCCGGACGGCGAAGCGTCGCGCGCCAGGAGACATTCGGCGTGGGTGTTTTATGCCCTGGTGTGATATACCTTATGGAGCGGCGAGGAGCTGGGTACGGCCGGCTCCTCGCCGCTCCTGCAACAGGTCCTAGCGGGCGAGCACCGCGTGCAACTGCTCCGCCGCCCAGTCGAGGTCGTCGCCCGACACCACGAGCGGCGGCGCCAGACGGATTGTCGAGCCATGAGTGTCTTTCGCCAGCACCCCGCGCCGCAGCAGGGCCTCGCACACCTCGCGACCGGTGCCGACGGCCGGGTCGACGTCGATGCCGAACCAGAGGCCGGCGCTGCGCACCGCGACCACGCCCGACCCGACGAGGGGGTCGATCGCCTTCCGCAGGCGTGCTCCGAGCGATGCGGCGCGCTCCTGGTATTCGCCGGTCTCCAGCATCCTGACGACCTCGAGCCCCACCGCCGCCGCCAGCGGGTTGCCGCCGAAGGTCGATCCGTGCTCGCCGGGCCGCAGGACCCCGAGGACGTCGCGGCGCCCGACGACCGCCGACACCGGCACGATGCCGCCGCCGAGCGCCTTGCCGAGGGTGATCAGGTCGGGCTTCACGCCGACGAGATCGCAGGCCAGCGTCGAGCCGGTGCGCCCGAGGCCGGACTGGATCTCGTCCGCGACGAGCAGGACGTTCCGCGCCGCAGTGATCGCGCGGACCGCGGGCAGGTACGACGCCGGCGGCACGATCACACCGGCCTCGCCCTGGATCGGCTCGAGCAGGACCGCCACGGTGTCGTCGGTGATCGCCGCCTCGATCGCGTCGGCGTCGCCGTACGGCACCGAGACGAAGCCGGGCGTGTACGGACCGAAGCCGTCGCGCGCCTCCGGGTCGCCGGAGAAGCTCACGATCGTCGTCGTGCGCCCGTGGAAGTTGCCGTCGGCGACGATGATCGTCGCCCGGCCCTCGGGCACCCCCTTCACCCGGTAGCCCCAGGCGCGTGCGACCTTGATGGCGGACTCGACCGCCTCGGCTCCTGTGTTCATCGGAAGCACCAAGTCGGCGTCGACGAGGCCGGCGAGCGCGGCCGCGAACGGCCCCAGCCGATCGTTGTGGAATGCCCGCGAAGTGAGGGTGACGCGGTCGAGCTGCGCCCGCGCGGCGTCGAGGAGCCGCGGGCTGCCGTGGCCGAAGTTCACGGCCGAATATGCGGCGAGGCAGTCGAGGTAGCGATTGCCCTCGACGTCGGTGACCCAGGCGCCGTCGCCCGTCTCGACGACGACGGGCAGCGGGTGGTAGTTGTGCGCGAGCGCGCCCTCCTCGACGGCGATCGCCGCCGCGGTGCGGGTCGAGGCGCTAGACATGGCCCGTCATCGCCGGAGCTCGAGGGTGCAGCACTTCACGCCGCCCCCGCCGAGGAGGAGTTCGGAGAGGTCGACGCCGATCGGGTTGTAGCCGCGGTCGCGCAGCTGCTGCTCGAAGCCCTTGGCGCGCGAGGCGATCACGACGTTGTAGCCGTCGGAGTACGAGTTGAGGCCGAGGATGGCGGCGTCCTCCTCGCTGACCAGGATCGCGTCGGGGAAGCGGGACCGCAGCGTCGCCAGCGACTCCTCGTCGAAGGCGCTCTCGAGGTAGGCGATGTTGGAGTGCCCGTCGACCGGCTCGGGATCGAGCACGGCGATCGCGGTGTCGAGGTGGTAGAAGCTCGGGTTGACGAGGTTGAGGGTCACGACCTCGCGGCCGAAGACCTTCGCCAGCTCCTGGTGCGAAGTCGAGTCGCTGCGGAATCCCGTCCCGGCCAGGATCACATCGCCCACGAGGAGGAAGTCGCCCTCGCCCTCGTTGATCTGCTCGGGGACGGCGACCTCGAAGCCGTGGTCGCCGAACCACTTCATGTAGGCCGGGCCCTCGGGCTGGCGCTCGGGGTAGGTGAAGCTGGCGCCGTAGGCCTTGCCGTCGAGCACGAAGCCGCCGTTGGCCGAGTAGACCATGTCGGGCAGGCCCTCGATCGGGTCGATGAGCTCGACGTCGAAGCCGAGGCCGACGTACGTGTCGTAGAGGGTCTGCCACTGGGCGACCGCGCGGCTGGTGTCGGTGGGGTCTTCCGGGTGCATCCAGGGGTTGATGCGATAGCTCACCGTGAAGAAGTCGGGTCGGCACATCAGGATCGTGCGATGCGTCGCCCGGCGCGGTGTCGCGGGGGCCTGGTCGGTGTCGGTCGCGATGCTCACGCCTGCCAGTCTCACACGCCGATCGCGCATTCTCGTGGCATCGTGCGCACGTCTGATGCTTAACACAGCGACTCGCGCAAGATTCGAGCACTATCGTCGTCGCGTGGACAATCTCGACTTCAGCATCATCGACCTGCTGCGCCAGAACGCCCGCGCCGGCTACGGCGACATCGGCGACGTCGTGGGGCTCTCGGCCTCTGCGGTGAAGAGGCGCGTCGACCGGATGGTGCACGACGGCGTGATCCGCGGCTTCACGGTGCAGGTCGACCCGGCGGTCGACGGGCTGGCGACGGAGGCGTACGTCGAGCTGTTCTGCCGCGGAACGGTGTCGCCGGCCGAGCTCCAGCGGATCCTGAGCACCGTGCCCGAGGTGGTCGACGCCGGCACCGTCACCGGCAGCGCCGACGCGATCGTGCACATGCGGTCGCGCGACATCCCGTCGCTCGAGGGGGCGCTCGAGCGCGTGCGGAACGCGCCGAACGTCGATCACACGCGCAGCGCGATCGTCCTGTCCAAGCTGATCAACCGGCAGCCCGCGTAGGGCCCGGCGCGGCGCGCTAGAACCGGAGTGCGGCGATGTCGGGGATCGGGTTGCCGAAGCGGTGCGCGGTGATCGAGAGCGACTGCTCGCGCAGGAACGGCAGGAGCTCGACGCGGCCCGACTCGGTCACCTCGTCGGAGTAGATCGCGACGTCGGGTGAGCCGGCGATCGCCTGCGAGAGCGCGTGCGCGGAGCCGCCGATCAGTCGGATCCTGAGCCCCCTGTAACTGCCCGCGCCGGGGCCGTCGAGGTGCGCGCCGGGGTCTGCCTGGAGCAGGGCCTGACGGTTGAACGCGACGGTGTTCTGCACGCCGAGGTTGAGCACGCCCGAGTCTTGAGTGGCCCGCACGATCATCGAGAGGTCGTCGTCGGGCGCCTGGTCGACCTGCCCCTGCAGCAGCCCGGCGGCGGCACGCGCCAGCCAGAGCCCCTCGTTCTCGACCGTGATGTCGTCGACGCGCACCGGGCTGTCAGAAGACCGCAGGAGCTGCACCAGAGTCGCCGGCAGAGGGTGCGCCGTGCTGATGGTGAGAGCCGACCCGGCCCGGGCCCCCGCCGCGACGAGTCGGATGAGGTCGGCCATGTCGCCGTCCGTGGCCAGCCGGATCGTGACGGGGTGCGGGAGGTAGCGGAAGACGTTGCGCTCGACGCCGAGGGCCGACGGGTCGACCGGCGAGGCGAAGCGGGCGAGCCAGGCGCGCTGGTCGCTCGCGCTGCCCGAGCGGACGAAGTCGAACTCCTCGAACGACAGCACCGAGCGCGTCGCCTCGATGATCTTCACGCCGAGCTCGGGCACGCCGTCGAGCTGGAGCGACGCCCGGGGCTCGTGCGGCACGCGCGCGAACGAGGTGAGCGACGCGACGTAGTCGGGCCCGCCCGCCTTCGCCGTGGTGCCGACGCTCGAGCGCTTCCAGCCGCCGAACGGCTGGCGACGCACGATCGCGCCGGTCGTCGAGCGGTTGACGTAGAGGTTGCCGGCCTCGACCCGCGACGCCCAGTGCGCGATCTCGCGGGCGTCGAGGCTCTCCAGGCCCGCGGTGAGGCCGTACTCGACGGCGTTCTGCAGGTCGATCGCCTCGTCGAGGGTCTCGGCGCGCATGACGCCCAGAACGGGGCCGAAGTACTCGGTGCGGTGGAACTCGCTGCCGGGTCGCACGCCGTCGCGCACGCCGGGGCTCCAGAGCACGCCCGTCTCGTCGAGGGGCCTCGGGGTCGCCCACCAGGTCTCGCCCTCGCCGAGCTCGGTGAGGCCGCGCAGCAGCTTGCCCTCGGGCGGGTCGATCAGCGGGCCCATGCGCGTCGTGGCGACGTCGGGGTAGCCCACCCGGATGCTCGCCACCGCGTCGACGAGCTGCCGCCGGAACCTCTCGCTGCGCCCCACCGAGCCGACGAGGATCACGAGCGAGGCCGCCGAGCACTTCTGGCCGGCGTGCCCGAAGGCGCTGGCGACGACGTCCGCGACCGCGAGATCGAGGTCGGCGGACGGCGTCACGACGATGGCGTTCTTGCCGCTGGTCTCGGCGTGCAGCCGCAGATCGGTGCGCCAGGATCGGAACGCCTGCGCGGTCTCGAACGACCCCGTCAGGATCACCGCGTCGACGGCCGGGTGGGCGACGAGGTGGCGGCCGAGGTCGCCCTCGTCGAGGTCGACCAGCGCGAGCAGCGAGCGCGGCACCCCTGCGCGCCAGAGGATGTCGGCGAGCACCGCACCCGTGCGGTGCGCCTGGGGCGCGGGCTTCAGGATCACGCCGCTGCCCGCCGCGAGCGCGCCGAGCACGCCGCCGATCGGGATGGAGACCGGGAAGTTCCACGGCGGGGCGACGACGGTGAGGCGCGGCGGGACCGCGCGGGCGCCATCGATCCGGTCGAGCTCTCGGGCCTGCTCGGCGTAGTACCGGGCGAAGTCGATCGCCTCGGAGACCTCCGGGTCGCCCTCGGCGACGGTCTTGCCGGTCTCGGACGCCATCACCTCGATGAGGTCGGACCGGGCGGCCGCGAGCCCGGCGGCGACGAGGTCGAGGAGCTCGGCCCGGGTGGCGCCGTCCTCACGGCCCCACTTCACGCCCGACTCGGCGACGCCGGCGATGATGCTCTCGAGGGCGGCGACGTCCGAGACCCAGGCCTTCTCGATGGTCTCGGCGCCGAGGTCGCTCGTCGCGGACTTCTGCAGGATCCGCGCCGCCCACGTCCGGTTCGCCTCGAGAGCGGGATCGGTGTCGGGCTCGTTCTCGAAGTCGCCGACGCGCATGTCGAGGTCGTAGCCGCGGGAGCGATCCTGCGTCCGCCGGGGGCCCGGCGTCTCGTCGCCGGCCGCGACCAGGTCGTCCTTCAGCGCGAGCGACGCGAGGAAGCGGTCTTTCTCGCGCTCGAACACCTCGGGGTCGGTGTCGATCTCGAAGGCGCCGGAGAGGAAGTTCTCGGGGCTGGCGTTCTCCTCCAGTCGTCGCACGAGGTAGCTGATGGCGGAGTCGAACTCGGCAGGGTGCACGACGGGCGTGTAGAGCAGGAGCCGCCCCACGTCTTTCCGCACCGCCTCGGCCTGCGCGGTGGCCATGCCGAGCAGCATCTCGAAGTCGACCCGGTTGGTGACCATGTTCTGCTTCGCGAGGTTCCACGCGTAGGCGACGTCGAAGAGGTTGTGCCCGGCGACGCCGATCTTGACGGCGGCCGCGTTCTCGGGCTGGAGCGCCCAGTCGATCATGCGGAGGTAGTTCGCGTCGGTCTCGACCTTCGACGACCAGGTGGCGAGGGGCCAGCCGTGCACGGCGGCGTCGACGCGCTCCATCGCGAGGTTGGCGCCCTTGACGATGCGCACCTTGACCGGGGCTCCGCCGCGGGCGATGCGAGCCCGGGACCACTCAGTGAGCAGCTTGAGCGCGCCGAGCGAGTCGGG
Source organism: Frondihabitans australicus (assembly GCF_003634555.1). Taxonomy (NCBI): domain Bacteria; kingdom Bacillati; phylum Actinomycetota; class Actinomycetes; order Micrococcales; family Microbacteriaceae; genus Frondihabitans; species Frondihabitans australicus. Next base: position 2,983,757 of record NZ_RBKS01000001.1, read on the forward strand.
CAGGTAGGCCTGCAGCACGACGCCGGCCTCGAGGCCGAGCATCTCGGGGGTGTCCAGGATCCGGGCGAAGACGTCGATCGTCAGGTCGAGGTCGTGGTACTCCTCCATGTCGAGGTTGATGAACTTCGTCGTGGTCGACGACGCCGCCAGCTCGTAGAGCGGCGTGAGCCTCTCGACCAGCCGGTCGCTCGTGGCCTCGAACGCCCACAGGCTGAGCTGGCTGGCGACCGCGGACGCCTTGATCGACACGTAGTCGACGTCGCCGCGGGCGAGGAGCGCACGCGTGCCCTCGAGCCGGCGGTCGGACTCGGCGTCGCCGAGGACGGCCTCGCCGAGGAGGTTGAGGTTGAGCCGGGAGCCGTCCGCGCGGAGCTTGGCCAGGCTCGCGCCGAGCCGGTGCGGGGTCGCGTCGACGATGAGGTGCTCGACCATGCGGCGGAGGGCCTTGCGGGCGACGGGCACGACCGTGCGCGGCGCACCCGACGCCAGGCCGCCGCCGGTCGAGATGGCGGCGCGGAGGAACCACGGCAGGAACTTCGGGATCGACCGGCTCAGCTCTTCCAGGCTGGCGCCCGCGACCTGGAGGTCTTCCGGACGCACGACGCGGTCCACGAAGCCGAGCGTGAAGTCGAGGCCGTCGGGGTCGCGGAGCACGCCGGCGAGCCGCTGCGCCTGGACGCCGACGCGGGCGCCCTGCGACTCGCTCAGCCAGCGGCGGACCGTGTCGACGGACTCCTGGGCCAGGGAAGCGGGGCGCACGTCGGACATGCAACGAGGATATGCCGCGCCCCCGTCCCTACACTGGGCGAATGGCCGACCAGCTGACGGATGACGACTGGGCCGTCTGGGACGCGTTCTACTCCATGCGACGGCGGCTGGACCGCGCCCTCGAGGTGCGGCTGCAGCGGCAGTCGGGCGTCTCGGCTCCTGAGTACGAGATCCTCGCCGGGCTGGGGCGTTCGGCCGACCGCAGGCTGCGGGTGCGCGACATCGCCGAGCAGATCGGCTGGGAGAAGAGCCGCGTCAGCCACCAGGTCACGCGCATGGAGCGACGCGGTCTCGTCCAGCGCACCGACTGCGACCTCGACGCCCGCGGCACCTGGGTCGAACTGACCGCCGACGGACGCCGGGCGATGCTCGAGTCGAGCCGCGGCCACAACGCCGCGATCAAGGAGTACTTCGTCGACGTCCTCGGCGGCGGGGCCGAGGCCCAGGCGCTGCTGGCGTTCTCGGAGCGCGTCCTCGACGCGATCGGAGACGACGCGATCGGCGACGACGCCGGGCCGGATGCGGCCGGAACGGAGCCCGGCGCCTAGAGCGAGATCGTCGTGTTCTCGCCGACGTTCTCCGGGTGCCCGCCGGTCGCCGCGGCCTTGGCGTACTTGAAGAGGGTGACGGCTTTCGGCTCGGTGCTCGTCCACGACTCGACGGTGTGGGCGCGGACCTCGAGCAGGGCGACCTCGGGATCCTGCCGCCCCTGATCGAACCAGGCCTCGGCACCGGTGTTCCAGAGCTCGTCGACCTTCTGCGGGTCGGTCGTCAGCTGCGCCGTGCCGGAGATCGAGAGCCAGCCCTTCGACGTCTCGACGCCGACGTTCACCTCGGGCTCCCGCTCGATGTCGTGCACCTTGTGGCTGCTCTTCTGCACGAAGAACCACACGGATCCGTCGAAGTCGCGGTCGATGAGCGCCAGAGGCCGACTGACCACGTGACCCTCCTGGTCGACGGTGGCGAGCAGGCCGATGCGCGCCTTGCCGAGCACGTCGGCGACGGTCTGGAGCTCTTCTGGCGTTGCGGTGTCTGCGCTCATGCGCGGGACGCTACGCCGCAAGGGCGTGGGCGGCGCACAGCGGACTCCCGACTGCGTGATCGGCACACACCACGAGCCGTTCACGGCACTGCGCGTCCGCGCAGTTCACGAGCGTCGACGACGGCGCCTCGCAGGCGAAGCAGTGCCCGATCACCCGGGCGTGGTCGCTGAACTCGACCTTCTCGCGGCCGTCGAAGACGTGCAAGGCGCCCTCCCAGAGGCCGTCGTCGCCGAATCTCTCGCCGTAGCGGACGATGCCGCCGTCGAGCTGGTAGACCTCCTCGAACCCCCGGTCGATCATCAGCGAGGAGAGCACCTCGCAGCGGACTCCCCCGGTGCAGTAGGTGACGATCGGCTTCGACTTCAAGTGGTCGTAGCGGCCCGAGTCGAGCTCGGCCACGAACTCGCGCGTGGTGGCGACGTCGGGCACGACGGCGTCGCGGAAGCGCCCGATCCTGGCCTCGAACTCGTTGCGCCCGTCGAACAGCGCCGTGTCGGGCCGGGTGCGCAGGAGCTCGTGGAGCCCCTCCGGGCTGAGCCTCGCCCCACCGCCGAAGACGCCCGCCTCATCGACCCGCAGCTCGTCGGGCGCCCCGAAGGAGACGATCTCGTCGCGGACCTTCACGCTCAGCTTCGGGAAGTCCCGGCCCGTGCCCTCCGACCACTTCGCGTCGACCCCGCGGAACGGGGCGTACTCGCGGAAGGCCCGCAGGTAGCGCTTCACGTAGGGCAGGTCGCCGCCGACGGTGCCGTTGATGCCGTCCTTCGAGACGATGATCCGGCCGGTGAGGCCGAGCCCACGGCAGAGGTCGCGCTGCCACAGCCGGATCGCCTCGGGGTCGGGCAGCGGCGTGAACACGTAGAAGAGCAGGATCTTCGGGGTCGCCACGCGAGGAATCCTACCTTCGACCCCTCGGCCTGGAGTAGTGTGTGACATGTCTGTTCCAGCCAGAGAGCGAAGGTGCCTCGATGCCCGTCCCGCCGTCATCCGAGAGCTCCGTGCAGCGCCGGCTCCGCAAGGACGAGGTGTTCGAGCATCTCCTCGCCGCGATCCTCGACGGCTCGCTGGCCCCGGGCGAGCGGCTGCGCGACACCGACCTCCAGGAGTGGCTCGGTGTCTCCCGCACCCCGATCCGCATGGCTCTCGACCGGCTCGACTCGATGCACCTGGTCGAGACCGGCCCGAGCAGGTCGACCCGGGTGTGCCGTGCGCGACCCGACCGGATCCCGCAGTCGATCGAGGTGATGTGCGCCCTCTGGGCCCTCGCCGCCCGCAGCAGCCTGCGGCGCATCGACTCCGTCGCCGCGTCGACGGGCACTGCGGCCCTCCGCCGCGCCGCCAGGGTCTGCCGGGGCGACGAGCCCGCGACTCCGCCGCAGGCCGTCGAGCTGATGCGGCGAGCCCTCTACTTCTTCAGCCTGCACGCCGACAACGACCTCCTTCGCGAGATGGTCGTGCGCATCGGCGCCGACCTCCGCTTCCAGCTCGGCGTGCCCGGCCCGCAGAGCGACGTCTCGGCGTTCGCCGAGGTGTTCGAGGGGCTCGCCGAGGCGGTCGAACGGCGCGACGCCGAGACCGCCGTCGACCTGTTCGAGAGCCTCGGGGCAAGCGTCCGGGCGTCGCCCGACGTCGCCGCCGGCGCCGTCTCGGCACGGACTCCCGCAGCCGGGGCCGTCGCGTGAGCCCCGTCCCCGCCGGCCGACCCGGCGGCCGCGTGCGAGAGAGGTTCAGCGAGACGGCGCGGCGACGCCTCCTCACCGCGCTCTTCGACGGCTCGCTGGAGCCCGGCGAGCGCCTGCACGACGAAGACCTCACCGCCTGGCTCGGCGTCTCGCGCACCCCCGTGCGCACCGCGCTCGACCAGCTCGCCGAGCTCGGCCTGGTCGAGATCACCGCCAACACGTCGACGAGGGTCTGCGTGCCGACGGCACGCTCCCACCGGGCGGCGCTCGACGTCTACGGCGCGATGCACGGCGCCATCGCGGCGAGCGTCCTCCCCACGCTGCCGGAGGCCGACATCGACGCGCTCTGCGCCGAGGCCGCGCGAGTCGCCGCGGTCGCGGCCGACGGCCCCGCCGACGACGGCGCGGTCTGGACCCTCGGCCGGCTGCAGACGATGGGCGCGATCACGGCGTTCATGTCTCGGCGGTGCGCGAATCCGATCCTGCTGTCCGCCGTCGCGGAGCTCGACCTCCGGCTCGCGTTCTCGTTCCTGGCGCTCGGGGTTCCGCTCGACCGCGAGGCGGTGGCGGCCTGTGCGTCGGGCGTGGTGCGGGTGGCCAGAGGGCGGGATGCGAGGGGGTTCGCGTCGGTGATGCAGGCGTTTCTCGGCTCCTGCGCCCTCGTGACCGCGGGTGAGACCACGCTGGCGGCCCGGGCGAGGCAGGCGCGCGATGCGTCGAGGCCAGCGCAGCCAGTGAAGCCAGAGAAGCCAGTGAAGTCAGAGAAGCCAGTGAAGTCAGCGCAGCCAGTGAAGTCGGAGGCGACGGCTACCCTGTCGGCATGAGTCTCGACACGGCGGCAGAGCCCTCGTCGCCGGCGTCCGGGCAGGTCGCCACGGCGACGACGGTCTACCGCCCCGCCGAGCCGGTCCACGTGCTGCAGACGCTGCGCCCTCTCGTGCGCGGAGGCGGCGACCCGTGCTTCCGCGTCGAGGCGGGCGTGGTGTGGTGGGGCGTGCGGACGCCCGAGGGCCCCGCGACTCTGCGGCTCGGCCCGGCGGCGTCGGCCGTCGAGGCGAGGGCGTGGGGGCCGGGGGCGGAGTGGGCCGTGGCGAACGTGCCCGAGCTCCTGGGCCGGGGCGACGACTGGTCGGGGCTCGACGTGTCGGGGCACGAACTGCTGAGCGACGCGCGACGTCGGCTGCCCGGGCTGCGGCTGCTGCGCACGAACCTCGTGGCGCAGATGATGATCCCGGCGGTGCTCGAGCAGAAGGTGACGGGCACCGAGGCGTGGCGGGCCTGGCGTCAGCTGGTGCGAGGGCACGGCAGCGTGGCCCCGGGCCCGGCCCCGGCCGGCCTCATGGTGCCGGCCGACGCCGCGACCTGGGCGAAGGTGCCGAGCTGGGAGTGGCATCGTGCCGGCGTGGGGCCGCAGCGGTCGGCGACGATCATGCGCGTCTGCGCGGTCGCGTCGGGTCTCGAGCGCACCCTGTCGCTCGGGCGAGGCGGCGACGAGGTGCAGCGACGGCTGCGGTCGGTGGTCGGCGTCGGCGTCTGGACCGCCGCCGAGACTAGCCAGCGCGCCCACGGCGACCCCGACTCGCCGAGCGTCGGCGACTACCACCTGCCCGCCACCGTGGGCTGGGCCCTCATCGGCGAGCCGGTCGACGACGACGGAATGCTCGAACTGCTCGAGCCCTACCGGGGTCACCGCGAGCGCGTGATGCGGCTGATCACGGCGAGCGGATTCCGCAAGCCGCGCTTCGGGCCGCGCATGACGATCCAGGACCACCGCGCCCACTGACCGCGTCGACGCGGCCGGTCGGTCACCGCGTCAGTGACAGGTGACGCGGTCGCCGTTCTGCGTGACGTACTGCCCCGGCCCGACGAACGAGCACTGCTGCTGGAGCGACACCTCGTAGCGCACCCACGAGATGCCGACGACTCCGCCCACGACGATGTTGAGCACCGACACCACGATCCCGGCTGTGCCGAGGGCGCCGGCGAGACCGACGCGGCGGCTGGCGCGGATCGACGCGATGCCGATGAACACGCCCACGACGCCGACGAAGAAGCCGACGACGATGGCGACCACGCCGCTCCTGCGACCCGGGTCGTCGTCGACGTCGGGCCAGTCGCCGGCATCGTCGCCCGCCTCATCGTCGGGCTGCGCCCGAGGTGCGCCCGGCCAGCGGTTCTCGGCGAGCTCGCCGTAGGCGGGTGGGGCGGGTGGGGGCGCAGGATGCGACAGCCCGCCCGGCAGAGGCAGATCGTCGAGCGAGAGCGGCCGCCCCGAATCGCCGGTGAGCGGCCACGGCGCGACGTCTCCGCCGGCCGCCGGGTCGACCGAGCCCCGGCCGATGCCCATGCCGTGCACGGGCGGCGGCGGCCCGGGCGGACCCACGGGGCGACCGGCGCCGCGACGGAACCGCGCGGTGCGCGGATCGGCCGGGCTCGCCGGGCCGGCGGCGTCGGGGGGCTCTGGGGACGACATCGACTCGACCCTATTACCTCGGTGAGCCATGATGGAGCGCAGTGCGGCCGTCTGGAGCGGCCGCCGAAGTCCAACGGAGTGCACATGCGAATCGGAATCCTCACCTCGGGCGGCGACTGCCCCGGCCTCAACGCGGTCATCCGCGGCGCCGTCCTCAAGGGAATCCAGATCAACGGCCAGGAGTTCGTCGGTTTCCGCGACGGCTGGCGCGGCGTCGTCGAGGACGACCTGGTTCCCCTTGGCAGGAAGGACATCCAGGGCATCTCGAAGCAGGGCGGGACGATCCTAGGCACGAGCCGCACCAACCCGTTCGAGGGCGAGAAGGGCGGGGTCGACAACATCGCCGCCATGATGGAGCGCCGCGGAATCGACGCGATCGTCGCGATCGGCGGCGAGGGGACCCTGGCGGCCGCGAAGCGCCTCACCGACGCCGGCCTCAAGATCGTCGGAGTGCCGAAGACGGTCGACAACGACCTCGGCGCGACCGACTACACCTTCGGCTTCGACACGGCCGTCCAGATCGCCGTCGACGCGATGGACCGCCTGCGCACCACCGGCGAGTCGCACAGCCGCTGCATGGTCGCCGAGGTCATGGGGCGCCACGTCGGCTGGATCGCCCTGCACTCGGGCATGGCCGCCGGCGCACACGCGATCCTGATCCCCGAGCAGGCCACGAGCATCGAGCAGCTCGCCGAGTGGGTGAAGTCGGCCTACGACCGCGGCCGCGCGCCGCTGGTCGTCGTCGCGGAGGGCTTCGTACCCGACCACGAGAACGACGCGCACTCCGAGCGGGGCCTCGACGCGTTCGGCCGCCCGCGCCTCGGCGGCATCGGCGAGCGGCTCGCGCCCATGATCGAGGAGGCCACGGGCATCGAGACCCGCGCCACGACCCTCGGCCACATCCAGCGCGGCGGCACCCCCTCGGCCTACGACCGCGTTCTCGCGACGCGTCTCGGCATGGCGGCGAGCGACTCGGTGAACGAGGGCCGGTGGGGTCGCATGGTCGCCCTCCGCGGCACCGACATCGTGCACGTGTCGTTCGAGGAGGCCCTCGGATCGCTGAAAGTCGTGCCGCAGGAGCGCTACGACGAGGCCGCGATCCTGTTCGGCTGACACCGCGGAGCCTGCTCGGCTGACACTGCGGAGCCTGCCCGGCTGACACCGCGGCCGATTCGGCTGGCGCCGCGGAGTAGCGTCGACCCCATGACGCGAGCGATCGTCCTTCCCGAAGACGGTGATTCGGCTCTGACGGAGGTCGACGACGCCTTCCTCCGCGCCGGCCGCGACGACGGCGTCGTCGTCGACGTCGAGTGGTCGAGCCTCAACTACAAAGACGGCATGGCCCTGCGCGGCGACCCCGGCGTCGCCCGCACCCGGCCGCTGATCCCGGGCATCGACCTCGTCGGCACGGTCGTCGAGGGCGACTCGGCGCGCCGCTTCGAGCCGGGCGACAGCGTGGTTCTCAACGGCGCGGGCATCGGCGAGACGCGGCACGGCGGGTACTCCGAGCGCGCGGTCGTCGACGCGGCCTCGCTCGTGCACCTGCCCGAGCAGATCACGCCTCGGCGAGCGGCCGCGATCGGCACCGCCGGGTTCACCGCGATGCTGAGCGTGCTGCGGCTCGAGCGCGACGTGAAGCCCGGCGACGGCGAGATCCTGGTCACAGGATCAGCAGGCGGCGTCGGCTCCATCGCCCTCGCCCTGCTCTCACACCTCGGCTACACCGCGGTGGCCTCCACGGGCAGACCCGAGCAGGGCGACTACCTCCGCTCCCTCGGGGCGTCGGCGATCATCGACCGCGAGGAGCTCTCGGCGCCCGGCCGCCCCCTGCAGAAGACCCGCTGGGCCGGCGCCGTCGACTCGGTGGGCGGGCAGACCCTCGCCACGGTCCTCGCGCAGACGGCGTGGGGCGGCACGGTGACGGCGTGCGGGCTGGCCGGCGGGTCGGACCTCCCGACGACGGTGCTCCCGTTCATCCTGCGGGCCGTGAACCTGGCCGGGATCAACTCGGTCGACGCCCCGCGAGCACTGCGCGAGGAGGCGTGGGGTCGCCTGGCCGTCGACCTCGATCTGGACCTGCTCGACTCGCTCACGACCGAGGTGGGCCTCGCGGACGTCGTCGGCCTCGCCGGCGAGATCACCGCCGGTCGGGTGCGGGGGCGCACGGTCGTGCGCGTGCGCGAGTGACGGCGCCGACCGACACGGCCCCGGGGTCGCTGGGAGCGGCGTGGCGCGGGTGGACACACCGGCCTGACGTATTCTAAAGTCTTGGATACCGATACATTCATCTGCATGGAAGACGCGGCATGCCCGTGACCGCCCTTCCAGGAGCGAATCGACGAGTCAACAGCAGGGAGTCCCATGCCAGTCCCCGTACCCAACCCTGAGACCCAGGAGCCGCGCCGGCTCCTCCGCGACGTCGTCTACGAGAAGATGTTCGAGGCGATCATCGACGGCACCCTCGAGCTGGGCGAGCGTCTCAACGACGACGAGCTCGTCCGCTGGCTCGGCGTCTCGCGGACGCCCGTCCGCGAGGCCATCGCGCGTCTCGCCGAGTACGGCCTGGTCGACATCGAGGCGAACCGGTACACGCGCGTCGTCGCGCCGTCGTACGCCGAGTTCCTCGACACCGTGCACACCGGCTACGAGCTCTGGTCGATGTTCGTCCGCACCGGCGTGCCCGCGCTGAACGAGGCCGACCGAGCCTTCGTCGCCGACGTCTTCGACAAGCGCGCCGCCGTCATGGACAAGGAGGGCCGCGAGGACATCTTCGCGCTCTCCGAGGCGAACAACCGCCTCCTCGCGGCCTCGGGCAGCCCGATCATGACCCGCGTCTGGGCGATCACCGGCCCGATCGTTGCGCTCCTCTTTCAGCGCACCGGCGCCGTCGGCATCTTCCCGTGGAAGGAGGGCGCGAGCTTCTCCCGCGACCTCCGCGACGCGATCAAGAAGGGCGACGGCGAGAAGGCCGGCGACCTCGTCGCGGCCCAGCCGGCTCGCTTCGGCGCCTACCTCGACGCGGTCAAGGAGTCGGGGATCTTCCCGGCCTGACCCTGACCGGGCGGCTCTCGCTGATCCTGCGTCCGCCGCCCGGCCCCGTCGCGCCCTCGCGCGGCCGCCCCGTTCCCCGCACACCCACCCGAATCACCAGGAAGCACCCGATGCCCGTTCCCGTTCCGAAGTCCGAATCCCCCGCTCCCCGTCGCCTCCTCCGCGACGTCGTCTTCGACAAGATGCTCGCCGCGATCGCCGACGGCACCCTCGAGCTCGGCGAACGCCTGAACGACGACGAGCTGGTGCGCTGGCTCGGAGTGTCGCGCACGCCGGTGCGCGAGGCGATCGCCAAGCTCGCGGACTTCGGGCTGGTCGACATCGAGGCGAACCGCTACACGCGCATCATCTCGCCGTCGCTCGAGGACTTCGCCGACACCACCGCGACCGCCTTCGACGTCTGGGCCGTCGTGACGCGCCGCGGCATCCCGCTGCTCTCGGCAGCCGAGGCGAACGAGGTCACGTCTCTGATCAGCACCGTCAAGCGCAGCTCGTCGGGCGAGATCCGCACGGACGCCATCGCGAACTTCGGCACCGCCATGAAGATCATCGCCGCCGCTTCCTCCTCGCCCAGCGTGCTGCGCCTGCTGGAGACCGTCAGCGACCGCGCGACCCTCCTCATCGGCCTGGCGACGCGCCAGGTCTCGTTCGGCGTGGCCCCCGCCCTCCTGCAGGGCCTCTCGGACGCCGTGGCCGCCCGCGACGGCAAGGCCGCGGCCGAGGTGCTCCTCTCGACGCACGACACCGTGGGCGACTACGTCGCCGCGGTCGGCGCCGCGGGCGTGTTCCCCGAGAAGCGCGCGCTCTGACCGGCCCCGGGGCCGACGCCGTCCTCGAGCTGGACGACGTCCGCGTCACGCGCGCCGGGCGGGACCTCCTGCAGCACATCGACCTGACCGTCCGCGCGGGCGAGCACTGGGCGCTGATCGGCCCGAACGGCGCCGGCAAGACCACGATGCTCACGATGTGCGGAGCGCTCGGCCATCCCACCTCGGGCACGGTCACCGTGCTCGGCAAGCGCCTGGGCCGCGTCGAGCTTCGCGAGCTGCGCACGCACATCGGCCACGTCGACCCGCGCCACCGCATGCTCGGCGACAACACTGTGCTCGAGGTGATCCTCACCGGCCTCACCGGCTCGAGCGATCCGCTCCCCCGCTGGGAGGCGTCCCCGACCGAGGTCATCAGGGCGCAGGAGCTGGCGGAGTCCGTCCGCCTCGAAGCCCGCCTGGCCTCGCGCTGGTCCACGCTGAGCCAGGGCGAGCGCGGCCGGGCTCTCATCGCCCGGGCGCTGATCGCGGATCCTGCCCTCCTGCTCCTCGACGAGCCGGCGACGGGCCTGGACGTCGCTGCCCGCGAGCACCTGCTCGAGACCGTCGACGCCCTGCGGGTGGCGCACCCCGAGGTCGCCTCGGTGACGGTGACGCATCACCTCGAGGACCTGCCGGCGTCGACCAGCCACGCGATGCTGCTGCGCGACGGGCGCATCGCCGCGACGGGCGGCGCCGACGACGTGCTCACGAGCGAGAACGTGTCGGCGGCGTTCGACTTCCCGCTGGCGATCACCCGCCACGAGGGCCGCTGGCTCGCGCGTCGCGCCTGACGGCTAGGCGGGGGCGACGGCCGAGGCAGCGGCGCGCGCGGCGGCGGGCAGGGCCTGCAGGATCCGCGACACCGCCGCGTCGTCATGTGCGGCCGTCACGAACCACGCCTCGAACACCGACGGCGGCAGGTTGACGCCCTGGTCGAGCATCGAGTGGAAGAACGGCGCGTAGCGCCACCCCTCCTGTGCGCGGACGTCGTCGTAGTTCCGCGGGGTCTCGCCGGTGAACGCGAACGAGAAGAGGTTGCCGGCCCGCTGGACGCTGTGCGCGACGCCCTCGGCCGACAGCGCCGCGGACGTCTCGCGGGCGAGGACGTCGGCGACCTCGTCGAGACGGCGGTACACCGAAGCGTCGGCGAGGCGCAGCGTGGCGATGCCGGCGGCGACCGCGACCGGGTTGCCGCTCAGCGTGCCCGCCTGGTAGACCGGCCCGAGCGGCGCGAGGTAGTCCATGATCTCGGCCCGGCCGCCGAGCGCGGCGAGCGGCATGCCGCCGCCGATGACCTTGCCGAAGGTGATGAGGTCGGGCTCCCAACCGGCGCCGTCGGGCACCACGCGCGACGCCTCGAGGCCCCACCAGCCGGCGCTGCCGACCCGGAAGCCGGTGAGCACCTCGTCGACGATCAGGAGCGCGCCGTGTCGCCGGGTGATCTCCGAGAGCGCCCGGTTGAAGCCGCGGTCGGGAGCCATCACGCCCATGTTGGCGGCAGCCGCCTCGACGATCACCCCGGCGATGCGCTCAGAGTGCTCGTCGAACGCGGCACGGACGGCGTCGAGGTCGTTGTACGGCAGGACGAGGGTCTGCGAGGCGGTCTCGACCGTGATGCCGGCGGAGCCCGGGAGCGCCAGCGTCGCCACACCCGACCCCGCCTCGGCCAGGAGCGAGTCGGAGTGGCCGTGGTAGTGCCCGGCGAACTTCACGAGCAGGTCCCGGCCGGTGTAGCCGCGGGCGAGGCGGATCGCGGTCATGGTCGCCTCGGTGCCCGTCGACACCATCCGGATCTTGCCGATCGGCTTCTGATCGCCCACGCTCACTCGCTCGCGCACGATCTCGGCCAGCTCGGTCTCGCCGGGCGTGGACGCGCCGAACGACAGCCCGTGGCCGGCCGCCTCGCGCACCGCCTCGACGACCGCGGGGTGCGCATGGCCCAGGATCGCCGGACCCCACGAAGCGACGAGGTCGACGTACTCGCGGCCCTCGGCATCGGTGACGTACGCACTGTGCGCGTCGACGAGGAAGCGCGGGGTGCCGCCGACCGAGCCGTAGGCGCGCACCGGCGAGTTGACCCCGCCCGGGATCGAGGCCTTGGCGCGCGAGAAGGCGAGGTCGTTGGCGGTCTGGTTCGTCATGATCCTGCTGTCTGTGTCGGTGTGTGTCTGTCTGCGCGAGCCGCCCGGGCCGGGCCGCCCCGGGCTAGAGGAGGGCGCGCGACGGGTCGCCGAGACCGCGCAGGCGCTCCGCGAGGTCGGTGGCGAAGTAGGTGAGGATGCCCTCGGCACCCGCGCGCTTGATGCCGAGCACGCTCTCGTACGACGCGGCGTCGAGGTCGATCCAGCCGTTCGCGGCGGCGGCCTGCATCATCGAGTACTCGCCCGAGATCTGGTACGCCCACACCGGCACGTCACTGATTGCAGCGGTGTCGGCCAGCACGTCGAGGTAGCTCATCGCCGGCTTCACCATCACGATGTCGGCACCCTCGTCGAGGTCGAGCTGAACCTCGCGCCCGCCCTCGCGGCGGTTGGCGGAGTCCATCTGGTAGGTGCGGCGGTCACCCTGGAGCGACGACTGCACGGCCTCCCTGAACGGGCCGTAGAAGGCGCTGGCGTACTTCGCGGCATAGGCCAGGATCGCGCGATCGCCGAACCCGGCGGTGTCGAGGGCGTCGCGAATGGCGGCCACCTGACCGTCCATCATGCCGCTCGGCGCGACCAGCTCGGCTCCGGCGTCGGCGTGCTGCACGGCCATCTCGCGGTAGCGCTCGAGGGTCGCGTCGTTGTCGACGACGCCGTTCGCGTCGAGCACGCCGCAGTGGCCGTGGTCGGTGAACTCGTCGAGGCAGACGTCGGTCTGGACCACCATGACGTCGCCGACCTCGGCAGCGGCCACGCGCGTGGCGCGGTTGAGGATGCCGTCGGGGTCGGTGGCGCCGGAGCCCCGGGCGTCCTTCTTCTCGTCCAGCGGCACGCCGAACAGCATGACGCCGCCGACGCCCGCGGCCGCCGCGCGCTGCAGGGCCGGCTTCATGCTGTCGAGCGAGTGGTGCGCGACCCCCGGCATCGATGCGATCGGCACGTCGGCGTCGATGCCCTCGCGCACGAACATCGGCAGGATCAGGTCGGCGGGGTGCAGGCGGGTCTCGGCGACGAGTCGGCGCAGAGCCGGGGTGGCGCGCAGACGGCGCCCGCGGACGGCGGGGAAGGACGACATGGAGTCAGCTTTCGGAAGGATCGGCCTGGCCGGCGAGCGCATGCTCGACCACGGCCTCGACCAGGGCGGACGCCGAGCGGGTCTCGGCGATGAGATGCACCGGGAGGCCCGCGGCGCGGGCGTCGAACGCGGTGCGCGGGCCGATGCAGGCGACGACGGTGCCCTCGGGCAGCGGTGCGAGCTGGGCCGCGATCTGGCGGGCGACGCTGCCCGAGGTGATGAGGATCACCGAGATGTCGCCGCTGGCGACGCGGCTGGTGATCGCAGGATCCACGGGAACCCCGACCGTCCGATACGCCGCGACGAACTCCGCGTCGAGCCCGGCGTCCCGGAGGCCGGCCACGAGCGTGGGCTCCGCGATGTCGGACTGCGGGACGAGGACCTTCCCGGCGATCCTGGTGCGGGGCAGCTCTTTGACGAGGCCGCGGGCGGAGTTGTCGTTCTCGGGGACGAAGTCGACGCGGATCCCGGCGAGCTTCAGCGCGGCCGCCGTGGTCTCACCGACGGCCGCGACCCGGGTGGTCGGCGCCGGGCGGATGCTGTTGCCCATGAGCACGTCGACCGTGGTCGCACTGGTGACGACCAGCCAGTCGTACTCGCCGGCCTCGAGCTTGAGCAGCGACACCATCAGCCCGTGGGCGTTCTCGGTGGGCGCGAAGTTGATGAGCGGGGCGATGACCGGATGCGCGCCGTACGACCGCAGCGTGGCCGACACTCCGTCGCCCCACTTGCCGCCGCGCGGAACGAGCACGCTGACGCCGCGCAGCGGCTTGTCAGCGCCTATCGGTCGGTCGCCCCGGTCGGTCATTCCGCGTCGGTCCCCTTCGCCGAGTCGCCGAGAGGGGCGAGCGTGGCGGCGCCGTTCGCGAGCAGCTCGTCGACGACCCGCCCGGCGACCTCGTGCACGTCGGCCAGCTGCGACGCGAGGCCGCTCGGCTCGAGGGTGACGCCGTGCGAGGCGCTGAGCCGCGAGGCCCCGTCGAGCGCGTAGACGGTGGCAGACACGAGCAGGAGCCCGGCGTCCACGACCGCGGTCACACCCACCGGCGCCGCGCACCCGGCCTCGAGGCCCGCCAGCACCTCGCGCTCGGCGGTCGCGATCAGCCGTGTCTCGCGGTGGTCGAGGGCCTTCAGCCCCTTCGTGAGGTCGGGGCCGGAGTCGCCGTCTCGCACCTCGAGGGCGAGAGCCCCCTGGCCGGGGGCGGTCGGCCAGAAGCCGAGCCCGAACAGCTCGGTGGCCTGGTCGAGCAGGCCGAGGCGGGAGAGCCCGGCGGCCGACAGCATCACGGCGTCGAGGTCGTCGCCGACCCGGCCCAGGCGCGTGTCGACGTTGCCTCGGATGTCGACCACCTCGAGATCCTGCCGCCTGCTCTTCAGCTGGGCGACGCGACGCGGCGACCCGGTGCCGACCCGGGCGCCCTCGGGCAGCTGGTCGAGGGTGAGGCCGTCGCGGGCGCACAGCGCGTCGCGGGCATCGGCGCGGGCGGGGATCGCACCGATCACGAGACCGGGGTGCAGCGCCGTGGGGAGGTCTTTCAGGGAGTGCACGAGCAGGTCGCACTCGTCGGCCAGCAGGGCCTCGCGCAGGGCGCTGGCGAAGACGCCCGTGCCGCCGAGCGTGGCGAGCGACGCCTGGGTGCGGTCGCCCTCGCTCGCGATGGTGACCAGCTCGACGTCGCGCCCGGTCGCCTTCGCGAGGCGCTCGAGCATGAGCGTCGACTGCGCCACGGCGAGCGCCGAGCCGCGGGTGCCGATCCGGAGGGCTGTCACGGGGCCACACCGGCGGCCGCGGGCTTGAAGCCCAGGCGGACGTTCTCGCAGCAGCCCGGCCGGCAGACGTCGTACCAGGGGCCGAGGTCGGTGACGTGCGGGCGGTCGCCGACCGGCACGCCGTCGCGGCGCTCCAGCACCAGGTCGACCAGACCGGTGACGTAGTTCGGGTCGATGCCGGGCGTCGGCGTGCGGACCGCCCAGAAGCCCTCGTCTTCGCAGGATTCGAGCGCCTCGTTGTCGAGGTCCCACATGACCTCCATGTGGTCGCTCACGAACCCGAGGGGAACGATCACGACGGCCTTCGTCGGGCCGCCCGCGAGCGCGTGGATGGCGTCGTTGATGTCGGGCTCGAGCCACGGCATCGACGGCGGGCCGGAGCGCGACTGGAAGACGAGCTGCCACGGCACGCTCGTCTCGGAGTCGAGCTCGAGGGCCGCTTCGGCCGCGGCCATAACGACCTCCGCGACCGCGCGGTGCTGGGCGGCGTAGGCGCCGTCAGCGTCGAACCCGCGAGACTCAGGGCCGCTCTTGGCGGCATCGGTCGACGGGATCGAGTGCGTCGAGAACAGCACCTGCACCTCGCTGCCGAGGTCGAGGCCGTCGATCTCGGCCCGCGCCTTGACGAGGGCGTCGCGGACGCCGTCGATGAACGGCTGCACGAAGCCGGGGTGGTCGAAGAACTGGCGCACCTTGTCGATCTGCACGGTGCCCTCGAGGCCGGTGCTCTCGAGGCCCATCGCGAAGTCCTCGCGGTACTGGCGGCACGACGAGTAGGACGAGTAGGCGCTCGTGGCGATGGCGATGAGCTTCGTGAAGCCGCGCTCGTTCGCCTCGCGGATCGCGTCGGGGATGTACGGCTCCCAGTTGCGGTTGCCCCAGAGCACCGGCAGGTCGATCTCACGCCGGGCGAGTTCGGCCTCGAGGGCCGCCTTGAGCTCGCGGTTGTGCTCGTTGATCGGGCTCACCCCGCCGAAGTGGCGGTAGTGGTGCGCGACCTCCTCGAGGCGCTCCTCGGGGATCCCGCGGCCGCGGGTGACGTTGCGGAGGAAGGGGATGACGTCCTCCTGCCCCTCGGGCCCGCCGAAGCCGGCGAGGAGGATGGCGTCGTAGGCCGTGGGCTCGGCGACCCACTCGGGGCCGTCGGCCGCGACCGGCGTCGCGCCGAGGACCATGCCGTTGTTCGTGATGCTCAACGGAGCACGTCTCCGATCTCCGCCGTCGGGATCCGGCGTCCGGTGTAGAAGGGAACCTCTTCGCGCACGTGCATCCGCGCCTCGGTGTAGCGGAGGTCTCGCATGAGATCGACCAGCTGCACGAGCTCGGGTGCTTCGAGCGCCAGAATCCATTCGTAGTCGCCCAGGCTGAAGCTCGCCACCGTGTTCGTCAGCACCTTGCGGTGCGCGGCGCCCTTCATGCCGTGGTCGCGGAGCATCGCGCGACGCTCGTCGTCGGGCAGCAGGTACCACTCGTAGCTGCGCACGAACGGGTACACGGTGAGCCACTGCTCGGGCTCCTTGCCGCGCATGAAGGCGGGGCTGTGGTCTTTCGAGAACTCCGCCTCGCGGTGCATGCCCATCGCGTTCCAGGTCGGCAGGAGCTCACGCAGCAGCGGGGTGCGCAGCAGCGCGCGGTAGCCCGCCTGAAGGTCTTCGGGGACGCTGCCGTGCAGCCAGATCATGAGGTCGCTGTCGGCCTTGAGGCCCGAGACGTCGTAGAAGCCGCGGACCGTGACGCCCTGCGCGGCCAGCTCGGCCACGACGTGGTCGATCTCGCTCGCGTGCGAGGGGTGGGTGTCGATCGGGCGTGCGGGGTCGCGGCGCAGGACCGTCCAGAGCGTGTAGCCCAGGATCTCGGACTGTGCTGCGGCGGCGGATTCGGGCAGGGAAGTGCCGTGCGCGTCGGCGCTGGAGTTCATGCCTCTATCTTCCCTTGCCGACCTGAAAGGCGCGAACCGGGGCGCTCGGCCCCGAGCGACCGGCAGGTCAGCGACGGCGCAGCGCGATCAGGGCGAAGCCGCCGATCGCCGCAGCGGTCGCGGCGGCACCGGCCAGCCACGGCTTCGGGTCGACGTCGAACGACGCCTTCGCCTTGGACGCGGCCGCCCCGAGCTGCTTGGGGATGTTGAGCTTGTCCTCGAGCTCGTTCAGCGTCGCCGCGAGCTCGGCCCGCGTGTGGTCGATCGAGGCCTGGATGTCGTCGATGTTGCTCATCAGAAGCGTCCTCCGAAGTCGGAACCGATGTCGGAGCGCGGGATCCGCCCGACGCCCTTGACCGCCTTCACGTCGCTCTTGACGCTGTCGATGGTCTTCTTCGGCAGGGGCGGCAGCCCCTTCTTGATCTGGGTGTACCCGAGGTAGCCGAGACCGGCCGCCACGAGGAGGAAGAGCGCAGCGACCAGCAGGGCGGCGAGCCAACCCGGCATGACGAGCGACAGCGCGAAGATGCCCGCGATGATCAGGCACAGCAGCATGAGGAACAGGAACAGGAGGGCGCCCACGATGAGGCCCGCCCCGATGCCGAAGACCTTCGCCTTGGCGATCAGCTCTTTCTTGAGCAGCTCGATCTCGCCCTTGACCAGGTCTTTGACCAGGTTCGGGATGTCGGTGAGCAGGTTCAGCAGAGAGCGCTTCTTCGCGTGGTGGATGCCGTCGGCCCGGGTCGACTCGGTCATGCGGTGCCTCTCTTGGGTGTTGTCTGGATTCCGAGGAGCTTCTTGACCGCCCACAGCACGACGTGGAACAGCCCCGTCACCACGCGCGGCAGCACTGCCTCGGCGGCCCGTTCGACCTTGACGACCTGCTTCTGCACCGGAGCCGAGTGCCACACCTTCGAGGCCCCCGCGGCGATCTGCTCGTAGCGCTGGTGGCCGGCGCGCGAGCCCAGCACGTAACCGATCGCCGCGCCCGCGACGAACAACAGCCTGCCTCGCATGCAACCTCCTGCTGCTGGTGATCGGCCCGGGCTTCTGACCGGCGCGTTCCTAGGTTAGTCCGGTGCGCCTGGCCTTTTCCGCGCGGGTTACAGGTCGGTCCGCAGGATCGGCGACTCCTCGCCCGTCTCGAGCAGCGACGCCGCCTTCTCCCTGGCGTCCTTCACGACCCCCGCGAGACCGCGCCCGGCGACCGCTCCGCCGACGCGAAGGACTCCCTCGGGCGTGGAGGCCGGGGTGCCGCGGTAGGGGGCGTCCCACTCGACGCGCGCGACGCCTTCGACGGACGACGGCGCGAGGGGTGCGCCCAGGATGAGCCCTGCATCCTGCGTCGCCATCGCCCTGAGGTCGGCGTCGGAGGTCGACCGGTCGACGATGGGCGAGTCGTAGCTGAGTCGGAGGACGTGCTTCCCCTCGGCGCGCTCGGCGACCCAGGCCCACTTGATGCTGGCGTGCGTGAGCGCCTTGGCCCGGATGCCGGACGCCTCCGCCGCGCCGGGCGCGATCAGCACGCCGGTGCCGCGCGGGCCTGCGTCCAGCGCGGGATCGTCGACGACGAGGGTGACCAGCGTGATCAGGCCGACCTGTGGCTCCTGCGGCGAAGTCGACCCGGTCGTGCTGGCCGACCCGTCGAGGACCGCCGCGTCGCGGGCCCCCAGCGCCACGACGACCGCGCCCCCGGCGATGCGCTCGCCCGAGTCGAGCGTGACCGACCCGGGGTCGTACGAGCGGACGCGCGCGCCGAGACGGACCTCGACGCCGTACGTCTCGAGGTCGGCGACGAGCTCGTCGACGAGGCGCGCCATGCCGTACCGGATGCCGCCCACGGCCGACCCCGCGGGCGCCAGCGCGCGCATCTCGCGGACCGCCCGGGCGAGCGAGTTCTGCTTGAGGAGCTGGGCGCGCAGGCCCGGCGCGACGCGATCGACGTCGAGGTCGTCGGGGTGCGCGGAATGGACACCCATGACGACCGGGGCCACCAGCCGCTCGAGCACGGCGTCGCCCATGCGGCGGCGCACCAGCGCGCCGAGCTTCTGCTCCTTCGCGCCGACGGGGCCGGGCAGGAGCGAGTCCATCTCGGCCCGCATCGCGGCCTTCGTGCCGATCACGTCGATGACGTCCTGCGCCAGGGCGGTGCCGGGGATTCCGAGCAGGCCCGTCTTCGGCAGCGGGAACGCCGCTCCGTCGGCCTCGACGACCCAGGCGCCGCGCGGGTCGGGCGTGACGATGTCGTTTCCCAGGCCGAGCTGCGTCGCGAGCCGGGCGATGGTGTCGCCGCGCGTCGCGAAGCTCTCGGCTCCGGCGTCGAGGTCGATCCCCGCGACCGTGTGCCGACGCACCTCGCCGCCGAGCCGACCGGACCCTTCCAGCAGGAGCACGCGACGCCCCGCCTTCCCCAGGTCGCGCGCGACGACCAGCCCCGCCACGCCGCCCCCGACGACGATCACGTCGAACGCGCCCTTCGGCAGGCGCTCGCCGAACTGCGGTTCCGCGTCGCTCACAGCGTGTGCGCCAGCTCGACGATGCGCGTGAGCACGGTCGGGTCGGTGTCGGGGTTGACCCCGTGGCCGAGGTTCAGGACGTGCGCGGGAGCAGCGCGCCCCCGCTCGACGACGTCGCGCACGTGGGCCTCGAGCACCGACCACGGCGCCTGCAGCAGCGCGGGGTCGATGTTGCCCTGCACGACCGTCCGCCCGCCGAGGCGACGCGACGCCTCGTCGAGCGGGATCCGCCAGTCGACGCCGACCGCGTCCGTCCCGACGTCGCGCATGGCGGCCAGCACCTCGCCCGAGCCGACGCCGAAGTGGATCCGCGGCACGTCGAGGCCGTCGATGTGCGACAGGGCGCGGGCCGAGTACGGGGCCACGAGGCGGGTGTAGTCGGAGAGCGAGAGGGAGCCCACCCACGAGTCGAAGAGCTGCGCGGCGCTTGCTCCTGCGAGCACCTGGGCGCGGAGGAACGCGCCGGTGGTGTCGGCCGCCCAGGTCATGAGGGCGTCCCAGGTCTCGGGGTCGGCGTGCATCAGCGTGCGGGCGCGGATGTGGTCTTTCGACGGGCCGCCCTCGACGAGGTAGGCGGCGAGGGTGAAGGGGGCGCCGGCGAAGCCGATGAGAGGGGTCTCGCCGAGCTCCTGCACCGTGCGCTCGACGCCCTCGGCGATGGGCTGGAGGGCCGCAGGATCCAGCGGCTCGAGTCGGGCGATGTCGTCGCGCGTGCGCAGGGGCGCGTCGAGCACCGGCCCGCGCCCGGGGACGATCTCGACCCCGACCCCCGCCAGCTTCACGGGCACGACGATGTCGCTGAAGAAGATGCCGGCGTCGACGCGGTGGCGCCGGACGGGCTGGAGAGTGATCTCGCTGGAGAGCTCGGGGTCGAGGCAGGCGTCGAGCATCTGCGTTCCGACCCGGAGCTCGCGGTACTCGGGCAGCGAGCGACCAGCCTGCCGCATGAACCACACCGGCAGCGTCTCGGGCCGGTCGCCACGGAGGGCGCGCACGAGCGGCGACTGAGCGGTGCGGCCGCTCGCGAGCGGGTGGGCGGCGGGGAGGGCGGTCGAGATCACGTGCTGCATTCTCGCATTCCGCGCTGGGCCCTCCCCCGCGCGGCCCAGGACCGCCCTCGCCGCCGAGTCAGGACGCGTAGACGTACGTCGACACGCTGGACGACACGTTGCCCGGGGTGCCCGGCGCAGTGTTCTGGTTCACCGAGAGGTAGGTGCCACCCGAAAGGACCAGCCCGAGCGGGATCTCCCACGTGCCGTCTGCGGCCACGGTCGCCGAGCCCGTGGCGCTGTAGCCCAGAAGGCGGGCCGTCACGGTGGCGCCCGGCTGCCCCGTGCCCGTGATCGACAAGAGGACACCGTCGGGAACCGCGGCCGGCGTCGTGACGGCAAGGGCCGAGATGGACGCGGGCGAGGAGACGGTCGAGACCTGGGGCGCGGGCGCTGCCTCTGCGGCACAGGAGCCGACGACGACGAGACCGGCGACCACGGTCGCGGTGGAAAGGATTCTGAGGGGGATTCCGAACTTCATACTGAAATTCTAGGAACAAGAGTCGCGCGTGGTCCGACCTCCCGGCGAGCCGTAAGAAGTCGCGATCAGAGAGGCTTGGCGAGCACGACCATGTGCAGGTCGTCGCGCTTGGGCGTGCCGAAGCGCTCGTCGCCGTAGGGGAATTCCCGGTACTCGCCGGTCCGCACGAACCCGCGCCGCTCGTAGAAGGCGATGAGCTCGTCGCGCGGCTCGAGCACGGTCATCTCGAGGGTCGTGGAGCCCCACTCGTCGCGACTGATGCGCGCGGCCTCCTCGAGCACCTGCTTGCCGAGGCCGGCGCCCTGTCGCCCCGGCATGACGGCGAACATGCCGAAGTACGCCACGCCGTCGCCCTTGTCGACGAGGTTGCAGCAGGCGAGCATCTCGTCGCCCTCGAATCCGACCAGCAGCCTTCCGGAGGGCTCGGCGAGGTCATCGGCGAGCACCTCGGGCGTGATGCGCGGCCCGTCGATGAGGTCAGCCTCCGTGGTCCAGCCCCCTCGGCTCTCGTCGCCGCGGTAGGCGGAGGTGACGAGGGCGACGATGGCATCGGAGTCGGCGAGCGAGGCGGGGCGGAAGAGCAGCACGATGCGACCCTACTGCGCGATCGCTCGACTTCGAGTCCCGCCAGAAGCACCCGGTCACGGCGAGAGTTACCATGTCTGTTGTGCTCCTCTGCCTGACGGCGTCTCACCAGAACGCCAGCTTCGATCTCCTCGAGAGACTGAGCATCAGCGCACCCTCCGCGGCAGCGACGCTGGTCGAGTCGAGCGACTTCGTCTCGGGCGCGGTCGTCCTCGCCACCTGCAACCGCTTCGAGGCCTACCTCGACCTCGACGAGCCCCTCACCGCGGCGAGCGCGATCGCCGTCGAGGCCACGATCCAGACGATGAGCGAGGCGTCGGGCGTCGAGCCCGCCGAGCTCCGCGACAGCGTGAGCGTCATCACCGGCGACGGCGTCGTCGAGCACCTGTTCGCCGTGTCGTCGGGCCTCGAGTCCGTCGTGGTCGGCGAGGACGAGATCTCCGGTCAGGTCCGCCGCGCCCTCGAACGAGCTCGCGACGACGGCACCACCTCCTCCGACCTCGAGCGCCTGTTCCAGAAGGCCTCGCACACGTCGCGCGGCGTGAAGAACCGCACGAACGTGGGCGGCGCCGGCCGCTCACTCGTGCGACTCGCCCTCGAGCTGGCGTCGAGCCGGGTCACCGACTGGGCCGAGGCCAGGGTCCTGCTCGTCGGCACCGGCCAGTACGCGGCGACGACCGTGGCCGCCCTCCGCGACCGCGGCGCCGTCGACATCGGCGTGTACTCGGCGTCGGGCCGCGCGGCGTGGTTTGGTGCGAAGCACGACGTCACCCCGCACGACGACCTCGCCGCCGCCATCGCCTGGAGCGACGTCCTCATCACCTGCACGTCGACCGCCGAGCCCCTCGTGACTCCCGAGGTCGTGGCCGCAGGAGCCCGGCGACTCGTCATCGACCTCGGTCTCCCCCGCAACGTCGACCCGCTCGTGGCCCGCGTCGACGGCGTCGAGCTGCTCGACCTCGAGACCATCAGCCTCCACGCTCCGCTGGCCGAGCTGAGCGCCGCGGACGACGCCCGCGCCATGGTGTCGGACGCCGCCGCCGAGTTCCAGGCGGTCGCCGCCGAGCAGTCGCTGTCACCCGCCGTCGTGGCCCTGCGCAAGCACGTCTTCGACATCCTCGACGCCGAGATCGAGCGCGCCCGCGGCCGCGGCGACTCGAGCGACCGCACCGAGCAGGCTCTCCGCCACCTCGCCGGCGTCCTCCTGCACACGCCGTCCGTCCGAGCGCGCGAGCTCGCGCGCGAGGGCCGTGGCGAGGACTTCCGCGACGCGCTCGAGGCTCTCTTCGGCCTTACCGACACGCGCGCGGCGGTGGCGCCGACGCACATTCACCCGACGAGCCGCGGCGCGGCCACGGGCGACGCCGGTCGCGCCGACGCCGTCTGACGCGGGCGCTCCGCTGCTCCTGCGCCCATGTTCGACGCCTCGCCGATCCGCACCCGACGGCTGCTGCTGCGCCCGCTGACCGCCGGCGATCTCGACGACGTCGTGGTCTACCAGTCGGACGCCGAGACGCTGCGCTACATGTTCTGGCCCGTGCGCGATCGGGCGGCCTCGATCGAGCACCTCGCCGAGCGGGCCGCCCGCACTCACCTCGAGAACGACGGTGACGCGCTCGTCCTGGCGATCGAGACCCTCGACGAGCCGGGACGCGTGATCGGCGAGGTGAACCTCCGGCTCACCAGCGTCGCGCACCGTCAGGCCGAGATCGGCTGGATCCTCAACCCGGCGCATCAGGGCCACGGGTTCGCCTTCGAGGCGGCCGCGCGGATGGTCGACCTCTGCTTCGACGAGCTCGGCAGTCATCGGGTCCACGCCGAGCTCGACGCCCGCAACCTGGCTTCCGCCGCGCTGTGCCGTCGTCTCGGGTTCCGCGAGGAGGCGCACTTCGTCGAGGACGTCTGGAACAAGGGCCAGTGGACCGACTCGAAGGTGTTCGCCGTCGTCGAGCACGAGTGGCGGGCTCGGCGCACGAGCGACGTCTAGGTCGTCAGTCGATCGAGAGCGCCACGACGTAGTCGGCGATGGCGTCGCGGAAGTCGTCGATCCGGCCGTCGATGAGGCTCGAGACCATGGTCGCGACCATCTCGCGGCGGACGGCCGCAGGAGCAGCGAACTCCATCCCGTGGACGACCTGGGCCGCCTCCGACAGCAGCACCGCCAGAGGCACCGTGACCTCGTCGACGAGCGCGGGGGCCGTCGAGCCTAGCAGCGCACGGCCGAGCTCGAGGAAGACGTCGACGTCGTCGGGCGTGGTGAGCCCGAACAGCTGGACCGCGCCGAGTCGGGACTGCTCGCCGTCGATGACGTGACGCGGCGCCTGGCGACCCGCGCCCACCCCGGCGACGGCGGCGACCATGGCCCGGGCGAGGCGGTGCAGCTGCCTCTGAGTCGACTCCGGCGTCCAGCTCACGATGCCGCTCGTGCCGCCGGGGCCCAGCAGCACGAAGCCGAGCTGCCAGGCGGCCTCGACGGCCTCTCGTGCCTCGGTGCAGGTGAGGCCGTGCTCTTCGGCGAGCTGCTCGACGTGGACGGCGTCGCCGGGAAGGTGACGGCCGGTGGCGAGGTCGACGAGGAGGTAGTCGACGGGGTCGACGACGAGGGCGGGGGCGAGAGAGATGGTGGCGGCGGCGTTCATGGCGGGGCCTTTCGGGCTCGGGAGAAACGGGTCGTCTTCGGGTTGCTACGGGTTGTTAGTGATGCGGTTTCGATGCGAGCGCATCTGACATTGAATATTTCATAGAGATATCCGGGTGTCAAGGCGTCGGCGGAAAATCGTTTGTGCGGGACGATGGAGCCATGGACCCGATCGTCGTCAGCGCCCTCGCCCTCGTCCGCGACCGGAAGATGCTCATGGTGGTCGCCCGCGACCGCGACGTCCTCTATCTGCCCGGCGGCAAGGTCGAGCCCGGCGAATCGGGGGCGGCGGCAGCGATCCGCGAGGCGCGCGAGGAGGTCTCCGTCGAGCTCGATCCGGCGAGCGTCCGCGAGCTGTTCACCGTGCGCACCCAGGCGCACGGCGAGCCCGAGGGCAGGCTCGTCGAGATGACGCTATTCGCGGGCGACACCGACGACGAGCCGCATCCTGCCGCCGAAGTCGGCTCGATCGCCTGGGTGACGACGGCTGACGCCCACCGGTGTCCGCCTGCAGGCGTAGCGACGCTCGAGCAGATGTCGTCCCTCGGACTGATCGACTGACAGCCCCGTCGTGGCAGGGTGGGGTCATGCGCACCACCACCAAGATCACCGTCGCCGCGCTCGCCCTGGTCACAGCCCTGGGCCTCGCCGGCTGCGCGGGCGGCAAGACCGCCTCCGAGCCGACCGCGACGACGACCATCACACAGTCCCCACAGCCCTCACCGACCCCGACCGACACGTCGTCGTCCGCGCCCACCACGGGCACCGGCGGCGGCGGAACCGGCACCGGCACGACCGCGGCCTGCGCCACCGCGAACCTCACCGGCGCCCTCCAGGCCGATCCGAACGGCGGTTCGGCCGGCCACGAGTACCTCGACCTGGTGCTCACCAACCACGGCGCGTCGTGCACTCTGCAAGGCTGGCCCGGCACGTCGTTCGTCGGCACCTCCGGCAACCAGCTGGGCGCCGCGGCCACCTTCGTCACCGACTCGCCGCACGACACCGTGACCCTCGCCACCGGCGGCACCGCCAAGGCGACCATCTCGATCGCCCAGGCCGGCAACTACGGCTCGTCGTGCACCAAGTCGGCCGCGAAGGGCTTCCGCATCTACCCGCCCGGGCAGACGGCGTCGCTCTTCGCCGACGGCTCGAAGTTCAGCCTGACCGCCTGCACGCAGTCGAGCATCAAGCTGCTCACCGTCACCGCGTTGCAGTAGCCCGCGGGCGCAGGAGCAGCGGCACGGCCCGACCTCCTCTGCTCCTGCGCCCGGAAGCTCCCCTCAGCCCACGTGCTCGAGAAGGTCGAGCCCGACCACCCGCATGACCTCGAGCACGCGCAGCCTCGTCGTGAGGTCGAGGTCGTCGAAGGCCACGGTGACCGCGTACGAGACGCCCCGCGACGGTCCGCGCAGGGCGCCGGCCTCCGCGCGCACGCCCGGGGCGGCGCCGGTGAGGTTCACGAGCTGGAGTCCGTGATCCTGCGCCCTGTGGCCCGCCGGGTCGAGGCCGAACGCCGACGAGACCATGGAGAGGTCGGAGCCGGTGGAGAGCCAGCCGAGCACCCGGTTGCTCACCGAGGTGTCGACGCAGACGCCGGCGACGAGGTCGGCCAGGATGCCGCGGAGCTCGAGGGTCGAGCCGACGGAGATCTGCGGGGCGTCGTCGGGGCCTCTCTCGGCCCGGGCGAGGTCGAGGAGGGCGGTGCGGCGCAGGCCGAGGGACTCGCCGCGGGCGTGCACGGCGTCCAGCCCGATGCGACGCGCCAAGGCGTTGGTCGCGACGGGGTCGCGCACGGCGCCGACGAGCGTCGCGGCGTCGAGGACGGTGAGCGTCGGTGTGAGCAGCGACGACCAGAGGCCACCGATGCGAGGGTCGTCGACCTGGGTGGCGTCGTTCGACGCGGAGTCCCGCCGGAGCTCGTCGACCGGCGAGAGGCTGCCGTCGCCGAGCCGCGTGGCGACCTCGATCAGCAGCAGGAGGTTGCCGAGCTGCGCCGTCGGCAGCGAGACGGTCTCGTCGATGGCCACGAGGACCTCGCCGGAGTCGAGGTCGGCGGCCGACGCCGACACCCGCGCGCCGGTGTAGGCGAGGGAGCCGAGCGCCTGGAAGGTGCGCTCGAACGGCTCGCCCGAGCGGTCGCCGCGGTGCCGGGCGCTGTCGCGTCCCCGACGCCCGCGGCGCCGCTCGACGCCGCCCTCGATGCCGTTCGTGGCCATCGACCGCCTACCAGATCGTGACGCGCGAGGCCTCGGGCAGCCAGAGCCCGTCGGTCTCCTTGACGTCGAAGGCGCCGTAGAACTCGTCGATGTTGCGGACGATCTGGTTGCAGCGGAACTCGTTGGGCGAGTGCGGGTCGATCGACAGGAGGCGCACGGCCTCCTCGTCGCGGATCTTCATCTGCCAGGCCTGAGCCCAGCTGAGGAAGAAGCGCTGAGCACCGGTGAGCCCGTCGACGACAGGGGGCTCCTCGCCGTCGAGCGAGATGAGGTAGGCCTTCCAGGCGATCGAGAGGCCGCCGAGGTCGCCGATGTTCTCGCCGATCGTGAGGGCGCCGTTGACATGGTGGCCGGGCGTCTGCGCGGGCTCGAGCACGTCGTACTGCTCGATGAGCGACTTCGTGAGCTTCTCGAAGGCCTCCTTGTCGGCGGGCGTCCACCAGTCGGTGAGCTTGCCGTCGCCGTCATACTTCGCGCCCTGGTCGTCGAAGCCGTGGCCGATCTCGTGGCCGATGACGGCCCCGATGGCGCCGTAGTTGGCCGCCGCGTCGCGCGACTCGTCGAAGAACGGGAACTGCAGGATCGCGGCGGGGAAGACGATCTCGTTGAAGCCGGGGTTGTAGTACGCGTTGATCGTCTGCGGCGTCATGAACCACTCGTCGCGGTCGATCGGCTTGCCGATCTTGCCCAGCTCGCGGTGGAACCCGAAGACGGCGGTCGCCCGCACGTTGCCGACGAGGTCGCCGGCGTCGATCTCGAGCGTCGAGTAGTCGCGCCACTTCACCGGGTAGCCGATCTTCGGCGTGAACTTGTCGAGCTTGTCGAGCGCGCGCGCCTTGGTCTCGTCGGTCATCCAGGCGAGCGCCGTGACGCTCTGCCGGTAGGCCTCGACCAGGTTGGCGACGAGGGCGTCCATCGTCACCTTCGCCTCCTCGGCGAAGTGGCGCTCGACGTAGATCTTGCCGACGGCCTCGCCCATGGCGCCCTCGACGAGCGAGACGCCGCGCTTCCACCGGGCCCGCTGCACCGGGGTGCCGGTGAGGGTCTTGCCGTAGAACTCGAAGTTGGCCTTCACGAAGTCGCTCGAGAGGTAGGCGGCGAACGACCGGACGATCTGCCAGCGCAGCCAGTCGCGCCAGGCGTCGAGGCGCTCGGCGGTGAGGAGCGACGCCAGGCCCGTGACGAACGACGGCTCGCGCACGACGAGCTCGTCGAACACGCCCTCCGGCGCGCCCACGGCGTCGCGCCAGACCGTGAAGTCGACGCCGTCGGTCTCGCTGAGCGCGGCGACGTCACCCCAGGGCAGCAGGTTGTACGTCTTGTCGCTGTCGCGGGTCGTGACGTTGTCCCAGTGCTGCTTGGCGATCGCGGTCTCGAGGTCGACGACGCGAGCGGCGCTCTCGGCCGAGCTCTCGGATCCTGCGAGGCCCAGCATCGTCTCGACGAACGAGCGGTACGCCGTGACGATGCCTTCGAACTTCTCGTCGCGGTAGTACGACTCGTCGGGCAGGCCCAGGCCGCCCTGCTCGAGGAAGACCATGTACCGCTCGGGGTCGCCGGGGTCGTTGTCGACGAACAGCTGCAGGAACCCCGAGACGCCCTGCAGCTCGAACGAGCCGACGGTGCGCAGGAGCTCGTCGACGCTCGACACCCCGTCGACGCTCGCGAGCAGAGCCTCGATCGGCGCCCTGCCCAGCGACTCGACCTTCTCTTCGTCGAGGAAGCTCGCGAAGAGGTCGCCGACCTTGCGGGCCTCGGTGCCGGGCTCGGCCTTCTGCGACTCGTCGATGATCTCGCGGACGGCCTTCTCGGCGGCCTCGGCGAGGACGTAGAACGAGCCCCAGCGCGCCTTGTCTTCGGGGATCTCGGTCGCCGCGATCCACTTGCCGTTGACGTGGCGGAAGAGGTCGTCCTGCGGGCGGACGGCGGGGTCGAGAGCGTCGGTGAGGATTCCGGAGGGTGCGGAGACGTCGGTCATACGGCCAGCCTAGGCGGATCACTAAGGTCGTAAGCATGGCGCTGCCCTGGAAGCTGCACGGTGACGGACGATCGGTCGACGCGAGCACGATCGTCGTGCCCGAGGAACGCCTCAGCTGGCCGCGCACGATCGGCTTCGGCGCCCAGCACGTGGTCGCGATGTTCGGCGCGACCTTCCTCGTGCCGCTCATCACGGGCTTCCCGCCGGCCACGACGCTGTTCTTCTCGGGCATCGGCACGCTGCTCTTCCTGCTCATCACGCGCAACCGCCTGCCCAGCTACCTCGGGTCGTCGTTCGCGTTCCTCGCGCCGATCGCCGCGGCCGAGAAGGTGGGCGGCATCCCGCTCGCCCTGAGCGGCATCATCATCGTCGGGCTCCTGCTCGCCCTGGTCGGCCTTCTCGTGGTCGTCGTCGGCACGCGCTGGATCGACGCGCTGCTCCCCCCGGTCGTCAGCGGCGCGATCGTCGCGCTCATCGGCTTCAACCTCGCGCCGACGGCCGAGGCGAACTTCGCCAAGGCACCCGTCATCGCGCTCATCACGCTCGCGGCCGTCGTCCTGTCGGCGGTCGTGTTCCGCGGCATGCTGGGGCGCCTGTCGATCTTCGTCGGCGTCGTCGTCGGCTACGTGGCCGCCGCCATCGCCGGACAAGTCGATTTCTCGGAGGTCGCGAAGGCGAAGTGGCTCGGCCTCCCCACCTTCACCGCGCCGTCGTTCGACCCCTCGCACCTGCCGATCTACCTGGGCTTCCTGCCCGTCGTGCTCGCCCTCATCGCCGAGAACGTCGGCCACGTGAAGGGCGTCGGCCAGCTGACGAACCGCAATCTCGACGATCTCACCGGCCGCGCCCTGCTCGCCGACGGTGTGAGCTCGCTCCTCGCCGGTCTCGGCGGCGGCTCGGCGACCACGACCTACGGCGAGAACATCGGCGTGATGGCAGCGACCAGGGTCTTCTCGACCGCGGCCTACTGGGTGGCCGGCATCATCGCGATCCTGCTCGGACTGTCGCCCAAGGTCGGCGCGATCATCTTCACGGTGCCCGACGGCGTGCTCGGCGGCGTGACGACCGCCCTCTACGGTCTGATCGGCATCATCGGCGTGCGCATCTGGGTCGAGAACAAGGTGGACTTCTCGAAACCGAAGAACCAGCTCACCGCCGCCGTCGCACTCGTCTTCGGCATCGCGAACTTCACGGTGGCCCTCGGCGGCGCGACGTTCAGCGGCATCGTGCTCGGCACCGTCGCCGCGATCGTCATCTATCACGTGATGAACGCGATCGGGCGCGCGCGGGGCACCTCCTGAGCCAGGGCGCAGGAGCCGGCGCACACGCCCTCGACCGAGAGATCGCCCGCCTCGCCGTGCCCGCCCTCGGCGCCCTCGTCGCCGAGCCGCTCTTCCTCCTCACCGACACGGCGCTCGTCGGGCATCTCGGTGCGGCGCCCCTGGCCGGTCTCGGGGTGGCGAGCGTCGTCCTGCAGACCGCCCTGGGCCTGCTGATCTTCCTCGCCTACGCGACGACTCCCGCGGTGGCGAGGCGTCTCGGCGCCGGCGATCGCGCGGGGGCGATCCGGGCCGGGGTCGACGGGCTGTGGTTCGCCCTCGGGGTGGGCGCCGTGCTGCTCGTGGCGGGGCTCCTGACGGCCCGGCCCCTCGTCGACGCCTTCGACATCGACACCGCCGCCCGGGCCGAAGCCGTCACGTACCTGTCGATCTCGGTGCTCGGCCTGCCGTTCATGCTGCTCGTGGTCGCCGCGACCGGCCTTCTGCGCGGCCTTCAAGACACCCGCACGCCGCTGGTGGTGGCGACCGCCGGCTTCGCGGTGAACGCGGGCCTCAACGCGCTGCTCATCTACGGCTTCCGGTGGGGCATCGCAGGATCCGCAGCCGGCACCGTCCTCGCCCAGCTCGGCATGGCCGCCGTCTATTCGGCGATCGCCGCGAGAGCCGCGCGGCGCGAGAGGGTCTCGCTGCGCCCCGGCCTCGACGGCGTCGGGCGCACCGCCTCGGCGGGCGGATGGCTGCTGATCCGGAACGCGTCGCTGCGGCTGGCCATGCTCGCGACCGTGTCGGTGGCAGCGCGTCTCGGCGTCCACGGTCTCGCCGCGGTGCAGGTGGCGCTGTCGCTCTTCTCGACCATGGCGTTCGCGCTCGACGCGCTGGCGATCGCCGGGCAGGCGATGATCGGGCACGCGCTCGGTTCCGGCGATACTGGGCGGGTGCGGGCGGTCACCCGGCGGCTGATCGGGTGGGGGTCCGTGGGCGGCGCAGGCCTCGGGATCCTGCTGGCCGCGCTGGCGGGTGTACTGGCGCCTGTGTTCACCGGCGACCCCCGCGTGCAGGCGATCGTGCCGGGGCTCGTGCTGGCGATGGCGGCGGGGATCCCGCTGGCCGGTTTCGTGTTCGTGCTCGACGGAGTGCTGCTCGGGGCGGGCGACGCGCGCTATCTGGCCTGGACCGGGGTCGTCGACGTCGCCGTGTACCTGCCGCTGCTGGCGTGGGCCGCGGCATCGGGGTCGCCGGTCGCGCTGTGGTTCGCGTTCGGCCTCGGCTACATCGGGGCGCGCGCCGTCACGCTCGGGCTGCGGACCCTGCGCTGGCGCTGGCTGCCGGCGACGCCGTCGTCCGCCCCCGCCGGAACTCGCTCGTGAACGACACCGACGGAACCTCCTCGCCGGCGAGCAGCCCCAGGACGGCACGCCCGGCGGCCTGACCCTTGGCGATCGCCGGCTGCACCATTGTCGTCAGCCCGTCGGCCGCGGGGTCGTCGACGCGCACGCCGTCGAAGCCGACGACGCTCAGGTCGTCCGGCACGCGCAGCCCCAGCTCGGCGGCCGCCCGGATCACGCCGGTGGCGAGCAGGTCGCTCTGCCCGATGATCGCCGTCGGCCGGTGCGCGGTGTCGGCCAGCAGCTCGCGCCCGGCGACGAGCCCCTCGTCGATGGTGCTGCCGAGCGTCGCGAAGCCGCGCGCCTCGGGGAACACCTCGAAGGCGCCCTTCATCCGCTCGACGGCCGTGTAGGTCGTCGCGCGCCCGATCAGGTCGGGCGTCAGGAGCCGGTGGCGCCGCTCGCGATCGAGCTCCAGCGTCACGAGGGCCACGTCGCGGTGCCCGAGGTCGCGCAGGTGCTGCGCCAGCGCCCTGGTCGCCTCGCGGTTGTCGAGCCCGACGTCGACGACGCCGTCGGCCGGCTCTCCCTCGATCGAGACGATCGGCAGCCCGCGGCGGCGGACCACCGCGACCTTGTCGTCGACGCGCGGGCTGCAGCCGAACAGCACGACGGCGTCGATCGGGGCGTCCACCAGGCTCGAGGGGCCACCGGCCCTCTCCGTGATCAGCAGGAGAGAGTTCCCGGCGGGCCCCGTCACGTCGGCGATGCCATCGAGCATGAGCACGTTCATCGGGTCGCGGAAGGCGTCGCGGAGGCTGTCTTCGAGCACGACTCCGACGATGCCCGAGCGGCCTCGCCGCAGGGACCGCGCGCGGGGGTCGGGGCCGGCGTACCCGAGCTCCTGCGCCGCCGCCTCGACCCTGACGCGCGTCGCCGCCGAGACCGGGCCCGAGTCGTTGAGGGCCAGCGAAGCGGTCGACGGCGAGACGCCGGCGCGGCGCGCGACGTCGGCCAGGGTGGGACGTTCGCCGCTCATGCCTCGACCATAGTCGAATCGATTCGAGAAAACTCTTGTCGGAGTTCCCGACCGTTGTTAGCGTTGTCGTCAGCCCGCCTCGAATCGATTCGAGCGGGCACGATGGCACTCCGACTCCGAGCACGAAGCAGACCGATGGCGACCTCTCCCTCACTCGACACCCGCACCTACGACGGCGGCCTCACGCGCTCGCAGGTCGTCGCCTGGCGCAACGCCGTCTTCGTGGTCTTCGCACTGTCGGGCCTCGGCATCTCGACCTGGCTCGGACGCGTGCCCTCGGTGCGCGACATCCTGCACGCCTCCACGCTCGAGATGGGGTACCTCGCCGGCGGCATCAGCGTCGGCTCGATCATCGGCGTCACCACGTCGAGCCACCTCGT
The DNA here is from genome assembly GCF_003634555.1 of Frondihabitans australicus. NCBI lineage: Bacteria > Bacillati > Actinomycetota > Actinomycetes > Micrococcales > Microbacteriaceae > Frondihabitans > Frondihabitans australicus. The sequence continues at coordinate 3,015,977 of NZ_RBKS01000001.1, forward strand.
CGCCCGCTTCGGCGCGCGCCGCACGGTCGAGCTGGCGATGTGCGTGGTCGGCCTCGGCATGATCGGCGGCGGCCTGGCCGCGTCGCTCGGCGGCGGCTTCTGGGGCATCATCGGCTTCATGGCCGTCTTCGGCTACGGCAACGGCACCTGCGACGTCGCGATGAACGTCTCGGCCGCGGCCAACGAGCGCGTGCTGGGCCGCACGATCATGCCGATGTTCCACGCGTCGTTCAGCGTCGGCACGATGCTCGGGGCTGCGCTGGGCGCAGGAGCCGAGGCGGTCGGCATCCCGGTCGGCATCCACGTGCCGATCGTGGGCGCCGTGATCGTGGTGGGCACCCTGCTCTCCGCCCGCAACTTCCAGTCGGAGGAGCTCGGCCACGCGCCGCTCGAAGGCGACGACGTCGCCGCGGTGTCGTCCTGGCGGTCGCGCCTCGCCGTCTGGGCGATGCCGTCGACGATCCTCATCGGCCTCATCGTGCTCGGCATGGCGGCGGCCGAGGGCTCGGCGAACGACTGGCTGGCGCTGGCGATGGTCGACGGCTACAAGGTCGACAACGCCGCCGGCACCACGATCTTCTTCGTCTTCGTCACGGCGATCACGCTGGCCAGGGTCGCAGGATCCCCGCTCGTCGACCGCTTCGGCCGCGTCCCGATGCTCCGCGCGAGCGCCGTGTCGGCCGTGGTCGGCCTCCTCCTCGTCATCTTCTCCCCCGCGCTGCCCCTCGCCATCGTCGGCGTCGTGCTCTGGGGCTTCGGCGCGGCCCTCGGGTTCCCGCTGGGCCTCTCGGCGGCGGCCGACGATTCGCGCAACGCGGCCGCCCGGGTGGGTGCCGTCGCGACGATCGGCTACGTCGCCTTCCTCGCGCTGCCCCCGCTCATCGGCTTCCTCGGCGAGCACTTCGGCCTGCTCCGGGCTCTCCTCTCGGTGCTCGTGCTGATCGTCGTCGCGGGCTTCGCGTCGGGTGCCGCCCGCGAGCGCTCGCGGTCGCGCTCGTGAGGCGTCGCGGCGCCCTCCTGGCCTAGGCTTCTCGGGTGCGTCTCGTCATTGCGAAGTGCTCGGTGGACTACGCCGGCCGCCTCTCCGCCCACCTCCCGCTCGCCAACCGCCTGCTGATGGTGAAGAGCGACGGCAGCCTCCTCGTGCACTCCGACGGCGGCAGCTACAAGCCGCTCAACTGGATGAGCCCGCCGTGCACGATCACGATGGACGAGCCCTCCGACGAGCAGCGCGACGCCGGCATCGTCGAGGTGTGGAAGGTGACGCAGAAGAAGACGGACGACATCCTCGTCGTCTCGATCCACGAGATCCTGCACGACTCCGCTCACGAGCTCGGCGTCGACCCCGGCCTCCAGAAGGACGGCGTCGAGGCCCACCTGCAGAAGCTGATGGCCGAGCAGATCGAGGTGCTCGGCGAGGGGCACACCCTCGTGCGCCGCGAGTACATGACCGCGATCGGCCCCGTGGACATCCTGGCCCGCGACGCGGCCGGGGCGGCCGTGGCCGTGGAGATCAAGCGCCGCGGCGACATCGACGGCGTCGAGCAACTCACGCGCTACCTCGAGCTGATGAACCGCGACCCGCACCTCAAGCCGGTCTCCGGAGTCTTCGCCGCCCAGGAGATCAAGCCGCAGGCACGCACTCTCGCCGAGGATCGCGGCATCCGCTGCCTGATCCTCGACTACGACGCCCTGCGCGGGCTGGACGACAGCGAGTCCCGCCTCTTCTGAAATATCGTATTGACTTCGATCGGTTCTCTCGTAGAATGTGTATATCACTATTCGAGAGGACGCCCCGATGTTCCCGACCAACCCGAGCAACCCCCGTCACACGCGCACGCGCCGTTCGTCCGCCAGCCCGATCTTCGACGCCGTCGTGGCCGAGAGAGCCATCGCCCGGCACCCGGTCCGCGCCATCACCGACACTCCGATCTACGCGTCGATCTCGTCGGCTCACTCGAGCCGAGTCGTCGACCCCGACACCGCGCCGCTGTGGATGCTGCCGGCGGCCGAGCCCGCGGGCGTGCCCGCCTCGGCTCCTGCGCCCCGGCCCGCCCCGAGCGACCTCGTGCTGCGATGAGCATCCACAGCGAGCCCCTCAGCGCCGAGCAGCTGACCAGCGCCGAGCGCGACCTCGTCGCCGAGTTGAGCGCGACCGTCGCCCGCCTCTTCTCGGTCGGCCACGACGGCCGCGAGGCGACCGCCCTCTGACGACGCCCCGGGCCGTGCCTGCCCGATCGCGCGGCCAGGACGGCGCCCGCCGCCGCCAGTGAAGAGACACGCCCTAGGCTGGAGGGGATGACCGCCACTCCGCCCTATTCCGTCGTGCTCTTCGACCTCGACGGCACCATCGCCGATTCGGCGCCGGGCATCGTCGCCTCCCTCACCGAGACCATCACCGAGCTCGGTCTGCCGCTTCCGAGCCCCGCCGAGCTGCTCGAGTGGGTCGGGCCGCCGCTGCCCGACAGCTTCACCGCGAAGCTCGGTCTCACCGGCGACGCCCTCGAGGCGGCGATGAAGGCGCACCGCGCCCGCTACTTCACGAAGGGCGCCCTCGACAGCGAGGTGTTCCCGGGCATGGCCGACATCCTGCGGCGCACCCACGAGGCGGGGATCCCGTCGTCGCTCGCGACCTCGAAGCCCGAGGCCCCCGCGACGCTCATGCTCGACCACTTCGGGCTGTCGCAGTACCTCGACGTCATCACCGGCGCCAGCGCCGACGAGGTGCGCAGTGCGAAGGCCGACGTCGTCGAGGAGGCCCTGCGCCGCCTGACGGAGCGCGGCATCGACGTCTCGCGCCCGGTCCTCATCGGCGACCGCCACCACGACGTCGAGGGTGCGGCCGAGCACGGCGTGCCCGTCATCTTCGCCGAGTGGGGCTATGGCAGTCGCGCCGAGCAGGCGGGGGCCATCGCGGTGGCGACGACCCCGGGCGACCTGGTCGAGCTCCTGGGCCTGCCCGCCGAACCCGCGGCGTGAGCGGGGCCGCGGCCCGGGCCGCCCGATCGCCGATCGCCTGGCTGCTCACGCTGGCGATCGTTCTCATCGCGCTGAACCTCCGCGGCACGATCGTCGCGGTCGCGCCGGTCATCGGCCCGATCACCTCCGATCTCGGCCTCTCGACCGTCGTCGCGGGTCTGCTCACGTCGATCCCCGTCCTCTGCTTCGCCGTCGCGAGCCCGCTCGCCTCGGCGGTGATCGCGCGCCTCGGCGCCGAGCGCGCGGTGACCATCAGCCTCCTCGGCATCGTCGCCGGCACCCTCCTGCGCTCGGCGGGCTCGTCGGCCGCGCTGATCGCCGGCACGGTGCTGATCGGCGTCTCGATCACGGTCGGCAACGTGGTGGTGCCGGTCGTCATCCGCCGCGACTTCGCCCCCGAGCGGGTCGGCATCGTCACCGGCATCTACACGTCGGCCCTCAACGTCGGGTCGATGATCACCTCGCTCGGCACGGCCCCGATCGCCGAGGCCACCGGCTGGCCGATCGCGCTGGTGGTCTGGGGCGCGTTCGCGGTGATCGCGGGCGTCGTCTGGTGCGCCTCCGTCGGCGTCCGCTCGGCCCTCCTGGGCGCGCCTACGCTGGGCGAGGGGCCGCAGGATCTCGTCACCGGCCCGATCGAGGTCATCACGGCCAGCATCCCCGTCGTCCGGGCGGCGGCCACCGACGCCACGGAGACGCCCGAGCGCCGGTCGCTGTTCCGCCGCTGGTCGACATGGGGCCTCACCCTCGCCTTCGCCGGGCAGGCATTCGGCTACTACGGCCTGACCGCGTGGATCCCGACGCTCCTGCACTCGGAGGTCGGGCTGTCGGCGGCCGGGGCGGGTGCCAGCTCGTCGGTCTTCCAGATCCTGGCGGTCGTCGGCGCCCTCGGCGTCCCCGTGCTGGCGCTCCGCTGGCATCCGGTGTGGATCATCGGGCTCGTCGGCCTGCTCTGGCTGGTCATGCCCCTCGGGCTCCTCTTCGCGCCGCACCTCTGGCTCGTGTGGTCGCTCTTCGGCGGTGTCGCCCAGGGCGGGGGCATCACGATCGTGTTCATCATCATCGTGAGGATGGCGACGACCGACGTCGAGGCTCGGCGCCTGTCGGCGCTGGTGCAAGGGTGCGGCTACGCGCTCGCGTCGCTCGGGCCGCTCGTGGTCGGCGGAGTCCACGGGGCGACCGGCGGCTGGACGGCCCCGATGCTCGTCGTGTTCGTCTCGGTGCTGACGCTGGGTGTGAGCGGCGTGCTGTCCGCTCGCCGCCTGCGCTAGCCGGTCAGCCGAGCAGCTGCTCCAGCGACAGCGGCGGCCGCCCCGTGATGCGCTCGACGTCGGGCGACACCCGCTCGAGCTCGCCCGACGCGATCGACGTGTAGGTCGAGACCCAGGCGTCGGCCTGCCACGGCTCCGGGTTCCACCGCTGCCGCGACTCGTAGGCCTCGTCGAGGGTCTCGTCGTGGAACGTCACCGTGCGGCCGGTCAGACGCGTGATCGTGTCGGCCGCCTCGGCGAGGGAGAAGGCGGCGGGGCCGGTCAGGTCGTAGGTCTGCCCCGCGGAGGCTTTCGGATCCTGCAGCACCGCCGTAGCCACCGCGGCGACATCGGCGCGCGCGACCGCCGCCATGCGACCGTCGCCCGCCGGGCCGCGGATCACACCGTCGTCGCCCACGAGCTCGGGCACGAAGTCGAGGTAGAAGCTGTCGCGCAGGATCGTGAAGGCCATGCCGCTGTCGCGGATCCGCTGCTCTGTCGCCCAGTGGTCGCGGGCCAGCGTGAAGATCGCGTCGGGGGCGGCGCCGACGAACGAGGTGTAGACGATGTGCTCGACGCCCGCCTCGGCCGCGGCGTCGACGAACGCCTCGTGCTGGGCCAGACGATCGGGTGCCTCGGCGGCCGACACCATCAGCAGGAGCCGGCACCCGGCGAGAGCCCGCAGCGTCGCCTCGCGGTCGCCGTACACGGCCTCGGCCACCCTCGCCTGCTCGAGCCGGGGTGCCCGCCCGGCGTCGCGCACGACCAGTGTCTGCGCGATGCCGGCGCCTGCCAGCCCCCGCGCCACTGCGCCGCCGATGTTGCCCGTCGCACCCGTCACCGCGATCGTCGGAGTCGTCATGCGCTCAGCCAACCATGCGCGGGCCGGCTTGTCGGTGGCGGAGAGCACAATGGCGGCATGTGCGGTCGATTCGTCGTGGCCCGAGCCACCTCCGATCTCCTCCCCGAGCTGCTCGAGGCGGTGCCGTCGCTCGCCGACGCACCGTCGCTGGCGGCGAACTACAACGTCGCCCCGACCAACCCTGTGGCGGCCGTCCGCGAGCGCCACGGCGAGCGCGAACTGGCGCAGCCGCGGTGGGGCTTCGTGCCGGGCTGGTATCCCGACCTCAAGAAGCGCCCGCAGCCGATCAACGCGCGCATCGAGACGGTGTCGACGAGCGGCATGTTCCGCAAGGCTTTCGCCACGGGGCGGTGCGTCATCCCGGCCGACGGCTACTACGAGTGGGTCATCACCGAGCAGGGGAAGCAGCCGCACTACATCTTCGATCCCGACCGCGGCATCGCGATGGCCGGCATCGTCACCGCGTGGCGCGACAGGTCGAAGTCCGACGACGACCCCGACCGCTGGGTGCTCTCGACCGCGATCATCACGCGCGACTCGCATGTGGCGCCGGGCGAGGTGCACGACCGCATGCCGGCCTGTCTCTCGACCGATGCAATCGACGCGTGGCTCGACCCGGAGCTCGTGGCCGACGACGCCCTGGCCCTTCTCGACTCCGCGAGCGAAGCCATCGCGCACGATCTCACGCACTACGAGGTGTCGAAAGACGCGAACAGCGTCCGCAACAACGGCCCGCAGCTCATCGAGCCGCTGCCGACCCCTCGAGCCTGAGCCCGGCGTTGTCAGCCGACGGGGAATGTTGCAGGACTGAACCGGTTCAGCCCACGCATAGGCAACCGTGACCTGCCACTCACACAGGGAGCCCGAGACAGGTCCACACTGGTTCTCTTGTGGCAAAGGAGGACTGTCATGGAATCCCGAAGAGTGACCTCTGTCGAGGTCGACGAACACGGACACGTCAAGCGTCTGCTGAACGACCACGGCGACTGGTCGCCCCAGACCTGCGCTGACGTCGTCGCCGACATGGAGAACGGCGTGTGCTCGTACTTCGTCTCGTGGGCCGGCGACGACCTGCCCGTGCAAACCGCCCATGAGGGCAGTCACGTGCGGCTGGTGGCGCGCAGGAGCCCGGGTGCGATCGACCAGCTGCTGCTCCTGCCCCGGGCCGAGTCGCCCGTGGTCGAGCACGGTTCGCCGACGCACCAGTACGCGCACCTGGGCGACTGACGCCTGCCAAGAGTCGACGCCGGAGGAGACACGACGAGGGCGCAGGATCCGCTGGATCCTGCGCCCTCGCTCTGCTGCCGGTGACTAGGCGACCGGCGCCGCGTCGCGCTTCGGGAGCTTCCAGCCGGGCCGCACGTAGTGGCAGGTGTAGCCGGCGGGGTACTTCTCGAGGTAGTCCTGGTGCTCCTCCTCGGCCTCCCAGAACGGGCCGGCCGCGGTGACCTCGGTGACGACCTTTCCGGGCCAGAGGCCGGAGGCGTCGACGTCGGCGATCGTGTCGAGGGCCGTCTCGCGCTGCGACTCGGAGGTGTAGAAGATCGCCGAGCGGTACGACGTGCCGACGTCGTTGCCCTGGCGGTTCTTCGTCGACGGGTCGTGGATCTGGAAGAAGAACTCCAGCAGGTCGCGGTACGTGATGACGGAGGGGTCGAAGACGATCTCGACGCTCTCGGCGTGGGTGCCGTGGTGACGGTACGTCGCGTTCGCGACGTCGCCGCCGGAGTAGCCGACGCGCGTCGAGAGGACGCCGGGCTGGCGACGGAGCAGCTGCTGGGCTCCCCAGAAGCATCCGCCGGCGAGGATCGCGGTCTCGGTCTGTGCGCTCATGTGTGGCTCCTTCGATCGTCGGGACCGCTGGCTGCGGCTCCTGCGGTGCCGCGCTGTTCGTCCCGACGGGACACCGCGCGGCTCCACTCGACTCAACACGTTTCTCGGCATGAAAGTTCCCGCGTCACGCACGATGCCCGGCCTTTTGTAAGATTCGTAGTGCACACCTACGAAGAGAGCGCCTTTCCATGACTTCAGCCACCGCCACGCGCGTTCGCCCCACCGCCAAGGGCCCGGCTCAGATCGCAGCGATCGTCGTCTCCGTCTTCCTGATCGTCATCGGCATCATCGGGTTCATCCCCGGCATCGTGCCGCACCTCGACCAGATCACGTTCGCCGGCCCGTACTCGGGCGCGTTCGTCTTCAACGTGTTCCAGACCTCGGTGCTGCAGAACATCGTGCACATCGTCTTCGGTCTCGCCGGCTTCGGCGCCGTCGGCAAGCGCGCCAACGCGACGAAGTACATCGCCGGCATGAGCTTCCTGTTCGGCTGCCTCTGGATGTACGGCCTCCTCTTCGGCAACAGCACCTTCGGCGGCAACATCTTCCCGTTCAACCCGGCCGACTTCTCGTTCAACATCGGCCTCAGCATCGCCCTCGGCATCACGGCTCTCGCGACCAGCCAGCTCGCCCTCTTCGGCAGCGACTGGGAGTCCGACGACTAGCCACGCAGGCCGTCCACTTCCTCCGAGGTGGACCGCGACCCCAGGCCCGGCCCTCTGAGACGATCGACGCATGAGCGTGAACGTCGAGGTGGTCCGGGTCTTCTGCGATGACGAGGGCGGGTTCGGCAACGAGCTCGGCATCGTCGAGTCGAGCGCCGACACCGAAGGGCGCGAGCAGGCCATCGCCCGCGAGCTGGGGTTCAGCGAGACGGTCTTCGTCGATGAGGTGTCGGACGGCGTCGCCACGGTGCGCATCTTCACGCCGGCCATGGAGCTGCCCTTCGCCGGGCACCCGAGCGTGGGCACGGCGTGGTGGCTCGGGAGCACGGGGCGACCGGTGCGGATCCTGCGCGAGAAAGCGGGCGAGGTGACCGTGCGGGCCGATGCTGCGGACCCCGCGATGGTCTCGATCGGCGCGCACGCGTCGTGGGCGCCGTCGTTCGACTGGGCCGAGCTCGCGTCGGAGGCCGAGGTCGACGCCCTCGATCCGGCCGACTACTCGGGCGATCACGGCTACTTCTACGCCTGGCTGGACGAGTCGACGGGCTCCCTGCGCTCGCGCATGTTCGCCCCGGTCATGGGCATCGTCGAGGACGAAGCGACCGGGGCAGCCGCCGTGGCGCTCACCGGCCGCCTCGAGCGCGACCTCACCATCAGGCAGGGGCGCGGCTCGAGGATCGCCACGACCTACCTCGGCGAGGGCCGGGTCGAGGTCGGCGGCCGCACGGTCTTCGACCGCACGATCGCGGTCTGACGCGTACCCGGCCTGCCCGGCTGTCTGCCTGCGCGCCGGGCTGCGCGAGCGGTCAGGCCGCGAGCAGGGCAGGCACCTGCGAGAGCGCGCCCGTCATGCCCTCGCGCATGCCCATTCCGAGCACCTTGTCGAGGTCGTCGACGCTGGCGTACGAGGCGACGACCGTCATGCGCGTCGTCGGCCCGTCGGCCTCGAGCGTGATGACCATGTGCATCGACGGCATCGAGGTGTCGGGTTCGCCGTCGTCGGTCGAGAAGCCGTCCTCGAACTCGTAGCGGTGAGGCGCGTCGACCGCGATGGTCCGCCACCAGCCGGGCGCCTTCTCGCCGTCCGGCCCGGTCATGTGGTAGCGCGACTCGCCTCCGGGCTCGACCTCGTGGCGGGTGAACGTCGCCGGCCAGGTCGGCGGACCCCACCAGCGCTCCAGCTGCCGTGGGTCCTCCCACACCTGCCAGACGCGCTCGGGCGGCGCCTCGAAGACGGTGACGAAGGTGAGGGTGCGGTCGTCGCGATCGACGGTCGATTCGATGGTGTCCACGGTGATACCCCTTCAGTCGGCGACTCGGCTGTCGCGGAGGAGGTCGGAGATGCGGTCCGCCCGGTCGACCCAGAGCTGCCGGTAGCGCTCGAGCACGCTCTCGGCCTCGCGGATCGTGTCGACGTCGCCGCGCACGATCTGCTCTCGCCCGCGGCGCTGCTTCCGCACGAGCGCCGCTCTCTCGAGCACCGCGACGTGCTTCTGGATCGCCGCGAAGCTCATGTCGTACCGCCGCGCGAGCGACGACACCGACTGCTCGGTCACCAGCACCCGCTCGACGATGTCACGTCGTGTGGCATCGGAGAGCGCTGCGAAGAGGCGATCGAGCCCATCGGAGTCGAACCTATCTACAACCATTTGGTTGTAGATTAGGGCGCAGGATCCGAGAGCGCAACCCCCTCATGCACCCCGCCTCAGCCCCGCACCGGCGGCGGCCCCACGTACCGCGCTGAGGGCCGGATGATCTTGGGGTCGCGCGCCTGCTCGAGCACGTTCGCGGTCCAGCCGAGCACTCTTGCCGCCGCGAACGTCGAGGTGAAGAGCTCGCGGTCGAGCCCGGCGATCTCCATGACGACGCCGGCGTACCACTCGAGGTTCGTGTGCAGGGCCCTCCCGTGCTTGAGCTGCTCCAGCAGCACCGGGATCCTCTCCTCGACCTGGACCGCCAGCTCGACGCGCGGGCCGCCGAAGCGCTGGGCCACGCGCTTGAGCAGGGCCGAACGAGGGTCTTCGGTGCGGTAGACCGGGTGACCGAACCCCATGATCCTGCGCCCCGCTTCGAGCTCGCCCGCGATCCACTCGTCGGTCCGCGACGGGTCGCCGATGGCGTCGAGGGTGTCGAGCGCGCGCGAAGGCGCGCCTCCGTGAAGCGGACCCGAGAGAGCACCCAGGCCGCCGACCAGGCACGCGGCCGCATCGGCCCCCGTCGACGCGATCACGCGCGACGTGAAGGTCGACGCGTTGAAGCCGTGGTCGATGGCGGCCACGAGGTAGACCGAGAGTGCATCCACGAACTCCGCTGGCGCCTCGTCGCCGCGGATCATCCGCAGATAGTCGGCGACGTAGCCGAGCGCAGGATCCGGCGCCACCGGCTCGAGCCCCGCCGCCAGCCGCGCGAGCGCCGCGATGATCGTCGGCACCACCGCCGCCAGCCCCACCAGGTCGTCGCGCCGCTCGGCCTCGCTCAGGTCGTAGATGGGCCGGAGCCCCCGCTGGGCCCCCTCGATCGCGAGGGCCGCGCGCAAGGCCGACAGTGGTGCAGGCCGCGTTCCGTCGGGCGTGGGCTCGACCAGCGACGGCAGGATCCGAGACAGCGCCGCCGACATGCCCCTCCGCGCCGCGACCTCCGCCCGGAACGACGCGGACTCGCCCGGCGTCGGGAGCTCGCCGTCGAGCAGGAGCCTCCACACGTCCTCAACCGATCGCGTCTCAGCGAGCGAAGTCGCCGGGTACTGCCGGTAGTGGTAGAAGCCCTCGTGGCCCCGGACGTCGCTGAGCTCGGTCTCGGTGACGACGACGTTCGCGAGCCCGCGCGGCACGTCGATGAGGCGGTCGTCCATCCGCGTCGATGTGGTCATGGCGACAGCGAAACACCTAGATTGAGAAGAGACAAGTCAACGTTGATCGGATCAATATGACGGCGCAACGACCGGGCACCCCTCGGCTCACGACTGCCCAGGCGGCCGCCCGGCTCGGCGTCAAGCCGCAGACGCTGTACGCCTACGTCTCGCGCGGCGTCATCTCGAGCGAGCGGGGCGACGAGGGCTCGACGTTCGACGCCCTCGAGGTCGAGGCGCTGTCCGACTCCCGGGGCGCCCGGGCCCGGCGCGCGTCGGCCGTCGCCGGGTCGACGACACGGGGGCAGGAGCCCGCACACCGCCCGGCAGAACCGGGCCGGCCCATGATGGTCATCGACAGCCCGATCACTCTCCTCACCGGCGACGACCTGTACTTCCGGGGGCGCCGCGCGACCGACCTCGCCCGGGAGGGCGGCTTCGAGCGCGCGATCGAGATCCTCTGGCAGACGGGCGCCGATCCTGCGCACCTCACGCCCGACCGCCAGGTCGTCTCGCGTGCCCGTGCGGCCGGGGACCTGCTCGGACCCTCGGCCCGCCTGATCGATCGGCTCGCCCTCACGGTGCAGATCGCCGCCTCGTACGACCCGTTCCGCGACGACCTCGACCCCGTGGCGGTCTTCGCCGCGGCGCGGCGCCTTCTGGCCGAGCTCGTGGCGGCTCTTCCGCTGCGCGGCGAGCCGGCGGCCCCGGAGGCCCCGCTCGCGCATCACCTCTGGCCACGACTGTCGGCGGACGCACCGTCGGGCGACGAGCTGCGGCTGCTCGACGGCGCTCTGATCCTGATGATGGATCACGACCTCGCCACGTCGACACTGGCGGCTCGCGCCGCCGCCTCGGCCCGCGCGAACCCCTACGCCTCCCTCTCGGCCGCCCTCGGCGCGGTCGACAGCGCGCAGCACGGCGCAGCCAGCACGGCCGCGGTGAGCCTGCTGCGCGAGAGCCTCGAGTCGGGCGGCCCCGAGCGCGCCCTCGCCGCGCGCATCCGCGCCGACCGCGGGCTCCCCGGCTTCGGCCACGTGATCTACCGCGAACGCGACCCGAGAGCCGAGTTCGTCTTCGAGGCGCTCGGCAGGCTGCCGCGGTTCCGGGTGGCGGCTGCGGGCGCCGCGCGGCTCTCGGCGATCGTCCGGTCGCGACTGCCGCGGCCGGCGAACGTCGATCTCGCTCTGGCGGCCTTCGCCGTCGGCGGAGGGTTCCCGGACGACGCCGGCCAGGTGATCTTCGCCGTCGCGCGCACGGCCGGCTGGATCGCGCACGTCGTCGACGAGTACGCCCAGGTGCCGCTGAGGATGCGGCCCGAGTCGAGGTACGTGGGACCGGCGCCGTCTCACGATCCTGCGACCGCATGATTATGAAGTTGAGACTTCACAGTTCGAGATACGCAGTCTAGACTGTCGATATGACCTCAGCCTCACCAACCCGCACCGCGCCCGAGGGCGCGTTCGACCGGCGCCTGCTCTCGCCGATGATGCTCGGGTCGATCCTCAACCCGGTCAACTCGTCGATCATCGCGGTCGCGCTCGTGCCGATCGCCACGAGCTTCGGGGCCCCGGCCTCGCAGACCGCCTGGCTCATCTCGGCCCTCTACCTCGCGACGGCCATCGGCCAGCCGCTCGTCGGCCGCCTCGTCGACACGTTCGGGCCGCGACGGCTTCTCGTGGCCGGGGCCGTGCTGACCGGCATCGCGGGCGTGCTCGGCGTTCTCGCGCCGAACATCGGCGTGCTCATCGCCGCGCGCGTGATCCTCGGATTCGGCACCTGCGCCGGCTACCCGGCCTCCATGAGCCTCATCCGCAGCGAGGCGAACCGCACCGGCATCGCGAGCCCGGCCGGCGTGCTCACCGCCCTGGCCGTGACGACCCAGACGATCGCCGTCATCGGCCCCACCCTCGGCGGCCTCCTCATCGGCGTCGGCGGCTGGCGCGCCACGTTCGCCGTCAACATCCCCCTCGCCGTCGCGAGCCTCGTGCTCGCCCTCCTGTTCGTGCCGCGTGCGACCTCCCTCGAGGCCTCCGACGGGGCGCAGGAGCAGGGCCACACCCCCTCCCTGAGACTCGACTACCCCGGCATCCTGCTCTTCGCCGCCACGCTCGTCGCTCTCCTGCTGTTCCTCATGAACGTCGGCCTCGCGTGGTCGCCGCTGCTGCTCGTGGCGGCCGCCGCCGGCACAGGATTCACCCTGCGCGAGCTCCGCACCGCCGACCCGTTCATCGACGTGCGGGTCTTCGCGGGCAACGCGCCGCTGCTCGTGACCTACGCCCGCGGGTTCCTCGCCGCCACCGTGAGCTACTGCTTCCTCTACGGCTTCACCCAGTGGCTGGAGGACGGCCGCGGGCTCGAGCCCTCCGAGGCCGGCCTCCTCCTGCTGCCGACCTTCGCGGTCGGGATCCTGGTGTCGACGCTGACCGGGCGTCGCCCCGAGATCCGCGGCAAGCTGCTCGTCGGCGCCTGCGTGCAGGTCGTCATGTGCGCCCTCATGCTGCTCGTCCACGCCCAGGCGGCCATTCCCTTCCTCGTCGTCATCGCGCTCATCACCGGCGTGCCCCAGGGCCTCAACAACCTCGCGGTGCAGAACGCGCTCTACTACCAGGCCGACCCGGCGCGCATCGGGGCGTCGTCCGGGCTCCTGCGCACCTTCATGTACCTCGGGGCGATCGCGGCCTCCAGCGCCAGCGGGGCCTTCTTCGGCGCCCGCGCCACGACCGGAGGCCTGCACGAGCTCGCCTGGTTCATGCTCGGCGCCGCGGTGATCTTCGTGGCGATCACCGTGGCGGACCGATCGCTCGGGCGGATCAGCCGCGAGAACCGGCGGAAGGCCGAAGCGGCGAAGGCGGGCGCCGCGGCCTGAGGGGCCAGGGGCTCGTCTGCGCGACGGGCCGGCCCCGCGAACGGGGACCACCCGATTCGAACCCCGGCGCACTAGGCTGTCACTGGTCATGTCCACATGTGACCAGGCGACGATCTCGCGTCGCCAGCCAGGTCGGAGGTTCCCGTGCCCGCCAAGCAGACGCCAGCGCCACTCGACGCGCCCGCGCCGGGCATCGTGCTGGGCGCGGTGCCGAAGCACGAGCAGCTGCGGCGGATCCTGCGCGACCTCGCTCTCGACCGGCTGCAGCCCGGCAGCGCGATCCCGTCCGAACGACAGCTGATCGCCGACTACGGCGTGAGCCGGATCACCGTGCGCGAGGCCGTGGGCCAGCTCGTGAACGAGGGGATCCTCACCAGGGTCCGCGGCAAGGGCACGTTCGTCGCGCATCGCGCCGTGCAGTCGACCCTGCACCTCGCCTCGTTCACACAGGAGATGGCGTCGCTCGGCCACGTGCCGACGACAGTCGTCCTCGTCCGCGAGGAGGCCCGGCTTCCGGCCGACACCGCTGCGGCTCTGGGCCTGGCACCCGACGACACCGGGTTCCACGTGAAACGACTTCGCCTCGCCGACGGCGCACCGGTCTCGATCGACGACGCCTGGTTCGCGCGGGCGCCCTACCCGGGGCTCCTCGACCACGACCTGTCGAAGTCGATCTACGCGCTGGCCGCCGAGCGCTACGACGCACCGATCGTGCGGGCGCGACAGACCGTGGCCGCCGAGCCCGCGCCCGACGACGTGGCGACGCTGCTCGGCACGAAGACGTCGGCGCCGGTGCTCGTCTTCGACCGCGTCTCGTACGCCGCAGCAGGGCCCGTCGAGCACACGCGCAGCTGGTACCGGAGCGACCGCTATCGGGTGCAGATGGAGGTCTCCGCGCGCGAAGAGCCCGCTCTGCGGGGTGCGTAACCGCACGGGGCAGTGTCGTTCACGACACAGTGTCGCGCCGAGGCCTGGCGAGACCTTCTCGGCAGGCGGCGTCAGACCTCGAAGAGCGCGGCGCCCGACTCGATCGGCGACCCGACTGCATCCTGCGCCACCGAATCAGGCGCCGAGCCCAGGATCACGACGGGGCACACGGGCGAGTAGCCCGCTTCGACGATGACCGCCGGGTCGAAGCGCACGACGACGTCGCCCGCCTCGACCTGCGAACCCTCGTCGGCCACGAGCTCGAAGCCGCGGCCGGAGAGCTTCACCGTGTCGATGCCGACGTGGACCAGCAGCTCGGTGCCGTCGTCGCCCTGCATCGCGTAGGCGTGCGGGTGCAGCTTGACGATCGTGCCCGCGATGGGCGCGACGGCGCTGACGGTGGCGGCGTCGGACGCACTTGCCGCCGTTGGAACGACGGCGACGCCGGCCCCGACGAGCTGCCCGGCGAACACCGGGTCGGGCACGTCGGCGAGCGCGATCACGTCGCCGGCGAACGGCGTGAGGACGCGCGTCACAGGAGGTCTTCGATCTCCTGCGCCAGGTTGTCGGCCTCGGGGCCCACGATGACCTGGATGCCCGTGCCGATGGCGACGACGGCGATCGCGCCTGCCGCCTTGAGCGCCGCCTGGTCGACCAGCGACGGGTCCGAGACCTCGGTGCGGAGTCGCGTGATGCAGCCCTCGACCTCTTCGATGTTGTCGGCGCCGCCGAGCGCGGTGATGATGTCTTCCGCCTTGGACATGTTTCCTCCTCGTTTCGACTCCGGCTCTCGGGTTGACATCGATGCGTCATTCCGTCGAGACTGACCACTGGTCATGACCGGACAGGACCGGGTTGCTTGAACCGAGGCTACCCGTGAACCGCGGCCTTCGACAACCGACGCTCCATTCGGGCACCGCCCAACGACGAGAGGAACCACGATGAGCACGGCATCAGCAACCGAAGCCGCTGCGGCGGCCAAGCCGCCGAAGAGGCAGAGCAGGGCCTTCGCCAACCTGCAGCGACTCGGTCGGAGCCTCATGCTCCCGATCGCCGTGCTGCCCGCCGCGGGCATCCTGCTGCGACTCGGGCAGGGCGACCTCCTCGGGGCGATCCCCGGGTTCGGCCAGTGGGCGGCGGTCATCTCCGCGGCCGGCAACGGCGTGTTCTCCTGGCTGCCGCTGATCTTCGCGGTCGGCATCGCCATCGGCTGGGCGAAGAAGTCCGACGGCTCGACCGCCCTCGCCGCCGTCGTCGGCTACATGGTGCTCTACACGGTGTTCACGGCCATGTCGCCGATCGTGCTGGGCACCGCCAAGAACGCGGCAGGCACGGTGCCGACGATCAACTTCGGCGTGCTCGGCGGCATCGTCATGGGTCTCGTCTCGGCGAACCTGTGGCAGCGGTTCCACCGCACGAAGCTGCCCGACTTCATCGGCTTCTTCTCCGGTCGCCGCCTCGTGCCGATCCTCTCCGCGATCTCCGGCCTGATCATCGGCATCGCGATGTCGTTCGTGTACATCCCGTTCAACGCGGCCATCACCTGGCTCGGCGAGACGGCCGCGACGAATTCGGTGGTCGGCGGTGGTCTCTACGGCCTCGCGAACCGCCTCCTCATCCCGACCGGCCTGCACCAGATCCTCAACTCCGTCGTCTGGTTCCTCGTGGGCGACTACCACGGGGCCCATGGCGACCTGACGCGCTTCTTCGCGGGCGACCCGCACGCCGGCATCTTCATGACCGGCTTCTTCCCGATCATGATGTTCGGTCTGCCCGGTGCCGCCCTGGCGATCTGGCGCAACGCCAAGCCCTCGCAGAAGAAGGTCGTCGGCGGCATCATGCTGTCGGCCGCCCTCACCTCGTTCGTCACCGGCATCACCGAGCCCCTCGAGTATTCGTTCATGTTCGTGGCGTGGCCGCTCTACGTCATCCACGCGGTCCTCACCGGCACCTCGCTCGCGCTCGTGAACGCGCTCGGCATCCACGACGGCTTCACCTTCTCCGCCGGCGCGATCGACTACGTCCTCAACTTCGGCAAGGCGCACAACGCCATCTGGCTGATCCCGATCGGAATCGGCTACGGGCTGATCTACTACTTCCTCTTCGGATTCGTGATCAGACGCTGGAACCTCCGCACGCCAGGTCGCGAGGAGGACACCGCGACGAGTCCGGAGTCCGTCGAGGCCGCGACCGCGGAGTAGGCGCAGGGCGCAGGATCCCGCGGAGGCCGCACGGCTGACAGTGGCCGGCGATACTCTCGCCGCGTGACCTCCCGATCCTGCGCCCAGCCCGGGTGCTCGGCGGCGAGTGAGCCCGACGCTCCGGTCGCTCTGTGCGGCGCGCATCTGGCGGCCGCGGCCGAGTGGGTGGGCGAGGCGTCCGGGGTGACCGAGCCGCTGCCTGCGCCCTGCGTGGCGTGCGGGTCGCGCCTCGGAGTGACGTACCGGTCGGGCCGGCTCTGCGCCGTGTGCGAGTGGCGGTTCGGCGACGTGGCCGACGGCGAGCTCGCGCCGCCGCGGGTCGACGTCGTCTACTACCTGCGCTTCGGCGAGCGCATCAAGATCGGCACGACCGCCAACCCGCGGCAGCGATTCGCTCAGCTGCGCTTCGACGAGCTGCTCGCGTTCGAGCGGGGCGATCGGGCCGTCGAGCAGGCCCGTCACCGGCAGTTCGCGGCGTGGCGGGAGGGCGGCGAGTGGTTCACGGCGTCGCCTTCGCTCGTCGATCACGTGGCGTTGGTCGCTGCGGGGCACCCGGACCCCTGGGCCCTCTACGCCCGCTGGCGATCGGAGGCGCTGGCGCTGCGCGTGTCGTGACGCGGCCGCGGTGTCAGCGCAGGTAGGCGTCGACGAAGAGCGGCCCGCGGATCGCCCGGAACGTGTCGAGCAGCCGCGGCACGGTCGAGCGCGACAGCCCGGCCACGGTCAGGTCGAACGGGCCAAGCGCGGGCAGCCGCCCCGTGCGGATCCGCACGACCTCCCATCGCACGCCCCGCAGGGACCGGTCTTTGCGGCGGTCGGCTGCCTCGCGCGCACCGACGTGCTCGAGTCCGTGGCGCCCCGTCGAGTCGTACTCGACGGCCACCTGCAGCTCTGGAATCACGACGTCGGGCCACGCCTCGAGGTGATCGAAGAACGGTCGCGGCAGCTTCACCGCGTTGACGTCGGCCGTGAACGAGAGCCTCTCGGCGAGCGCGGCCCGAAGCTCCTGCTCGACGGCCGACGCCGGGAGCGGGGCGCAGGAGCTGACGAACGCCACCCCGTCGGCAAGCCGCGGCGTCTTCGGGCACACCCTCTCGACCGCCGGCCGACGTGTCGCCGCGGGGCGGTCGGGGCGCAGGGGTCTGCGCTCGAGAGACGACGCCGTGCTCAGCCAGTCGGTGCCGGTCTCTGCCAGCCGCCCGGGCCGCATCGGGATCGCCGGCGCCTTCGGTCGGGTGCCGGCCCCCTCCGAGCACTGCGGGCACCACGCCGACCGCCGCCTCTGCCGACCTGGTCGCGATCGCTGCTCGTCGGGCGTCGCGACGAAGAGATGGCCGACCTCGCACTGCCAGCAGAGGTAGACGTCGGCGGCGGGCGGGATCTGGCTCAGGACGATGCCGGAGTTGAACTCGGGGTGATACTGGCGGACGAGCGCGGGGTACGAGGCCCACGCCTCGCGGTAGGCGCCCACGGCGTAGGGCACGGCCTGCCCGCGCGACGTCTGCCGTCGCGCCCACCAGGCGTCGATCGGCTCGGGCACGGGGGCAGGTTACGCCCGGCCACCGACATGGCAAGGGGCCTGACTCGCCGCAACAGCAACGAGTCAGGCCAGCGTCGAGTCAGGCCCGGTGCGACCTACTTGGCCTGGAGGTCCCGCGTGTGGACGACGGAGCGGTCGTCGTCGGACACGAACATGAACGTCTTCGCGCCGGCGGGCAGCACGACGGACGCCTTCCGCACGCCCGACGCGTCGGCCGTGGCGTAGATGCTGGCGACGCTCATGCCGCTGGCATCCACGACATCGCCCAGGACGACGCGACCCGCCTGGCCGGTGCCGGTGAAGGTCTTCACGGCTCCGGGCGTGAACGCGGCGTCGGAGGTGACCGTCGCGCCGAGGGCCGAGTCGCTGCCCGCGGTGAGCGGAGCGGTGACCGGGGCGGGAGCACCCGAGGCGTACACGAGCACCGAGGCGGTCGCGCTGCTCGGCGTGACGCCGATCGACCAGTGACCGAACGAGTCGATCGTCGTGTAGGTGCTGCCGAGCACGGCGCCGGAGGCGTCGTACAGCTCGACGTACAGCACCTGGTTGGCGGGCCCGGTGCCCTCGAGGGTCTTCGTCGTGCCGGGCTTGAAGGTCGAGCTCGACGTGATGGCCAACTGTCCGGCGGCCTTCGTCGAGGCGGCAGCCGAGACGGGCGCGGTGACCGCGTCGGTCGTGGCGGCGTTGGCGCCGACGGCGGTGCCGAGGGTGCCGAGAGCGACGGCGCCGCAGACGAGCGCGGCGGCGAACTTCTTGTTCATGGTTCTCGTTTCGTTCAGAGGGAGGCGACGCAGGTGCGCGCCATCGAACGATGGTCTCATGCTGGATATTACATTCTACTGATATCCACAGGGGCCTCTGCCCTGCGCCGCAGAGGCGTAGCGTGAAGGCCATGGATCTGCAGCTGACCGGCCGTGTCGCACTCGTCGTCGGAGGGGCCGGCTACATCGGCTCCGCGATCACCACCCGGCTGCGGGCGGAGGGGGCGACGACGATCGTCGCATCACGTCGACCGGGCGAGGGGCAGTCGGGCGAGGGCGCACCGGGCGAGCGCGTGGTGCTGGACACCTCGGATCCTGCGTCCGTCAGCGCCGCGATCGACGAGGTGCTCGCGGCGCACGGCCGCATCGACGCACTCATCGTCACAGCCGCGCCCAGCGCCCAGACTCTCGACCCGGCGAAGCACGCCGACCCCGAGCAGGCGCTCGAGGCGATCAACGGCAAGGCCATGGGCTTCCTTCGCGTGGCCAACGCCGTGCTGCCGTCGATGAGCGAGAGGGGCTTCGGCCGCGTCGTCGTGCTGAGCGGCCAGAACGCCTACATCGCCAGCAGCATCACGGCGTCGGTGCGGAACGGCGCGACGAACATCATCGCGAAGAACCTCGCCGACTCCCTCGCCGGCTCGGGTGTGCAGGTCAACGTCGTCAATCCGGGCGTGGTCGCCGACGACCCGAAGGGCGACGTCGACCTCGCGCGCGGCGGGGAGTCCAGCCCGACGCAGATCGCCGATCTCGTGGCGTTCCTATGCTCACCGCTGTCGGCACTCAGCGGCGAGTCGATCTCGATCGCCCACAGGATGCGCGGCATCGTCACGCTCTGATGCTCGCCGGCGCCGAAGCGCCCGACCTCAGAACTGGCGGGTCTGCGTCTGCGCCGAGCCGCTACCGGCCCTGGTGCGCGCCTCACTCTGAGTCCGCGCGATGTCGGCCTCGTGTCGGCCCTCGCGGGACTCCTCACTGCGTTCCGCGCGCTCGGCGCGCGTGAGGCCGAGCGCGTGGCGCCGACGGAAGACGTTCGACACCAGGGCCAGAGCGATCAGCACGGCCAGCCCGGCCATCACCACGAGGAAGATCATGGCCCGACCCTAGACCTGAGTGTCGCTCGCCACCATCCCCCCGAGGGGAAGAATCGCGCGCAGCCGCGAGCAGCTCGGTCAGCTCGTCGCGCACCCGCTCCAGCTGAGCCAGGGGCAGCCCGAGGCGCTCGACGATCTGTCCCGGCACCGCCAGCGCCTGCTTGCGGAGCGCGGCGCCCGCCGGCGTCAGGGCGACGTCCATCGCCCGCTCGTCCGCGGCGCTGCGCGACCGCGTGAGCAGACCGGCCGCCTCCAGCCGCTTGAGCAGCGGCGACAGGGTGGCGGAGTCGAGCGCGAGCGCATCTCCGATCCCCCGCACCGTCCGGGGGCTGCGCTCCCAGAGCGCGAGCATCACGAGGTACTGCGGGTGCGTCAGGCCGAGCGGCTCGAGCACGGGCCGGTAGAGGGCGATCACGCTCCGGCTCGCGGCGGCGAGCGCGAAGCAGACCTGTCGGTCGAGGCTCAGAGGATCTTCCACGTGCTCAGCTTAACGCGTACACTAATCATTCGTGTACGAACGAATTTCGAGACGGCAGCGAGCGGCGACACCCTTCGACGGGCAGCGGGGTTTCTGGGCACGTATCAACCGGGCGCTCTACCCGCTCGCCGGCCCCGCGTCGCTCGGCGCGGGCCACCCCGAAGAGCCCTACCGCGCTCCTGCCGACCCGCTCTGCCCGATCTGCGGCACCCCACTCGCCACGCACGACATCGACCGCTCGCTGCCCGGGGCCCGAGCACGCCTCACCTGCCCGACCTGACGGGCGCAGGAGCCGGCGACACCCGCACGACAGCCTCCCGCCGCCCCGCCGAACCGCCCGCACGGCACCGGCACGCCGCCCCGTACGGGCAGCCCGTCCCGCCGCCGAGCCTCAGTGCACCGAGAACCCGCCGTCGACGGCGATCGACTGCCCCGTCACGTAGGCCGCCGATGTGCTGGCGAGCCACACGGCCACTCCGGCGAAGTCGTCCGCGACCCCGTTGCGCCCGACGACGGTTCGCGCTGCGAGCGCCTCGACCCGCTCGGGATCCGACGCCAGCCGCCGGTTCAGCGCCGTGAGCACGAACCCCGGCACGAGCACGTTGCTCGTCACCCCGCGCTCCCCCCACGCCTCCGCCTGCGAGCGCGCGAGCCCTTCGAGGCCCGCCTTCGACACCCCGTACGCGCCGCTCTGAACGAACGCGCGGTGCGCCTGCTGCGACGAGATCGAGATGATGCGGCCGAATCCGCGCGACGCCATGGCGGGGCCGAACCGCTGACCGAGCACGAACGGCGCCTCGAGGTTCACGCCCATCGTGGCGTCCCAGACGTCGTCGTCCAGCTCGTCGAGGGGTGGGCGGAGGTTGATTCCGGCCGAATTGACCAGGATGTCGG
The DNA here is from genome assembly GCF_003634555.1 of Frondihabitans australicus. Taxonomy (NCBI): domain Bacteria; kingdom Bacillati; phylum Actinomycetota; class Actinomycetes; order Micrococcales; family Microbacteriaceae; genus Frondihabitans; species Frondihabitans australicus. The sequence continues at coordinate 3,037,178 of NZ_RBKS01000001.1, forward strand.
GCTCTCCGACGGCGAGGACGGCCGCTTCCGCCGCCGCACGAGCGCCGTCACGCGACGAGAGGTCGCCGGGCACCGCGACGGCCTCGGCTCCTGCCGCCCGGATCTGTCGAACGGCGTCGTCGAGTCGAGTCTCTTCGCGGGCGACGAGAGCCGTCGTCGCCCCGGCGAGCGCGAGGCTGGTCGCGATCGCCAGACCGATGCCGGAGCTGCCGCCGGTGACGATCGCGGTTCGGCCCTCCAGAGAGAAGAGCGATTCGAGGTGCGCGCGCACCGACACCGCGGTCACAGGAGCCGCCGCTCGAGCGCCCACGCCGTGAGCTCGTGGCGCGATGACAGCTGCAGCTTCCGCAGGACGCTCGACACGTGGGTCTCGACCGTCTTCACCGAGATGAAGAGCTCGGCCGCGACCTCCTTGTAGGCGAACCCGCGGGCGATGAGGCGCATGACCTCGCGCTCGCGAGCGGACAGCCGGTCGAGCTCGTCGCTCGCCTCAGCCTGCTCGCCCGCGGCGGTGCCGAAGGCGTCGAGCACGAATCCCGCGAGGCGCGGCGAGAACACGGCGTCGCCGTCGGCCACGGCGTGCACCGCCCGGCTGACCTCGGCTCCTGAGGAGCCTTTCGTGATGTAGCCGCGGGCACCCGCGCGGATCACGCCGACGACGTCCTCGGCGGAGTCCGAGACGCTGAGCGCGAGAAAGCGCGTGCCCGGGCACTGCGGCGCGGCCCGGCGGAGGACCTCCGCGCCGCCTCCGCCGGCGCCGCCGGGGAGGTGGACGTCGAGCAGGACGACCCCGGGTTGCGTCTCGACGATGACCTCGACGGCTTCGTCGACGGACGCCGCCTCGCCGACGACCGCGAGTGTCTCGTCGAGGTCGGCGCGGAGGCCGGAGCGGAAGATCGAGTGGTCGTCGACGATCACGACGGTGATGGCCTCGGTCATGCGGCACCTCCGGTCGGGTCGGGCGCGGACGACGGCGAGCCCGCGGAGCCACCGGGCCCGGCAGCCGGGATCACGGCCAGATCGAGATGCAGGTGCACCTCCGTGCCGACACCGCCGGCCCCTCGCCGCACCGTCGCCGTGCCGCCCGCTCTCTTCATGCGTCCCAGTATCGACTCGCGCACGCCGAGCCGGTCGTCGGGCACTTCGTTGACGTCGAATCCCGGCCCGCGGTCGCGGACGAAGACGTCGATCGCCGCCGAGGTCGCCTCCACGTAGACCGACACGTCGCCCCCGGCGTGGCGGGCGGCGTTGAGCATGGCCTCGCGGGCGGCGGCGACCAGCTCGGCAGCGCCCTGCCCCGGCTCCTGCGCCATGCCGACCACGACGACGTCGATGCGCACCGAGTGGTCGAGCTCGAGGGCGGCCGCGGTGTCGCGGATCTCGGACGCGACGTCACGCTCGGGTGCGGAGGAGCCGGCGTAGAGCCAGTCGCGCAGCTCGCGCTCCTGGGCACGTGCGATGCGGGCCACCTCGCTCGACGCACCCGCCCGGTTCTGGATGAGGGCGAGGGTCTGCAGCACCGAGTCGTGCAGGTGCGCGGCGATCTCGGCCCGCTGCTCGGTGCGCACCCGGTCGATGCGCTGCGTCGAGAGCTGACGGCGCAGGATCAGCACCTCCGGCCCGACGGCCACGGCGGCGACCCCCAGGGAGACCAGGATCACGAGGAGCCACAGCCATCCCGCGCCCGGACTCAGCGACGTCACCGCCAGCAGGAAGCCGAGCAGCACCAGCCCCGCGCCGACAGAGATCCGAACGGCGAGCGCACCGCCGACGGCCGCGGCACCGTTCGGCGGCTCGACGAACCGGCTCCACCCGACGGCCCCGAGCGCGAGCGCGACGGTCAACGGCACGGTGACCGCGAGCGTGCCGACGGCGCCGAACGCCAGGACCGCGGCACCCGAGAACAGCGCGATCGCCGCGGCCGTCCAGGCCAGGAGCAGCGGCACGGCCACTCGACGACGGACCGGCCCGTCGGCCTCCGTCGTTCCGCGCAGCGGCGTCATCGCCCAGAGCCAGAGATAGAGCAGCACGCCGGCGCCCGACGCGAGGTTGAGCAGCACGAAGGTCCAGCGCACGACGCTCACCGGCCAGCGCAGGTGCTCGGCGACGCTCACGCTCACGCCGCTCACGGCGCAGTCGCGGGGGCGCGTCAGGCGTCGCGCCTCGGGGCGCCCGCCTGCGTCGCGTGTCGTCGTGCTCACCAGAGCATCACACCACAGCGAGCCCGCCTCCCGGAGGCTCAGGGCCCGAGACCAGGGTGCGCTCAGGGTTTCCCTGGCTGACTGCTTTTGTCAATTGATATCTCACGTGAAATAGTACATGTCGAATGCGGACAGTCCGCAGACCCGGCTCATTACGTTCCGGGTCGATCACCCCACAGAAAGCACCAACCTCTATGCGAAAGCTCACTAGGGCCGCCGTGCTCGGCGCCACCGTCGCCGTCGCTGGCATCGCCCTGCTCCCCACCGCGGCCAACGCGGCCGAGAACGTCGTCCAGGTTCCCCTCGCGCAGGGCGCCACCGGCGACCTCGTGTGGTCGTTCACGAACACCGGCGCAGCTGTGAATAATCTGCGAGACGGCAGCACCATCGCGTTCTCCGCTCCGACGGGCACCACATTCCCCGGCCAAACGACCGTCCCCTCCTACTTCGGCACCGTGGGCACCGGCAACGCCATGCACTACACGGGCTGCACCGTCTCGAACGCCGGCAAGACCCTCACCTGCGACGTCAACATGAACGGACTCACGAACATCAGTTGGGGAACCAACGGCACGTTCATCGCCACCCCGAAGGTCACCGTCGCCGCGAACGCAGCCCCGGGCGCCTATACCTCCTCCTCCGCCACGCTCAACCTGACCGGAAGCAACGGCAGCATCACCGCCTCAGCGGGTCTCCGCGTCAAGGTCACGATGGCTGCGCCGCAGTTCAGCAGTGTGGACAACTCGGGCGATACGACCGTCCTGAAGGGCAGCGGCACCCCCGGCGCAACCATCGCCGTGAAGGACGCCAGTGGCAACACCATCGGCGCTGCGACCGTTGGGTCCGACGGCAGCTGGTCGGTCGACCTCGGCGCCGACTTCTCCAACGGGAGCGGCGACCTCACCGTCACGCAGTCGCTCAATGGCGAGACCTCGCCTGAGGCGACCTTCGCCGGCGCAGACCTCCCGGTCATCAACTCGGCGATCGCCGGCGGCGCCGGCCTGGCGACCCTCCTCGGCGCGGGTGCCTTCCTGCTCCGCCGTCGCATGGCCTGACAACGACGCCACACGCACCGAACGCCCCGTCTGCACCTGCAGGCGGGGCGTTCCGCGTCCTTGCGAGCCCCGAGACCAGGGTGCGCTCAGGGTGATCCCCGATGGCGGCGCAGGAGCGGTGAGACCACGATCGGAGCATGTCAGATCACACCACGACCTCCGCCGCGGGAGACGACGCCACGTCGCGTCCCCGCCCCGCCCCCGGTCAAGGCTTCTTCGACTGGGTGCGCCGCCTCGGCCTCCAGCGCGGCGACGCCTGGATCGGCGGCGTCTGCGGCGGCATCGCCGCCCGCCTCGGCATCGACCCCATCATCGTGCGCGGCATCGCCGTCGTCGTCGCGCTCCTTGGAGGCCCGGCGTTCCTCCTCTACGCCCTCGCCTGGCTCCTGCTGCCCGACACCCAGGGCACCATCCACCTCGAACGCCTGATCGGCGGCGTGTTCGACGCCGCCGCCGCGGGTGTTGCGATCTTCGTGCTGCTCGCCTTCCTGCCGATCGCGCAGGGCGTGTGGTGGGCGGCCGCGTGGCCGTTCGGCAGCGCCGCGAGCTGGGCCGTGTCGCTCGGCAAGGTGTTCTGGAGCGTCCTCGTCATCGCCGCGATCGTCGCCCTCGTCGTCTGGCTGTCCAGGCGCGCGGGCGGCAGGGGCGGCTGGGGGCCGTCGCCGTGGGCGGGTGCAGGGCCCGGAGGCTACGGTACGTCGGCGTCGGCCGCCCCGGAGGACGGCGCCGGTGGAGCGGGGGCTGCCACGAGTACGGCTGCGGATCCTGCGCCCAGCGGCTTCGTGCCCGGCGCCGCGCCCACCGGCCCGAACGGACCAGCCCCGGCCGACGTCGCCGACTGGCGCGCCCGGCAGGCCGAGTGGCGCACCCGGTACGACTCGTGGAAGGTCGAGGAGGCCGCGCGCGCCGAGCAGCGCCGCGAACAGCGCCGGGCGCAGTCGGCCGAGGCGGCGAAGTGGCAGGCCGACGCGCTCGAGAAGGCGCGCCTGCGACGCCTGGCCTCGCCGCGGACGAGCGGTGCCTACGTCGCCGCCTCGCTCGGAGTAGCCCTGATCGTCGGCGCCATCGCGGCAGCGGTCTCGTGGGGCGACGCGTCGCTGCACGAGTTCCAGGCCGTCTACGGGTTCGCGGCGGCCACCGTCGTGATCGGCGTCTCGATGATCGTCGCGGGCCTCTCGCGGCGCCGGAGCGGATTCCTCGCCTTCGTCGCGATCGTGCTCACCGTCATCACGGTCGGGCTGCTGGCCTCGCCGTCGATCCCGTCGCCGTACTCCCTGCTCACCTACCCGTTCTCCCTCGTCTTCCGATGAAAGGCCCGAACATGTCCGACGACGACCAGCCCACGCTCCCCCTCGGCTCGACCCCGAGCTCGCCGACCGAGCCGCTCGACCACCCCACGCTGCCCCTCGCGTCTCCGACCGAGCCGCTCTTCGCCGCGTCTCCGGCAGAGCCCACGCCCGAGACCATCCGGGCGCAGGAGCAGGCCGACACTCCGCCGGCTCCTGCCCCTCTCGCCCCTCGACCCCGCACCCGCTGGGCCGCCGTCGTCTGGGGCGCCCTGTTCGCGGCCTTCGGCGTCGTCGTGATGAGCGTGCTGTCGAATGCGGCCAACCGCGCCGCCTACGCCGACTGGGTGACCGGCCTCGGGCCGTCGGGCTCGACGCTGCTGGGCATCGCGGCGCTCGGCGCCCTGCTGCTCGTACTGGGTGTCGTGGCCGCCGCGAACCGCGCGTCACGCCGATCTTTATGAATATTATTGCAGGTTGATATTTTGCGTGTCACACTGGATGCAGATCGTGGGCAACCCGCCCCAGCCCGGTCCGCTGCGTTTCGGGTCGATCACCCTCCACCAGAAAGCATCTTTCAGACATGCGCAAGCTCACCAAGGCCGCCGTCCTCGGCGCCACCGTCGCCGCCGCCGGCATCGCCCTCTTCCCCGCTGCCGCCAACGCGGCCCCCTCGAACGTCACCGCGTCGATTGCTCCCGGCGAGACCGGCCTCGTGACCTGGACGACGACGGCTCCCGTCGCCGGAACGACGGATACGTCCTTTCAAGTCGATATCAATCTGGCCAACGTCGTGACCATGCCGGCGCAGAGCTCCGTTCCGCTCTACATCAACGGCACCCGAGTCTCGGACATGACCAACTGCGCACCAAACAGGTACGCCTTCCTTCTTACCTGCACTGCTCCCGCACTCACCCTCGCGGCCGGTGATGTCATCACGGTCACTCCCACTGCGACCGTCAATCCCGGAACTGCCCCGGGTGTTTACCCGGGCAGCGCGGCATCCTTCGCCTACAGGGACACCTCGGGCGCCGTCGTGACCGCCGCGAAGGGCAACTCGTCGATCACCGTGGGCGAGGCAGCCGCACTGGCGGCTCCGGCGGTCGACAACGTGTCGAACGCGAGCGGGTCGACCGTGATCAGCGGCACCGGTGTCGCCGGCGCGACGATCCAGATCAAGAACCCGGCCGGCGCGGTCATCGGCACCACCACGGTCGCCGCCGACGGGTCATGGTCGGTCGACATGGGCTCCGACATGTCGCAGAGCCCCGAAGACCTCGCCGTCACCCAGGCCATGAACGGCCAGACCTCGCCCGCCACCATGATCGACGGCGCCGCGCTGCCCGTCATCAACCCGGCCATCGCCGGCGGCGCCGGCCTCGCCGCCCTCCTCGGCGCCGGAGCCTTCCTCCTCCGCCGCCGCATGGCGTAACACCCCGCACCACCGCGACGCCCCGCAGACCACACGTCTGCGGGGCGTCCGCCGTTCGCACTCGCTTCCCGCGTGCTTTACATCTCATATTTTGTCTGTAACACTAGATATTGATCCTGGGCGACCCCGCCCTAACCCGGTCCACTGTGTTTCGGGTCGATCTCCCCAACCAGAAAGCATCTTTCACACATGCGAAAGCTCACCAAGGCCGCCGTCCTCGGCGCCACCGTCGCCGTCGCCGGCATCGCCCTCCTGCCCACCGCTGCCAACGCGGCCGAGAACGTCGTCCAGGTCCCGATCGCCCAGGGTCAGAGCGACGACCTCGTCTGGAGCTTCACCAACGCCGCCACCGCCTTCTACAACATCGAGAACGGCGGCCAGATCACCTTCAACGCTCCGGCCAACACGACCTTCCCCGCCCAGCAGACCGTGACCACGCATTACGGCGACCTGTCCACCGGCAACGCCCTGACTCTGACCTCGTGCTCGACCGGCGCGGCGGGCAAGACGCTGACCTGCTCCGTGTCCGTTCCCAACTCGAACGTCGCGTGGCCCGCCAACGGGCGCTTCCTCTTCGCGCCGAAGGTCACGGTTGCGGCAGACGCGACCCCCGGCGCCTACACCGGCGCCGCGTCGACGCTCAACCTCACGAGCTCGACGACGACCGACACCTTCTCAGCCTCGGCCGCCCTCCGCGTTAAGGTCACGATGGCCGCCCCGACGTTCAACAAGGCCGACAACTCGTCCGGCTCGACCGTCCTCAGCGGCAACGGCACCCCCGGCGCCACCATCAACGTGAAGAACGCCGCCGGCGACATCATCGGCACCACCACCGTGGCCGCCGACGGCTCCTGGTCGGTCGACCTCGGCACCGACCTCTCCGACGGCGCCTCGGCCCTCACCATCAGCCAGTCGCTGAACGGCGAAACCTCGCCCGAGACCACTGTCGACGCCGCCGACCTGCCGGTCATCAACGCGGCCATCGCCGGCGGCGCCGGCCTCGCCGCCCTCCTTGGCGCCGGCGCGTTCCTGCTCCGCCGCCGCATGGCCTGATAGCCAGGCCGAGCAGTACCCATTGCGGCACCAAGCCGCAGCATGCACCACGCGACGCCCCGCAGACCACGAGTCTGCGGGGCGTCGTGCGTTCACCGAGTCGCCCGCCCTGGAGGAGACGCTCCTACGACTCGACGATCGCGAACCCGCGGCCGCGCAACCGCCGCCGCTCCTCGCCGAGGAAGTCCAGCAGTCGCGCCGACGTGCCACGGATGTGCGCGGCGACGCGCGAGGCGGCGAGCACCCCGTCGCGGGCGAGCAGTGCATCGACGATCGCCGCGTGCTCGTCGCGAGCAGCGGCGCGGGAGGCCGGGGTGCGCACCTCGAGGTATCGCGTGCGGGTGAGACGGGTCATCACGTCGGCGATCGCGGCCCCGAGGAAGGGGTTGCCCGACAGGCGGGCGAGCACCACGTGGAACTCCGATCCTGCGCGCACCCCGGTTTCCAGGGGGTCGAGAGCCGCATGGTCGCCGAGCACCTCGAGCTCCAAGGCCACTGCCCTTAGCCCGAGCAGCTCGTCGTCGCTCGCCCGCGTCGCCGAGAGACGCACGGCCGCGGTCTCGACCGCCTCGCGGTATTCGGCGAGCGCCCGGATCTCGGTGAGATCGATCGGCGCCACGCGCCAGCCGCGCTCGACGCGCTGCACCAGCCCGTCGGCCTCGAGGCGCAGGAGCGCGGCGCGGATCGGGGTCCGCGACGCCGAGACGACGCTCTCGAGGCCGCGCTCGCTCAGGCGTTCGCCGGGGACGAGGTCGAGGGAGAGGATCGCGCCGCGAAGGGTGTCGTACGGCGATGTGTCGGTCATCCTGCGCCCTCGGATCTCGTCAGCGGTTGGTATACGTTGATGGTATCCCACAACGGGACACCAGAGCCCACCGACCATGACAGGACCGCCGTGACGACCGCGACCGCTTCGCCGACCGAGACCCCGACGAGAGCCTGGGGCATGCTCGGCCTCGGCGTGCTCGCGCAGGCCTCGGGCACGGTGCTGGTGTCGACGCCGGCGTTCCTAATCCCGCTGCTGCACGTCGACCAGGGCGTGCCGCTGGCGCGGGCCGGCCTGCTCGCGTCGGCGCCGACGTTCGGCATGGTGCTGATGCTCGTCGCCTGGGGCGCGATGGCCGACCGCTGGGGTGAGCGCTGGGTGATCGCGCTCGGCCTCGCCCTCACGACGGTCTTCGCCGGGCTGGCCATGACGACGACGCACTTCGGTCTGCTGGCGGCGCTGTTCGTGCTCGGCGGGGCGTCGGCGGCGAGCACGAATGCGGCCAGCGGACGCGTCGTGGTGGGCTGGTTCCCGAAGAATCGCCGCGGGCTCGCCATGGGAATCCGGCAGATCTCGCAGCCGATCGGCGTCACGATCGCCGCGATCGCGATCCCTCCCTTGGCCTCGCGGTTCGGCATCGCCGGTGCTCTGGCGCTGCCCGTGGCGCTCAACCTCGTGCTCGCCGGGCTGTGCGCGCTGTTCATCGTGAACCCGCCGCGGCCGTCGGCCCCGCACGGCGAGCGGCAGGCCCCGGGCGCAGGAGCCGCGAGCACACCCGCCCACCCGAACCCCTACCGCCGCAGCTGGTTCCTCGCCCGAATCCACGCGGTGTCGGTGTTGCTCGTGATCCCGCAGTTCACCCTCTCGACGTTCGGCCTGGTCTGGCTGATCTCGGGCTACGGCTGGTCCGCCGGGGCGGCGGGCGCCGTGATCGCCGGGTCGCAGTTCGTCGGAGCGATGGGCCGGATCGTGATCGGATCGACCAGCGACCGGTTCGACAGCCGTGTCGGGCTCCTGCGTCTCGTCGCCGTGGCCGGGGCGGTCTGCATGGGCGTTCTCGGTCTGCTCGCCGACACGCCCTGGTCGGGTGCGGCCGCCGCCGCGTTCATCGTGGCTACGACGATCAGCGTGGCCGACAACGGGCTGGCGTTCACGTCGGTCGCCGAGGCGGCGGGCACGCGCTGGTCGGGTCGCGCGCTCGGAATCCAGAACACGGGACAGTTCGTCGCCGCCTCGGCGGTCGGGCCCGGCGTCGGCGCCCTGATCGCCGCGGTCGGCTACCCGCTGTCGTTCGCGCTCGTGGCACTCACGCCCGTGCTCGCGATTCCGCTCGTGCCGCGGCGCGACGTCGTCGACGAGTGACTCGTGTTGCCCGATTCCATCCGGCTCACCCGAAGGCGCGCACGAGATCGCATGGAACTCCGCGGCGTCAGACGCGAGCCCCGGTCGAAGCGTCTGGTTCGTCGCGCACCAGAAGCTCCAGGAATCGACCGTTCACGAACAGCCGGTCACGCCCTCGCCGCACGTCGGTCAAGACGCCCGCCTCCACCAGTGCGTTCAGCCACCCAGTGGCGGTCGGGCGAGAGACACCGCACCGTTCGACGACTGTGCCGATGCGGCAGTAGGGCTGCTCGAAGAGCAGGGCGAGGAGGTCGGCGTTGACGCCGCCACGGATGGTGGCACGGATCGTCTCGTGCAACTCGACCTGCAGATCGCGGATGCTGTCGATCTTTCGCAGGGTCGAGATCGCGGTCTGACGTGTTGCTTCCAACATGAACAGAACCCACTCGATCCATGCTCCGCCCGAAGTGACCCGCCCCAAGAGCGCGTAGTAGGTCGCCTTGTGGCGAATGATATACCGCGACAGATAGAGGATCGGCTGCGCGAGTAACCCTGCCTCTACGAGCATCAAGATGTTGAGGATCCTCCCCGTGCGCCCGTTGCCATCGTCGAACGGATGGATGGCCTCGAACTGATAGTGGGCAATCGCCATCCGCACCAGCGGGTCGAGATCATCGTCGGAGTGGATGAAGGACTCCCAGTTGGCGAGCTTCTCGAGCAGGAGGGCCTCCCCTGCCGGTGGCGTGTACACGGCCTCCTGCGTCGTCGGATTGCCGATGAACGTGCCCGGGTTCTTGCGGACATGCATGTCACGAGACTTGATGGTCGAGCAGACGCGGACAGCCGTCGACGCCGTGAGTGGCCGCTCCGCAACGGTGACGAACCCGTCGCGCAGGGCCGTCCGGTAGCGCAGCGCCTCGCGCGTTGCCGGATCTGACGCGCGGGCCTCGTCGGCGGCGAATCTGAACAGTTCGTCGGTGGTCGTGACGATGTTCTCGATCTCCGAGCTGGCCTGCGCCTCGAGGAGAGGGATGGCGTTGATCAGGACGGTGGGGTTGGGCATCCCCGCTGCCGCCCGATCCAGAGCCGCCAGCGCCGCCCGCGCTTCGATGGTGGCTTTCAGGACGTCTCGTGTCTCCACGTCGAAGCGGGGCGGAAGGTCAGGCAGGTCGTTGAAGGGAACGCCCGGATTCCAAGACATTCCGCGATTGTAGTAGATCTGTCAAAAAACACGCCATTTTTTTACATGTATCGCAAACCCGGCAAAATCGTTGACACGTTCAGCGACTCGCGGTGCGAACGGAATCGGCGAGGCGCGCAAGCGCCGCAGCGGAAGACGACCCCGGCTCCGCCGTGTACGCGAACACGTGCACACCCGCCTCGCCCGCGACCTCGAGCTGCTCGTATCGCAGCGTCAGGTCGCCGACGATCGGGTGATGCAGCGACTTCTCGACGTCGCGATGGAAGCGCACGTCGTGCGACGCCCACACCGCGGCGAACTCCGGCGAGCGCGTGGTGAGCTCGCCCACGAGCGACGCGATGCCGGGGTCGAACGGATCGCGGCCGGCGTGCCCGCGGAGGGCCGCCGCGCACTCGCGGGCCATGCGAGGCCAGTCGAGGTAGAACTCGCGTGCGGCCGAGTCGAGGTAGGTGAAGCGAGCGACGTTCGGGAAGGCAGGGCCTCCGGATCCTGCGCCCTCGAACAACGGGGCGAACAGGGCTCGCCCCAGGGCGTTGGCGTGCAGGACGTCCTGGCGGCTGTTCACGGCGAGCGCGGCGGCGCCCGTCATCGCGTCGAGCAGCCAGACGACACCCGGGCGGAGCAGCGACGGCGAGCGCGCCGGAGACCGCCGAGGCAGACCCTGAGTCGCCGCAGCAGCCCGGGCGAGGTCGTGCAGGTGCTCGCGCTCGGCGTCGTCGAGGCGGAGCGCGCCCGCCAGCGCGACGAGCACCCCCTCCGAGACTCCGGCGAGCGCGCCGCGCTCGATGCGGGCGTAGTACTCGACGCTCACGCCGGCGAGGGTCGCGACCTCCTCGCGGCGCAGGCCCTGGACCTGCCGAGGCCCGAACGAGCGCAGGCCGACGTCACTCGGGCTGATCCGGCCCCGTCGCGACGTGAGGAAGTCGCGGATCTCGTCTCGCACGCTGTCGGCGTCCACGGCTGCGACGCTACCGCGCGGCCGCAGCGACGGGGGTGCCCTGCGAGTACGTGCCCCCGGCGGGCCTCGTCGCGCAGACACCGCGGTGCTGTGCTGACGTCTGCGACCGACCGGCCGTGCACACCGAGCGAGGAGACCACCATGACCACCACCCCCATCGACCAGCCCACGATGCAGGCCGGCCCGAGCGACTGGTTCGACGGCGTCGTGCACATCGACGTCGTCGGCACTCCCGGCCCGGCGAGCCGCGTGATGGCCGGCCTCGTGCACTTCGCCCCGGCAGCGCGCACCGCCTGGCACACGCACCCGAACGGCCAGACCCTCTATGTCACCGAGGGCGTGAGCGTCGTCCAGGTCGAGGGCGAGAGGGCGCAGGAGCTCCGCGCAGGCGACCGCGTGGTGATCCCCGCCGGCGCGAACCACTGGCACGGGGCGGCTCCCGCACGTCTGACCACCCAGCTCGCGTATCAGGAGGCCGACGCCGCCGGGGAGCACACGACCTGGGGCCGGCCGGTGACGGACGAGGAGTACGCCGCGCGCTGACGCGCAGGCGGCCCGTGCGAGGATGAGCGGAGCGTGCGGCACGGGCCGCGCCACGAAGGGACGACGATGACCGAGGCCGCCTACTCACCAGAACTCCAGGCGATGATCGACCGCGCCGGCGCGCTCACCGCCGAGGAGGCCGAGACGCTGGGGCGCCTCTGGAAGAGCGACGAGGGCATCGTCCTGTCGTCGCCGTCGGTCGGCATGGGCATCCAGGGCGGCGTCGACCTTCCCGTCATCACCAATGAGGACCTCATCGGCGCCTGGGAGCGCGCCCTCGACGCCGCCGGCAAGGCGGGTCGCGTCGACGAGATCGAGGCGGCTCGCGAGGCCGGCCGTGTCGTCGTCCAGGATCTCCGGCACTCGCACGACGACGCCTACGCGAAGGACGGCGCCGAGGAGGCCGTGCGCTCGGCCGTGCTCGCGACGGGCGTGCGCGATCTCGTCACGGACGACGACTACCGGCTTCTCACCGCGGCCTGGGCGAAGGTCGTCGACCCCGCCTGACCAGCGCCCGCGCGCGCGACGCGCAGGCCCAGCGGTGGTTACGCGGTCAACGCCGCCGACCCCTGCAGGCGTTCGGCGGTCGCCCGGAGCCGCGCGACGTCCGGCGTGAGTCGGCCCTCGGGCCACGCGAACACCGTCGTGGCGAGCGGCGCGTCGAGCACCGGGACGGCCACGTGCTCCGGCCACTGCCAGGCGCGACTCGACCGCGGGATCACGAGCAGCGTCTTGCCGAGCGCCACCAGCTGAGCGAGTTGCGACTGCGAGCGCACCTCAGGGCCCGGCCCGTCGGGGTAGCCGCCGCCGACCAGGGGCCAGCGGGCGATCGGCAGGTCGGGCACGTGCTGCACCTCGGCGAGCGTGAGCGACGTGCGGGAGGCCAGCGGGTGCGAGGCCGGGACGATCGCGACCTGGGCCTCGGAGTCGAGGTCGACCCCGTCGCATCCTGCGAAGTCGTCGAAGGGCCGGTGCATGATCGCGGCGTCCGCGCTGCCGTCGAGGAGGAGGCCCTGCTGCTCGCCGATCTCGCAGAGCAACACCTCGATCGGGGTGGCGCCGGCATCGGCGGCGTTCGCATCGAGGAGGGCCTGCAGGAACTCGTGCGACGACCCCGCCTTCGTGGCGAGCACGAGCTGCCGCGTGGGTGCACCCGCACGCTGTGCCCTGCGCCCCGCGGCGCCGACGGCCGCGAGCGCCGGTCGCGCATCGCGCAGGAGCACCTCGCCCGCCGCCGTCAGGCTCACGCTGCGCCGGTCGCGCTCGAGCAGCGCCACGCCCAGTCGCCGCTCGATCTGCTGGATCGCGCGCGACAGGGCCGGCTGCGCGATGCCGAGGTCGTCGGCCGCCCGCCCGAAGTGCAGGCGCTCGGCGACGGCGACGAAGTAGCGCAGCTCACGGGTCTCGAGGTCGTCCACGGCGCGAGTCTACGTCCGCCCAGCCCGGTGATGCCTCGGCGGCATCACAGGGTGCCCGATCGGCCTTGGACGGCACGGCACCGGCGGGCCGACGATGAGGCCATGACAGATCAGCAGAGCACAGAGTCCGGCACCGCAGAGACGACCCCCACGACCGCCCTCGTGACCGGCGCGAACAAGGGGATCGGCTTCGCCATCGCCGAGGGCCTCGGTCGGCAGGGCCTTCGCGTGATCCTGGGCGCCCGCAATGACGCCTCGCGCGACGAGGCCGTGGCGACGCTGCGATCAGAGGGCATCGATGCGCACGGCGTCGCCCTCGACGTGACCGACGACGAGAGCGTCGCGGCTGCTGCCGCCGCGCTCGAGGCGGACTTCGGAACCCTCGACGTGCTGGTGAACAACGCCGGCATCTCCGGCCCGTTCGACCCGGTGACCTGGCAGCAGGATCCGACGGACCTCTCGCTCGACACCCTCCGAGACGTCGTCGACGTCAACGTGTACGGCGTGATCCGCGTCACCAACGCGATGCTGCCGCTCCTGCGCAGGTCGAAGGCGCCCAGGATCGTGAACGCCTCGAGCAGCATGGGCTCGCTCGGCCGGCAGCCGGGCCCGATCATGGCCGCTTACTCGCCCTCGAAGACCTTCCTCAACGGCGTGACCGTGCAGTACGCGCGAGCGTTCGCGGACACCCCGATCATCGTCAACGCCGCCTGCCCGGGCCTCGTCGCGACCGACTTCAACGGCTTCGCCGGTGATCGGACGCCCGCGATGGGCGCCGCCACGGCGATCCGGCTCGCGACGCTGCCGGACGACGGCCCTCGTGGCGGCTTCTTCGACGACGGCGGTGTCGTGCCGTGGTGACTCCGGCTCGGACCGTCGGCACGTGCTCGTTTTGCGCAGTGTGTAACGAACAGGTCACGAAGGGAGCAAGCTGAGCAAGCGTCAGCAGGGGGACGCGAGTCCGTAACGGTTTCACTGAGGAGATCAACATGTCCGCACCGTCCAGCACCGGTATCCCGCGCTACGTGAACATCGCGTACTGGCTGTTCCTGCTCGTCGCCCTGGTTCACCTGGTCACGTTGATCGTGTCGGTCGTCACGCTGAACTCGTCGAGCGTGAAGTCGCAGCTGAGCGGCTCCGGGGTCTCGTCGTCCACCGCTAATGCGGCGGTCGGAGCCGGCATCGCCCTCGCCGTGGTGAGCGGCATCATCTTCCTCGTCGCGTTCATCCTGTTCGACGTTTTCATGCGCCGCGGCGCGAACTGGGCGCGCATCGTGCTGCTCATCCTCACTGTCCTGTCGCTGACCGGCATTGCCGGTGCGTACGGGCTCGGGGCGCTGAGCGTCGCCGCCGCCGTGGTCGCGACGATCCTCATGTTCCTGCGCCCGTCGAGCGAGTACTTCCGCGCGGTCAAGGCCTCGAAGATGGGCGGCCAGGCGCCGCTGCCTCCCCAGGTCTGACCTCCGCAACCTGTACGACCGCCGCGCCGCTCGACTACCAGTCGAGCGGCGCGGCGACGAACGGGGCGTCCTCGGGAGCCAGCTTCCGTGCGCGCAGCTGCGCGGTGGCGGCCTCTCCGACGGGCACGCGGAACGGCACGTGGTCGGCTTCGAGGGCGTCCGCTACGACCGTCGCGAACTCCTCGACCGTCACCGGGGTGGTCCGGAAGCCGCCGACCTGCCCGAGCAGCGGGAAGTACGGATCGTCCTCGTCGAGGAACACGCTCGCACGCTCGCTGCCGCCCGACGACACCGCACCCGGCTGGAACACCTGCACGTCGACCCCGAAGTGGCGCGTCTCGATGGCGAGGCCTTCCGCGATGGCCTCCAGGGCCCACTTCGACGCCGAGTAGGGGCCGATCAGGGGCATGGCGATGCGACCCTGCACGCTCGAGACGAACACGAGCCGACCTGAGCCGCGCTCCCGCATCTGAGGGAGGACCGCCTGCGCGACGCGGAGCGCGCCGAAGGTGTTCAGCTCGAACAGGCGAGCGACCTCGGTCAGCGGAACCGTCTCGAGCGGCGCCCGGACAGTCGCGCCGGCGTTGCTGATGAGCACGTCGACCGGCCCGGCCTCGGCGAACGCCCGGTTCACGCTCGCAGGATCGGTGACGTCGAGCTGCACCCGTAGCTCGGCCGGCACCCCCTCGAGCGCCGAGACGTCGCGCGCCGTCGCGACGACATCGTGGCCGCGCCGGCTCAGCTCCTCGGCGAGCCCGCGCCCGATTCCGCGCGATGCTCCGGTGATCAGAATTCGAGACATGACGCCCTCCTCAGTTTTACTATGTCTGTCACTATACATAGCAAAGGGCGCTCTCGAATCAGCGGACGCCGGAGAGGCCTCGCGCGTAGGCGACCAGGGAATCGCGGCTCGTCGTCCATGACGCGTCCGAGCGCAGTGCGCGCGACATGATCAGGGCACCCTCCGCCGCGGCCAGGACGGCATCGGCCAGCGACCGCGCCGACTGGCGCCCGAGGCCGTAGCTGACTAAGTGATGGCTGAGTCGGTCCGCCATCTCGGTGAAGCCTCGACGAGCCGTGTCCGTGACCTGTTCGTCGCCGTGCTCCCCTTCGGTGACCAGCGGCGCGATGCCGCATCCGCGCCCGAATCCGCTCTCGATCATGCCCGCCCGGCCCGCCTCCAGGTAGGCGGAGACGAGCTCGGCCGGCGTCGTGGCGGCTGCGGCGAGGCTGTCGATGATCTCGACCTGGGCGTGCGCGTGCGACTCCGCCGCTTCGATCACGAGCTGGTTCTTGCCGCCGGGGAAGTGGAAGTAGACGGATCCCCGCGGAGCGCCGCTGCGCTCCAGAACGTCGGAGACAGCGGTGGCCGTGACGCCCCGCTCGCGGATCAGCGCCTGCGCGGCATCGACCATCTTCTGCTTGGCGTCGCTGCGTCTGGGCATGTGGCTCCTCATTGCGATCTGTATGTCGCTAGACAGAGTAGCTCTCCGCGAGAGACGCAAACGAGGGTCTTGACAGAAAGTGAAGCTGGATTCACTCTTAACATGAATTTCGATTCAGCTTAGGAGAGAGACATGACAGAGAGAGTGGCACTGGTCACCGGTGCGTCGTCCGGAATCGGCGCGTCCACCGCGATCGAACTCGCAGAGCGGGGCTACACGGTCTACGCGGCAGCCCGCCGGGTGGAACGCATGGAAACGCTCAAGACCGCCGGGATCCGGGTGATCCCCCTGGACGTCACGGACGACGACTCCGTGATGGCGGCGGTGTCCGGCATCCTCGACACGACGGGGCGCATCGACCTCCTCGTGAACAACGCCGGCTACGGCTCGTTCGGCGCCATCGAAGAGGTCAGCCCGGAAGAGGGCCGGAAGCAGTTCGACGTGAACGTCTTCGGCGCGATCCGACTGGCGCAGCTCGTCATCCCGGGCATGCGGGAGCGGCGGACCGGCCGCATCGTCAACGTCACCTCGGTGGGAGGCAAGATCCACTCCCCCTTCGGAGCCTGGTACCACGGCACGAAGTTCGCCCTCGAGGGGATGAGCGACGCGCTGCGAGTCGAGCTGGAGCCCTTCGGCGTCGACGTCGTCGTCGTCGAACCGGGGGCCATCAAGACGGAGTGGTCGGGCATCGCGGCGGACACCCTGCTCGCCGCATCCGGCGACGGGCCGTACGCCGAAGCCGCTGCGAAGCTGGCCGAGTCGTTCCACTCGTCCACCTACACCGACTCCGCGTCCGATCCCGCCGTCATCGCCGCCGTCATCGTCCGCGCGGCGACGGTGGATCGCCCACGACCCCGCTACGCGGCCGGCAGCGGCGCGAAGCTCCTCCTCACCGCACGCCGCATGCTCTCCGACCGTGCCTTCGATAAGCTCGTCACCCGATCGGTCCGGTGACGCGCGAGCTCTCCCGCGACCTCGAGAGGGTGGCCAGATGAGAGCCGACAGGCAACGGAACCAGAGCAGGATCCTGGACGCCGCCCGCGAGCAGATCAGCGCGGCCGGCCCCGACGTCTCCATGGAGCAGATCGCGAAGGCAGCCGGCGTGGCCGTCGGCACGCTCTACCGCCACTACCCCACGAAGCACGACCTCGTGCGAGCCGTCTACCTCCAGCTCAGCGCGACTCTGATCGAGGAGGCACAGGTGGCGGCCGCCGGGATCGAATCGCCCGGGGATGCCATGCGCGGGATCCTGCGACTCATGACCGACTTCGTCGACCGGGCGGCGGTCAACCGCGGAGTCAAGGCCGCGGCCGAGGCTCTCGGCACCCAGGCCGTGGACGACGACCTGCAGATCACCGGCAGGAGCGCACTCGACACGCTCGTCGCGACCGCCGTCGCCGACGGAGACCTGCGGCCGACGGTCACCGTGAGCGACTTCTACCTGCTGATGTCGAGCGTCCCGGGCGACCTCGCGAAGCCGGCGCGTGACCGCTGGCTGCAGATCGTGGTCGACGGCCTGAGCGCCGGCCCGTCGCGGGGCCCCGCGCCCCGCTGACGCCTCGGGTTCTCCCCGGCGCCGACCCTGTGGCAGGGTCCGGTCGCTGGGACACCGGCGAGCCCTGCGCCCGCATATGCTACGTTCACTGATGTGATTAATAGTTCTGTGAATGAAGCAAGTGTTCGTGCTGACGCTTCACCCGGCGACCACGGCGCTCCCGTGCGCACGTCGCGCTGGCCGTTCGTGCCCCGCATGGTCGGGTTCGTCGGCATCTCGACGGCCATGATCATGATCCTGGTCGCCGCAGGATCGCCCACTCCCCTGCTGCCGATCTACGAGCACGAGTGGGGCTTCCCGTCGTGGATGCTCACCCTCGCGTTCGGCGTCTACGCGATCGCCCTGCTCGTCGCGATCCTCGTGATCGGCTCGCTCTCCGACCATGTCGGGCGCCGCCCGCTGATGATCGGCGCGCTCGCCCTCGAGCTCATCGCGATGGGCATGTTCGTCGAGGCACACTCGATCGGCGGTCTCATCGCCGCCCGCATCGTGCAGGGAATCGCGACCGGCGCCGCGTCCAGCACCCTCAGCGCCTCCGTCGTCGAGCTGGCCCCCGAGAGGCACAAGAAGACAGGAGCCCTGATGGCCGGGTTGGCCCCGCTGGCGGGCCTCGGCATCGGCTCCCTGTTCGCCGGGATCATCGCGCAGACCGTGGCGAACGCCGCCCCCGTCATCTGGACCGTGCTGATCGTCGTGATGGCCCTGGCGACCGTGTTCGCGATCTTCACGCCGGAGACCTCGACACGAAAGAAGGGAGCGCTGCGGTCGCTGATCCCGAGCGTCTCGCTGCCGAAGCAGGTGAGGCGCCTGTTCTTCTCGACTCTGCCGGGCACGATCGGCGCGTTCATGACCATGGCGCTGTTCCTCGGGCTCCTGCCCGCGCTCCTCGCAGGCCTCTTCGCCGTGACCAGCCCGATCGTCGGCGCCTTGGCGGCGTTCGTGATGTTCGGCGTCGGCACGCTCGTGTCGGCCGCGACGCTGGGCGCGAAGCCGCACCGGCTCCGGATCCTGGGCGCTGCGTCGATGACCGTCGGAGCGATCCTCTTCATCGCGGCCATCGGCGCGCACGCCCTCCCACTCGTCTGGACGGCCGCGGTGTTCGGCGGCGCAGGTCTGGGTGCGAACTTCTCCGGCACCACGCGCGGCCTCGTTCCCGAGGTGAAGCCGCACGAGCGCGCTGCCCTCTTCTCGACGATCTACCTCGTCGCCTACCTGTCGATGGGAGTGTCCGCGATCATCGCCGGCGCGTTCGTCGCGGCAATCGGCGCGACGACCATGGCGCTGCTCTTCGGCGCTGTCCTCGGCATCTTCGCCCTGATCGGCATCATCACGACGGCCGGCCACCTGCGCGCATCCCGCGCCTGAACAGAAAGAAGAAAACGATCATGACCAGCCTCACCCACGCCACCGTCCTCGTCACCGGAGCCTCGGGAGGCCTCGGCAAGGCGCTCGTCCGGGCCGCCCTCGACCGCGGCGCCGACCGCGTCTACGCCGCATCACGAACGAATACCGAGTGGCACGACGATCGCGTCGTTTCGCTCCATGTAGACCTCGCGGACGCCGAGTCCGTCGAACTCCTCGCCGCTCAGACCCGCGACGCCACCGTGCTCGTCAACAACGCCGCCGTGTTCCCCCGCGGCGACCTGCTCACGGCCGACTGGGACGTCGTCGAGAACACCCTCGAGACGAACCTCACGGGCCCGCTCCGCCTGACGAGAGCTCTCGCCCCGTCGCTGCGCGCGGCGCACGGCGCCCTGGTGAACATCAACTCGGTGCTCAGCTGGCTCGCCGTCGGCAAGGCGCACAGCGTCTCGAAGGCAGGAGCGTGGATGGCGACCAACGCGCTCCGGCTCGAGTTCGCGCCCGACGGCGTCCAGGTCCTCGGCGTCTACCCGGGCCCGATCGACACACCGATGCAGCCGGGCGACGACCGCTCCGGCATGGCCGACCCCGCCGACGTCGCGGCCGCGATCTACGACGCGGTCGAGGCGGGCGACGACGAGCTCGTCTACGGCCCGACGGCGGAGAAGGTGCACGGCGCTCTGGCTGCTCCTGTGACCGCCCTCTACCCGGCGCTCGCGTCCCGGTAGTCGCGTCGCCGTCGCGACCGGCGCTGCCGGACGTGCGGCCTTGGCTCTAGGCGGTTCGCGCCGCCTGGAGCAGGGGCCGCGGCTCGGCTTCCGGTCGGGCGTCGGCCGCGGGGGCGCAGTCGACGGCACGGGGCTGTCGATCGATCTGCCGGGCGGCGGGCACGATCCTGCAGGTGGGGCAGTAGCCCGCGGCATCGAGGTCGGTGCCGCAGGCGCGGTGCGTGAACTCGTGTCGCTGCTCGGGCTCGAGGAAGGTGCCGTTGCCCCACTGGACGAGACCCGACACGATCGGCCAGAGCGTCTCGCCCTTGGCGGTCAGCTCGTACTCGTCGTGCGCGCCGGGGCCGGGGACCCGTGCGACCAGGTCGTTCTCGATCAGCCCGTTGAGACGCTGAGTCAGCACCGCGGGTGACATCTTGAGGCGCTTGATGATGTCGCTGTACCGGCGCAGGCCGAAGAAGAGGTAGCTGACGATGAGGAGCGTCCAGCGCTCGCCCACCACGTCGAGGGTGAGTGCGACGGCGCAGTCGTCCATCTTGTAGTTCGTGCCGAGGGCCATCGGAGCAGTTTAGCATTCACATCGGTGAATGAAGTGTTCTCGTGCATTCAGGGGGCGTGCCGGGTCAGGACGATCGCCGCATGCGCAGGAAGGCACGCGACGGCCGCAGCCACAGCAGGACGAGCGCCGCGAGGAGAAGCCACCCGGCCGCAGATCCCGCCGCATCGCTTTTCACGTGATCACCCAGGTGGGTCACTGAGCCGAGGATCACGAGGGCGACGAGCGCCAGCACGACCCATCGCGCCCACCGACGACCGAGCGCGACGAATACGGCGAGGACGACCGGCAAAAACACCCAGAAGACGATCCCGAAGGGCACGTCTTTGCCCGAGTGATCACCGATCCACCGCACATGAAAGGTCTCGGCCACGGCGCTGCCGAGCAGGCACAGCGAGGCGGCCCAGATCGTCCATGGCGCCCGGACTCTCTTCTGCGCCGACGTAGCCCCGGGGACACCTGGCGAGGCGACCGGCTCCTGCGAACCCTCGTCGCTAGCGGGCATCGGCACCGGCGAGGCCGAGCGCGCGCCGCGCAGCCTCCGCGACCTGCCCGAGCGAACGCGGGCCCTGGAACATCGCCAGCGGGCGGCCGAAGTCCACCAGCAGCAGCGGAATCGAGCCCGACATCGTCGTCACGACGAGGCCCGCTCTCGACCGCTGCCAGAGCTGCTCGCGCGCCGAGTGCACCCACACCACATCCGAGGCGGGCACCGCGACCGTCGACTCCGACCGGCCCGATCCGCTGTGGAACTCGAGCCCCCGCGGCGTCACCACGAGCGTGTAGGTGGCCATCTGCCCGACCGCCGGCGACCCTGGCAGCGCGGCCACGGTCTCCTGCGCCCACTGCCCCGTCGTGAGGACCGCGCCCGGGTTCGCGACGCGAAGCCTCGCCGCCCGCCGCCACGGCACCACGCGAATGCCGACCAGCACACCGACGATCACGACGATCGCGATCGGCACCGCGAGGGCGATCCACAGGTCGAACGAGTCGTGCCGGCCCGACTTCGCGAACTCGGTCAAGGGCCCGATCATGCGCAGGAGCCCGGCGCACACCACGCACACCACAGCGATCACGCCGATGCGCCTGCTCGCCGCAGACTCCGGCGCCAGGTCGACCGACCTGCTCGTCGTCGCTTCGTCCATGTGATCCGGCTCCCCTCCGGGCCGTCGGATCGACCCACGATTCACCCTAGAAAAGCGTGGAACGCGCGAGAACTAGCGAAATCGCTAGTCGACAGACACCCCTGCATCGGCGTGTGCCACGAACGGGGGCCACGAATGCGCGATGTCTTTCTGTCACAATCGCCGCAGACCGGCAGGGCGCGCGCCACTGCGCCCGGCAGACCGTCTGAGGGCGAGGGACGACAGGCGTGAGCGAGACCTCTGGCACGGGCCGCTGGCGAGTGTCGCCGCGCCAGGTCGACATTCTCGTGCTGCTGTCGCAGGGCGACGCGTACAAGGCGATCGCGCGGAAACTGAACCTGAGCCCGGCGACGGTCGCCTACCACGTCGGCAGGATGCAGCAGGCCGTGCAGGCGAGGAGCGTCCCGGCCCTCATCGCGCGCGCCTTCCTGCTCGGGGTGCTCACCGCGGAGCTCCTGCCGATGCTCGGCGTCGACGACCTGCCCCTCGACGGCACCTAGCCGTCGGCGGGCGCGACCGCCCAGCGAGGTTCAGCGCCGCTCGACGATGTGGACCACGCCGATGACAACGGCCATGGTCACGGCGATGATCCCCGCCACGAGAAAATCGGTGGCGAACACGTGGCTGGTGGGATCGTGCTGGAACGTCGCGAGTCGCGCGACCGTCAGGAACACGGCGCCGACTGCCGCGAGGAGTCCCGCTCCCCAGGGCGTGATCTGCAGGACTTCACTCGGCGGGACTGGCGGAACCAACACCTCGGTGGCTCCCGCACTCGTGAGTGCGCGGCACACCGCGTCGAGAGCTCGCGTGCGGAACAGGATCCACTCCCCATCGCCGCGGGAACGGAGCCCCACGTACGAACGGCGCTTCACCGGCTGGCGTGTGAACTCCAGGTCGGCGCTCGCCCAGACGAACGGGCCGTCGAAGATCGGGACGAGCCAGGTACCGGTGCGGAGGTGGACGAACTCGCCGTCGATCTCGAGGAAAGACAACGTGTTGGGCACGTTTCGAGTGAACTTCGACCCGCGACGGTTGATTCCACCAACGAACCTCACGCGTGCCCGTCCTTCCTCGATCATTATTCCGCCGTCGGCGAGACCGCGCGCTTCTCTCGGGATCCGGCGTCGTGGCGCTGGACCGGCCATTCCAAGCGAATCTGCCGCTTCAGCCCGCGAGGAGCACGCGCATCGCCGCCGTGATCGCGGCGTTGCCGCGACGGAGTGACTCGATCTCGGCCTCGAGGCTCGCTATCTCCGCGTTCGGCGACTCCGCGACGTTCTCCTGACGTGCGACGGGGACGACAGGCGTCACGGCCGCGACAGCGGGTGCCGATTCGATAGCCGGAATCGAGGTGTCCGGCACGTCCGCCGGCTCGATCCGGGTCGTCACCACGGGTGAGAACCGCGGCCGCGACCGCCTGGTCTTACGCACGCCCTGCTCACCGTCGGCCTCGGCGACCCACGCCCGCAGCGACTGCTGGCCGACGTTGAACTCGTCGGCGACGACACGAAGCACCGACCTATCGTCGGGGTTCGTCGCCCGCCGCTCCAGCACTCGTGCCGTCGCGGCTTCACGGGTCGCGTCGTCGTACTTCTGCGTGAACGGCATGCCCACAATCTATCGGCCGCGCCGTGCCACACTTCTCGTGTTCCGGAGGGTGACACATGCCTAGTGATGACTTACGAATTGCCCAGTCGGGCTCACTGGACGACAAACGGGTGCTCGCGAGGAGGGGTCCGCTGCCACAGAAGGTCGCTCGGCTGCTTGTCGACACGGGCGACCGGCAGATCCACCTCGCCCTCCTGTTCGAAAACAGGTCGCTCCCCCGCGACGTCGTCGAGTCGATAGAGCGGGCCGCCCGCACCAATGCAGCCGACGATGAGGGCATGCGACTGGGACGGCTTCTGGGCGATCAGGTCCGTGCTTCGGCCGAGTGGAAGCTCGACGCTGACCTCCGCGATCTCGAACCACTGTCGATCCGACTGGCCTGCACCGAACTCGGCGTGGACGACGACACGCGACTGGAGCTCCTCCGTCGCCGGAGGTGGCAACTGTCGTGGGCCGAAGGCCGGCGCCAAACGCTTCGTGACGTCCTGGGCGAACGATATGCCCATGGCACGGTCAACTCGGTCGATCACCGGTAGCGGTGCCCAGGAACGAGCGACTCGCGAAGCGAAATCGCTAACTGTCCAGTTCCAACCAATGAGGATCTGCGGCATAGAAAGCGTCGCCGATGTCTTGCTGATGGAATCCCAACACAATTAGTTCGTGCACTAAAGCGCCGCGCGACATGCCTTCACGTGTTCCCCACTTGACGCCCCTGTCAGGCGAAAGCGCCGAGGCAATGTACAGGTTGCCGATTTTGGTTATCTCGATCGCATTCAAGGCACATCTCCTTTGATGGTTGGGTAACCACGTTTTGCCGACCCCTGAAGTCCCATTTCCTATGAGGGGCTCCTTGGATGTGGATAGTTGGCTCCGCCGGACGCGGCCCTGGAGTCATAGACGGTGCATCTCTCACGCGGTGGCGAGGTCCGACTCGCTTCTGGCGACTAGGTTCACATCACGGCGACTCAGGTCACAACACCGGCGGTACCAGAATCGTTCGCGGTCACGGACGTCTATGGACTCGTTGCTACTGCGCAGCCCACGCCACGTCGACGTCGGACTCCTCATAGCCCCAGCGATCACTCGCCTCGCCGGCCTGAAGGAGCCGCTTGACGGCGGCGCGATCCGCGTCCGGCCCGATGTCGAGCTCGATGCCCGCCTCTCGACTCCCGTGTGGCGAGGTGGAGGCGGGCGTCGGCTCCCCCTCCGACAGTGACGAGGTCACTCTTCGACACTCCGGATGCGAAGGAAGGCACGCTCTCGAGACGTTATAGCCCAGTACCCGCCCGGCTCACCCACACGGATCCGGTGGTGAACGGTGGCCAGTCCTCGTCGTCCTGCTCGAGTGTCACGACGATTTTGACTATCTCGGGATTGGGGACGCCGATCACGATCTCGTCTCCGATATTTTCGGGGCTGGGCCGAGGAGCGGTTGCCTCGACGGATTCCCGAAGTCGCCGCCCTCCCAGGGCAAGCGGGCGAGGGAGTCGCGCCACACGACCTGCAGGGCGTCCACGGACCCGTACAGGCCTTCGAGGGCAGTCAGCCCGGACGTATCGCAAGCATCGATCAGCGTGAGAGGAGCGTTCTCGCGCGTCGGGTCGACGATCCCATCGCCCGCGCCGAAGCGGCGGGCCGGATCGCCAACCCGAACTCGGCGATGGTCGTGTCGAGATCGTTGTGGACATTCCCCACCCCCTCGCTCTAGGACGCACGCAGAGCAGGATCGGGTGGCCATACGCGACATCCCGTGGCCAAAGACGTGGCCGTGCATGAAAAGGACTCGCGGAAGAGAGGAGCGGCGAGCGCAGCGAGCTCGCGAAGCCGCCGGCAGGCCCCAGCGGAGCGACGCGATGCGGAGCATCGCAGACGGCACCCAGGAATTGACGATGCCCGCATCCGAATGGATGCGGGCATCAGTCAAGCAATTGCTGGTGCGCGAGGGGGGAGTTGAACCCCCACGCCCTCACGGGCACACGGACCTGAACCGTGCGCGTCTGCCTATTCCGCCACTCGCGCCAGCGCCAGCCGCGTGAACCGAGCGAACTCGGCCGAAGCGACTGAACAGAGGTGTCATCCCCCAGGGGGAAGACGTGTCGGCCCCGAGGGACCAACCTGAAAACGATAGCATGCAGAAAGACCCCGATATGCACCGGGTAGTCTCGGGGGACCTCTGCTGGCGGCCAGAATCCGCCCTGCACCGACCTGGAGAACCCATGGGGCTACTCGACAACTTCGAACAGCGTCTGGAGCGCGTCGTCAACGGCGCGTTCTCGAAGACGTTCCGTTCGGGTGTCCAGCCCCTGGAGATCACGGCGGCGTTGCGCCGAGAGCTGGACGTGAAGGCGGCGGTGGTGTCGCGCGAGCGCATCCTGGTGCCGAACGAGTTCCGCGTGCTCCTGAGCCCCAAAGACTTCGCGAACATGAACGCGATGGGCAGCGCTCTGATCGAAGAGCTGCGGCAGCTGGTCACGACGCACGCGAAGGCCCAGAACTACGCGTTCGCGGGGCCGGTGCGGGTCGCCCTTGAAGAGAGCGCCGACCTCAGCGTCGGCATCATCAGGATCGAGTCGGCTCACGTCCGCGAGGAAGACGTCACGTGGACCCCGGTGGTCGAGATCGACGGCCGGCAGCACGCCCTTAAGAGAGGTCGCACGATCATCGGCCGCGGGAGCGACGCCGACATCACCGTGCAAGACACCGGCACGAGCCGGAAGCACGTCGAGATCCTGTGGGACGGCAAGCACGCGCAGGCCACCGACCTGGGCTCGACGAACGGCTCGAAGCTCGACGGGGCGTCGCTCACGAAGGCCGTCGTCCAGCCCGATTCCGTCATCCAGATCGGCCGTACGCGTATCGTGTTCCGAGTGCTTCCCGTGTCGACGACCCCCGGGCGTCCTGGCGAACCCCGCCGTGACGACCGAGACGGAGGTCTCCGGTGACCAGTGAGCTGACCCTCCTCGTGCTCCGGATCGCGTTCATCGTGGTCCTCTGGCTCTTCATCTTCTTCATCGTCTACGCGCTGCGCAGCGACCTGTTCGGGCAGCGGGCGAAACGCCTGCCGAACGAGCAGCAGACGGCGACGCCCCCCGGCGGGCAGCCCGCCCAGGCCGCGGCAGCGCCGGCTCCTGCGGCCCCGCGCCCCACGTCGACCCGACCGAGCTCGGCCCCGTCGCCGATCACCGAGCAGGGCTCGCCCGCGTCGCGCCTGCTGATCACGAAGGGCGCGAAGTCGGGCCTGGAGATGCCGCTCGGCGACGGCCCGCTCACGATCGGCCGGTCGAACGAGAGCAATCTCGTGATCCGCGACGACTACACCTCGACCCACCACGCACGACTCATGCTGTGGAACGGCCGCTGGGTGATCCAAGATCTGGACTCGACGAACGGCACGTTCGTGAACGGCGAGCGAGTCACCGTTCCCACGCCCGTCCCGCTGAACACGACGGTCACCATCGGCACCACGAGCTTCGAGTTGCGGCGGTAGCGGGTGGCGATCAAGAGCGCAGCGCTGTCGAACGTCGGCAAGATCC
Organism: Frondihabitans australicus; assembly: GCF_003634555.1. Lineage (NCBI taxonomy): Bacteria > Bacillati > Actinomycetota > Actinomycetes > Micrococcales > Microbacteriaceae > Frondihabitans > Frondihabitans australicus. Next base: position 3,063,824 of record NZ_RBKS01000001.1, read on the forward strand.
GGGCCAACAACCAGGACTCCGGGTATGCCGGCAACAACCTCTTCGTCGTCGCCGACGGAATGGGCGGGCACGCGGGCGGCGACGTCGCGTCGGCCATCGCGATCCGCAGGATCCGCGAGACCGACAAGCCCTACACCTCCCCCGCCGACGCCGAGTTCGCCCTGCAGTCGTCGCTGATCGCCGCGAACCAGCTGCTCGCCGAGACCGTGTTCGAGCACCAGGAGCTCACGGGCATGGGCACCACGGTCAGCGCCATGATGCGGGTGGGCGACTCCGTCGCGATCGCGCACATCGGCGACTCGCGAATCTACCTGTTCCGCGACGGCGAGCTCAGCCAGATCACCGCCGACCACACGTTCGTGCAGCGCCTCGTCGACTCGGGCCGCATCACGCCCGAAGAGGCCGCCGTCCACCCCCGCCGCTCGGTGCTGATGCGCGTGCTCGGCGACGTCGATGCGGCCCCCGAGGTCGACACGGCGATCCTCGGCACACAGCCGGGCGACCGCTGGCTCATCTGCTCCGACGGTCTCTCCAGCTATCTGGCCGAAGACAGGATCCGAAAGGCCCTCGCCTCCGAGCTCGATCCCGACGCGGTCGCCCGCCGCCTCGTGAAAGAGACCCTCGACCACGGTGCGCCCGACAACGTCACGGTCGTCGTGGTCGACGTCGACGACAGCGAGTCGAGCGCGGCCGAGGTGCCCACGACGGTCGGCTCGGCGGCGGCCCCGCTCACGTTCGAGGGGGAGGCCGGGCGTCGGCCGCTGCGGCTCCCCACGATCCTGCTGCACCCGCTCAAGGTCGCGACCACGCCGGAAGACGCGCACTTCGAGCCCGAGAGCGACGAATACCTCGCCGAGCTGATCGCCGAAGACCGCCGTCGTGCGCGCCGCCGCCGCATCAGCTGGCTGACCGCGCTGGGCATCGGCATCGTGATCGTGGTGATCGCCGCGATCGCGTCGTACCGCTGGACTCAAGACCACTATTACGTCGGCGAGCAGAACGGCACGGTCGTCATCTACAAGGGTGTGCAGTCGAGCCTCGGGCCGATCCGCCTGTCGAGCGTCTACGAGACCACGACGGTGAAGGTGTCGACTCTGTCGACCTACAACCAGCAGAGCGTCGACGACACCATCAACGCCTCGAGCCTGAAGAACGCGCGCTCGATCGTCGAGAGGCTGGCCGATGCCGCCCAGTAACGACGCGACGCAGGCCATCGGCCGCCCCTCGAACCCGGGCGGCGCGCAGGCGATGACGGAGAAGATCACGATCAGGCTCCGCACGCCGTCGCGCCTGCGCAACATCGAGCTCGGGCTGCTGTTCGTGGCCTGCGGCATCTGCGCGGGCGCGATGATCCTGGTCCAGCTCGGCGCCATCGGCCACATCGAGACCGGGATCCTGTGGTCGGGCGTGCTGATCCTGGTGCTCGCCCTGGTCATGCACATCGTGCTGCGGGTCGTCGCAAGCCAGGCCGACCCGTTCGTACTGCCCATCGGGCTCACGCTGAACGGCCTCGGGATCGCCGAGATCTACCGCATCGACATCCCGACCTGGACCACCTCGACGCCGACCCACGCCGGCGAGCGACAGATCTACTGGACCATCGGCGCCATGGTCATCGCGATCATCGTGCTGCTGGGCATCCGCAACTACCGGGTGCTGGCGAGATATCGCTACATCGCGATGTTCACGTCGATCGTGCTGCTGCTCCTGCCGCTCGTGCCGGGCCTCGGCCGCGAGGGCCTCAACGCCCGCGTGTGGATCGACCTCGGGCCGTTCTCGTTCCAGCCGGGTGAGATCGCGAAGATCACTCTCGCGATCTTCTTCGCCGGCTACCTCGTGCAGGCGCGTGACTCGCTGTCGCTCATGGGGCCGAAGATCCTCGGGCTGCAGTTCCCTCGGCCGCGAGACCTCGGCCCGATCCTGGTCATCTGGGCGGTCGCGATGCTCGTGCTGATCTTCGAGCGCGACCTGGGCACGTCGCTGCTGTACTTCGGGCTCTTCCTCGTGATGATCTACGTCGCGACCGGCAAGGCCTCCTGGGTGCTGATCGGCCTGGTCCTCTTCGTCGGCGGCGCCATCGTCGCGAGCCTGTCGCTCTCCTACGTCCACGGCCGCTTCGCCGCCTGGCTCACCCCGTTCGACTCGAGCGTCTACAACGCGTACGGCGGCAGCTACCAGCTGGTCACCGGCCTGTTCGGCTTCGCCAACGGCGGCCTCATCGGCACCGGTCTCGGGCAGGGCAGCCCGCAGACGACACCGCTGGCCCAGAGCGACTACATCATCGCCTCGCTCGGCGAAGAGCTCGGCCTCGCGGGGCTCGTCGCGATCCTCGGGCTCTACCTGCTTCTCGTGTCGCGAGGCTTCAGGATCGCGTTCGTGGGCCAGGACGACTTCGGCAAGCTGCTCGGCGTCGGGCTCTCGTTCGCGATCGCGCTCCAGGTCTTCGTGGTCATGGGCGGAGTCACCCGCGTGATCCCGCTGACGGGCCTGACCATGCCGTTCCTCGCGGCGGGCGGATCGTCGCTCCTGTCGAACTGGATCATCGTCGCCCTGATCCTCCGACTCTCCGACGGCATCAGGTCGGGGCCCAGGATGGTGATCGGCTGATGAACAAGCAGCTCAAGCGCGTCTCCGTGGTGGTCCTCGCCATGTTCGTGGCGCTGCTCGTGTCGAGCACCTACATCACCGGCATCCAGGCCGACTCCCTGCGCGCCGACCCTCGCAACTCGCGCGCGATCCTCGAGAGCTACTCCGCGCAGCGCGGTGCGATCCTCGTCGACGGAAAGCCCGTCGCCGAGTCGGTGGCATCCAACGACCAGTACAAGTTCCTGCGCAAGTACACCGACGGCGCCCTCTACGCGCCCGTCACCGGGTACTACACACTCGGCGAGGGCGCCACGGGCATCGAGAACTCGCTCAACAAGCAGCTCACCGGCAAGTCGAACGAGCAGTTCTTCGACCAGCTCAACTCGCTCATCACCGGCAAGGACCCCGAGGGCGCCACGGTCGCGACCACGATCGACGCCAAGGTGCAGCAGGTCGCGTACGACGCGCTCGGCGACAACACCGGCGCCGTGGTCGCGATCCAGCCCTCGACCGGCAAGATCCTGGCCATGGTGTCGAAGGGCTCGTACGACCCGAACCTCCTGGCGAGCCACGACCGGGCATCCGTGCTGAAGAACTACGACACGCTCCTGCACGACTCCTCCCAGCCCCTCATCAACCGGGCCATCGCCGGCGACCTCTACTTCCCGGGCTCGACGTTCAAGCTCGTCGTCGCGGCCGCCGCCTTCGAGTCGGGCAAGTACACGAAGGACTCGAAGCTGCCGAACCCCGCGCAGTTCACGCTGACGGGAACCACGACGAAGATCAACAACGCCGAGGGCGGCGCCTGCGGCGGCGGCTCGACGGTGACCATCGAGACCGCTCTGGTCGACTCGTGCAACATCCCGTTCGCCGAGCTGGGCGAGAAGCTCGGCTACGACACGATCAACGCCATGGCGAAGAAGTTCGGCTTCGACTCGGCCGTCGAGATCCCCCAGAAGTCGACCCCGAGCGTGTTCCCCGCGACGAACGGCGACGACGCCACGCTCGAGCTGCAGTCGTTCGGCCAGGGCAGCGTGCGCGAGACGCCGCTGCAGGTCGCGATGACCACCGCGACGATCGCCAACGGCGGCCAGGAGATGTCGCCCACGCTCATCGACAACATCCAGAACCCCGACCTCTCGTACCTCGAGAAGTTCAAGGCCACCTCCCTCGGCAACCCGATCAGCGAGTCGACCGCGTCGACCCTCACGCAGCTGATGACCGAGGTGGTCAACGAGGGCACCGGCACCAATGCCAGAATTAGCGGGGTCGATGTCGCAGGCAAGACCGGAACAGCCGAGAACGGCACCGGTCAGCCGTACACCCTCTGGTTCACCGGCTTCGCTCCGGCGAAGAATCCGGAGGTCGCGGTGGCGGTGGTCGTCGGGAACGGCGCAGGTCAGGGGCAGTCGCTCGTCGGCAACACGGCGGCGGCACCGATAGCAAGGCAAGTCATGGAGGCGGTGCTGAACAAATGAGGCCATATTCAGGACTCACTTTCGGAGGGCGTTACGAGCTCTCGTCGCGTGTCGCGATCGGCGGCATGGGCGAGGTCTGGCAGGCCACCGACCTCGTGATCGGCCGCACCGTCGCCATCAAGATCTTGAAGGACGAGTACCTCGGCGACCCCGGGTTCCTCGAGCGGTTCCGCGCCGAGGCGCGCCACGCCGCCCTCGTCAACCACGAGGGCATCGCCAACGTCTTCGACTACGGCGAGGAGGAGGGCAGCGCCTACCTCGTGATGGAGCTCGTGCCCGGCGAGGCGCTCTCCACCATCCTCGAGCGCGATCGCGTGCTCCCCACCGACAAGGTGCTCGACATCGTCGCGCAGACGGCGTCCGCCCTCCAGGCCGCCCACGCGGCCGGCCTCGTCCACCGCGACATCAAGCCCGGCAACCTGCTGATCACGCCCGACGGCCGCGTGAAGATCACCGACTTCGGCATCGCCCGGATCGCCGACCAGGTTCCGCTGACCGCCACCGGGCAGGTCATGGGCACCGTGCAGTACCTCTCGCCCGAGCAGGCGTCGGGGCATCCTGCGTCCCCCTCGACCGACATCTACTCGCTCGGCATCGTCGCCTACGAGGCCCTCGCCGGCCGCCGCCCCTTCACGGGCGAGTCGCAGGTCGCGATCGCCATGGCGCAGATCAACGAGACGCCGCCCGACCTGCCGACGACGATCCCCGAGCCCGTGCGCAGGCTCGTGCTCTCGTGCATCGCCAAGAAGCCCGCCGAGCGCCCCGCATCCGCCGCCGCCCTGGCGCAGGCCGCTCGCGCGCTCCGCCGCGGCGACGTGGTCGCGGCCACCGCCGCCGTGCCGTTCATCGGCGCCGCTGCGGCCGCCGACACCGCGACCCAGGCGTTCAGCGCGCAGGATGCAACGACCCGCCTCATGAACGCCGGCGACGTCGGCCCCGCCACGGCCGCAGTCCTCGGCCTGGGTGCTGCCACATCGCAGGTCCCCGCGGCCGGCGGTGCCGGAGCAGGCGCCCCGGGCGAGGTCGACGAGGGCGACGGCGAGCGGAAGAAGCGCAGCGCGTGGTTCTGGCCCGTCATCGTGCTGGCGATCATCGTCGTGGTCGGCGGCATCGCCCTGGCCGTGACGCTCGCCTCGCGCAACGGTGCCTCGGCTCCTGCGACCAGCACGTCCAGCAGCGTGAAGCACACGAAGAGCTCGTCGCCCAAGCCGAGCCCCACCCCGACCGACACGTCGTCGTCGCACACTATCAACGCCAGCGACTACATCGGCAAGACCGAGGCTCAGGCGCGGCTCGCCCTGCAGAACATGGGCTACCAGGTGACGACGGCTGCGAACCCGAAGACGGCGCCGACGTCGGCGCAGGTCGGAACGGTCTACAACGTCGACCCGACCGGCGTCGTGCCCGCGGGCGAGACCGTGACCCTGTACGTGTACGCGGCCGCCCCGAGCGCCGGTCAGCCCGGCGCCCCGACGACGACCGACACGACGATCCCGGCCGACAACTCGACGACGGCGACGATCACCATCCCGAGCTACAACGGCTGCCCGGTGGGTTATTCGCCGACGCTGATCAACTACAGCATCTCGGGCGGCACCGACAGTTCCGGCAAGACCACCGCCTCGGTCGGCACCAACGTCACCAGCGTCCAGGTGGAGTCGTCGAAGGCCGGCACCCTCACGTTCGTCTACTCGGTGAACTGCGGCAGCACGGTCAAGTCGCCCACGTCGGCGGGTGTGTCGATCACTGTGACCGCCGCGGCGACGTCCGACCCGACCGACGGCTCGACCCCGCCGGCCGGCAACTGACCCCCTCCCGCACGTCATCACAGGAGGTTCCCTGGCTCACAGCCGGAGACCCCTCGTCCCGTCCCGGTACACTGGGGCGGGACTTGTGCATGGGAGATCATTCAGTGGCTGAAGGCGTGACCGAGGGGATCAGCCTCCTCGCCAACCGATACCAGATCGGTCGGCTGATCGGTCATGGCGGTATGGCCAACGTCTACCTCGGCACCGACTCCCGTCTCGGCCGGCAGGTCGCCATCAAGCTGATGAAGTCGCAGCTCGCGACCGACCCGTCGTTCCGCAGCCGATTCCGCCAGGAGGCGCAGGCGGCAGCGCGCATGGCCCACCCCACCATCGTCCGCGTCTTCGACGCCGGAGAAGAGACCACGCGCGACGCCCTCGGCAACACCGTCCTCGTGCCGTACATCGTCATGGAGTACGTCGAGGGCCGCATGCTCAAAGACCTCATCGCCGAGGGCCCGCTCCCTCCGAAGGAGGCCGTGCGCATCACCGAGGGCATCCTCACCGCCCTCGAGTACAGCCACCGCGCCGGCGTCGTGCACCGCGACATCAAGCCCGGCAACGTCATGCTGACCCACACCGGCCAGGTGAAGGTGATGGACTTCGGCATCGCCCGCGCCGTCTCCGACTCGGCCGCGACCGTCGCGCAGACCACGGCGATCCTCGGCACCGCTCAATACTTCTCTCCCGAGCAGGCGCGCGGCGAGACCGTCGACGCACGCAGCGACCTCTACTCGACCGGGGTCGTGCTCTTCGAGATGCTGACCGGGCGGCCCCCGTTCCGCGGCGATTCGCCGGTGGCCGTGGCGTACCAGCACGTCAGCGAGCCGCCGGCGGCGCCGAGCACCCTGAATCCTGCGATCTCGCCCGCTCTCGACGCCGTGACCCTGCACGCGCTCGCCAAGAACCGCCTCGACCGGTTCCAGTCGGCCCACGAGTTCCGCGCCGATGTCGTCGATGCCGGAGCAGGGCAACTCCCCGCCCGCAAGATCCACACGGCGCCCCCGACCCCCACCACGGTGATGTTCGGCGTCGATCCTCGCACCGCCGCAGGTTCCGACGCCGCCCTGAAAGAGCTCTCGAGCACCGACACGAACCGCCCTGCGCGCACGCAGACGCGGCCGCCGGTGGCCTGGCTCTGGGCGGGCATCGTCCTCATCGCGGTGGTCGTGATCGCCGTGGTCGTGTGGGTGCTGCACCTGTCGCCGATCAAGCTCGAGAACAACGACGCCAGCACGGTGCCGAACCTGTCGTCCGAGACGTACGCGCAGGGCTCGGCCAAGCTGACCAAGCTCGGGCTCGACCCGTCGCGCACCGACCAGTCGAGTTCGTCGGTCGCCTCCGGCCACATCATCAAGACCGTGCCGGGCGCCGGCCAGAACGTCACCAAGGGCGAGCCCATCGACGTCTACGTCTCGACCGGCCCCGCGACCGTGTCGATGCCCGACGTGACCGGTCAGAGCAGCGACTCGGCCTGGGCGGCGATCACGTCCGCGGGGCTGGTGAAGGGCTCGCAGACGCAGCAGGACTCGCCGTCCGCCCCCTCGGGCACCGTGATCTCGACAACGCCGACGTCAGGCACCGCGGTGGCTCCCGGCAGCAGCGTCAACATCATCGTGTCCAGCGGCACCGTCGCGGTGCCCGACGTGACGCAGCAGCCTCTGACCGAGGCCACGAACACCCTCACGGCGCTGGGGCTCGACGTGACGCCGCAGGCCGACTACACGTGCACGGGCGAGACCGTGTCCGCGCAGTCGCTGCCGCCGGGCGAGCAGCCACAGGCCTCGCCGATCACCCTCACGTACTGCGCCGGCAGCTGACGCCGTCCTGGCCGTGGGGCGGCCGACAGACTCGAGTCAGCCGAGGTTGACCAGCGGGCTCAGGCCCTTCGCCTTCTCGGGGGCGTCCTCGACGCCCGCCACCGCGAGCCAGTTGCCGATCATGCTGTAGCCGCCCTCGGTGAGCACGGACTCTGGGTGGAACTGGACCCCGTACACCTCGGCGCCGCGGTGACGCAGCCCCATGATGACGCCGCCGGCCGTACGAGCCGTGATCTCGAGCTCGTCGGGCACGGTGTCGTTCACGACGGCCAGCGAGTGGTATCGAGTCGCGGTGAACGGCTGCGGCACGTTCCCGTAGAACGCGCTGCCGTCGTGGGTGACCTTCGAGGTCTTGCCGTGCATGAGCTCTTCGGCGTGCGTGACCGTCGCGCCGAGCGCCTCGGCGATGGCCTGGTGGCCGAGGCAGACGCCCAGGAGCGGCGTGCCCGTCTCGAGGGCGGCGTGCACGACGTCGACCGAGACGCCGGCCGCCGCGGGCGTGCCGGGGCCGGGCGAGAGCAGCACGCCGTCGTAGTCGGAGATGCGCTTGGCCGCCTGCGCGCCCGGGAACGAGTCGTTGCGCACCACGTCGGTCTGGGCGCCGAGCTGCTGGAGGTAGCCGTTGAGGGTGTAGACGAAGCTGTCGTAGTTGTCGATGACGAGGATTCGAGTCATGAAAGGCTCACTGTCTGGAGAAGCTGATGGGAAGAAGAAGGGGTCAGTTCGAGCCGACGGTGACGTTCGGCTCGACGAACGAGTCGGCGAAGGGGAAGACCCAGGTGACCAGGGCCCAGGTCACCACTGCCGCCAGGGCGATCAGAATGAGGACTCGAAGCCACCATCGGCCGGGGAGAATCCGCCAGAGCGCTGCGTACATGGGTCAGGCTCCCTTCACTTCGGAGGCGATCTCGGCCGGCGGTCCTGCCGACAGCGGCTGCCACGACGTGAAGACGCCGTAGGCGATGATCCGCTCGGCGGCCGAGTACTTCGGGTTGCAGCTGGTCATCGTGATCAGTCTGTCTTTCGAGTCGGCCGCGGTCAGCTTCGGTGCATCGGGCACCTGCTGCAGCACCTGCACCTGAGTCGGCTTGACGTACTCGAGGTTGCGGAACGTGTAGGTGTACCAGCCCTGAGCCGTCTGCACGTAGATGTGATCGCCCACGCGCAGGTCGGCGATCGACCCGAAGGGGGCGCCGTGCGTGGTGCGGTGGCCGGCGACGGCGAAGTTGCCGATCTGACCGGGCATCTGGGTGTCGTCGTAGTGACCGGCGTAGCCCTTGTCGAGCGTGCCCGAGGTCGTCGTGCCGCCCGCGATCGGCACCTTGTAGGTCGACCCGAATCGCGGCACGTAGAGGACGCCGAAAGTGCCCGTGCCCTTCACCGGCGGAGTGATCGCCGGGTTCGTGCTGCTGCCTGGCGTCGCGGTGGGGGCCGGAGTCGCGGTGGCCTTCTGCTGCAGCGACCGGCTGATCGACGACGCCTGGTTGCTGGTCTGGTTCGAGACGACGACGTCGTTGAACCACTGCTGCCAGGCGATGAACATCAGGACCAGAACGCCCATCGTGATGAGCACCTCACCCAGCACGCCCACCACCGACGTGCCGCGCCCCGCACGCCGGCGCCCCGCGTGCTGGAGCTGGTCTGTCATGCGTCGATTCTACGGGCGGCCACTGGGCGTCCGTCGATTGTCCACAGGTGACATACCGGTACACTTCTGGCCATGGCCAAAGACAAGAAGAGCGCGCGCGCTGCGGGCAACGCCGTCAGTGAGTCCGGCTCGACCGGCACCCAGCCGAACCCGGTGTGGTTCAAGCCGGTGATGTTCGGCTTCATGCTTCTCGGGCTGGCCTGGATCATCGTGTACTACCTGAGCTCGAGCACCTTCCCGGTGCCGGCTCTCGGCGCGTGGAACATCCTCGTCGGCTTCGGCATCATGTTCGTCGGCTTCCTCATGACGACGCGCTGGCGCTGATTCACTGGAGCGAAGGTCCACCATGAGGCACTGAGTTACACGGGTGTAATTATCCCCACTGTTAATAGACCTGTGGATAACTCTCGAAGTTATCCCCACACTGTCCACAGTTCTTAATAACTCGGGTCTCTGTAGCTCGGGCCTCCACGTACGACGAAGCCCCCGTTCTCGGAACGGGGGCTTCGTCGTGAGGTGAGCGCGGGCTCCTGCGCCGTCGGATTCGTGGAGCTTGGGGATTCGCGGGCTACAGGAGGCCGGCGAGCTGCGCCGATCGCAGCAGGATGATCGCGAGAAGCACCACGGCGACCGCGACCGTCGCGCCGATCTGCTGCGGCCTCTGCGAGCGGTTCTGCAGGCGCATGAAGATCCAGCCCACGAGCCCCCCGATGAGGACGGCGCCGACATAGGCGGTCCACGGCGTGCCGACGACGAGGCCGATCACGACGTTGAGCGCCACGATCACCAGGATCTGCACGGCCTGATTACCCAGATGCCGCTGGATCATGTAGAACGCGCCGAAGAGCCCGAAGACCGCGGCCGTGCCGCCGAGGAGGACGCTGCTGCCCGGCTGCACCAGCGTGACGGCCGCCTCGGCGCCGAGTCCGCCGACGAGGTAGAGCGCCGCGTAGCGGATCGAGCCGATCTGCCGCTCGATCATGCCGCCGAAGAAGTACAGCATGTACCCGTTGAAGGCCAGCTGCAGGATCGAAGTGAGGCCGTTGTAGACGAACAGCCCGGTGATGATCCGCCAGGGCTCGATCGTCGCGTACGGCCCGATGTAGGCCAGCCGCGACGGAGCGCCGGGGACGAGGCCCACCAGGAACCCGAGGGCGAGCAGCCCCATCAGCACGTAGGTGGCGATGGGGCCGCCCGAGCGCGCCAGGCTGTTCATCCGCGTGACGACCTGCGGCTTCACCCGGGGGGCGTTGGCCCGCTGCTCGCGCATGCACTCGGGGCAGAGCACGCCGACGGCCCCCGGTGTCTGGCACTGGGGGCAGATCGTGCGACCGCACCGCTGGCAGAGCACGAAGCTCTGGCGGTCGGGGTGCCGGTAGCAGTAGTTGTCGGCGTTGCGTGGTGCGTAGGTCACGGAGGGGTCAGGCACCGACCTCGTCGATGGTGATGCTCTCGATCACGACGTCGTCGAGGGGCTTGTCGCGACCGTCGGTCGGGACGGCCTGGATCGCGTCGACGACCTTCTTCGACTCGTCGTCCGCGACGACACCGAAGATGGTGTGCTTGCCCTGCAGCCACGGGGTCGGAACCGTCGTGATGAAGAACTGCGAGCCGTTGGTGCCGCGGCCGCCGCGCGTGCCGGCGTTGGCCATGGCGAGGATGTAGGGCTCGGCGAACGTGAGCTCGGGGTGGATCTCGTCGTCGAAGTTGTACCCCGGGCCGCCGACGCCCTGGCCGAGCGGGTCGCCGCCCTGGATCATGAAGTCGGGGATGATGCGGTGGAAGATGACGCCGTCGTAGAGCTTGTCGGTCGACTTCGCCCCCGTGGCCGGGTGGGTCCACTCGATGGTGCCGGTGGCGAGTCCGGTGAAGTTGGCGACGGTCTTCGGTGCGTGGTTGCCGAACAGGTTCACCGTGATGGTGCCCTTGTTCGTGGCGATCGTGGCGACAGCGGTGTGCGTTGACATGTCAGCAATTCTTTCACAGCGCAGGGCGTATTCAGTCTCCCCTCAGACACCATCCTGTGACCTGCCAGGAGGGCGCGTGCCAGGATGGGTGAACGCCGCGACCACCACTGTGAGGAGACCCGATGGCTACGATCAGCAAGCAACGCGCTCGCGAGTTCGACAAGCTCAAGAACCAAGCGTCAGACGTCTGGGGCGAGCAGAAGGAGGCTCTGGGCAGCGCGGGTCACTTCTGGCACGACGTCGGCGTGGAGGCGGCCTCGGTCGCCGTCAACGACGTGGCGCCGCGAGTGAAGGCGGCGTTCGAGAACCAGGTCAAGCCAGCGGTCGCCACCGGTGTGTCGACAGCCAACGCGGCGGCCTCGTATGGAAAGGACCGCCTCGTGAACGATGTCGCACCCGTGGTCGCCGACAGGGTCAAGTCGACCGGTCTCGGTGACGCCGTCTCGGAGGCTCTCTCCGATGCCAATGTGCAGTCGGTGATCTCCGACGCGAAGAAGACCGGCAAGAAGCTCTCCAAGAAGGCGAAGCGCAAGGCGCTGAAGAAGGCCGCCAAGGCTGCCGCGAAGCACCCGCGCGGTGCGATCAAGGTCGCCAAGGTCGTGCGCGACGTGAAGAAGAGCCAGAAGAAGGGCATCTCCGGCGGCGGTGTGTTCCTCATCATCCTGGGCGCCATCGCACTCGGCGCCGTCGTCTTCGCGGCGGTTCAGACGCTGCGTGCCGACGACGAGCTCTGGGTCGCCGACGACAACGACTCCCCCACGAACTGACCCCAGGTCGCAGGAGCCCCCGAAAGCCCGTCGAGCCCTCGCTCGGCGGGCTTTCCCCGTCCCCCCGGGCGCGGCGAAGCCGTCGCCATGCCGCCGGCAGGCGGCCAGAAAAGCAGAGCGCCCCAGCGCCGGCGAAGCCGGTCGCGCGCCGCCGGCAGGCGGCCAAACAGGCACAAGAGCCGGTGGGAGGGCGACCGAAGGCCGCCCGAACATGTGGAGCCTAGGAGAATCGAACTCCTGACATCCTGCTTGCAAAGCAGGCGCTCTACCAACTGAGCTAAGGCCCCGTTGCAGCGAGTGCTGCGGGTGTGGGATGGAATTGTGGTGGGGCTACTAGGACTTGAACCTAGGACCTCTTCGTTATCAGCGAAGCGCTCTAACCGCCTGAGCTATAGCCCCCTGGGCCGGATAAGACAGTACCCTATGGCACCCCGATTCTCCGAATCGGAGCCGGGCACCTCTGCTCCTGTGACCTAGTTGTTGGTGAAGCCGACGAGGAGACCGCCGGTGATCCGCACGCTGAGGTTGTAGAGCACCGCGGCGATGGCGCCGAGGACGATGCCGATGATCACGTTGAGGACGGCCACGACCACGGCGAACAGCATGACCTGGCCGATGGACAGGGTGTCTTGAAGCGTGAACTTCGAGTCGCCGAGGATCTCCTGGAGGAGGGAGTCGACGGTCGAGAAGATGCCGAGGCGTTCGAGGATCACGTAGACCAGGAACGTGGCGACCACGGTGATGATGCCGAGCGCGACGGAGATGAGGAACGAGAGCTTCACGGCCGACCAGAAGTCGACGTAGACGAGCTTGAGTCGGACCTGCTTCGTGCCGACGGGCCTCTTGGCTTTCGACTGCAGTTTCTCGGCGACGCTGGTCATTCTTCGGTCGTGTCCTCTCCGGCGGGCTCACCCGTGCTGGCGGCGGGCGTGGTGTCACCCTCTTCAACGGCTCCGTCTACGGTGCCAGAGTCTGCTGTGGAGTCGCCTCCGTCTGCGGGACCATCTTCGTCGTCGCCGTCGGCCGATTCGAGGGTGCCCTCGAGGTTGCGCTCGGTGTTGCGAGCGACGGCGATGATCCGGTCGTCGGTGGCGAAACGGGCGAAGACGACGCCCATGGTGTCGCGGCCCTTGGCTGGTACCTCGGCCACGGCAGACCTTACCACTTTGCCCTGCTCCAGAACGACGAGCACCTCGTCGTCCTCGGAGACGATCATGGCGCCGGCGAGGTCGCCTCGGGCTTCGGCCAGCTTCGCGACCTTGATGCCGAGCCCGCCGCGGTTCTGCACGCGGTACTGGTCGGCGGCGGTGCGCTTGGCGTAGCCGCCCTCGGTGACCACGAAGACGTAGCCCTCTTCGCCGACGACCGAGGCCGACAGGAGCGAGTCTCCGTCGCGGAAGGTCATGCCCTTCACGCCGGAGGTCGAGCGGCCCATGGGCCGCAGCGAGTCGTTCGTGGCCGTGAAGCGCAGCGACATGCCGTGACGCGACACGAGGAGGAGGTCGTCGTGCTCGCCGACGAGCAGCGCCGAGACGAGCTCGTCGCCGTCGCGGAGGTTGATCGCGATGATGCCGCCGGTGCGGTTCGTGTCGTACTCCGTGAGTGCGGTCTTCTTGATGAGGCCGTCGCGGGTCGCCAGCACGAGGTAGTCGGCCACCTCGTAGTCGGGGATGTCGAGGACCTGCGAGATCTCCTCGTCGGGCTGCATGGCGAGGAGGTTTGCGACGTGCTGGCCCTTGGCGTCGCGTCCGGCCTCCTGCAGCTCGTAGGCCTTGGCGCGGTAGACGCGGCCCATGTTCGTGAGGAACAGGAGCCAGTGGTGCGTGGTCGTGACGAAGAAGTGCTCGACGACGTCGTCTGCCCTCAGCTGAGCGCCCTTGACGCCCTTGCCTCCGCGGTGCTGCGACCGGTAGTTGTCGCTGCGTGTGCGCTTGATGTAGCCGCCGCGCGTGAGGGTGACGACCATCTCCTCTTCCGGGATGAGGTCTTCGACGCTCATGTCGCCGTCGAAGCCGAACATGATCTCGGTGCGGCGGTCGTCACCGTACTTGTCGGTGATCTCCTGCAGCTCGTCGCTGACGATGGTGCGCTGGCGCTCCGGCTTCGCGAGGATGTCCTTGAAGTCCTCAATCTTGCGCTCGAGCTCGTCATGTTCGTCCTGGATCTTCTGGCGCTCCAGGGCGGCGAGGCGGCGCAGCTGCATGGCCAGGATCGCGTTCGCCTGCAGCTCGTCGACGTCCAGCAGCTCCATCAGGCCGGTGCGGGCGTCGTCGACGGTCTCGCTGCGGCGGATGAGGGCGATCACCTCGTCGAGGGCGTCGAGCGCCTTGATGTAGCCGCGCAGGATGTGGGCGTCGGCCTCGGCCTTGCGCAGGCGGAAGGTGGTGCGCCGGACGATGACCTCGATCTGGTGCGCGACCCACGCGGTGATGAAGCCGTCGAGCGGGAGGGTGCGGGGCACGCCGTCGACGATCGCCAGCATGTTGGCGCCGAAGTTCTCCTGAAGCGAGGTGTGCTTGTAGAGATTGTTGAGCACGACCTTGGCCACGGCGTCGCGCTTGAGCACGATCACGAGGCGCTGCCCGGTGCGGCCCGAGGTCTCGTCGCGGATGTCGGCGATGCCGGCCACGCGGCCCTCGCGGACGAGGTCGGCGATCTTGATGGCGAGGTTGTCGGGGTTGACCTGGTACGGCAGCTCGGTGACGACGAGGCAGGTGCGGCCCTGGATCTCCTCGACGTTGACGACGGCGCGCATGGTGATCGAGCCGCGGCCCGTGCGGTACGCGTCGTGGATGCCGCGGACGCCCAGGATCTGCGCGCCGGTCGGGAAGTCGGGGCCCTTGATGCGCTGCATGAGCGCCTCGAGGAGCTCTTCGCGCGTGGCCTCGGGGTTCTGGAGGTACCACTGCGCGCCGTCGGCGACCTCGCGGAGGTTGTGCGGCGGGATGTTCGTCGCCATGCCCACGGCGATGCCGACCGAGCCGTTCACCAGCAGGTTCGGGAACCTGGCGGGCAGGATCGTCGGCTCTTGAGTGCGACCGTCGTAGTTGTCGGTGAAGTCGACGGTGTCTTCGTCGATGTCGCGCACCATCTCGAGCGCCAGCGGGGCCATCTTGGTCTCGGTGTACCGCGGCGCCGCGGCACCGTCGTTGCCCGGGGAACCGAAGTTGCCCTGGCCGAGCGCCAGCGGGTACCGGAGGCTCCACGGCTGGACGAGGCGGACGAGCGCGTCGTAGATCGCAGTGTCGCCGTGCGGGTGGAAGTTGCCCATGACGTCGCCGACGACGCGAGCGCACTTCGAGAACGCGCGGTCGGGGCGGTAGCCGCCGTCGAACATCGTGTAGATCACGCGGCGGTGCACCGGCTTCAGGCCGTCGCGCACCTCGGGGAGGGCGCGCCCGACGATGACGCTCATCGCGTAGTCGAGGTACGACCGCTGCATCTCGATCTGGAGGTCGACCGGCTCGATCGCGTCGCGCTTGATTGCCGCTTCGAACTCGGTCGCGGCCTCGGCGGGATCGGTGCCCTCGGGGAGGTCTGTGTCGTCTGCCATGGTGGGATTTCTTTCGGTAGCCGGCCCCGTGCATCCTGCGCGAAGCCATCACGATCAGCCCAGTGAGGGCCGCCCGCGGATCAGATGTCGAGGAAGCGAACGTCTTTCGCGTTCTGCTGGATGAAGTTGCGTCGCAGCTCGACGTCTTCGCCCATGAGCGTGTTGAAGATGGAGTCGGCCGCCACGGCGTCGTCGAGGGTGACCTGGCGGAGCGTGCGGGTCTCGGGGTCCATCGTGGTCTCCCAGAGCTCCTTGTAGTCCATCTCGCCGAGCCCCTTGTAGCGCTGGATCCCGTTGTCTTTCGGCATGCGCTTGCCCGCGGCGCGACCGGCAGCGGCCAGGGCGTCGCGCTCCTCGTCGCTGTAGACGTACTCGTGCGGTGCGTTCGACCACTTCAGCTTGAACAGCGGCGGCATCGCCAGGTAGACGTAGCCGAGGTCGATCAGCGGCCGCATGTAGCGGAACAGCAGGGTCAGCAGCAGCGTCGTGATGTGCTGGCCGTCGACGTCGGCGTCGGCCATGAGCACGATCTTGTGATATCGCGCCTTGTCAGGATCGAAGTCGTCGCCGATGTCGGCGCCGAACGCCTTGATCATCGCCTGCACCTCGTTGTTGCCGAGAGCGCGGTCGAGGCGCGCCTTCTCGACGTTGAGGATCTTGCCGCGGAGAGGCAGGATCGCCTGCGTCTCGGGGTTGCGGCCCTGGACCGCCGAGCCGCCGGCCGAGTCGCCCTCGACGAGGAAGATCTCGCTGAGCGCCGGGTCTTTCGACTGGCAGTCCTTCAGTTTTCCGGGCATGCCGTTCGACTCGAGGACGCCCTTGCGCCGGGTCTGGTCGCGGGCCTTCCGGGCGGCGAGGCGCGCCGCCTGAGCCGACTGGCCCTTGCGCACGATGAGCTGCGCCTGCTTGGGGTTGCGGTCGAACCAGTCGTTGAGCTGCTCGAACGCGACCTTCTGCGTGAACGACTTGGCCTCGGTGTTGCCGAGCTTGGTCTTGGTCTGGCCCTCGAACTGCGGCTCGGAGAGCTTGATCGAGATGACGGCGGTCAGGCCCTCGCGGACGTCTTCACCGGAGAGGTTGTCCTCTTTCTCCTTGATGAAGCCCTTCTCGCGGCCGTACTTGTTGACCAGGGTGGTCAGCGCAGCGCGGAAGCCCTCCTCGTGCGTGCCGCCCTCGTGCGTGTTGATCACGTTGGCGTAGGTGTGCACGCTCTCGGTGTAGCCCGAGTTCCACTGCATAGCGACCTCGAGCGACATACGACGCTCGGTGTCCTCGGCCTCGAACGCGATGATGTCCTCGTGGATCACCTCGTTCTTCTTGGACGAGTTGAGGTACTGGACGTAGTCCTCGAGACCCTTCTCGTACAGGAAGTCGTCGTGGCGGTGCGGCGCGGCCTCCGGATCGAGACCGGTGTCGGCGTCGTCGACGACGGGAGGCCGTTCGTCGGTGAGCGTGATCCGCAGGCCTTTGTTGAGGAACGCCATCTGCTGGAAGCGACTGCGCAGCGTCTCGTAGTCGAACTCGACGGTCTCGAAGATCTCGGCGTTCGGCCAGAAGGTGATGATGGTGCCGGTGTCGTCGACGTCCTCGCCCTTGGCGAGCGGCGCGACGGGAACGCCGTCGGTGTAGCTCTGGCGCCAGACGGAGCCCTGCCGGTGGACCTCGACATCGAGCTCGGTCGACAGCGCGTTCACGACGGAGGAGCCGACGCCGTGCAGGCCGCCCGAGACCGCGTAGCCCGAGCCGCCGAACTTGCCGCCCGCGTGGAGCACGGTCAGGACGACCTCGACGGTCGACTTCTTCTCGACCGGGTGGATGTCGACGGGGATTCCGCGGCCGTTGTCGACGACGCGAACGCCGCCGTCCTCGCGGAGGAAGACGTTGATGGTGTCGCAGTAGCCGCCGAGGGCCTCGTCGACGGAGTTGTCGACGATCTCCTGCACGAGGTGGTGCAGACCCCTCGGCCCGGTCGAGCCGATGTACATGCCCGGACGCTTGCGGACGGCCTCGAGCCCCTCGAGAACCTGGATGTCGCTTGCTTCGTAGCTGTGGTCGTTACCGTCGGGCGAATTGGCTGACATCTGTTGTGAGGCTCCTGCCGTTGTTCTGAGACGTCGCACACGGCGGTCGACGGCGGATCTCGGAGCACGACATCGTGCGCCGGAGAACACCGGAAAACAGCCCCTGAACGACCGCTCCAGTCTACCCCACGGGCCGCCGCGAAACCGCGAATTTCGCTCTCAGAGGCGTTTTCAGCGGCCGGGTGACCTGTTGACCCCTCTCAGCCGTAGGTATCGCGAGGACCACGCCCTGGAACCGATCTGGGGCCGCTTTTCCAGCTCGGGGCGTTGGGTGCCAGAAAACGGATCGACTCGATGCCGGCCTCCGGGTACCTCTCGATGATCGATGTGGTGATCTGCGAGCGCATGATCCGGAGCTGCGTGGCCCACGCCGTCGAGTCGCACTGCACGGTCAGCGTGCCGTCCTCCACACCCACCGGAGTCGAGTGCCCGGCGAGCTCGTCGCCCACCATTCCCGGCCACGCCTCCATCAGATCCGACTGCGCGAGAGTCGAGTTCCACCCGAGCTCGGTCGTCACGCCGAGGATCACGTCCGCCAGCCCCTTCGGGTCGCGCCCCGAGCCGAAGGGCTTGCTCTCCGAAGTCGACCGGACGAGGCGACGTCGCCCGTCGCGAGATCGGGTCGCAGGATCGCCGAACACCCTGCGCAGCCTGAGGTACACCCGCTGCGACTCGGTCTCCGGCTCGCGTTCCTCGCTCACTCCGACTCCCCCTCGACGATCGTGCCCTGCGAGATCCGCACGGTGTGGGCGGCGAGCCGTTCGGGGACGTCCTCCTCGACTGCCGCGGTGATGAGGACCTGCTCGTAGTCGGCGACCGCGTCGGCGAGGCGCTCTCGCCGGGTCCGGTCGAGCTCGGCGAACACGTCGTCGAGCACGATCACCGGGTCGCCCGTCGAGGAATCGGTGCGGAGGACCGCGGCCGATCCGAGCTTGAGGGCGAGGGCGAACGACCACGACTCGCCGTGGCTGGCGTATCCGCGGGCGGGCAGGCCGTTCAGGGAGAGGAAGAGGTCGTCGCGGTGGGGGCCCACGAGGGTGATGCCTCTCTCCAGCTCTTTCGGGCGGACCCGGGCCAGCGCCTCGCGGAAGAGAGGGGCGATGTCGGCTGAAGCCGTCGGCTCCTGCGCGCCCTGCTCGTCGGAGGCGTCGTCGATGTCAGCGCCGGAGCCCCGGATGCTCAGCACGGTAGCCAGCTCAGCCGCGTGATCGTCGCCCGCCACCGCCGCGTACGAATCGCGGACCCGGGGTCGCAGAGCCTCCACGAGGATGTCGCGAGACGAGATGATCTCGGAGCCGAGGGCGACGAGGCGGTCGTCCCAGATGTCGAGGGTGCTCAGCTTGTCGGCCGGCACGCGGGAGGCTCGAGCCGACTTCAGCAGCGTGTTGCGCTGGCGGAGCACGCGGTCGTAGTCGCTGAGGACGCCGGCCAGCCGGGGATTGCGCGCGACGAGGAGCTCGTCGAGGAACCGTCGGCGGCCGCCGGGCTCGCCGCGGACGAGTGAGAGGTCTTCGGGGGCGAAGAGCACGCTCGAGAAGTAGCGCGGCAGCTCGCGCGGCTTGATCGCGCCGCGGTTGATCTGGGCTCGGTTCGGGCTCGACCTGTTGATCTGGACCTCGGCCAGGAGCTCGCGATCGTTGCTCTCCAGTCGTGCGCGCACGATCGCCGAGTCTTGACCCTGCCGGATCAGAGCCGCGTCGGAGCTGACCCGGTGCGACCCGAGGGTAGCCAGGTACCCGAGAGACTCGACGAGATTCGTCTTGCCCTGGCCGTTGCGACCGACGAACAGGTTGGGCCCGCGAGCGAGAGACACCTCGGCCGACCGGTAGTTGCGGAAGTCGGTCAGGCTCAGATGGAGTACGCGCACGCGGGCCCTTACGGGTTCTCGGCCTTGTGGCCTGTCGTCGAAGGCTAGTCGGCCTTCTTGACGGCGTGGCCGCCGAACTGGTTGCGGAGCGCCGCGACGGCCTTCATGGTCGGCGAGCCGTCGCCCTGACGCGACACGAAGCGGGCGAAGATCGACGCCGAGATGGCGGGCATCGGAACGGCGTTGTCGATGGCCTCCTCGAGGGTCCAGCGACCCTCACCGGAATCTTCGACGTAGCCCGAGATCTCCTCGAACGACGGGTCCTGTTCGAGGCCGAGGACGAGGAGCTCGAGGAGCCACGAGCGCACGACGGTGCCGCGCTGCCACGCCTTGAACGTGCCGGTGACGTCCTTGATGAGGTCCTTCTTGGTCTCGAGGAGCTCGAAGCCCTCGCCGTAGGCCTGCATGATGGCGTACTCGATGCCGTTGTGGACCATCTTGGCGTAGTGGCCGGCGCCGGTCGGGCCGACGTGCACGAAGCCCTCCTCGCGCGGGCCCTCGGGGCGGAGCGCGTCGAAGATCGGCATGGCGTACTCGATGTCCTCGTCGGAGCCGCCGACCATGAGGCCGTAGCCGTTCTGGAGGCCCCAGACGCCGCCCGAGACGCCGGCGTCGACGTACTTGATGCCCTTGGGCTCGAGCAGCTTCTCGTTGTCGAAGTCGCTGGTGAACTTCGAGTTGCCGCCGTCGATGATCATGTCGCCCTCGTCGAGGGCCTCCGACAGCTCCTTCACGACGCCGGCCGTGATCGGGCCGGAGGGGACCATGACCCAGACGATGCGCGGCGCCGGCAGAGCGGCCGCGAGGTCTTTCAGCGAGGCGACGTCGGAGACGGCGGGGTTGTTGTCGTACCCGGTCACCTCGATGTCGTGCTCGCGCAGACGCGCGCGCATGTTGTTGCCCATTTTGCCGAGACCGACGAGGCCGATGTGCATGAGATTCCTTTGTTCAGTGAGCGCGCGTCAGAGGTCGGGGCGCACGTTCGTCGGGGTGCGCGATCAGCGCAGCAGGAGGTTGGGCTGGAGCAGGTACTTGTAGCTGTCCGCCCCGGGCTGGTCCTTCGAGCTCTGGCTCGTGATCAGCACCGGCCCCGGCTTGTTGGGGTTCTCGGTCTTGGTGAACGAGATGCGGACGAACTCCGAGTGCACTGCGCCCAGTCCGTCCAGGAGGAACTGCGGCTTCAGCGAAACCACGGTGTCGTCTCCGGTCAGAAGCGCGTCGATCGACTCTGACGCCTGCGCCTGCTCACTGCCGATGGCCTCGAGGGTGAGGCCGTCGATCGTGAACGTGAATCTCAAAGCTGCCTCGCGCTCGAGGACGAGCGACACGCGGCGCGTCGCCTCCACGAGCTCGGCGGTGTTCATCACCGCGTAGTTGTCGACCGTCTCGGGGAAGAGGCGCTTCACCGGCGGGAAGTTGCCCTTGATCAGCAGCGACGTGACGGTCTTGTTCTCGGCCTGGAACGCGATCAGCTCGCGCTCGTCGGAACCGGTGATCGACACGCTCAGGGTCGACGCGTTGCCGAAGGTCTTGCCGACCTCCTGCAGGGTGCGGGCCGGGACGAGCGCGGTCAACGTCTCGGTCGACGCGGCCGTGCCGGGATCCCAGTCGATGCCGCGGACTGCGACGCGGTAGCGGTCGGTGGCCACGAGCGAGAGGGCGTTCTCGGTGACCTCGAGCTGCACGCCGGTGATGACCGGGGTGACGTCGTCGCGGCTCGCGGCGACGGCGACCTGGGACACGGCGAGCGAGAACGCGTCGCCGGGGACGACGCCGGACTGCTCGCCGGCGGTGGGGAGCGTCGGGTACTCCTCGACCGGCATGCTGAGCAGCGAGAAGCTGGCCGACCCGCAGCGGACGGAGATGCGGGTGTCTTCCGTGGTGAAGGTGACGGGAGCGTTCGGGAGTCGGTTCGCGATGTCGGCCAGGAGGCGGCCGGAGACGAGGATCGTGCCCGGCTCGTCGATCTCCGCGGCGATGCTGGTCTGGCTCGAGACCTCGTAGTCGAACGACGACAGCGTGAGTCCGCCCTCGTGTGCCTCGATCAGCACGCCGCTCAGGATCGGAAGGGTCGTCCGCTGGGGCAGCAGCTTCACGGCGAACGAGACGGCGTCGCTGAAGACATCGCGGTTGACCTGGAACTTCACGCTGTGACCCCTATCGGATACGGCTCGCGCCGGCCCGTGAGATCGGGGCTGGCCGGTTAATACTGGCACAGCGAATCCCACGTCGGGCCCGGGGAGTTCCAGCCCGGGTCGCCGGGCCGATCGATCCACAAGGTTGGCCTCTTCGGAATCATTTCTTAAGCAGGAATAACAGTCTTAACCGTTGTGCACAGTGTGGATAACTTGTTAATAAGCCCGCAGGCTCGGGGAACTACACGTCTGTGACTTGTTGAGAGAGTGTGGACGTTTCCGGGGGTCCCTGTGAGCGAAGGGCCTTCGAGAATTCGTGTCACTCACAGGCACCCGTCGGGTTTGAACATTTCGTCCCCGACTTATCCACGATTTTCCACAAGTTATCCACACTGGGGGAAAACGGTCGGCATTAAGCCCCACTCGGGCGTCCCCAGGGGGACGGTGGAGGGGACAGGAGGCGGCAGACGGGCAGGGGTGTGCGGGTCGAGCGCGTGCGGGGAGGACGGCTCCTGCGGGCTCGACCTGCTCGTTGGCGGGCGATCGACCAGCGCGGCTACTTGTAGCGGTGGTCCTGCTTGATGCGGCTGGTGAGCTCGGTGACCTGGTTGTAGATCGACCGGCGCTCCTTCATCAGCTCGGAGATCTTCTTGTTCGCGTACATGACCGTGGTGTGGTCGCGGTTGCCGAACAGCTGGCCGATCTTGGGAAGGGAGAGGTTGGTGAGCTCGCGGCAGAGGTACATCGCGATCTGGCGTGCGGTGGCGATCGCCTGCGATCGGCTCGACCCGTAGAGGTCGTCGACCGACAGCTTGAAGTAGTCGGCGGTGTGATTGATGATGTCGACCGGTGCGATCACGTTGTCCTCGTCGAGGGTGATCAGGTCTTTCAGCACGGTCTGCACCAACTGCATGTCGACAGCGGTGCGGTTGAGGCTCGCGAATGCGGTGACGCGGATCAGCGTGCCCTCGAGCTCGCGGATGTTGCTCGACACCTTCGTCGCCATGTACTCGAGGATCTCGTCGCGGACCTGCAGCTTCTCGCTCTGGGCCTTCTTGCGCAGGATCGCGATACGGGTCTCGAGGTCGGGCGCCTGCACGTCGGTGATCAGGCCCCACTCGAAGCGCGACCGCATCCTGTCCTCGAAGCCGGTGAGGTGCTTCGGCGGAAGATCGCTCGTGATCACGAGCTGCTTGTCGTGGTCGTGCAGCGTGTTGAAGGTGTGGAAGAAGGCCTCCTGCGTGGAGTCCTTGCCCTGCAGGAACTGGATGTCGTCGATCAGCAGGATGTCGATGTCGCGGTAGCGCTGCTGGAACTGGCTCGACCGGTTGTTCGCGATCGAGTTGATGAAGTCGTTGGTGAACTCCTCGCTCGACACGTACCGGACACGGATGCCCGGGTACATGCTCTCGGCGTAGTGGCCGATGGCGTGGAGGAGGTGCGTCTTGCCGAGGCCGGACTCTCCGTAGACGAAGAGCGGGTTGTAGGCCTTCGCAGGAGCCTCCGACACCGCCACGGCGGCAGCGTGGGCGAAGCGGTTCGAGGCCCCGATCACGAAGTTGTCGAAGCTGTACTTCGGGTTGAGGCGCGAGTCGTTCCGCTTGCCGCCGGCGGAGGGCTCGGGTTCGGCGGGGACGAACGGAGCCTCGACGTACTGCGGCGCCTCGGCCTGCTCCTGCGGCTGGCTCAGGGTGTCGGGCGTGATGTCGGGGTTGACCGTGATCGCAAAGCTCGACACCGTCGAATCGCCGAGCGCCGTGATGGCCTCGAGGAGCGGATCGCGGACGCGCTGCTCGAGCATGCCGCGGGTGAGCTCGTTCGGCACCTCGAGGTAGAGGGTGTCGCCGAGGACGCCCTTCGGCTCGACGAGGCTGACGAACCCCTGGAGCTGCGGGGTGATGCGGTCGTCGGTCGTGAGCCGGGCGAGAACGGAGCGCCAGAGGCCCTGAACAGGGTCGGTGGTGGTCGTCACGGGGCTCTCGCTTCTTCTTGTGGGTGTTCTGTTACGGGTGATCTGTCCACACTGTTGTCCACAGGCGCGACCGCGAAACCCCACCTTAGTTCGACACGGCCCCGGAAACGCAACCGGAGTTGTCCCCACTGTGGATAATGGGGAACTTCGCTCGTCGTTTGACCATCGGGCCTCACTCGCGTAGTTTTAACCAGTTGATTTCAGCCCTCCCATGGGCTGACAAGACTTCTCGGATCGACGTACGGTCGCTGACCTTGCAGATCGGTCCCTGTTCCCCCATGGAGACGAAACGATGAGCAAGCGCACCTTCCAGCCGAACAACCGTCGCAAGGCCAAGAAGCACGGCTTCCGCGCCCGCATGCGCACCCGTGCCGGCCGTGCGATCCTGGCTGCGCGCCGCAGCAAGGGCCGCACCGAGCTGTCCGCGTAACCAGCCCGCCGCAGGGTCGAGGCTCGCGTGTTGGCTCGGGCCAACCGGATCGTCCGCGCTGACGACTATCGCAACACGGTGCGCCGTGGCCGCAAGTCGGCCACGGCGCACTGCGTCGTCTACGTGCGGTCCGGTCGCCCGGCACCGCAGGGGCCGGCGGTCTCCGCTCCTGGCGACATCGCGCAGGAGCCGCGGTTCGGCTTCATCGTGTCGAAGGCGGTGGGCAACGCGGTCACCCGCAACACCGTCCGCCGCCGGCTCAAGGCTGTGTCGCACGAGCTCCTCCGGACCGGCGTGGCGGCGGAATTCCTCCCTGAGAGAACCGACGTCGTGATCCGGGCACTGCCAGGGAGTATCGGAGTTCCGTGGTCTACCCTGCTCGAAGAGATCGACGGCGTCGTCCGCTCGATCATGCCCGCGAACTCCCGCGGCGTCGTCGACAAGGGTGTGAAGTGAGAAGGGTTCTGCTGACCATCGCACTGGTCCCGCGCAATGCGTGCGTCGGGATCCTGCGCGCGTACCGGGCGGTCATCTCGCCGCTCTACGGTGACGTCTGCCGCTACTACCCGAGCTGCTCCCGCTACACGCTCGAGGCGATCCAGCAGCACGGCGCCGTGAAGGGCATCGCGCTCGGCGCCTGGCGGATCGTGCGCTGCAACCCCTGGGCGAAGGGCGGCATCGACGACGTCCCCGCCCCGCATCACCACCGCTACGAACTCACTCCGCACGGATTCGTCGTCCCCGCGCACATCGACCACACACCACTGCTCCACGACACAGCACTGAAGGGCTCACTCACATGACCGACTTGATCAACCTGATCGGGACGATCCTGTACCCGATCCGATGGATCGTCGAGGCGATCCTGGTCTTCTGGCACTGGGTGCTGACCTCCATCGGCTTCTCGACGGGCGGCGGAGACACGTGGGTGCTCTCGATCGTGCTGCTCACCATCGTCGTGCGTGTCGCGCTGATCCCGATCTTCGTCCGCCAGATCAAGAACCAGCGGCGGATGATGGAGGTCGCCCCGCAGCTGAAGAAGATCCAGGACAAGTACAAGGGCAAGAAGGACCAGTTCTCACGCGAGGCGATGTCTCGCGAGACCATGGCGCTCTACAAGGAGACCGGCACCAATCCGCTCTCCTCCTGCCTGCCGCTGCTGATCCAGATGCCCGTGTTCTTCTCGCTGTACACGGTTCTCCACAACGCCCAGACCGGCAAGGTCGGCATCGGCCTGCTCAACCAGCACCTCTCCGACCTCTTCGCGAAGGCGACTCTGTTCGGAGCACCTCTTCACGAGACCTTCCTTGGCTCGGACGTCATCAACGTCAAGATCATCGCCGGCGCCATGATCGTGCTGATGACGGCCTCGCAGTTCTACACGCAGCTCCAGCTGACGACGAAGAACATGAGCCCCGAGACCAAGGCGAGCCCGATGTACCGCCAGCAGCGCATGCTGCTGTACTTCCTCCCCCTGGTCTTCCTCTACTCGGGTCTGAGCTTCCCCCTCGGCGTCATGTTCTACTGGCTGACCTCGAACATCTGGACCATGGGTCAGCAGTACATGGTGATCCGCAACAGCCCGACCCCCGGCAGCGACGCGGCCCTCGCTCGCGAGGCGCGTCTCGCCAAGCGGCAGAAGGAGCGCGACGCCCGCAAGGGCGCCTCGGCCACCGGCACGCCGGGTGCGACACTCACCCCCGCGACCGAGGGCGCCAGTGCGTCCGTCGCCGAGGTCGAGGCGCCGAAGAGAACGAACACCCAGCGCACGCAGCCGGTCGGCAAGAACCGCTCCAAGAAGCAGAACAGGTAGGGCAGCATGAGCTCGTCTGACATCACGACGGACCACGACCAGGCCGACTCGGCTCCTGTGGTCATTGCCGACGACGCGGTCGTCGCCGGCGGCGTGACCGTCGACTCCGACTCCGACTCCGACGCGGTCGCCACCGCAGACGCCTCCTCGGACGACGACGGCGCCGACCTCGACGAGGGCGACATCGCGGCCGACTACATCGAGGAGCTCCTCGACATCCTCGACCTCGACGGCGACATCGATATCGACGTGCGCGGCGGCCGCTCGTACATCTCGGTCGACTCGTCCGGCCAGAACGACCTCCGGGTGCTGTCGAAGCCCGATACGGTCAACGCGCTGCAGGAGCTCACGCGCATCGCAGTGCAGACCCGCACCGGCGAGTTCTCGCGCCTGATCCTCGACGTGGGCGGCTCGCGCGCCACTCGTGAGCAAGAACTCACCGCCCTGGTCGACCGGGCCGTGGCCAAGCTCGAAGAGGGTGCGGCGGCAGCCTCCCTCCCCCCGATGTCGTCGTACGAGCGCAAGCTGGTGCACGACATCGTGGCCGAGCGTGGCTACTCGTCGGAGTCCGAGGGCGAGGGCCGCGACCGTCACACCGTCGTGACCCGCGCCTGATCAGGACTTTCTCTGAATGAGCTCGCCTGTTGACGGGCTGGAGCCCGAACCTGCCGCCGCGGCGACCCTCTTCGGCGACCGTCTCGACGTCGTTCGCCAGTACACCCACGACCTGGCCGAGTTCGGCGAAGAGCTGGGCCTGATCGGCCCGCTCGAGATCCCTCGGTTGTGGACGCGGCACGTCATCAACAGTGGTCTCCTCGCTCCCCTTCTTGTCGAGGGCCGCGTGGGTGACATCGGTTCAGGAGCCGGCCTTCCCGGTCTCGTGCTGGCCGCCGCTCGCCCCGATGCCCACCTCGTCCTCATCGAGCCGATGGAGCGCCGGGTAGAGTGGTTGCAGGCAGAGACATCGCGCCTGGGCCTGACGAACGTCGAGATCGTGCGCGCTCGCGCCGAGGAGGCGAAGATCACGCCTTACCTCGACCAGATCACGGCCCGCGCCGTCAGCGCTCTGTCGAAGCTGATCCCGATCGCTGCTCCGCTTGTCAAGACCGGCGGTGAGGTGATCTTTTTGAAGGGTGCGCGGGTGGCCGAAGAGGTGAGTGCCGCTCGTAAAGTCATCGCGAAAAATCACCTCGTGGACGTCGAGATTCTGGAGCTCGGAACCGGCCTCGTCGAAGAAACGACACGGGTCTTTCGGGCTACAGTTGACTGACTTGCGGTACCCGAGCGACTGCGTTTCCCACCTGTCTGCACGAGCGGCCGTTTCACGTGAAACATTGCGATGCGGAGATTCATCGGGTGACTACAGCTTCAGAGGGCTTCGACGCGACGACGCCCCTTGCCAGAGAACTTCTTGATCTGACCAAGCGGCGTGAAGCGCTTGCCGTCGATGAACTCCCCCGCCCTGAGAAGACGCGTGTCCTCACGGTGTCGAACCAGAAGGGCGGCGTGGGCAAGACCACGACGACAGTGAACCTCGCAGGCGCGCTGGCGAAGAACGGCGCTCGAGTCCTGGTCATCGACCTCGACCCGCAGGGGAACGCGTCGACCGCACTCGGCGTGGAGCACCGCGCTGAGACGGCGAGTGTGTACGACGTCGTGGTGGGCGAGTCGGCGATCGTCGACGTGATCCAGAAGAGCCCCGAGTTCGCCGAGCTGTACTGCGTGCCGTCCACGATCCACCTTGCCGGCGCCGAGATCGAGCTGGTCTCCCTTGTGGCACGCGAGCAGCGGCTCCGGACGGCCCTCGACGCGTTCCTCAAATCGACAGAGGAGCACGGGACGCGCTTCGACTACGTCTTCATCGACTGTCCGCCCTCGCTGGGACTCCTCACGATCAACGCGTTCGTGGCGGCGCAGGAGGTCCTTATCCCGATCCAGTGCGAGTACTACGCGCTCGAGGGCCTGAGCCAGCTGCTGCGGAACATCCAGCTGATCGAGAAGCACCTCAACCCCGTGCTGACCGTCTCGAGCATCCTGCTCACCATGTACGACGGCCGGACGAACCTGTCTCAGCAGGTCGCGGCCGATGTGCGGCAGAACTTCCCGGATCAGGTGCTCGACACCATGATCCCGCGCTCCGTGCGCATCAGCGAGGCCCCCGGCTTCGGCCAGACCGTGATCAGTTACGACACCAACTCCCCCGGCTCGCTCTCGTACCTCGAGGCGGCGGCCGAGCTTGCACACCGAGGAGCACCCCAGTAGTGGCTACCAAGAGAACCGGCCTCGGCCGCGGCATCGGCGCACTCATCCCGACGGCTGCAGAGTCACAGGATCGTCCGGTCGACGTCTTCTTCCCGATGCGAGAGCAGACTGCCGACGAACTGATCGCCGTGCCCGGAGCACGCCTGGCGTCGTTGAACCCGCTCGACATCGTGCCGAACGCGCACCAGCCGCGACTGGAGTTCCGCGAGGAGGAGCTCGCGGAGCTCGTCACCTCGGTGCGCGAGTTCGGCGTGCTGCAGCCGATCGTCGTGCGCCCGCTGAAGGACGCAGCGCCGACAGGTCCGCAGTACGAGCTGGTCATGGGTGAGCGGCGTCTGCGTGCGTCCAAGGCTGCGGGCCTCACGACGATCCCCGCGGTCGTCAAAGACACCGCCGACGACGCCATGCTCCGCGATGCCCTGCTCGAGAACCTGCACCGCGCCCAGCTGAACCCGCTGGAAGAGGCGTCGGCCTACCAGCAGCTGCTCGCCGACTTCAGCATCACCCAGGAGGAGCTGGCCAGCAGGATCGGCCGAAGCCGCCCGCAGGTGACGAACACGCTCCGCCTCCTCCGCCTCCCCTCCCCCGTGCAGCGTCGCGTGGCCTCGGGTGTTCTCTCTGCCGGACACGCTCGCGCGATCCTGTCGGTGGCCGACGCGGCCGGGATGGAGCGTCTCGCGGACAAGATCGTGAACGAGGACCTTTCCGTTCGTGCTGCTGAGGCTGCCGCCGCCGCGCTCGTCGCCGGTGCGCCCGCGAAGCCCTCTACCAAGAAGCCGACCGCCGGGGCCATGCAGGGCCACCTCAACGAGGTGGCGGAGCGCCTGGGCGATCGCTTCGACACTCGAGTCAAGGTCTCTCTGGGTGCTCGCAAGGGCTCGATCACCATCGACTTCGCGTCGATCGGCGACCTCAACCGGATCCTGGGCGAGATGGGGCAGGAGCCGTACGGACAGTAGTCCGCTTCCCTGTTCACACCGATTGCCGGTCCCGCACGGGGCCGGCCTTCGTCGTTCGAGGCGCCGGGCGGTCACAGTGTTTCACGTGAAACAGTGATCGGCGCTCCCGCGGTCCGCCTCGATGTTTCACGTGAAACGGTGCCGGGACTGCGACGGACCGTCGATGTTTCACGTGATACGGAGCAGCTGCGAGCAAGATGGAACCGTGCTGCACTCCCCCGCCTCTGCGCGCACGGCGCGACTCGTGCTGGATCCACTGACGTCGGCGGACGTGGACGACGTGTTCCGCATCTACAGCGACCCGGAGACCTGGCGGCATGCGCCGGCGCGCGGTACACCTCCCTCACCGAAGCGGAGGCGATGATCGAACGATCGCGTCGTAGTCACGCGACCGTGGGACTCGGGACTTGGGCTGTGCGCCTGTCTGCCAGCATCGATTCCGTCCCGGCGGGAACGTTCGTCGGGACAGGCGGGATGCTGCACTACGACGAGCTGGGGGTTTTCAACCTGGGCTATCGGTTGGCACCCGAGGCCTGGGGCCTGGGCATCGCAACGGAGTTGGTCGTCGCAGCGCGAGAGCACGCGGCCCGTCTCGCTCCGGAGATCCGGGTGTCGGCCCGCGTCCTCCTCAGCAATCCAGCGTCCGTGCGTGTGCTCGAGAAGGCGGGGCTCGAGATGCTCTGGGAGGGGCCCAGTCGGGAGGCCAGGGGGCGTGCCCTGGATCCTGCACCTGTTCTCCGGAGGATCTACGGTGACCGAGTTCTTCCTCCGAGAGCCATGGACTGGTTCATCGAGCACAGCTGACGGAATGTGCGGCCATGTTTCACGTGAAACGGTGCGGCTGGCTGGCTACGCCCGGTGGTCGGCGACGGCCTTCGACGCCAGTTCGGCGTACACCCACCCGAGGTCGTAGCCGGCGGCCTCGAGTGCCTGGGGCACGAGCGACGTCTCGGTGAGGCCGGGCAGCACGTTCACCTCGAGGAACCAGGCGGTGCCTGCCGCGTCAACGATGATGTCCACGCGCGACAGGTGACGGAGTCCGAGTGCCTCGTGGGCCGCGACCGCAGCAGCGGCAGCCTCATCGGCCAGGGAGCCGGAGAGACGGGCGGGCGTGAAGAAGCGGGTCTCCCCCGCGTTGTAGCGGGCCTCGAAGCCGTAGAAGCCGGAGCGTGGGACGATCTCGACGGCGGGGAGCGCCACGGGACCGTCGCCGGTGTCGATCACGCCCACGGCGATCTCCGTGCCGACGATCTTCTGCTCGACAATGACGTCTTCGCAGTATGTGTACGCATCGACCATCGCGCGCGGCAGGCCGGCCGCAGTGTCGACGACGGTCACTCCCTGCGCCGAGCCGCCGCGGGCCGGCTTCACGACGACGGGCACCGGGTGCTCGTCGGCGATCGCCTCCAGCACGCTGGCCGCGCCGAGCTCACGGAACGCGTCGTGCGAGAGCGTGATCGACCGCGGCGTCTTGATGCCGGCGCGTGCGACGAGAGCCTTGGCAGTCGGCTTGTCCCATGCCAGTCGGGCCGCCGTCGAGCGCGACCCGACGAACGGGATGTCGATCGCCTCGAGCAGCCCGCGCAACGCGCCGTCCTCACCACTCGCTCCGTGTAGTGCGGGCCACACGACGTCGGGTCGAGTCGACCGCAGGTGACCGAGGAGCGAGGCATCAGGATCCCGAAGCTCCACGGCGAGACCGTGGGCGGCCAGGCTGTCCGCCACCCGCCGACCGGAGCGCAGTGACACATCGCGCTCATGGCTGATGCCTCCGGCGAGGACGGTCACCGACCGGATGCCCTCGGAGGCGAGGGAAGCGAGGGAAGCGGTGGAATCGGACATCGGTGAAGGCTCTTTCGCGCGGTGGAGGGTGATGAAAGGGGGTCAGCCGGAAAGGAAGGGCTCTCAGATCGCCGCACAGCGACGGATTCCGAGAAATCCCTGGTCAGAGGGTGTTCGGCGGAGGGTTCCCGACGCTCGAAGCAGCCGATGAGACGGTCGGGACGGGCGAGGTGAGCGTCGCACCCGAGAACGTGCGCAGGAGGTCGAGCTCGCCGTTGATGACGGTGGCGAGTCGGGCGATTCCCGTCCGGATCGACTCAGGGGTCGGGTAGCAGAACGACAGACGGATGTTGTGAGCGCCTTGACCGTCGGCGTAGAACGCCGTGCCGGGTGTGTAGGCCACGAGTTCTTTCACGGCGCGAGGCAGCATGGCCTTCGAGTCGAGCTCGTCGGGCAGGGTGAGCCAGACGAAGAACCCGCCGTCGGGCTTGGTCCACGACATCGTCGGGAGGTACTCCCCCAGGGCAGCGAGCATGGCATCGCGACGCTCGCGGTAGATGCCGCGGAAGGTGTCGATCTGACCGCGCCAGTCGGTCTGGTCGAGGTACTCGGTGATGACGAACTGACCGAACGAGTTCGGCGCGAGCGTCGCGGACTCGTTGGCGAGAATGAGCTTCTCTCGAATGGCATGCGGGGCGAGCGCCCAGCCGACTCGGAATCCGGGAGCGAGCGTCTTCGAGAACGAGCCGAGGTAGATGACGCCCTCGTCGTCGACCGAACGCATCGCCTGCGGCGCCGGCTTGTCGAAGGCGAGGAGCCCGTACGGGTTGTCCTCGAGCACCAGGATGCCGTTCGAGCGGCAGATGTCGAGGATCTCGAGGCGGCGGGCCCAGGAGAGGGTGACGCCGGCCGGGTTGTGGAAGTTCGGGATCGTGTAGAGGAACTTGATGGTGCGGCCCTCGGACCTCAGGCGCGAGATGGTGTCGCGGAGCTCCTGCGGCACGAGCCCTTCGTCGTCCATCGCGACGTGCGCCACATCGGCCTGGTACGCGCGGAACACCCCGAGAGCGCCGACGTAGCTGGGCGATTCGGCGAGGATCACGTCGCCCGGGTTGATGAACAGGCGCGTGACGAGGTCGAGCGCCTGCTGCGACCCGGTCGTCACCACGACGTTGTCGGCGCTGCCGCGGATGCCCTCCATCGCCATGATCTGCATGATGTGCTCGCGGAGCGCGGGCGTGCCCTGGCCGGAGCCGTACTGTAGGGCCATCGGACCGTTGTCGCGCATGACTTTCTCGATCGAGCCCATGACCATCTCGCGAGGCAGCGCCGAGACGAACGGCATGCCGCCAGCGAGCGACACGACCTCGGGGCGCGAGGCGACGGCGAACAGGGCTCGCACCTCGGAGGCGCTGAGGCCTGCCGTGCGGTCTGCGTAGCTGTCGTACCACGGATCGAGGTTGGTGCCCTGGTCGGTCATGGGAATCCCTGTCTGTCTGGGGGTTTCGATTAACAATACGGGGGCCGTCGTCGACGGCGAGTCGTTCTGAAGATGGCTGTTAACGGCAGAAAGCCCGCCCAGCGGGGATGCTGGGCGGGCTTTCGGGGCGATTCAGTGTCTTTTCGAGGGCACTACGCCAGGAAGTCCGCCAGGTCGGCCTCGAGGGCCGGCTTGGGCTTGGCGCCGATGATGGTCTTCGCGACCTCGCCGCCCTTGAACACCTTCATCGCGGGGATCGAGGTGATCTGGTACTTCATGGCCATCTGCGGGTTGTCGTCGACGTTGAGCTTGACGATCTTGATCTTGCCGGCGTGCTCTTCGGCGATCTGGTCGAGGATCGGCGAGACGGCGCGACACGGGCCGCACCACTCGGCCCAGAAGTCGACGAGGATCGTCTCGTCGGAGTTCAGGACGTCGGACTCGAAGGTGGCGTCGGTGACGGCGGTGGCGTTGCTCATGATGTCCCCTTTCTGGAGAACGTGGAGAAGGTGAAGCGGTGGAGGTCTAGGCGGACGCGGTCACGGGCTCGGCCGGAGCCGCACCCGTGGCCTGGTCAAGCAGGTCTTTTGGGAGGCCCGCCAGGTAGTGCTCCGCGTCGAGGGCGGCGACGGTGCCTGATCCGGCGGCCGTGATGGCCTGACGGTACGTGTCGTCGATGACGTCGCCCGCGGCGAAGACGCCGGTGAGGTTGGTTTTCGACGAGCGCCCGTCGACGGCGATGGTGCCCGCCGACGTGAGGTCGAGCTGGCCGTGCACGAGGTGCACGCGCGGGTCGTTGCCGATCGCGATGAAGAGGCCGTCGAGGTCGAGCGTCGAGGTGGAACCGTCGACGGTGTCGGTGAGAACCACGCCGGTGGCCTTCTCGTCGCCCACGACCTCGGTGACCGTCTTGTTGTACAGGAACTCGATCTTGTCGTTGTCGAAGGCGCGCTGCTGCATGATCTTCGAGGCGCGGAGGCTCTCGGAACGGTGGATCACGTAGACCTTGGTGGCGAAGCGGGTGAGGAAGGTGGCCTCCTCCATCGCGGAGTCGCCGCCGCCGACCACGGCGATGTTCTTCTCCTTGAAGAAGAAGCCGTCGCATGTGGCGCACCACGAGACTCCGCGGCCCGAGAGGCGCTCCTCGCCCTCGATGCCGAGCTTGCGGTAGGCCGACCCGGTCGCGAAGATCACGGTCAGCGCCTCCTCGACGTCGCCGGAGCCCAGCGTGACGCGCTTGACGTCGCCCTCGAGGTCGACCGACACCACGTCGTCGAGCAGCACCTCGGCGCCGAAGCGCTCAGCCTGCTCCTGCATCTTGAACATGAGGTCGGGCCCCTGAAGGCCCTCGGGGAAGCCCGGGAAGTTCTCGATCTCGGTGGTCTTCATGAGCTCGCCGCCCGCCTCGACGGACGAGGCGACGACCAGCGGCTTGAGGCCGGCACGACCCGCATAGATCGCAGCGGTGTAGCCGGCGGGGCCGGAGCCGATGATGATGACCTGACGCATCTGCAGCCTTTCGTGGGGGCGAAGCCCGGTGCGCCGGGCCTCTGAGCGGTGAAACGCATTCTACCGGCGGACTATTCCGCGGCTCCTGGGCGCTCCCAGGTGGTCGTAAGAAGGCGAGGTCGCAGGATCAGCGGCGCCTCAGACGGCGGAAGACCGGCCGCGTCATGGCGCTCAGCTCGGGGATGCGCGCGAGGGTGAGCAGCACGAAGTAGACGAGGGCCATGACGGCTCCGCCGACGATCACGGTGAGAATCGCCGGGATTCGGCCCGAAAGCCCGAATCCGTCGGGGTCGTAACCTCCCATTGCGGATACAACGAGCAGGCCCACGACCGCCGCCACCGCCGAGAAGACGATGTATTGGACGTGCCGGCGCGTGACCCAGCGGCCGTCGAGCCCGCCGAGCTTCGTGTGCACGAGGCGCAGGGCGACGATCGTCTGTGTGGTGCCTGCCACCGATGTCACGATCGCGATGGCGACCGCGATGTGGTCGGGGTCGACGAACAGGGTGCAGAGCAGCACCGCGATGACGAAGATGCCCGACTGAATGAGCTGCAGGAAGAACACGGTGCGCTGGTCGTGGAAGGCGAAGAACACGCGCTGCAGCAGGAACAGCATGCTGAAGAACACCAGCCCCGGCAGGTAGGCGAGGATCACCTGCGCCATGTCGGTCACGTCGAAGTACCGCGTCTCGTAGAAGCGGGAGAACGGGTACGCGAGCACCGCCAGCGCGAAGGTGGCGAAGACGATGAACATGCCGATGGTCCGCATCGATTCGGAGAGGTTGTTGCGCACGGCCCTGATGTCGCCCTGCTCGGCGTGGTGGGTCATGCTCGTGAAGTACGCCGTGGCGATCGAGACGGTGACGATCCCGTGGGGCAGGAAGAAGAGCAGCCAGGCGTTCGAGATCGTGGCGTTCGACGCTCCCACCCCCGAGCCGATCGATGCCGTCCGGCTCTGCACCACGCCGGCGAGCTGGGTCACCAGGATCAGGGCGAACATCCACCCGGCGGCCCGCCCGGTGGCCCCGAGGCCCACGCCGCGCCACCGGAAGTCGGGTCGGTACGTCAGGCCTGCTCCCTTCCAGAAGAGGAGCAGGAACCCCGCCTGGACTGCCACGCCCAGAGTCGTCGTCCCGGCGAGGATCACCACCGCGGTCGTCGAGAGGAGCTGCGGGTTCACGTTGTGCGTGCCGAAGGCGACGAGGAAGACGACGAGTCCCAGCACGCCGACGACGTTGTTGAGCACAGGAGCCCAGGTGAAGGGGCCGAAGACCCCGCGCGCGTTGAGGATCTCGCTGAGCAGCGAGTAGACCGCGTAGAAGAAGATCTGCGGCAGGCACCAGTAGGCGAACACGATCGCCAGCTGGTGCGTGGGCTCGTTGAAGCCGTACACGCCGGTCACCCCGTTGACCGTGCTCCCGCTCGCCGATCGGGCGTAGACGTCGACGAGCGCGGGTGCGGCGATCGTGGCGATGAGAGTGACCGCACCGAAGACGACCAGGCCCAGCGTCACGATCTTGTTGATGTACTCCTGCCCGCCGTCGGGCGTCCGCGAGGCCCGCACGATCTGGGGGATCAGCACGGCGCTCAGGAGCCCGCCCGCGATCAGCGCGTACACGTTGTTGGGCAGCTGATTCGACAGCGCGAACGCGTCGGCGACACTCGACGCGGTCTGGCCGATCGCGGCCGCCAGCACCGCCGTCCGGGCGAAGCCGAGCACGCGCGAGACGATGGTCCCGCTGGCCAGGAGCGCGCTCGCCCGGCCGAGACTCCGCGACGGGACGGCGGCGCTCATGGGCGCCGGGCCGTCTCGTCGGCGGATGCGGCGGGGGTCGTCGGGGTGTCCGCTGCTCCTGCGCCCTGGGTCGCCTCGGCGGCGGCGCGTCGACGGCGACGGATGCTGCGGTAGATGCCGCCGCCGAAGAGCAGGACGACGGCGATGCCGAAGATGAGGGTGATCGCGGTCTCCCACCCGGCCTGCACGTTGATCGACACCTGCGACGGGGTCGAGATCGCGACGCCCTGGTTGCTCGTGAGGCTGAGCGTGAGCGTCACCTTGCCGTTCGCGACCGACTGCACGGGCACCGTGACGCGCTGCTGCGAGTTCGGCTGGATGGTGACCGAGAGGTCGTTCTTCTCGACGCTCAGGTAGTAGTTCGAGGGCACCACGCGCAGCAGGACCGTGGCGGCCGAGTCGGTGTCGTTCTGCACCACGATCGGCAGGCTGGTGCGGTCGCCCAGGATGTTGATGGTCGAGCCCTCGACGACCTTCACCTGCGTGATCGTGGTGGCGACCTGGGAGCCGACCTGCCCGATCTCGGAGGCGAGGCCGCTCGGGTTGTCGGCCCACGCCGTCGACGAGAGCGCCAACGCCCGCAGCCTCGTCTTCGCGGTCACGGTCGCGGGGGTCGCGAGGGCGGTGGCGAACTGGTCGAGCTGCTGCTCGGCCTTGACGAGCGGCGTCAGGGCGTCGACGCGGCTGTCGGAGGCCGAGCGGCTGACGAGCGAGGCGCTCGACGACTCGGCGGAGGCCGCGGCCTGCAGCGAGACGGTCTTCACCCAGGTCAGCTTCGACAGGGCCGTGAGGGCGTCGCCGAAGCGCGTGCCGGTGGTCGCCCAGTTGCGGCCGAGTGTGGCGAAGAGCGTGCGGGAGTCGCTGGGCCGCTCGTGCGTGAGGGTCGCCAGCTCGGAGCTCAGCTGGGCCATGTCGCTCGAGAACTCGGTGTCGTCGCCGGCGGTGGATGCGTCGCGGAGGAGGCCGGAGAGCGTGTCGTCGGAGACCAGAACGTGCTCGCCGCTGACGGTCGCGGCGGCGTTCTCGGTGGTCGACCCCGACATCTTCACGTTCGACGACGAGAGGATCGTCGTCGCGTTGCCGCTCTTGGTGATGACGCCGAGATCGCCGCTGGCCACCGTGTCGTCGACCGGCCATGCCACGCCCTTCATCGTGTAGCCGAAGGCGAGGAGCGACCGGGTGGTGGGGGTCGTCGTGGTCGGGGGGATCGTCGTCTGAGTCGGGCTCGGGGTGCTCGTGTCGGTCGGCGAGGACGTCGCGCTCGACCTCGCGTTCTTGTCGCCCGCGCCGGTGCCGGAGCCGTTGCCCGAGCTGTTGCCGCCCGTGGTGTCGGTGTTGCCGCTCGTACCGCCGGACGTCGCGCCCTGTCCGGTGCCGGTCGTCTTGTAGGCGTCGGGGTCCTTCTTCTGCTGCGCCGCGATCTCGGAGGCGAAGTCGATCGGGCCCGTCACCTGATCGGCCCCGGCCTGGCTGAGCGCCGAGAGGTCGGCGTCGGCGTAGGCGAGGCCGAAGGTCTGGTTGGGCGCGGTCTCGAGGCGCTTCAGCCACACGACGGCGCTGGGCGGGGCGTCGTTGCCGAGGATCCGGATCGACGCGAGGATCATCGGGTCGATACCGATGGCGACGGGCTTGCCGCGCACCGCGTCGAGCTCCTGCGTCAGGATGCCGTTGGAGGACGTGTACGACGCCAGTGCGTCGCTCGAGATGAGCCCCGACGTCGACTCGGGCACCGTGATCGGCACGGCGATCGCCAGGTTGGTCGCCTCGAAGCTGTCGTTGGGATAGTAGACGACGCTCGAGTGGACCTCGCTGAGCGGGGTGTCGCCGATGCTGTAGCGGGCGCCGAAGGCCTTCGCGCCCCAGTCGCTGCCGTTGAGCGCGACGGTGTCGGCGGGAAGCGTGACCTTGATCGCGGCACTGGTCGCGCCGGCTTTGATCGCCGGGACGTTCACGCTGGTCATGAAGACGCCGAGGGTGTCGGTCATGACGTCGTCGGAGCGGTCGAACCACGCCTCCAGCGCCGACCTCGACGCGAAGGTCGCCCGGTCGAGGAACACGTTGACGTAGCCGACGCCCAGGTCTTTCGACGTGCCGTTGTGCACGGTCACCGTCGCGGTGACGCCCTGGTCGGTCTTGACGACGCCGTCGTTCGCCGGCGACAGGTCGACCGTGATCGGGTTCGCGCTCGAGGCGGCGGCAGTCGTGACGCCGGCGGTCGGAGTCGCCGTGGCGCTCGGACTAGTCGTGCCAGCGCTGGTCGTCGTGCCCGAGCCGGCCGCCGCGCTCGGACCACCCGTGTCGGCGCTCGCCAGAGACCCCGGCAGGCCGAGCGTGAGCGCGAGGGCCGCCAGGGCTGCGACGGCGAGGGCAGGCACAGTTCTCATAAGGGCATAGCGAGTCTAGGGAATGACGCTTGCGAACCCTGGGTGCCCCGGCGGACCTGTGGACAACTCGCCTGTGGCAGGCTGGTGCGTCATGGATACCGTCGCCGCGGCCGTCGAGCGGCTCGACCGACTCGCGGCCACCCCGCGCGTGCACGCGCTCGCCACCGCCTTCGAGAAGGCTGGCCACGAGCTGGCTCTCGTGGGCGGCCCTGTGCGCGACGCCTTCCTCGGCCGCGCTGTCAACGACTACGACTTCACGACGTCGGCGACGCCCGACGAGATCCTCGCGATCGTCACGCCCCTCGCCTCGGCGACGTGGGACGTCGGCCGTGACTTCGGCACTATCGCCGCCCGGGTCGACGGCGAGACGGTCGAGATCACGACCTACCGAAGCGACGTCTACGACGGTGAGACCCGCAAGCCCGAGGTGGCGTTCGGCGACACGCTCGAGGGCGATCTGATCCGCCGCGACTTCACCGTCAACGCCATGGCGCTCCGCCTGCCGCAGCGCGTGCTGGTCGACCCGTCCGGCGGCGTCGAAGACCTCCTCGCCGCCACCCTCAAGACGCCAGGAGCCGCGGAAGACTCCTTCCGCGACGACCCCCTCCGCATGATGCGCGCCGCCCGCTTCACCTCGCAGCTCGGGTTCACCGTGGCCGACGACGTGCGCCAGGCGATGACGGACCGCGCGCAGACCCTGTCAATCGTGTCGATCGAGCGGGTGAACGACGAGCTGTCGAAGCTGCTCAAGACCGACGACCCGGTGCCCGGCGTCCGGCTCCTGGTCGAGACCGGCATCGCCGCCCTCGTGCTGCCCGAGCTGCCCGCCACGATGCTCGAGCGCGACGAGCACCACCACCACAAGGACGTCTACGAGCACTCGCTCACCGTGCTGTCGCAGGCGATCGGCTACGAGAAGGAGCGACACCCGGGCGAGGCGCCCGATCTCACGCTCCGCCTGGCTGCCCTGCTGCACGACATCGGCAAGCCGACCACCCGCCGCCTGGAGCCGGGCGGCGTCGTCACCTTCCACCACCACGACGTCGTCGGTGCGAAGCTCGCGAAGAAGCGCCTCAAGGCCCTCCGCTACGACAACGACACGATCGCGTCGGTGTACCGGCTGATCGAGCTGCACCTCCGCTTCTTCGGCTACACCGAGGGCGGCTGGACCGACTCGGCCGTCCGCCGCTACGTGCGCGACGCCGGGCCCGAGCTCGAGCGCCTGCACATGCTCACGCGCGCCGACGTCACCACGCGCAACCGTCGCAAGGCCGACCGCCTCGGGTTCGCCTACGACGACCTCGAGCAGCGGATCGCCGAGCTCCGCGAGCAGGAGGAGCTCGACTCGCTCCGCCCCGACCTCAACGGCGACCAGATCCAGCAGATCCTCGGCCTCAAGCCGTCGCGCGAGGTGGGCGAGGCCTACCGGTTCCTGCTCGAGCTGCGCACCGACGAGGGGCCGCTCGGCGAGGAGGAGGCCACGCGGCGTCTGCTCGAGTGGTGGTCGGCCCGATCCTGAGCCCCTCGGGTGGTGGTCCGGCAAGCTTTCCCGTACTCTAGGAAGGTTGCTCGGGGCATCTCTGCCCTGCGCACATGCACATACCCTCCTGCTGCAGAGAGCCTGCGGCCGTTAAGTCCGAAGGAGGTGGGTTACGCATGCACCAGTACGAACTGATGGTGATCCTTGACCCCGAGATCGATGAGCGCACCGTCGCTCCGAGCTTGGACAAGTTCCTCAACGTCATCCGCAACGACGGCGGCACGATCGACAACGTCGACATCTGGGGCCGTCGTCGCCTCGCCTACGAGATCAAGAAGAAGAGCGAGGGCATCTACGCCGTCGTGAACCTGACCGCTGAGCCGGCGTCCACCGCCGAGCTCGACCGTCAGCTCGGTCTCTCCGAGGCCGTCCTCCGCACCAAGGTGCTCCGCGCCGAGGAGGGCATCGAGATGGTCGCCAAGGCCAAGAAGCTCGCCGACGAGAAGGCCGCCCGCAAGGCCGCTGCCCCGTCCAAGGCTCCTGCCGCCGCCGCCGCTTCGACCGCTTCGGCTGCCGAGTAGATCGTGGCCGGCGAAACCGTCATCACCGTCGTGGGCAACCTGACGGCCGACCCCGAGCTGCGCTACACGCAGAACGGCCTGGCTGTCGCGAACTTCACGATCGCGTCGACCCCCCGCACGTTCGACCGCGCGTCGAACGAGTGGAAGGACGGCGAGGCGCTCTTCCTGCGTGCCAGTGTGTGGCGCGAGTTCGCCGAGCACGTCGCCGCCTCGCTGACCAAGGGCTCCCGCGTCATGGCGCAGGGTCGCCTCAAGCAGCGCTCCTACCAGGACCGCGAGGGCCAGAACCGCACGTCCATCGAGCTGGAGGTCGACGAGATCGGCCCCTCGCTCCGCTACGCCACCGCTCAGGTCACGCGCGCCTCGTCGTCGCGTGACGGCGGCGGCCAGTTCGGCGGGGGCGCGCCCCGCCAGCAGGTCGGCGGCAACGGCGGCGGGGCTCCTGCTCAGTCGCAGGAGCCGTGGGGTCAGCCCGCCGGCAACGGCGGCTCGGCCGGTGGCTCGGGCGGCGATGTCTGGAGCACGCCTGGCGGCACCTACGACGACGAGACCCCCTTCTAGGCCTCGTCACCCCCTCTTCATCTTTTACTGAAAGCGAAAACCACAATGGCTGGAAAGAGCAGCGGCGACCGCCGCAAGCCCCTCCGCGGAAAGGGCGGCAAGAACGCCGCTCCCGCGAAGGCGATCCGCGTCGGCGTCATCGACTACAAGGACGTCGCGACCCTCCGCAAGTTCATCTCCGAGCGCGGCAAGATCCGCGCCCGCCGCATCACCGGCGTGTCCGTCCAGGAGCAGCGGCTCATCGCCCGTGCCGTCAAGAACGCGCGCGAGATGGCCC
The DNA here is from genome assembly GCF_003634555.1 of Frondihabitans australicus. Taxonomy (NCBI): domain Bacteria; kingdom Bacillati; phylum Actinomycetota; class Actinomycetes; order Micrococcales; family Microbacteriaceae; genus Frondihabitans; species Frondihabitans australicus. Next base: position 3,104,816 of record NZ_RBKS01000001.1, read on the forward strand.
TTCTCCCCTACGCCGGCTCCGGCCGCTGATCGGCAGGGTTCTTCTCATGAGCAAAGTAATTCTCATCCACGAGGTCACCGGCCTCGGCTCGGCCGGTGACGTCGTCGACGTCAAGAACGGCTACGCCCGCAACTACCTCGTCCCCCAGGGCTTCGGCGTGCCGTGGACCCGCGGTGGCGAGAAGCAGGTCGAGCAGATCCGCTCGGCCCGCGCCACGCGCGAGCTCAAGACGATCGAGGAGGCGAAGGACATGAAGGCCCGCCTCGAGGCCGTCACGATCACGCTTCCCGTCAAGACGGGCCAGGGCGGTCGCCTGTTCGGCTCCGTCAAGCCCGCCGATGTCGCCTCGGCCGTCGAGGCCCAGGGCGTCGGCACGATCGACAAGCGCAAGGTCGAGATCCCGACCGCCATCAAGCTGACCGGTGACCACGAGGCCACCATCCGTCTGCGTGAGGACGTCGTCGCGACCATCGCCCTCAAGGTCGTCTCGGCCAAGTAGTACGGCTCTGCGGCCGCCTCGGCGGCCGTGAACCGACACCGGTAGCGGTGCGTGCTCAGGCACGTGCCGCTACCGGCGTTTAAGGGGCCAGACGGCAACGATTGCGCGGCGTTGTCTACTCGCGCGGGGGACACGCTGTCAAGAGTTTTGTGCACAGGATCGATGATCGCCGCACAACCTTCAACTGACTCTTTACACTACTTTGCCCACAATGGGTGTGGATTCAGAAATCCCTGGTCAGAGTGGGTTATGTCGCTCAAAAAACTTTGAAGTCCACAGTTTTATCCACAGTTGTCCCCAGACTTTCCCGGCGTTTCTCCCACATTCTCCACATCGTTATCCACAGGGGCATTTGGTGCGGTGGGGGTCATGTCCCTAGTGTGTGACAGCGCCCTTCAGGGGGGAGCGAAATCGTCGTTCGGGGGATTCAGCAGGGGCCTTCGAATCGGTGATTTCGTGCGCCCTCGCGGCGTGTTCCGCGGTTCCGCCGACGAGGGTGTCGGAGGGTGGCGGTAGACATCATTTCAGCAGCAACCCGTCCCCCGCCGTTTCAGGAGGCCACCGTGTCGATCGCCCATCTCGGACTCGCACCGAGCGACGCCGGCGACGCCCGGGGCGACTCGAACTACGAGGGTTCGGGGTCGGGCTACAACGGCGGATACGACCGTCGCACTCCCCCGCACGACCTCCTGGCCGAGCAGAGCGCGATCGGCGGCATGCTGCTGTCGAAAGACGCCACGGCCGACGTCATCGAGACGGTGCGCGCGGCGGACTTCTACCTGCCGAAGCACGAGGTCATCTTCAACGCGATCATGGGTCTGTACTCGCACGGCGAGCCGACCGACGTTATCGCCGTCACCGACGAGCTGACGAAGGCCGGCGAGCTGTCGCGGGCGGGCGGCGCGGAGTACCTCCACACGCTCACGGGGCTCGTGCCGACGGCGGCGAACGCGGGCTACTACGCCTCGATCGTGGCCGAGAAGGCGGTGCTTCGCCGCCTCGTGGAGGCGGGCACGCGCATCGTGCAGATGGGCTACGCGAGCGAAGGCGAGGTGCTCGACCTCGTCAACAACGCGCAGGCCGAGGTCTACAACGTCGCGGGTGGCGTGCAGACCGAAGACTACGTGCCGCTCACCGATGCGGTGACGTCGGCCATCGACGAGATCGAGGCGGCCGCCGGCCGCGACGGGCAGATGACGGGGGTGCCCACGGGGTTCGCGCAACTCGACGCGCTCACGAACGGCCTGCATCCTGGTCAGCTGATCATCATCGCGGCACGACCCGCGCTCGGTAAGTCGACTCTGGCGCTCGACCTGTGCCGTGCGGCGTCGATCAAGCACAACGAGCCCAGCGTCTTCTTCTCGCTCGAGATGGGCCGCTCCGAGATCGCCATGCGCCTCATGTCGGCCGAGTCGAGCGTGCCGCTGCAGAACATGCGCAAGGGCACCGTCGACGCCCGCGACTGGACCACCATCGCGCAGACCCGCGGCCGGATCAACGACGCCCCCTTCTACATCGACGACTCGCCCAACATGACCCTGGTCGAGATCCGGGCGAAGTGCCGTCGTCTCAAGCAGCAGGTCGGGCTCAAGCTCGTCGTCATCGACTACCTGCAGCTGATGACCTCGGGCAAGAAGGTCGAGAGCCGTCAGCAGGAGGTCTCGGAGTTCTCGCGTGCCCTGAAGCTCATGGCGAAAGAGCTGCAGGTGCCCGTCATCGCCCTGTCGCAGCTCAACCGTGGCCCCGAGCAGCGCGCCGACAAGAAGCCGGCGATCTCCGACCTCCGCGAGTCGGGTTCGCTCGAGCAGGACGCCGACATGGTGATCCTGCTGCACCGCGAGTCGGCCTACGAGAAGGACAACCCGCGTCAGGGCGAGGCCGACTTCATCGTCGCCAAGCACCGCAACGGCCCGACCGACACGATCACCGTTGCCTTCCACGGCATGTTCTCGCGGTTCGTGGACATGCCTTCGATGTCGTAGTTGTTGTCGATTCTCACGTTCGATTGCCAATTCTCACTTTCCGTTGCCAGACGAATTTTTGGCAAGAAATCGTGAGAAGTGCTTCGCGCTCGGGCTTCCACTCGGTATCGCGAGTTCTGTCGACGGGAAAAGAAATGGTCCTTCCCAGATGATGAGGTCCTGTTCGCGACGGATCGGACGGTTTAATGTGCCGGCCGAGTCGTCGTGGACGATGGCACACATTGAGTCGTTGGTCATCTCGTTTGTCAGATCGGTTGGTTGTCGTTGAGTCGGAGTCGATCTGACGTCGGTTTGATCGTTGTGTTTCGTGACTGGCTCAGGGCTACGTATGAGCTGAGTGATTCCGAGCTCGAGGCGATGTGGGCTCTTCCCTTCGATCCGCGTGACGTTTCGTCTTTCCTCGCCTATCTTTCGACGAGCGTCTCGAGTGACGGCCGCAGTCGGCTAACAGCCGCCGTTGCTCGCAATTTTCTTGACGCTGTTTTTATCGACAATGAAAGTAAGGGATTTTCCCGGCGAAGGCGCCCGGGTAGTCGGAATGGGCTACTCATGGAGCTTGGTCTGCTGCCAGCTACCGCGCCCGATTTTGAGCTTGGAGTGCTGAGGCCGGCGTTGAACGATGACGATTTACGAACGGTTCTGTCGAGCATGGCCAACGTGAGCGGCCGAGGAGCGCGAGGTGCCGTTGGTTGTTCAACGCTGATCTTGATGGCCAGAGCGACGGGGTTGGGCATGAGGCAGTTGTTGGCGGTCAGGCGAGAGCACATCAGGGCGTCCGACCGTGGGTTGTCTCTTGTCATATCGGGCTCTCAGGCAGTACCCCGGCATGTTTTCACCATCGATAGGGCTCCTATCCCGCTTGTCTGTACGCCTTGTGCCCTATCGAGGTGGTTCGCGGTATCGGCCAGTGCCATTAGTGATTCCGAGATCATCTCTGCAAAGAGGCGTGCCGCGTCCGACGTGCATCAGTGTTTTGACCTGGGTGTCTTTGCGTCCGCTGGTGGCAAGGTTTTTGATCGACTAGGTCGGGGGCATAATGGCGGATCCGGCAGCATCCGTGTGGCCACCGCGAGTCAGGCAGTCCATTGGCACTTGAATCGGGCGGGGCTTCAAGGTGGTCCTTACTCCCTCCGCTCGGTGATTCAAGGTGGGGTCTGTCAGGAATCTTGTGTAACTGCGTCGGCGTGACGTCCGCGGCCATCGGCTGCGGGATGGAGAAAATCACGCATGAGCAGAGACATTCGGTGGTCATCGTGCTTCCTCTCCTCTCGTTTTTGCCGTGAAGGCGACTCGTCGCCGCTAGGGCGGGAGGGTGTAACGCAACCCGGCAGAGGGGAGAGATTTGCGGCGAGAAACGCGGAGCGTGCGACCACGTGCCGATAATCTCGGAGGAGCCGGCCGCGCAGCGGCTTGCGAGGAGCCTGGACGTCCGTAAGCTGCCGAAGGCTTCACGGCAGAACAACGCGACCAATGGGCATGCAGCGCCGCGAGGTGCCTCCTCCGGAGCGCAGCGACTCACCCGGAGGGCGGAGCGGCCCGTGCGTCCGCCTCGACCCGGCGACGCTCTGGCTTTTGCTCGCAGGGATGGTCAACTGGCCCCTCGCTCTCACCCGAGTCGCTCGGGTGACGATCCGCACCGACGCCGATGCGCTAACCCGCCAACGGGCGCTCCTGGTCGAGTGTGCGCGCCGCATCTTCGGAGAGACCCCGCAATCTTCTGGCGCTGAGTCTTTCATCACTTACGATCTTGTTCGTTACGAACATGTTCGCTGCTCTTGGAGCATGAGCGATCCAGTACGTAGTCGTCGGGAGCGGCCCGCGAAGCCGGCGCTGTCCCGCAAGTGGATCGTCGACTCGACGATCCAGATCATGCGCACCGAGGGCCTGGAGAAGGCCACGATGCGTCGCGTCGCACAGGCGCTAGACACTGGCCCCGCGTCGCTTTACGTCTACGTCGCAAACACGACCGAGCTGCACGCCGCGGTTCTGGATGAGCTGCTAGGCGAGCTTCCTAACAGCGCCTCTGCTTCGACTGCCGGTTGGCGCGCACGACTCGAGGCCCTGCTGCACACGTACGCGGAGATCCTCTTCACACACCCAGGCCTCGCACGGTCCGCGCTTGTGCTTCGCCCATCTGGCCCGAACGCACTGGCGCTTTTCGATGCCGCCCTTGGTCTGCTGATCGAGGGCGGCATCGAGCCGGCCCGTGCGGCATGGGGTGCGGATGTGCTCCTGCAGTTCGTGACCGCGACGGCAGCCGAGCTCAGCGCTCCTGCCCCTGCCGATGTCATCGCCGCCGACGAGCACACACGCTCGGAATCGTTGGCGGCCGCGGTCCGGAGCGCCTCGGCTCTCACGACCCCCCACCTTGTCGCCAACGCCAGCGCAGTGCTGAGCGGCGACCCCACGCAACGGTTCGCCTGGACGGTGGACGCGCTGCTCGTGGGTATCGCCGTGACCCCGACGCCCGCCACCCACTCCACGGCGTCCTGATCAGCGCGCCCGACTCGTGAAAGGAATCACCTCATGACCATGCATTACCCCATTGCCATCATCGGCGGCGGCCTCGGCGGTCTGACTGCCGCCCGCGTGCTGCACGCCAACGGCATCAATTCCGTGGTGTTCGAACTCGAACCGAACCGCGGAGCGCGCGTGCAGGGCGGAATGCTCGACATCCACGACTACAACGGCCAAAAAGCCATCCACGCCGCTGGCCTGTGGGAGCCGTTCACCAAGATCATCCACCCGGGCGGCGAGTCCGCGCGCGTGCTGGATCACACGGGTGCCGTCCAGACCGAGGAGCCCGACGACGGAACTCTGAGCCGCCCCGAGGTCGATCGCGGCGACCTCCGCACCCTGCTCCTGGACTCCCTCCCTGAGGACACGATCCGATGGGGCCACATGGTCGCCGCTGTCCGGCCAGTCGAGGGCACCGTTGGCAGGCACGAGGTCGAATTCGCTAACGGGGAGAAGATCACCACCGATCTGCTCATCGGCGCCGACGGCGCCTGGTCGAAGGTCCGCCCCGTGGTGACCGTCGAGGCGCCGTTCTACGTCGGTATCTCATTCATCGAGGCCGACCTTTTCAACGGCGCGGTCGATCATCCCGCTGAGGCTGCTGCGATGGGCCCGGGAATGCTGTTCGCATTCAAGGACGACACCGGCATGCTCGGCCACCTCGAGACCGACGGGACGCTTCACGTGTACCTGGGCGTACGAGTCGATGAGTCCTGGGCGGACAGCATCGACTTCGGCAACACCGATGCCGCAAAGAGGGCCGTCCTCGCGCTGATCGAGGGATGGGACAAGGGCCTGCGCGGCCTGATCGGGAACGCCGACACCCCGCTGATCCCGCGACGAATCGACGCTCTGCCCGTCGGCATCAACTGGGCCCGCTCGCCAGGAGTGATGCTGCTCGGCGACGCCGCGCACCTGATGTCACCCTTCGCCGGCGAGGGCGCGAACCTCGCCATGTATGACGGCTCAGAACTCGCCCTCGCGATCGCCGCCCACCCCGGCGACACCGAGGCAGCACTGGCCGCCTACGAGGCCGCCCTGTTCCCCCGCTCCCAGGCAGCCGCGGCCGAGTCCGCGAAGATGCTGGAAATGCTGTTCCAGCCCGGCTCGCCCAAACAGCTCGTCGAGTTCTTCCACTCCATGAGGCCCGGGAGTCTGGAAACCGACGCTCCCGAGGCGCACTAGCCCGCACGACGCGCAACAGACAGAAGAAGGGGAAAGACATGATGAAGATCGCCGTCATCCTTGCCAGCACCCGGCCGGGTCGCACCGGCGAAGCCGTCGCCCGCTGGGTGATGGACAACGCCGTCACCCCCGGCGACGCCGACTACGAACTTGTCGACCTTGACGACCACACCCTCCCCGACCTCGATGAGCCGGTACCGCCGGCCGCGGGGCTATACGCCGCGCCGCACACGCTGGCGTGGGCCGAGGTCGTGGGCCGCTTCGACGGGTACGTGTTCGTCACCCCCGAGTACAACCACTCCTTCCCCGGCAAGCTGAAGAACGCACTGGACCGGGTATGGGCGGAGTGGAACAACAAGGCCGCCGGTTTCGTCTCCTACGGCGCCGACGGCCGGGTCCGCGCCGTCGAGGCGCTGCGCCCCGTGTGCGCGACCCTGCGCATCGCCGACGTCGGCCCGGCTGTCGCGCTCACCGCGCGAGACGACTGGGACGGATTCGGCGGCCCGTTCACGCCGCGCGACTTCCAGCAGCAGAACCTCGCCGGTGTGCTCGACGCCGCCGTGTCGTGGTCCACCGCGCTCAGCACCATCCGTAACACCAGCGACCGTTCCTGAACACGCCCCGGCCGGGGCACGTCCTCAGCTCCCCCGGCCGGCACCAAAGCGCCGGCTGACTGAGATTCCGATGAAGCGGTTCCGCCTAGGGAATGAGCGCGAATTTACCGCCGGGGTGCTGGCCGGCGAGCAGTTCCAGCGCTGCGCGCGCGTCGGCCAACGGGAAGGTTCGTGAGACCGGGACCACCAGCTCGCGACGGGCGGCGAGCTCGACGAGGTGGGAGCGGACTTCGTCGCGGAACCGGACGCTGTCGGGAATATTGCCGCCGACGACCTGATACCCGTCGCGCGCCATACGGGAGAATCCGGCGATGCTGACGACCCTGGAGGGGTCGGGGGTGAGGGCGAGGGACACGTCGAGTGCTTCGTCGGTGCCGACGTTGTCGTAGGCGGCATTGATGGCATCCCTGCCTGCGGCCTCGGCGAGGCGCTCTTGGAGTCCGGTGCCGTAGGCGAATGGTTCGCCGCCGAAGCGGCGAATAAGGTCGAAGTTGTTCTCGCTCGCTGTTCCGAGGATGCGCACACCGAAGGGCCGAAGTTGTTGCAGCAGGCTGACCCCGACGGCGCTGGAGGCGCCGTGCACGATCACGGTGCCGCCTGGCTCCGCTCGACGACGCGGAGCATGTCGGCGGCGGTCGCACCGACGAGGAACAGGTTCGCCGCCGCCGGGAAGCTCAAGGCGTCGGTTTTGGCGAAGACGTCGGAGGCGTTCACATTCAACACGGACGCGTATGCGCCGGGGACCCTGTAGGCGAGCACCGCGTCGCCGATTGCGCCGCCGCCGGATCCGATCTGGGTGTCCGGGCCGATCGCGGTGATGATCCCGGCGAGCTCGTTGCCGATCGGGAGGGGCAGCAAGGCCGGGTCGCTCTCACCGAGGAGGCCTTTGAACTCGGTCGGGTTCATCCCCACGGCGCGCACCTCGATGGTCACCTCTCCGGTCTCGGGGGCGTCGACCTCCTCGTCGCTTTCCTGTAATCCGTCAAAGCTGCCGAGCCGTGTTGCGATCCATCTCGTGGCCATGTGTTCATTCTCCAGTTGTTGTCGGACCTGCCGGTGGTGTCAGCCGCGCTCGTGGGCTGTTCCTGTTAGCTCAGGTAGCGGTCGAAGTGTCGGATGGCGGCCTCGGTCGACAGCTCGAACTGCGTGTTGTAAGGCGAGAAGTGGCCACCGTCCATTAGGACGAGTTCTTTCGGCTCCCCAGCGCCGGTGTATGCGGCGAGGGCCAGGTCGGTGGGTGCGACGTCGTCGTGGGTGGCGACGAGCATCATCAGCGGGGTCGGGGCGATCCGCGGAACCCAGATGCTGGGTTCGTATGCGCGGGCACGACGGTTGGATTGCACCGTCATCGCGTTCTCCCACAGCCCATCGGGCAGACCTTGTCGTGGGTGCAGGTACATCTGGATCGCTTCTGGTTGCCGGTACTGTGCGTTCACCGCTGGGTCGTCGCTGACGAATGCCTGCATCCGTGGGGCTTCGCCGTTCAGCTGCGCGAGCTCGTCGGCGGCGAAGATCGCCTCGACCCGAGCCACCTGGTCGGGTGCGACGCGGCGCAGGCCGCTCTGGTATCCGCTGATCGTGGGGACCTGCGCGAAGACGGCTTTGAGGCGCCGGTCCGTGGCGGCGAGGACGAGGGCGTGACCGCCGGCGTAGCTGGTGCCCCAGATTCCGACGCGGTTGGCGTCGACCTCGTCGCGGGCTGAGAGGTAGGTGGTCACCCGCCGCCAGTCTTCGATCTGCTGATCGGGGTTGATGTCGTGTCGCGGTGTGCCGCCGCTGTCGCCGAAGTTGCGGTGGTCGTGCAGGAGGACCGCGTACCCGGCGTTGCTGATCCGTTCGGCGATCGGTGCGATGTCGTGGTAGCGGGTTCCGCCGAAGCCGTGGGCCATGGTGATGCCTGCTGCGGGACGGTCCCCGTCCGGGAGATACAGCCAGGCGGCCAGCGTCACGCCGTCGGGCAGGGGGATGGTCACATCAAGTCGTTCGCTCACGATCGTGCTCCTTTGGTGGTCGGTGTCGAGGGGTGAGGGATTGACCCCCTCGATCACGTGTTGAGAAAAAGCGGATGCTCAGCTGTCCCGGGCAGGGTCCGCACGCACCTCAGCCGGCGCAGACGGTGGGGTGTGGCTTGGCGGAGCGAATAGTGCGGTCAAGGCGAGGGCGGCGATCGCCGCGGCGATGACGACGAGCAGGTACCCCTCGGTGGTGGCCACCAGCCCGAGGCGGGTGGCCGCGAAGCCAGCGGCGACTGCGGGGGCGCTGAAGGCGAAGTAGCAGAGGATGTACACCGCTGCGATCACGGCCCCGCGGTGCTCGGCGCGTGCCCATCGGGCGACGGTTCCGAAGCTGGCGACGGAGATCGCACCGAACCCGATGCCGGCCAGGAGCGTGCCGATCACAGCGAAACCGGTCGTGTCGGTACGCACGCCGAGGAAGGCTGCCACCCCACCGGCGCCGACAACAATCGCGGCGGGAGCACCGAGCCGTTCCAGCGGGACGCGGGCCAGCGCGAGTGACGTGAACGCGGCGATGCCGCAGAAGATCGTGATGACGACCGCGCCGGCAAGATGGTTCCGGTAGCCGAAGACCGTTTGCGCTATGGAGGGGCCGAGCGAGAAGTACAGGCCGCCGAGCGCCCACGCAGCCAACAGGGCGGGGATGATTGGTGTGAGACGTCGCCTCATCTCGGCCTGGATGCCCACGCGCGGGACAAGGCTGGGAACTGCGCCAGCGCGACGGGCGACGGTGTCCGGCATCCGGGCGATGGCGACCGCGGCGACGATGAGGCAGGCAAGAGTCACCGCGTAGACCAGTCGCGTCGGGGCGGGAGCGTATTCGGCCAGAGCGCCGCATCCCAACGCCCCGAGGGCTAGGCCGACGCTCGGCGCGATGGAGTTGATGAGTCCGGCACGGCCTTTGCGGTCCTGCGGGGCGAGGTCGACGAGGCTTGCGCCCATGGCGGAGATCGCGGTACCGGTCGCGACGCCCTGGATGAGCCTGGCCACGCAGAGCGCGGCGGTGTCTCCGGCGGCGAGGAAGACGATCATCGAGATGATCTCGAGGGCGATCGCGGCCAACAGCACGGGGCGACGGCCGATGTGGTCGCTGAGTCGTCCGACGGTGAGGAGCGCCGCGAGCAGCCCGACCGCGTAGATGGCGAAGATCACCGTGAGGGTGGCTGAGGAGAAACCCCACTCTCGTTGGTAGATGACGTACAGCGGCGACGGGGCGCTCGACGCGGCGGGAAACAGGGCCACCAGGATGGCGACGACCACGAAGAACAACGGGTGCCGCCTCGTTGCGGCGGTTGAGCTCAGCGCCTGCGTCATTGCCGTTCCCTTCTCGTTCGTGATGTACGCCCGCCCAGGCGGAGTGGATCGTGTGCGTGGCGGCCGCTACCGGCCGAGGAGCGCCGCGGAGAGCGTCCAGAGACGGTCGGCGTTCTCGCGGTCGATTGCATAGGGGGCGAGACCGGCGCGGTAGTCGTTGTTGTCGGTCACGATCGTGGCCGGGTTGCAGTCCTCGTAGTACCAACCGGTGACGCCGTCTGCGAGCGGTGACGCGGCCAGGAACACTGCTGTTGCGGCTCCCTGCGCCACGGTCTTCCATCCGGGTGGGGCGACGTCGCGGTTGGGATCGAACCCGCCGAGACGGCGGGCGAGCTGGTCCGGATCCATGCTGCGTTGAAAGTTCGTGTATGTCGGGCCCGGCATCGCCGCATTCGCCGTGATCCCGTCGCCCGCCCAACGCCGGGCCGCTTCCACACCGAACAGGATGTTTGCGGTTTTCGACTGGCCGTAGGCGAGCAGGTCTGTGTACTGGCGGTAGCGGAAGTGGATGTCGTCGAAGACGACCGGTGAATACAGATGTCCGGAGGAGCTCAGGGTGACGATCCGGCCACCGCGCACCGAGAGGTGGTCGTGCAGTCCGGCGGCGAGGGCGAAGTGGCCCAGGTGGTGTGTCGCGAACTGCTTCTCCCAGCCCTGCGGGGTTCGTTGCAGGGCTGGGATCAGGGCGCCGGCGTTGTTCACGAGGATGTCGAGAGGGCCGGTCCAACCGGCCGTGAACGCGTTCACCGACGCCAGGTCCGCCAGATTCACGTGCGCGACCTGCACCTGAGCGTTGCCGGTCGAGGCGCGGATCAATTCCGCGTGTTGCTCGCCGGCTGCCTTGTCCCGTACCGCTAGGGAGACGGCGGCTCCCGCGGCGGCGAGGGATCGAGCGATCTCTGTGCCCAGCCCAGACGACGCCCCGGTGACAACAGCGCTCTTCCCGCCGAGATCGACCCCGGAAAGGACTTCTGCGGTGGTCGTCGCGAAGCCGTACGGCGTGGAGTTGGGACTGGCGGTCACGAGCAGACGCTTTGGCTGCGCGTGCGCGCGGTTAGTGCGGGACCGTTCGGCGCTGCCTGCATCGGGGATCGCACTGGCGCTAGTCCTGATGTGCCGCGAAGAAGGCGCCGATGGCGGCGGCCGTCGCTCCGGTGGCTTGCAGGTGCGGGTGGTGCCCCGCGCCAGCGATGGTCTGGGTTATGGCGTGTGCGAACCGGGGTGCGATGGCGGATTCCACGAACGCGGGGTTGGAGACTGGGTCGTGCTCGCCCGCGAGGAGAAGGACCTTGCCTTCGAACCGGCTGGTGGTCTCCCCGGCAGGGTGGCCTTCGGCGAAGGCGTCGCAGTATTGCTGGAGGGTGTCGGCGGGCACGGCGAGAGCGTCCGTGGTGAGCGCTTGACCGCCGTCGCCGAGCTCGGCGAACACGTCGAGCTGGGAATGCAGTAGTTCGCCGGCGTCGATGGCGGGTGCTGGCTGCCCGGGTGCGTGCGCTCCGCCGAGCGGGATCGGATCAATCAGAATGAGGCGTTCGACCAGTTCTGGGCGGCTGATCGCAGCAAGTTCGGCGATCTGAGATCCCATGCTGTGCGCGATGATCGTGGCCGGTTTGCCGACGGCGTCGATCACCGCGGCGACGTCCGTGGCGGCGGCCTCGATCGCATACGGCGTGGCCGCTCCTGTGCGAAGCCCCGAGCCGGGCAGGTCGATCCGAACCACCTCGCGGTCACTCTGGGCGAGCTCCTCTGCGAGGGCATCCCAGGAGGCGGTCGTTTCAGCGAAGCCGGGGATGTACACGGTGGCGGCGGGGCCGTCGCCCTCACGGGTGAACGTGACCGGTGTGCCGGTGGCGGTGGTGACGGTTGCGGTGGCCATAACGCCCTCTCTTTCCAGTGCTCTCGGGACCCCGGGTTGGGTGAGCCCGGTGAATCTCAGTGGTGGTGGGCTTGGCCGGCATCGACGAAGAGTTCGCTGCCGGTCATGCCGGAGCTCGCGTCGGAGAGCAGGAACAGGGCCGCGGCGGCGACCTCGGACGGCTCGATAAGCCGATTGAATAAGGTTTCCGCGGCGAGCCCCGCCAGGAGCCCGGAGGGGTCTGCGCCGTCGGACAGCCCTGCTAAGCCCGGGGTACGGGTGGGGCCGGGGACGATGTCGTTGACCCGGATACCGCGCGGTGCGAGCTCGGTCGCCCAGGTGCGGGTCAGGGTCGCCAGCGCCGCCTTGCTCGCGGAGTAAAGGCCGAAGTTCACCAGGCCGCCCGGGGCGGCGGTCGAACCGGTGGAGACGATCGAGGAGCCTTCGCCGAGGAGTGGCAGCGCTTTCTGAATGGTCAGGATCGCGCCGCGGACGTTCGCGGCCAGCGCGGCGTCGATGTCGGCCGCGGTCACGGTCTCCAGGGACGCGAACCGTCCTCCGCCGGCGTTGACGACCAAGCCGTCCAGGTGACCGTGGGTCTCCGTGATGCGGGCGAACAGCGCGTCCAAATCGGCTTCCTCGGCGGCGTCGGCGCGGATTCCGACGGCGCTGGGGTCGAGGCTCACGGCCGCGTCCTTAAGGGCTTGTTCGCGGCGGCCCGTGATGATGACGGTGCCGCCAGCGGCGACGAGAGCGGATGCGATGCTGAAGCCGATGCCGGCGGACGCGCCGGTGACGAGGATGGTCTTACCGGTGAAGGTGGCGGATTCCATGGTGCCTTTCACGTACGCGCACAGGTGCGCTAGGTCAGTAAGCGAGGCAGACCGGACGTTGCCGTCGCGGTCGGCCGGGCAGGTTGGTGATTCGGGGCATTGAATGCGTCGGGTCCTGCCGCGACCGACCCCCTCGGCCACGGAGAACGCGCGACCGTCGGTGGCGAGGTAGGCGTAGCAGCACGTGCGCAGACGACCTCGACCATCGAGATATGGGGTCCGGCCGATTGAGCTGAACAGTCGGCGATATCCACGTGTCAAGACTGCAACTTGCCCCGCATCGCGTCCAATGATTTCTTCTGCTAATGCTCAGCATCAAATCTGATGAGCGTTTGAGCCGTCCTGCGGATTCGCCGTCGCGACCCCTCCAGCGCTTGGGTGCAGGCCCTCTGACGCCCGCGTGCGGCCGCTGCACTATTCGCCCATAGTTCGGAGGCAACGGCCTTTCTGTCCATCCGAGGGCGTCGCCGGGCAGGCCAGTGCGTCAGCGTGCTCGTCCTCGTTTCTCGGCGCGTCTCGAACCCGATGTCGGCCCTACCCTCTGTCGGGTCGACCGATCCGACGTGCGCGGGAGCCCTCAGGCCAATCCATCAGTGTCGGCCACCGAGAGAGGCGCCATCGTGTTTTCCAGGATGCGAACAAATGCCTGGAGGGGCTGCGATGCTCGCCGTCCCGTCGGCGTGCCAAACATCAGTCGCCAGATCAGCGACACCCCGGAAACGTCGAGCACCACCAGATCGTTCGGGATGAGATCGTCGCTGAGGAACCCGATGCCGATGCCTTGACGGATAAATTCGCTGGCTGTTCCCACATCGGGGACCTCCAGCGACACTCGACGGGTGAGGTGGGCTGCCGCGAAGGCGTCGTCGATGATGGTGCGGTTGCCGTAGCCGACGGGCGAGTCGACGAAGCTCTGGTCGACGAGTTGCTCGAGGACGACGGAACCGGCGCCGGCGAGGGGATGATCCGGGCTGACCACGAGGTGCAGAACTTTGCGGGAGATCTCGACGAGGTGCAGCCCGGCGGGGGTCGGCCCCGAATACGCAAGGAAGGCCGCGTCGATCTCCCGCGCGAGGATCTGTTCGATCAGCCCGCGAGATCCCCCGGCCGACGCTCTCAGGCGCACTTCGACACCGGGGTGCGCTTTCCCGAGCTCCGCCAGCATCCGGGGCAGGTCGATGAAGGTAGCCGAGCGCATCATCCCGATCGTGAGAAGCCCCGCGACGCCGTCCGCGGCGGCCGCGACGAGTTCCTTGGCCTCACGGGCGGCATCGAGGGTCGCTCGAGCCGCGGGAAGGAAGACCGTTCCGGCACCCGTGAGAGCGACCGGGTGCACGGTCCGATCGAATAAGGGGCTGCCGAGTTCGGCCTCCAACCGACGGATCGTTGCGGAAACACCGGACTGCACGACATGCAGGTCGCGAGCGGCCTGCGAGAAGCTCGATGTCTCGGCGACCGCGACGAAGTACTCGAGCTCGCGCAGTTCCATTCTCAAACACTATCACTCTGGATGATGATGTCGAGCAGCATAAATCGTTGGACATGATGCGAGCTGTCCGTGACCCTGGAGCCATGACCATCACTGATATGACCCCGCGCCGGCGAGGGATGCTCCTGGCCTTGTGCTGTGTGAGTGTTCTCCTCGTCGGCATCGACATGACTGGCGTCAACGTCGCCCTCCCCGCGATCGGCTTGCACCTCGGAGCGTCCGTCACTGGCCTGTCGTGGGTCGTTGATGCGTACACCGTGACACTCGCTGCCCTCCTGCTGTTCTCCTCGTCGTCGGGCGACCGCTTCGGCCGACGCAAGGTGTTCCTCATGGGCCTGGGCGTGTTCGTGATCGGGTCGGCGCTCTGCGCGATCGCTCCGACGCTGTCGTGGTTGATCGTGTTCCGGGTCCTCCAGGCCCTGGGCGCGTCGGCGTTGAACCCGGTGGCCATGGCGATTCTCGGCACCGTCTACACGAAGCCGGCCGACCGTGCTCGCGCCCTCGGCATTTGGGGCGGAGTGATCGGGCTGTCGTTGGCCCTCGGCCCGATCGTCGGCGGAGCCCTCGTCGACTCGCCCCTCGGCTGGCGGTGGATCTTCGTCATCAACGTGCCGATTGGCATCGCCACCATCATCATGACACTCCGGATCATCCCTGAGTCGAAAGCCGCCTTCGCCCGTCGCTTCGACCTCGCTGGTCAGATCTTCGTCGCTCTGGGGCTTGCCAGCCTGACCTTCGGCATCATCGAGGGGTCGAGCCTCGGCTGGTCGTCGGCGCCGATCCTGGTCGCCTTCCTCGTCACCGCCCTCTGCCTCGTCGGGATCCTGTTCTACGAGCCCCGCCGCTTCGAACCCCTGATCGAGATCGGCTTCTTCCGAAGCTTCCCCTTCAGCGCATCGAGCATCATGGCTGTCCTCTCGTTCGCCGCGCTGGGCTCGTTCCTGTTCCTCAACAGCCTCTACCTCCAGCAGGGCCGCGGCTTCACCGCGTTCGGCGCCGGCCTTCTCGTCATGCCGCTGGCGATCGTCGCGATCTTCTTCGGCCCGATCTCGGGCAGGATCCTGGCCCGCCACGGTGCCCGTATCCCCTTGATCGTCGCCGGCATCGGCATCGGCGGCACCGGTGCCCTCCTCGCTTTCATCGATCAGAGCACGCCGACATGGTGGCTCCTCATCGCCTACACGGTCATGGGCTTCGGCAACGCCGCCGTCGGAGCACCGATCTCGCAGACCGCGGTCGCCGGAATGCCCAGAGAGCGCATCGGCATCGCCACCGGCATCAGCTCCACCAGCCGGCAGGTCGGTGCGACCCTCGGCGTCGCCATCGCCGGCGCCGTCCTCGCAGGCCACGCAGGGCATGGGACGACGATCGCTGAGCACACGCACATCGGGTGGATCATCAACGCCGGTTACGGTGCAGTCATCCTCGTCATCGGGCTTCTCTCGACGACGAAGTGGGCGCACGCCTCAGCGCACGCGGTCTCTGATGCCCTGACCACGGAACCGCCGCTGACTGGCCCCGTCCCTGAAGTCCAGCAGGCCTGACATTCGCGACGCCGCAAGGCGACACGCGTACCAGAAAGCCGGATGTGTGGGGCGGCGGGACGCACGCATCCTAGGACGCGGGCTCAGGAGAGGTCGTGCGAAGCATAACGACGCAGACACGGGAGGAACTCGACCGCATGGATGCACCCGGAGAGCCGAGCGACGCGGTGACGTTGATCACTGTTCTGGGCCCGGTGCAAGCGTGGCGTGGCGGTATCAAACTGGATCTCGGCTCCCCGCAGCAGCGGGGCGTGCTCGCTGCCCTCGTCCTGGCATCTCGCCGATCGCTGACGGCTGATGGCCTCATCGACTCGGTCTGGGGTGAGGATCCGCCGCGGACGGCAAGGGAAACCATTCGGACCTACGTGTCGCGACTCAACCGCGTTCTCGCGCCCGTGACGTACTCACGGATGATCCGGTTCGAATTGGGTCGTTACCAGCTCGACACGACCAGCATCACGACGGACCTCGACCGATTCCGGAACCTTGTCACGGCGGCTTCGGAGGCTCGGACGTCAGACGACTCCGAGGCCGCCTCGCAGCATCTGCGGCACGCCGCGGCTCTTGCGCAGGGCCCCGCTCTCGTCGGCGCCACCGGCCACTTCGTCGACTCCGCGCGGCAGCGCCTGATGGATCTCGTCGGCTCCGTAGTGGAAAATGCCCTCGCCCTCGACATCGAACTGGGCCGCTTCGAGGACGCAGGATTCGAGCCCGCCATCGCCGTCGGAGACCGACCCGCGAGCGAACGGCTCGTTGAGCTTCGCATGACGGCGCTCAGCTACCAGGGCAGACGAGCCGAGGCCCTCACACTTTTCGATGAGACGAGAAGGCAGCTGCGCGAGGACTTCGGTATCGACCCCGGGGCACGTCTGCTGCACTTGCACCAGGAGATCCTGCGCGGCCTCGTTGAACCAGCGCCCGATCACAACATGACACCCGTCGGCACGCCGGCGGGGTCCCAGGAGAGGCTGCCTCCTGTCCCGCTGCCCGCGAGGACCACCACATTGGTCGGCCGCCGCAATGAACTCGCCATGATCACTGCCGCCCTCACCGACAGCGTTTCACCCGCGGTGGTGGGGGTCACCGGTCTCGGTGGCATGGGCAAGACGGCGTTGGCGATCCACGCAGCACACCTCGTCCGTAGCGAGTTCAGCGACGGACAGATCTTCCTCGACCTCGGAGATGCTGCTGCGGGAGATGAAATTGCCGGGCGGCTCCTGCAATATCTCGGCGTCCCGCCCGATCGGCAGCCGCCCTCCGCGGCGGGCAGGCTCGCCCTGTGGCGCACCCTCGTCGACGGGAAGCGCCTGCTCCTCATCCTGGACAATGTCACCACACCCGAGCAGGTGCACGCTGTCCTACCGTCGAGGCCAGGGAGTGCTCTCCTGTTCACCACCTGGCGTCGCCTGCCGGCCGTGACAGGGGCGCATTGGGTCGCAGTCGGCCCGCTGTCAGGGCCAGAATCGGTCGTGCTCCTACGGACGGTCAGCGGAACATCCCGTGTCGAGACCGAACGCGACGCCGCCCTCGAACTCGCTGCCGCCTGCAGCGGCCACCCGCTGGCCCTCCACGTCGCCGGTGCGCGGCTGCTCGCACGCCCGAACTGGTCCATCGCGCGCCTCGTCGAGGAACTCCGCGACGATCTCGACAACCCCAAGGTGATGAAAAGCGACTGCAAGATCGTCGACGCGCCGATCGTCGCCACCTTGGAACGCATCGGCGACACGACGGCGTCGGCCTTCAGGATCCTTGCCCTCAGCGACCGGCTCGGCGTGACCGTCGCCAGCGCGTCGGCCCTTCTCGACCTCGACGAACGATCCACCGTCGGTGTCCTGGAGGAGCTCGTCGACGCGCACCTCATGCTCGCCGTCTCGGACATCGCGTATTCGCATCTCACCCTTGCTCGTGCCTATGCCCGGCGGCAGGCGTGGCAGATCGAAGGCCCTGAGGCGTGCCGGGAGGCGCAAAGCAGGCTCTGGGCTTCCCGGCACATCTCGCGTCCGTTGCAGGATCGAGGGGAGGTCGATCAGCCGATCAGGATCGTCGGGTCGCCCGAGAACCAGGCGTTGTCGATGAGAAGCGTCTGAATTCTCCAGGAGTCGCGCGAGCGGACGAGCTCCGCCTGGTAGCGGTTCATCATCAGGGCCTGACGCGTCTCCTCCGGCTTCGGCCCGTGGCCCGGCAGGTAGTGCTGCGCCTGTGCGTAGCAGGTCAGCGTCGCTGTGTCGCCGGTGATGGCAACTCGGACATTGGAGATCCGGTGACTGGTGTCGAGTGGGCCGACGGCGGGCAGGAGACCGCCCATGATCGTCGAGCGAGGCGTGAGCGGCGGGAACTCGTATCCGATTTTCGCCATCGCGAGCGAGAGGTCGACCGTGGCGTCCTCGGTGAGCGCCGACTCGAGCAGGTCGGCGTCGCCGAAGTCCAATCCTGCCGTGTAGCGGTGGATCGCGTCGACGATCTGGTTCTCGTCGACGAGGGCTTGGAGCTTCGCCTCCGTGGAGGCGTTCTTGGGGATGGTGATGAGGGTCATGGGATTCCTTGCGTTGTGGTTGAGCGTCAGGTGGAAGGCGTGATGTTGTGGTTCAGGCGGAACGTGTTTTTCGGGTCGAAGCGGCGCTTGAGGGTCCTGAGTCGGTCGAAAGCGTCGTCGCCGTACGCGGCCGCGACGAGTTCCGGCGTCACATCGGAGCTGGCCATGAAGTTGAGGTACGTCTTTCCGGTGCTCCACGGCTGAAGGCTCCGGATGAAACCGTCGGCGTATGCCATGGCCGGTACCAGGTCGTTGGGCATGCCGATGGCGACGATCCAGAACGCGAACCGGGCGTCGCGGTTCCCGACTGCGGAGACGAAGCCGCCGTCGTTGGCGAGTGCGCCGCCCAGGTGGCGGAGCTCGACGAACTGGACGGGGCTCTCAGCGTCGGGGCCGGCCCATTCGAGAAGAGTCGAGATTGTCTCGTCGGACAGCTCGGTGAGCAGGTCGGTTCGCTCGAGGAACGGCGCACCTTCTGTGGGGTCCGAGTGGATCGACGCGAAGTCGGTGTAGGGCAGCTCCGCGAGGGTGTCGACCATCACGGGGGCGGCGGTCCGCAGAGGTTCGACGAACGCCTGCCAATCGACGTCCGTTCCGAGCCCGGCGATCCGAACGTGGATCACGAAGGCGCCTTGCAAGAACTCTGGAACGAATGGGAGAGGCGGAAGTCGGAGCAGGGCGATCGATGTCGTCGCCTCGGCGGGGGCCGACGCAGTCAGCCGTGCGTATGCGTGGAGCACGGCTTCGGCATGCGCGCCGGCGAAGAAGAGGCCACCGCCGAAGAGCGTGGGCAGCGGAAACAGGTCGAACTCCATCGCCGTCACGATGCCGAAGTTGCTTTTGCCCCCGAGGAGGGCACCGAAGAGGTCGGCGTTCTCCGTCGGGGTGGCCCGCACCATCTCACCTGAGGCCGTGACGACATCGAGACGACGCACGTGGTCGGAGGCCCACCCTCGCGAACGTCCCATCGTCGGGCTCAACCCGCCGCCCAGGGTGAACCCGACGACCCCGACGAGGGGGGACGAGCCGTTCAGCGGCGCAAGTCGCACGGCGGCGGCGGCTTCGACGACAGCTCCCCAGCGGGCTCCCGCGCCGACGGTCGCGGTTGCCTCTTTCTGGTTGATCGCGACCGATGCCATCCGTGACGTCGTGATCAGGAGGGCGTCGTCGAAGGTCGTCGTGGCCTGGTGCCCCGTCGCCATGACGGCGACGGGCAGGTCGTGGCCCGTCGCGAAGAGGACCGCTGCCTGGATGTCGGCGGCGCT
This sequence comes from Frondihabitans australicus, assembly GCF_003634555.1. Lineage (NCBI taxonomy): Bacteria > Bacillati > Actinomycetota > Actinomycetes > Micrococcales > Microbacteriaceae > Frondihabitans > Frondihabitans australicus. The sequence continues at coordinate 3,124,461 of NZ_RBKS01000001.1, forward strand.
GGCCGCAACGACGATGAGGGCAGGGCGGTGTGCTATCGCGGAGTTATACCCAGACGACTGGGCCGTGTAATCGGCGTCTCCGGGGACGAGGACGTCGCCGTCGATCGTGGCGGCGAGCCGCTCGATGTCATGGGCTGTTATCCCTGTGGGCACAATGGGTCTCCTCGGTGTGGGGTCATTGGCGACTCCCCTACTTCACCGGACGGCCGTTGCAACGTCGTTGACGAAACGTTGACGCCCTTCAGCCCTGGCGCAGGGCTCGACGCTCGATGCTCGCTGCGTAGTGCGGTGTCTCGACGTGGTTGTGGGCATCGGAGGCTTCCTGGCGTGCGGCGGCGGCCTGCTCAAGGGGAATACCGTGGGCCTCGTAGAACGCGAGTCCGTCCTCGGTCGGGTGTGCGATGACGCTGTTGCTGAAGCGGGCGGTCCCGTCGCCGTTGTCGGTGACCCGGAGTTCCCAGATGCCTTGCGAAGTGGTCCAGCCGTTTGCGGTCAGGGCATCGGAGATCGAGACGAGTCGCAGGTGGTCCTTCTCGAAGATGTCGTGGACAGCGTGCTGGATGGTCAGCGTCGTGCCGATCATCTCGACGTTCAGGGTCTCTGATCGCCCATCGTCGGTCACCCCATGGGCGCAGGCCTTGTGCTCCCCTGGTGCGCAGCGCTGGTACTCCTCGTCGGTGAGGTTCCGCAGCCAATCGGCGAGGTCGATCTGGTCGAACGGCGCGGTGATCGTGGCATACACGGTCGAGTCGGAAAGGACGATATCGGAGCGAACGGTGGTGTCAGTCATGCATCCAGGGTCAAACGCTCCCGCCTATCGAGTCCAACGATTTCTCCTGCTGGAAGCCATCACTTTTTGTCCTACCGATACGAGCGCGTCCGCTGTGCATCATCGTTGTTCGTGCTTCGGTTCAGCACAATTCATCGTTGGACGTGCTGACCGTGAGAGCGGAAAGTAACTGAAGGAGATCGACTCTCCGATCTTCTTTCCCGGAAGGAGCCGCCGAGATGGCGAGCATCAATCACGACCCAAGCCGTTTCCAATTCGCGCCGCTCACCACCTCCCGTTGGTCCTCCGACGATCCGGCGAATGAGTTCGATGTCGACAACCCCGCGACCGGTCAGGTCATCACCCGGGTCGCCGGAAGCAGCGCAGCCGAGGTTGACGCCGCAATCGATGCGGCCCATGCCGCGTTCACGGGCGGTTGGCGAAACACGACGGCTGCCGAGCGAAGCGCGCTTCTGGCCCGGTGCGCCGACGCCCTCGAAGCACACGCCGACGAGCTCGCGGAGATCCTGACGGCCGAGAACGGCAAGCCCTTAGCCGATGGCCGGTTCGGGGACGTGCAGTTCCTCCTCGACATCTTCCGCTTCTACGCCGGCATCGTCGACAAGATCCCGAGCGACTTCTTCGAAGTCGGGCCGGTGTACGCCTCCACCGTCTTGGAGCCGTTCGGAGTCGTCGGGGCGATCATTCCCTTCAACTGGCCCCCGATTCACACCGGCGGCAAGGTCGCGGCGGCCCTCGCCGTCGGCAACACGGTCGTGGTCAAGCCGGGCCCCCAGTCACCGCTCACCATCATGCGCATCATCGACATCATCAGCGAGGTCCTGCCGGCAGATGTCGTCCATGTCATCCCGGGCGGAGCGGAGCCCGGTCGGGCCCTCGTCGCCAACCCGCTGGTCAGGAAGATCTCCTTCACCGGATCAACGCGAGGCGGTATGGCCGTCGCCGCCGCCGCCGCAGCGAACGTGACCCCGGTCACGCTCGAGCTCGGTGGAAAGAACGCGTTCGTCGTCTTCGACGACGCCGACCTCGACCTGGCCGTCCGCAATGCCCTCGAAGGCGGCTTCTTCAATAAGGGAGAAGCGTGCACAGCCGCCTCCCGTGTGCTCGTACAGCGCGGTATCGCCGACGAATTCACCAAGCGGCTCGCAGACGGGGTCCGGTCCCTGCGCGTGGGCGAAGGGATCGACCCGAAGACCGTGGTCGGCCCGGCCGTCTCGCGTGACCAGCAACAGCGCGACCTGGACTACATCCGCATCGGCGAGGAAGAAGGCGCCACGATCGTCGCGCAGGCGAACCTGCCGGCCGATGACCGCCTCTCCGACGGGTTCTGGGTTCCGCCGACCCTCTTCGCCGGGGTGACCAGAACGATGCGCATTGCCCAGGAGGAGATCTTCGGCCCCGTGCAGACCATCAACGTCTTCGACACCGAAGACGAGGCAGTCGACATCGTCAACGAATCGCCGTACGGTCTCGTGGCCGCGGTCTACAGCCAGGACCAGGCGACAGCGTTCCGCGTGGCACGGCGCATGGAAGCCGGGATGGTGCACGTGAACAACTACCACCGGTGGCCGCTGACGACCCCGTTCGGCGGCGTCAAGCACAGCGGCTACGGTCGCGAGCACACGATGGCGACGCTTCAAGAATTCGGCGCCGTCAAGATGATCCGCTTCCCCACCGGGCTCACCGAGCTGCCTTCCTGGCGAGGGACCGTCGAGGTGTTCGGCCATACGGGAAGCGTGCCGATCGGCTGACGCCAAATGCGTCGCGCTCAAGCCCTGGCGCAAGCGTCAGGGAACCCTCCCGTGATCAAGCGGTCAGTCATCGCCGTCTTCACGCCGGCGCAGGCGCACCTTCAGGCTCGCGTCGTCTGTCAACGCCCGCGCAGCTCCTGGCTCAGCTTCTCCAGGGGCAGGTGCGCCGGCCGGCAGGTCACCTCGCTGAGCAGAAAACAGCCGCTCACATCACCCCGCGACGTGCTTCCCCGGGTCACGACGGGGCAGCCGAAGCCGGTGCGAATGGCCACATCAGGACGCGGACTACTCCCCGGGCGGTGCCCGGTGAGACGCGAGCGTACGCATGGGTGACGGAGAGGAGCTCCGTCGGCCGCCCGCACGCGGGTCCGCCGTGGATTCGTGACCGGCCCAGGGATTACCGAGACGCGGCCAGGTGCGACGTCGTCTATCACGGCTGACCGGGTCAGCCACCGACTCGGGATTGCTCGTTTCGCGCGCAAGGGGTCGGTCTGCCCGACGACGCGCGGCTAGTCCAAGCGCCGCTGCGCGTCCACTAGCCAGGCCGACGATCAGACCTGCGCGTAGCCGCCGTCGACGAACAACTCGGTTCCGGTGACGAAGCTCGACGCATCGGAGGCGAGGAACACAGCGGCCTTCCCGATCTCGTCCGGCTGACCGACACGACCGAGGGGCACCCTCGACGAGAACCCATCGAGGAGATCCTGCAGATGTCCAGGCTTCGCGAGACCCGAAAGACCGGGCGTCTGCGTAGGGCCAGGGCTCAGAACGTTGACGCGGATCCCGCGACCGCGAAGGTCCATCACCCAGGTCCGGGCGAAGCTGCGGAGCGCGGCTTTGGTTGCGGCGTACACGCTGAGCGAGGGTGACCCTTGGACGGACGTGTTCGATCCGATCAGGACGATGGAAGACCCAGGGCCCATGAGCGGCAACGCCTTCTGCGCCGCGAACAGAGTGCCTTTGACGTTCAGGCCGAAGACGACGTCGAATTGCTCTTCCGTGATGTGCCCGAGCGGCGCTACCGAACCGGCGCCGGCGTTCGCTACCAGAACGTCGAGTCGACCGAACCTCTGGCGGATGTCGTCGAAGAGCAGGTCGAGGCCGTTCAGGTCGGCTGCGTCCGCACGCACCCCGACGAGACGTTCGCCGAGAGCGGTGCGCGCTGCGTCGAGATCGCCCTGGTTGCGGGCGGTGATGAATACAGTCGCGCCCTCCGCGATGAACTGCGTGGCGATGCCGAGACCGATTCCTCGACTTCCGCCCGTCACGACGGCGACTTTCCCGTCCAGCGCGCGTGTACGGCCGGCAGGATGGTCGAACCCGTCCGGACCGGACGTCTGTGCGGCGGTGTCGAGGTCCTTGTCGGTCATGGGGTCCTTTGCATGGTGACGTCTGCCAGGAGCGTGGAGCGCGGCACCTCCGGCGAGTGATTTTGGCGGCGCGGATGCTCTTGCCCCGTCGCTGCGCGCCCTCCGGAACGCGGGCTCGCGTGGCTTGCTGCGCCCTGTCCGGACAGAGCAGCGTGTTTCTGCACTGGTAGGCGTGCTGGGGTCGCCTTGGCCACGGGAGTACGGCCGTTCAGTGGTCAGCCGCGGCCAGGGGGTCGGCGATCGTGGCCGTCGGATAGTCGATGTACCCGGCGGTACCACCGACGTACATGCTGCTGCGGTCGGGATCGGCCCAAGGCAGCCCCAGAGCCAGGCGCCGAGGCAGATCCGGGTTCGCCACGAACGGCAGACCAAATGAGACGGCATCGGCAAACCCGGCATCAAGAACGGCCTCGGCCGACTCGGCATTGAACCCACCGTTCGCGATCACCGTCCCATCGAACTTTGAGCGCACGCGCTGCAGCAAAGCGGTCCGGTCCTCGGCGACGAAGTCCGCCCAGGCGCTCGTCCGCGGCGCCATGGCGTGAACGTACGACACGGTCTTACCGACCTCCGTGAGCGCGTAGTCATAAGCGGCAGACGAATCGTCGTCGAAGACGTGTGCCTCGCCTTCCGTCCAGTAGGGTGCGATCTTGATCCCCAGGATGCCCGTGCCGATGGACTCGGATACGGCACGAACGACCTCGAGGAAGAATCGCGAACGCGCCTTGACGTCTCCGCCGTAGCCATCCGTTCGCCGGTTGGAGCGCGGATTCGCGAACTGTGAGATGAGATAGCCGCGGTGAGCGTGGATCTCGACTCCGTCGAATCCGGCACGCATGGCGTTCCGCGCAGCAGACGCGTAGTCGGCGATGGTGCGCTCGATGTCGTCGACCGACATCGCGCGGGGTGATTCGGTGCTGACGCGACCGGACGCTGTCGACACTTTGCCTGCAGGATTGATCGACGAGGGCGCGAGCGGGAGTCGCCCTCCGAGGAGGTCGCGATGCGACATCGCACCGACATGAACCAGCTGAGCGATCAATGCGCTCCCCGTGCCGTGCACCGCGTCCGTCACAGAGGACCATCCGGCGACCTGCTCGTGCGAGAACAGGCCGGGAAGGTTGATTCCACCGATCGCGTCACGCGAGACAGCGAGGCCTTCGCTCACGATCATGCCGGCTCCTGCGCGTTGACCGTAATAGGTTTCGTGGATTTGCGTCGGCGCGGAGGCCGCATTGGTCGTGCGGGCGCGGGTCATTGGCGCCATCACGACACGGTTCGCCAGCGTCCGCTCACCGAGGGTGAGCGAGGTGAACAGGTGGGAGGTGGTCGGTCGTTCCATATTCAGCTTCCTGCCGTAGCGAAAGACGCGATCGCCGAAGCGGTCGCGGAGGGCTGTTCGAGATGGGGGTGATGGCCGGCTCCGGCGATCGGAGCCATCGCGACCCGACTGAATCGCGGGGCAATGTGGGTTGCGACGAACGTCGGCGATGCGATCTCGTCATCCGCGCCAGGAATCACGAGTACGGGACCGGTGAAAGCGCTCGCCTGCTCGCCGTCCGAATGACCGGCCGCGAACGCATCGCAGTGCTGCTGGAGAACATCGGCCCGGATCTGCCGGGCCGATGTCGCAAGCTCACGGCCGAGGGCCCCCAACGTGGAGAAGACCTGTAAGGAGGTTGCCCGCAGACCCTCTGCGTCGATTACCGGCGCTTCCTCTTCAGATGCATGCAGCCCACCGAGAGGAAGCGGAGCTAGGAGTACCAGCGACGTTACGGCCGACGGGCGGCGCGTCGCCGCGAGCTCGGCAACCTGCGCTCCCATGCTGTGAGCGATCAACGACACCGGGCCCCCAGCCGCGTCGATAGTATCTACCAAGTCGTCCGCGAACCGCTCGAGCGTGAACGGACCTGCGGCATCAAGCTGGCTGCCAACCCCCGCCATGTCCGGTCGGACACGTCGCACGTTCGCCGACCCAAAGACATCGATCATGGGACCCCATGCCTGCCCCGTCTGCGCGAAACCGTGCACGAACACAACTGCAGAATGAGTCGATGACGGCAAGGATGCCGAGGACGAGCGTCGCGCCGAAGTCATGAGTCTAGCCTGCGGCCTCACGCCAATCACGTCCAACGACTGTTTCTGCTATCCGGTAGCACCAGAAGTGATCATTAGCGCTGCAGCAAGTAGATCCGGGAAGTGTGCTCCGCATCGCGGCTGGTCTGCACGATCCCGGCCGTGAGTTAGCGAGCCACAACCTTGGGACCCGAACGCGTCACGCGTTTCCCCAACAGGAATCGACCGTTGGCGACCTCGTCGGCATAGAAAGAGCCCTCCAGGAAATGTGCAAGCACTTCTTGGGGGATTCAACGTCGCCTTCGCACGTTTGCACTCACGCTCAATCAGGAGACACTCGGCAGCGTCCGTGCATCAATGTGCGAAAAATTCTCTTCTGCTTGTTGTGGCGACGATCCAAATAGTTGGATAAGCCGTGCGCAACTGTCTGTCTCAAGCACGCTCCGCGGTGCAGAGCAGCTGGTTCCGGGTCGACCGGCGCCACAGCCAGGACTGACTCGCGGACTAGCTTCGGCCCGCGACACGAGCTGCCCATTGGCATGGGTGCACATCACTATCGGGCCAAAATAAGCGTCTCACGCACCGGCGGGTCACGAGACTTCTTGACACCTAGCTTACCGCGGCATAGTTTGATCTTTGCAAACCGGTTTGCGTTTAATTAGGCATGGTCGGTTTGCGATCCCACTACCGCACCACCATCGTCTGATTTGATAGGGAAGAAGCCAATGTCGTCTGAGCAAACCAGTTTGGAGACGGTTGGCTCCCGGGCGATCAATATTCAGGCCGTAGCTGACGCGGCGGGGGTCAGTAAAACGACTGTGTCGCATGTCATCTCCGGCAAACGCCCGGTGTCCACAGGAACGCGTCGCAAGGTCGAGCGGGTCATGAACGAGTTGGGTTTTGAGCCAAACTTCTTCGCGCAGGCGATGCAGCGATCCCGGAGCAACACGATCGCCCTCATCGTTCAAGACATCACGAACCCGTTCTACCCGGCGCTGGCGCGCGGACTGCAGACCTCGGTCGCCGCGCAGAACCAGGTCGTGCTGTTGTTCGATGCAGGGGCGGGGGAGGAGTCGACCAAAGCGTTCGTCAAAGACGCCATTCAGCGTCGTGTCGATGGTGTCGTTGTCGCCTCCGGGAATCTCGGTCACGAGATCGACAACCTGCAGCGGGCAGGCATCGCACTGGTCGCCGTCGGTTCCGGCCTCAGCGATCTCCCGATCGACTGGGTGTCCGCGGACGACTCCCGAATCGCCTCCGACGCTGTCCGGCGCCTGCACGAGCTGGGGCACAACAAGATCGCCATCATCGGAGGTCCGCAGAACGGCGAACCTGCCATCAGCCGTCTCGCGGGTTACCGACACGCTCTCACCGACCTCCGCATCACCGTCCCTTCCGCGTTCAAGGTGGACGGCGACTGGACGACCCGCGGCGGCCAACTGGCGATGCAAGCGCTGCTGGACGCCGACGAACGTCCGACGGCAGTGTTCTGCGCCAACGACCTGATGGCGATCGGGGCGATGAATGCACTGCTGGCCGCGGGCCTGCGCGTCCCCGAGGACATCGCCCTCATCGGCGTCGACGACATCGATGCCTCCGCCCTCGTCCGCCCCGCGCTGAGCACCGTCCGTGTTCCTGCCGAAGAAATCGGACGCGCCGCCGGAGACCTGCTGCTGCACCGACTTGCGGAAGGGGACTCCTCGTCCCGCCGGCACGTCCTCGTGCAGCACTCCCTCATCAATCGACACTCAGCCTAGGAGCCCCAGTGCACGACGTACTTGACGACCGCGACCTCGTCCCTGACGAGGCCCAACAGCTCGCCCACAGCGGCTACCCGGTCGGCGATCTCCTCCCGCGCGCCACACGTGCCGCCTCCGACGGCGACTACACCGACCTCGCCGCCATCAAGAAGGAACTCGGTCGCCTGCAGCGGGACCCCCAGTGGGCGTACCAGGAGACCTCCGACCCGGAACAGCTTCGCGCCCTGATCGATCAGCTGCCTGCCGTGGCGGTCGACCGCGACACCCTGTTCGACCGGATCCACGGTGCATGGCTCGGCCGGTGCGTCGGCAACACGATGGGAAAGCCCGTCGAAGGGCTCACCCCGTCGGAGGTGGAAATCTACCTCAAAGCTGTCGGCCAATGGCCACAGACCGGCTACATCCCGCTTCTGGACGAACTCCCGGCGGGAGTCAGCCACCTGCACGAATCCGCCCCGTACGCCTCCGCCGGCTTGTTCACCGATGTGCCACGCGACGACGACATCGACTGGACGATCCTGAACCTGTCCCTGCTCGAACGATTCGGCGACAGCATCGGCACCACCCAGATCGCCACCGCATGGCTCGACGCGCTCCCGTTCACGCAGACGTTCACCGCCGAGCGGGCCGCCTACCGCAACGTGATCCGCGGGGTCCCCGTCGAGGACGCCGCCGGAACCGACAACCCGTACCGAGAATGGATCGGTGCGCTGATCCGCGGCGACGTCTTCGGCTACACCCACCCCGGGGACCCGGCCGCCGCCGCCCGACTCGCTCTCACCGACGCGGTCTTCAGCCACGTCGCCAACGGCATCTACGGCGAAGTATGGGCTGCCGCGGTCGTCGCCACGTCCTTCGGCACCGCCGACCCCGCCGTCGCCCTGCGCACCGGACTTGACGCCATCCCCAGCGCATCACGCCTCGCCGAAGCGCTCCGGCACATCCTCGACCTGCACGAGCAGAACGTGTCCGTCACCGACGCGCTCGGCTGGGCCCACGACCACCTCGGCCACTACAACTGGGTCCACACCATCAACAACGCGGCATTCATCAGCATCGCCCTGCTCTGGGGACGGAACTTCACCGACGCGATCGCGATCAGCGTCGCCGCCGGCAACGACACCGACTCCACTGCCGCGACCGTCGGCAGCATCTACGGCGCCCTTCACGGGTCCGCCGCCATCCCCACTGATCTCATCGGTACCACGCACGTGCACGTCCGCAGCGCCGTGAAGGACTTCGACCGCGTCAGCATCCGCGAACTCGCCGAACGGACCCTGTCCCTCGTCACCACCACCGAGGTCCTCGCATGAACCCCACCAAGATCATCATCGACACCGACCCGGGCCTGGGCGAACCGGGCAGCGACATCGACGACGGACTCGCCATCGCGCTCGCCCTGGCCTCCGACGAACTCGACGTCCTCGGCCTGACCATCGTCAACGGCAATGTGGACGCGTTCACCGGCACCGACGTCGCACGCCGACTCACCGACCGACTAGGACGACCGGAGCTGCCCGTCCTCCTCGGCGCGACGAAGCCGCTGCTTCGCGACATGGCTCCCGTCCGTGCCCTCTTCGACGCCGTCATCCCGGCCGTCCCCGGAACATCAGACGCCGGCGATCTGCTCGGCCCCACCAGCGGCGAGCACGCCGCCGACTTCCTCATCCGTCAGGTCGCTGAGCACCCCGGAGAAGTCACCGTCGTCGCGATCGGCCCGATGACCAACGTCGCCATCGCGATCACCAAGGACCCCTCGTTCGCCGAGAACGTCAAAGAGCTCGTCCTCATGGCCGGAAGCGCCACCGGATACGCGCAGAACGTCACCGTCGTCGGCGATTTCAACGCCTACGTCGACCCGGAAGCGCTCGACATCGTCCTCCGCAGCGGCGCGCACGTGGCCATGGTGGGTCTGGACCAGACCAGCCGGGTCATGCTCACCCGCGCCGACGCGCAACATCTCCGAGACCGAGGAGATGCGTTCTCGGTCTGGGTGGCGGACTGTACCGACGCGTGGATCGACTTCCTCGGCGAAGCTTTCCCGACACGTCCCGAGCACCGCGATGCCTGCTTCCTCCACGACCCTCTGGTCCTCGCCGTCGTCCTGGATAGGACCCTCTGCACGTGGCAGGACGCCGACGTGCGCACCGAACTCGTCAGCGAACTCGCCCGCGGGCTCGTTGTCGCCAATCGCGGCCTGGCGCTTGAACCCGCCGGCCCCACGAACGCCGTCGTCGCCATCGACACCGACGTTCACGCATTCCGGCAGCTGTTCCTGGAACGCATCGGCACCACCAAATGATCTGGGCCCGGGAGGCACCCCGGGCCCAGACGACCACCTGCACAAGGAGACAACAATGCACGTTCACAATGGAGTGGGACGCCGAGAATTCCTCGCCGGCGGACTCGTCTCGCTCGCAGCTGTAACCCTAGCTGGCTGCTCGGCCAGCGGCGGAACCTCGTCGTCCACGAAGCTGCCGTCGAAGCTGACCGAGCCGACCAAGAAGGTCACCATCAACTACGCCGGCGCCGCGTATTCGGCTGCCGACATCAAACCGGTGATCGCCGCGTTCGAGAAGGCGCACCCGAACATCAAGGTGAACTACCTCGCCGATCCGTTCGAGAACTTCAACAGCATCCTCGGCGCGCAGCTGTCGGGTAAGGACAAGTCGATCGACGTGTTCGACGTCGACATGCCCCGCACCGACGCGTACCAGAACCGCGGCTGGCTGACTGACATCACCGCCTTGTTCCCGGATATCAAGAGCCAGGTCGACCCGGGGTCGCTCGCCGCGACCACCGTGGATGGGAAACTCGTCGCCCTGCCGTACCAGACGTCGACGAACTTCATGTACTACAACAAGAAGCTCCTCAAGGCGGCCGGGGTCGCATTCCCCTCCGCCGACCCGTCCCAGCGTCTCACCTGGGAACAGATCGCCTCTGACGCAGCGAAGGTGAAGGCGGCGGGCGCGAAGGACGCCATCGTGTTCGACCAGATCGACCGGTACTACCAGCTGCAGCCGCTGTCCAACAGTGCCGGCGGCGGTCCCGGCGCCGACGGCAAGGACAACCTCACCCCCGACTTCACCAACGCCGGCTGGGTGAAGGCGATGACCTGGTACGGCGACCTGTTCAAGAATGGTCTGTCGCCTCGAGGCGTCACCGTGTCCGAGACTCCGAACCTGTTCGCGGCCGGCAGCGTCGGTTACTTCCCCGGCGGCCCTTGGTGGGCTCCGCAGTTCGAAGCGAACAAGGACCTCGACTTCGGCATCGCCCCGTTCCCCAAGTTCGCCGGCGGTACCGCCGCGACTCCGACCGGTGGCTGGTCCCTCGGACTCAGCCCCACATCTCAGAACAAGGACGCCGCCTTGATCTTCATGAAGTTCATGGCGATCGACAACGGCGGCTACTCGCAGTACCTCACCGCCCTCGCCGTCCCGCCGTCGAACCTGAAAGGCAGCGCCACCTTCTACAACGGCGCCGCGTTCAAGGACCCGCGCCTTGCCGGAGCGGTCGACCTGATGAAGTACGAGCTCGCCAACACAGCCATCATCCGCCTGAAGTCCGTCGGATTCGTCGAATTCGAAAACCTCATCACCAAGGCCTACGACGACATCATCAACGGCGCCGACGTGAAAACGACCCTGTCGAGCACGTCCGCGCAGCTGAAGAGCGCCTGGGCCCAGTACAAGAGGTAACCCCCTCCCGCACCATCCCCGACGCCGTGCGGCGGCACCTAATCCGCCGCCGCACGGCACCCAAGCCGGAGCACCACACCATGTCAGCCAGCAGCACCGCCCTTCAGCACGCCCAAAAAAGCCGGGCCGCCGCGCAAGGTCGCAGCAATCACCGCACCCGGCGGAACACCCTCGCAGCGGTTCTCTTCCTCGCCCCCACCGTCATCCTCATCGTCGTCCTGCGCCTGCTGCCGACGATCACGGCGATCAACCAGTCCGTGCACCAGGGCGTCCCCGGAAGCCTGAACCCGCCCACGTTCGTCGGCGGGCAGGTGTTCATCGACCTGTTCCAGTCCGCCTCGTTCTGGCAGACCGTGGAGCAGACGCTGATCTTCAACGTCATCGTCAACCCGCTGCAGATCGTCTTGTCGCTGCTGTTGGCCGTTCTGCTCACCAGGGGACTGCCCGGCAGTGGGCTGTGGCGCACCATCATCTTCCTGCCCGCCGCCGTCCCCATGGCCGGCTCGGCCATCGTCTGGGGCCTCGCCCTGGAACCCAATGGCCCCGTCAACGGCGCCCTCGAGGCCCTTGGCCTGCCCGGAGGCCGGTTCCTCACAAGCCCCAGCGACGTCGTCGGCAGCATCATCCTCATCGCCAGCTGGATCGGCGTCGGCTACTGGATGATGTTCCTCATCGCAGGCCTCAACGACATTCCGGGCGTGTACTACGAAGCGTCGAAGATCGACGGTGCCGGTCCCATCCGCACGTTCTTCTCGATCACGATCCCGCTGCTGCGCCGCCCGCTGCTGTTCGTTCTCGTCGCGGACACCGTGTCCAACTTCGTCCTCTTCGCTCCCGTGCAGATCCTCACCAACGGCGGCCCGCAGGGGAAGTCGAACTTCCTCATGTTCGACATCTACAACCAGGCGTTCAACCTCTCCAACCCCTACACCGCCGCCGCCGAGCTGATGGTGCTGCTGGTCATCATGATCGCCATCGTGACCGTCCAATTCAAACTTCTGGGCTCGGGAGACGACGAATAACATGACCCAGAAAAAAATCGCCCGAGGCCTTTTGACGGCCCTCGCCATCGTCGTCTCCCTGCTGTTCCTGCTGCCCGTGCTGTGGCTTCTGGCCAGCACGTTCCGCACCTCGAACGAGACCTTCGCCGACAGCTCCCCGCTGAGCTGGGCGGTGCTGTGGCCGCAACATTGGACGCTGGTGAACATCAAGTCCGCCATCGACAACGGGTTCCTGCTGAACCTCTCCAACAGCCTCATCGTCGCCGCGGTCACCATTGTCGTCGGCTTGGCGATCAGCGCCATGTCCGCGTTCGCCCTCGCCGTCATCCCGTTCAAGGGACGCGCCGCGACGTTCTCCATCGTCGTCCTTAGCTTCCTCGTCCCCTTCGAAGCGATCGCCATCCCCCTGTCGCAGAGCTTCAGTCAGTGGGGACTGACGAACACGATGCTCGCTCTGATCCTCCCCGGGCTCGGGAACGGGCTGGCCGTGTTCACTCTCCGCCAGTTCTTCCTCGGCGTCCCCACTTCCCTCGCGGAGGCCGCCGAACTCGACGGTGCCGGATGGTGGCGGATCTTCTGGTCCGTGTACCTTCCCTTGTCCCGACCGGCGATGATCGGCGCCTCTCTGATCCTGTTCCTGTTCCAATGGCAGGCATACCTGTGGCCGATCCTCGTCGTGTCGAACCAAACCCTGGATCTGGCACCGGTCGCGATCGCGAAATCGTTCGGTGCGTTCACCACCAACTACGGTCAGGTGTTCGCGGAGACCGCCGTCCTGGCGATCATCCCCGCCATCGTCCTGCTCGCCCTGCAACGATTCTTCGTCGCCTCGGTCGCCACCACCGGAAGTAAGGAATGAGCGGCCACCGCGTCCCCACCGTCGCCGTCGTCGGCTCCGTCAACCTAGACATCGTCGTCACCCTGGACAGGGTCCCGGCGCGCGGCGAGACCGTCTTCGGTACCGATTACAGCGAAGCCCACGGCGGGAAAGGTGCCAACCAGGCCATCGGCGCGGGACGGCGCGTCCCCACCGCCCTCATCGCCGCTGTCGGCACCGACACCGCCGGAGGTGCCGCCCTGAAACACCTCGCCGACCGTCGTGTCACCGTGAAACACGTCACGCAGCAACCCGTTCCCACCGGCAGAGCGTTCATCACGGTCACACCCGACGGCGAGAACGCGATCACTGTGCTGCCGTTGGCGAATTCGCTCCTCACCGCCGACACGGTCACGACGGCCCTCGACGACATCCGTCCGGCCGCGGTCCTCGCGCAACGGGAGACCCCCGACGAGACCGTGCACGCCGCCGCCGAGTGGTGCCGCGACCACGGCGCCCGTTTCATCCTCAACGCCAGCCCGATCGCGCCGGTCAGCCAGTTCTTGCTCACCATCGCCGACCCGCTGATCGTCAACGAAGAAGAAGCTCTAGGGATCCTCAAGATTACCGCCGACGACCAAGTCCCGTTGAAAAGAGTCGCCGCGCAACTTGGCTCCCTCACCGCCAGCGCCATCCTCACCGCTGGCTCTGATGGGGCTTATGTCGTCCAGGCGGGCACCGTCACACGGGTCCCAGCTACACGCGTCGACCCGGTGGACACGACCGGTGCCGGCGACGAATTCGCGGGCACCCTCGCCGCAGAACTTGCCCAAAGAACACCCCTGATCGAAGCCGCCATCCAGGCCGGCGAGGCGTCCGCGGCTCTCATCCAGGTGCCCCGCGACGACAGGTGACCTGCCCGGTCACCCCACCATGAAGAAAGAAGCAACGATGCTCGGAATCAGACAGCCACGCCTCATCTTCTCCGCCGCCACCATCGCCGCGCTGGTCGCCGCGGCCGGTGTCGTCGGAATGACCACCTCAGTCGCCGCACCCGCCCACGCCGACCCGCTCTCTCCGCACACCGGCGCTCGACCCAGCACCTCCAGTGCGCCGCACGCGGGTCCCGGCGGTCACGTCTACTACATCGACTCGACCAACGGCAGCGACAGCAACACCGGGCTCAGCAAAACCTCCCCGTGGAAGAGCCTCGCGAAGGTCAACTCGTCTACCTTCAAACCCGGCGACGTCATCGCCTTCGACCGCGGCGACACGTTCACCGGCGCCGCCACCCTTTCCAGCGGCGGCACCGCCGCGAACCCGATCACCGTGACCGCCTACGGCACCGGTGCGCAGCCTGTTCTCACCAATCCCGGCCAGTGGAACATTCTGGTGTTGGACGCCTCCTACATCTCCGTCAAGGACCTCGCGTTCACCAACAGCGCCGTGTTCAACAACGACGACGGCACCGGCATCACCGGACCCAAGTACGAACTCTCTGGGGCCGTCGACATCACCGCGAACGGCGACTACGCCCTCGTCCAGGACAACGTCTTCACCGACGTCGGCGTCGGCGTGAAGACGTACGGACAGTACTCCGACATCGAACACAACAGCTTCGAAAACCTCCAGATCGCGTTCGTCGGCGAAGACAGCGGCAGCCAGACCTCCTACGGAGCCATCGGGGTATCCCTCGACAACAGCAACGAGCACGTCGCATACAACAACTTCATCAACTGTCGTTCCACGGACAGCCCCTACGGCGCCGACGGCGGCGCGATCGAAATCGAAGGGTTCGACTTCGACAAGAACGACATCACGATCGACCACAACTACTCGCGCGGCTCCCAGGGCTTCCTCGAAGTCACCGAAACCCACAGCTCCAACGTCAACCTCAGCTACAACGTCTCCGACGACTACCAGCAGTTCATCGCCTGGGACACCACCACGACCCCGGACGCGTACACGGCCAGCAACAACACCGTCATCCGACGCCACGACAGCTTCAGCTCGCCGCTGTTCGACATCTACTACTACCGTCAGGCAGGCCCCACGCCGACCGCGTCGTGGATCACCATCCAGAACAACATCTTCGACACCCCCTACCAGTCGGTGTTCGGCGTGTTCGACTTCCCCCACGACCACAACCTTTTCTACGGAGGACCCAACAACGCCGACCCGCTCGGCTACCCGCAGGGCACCGCGGTGCAAACCGAATACGCCCTCGGCACCGGCGACCTCATCGCCGACCCGCAGTTCGTCAACTACGCCACCGGCAACCTTCGCCTGAAAGCCACCAGCCCCGCCATCGACAACGGAGCCGCCACCACCACCGGCACCGACCTCGCCGGAAAGCCCACCAACGTCGGGGCCGGCGTCGATATGGGCGCATTCGAATACCAGGGAACCGAACCCACCGCGGATGCAGGCCTCGTCGACGGCGGCTTCGAGAACCAGACCACCGTCGGCTACACCACCACCCCGTGGCGCCTGGGCGGGTCCCTCTACTCCGGCATCGACGTCAACCAAGGCAAAGCCCACTCCGGCCTGAACGACGCCTACCTGGCATCGTCCGGCGCCGGCTACTGGGGCTCCGTAGAACAGACCGTGACCGTCACCCCGCACTCCCTGTACCGGTTCTCCATCTGGGAGCGGAACTCCGCCAACATCGACCAGGGCTACATCGGCGCGAAAACACCATCCGGCACCATCCTCGGCGAAGTCCGCCAAGGAACCGCGTCCGACTACACGCACTACATCGTCACGTTCAACAGTGGCAACAACACCAGCGTCGACCTCTTCGCCGGCTACTGGGGCCCCGGCCCCTCCGCCTATGCGCAGCTCGACGACGCCGCACTGACAGGACCTACCTCCTGACCTGACACGGTCACCCGCCTGCCCCGGACCACAACACCAACGGTCCGGGGCAGGCCTCCACACTTCCGCATCAGCCCCAACACCTGCCCGGCTTACCGCCACGCGCACGGCCGCACCATCCGGATCCGGACGGCACCCACCACGCCGTCGCCCGCACACACTGCCGGAGGTCGACCCGGCCGTGCCTTAAAGCTTCACGAACCGGCATCAACCAGCCGACGTGAGGAACACCGTGGCGCCTGCCAGGCACCGCCGATCACATGAACGCAGGAGGACCAATGAAGATCCATCGCAAGTTCACCGCCCTCGCCGCAGCGGCAGCCGTCGCCGCAGCCCTCACCGGTGCCACCGCCCTCGGCGTCGTCGCCCCCGCCCAAGCCGATCCACTCTCACCGCAGACAGGCGCAAGGGTCACGACGTCAGGGAACCCCACCGCTCCATCCGGTAGCCACGTGTACTACGTCGACTCCACGTCCGGATCCGACACGAACACGGGACTGTCCGCCACGAGCGCGTGGAAGACCCTGGCCCGCGTCACATCGGCCACCTTGAACCCCGGCGACGTCGTCGCGTTCAAGCGAGGAGAGACCTTCACCGGATCCGCCACCATCTCCGCAGCCGGCACGACTGCGAAACCCATCGTCGTCACCGCCTTCGGTTCCGGCGCGCAACCGATCCTCACCAATCCCGGCCAACTGAACATGCTGGTGCTGAACGCCGCCAACATCCAGGTCCAGAACCTCGCCTTCCAGAACGGCGCCACGTTCACCACGGGACTCGGCGACACCAACTACGAGAACAGCGGAGCCGTCGTCGTCACCAGCAACGGCGCGAACGACCTCGTCCAAGACTCCACCTTCACCAGCGTCGGACTCGGCGTGAAGCTGTACGGGCTGGGCTCGCAGGCGATGCACAACACGTTCCAAAACCTGGTCATCGCCTACAACGGGCCCGACCCGCAAGGCGTCGCCACCTCGTACGGCGCCATCGGTGTCTCCTCGGACAACAGCAACCAGCGCATCGCCTACAACGACTTCATCAACTGCCGCAGCACCGACAGCCCCTACGGCGCGGACGGCGGAGCGGTCGAAGTCGAAGGGTACGAGTTCGCGAAGAACAACATCAGCATCGACCACAACTACTCCCGCGGATCCGAAGGGTTCATCGAATCGGCGGAGACCACGTCGTCGAACGTGACCGTCAGCTACAACATCAGCGACGACTACCAGCAGTTCATCGCCTGGGACACCACGACCACCCCGACCGGGTGGCTCGCCGTCAACAACACCGTCGTGCGGACCCTGGACAACTCAAGGCTGTTCGACCAGTACTACTACCGACAGGCGGGCCCGTCGTCCGCGGCAAACTGGATCACCATCCGCAACAACATCTTCGTCGCGAACGCGTGGCTGTCCATCTTCAACTTCCCCCACGACCACAACCTGTTCAGCAGCACCGTCGGTCTCGGATCCGCCACCGGCTCCACCTTCGCGAAGGGCCCCGGCGATCTTTACGGCGACCCGGCGTTCGTGAACGAATCCACCGGGGACCTGCGACTCACCGCGACGAGCGCCGCGATCGACAACGGTGCCGCCTCCACCTCCACCACCGACCTGTTCGGCAACCCGACCAACGTCGGACTCGGCACGGACATCGGTGCCGCCGAGTACCAGAGCAACCCCACGGCCGGAGCGAACGTAGTTTCCGACGGAGGGTTCGAGTCGCAGTCCACGATCACCGCGACGACCACACCCTGGTACAGCGTGGGAACCCATGCCAGCGGGGTCGACGTCAACGCCGGGAAGGCGCACACGGGCCTCAACGACGGCTGGTCGTCCACCACCGGCACCGACTGGGGTGCCCTGGAACAGACCGTCCCGGTGACGGCGAACACCACCTACCGGATGACCGTGTGGGTGAAGAGCTCTGCCAATGACGACAACGCTTGGATCGGAGCCGACACCACCTCCGGCACCGTCCTGAACCAGATCAGTCACGGCGCGTCCTCCACCGGGTACACCCGATATCTGGTGTCGTTCACCAGCGGAAGCAACACCAGCGTCGTGCTGCACGTCGGCTTCTACGGGCAGGGGACGACGACTTTCGAGGAGGTCGACGACGTCAGCCTGCAGAGCATCTGACCGGCGCGGCGTCTGATCTCTGACACCGCCCACACGCGCCCGCACCGCGGGTGCCGCAGCGTCCTCGCCCGTGACCGAGGACGACCGGCTTCGACCGGACATTGCCATAGGGGACAGTGTCCGGTCGAACGCTGCCGGCAACAGCCGCGACACACGCCGGAGCAGACCCACCGGCGGGACCCACCGGCGCTACCCAGACGCCGTGGAGAGGATCAGGTCGCGACACCCAGCCTGGGCGCTCGAACCGCCTGGCGAGCCAGGTAGAGTCCGCTGCGAGCACGTGTCGCCCCGAGGTCGAAGGAGGATCAGTGGAGGTCCGGCATCTTCGCTACTTCCTGGCCCTGGCCGAGGAAGGGAACTTCACACGCGCCGCACGAAGTAGCCGAATCGCGCAATCCGCGCTCAGCCAACAGATCGCCCGACTCGAGCGGGAGGTCGGCGCCGACTTGTTCGTGCGAGGCCCCGGCCGGGTCACGCTCACGCCCGCCGGAGACGTGCTCCTGCCGCACGCCGGCCGCGTCGTCGCCGACGTCGACGCGGCACAGACGGCGCTGCGCGAATACCACGGGCTTGAGAGGGGGCATCTACGGATAGGACTCATCCAGACGGCGTCCAGCGCCTTCGACGTCACCGAGACGATCGCGCGATTCCACCACGAGCACCCGCGGATCGACGTGCAGGTGCACAACGCGTCATCGACGAAGATGCTCGACGAGCTGAAAGCGCAACGCATCGACCTGGCGATTGTCGCGCTCGGCCCCGGCGACGTGCCGAAGGACCTCTCGGCCGAAGTCATCGCCGTCGACCCCCTCGTCGCCGTCGTCGCCTCCAGCCGCCTCCCGGTGCACGGAGACGCGATCTCGGTCGGTCACGCTCTCGAACTAGGCCCGCTCATCGGCTTCGCCGCGGGCACCGGAGTGAGGCGACACGTCGACGCCGCCATCGCCCGGTCGGGGAGCCGCGCACAGGTCGTCTTCGAACTTTCGCAGGCCACCGACATCCTCGCCTTCGCGGCCGCGGGGCTCGGAGTGGCCATGCTCCCAGAAACCCTGGCCCGCGCCGCCGAGAATCCCGACCTCCTTGTTCTTCCACTGACGGACTGCGAGGCCGTGCACTTCGTCACTCTCGTCGACGACCCGCGACGTCGATCCACCGCCGGGAACGCCTTCCGCGCCCTCCTCCAAGCCCATAAGCAAACAGATGATCGAGGTCACAAAATCGTGTTGGACGTCTTGACTGGCTGTTGAGAGGGTCGAGTGACCGAAAGGACACTCCATGAAGGACCATCTCATCCAGGCCGCCCGCACCGTCGTCCCTCGCCGGGACGATCCCCATGGTCCGCTCAGCGGACTGCTGGTCCTCCTCACCGCGGTCACGGGCCTCGTCGATGCGTTCAGCTACCTGGCGCTGGGACACGTGTTCGTGGCCAACATGACCGGAAACGTCGTGTTCCTGGCGTTCTCCGTGGGAGGCTCCCACCATTTTGTCTGGTGGGCGTCGCTGATGGCGCTGGCGACCTTCGCACTCGGGGCCGTGATCGGCGGGCGGTTCATCCGCCGTTTCGGATCCCACCGAGGACGTCACCTCTTGATTGCGACAGGGACGCAGACCGTACTCGTGGGTATCGCCTTCGTTGTCGCCACGATAGGTGGACGAGTGGACAGCCCCGCCGTCCTTACGACACTCGTCATGCTGCTCGGTGCAGGCATGGGCCTGCAGAACTCGACGGCACGAGCCTTGGGCGTTCCGGATCTGACGACCACGGTCCTGACGTTGACCCTCACGGGTGTGGCGTCAGGCGCGGCCTCGTCGGGTACTCATGCCAGCCGTGTCGGGCGGCGGGCCGTGTCGGTGTTGAGCATGTTTGTCGGCGCACTTTTTGGAGCCGCACTCGTCACCACCGGCCACGCCTGCTTTGCTCTCCTTGCGGCGGGATGCCTGCTGCTCCTCGTAACTGCATTCCTCCTCCGCCATAGGGGCGACGCGGCATGGACAGCAGCGCCCGCTGCGGTATGACCATATCCGACGGGGCAGCGCGGCCTCCTAGGGTTGTTCGCGAAACTCGGTTGTGAGTTTTGCGAAACTCCGGCAGCAATAAGAAAGCCGGCCCACATGGGCCGGCTTTCGCTGTTGTGGGCGTCCGCAGAGGTGTCCGCGCTTCTTCAGCTGGCGGCCCACCGGCGTCGTGACGACACAATCGTGCATGCGCTGGGCGAACAGGCGTCGAGGCAATTTTGGCAGTGACCGACAGAGCAGTTTCGACGCTGGCAACCCGCACGTGGGAGGCGCGGCGCGTCTGAGGGCCCGGCCCCCCACGGCGGAGCCTGGCCTCGCTGCGGCAACGACGCCATCAAGGCGGCGATGAGGGTGATGCTCGGGCTGGCCCTCGCCAGCCCCACCCGCCGACGCTCAGTTCCCGTCGAGTGGCAGGTCATCGGCGCCGAGCATGGGGAGGAGCTCAGCAGTGAGGAACCCGAGGACGAAGGCTTTGGCGATGAGCATGCCGAGGCTGCGGGCGTTCGAGCCTTGCTGCATGCGTGTGACGTGGTACGACACGGTGGCGGGGGCGAGAACGAGCCGACGGCCTATTTCCTTGTACGGCAGCCCTTGCGCGAGAAGAACCAGAATCTGTGTTTGGCGGTCGGACGGCGGCCAGCCAGTGCGTTTCGATTTTTTGCTCACGATCAGTTCCCCTTGGTCGTCGCAGTTAGACGGCAACCAAGCCAAATGGCGTCCGATTGCTGTGTAGACGGCATCTTCTCAAAGTCAGCACACAGCTTCATGGCCCCATTTCGAGGCACATGGTCAGCCCAATTCCTGGCCGCAGATAACTATGAGTACTCCTAGTGGCGGAGCGCTTTAGGTCTCGGCTAGGACTCCCTTGGGTCGGGGTACAGCCCGCCTCGACACCGCCTGGGGGTTCAACTCCCTCCTGCCGCACTGCTGGATTCGCCGGGGTACGGCTCGTTCAGGTCAGCTGAGTCCGGTCATCCCCGTCGCGCGAAACAGTTACTTACCTCATGTCGCGGACCGTGTGTACGCGGCCGTAGATTCCCTCTCGCGGGGCTCATGGGGACCCCGACATTTAGGGGACGATCACATGCCGCGCCATTTCGTGGACTCTTCGCCGATTCTTGACTCAACTGAGGCGGTGAACCGTTGATGGTGCGCAAGCTGCGCCTTCGCGCCATCCTGATCACCGCGGCCGTCGTGCCAGCGACGCTCATCTTCGCCGGCCTCACGTCGGCGAACGCTGCAACGACCCCGAAGCACGTCTCGCATGCCGTGCCGGTGTCGCAGGTCAAAGCTCTCCCTGTCCCGTACGCGAAGGGGCGCAAGACCGCGTCCCTCCAGTCCACATCGCCCATTCGGGCAGCTGGGGCAGTCGGCGCCATGTCGGTCAAGCCAGCGACAATCGTCGCGAAGGCCAAGCCGAAGGCGGGATTCCAGAAGGCGACATCCAAAGTCGAGTCGATGTCGACGTACAAGACCATCTACAAGAACGCCGACGGCACCAAGACCGACACAGTCTCGTTGTTCCCCCTCAACGAGAAGACGTCCGGGAAGTGGCACCGCATCGTCACCAAGCTCTCCAAGGACAATAAGACCGGGCAGTACATCACGTCCGGGCAACCTCTCCAGGCCACGTTCGCCAAGAGGTCCGGAAGCAAAGCGGACTTCACCGTCAAGGCCGGCAAGCACACCGTGTCGTTCCACCTGAACGGGGAACGCGCTGCGACTGTCGCCCGCCCGACTCAGGCGGAGGTGGCTGCGTCCGGTGAACCCGACGCCACCACGTCTAAGGGCGTGGCCTATAACGCGGTCATGCCCGATACGAACCTCTCCTACCAGGTCGACTCGGCTGGCGTGAAAGAGGCCCTAATCCTCGATTCGGCCCCGACCGATGCGAACCCGAGCTACGCGTGGACTGTTGACGCACCCGGTCTTAACCTCGTGAACGGTCCCGCCGGATCGATCCTTTACCAGGACTCCTCAGGGAACACCGTCCTCGAGACGCCGACGCCCCTCATGACCGACTCATCGGGAATCGCTGGACAACAGTGGGGCGCCGTCGACACGATTCCGCTCACGTATACGAATAACGGCGACGGCACATGGACGCTCACGCTCACGCCGGACCCGGCGTGGCTGAACGACCCGTCACGGGTCTACCCCGTGACTCTTGACCCGTCCACAATCCAGCCGGCTGCGGGTCAGATCGTCTCTTACGAGTCCTCCAACGGCTCCGACCTGATGGCAAGCGAGGACTACGCCAACATTGGCAACTCGCGCAACGGCGGCCCCTCCGTCTGGCGCACTGTCGCGTACTACAAGTACGAGTCCATCGAAGGCAAGTATGTGCTGTCGTCGGGGCTCGGGGAGGTCTACGACGGGGCTGGCACGACGAATGCTGAGAACGTTCAAGCGTCGGAAGCGGCCAAGTGGGGCTTCCAGTGCCAGACGACTACACGCGCGTCAGCGTCGTTCAGCGCCGGAACGTCCGGCAGCGCGAGCCTGGACGTCACTTCGATCATGCGGCACATGGTCGCCGACGGCGTCAGCGGGACACCTCTGTGCCTCACGGGTGATGAGACCCTCACCGCATACACGTACAAGCAAATCAGCACCGCAGTTTCCATCACCTACGAAACGCTGCCTTCCGTCGCCGCCACGCGCGTGGTGGAATCGGACCCGTACGGTTTCCACAGCATCCTGTCGTCTCCGACGAACGAGACGGACACTCGAACCCCCACCTTGACGGTGTCGGGTTCGCAGGACTCCGGCAATGGCGGCTCAGCGTTGGGCTACCAGTACTCGATTTCGACGTCTTCGGATATGTCGAGTCCGATCTGGACTACCCCATCGGCGTCGACCTATACGTCCTCGACCAGCGTGAAGGTGCCGTCGACCCTGCTGCAGGCAGGAACCAAGTACTACTGGCAGGTGACGGTCGAGGACAAGTGGGGCGCCACGAACACCTCTCCGGTCTACTCGTGGACGACGAGCACCGATCCGACCGTCCCCGTCAACGCTGCCCCGACGCCTCCAGACAATTCGACCGTCTCGACACTGACGCCGACCCTGACCGCAGCCGCCGAGACGTCGACGGACGGCAATGCTCTGGCGTACGTCATCCGGGTGACGACCGGTCAAGACGGCCAAAGCGGCCTGGTCGCCGTCTCCGGGCAGCTGACGCCGGCGAACGGTATCGTCTCGTGGCCCGTTCCCGCAGGGCTCCTGAACGATGGGTCCTCCTACACGTGGGACCTCCTCGTCAATGACTACGACGATGACGTCATGCAGTCCGTCAACCGACTCACCGTGAATCTGCGGGTCACGAACCCCGGCCCCGCGCCGACGGACACCGATGGACCGGTCACCGTCAACCTCGCCAACGGCAACCTGAGCGCGTCGTTCAGCTCCCCGACGGTGAGCACCGTGGGCGGGTCTATGGGCATGTCGTTCAACTACGACTCGGAACTGCAAGGCAATGCCGGATTGACGGGCAGCTACTACAACGTCACCCCGGCCAGCGGGAGCCCGTCGTTCGACTTCTCGTCTTCATCGCTGCCTGCGCCCTCGATCGTCCGCACCGACTCCGATATCGCCTTCGACTGGAACGACAACTCCTCTCCCGGCCCCGGGCTCGCAGACACGGACTTCATGGCGGAATGGGACGGTTACATGACGCCGCCGCCCGGTACGTACGAATTCGGGTTCATGCGCGACGACGGAGCCCGCCTCATCCTGGGCCAAGGCTCAGAGCAGCAGACCGTGCTCGACGAGTGGTCCGACGGAACCGGCAACGAACTCGACTGGGGCACGTCCGCCACGCAGCAGCTCGTCGTGGCATCCAACGGGCTTTCGGCGACACTCGGCGGCAAGGCAATCCAGTTCCCCATTCCGATCAAGACGCAGTTCTACCAGGGCATCGGGTACGCTCACATCTCTCTCGAGGTGCAGCAGGCGGGCAACTCGTCCACGGCCCAGGTTGTCCCTCCGTCGTGGTTCACCCGCACCGTCAACGCGCTGCCGTCCGGTTGGGCCGGGTCGTCGGCCCTCGACGGCGATGCCAACGGATACGTCAGCGAACAGAACCACGAGGGCTACATCACTCTCGTCGACGCGACCGGAGCGACGCACACCTACAAGCGCACCTCATTCGGTGGCTACACCCCGCCCGCCGGTGAATCCGGAGTGCTCACGACGGACAAGAACGGTTCGGTCACCTTCACCGATTCCGACGGCACGGTGTACCTCTTCAGCGCCTCGGGAAATCTCACCAGCGTCGCCACCCCGCAGGACGTCGGCAAGCCGGCAGCGCCGGTACCGACGTACAACTCGTCGGCCCAACTCACAAGCCTTTCGGACCCGCTCTCAAGCAACGGCGCGACACCCCCGAGCTACGGCCGACAGGTCCAGTTCTTCTACCTGAACGCGACGACGGCCACGACGACCGGCAACGGGCCAGGAGCATGCGAACCGGCCAGCGGTTCCACGTTCCACACCGACCTCAACCCGGGCATGCTCTGCGAAATGGTCTACCCGGACGGGTCCGCCACTCACCTGTACTACGACGCCAACGGCCAACTCGCCGAAGTCGTCAACCCCGGCAACGAGATCACGAACTTCGGTTACGAACAGCAGGCAACCGGGGCGCTTCAGGGGCAGTTCCTTCTCGACGACATCCGCAGCCCCCTGGTCAACGACTGGCTCGCATCCACCGGAAACGTCAACGCGTCGCCCGCCACGACGGACGTGCAGGTCGCCTACGACCAGTCCAATGCCTGGACCAGCGGATTCGTAACCGGTGTCACACTTCCGGCCCCTGACGGGGCAACAGCTTCGCAGCAGCCACAGAAGACCTACACCTACGCGTCTCAACCGACCGGGACAACGGTCGGCACCACGTTTGTCGATGAAGCAGGGCTCACCGTGCCGACGACCGGCAATTCCGACGGCCACGCGGAGACGATCACGTACAACCAGGCCCTCCAGGGCGTCTCCACCGCGATCGCGTCGGGCTTGACGTCTCAGTCGGTGTGGAACAGCCACGACGACCTCATGGCCTCGATCAGCCCTCAGGGCGAAGAGTCGAGCACGGCCTACGACAGCCAGGATCGGGCGACGGACACGTACGGGCCGGCACCGACCAGTTGCTACCCCACTTCCACCAGCTCGCTGGGAACCTCGCAGGCGAATATCGTGCCGACGAGCGGGACCTGCGCAGCCCTCGGAACACCCACGGCACACACCTCAACCTCCTACGACACCGGCCTCCACGGCCTCGCTGCCAGTTGGTACTCCAACCAGTACCTGTCCGGCGTGCCCGCGGCCTACTCGCTCGGGACCGGCGATACCGGCGGTGAGATCGATCACGACTGGGGCAGCGCGTCACCCATCGCCGGGATCCCGGCCACCGACTGGACGGCGGACTTCACCGGATTGATCACCTTCCCGACGGCAGGAACCTACGAGATCTACACCTACGAAGACGACGGCGCCGAAGTCTTTCTCAACGACCAGCTCGTCATCAGCGACTGGGGCAGCCACTCCGCCCACTACTCGCCCGTTCACACAGTCGTCGCGACCGCAGGCGAAGTCATGCGGATTCGCGTGGAATACCTCCAGGAAACCGGAGACGGTCACCTCGAACTGGACTGGGCGACACCCGGCAAGACGGTGCCGACGACGGACTCCTCGAATGTTCCCATCCCGGGCGCCGACCTCGCGCCCGCCTACAATCTCGCCACCTCGAACCACACAGACGACTCCGTGCCCACGGGTGTCAGCGGCGTATCCAACAGCCAGGTGCAGTCGACAACGGGAACGACGTCGTACGGCTCTTCTCCATGGCTCGGCCAGGCGACATCGTCAGTCGTTGACTCCGGAACCGGGACGCTCAACCTAACCTCCAGCAGCACGTTCGAGAAAGCGGGTACTGGCTACCTCCGGCAACTGACCACAGTCATGCCCGCCGGAGCAGGAACGACGTCCACCTCGACCTACTACGGGGACAACGAAAGCTACGGGACGGCGCTCAACACCTCCACGCCCATTTGCGGCGTCCCTGTCAACACACCTCAGTACGGGATGGCAGAGACAACCACTGGACCCACAAATTCAGACGGCGTTGCGCGCACTACCCAATACGTCTATGACGTGATGGGACGTATGGTCGGCTCAAAGAGTCCTGGTGACACCGCGTGGACGTGCACCACGTACGACTCGCGAGGCCGCGTCACAGCGGTCGCGTATCCGTCGTTCGGCAGCACGCCCGCACGAACAGTTACAACGAGCTACACCTCCGACGGGACCTCGTCCGGTGACCCGCTGGTGACCTGGACCCAGGACAACGGCGTTCCCGACTCGCCCACGAACGGCCGCGTCACCACGACAGCGGACCTCGATGGGCGCACGGTCAGCGCAACCGACGTGTGGGGCACTGTCAACACCACGACGTACAACCGCATCAGCGAGGCGACCACGACGACCTCGACGACGGCGGCAGGAACCTCGTCCACCCTCACGATGTCCTACGACATCGACGGAAACCTTCTGAGCGTCTCCAACGGTGGAACGAACCCCCTCGAAACGGTTGGATACACGGGAGGCAAGATCTCGCAGGTCCAGGTCGACCTCGGAAGCAACAGCGTCACCGGAAACGTCGGATATGACGCCGCCGGCACCGAGAACTCGGTCGATTGGCACTTCCCGAACGGTCAAAACAGTGTCACGGACAGCGAAGTGCGCTCCCAGGCCGGGCGGATCCTGACCGAGACACTCACCGACGGGACAACCAGCTATGGGTCCAGTTACACCTATGACGGCGCGGGCAGGCTCGTGGCCGCCACCGTCCCGGACAACTCATTGACCTACTCGTTCGGGTCATCCGCTTGCGGAACCAACGCGAATGCAGGGGAGGACGGTGACCGGACGGCGATGACCGACTCGCTCAACGGCGGCGCAGCCACGACGACGACCTATTGCTACGACAACGCCGACCGTCTCACCGGGACAACCGTCTCCGGGGCGCCATCGAATGCTGACGAGCTGCTGTCAACGAACCTCACCACCTCCGGCTCGAATGCGAACCTTGGTTACGATGCCCACGGCAATGTCACCACCCTGGCTAACGAGGCCATGACCTACGACGAAGATGACCGGCACATGTCGACAACGTCTTCGACGGGGGCAGCCGTATCGTACGAGCGCGACGCTGCCGGCGACATCGTTGAGATGACAACCACCACGACGGCTGGCAACGTGACCACGTACCGATATTCGAGCGACGGCGGCGGTGAATGGACGTTCGATTCAGCCGGTCGCGTCGTTGAGCAGACGGAGGCTCTCTCCGGCGCGGAACTGTCGTTCCAGGCTTCCGGGACAAGCGCGGCCTTTGAGAACCTGCAAGGCGCTGTGGCCGTCACGTCGGATGGAACGGGCGCCCGCACGGGAGCCGTCAGCCTCTACGATCCGTTTGGGAACTCCATAGACCCATCAACTGGGCAAATCGGTACGACCACGGCCGACTCAAGCGTCCCGAAGGACACAGCGACAACGGGGACGGAACGAGGATGGGCGGCCGGGGCCGGGAAGAAGACCACCACTGCCCTGCCCATCGAGTCGATCGAGATGGGCGACAGGCAATATGTGCCGCTCCTTGGCCGATTCCTTTCCGTCGATCCAATCGCAGGCGGCGGAGACAATGACTACTCATATGCGAATGACCCAGTAAACAATTCCGACTACTCCGGTGACATGCTCGTCGCAGACGAATTTCCCCCGCAGTACATCACCAAGGAGTACATCACGCAGGCGAAAGAGCTGCGAAAAATCTATGCGAGCACGGCCTATATACACCTTACAGCCAGGTACACACCGGCCGCCCCCCGGGTCTCGAGCGGCAAAATGGCACTAGAGACCGCGGCGATCAACCGAGCCGATTCTCATAAAGAAGCCACTCAACGATCTCTGGATGAGGTGGCAAATATTGCAAACACGGTGAGCACAGTGACCGGATTCATTGGTCTCATCCCCATCCCTGGAGTCCAAGAAGTCGCAATCGGCGTCTCCCTCGTGTCGGGCGGCGTAGGCGCTGCTCTAGACTGTCGCCACGGTTTTACATCTACTTGCGACCTGGACCTTTCGGCCCTCGCCTTGGGGGGCGTGGGGAAGGGAATGAAGATATTTCGGATCGGTGCGACTCTTTCAGACGAAAGCAAGGACGCGATAACCGGTGCGGGAACGGTCGCGGGACTCATGCCGGCGACTTATGGCACGGCTACAGGTTGGGCAAGCTACGCCTACGGAAAGTGAGGCACTAACAGTATGGTTCAATTCGAAAAATACCAGTCCTCTCGCGTGCCAGGAGCAACTGCCTTTCAATGGACGGCCCGTACCACGAGGATGATCTTCGTGGTGATCGCTACAGTCGTCATCGCCATCGCTGTCGGAACCACCGGGCGCCTACTTCCCGCGACGTCTGGGGCGAAGCATCCTCTCAGCGTGATCGGGCAGATCTTGATCTACGTATTCTTTGCGACGCTTGTTGCATTTTTCATCTCGGGCATCAGGGGTCGTCAAGTCGAATCGGCGGAGAAGACCCGTGGGTACTCAACGCTTCCCCTTCAAAAAGATGCCGTCGACGTCATCGACGTTGAGACCGGGCTCGTCATTCGCCACGCTTCCGAACAGCCACTCAGGAACCGCGGTGACATCGCTCGATCGCGGCTTGCGGCAGAAGAAAGGTCCAAGTCCACGAAGTGAACCGGGCGGGCGGGAAGAGAGCCAGGTGGTGGCGAAGGTAGGCGACAAGCGTGAGGTTCTGCCTGGACTCGCGGCCAAGACGGCCAAGCGCATCCTAGGCTATCTGCCCTTTCGATTTTCGGTCTCCTTTTGCCCCTTGTCGTCTTCGCGTGCGTTCGCGCAGTCGATCCCGAGTTTGCTCGGGTGGGTTTCGCCGTCTGGCACTACGCCTCCGGCTGCGTGTTCGCGAACACGGCGATCCGGTACGGCTTCCGACTGATTCGAGCAGAGGCGGAAGTGGAGAACGGTTACAGCAGTTTCCTGCTCAACACGCAGGCCGTCGACGTCGCATCGATCAGAAATACGAACAGTGAACGGAGTCAAGCATGAGCGACTCACGCCCCGTCGATCTGCCGTCAGAGTCAGGTGCAAGCCGCGGAATCGGCCTCGTCGCCGTCGCATGCGTCCTCGTAGCGGGTGCCTTACGAATGAGCATCCCGTTGCAGCAATACGCCCGATCGGGTGGCCGGGACGTCGCGGAGCTGTGGATCGGCCTTGCTATCCCCCTGGCCATCATCGCGATCGTGGGTGCGCTGTTGTTACTGCGGTTGTCGCCGTACCGTCGGGCCCGCCGACTTCGCGCCGCGAACCCGTCAGCTGTGATCGCAACCGGGTATTGGGCTCACGAGACGTCGCACGCGGTGCCGGGCACTCCGGATCGTGGGCAGATGTCGACCTTCACACTCGTCGTCGACCCGTCGGGCGTCCAGCTGCACAGCGGATTGTCGGGATCGACCAGTGATGTCAACATCCCCGTGTCGGAGATCACGTGGGTGCACTCGGGGGTCGCGCGGGTGTGGCAGCGATCGCGGGCGGCACTGATCGTGTCGACTCGGAGCGGGCAGATCCCGCTGCTGTTACTCGACTATCGCCGGCCCATCGGGTTCTTCCTGCGGCCGTCTGGCCTGGGTGCGATCGCGGAGCAGACCCGACAGACGCTGGGCCTCGCGTGAGGCAATGAACTTCCGAACGATTCGAGCGAGAGTATGGGTTCGAACGCGACGGGGTTGGCGGAGTGCCATGCGGTTGAGGCCACTAGCGGTAGGAGCGATACGCGGCATCTCCATTTCAGGGGACGTCGCCCCGCCGCCGCAACTTTGACGGGCGTCCAGCCCGACCGTTACTCAGCGGATCCTCGCTCTTTGATCTCCTGATCAGACTGCATCATTTTGGCGGAGGCGTCATTCGCGGACCAGATCAAATTGGATCGACAAGTTCTGAGAGACGTGTGAATGGCTTTAGATGCGACCGCCGCGTTGGCGACACCCGGACCGCGCTCGGGGAAGCATTCGTAAGTTTCGTCAGGAGCCCGCAGTAAATCGCTCGAGTGTTTAACGAGGGGCGGGCGCCCGGCCGCGATCAGTCTTCGGTTGAGGCCGGCTGTCGCATGGCGCGGTGCACGGCCTCCAAGTGCTGGCGCATCGCCGTTTCGGCCGCGTCGGCGTCCTGCACGATGACGGCGCTGAGTACGGCCGCGTGCCCCGCGATCACGTCGCTTCGACTTTCGGTTGTGCGGTGGGCGAGAAGGCGGGTCTCCCTGGTGCGCTCGGAGGCAAGACCGCTGATGCCGAGCATGAAGTTGTTCCGTGTCACGCGCGCCAATGTGTAGTGGAAGTCGATGTCAAGGTCGAGTGAGGCTTCGGGCGTGAGGTGCTCGCTGCTGCGGTCGATGATCGCCTCGAGCTGCAGGATGTCCGCTGCTGTCGCGCGCTGAGCTGCAAGGCGCGCGACGCCGGGCTCGATGAGGTCTTCGACTTCGATGACGTGCTGGATCCGGTCTTCGATCGAGTGCAGGCGCTCCTGTACCGCGAGTGTCTCCATGTTCAGCGGCAGCACTCGCGTCGATTTTCCGTGATGCCGCTCGATCAGATGCTTGCTCTCGAGTTCGAGGAGCGCTTCACGCAGGGACGTACGTGAGACACCAAGCGATTCGGCCATCTCGCGCTCTGCCGGGAGGAGGGAGCCGGGCGGATAGATGTCGTTGAGGATCTGCCGCTCGAGGTGCGCCGCGAGCTCGATCCCGAGCGGGCGGGAGCGCCGACGGAAGTCGACGCTGGCGTTGGTGGTGACCATCTCTCGCTGACCTCCTGGTGCTTGTAACCACTGTATTCGCGTCAGAGCCAGACGACGTCTCGCTTCTCAACTGGTTTGTTTCCAGCATGTTATTTCCGCGTGACAACTCAGATAAATCAAGGATTGCTGGCCGATGACGCAGATATTGTCGCCACACCTCTACTGGTCCAACCAGTTTGGTGAGACGAAAGGAATCCGAGATGGTCGCGCTCCCTGCACGCCCGGTGGCCCACCGAGAGGCCGGCATTGCCGTCGCGGTTATCCGCTCGCTCCGAGCCCCGGTGTTGCGGCTTCTGGGAGCAGCCGGTGTGATCGTCGCGATCGTCTCGCTCACTTTCCTCGTGTCGCGCGTGTTCACCGCCGACCCGATCAATCTGTTCGTGGGCGAGTCGGCCAGCGAGGCGACGCGCCAGCAGGCGCGCGAGCAACTGGGGCTCGGTGCTCCGCTCATCGTGCAGTACGGCCGCTTCCTCTCCGGTCTGTTGCACGGCGACCTCGGCACGTCGTACCTGACGGGCCAGCAGGTCGGCCCCGAGCTTCTCGGTCGCCTTCCCGCCACGGTGGAGCTCGGCCTCGACGCCATCGTCGTCGGACTCGTCTTCGGCGTCGTGGTCGGAGTCCTGGCCGCCGTCTGCCGCAACACGGCCGTCGACGGGGTGCTCCGCTTCGTCACGACGGGGGCGCTGGCGCTGCCCCAGTTCTGGATCGGGCTGATGCTCCTCTGGATCTTCTTCGTGAACGCGCACGCGCTGCCCGGGCCCACCGGCCGACTGCCGATCGGGATGAACCCTCCGGCGGCGATCACCGGCCTTTACGTGCCCGACGCTCTGCTCCACGGTGATCTCGCCACGGCCGGTGCAGCGATCCGCCAGCTGATCCTGCCCGTCATCACGCTTGCTGTGGGCTCCTTTGGACCGATCGCCCGACAAGTCCGCTCGACCATGGTCGAGTCACTCGAATCCGAGTATGTGCGCACAGCCAGGGCGCTGGGCATCGCTCGGCCGCGCATCTGGTTCGCCTACGCGCTCAAACCGGGCCTGCTGTCGGTCCTCACCCTCGGCGCCGGCCTCGTGGGATGGACCCTCGCCGGCTCCGTTCTCGTCGAGGGGATCTTCGGCTGGCCCGGCATCGGCCAGTTGGCCATCACCGCAATCCAGTCGTCCGACTATCCCGTCATCCAGGGATTCGTGCTCTACGTCGCGACGCTCTACGTCGTGATCTGGGCCGTGCTCGAACTCGTCTACACCCGTGTCGATCCACGAAGGAGCGCCTCATGACGGCCCCGTCCATCGGTTTGCCGCGCCTGATCAGACCAGCGCGAGCCCGGTCCGGCTCGCCTTCGCGATCGTGGTCGCTCTGGGTGGGCGTCGGCCTACTCGGCCTCCTCATCGCGAGCGGCATCGTGGCCATCTTCTGGACCCCGTACGCACCTGGCGCCTCCGCGGTCGGCCCTCTGTCGTCGCCGCCAAGCCTCGCGCACCCGTTCGGGACGGACGACCTCGGCGGCGACGTGCTCTCTCGCACCATGGCGGCCGCGACCACCGACGTGAGCATCACCGTAGTCGTCGTGTTACTCGCTCTCATCGTCGGCACGCTCTGGGGCAGCCTCGCGGGATTCTTCGGCGGCGTCTTCGACTACGTGACGATGCGCGTGCTCGAACTCCTCAACTCCTTCCCGTCGCTGCTGCTCGCCGTCCTGGTGATCGCCGTCGCCGGTCCCGGCATCGTCAACGTCGTCTTCGTGGTCGCGGTGCTGCCCCTACCCGACTACGTCCGGCTCGCCCGTGCCGAGGTCAGCTCGAAGAAGCAGTGGCAGTTCGCCGACGCCGCCCGCCTGGTGGGCCGAGGACCGTTCGGCGTGCTCTTCGCCCACGTGGTGCCCAACAGTCTCCGGCCCCTGCTGACCTTCGCATCGGTCAATGCCTCCTATGTCGTCTCCACCGTCGGTGCCCTCGGTTACCTCGGCCTCGGCATCCAGCCCGGCTCGGCCGAGTGGGGGTCGATGATCGCCAAGGGGCAGGATGCGATCCTTTCCGGCCAGTGGTGGATCTCCGGCTTCCCGGGCCTCGCCATCTTCCTGCTCGCCGCCGCGTTCCACCTCATCTCGGACGCCGTCGCCGACGCGCGCGACGAGGGGAGCGCCGCATGAGCGCCGACAGCATCCTCGAGGTCGACGGCTTCAGCGGCGGCTTCGAGAACCGTCCCGGCGTCATCGACGCTGTTCTCGAGCACGTCTCGTTCGCGGTGCCCACGGGGTCGTCGACGGCCATCGTCGGCGAATCCGGCTCCGGCAAGTCCCTGACGGCCCTGGCGGTGATGGGCCTTGCTCCGTCGCGCTTCCGTCGCACGGCCGGTTCGATCCGCCTCGGCGGCCGCGACCTCACGTCGACGTCCGAGCACGAGCTGCGCCGGGTGCGCGGCCGCGAGGTGGGCATGGTGTTCCAGGATGCGAGGAGCGCCCTCAACCCGGTGTTCACTGTCGGCCACCAGCTCGCCGACGTCTGCCGAGCGCACCGCGGCGTCAGCCGCCGCGAGGCCCTGAGGGAGGCGGAGCACATGCTCGACCGGGTCCGCGTGCCCGAGGCCGCCCGCCGTATGCAGCAGTACCCTCACGAGTTCTCCGGCGGGATGGCGCAGCGCGCAATGCTCGCCATGGCGCTCATCAGCCGCCCGCGCTTGCTCATCCTCGACGAGCCGACCACCGGCCTTGACGTGACGATCCAGGCTGACGTGCTCGATCTCATCATCGACATCAAGGCGGAGACCGGCATGACGACCTGCCTGATCACCCACGACCTCGGAGTTGTCGCCGAAACGTGCGACCGCGTGGTCGTGATGCGGGGCGGCGAGGTGAGGGAGATCGGATCCTGCGAGCAGATCATCTCCGCGCCGACCGACCCGTACACCCGACAGCTCATCGACGACAGCAGGATGGTGGAGACCCGGTGACCCCCGACGCGACGACAGTGCTCGACGTCTCGGGCCTGCGCAAGCAGTACCGTGTGCGCGGCGCCGGCAGGCACACGCAGCTCACGGCGGTCGACGACGTGGACTTCGTCATCCGCGCCGGCGAGACCGTCGCGCTGGTGGGAGAGTCAGGATCGGGCAAATCGACGATCGCCCGCTGCGTTTCCCGCCTCGTCGAGCCCACGGCCGGTCGCGTGCTGCTCGACGGCGAATCGATCCTCGACGTCACCCCTCGGCGCCTCGCCGCCGTGTACGGCGACCTACAGATGGTGTTCCAGGACCCGATGTCATCCCTCGACCCGCGGATGACCGTCGCCGCGACCCTCGACGAGCCGCTGCGACTGCACACGAGCCTCGACCGCGAGGGACGTCGGGCCAGGATCCGAGCGCTCCTCGCCGACGTCGAGCTGAGCGACACCCTGCTCGAGCGGCGACCCCGTCAGCTGAGCGGGGGCCAGCGGCAGCGCCTGTCGATCGCGCGGGCGCTGGCGGCCGAGCCGAAGGTGATCCTGCTCGACGAGCCGACGGCGTCGCTGGACGTGTCGGTGCGCGGGCAGATCATCCGGCTGCTCGAGCGGCTGCAGGACGAGCACGGGCTCGCTTACCTCTTCATCAGCCACGACCTGGCCGTCGTCCGTCGCATCGCCGACCGGGTGCTCGTGATGTATCTGGGCGGGATCGTCGAGCAGGGAACCACCGCCGACGTCTTCGAGCACCCCGTGCACCCGTACACGCGGGCACTGCTGTCCGCAGCGCCCGTCGTGGCATACGGACGCCCCCGCAGCCGGCTCAGTCTCGCCGGCGAGATCCCCAGCCCAATGAACATACCCCTCGGCTGCCGCCTCGTCGGCCGCTGCCCCTTGGCCGAGGAGGCCTGCTCTCTCGCCCGCCCGCCCCTCGAACCAGTGACCGCGACGCACGACGTCGCCTGCCCGGTCTCGGCCCCCTAGCCCCTCCGACGCACCACACGCACCTCACATCACCACTCTCCCCTCCCCGAAAGGAACACCTGTGTCCGCATCACGAACGCGCACGCGACTCCTGGTCGCCATGAGCGTCGCCGCAGCAGCCGCCCTGGCACTCGCAGGCTGCAGCACCTCATCGGCCTCGACCACGTCATCGACCACCTCCACGGCGACCGGCATCACCACGGCATGGCCTGCCGACCTCACCTCACTCGACCCGATGAATCTCTCGAACAGCGAGGACACCGAGGTCGCCAACAACGTCTACGAGGGCCTCGTCGCCTACGACTTCAAGAAGACGTCCGACGGCTCGGAGGTGTGGCAGGGATCGAAAGTGGCCCCTGCCCTCGCGAAGAGCTGGACTATCGACAAGAACGCGATCACCTTCGACCTCGATCCCAACCGCAAGTTCTACCCCTCGGGCAACCCCGTCACCGCCTCCGACGTCAAATGGAGCCTCGAGGCCGCCCTGCACAGCCTCAACGCGCAGGACATCACCACCAACGGGCTGCAGAGCGGCGACGACATCCACGTGGTCGACGCCCACACCGTGACGATCGACTTCACCGACACCTCCGGCAACCCGATCGACGTCGGCACGACACAGCTGGCCATGTTCGTCAACACCAACGAGCGCATCATCGACTCCGTCGCCGCCAAGAAGCACGCCACCGCCTCCGACCCCTACGCGTCGAAGTGGCTGCGCTCGAACGTCGTCGGCTCGGGCCCGTACTACCTCTCAAGCTGGAGCAAGGGACAGCAGGTCGTGCTGAAGGCGAACCCGGACTACCCCGATCAGCCGGCCTATAAGACCGTCACGGCGCGCATCGTCAACAACGCCAACGTCGCCTCGCTCGTCAAGAGCGGCTCGATCAACTTCGCCGAATTCGACATGTCCGAGACCGACGTCACCAACCTGCAGAAGGCGGGCTTCACCGTCGCCTCGCAGGCCACACCGACCCTCACGTATCTGACCATGGCCGCCGACACCGGCGCGTTCACCAACGAAAAGGTCCGTCAGGCCGTTGCCGACGCCATCCCCTACAAGCAGATCGTCTCGACCGTGTACTCGGGTCGCGCCGAACGCGCCTACAGCATCGTCAACTCGTCGTCGTCGAGCTACACGCCGGCGTGGAACGAGTACAGCACCGACCTCACAAAAGCCAAACAGCTGATGAAACAGGCCGGCAACCCCACGATTTACGTGCCCCTGCACTACGACACGTCGGACCCCGCGCAGGAGAACATCGCGCTGCTGATCCAGGAGAACCTCAAGACGATCGGCATCACCGTCAAGCTGACGCCCGAGACCGACGACCAGCAGTGGGACATCATCAACGGTCGCTCGCGCAACCCCTCCAACCCGGGCTCGGCCGACATGGTCCTCTTCAACTGGGGCCCGTGGACCGACGACCCGAAAATCCCCGTCGGCTACGCCGCCACCAAGGACGGCGTGAACAACTACGCCCTGTGGTCGAACCCGACGGTCGACACGCTCAACGCGACATGGCAACTCAAGGCGCCCTCCAGCGCCCGCGACGCCGCCTACAAGCAGGCGCAGAAGATCATCGCTGATGCCGCTCCCGTGATTCCGATCACCTACGCCGATCGCCAGTCGGTCATGGCCAAGGGCATCACCGGCGCGTCCTTCGAGCAGTTCGCCAGCACCCGCTACTACCTGCTCACGCCGACGAAGTGACACCACGCGGTGGGCGGGCACGTCCCGCCCACCGCCACCCTTCTGAACCATCGAAAGGCACACCATGATCCAGACCGCGACCGCAGAACGACTCCTCGACGGCTTCGAGCCGAGCTTCGACGTCGAACTCGCCAAAGCGATCCCCGAATCCGAGTTCATCGAGCGAATTACCCGACTCCGCCGCGCAGCGGCCGTGGCCGAGAACGAGGTCACCCTCATCCACGCCGACGGGCTGACCGGGTTCCAAACCTCGAACACGTACCTCAAGTGGCTCTGCGACTGGTCGCGCGAGGGCATCCTCGTCGTGCCCACCGACGCCAGTAAGGGTATCCATCTCTTCACCTTCTACACGGAGTCGGTCATCATGCCGCCGCAGGGCGAGGCCGTCGGTGTCGAGGAGGTCTGGCAGATCAGCCCGTTCAGCATCGAATACGGCGGGCGCGCCGGCGACCCGATCCGCAAGACGATCGAGGCTAGCGTCAAGCGCCTCGCCGAGCTCGGCTACACCCGCTCGAGCGTCGGACTCGTCGGCGACCGCCTCTCGGCCGACTTCTGGCGCGTCCTCGCCGACGAACTCCCCGGCGCGCGCTTCTCGGACCGCACCGAGACACTCAACGAGATGACGAAGCTCCTCTCTGAGAACGAACGCGACCAGGTGCGCACCGCCGCCCAGCTCGCGGATGTCGCCTACGAGGCCGCCTGTCACGTGACGAAGCCCGGCGTCACGGACTTCGAGATCTACGCGGCGTTCACCTACGCGCAGATGTCGCGCGGAGGGGAAACCGGCGACGGCTACCAGATCGGCATCAACCAGTGGGGCACCGCCTGCGGCAAGCCCTACGGCCACGTCGTGCGCAGCGGCGACCTCCTCAACCTGTATGTATCGAACGTCAAGTACCACGGCTACACGGCGCAGATCGCCCGGATGATCGCCATCGGCGACATCACCGAGAAGCAGGAGACGACGCTCGCAATGTGCGCCGACGCGGTCCGCCGCGCCGAGGCGAAGATCCGTCCCGGCGCACCGATCCATGACCTGCACGACGCCGCGTTCTCCGCCTACACCGACCGCGGCTACCTATCGCCCGAACAGACCGAGACCTCCCGCATGCCCTACAACTGGGAGTCCGAGAAGGACGGCGGACCACGCCGTGTACGCAAGCAGTACGTCCCCGACGTCGACTACGAGGCCTCGGGCCGCCGCCTCGAGCGGGTGTACCCAGCCACGTTCGGCCCGCACAACCCAAACCTCGGCCACAGCGTCGGCAACATGGGCGCCCCGAAGTTCAACGTCACCAGCCACAACACCGAGCTGCTTCAGCCCGGCATGGCCATGGTGCTGCACGCGCAGTGGCTCGACCCGCTGAGCGACGGAGCCAACATCGGCGACATGTTCCTCGTCACCGAGGGCGGCTACGAGAACCTCAGCCGCCACACCTCCGTCGACGCGTTTCGCGTCGACGCATGAGCCTCGCGCCTGCCCGTGCCTCGGCGCGGGCGGGCGCGACCGCTCGATACGATCGGGGAGTGGAATCGAAGACCGCATCTGTTCTCCGGACGCTTCGCGCTGAGATCGTCTCGGGTGAGCTTCCCGGCGGGACACGGCTCAAGGAGGACGTCATCGCTGCCCGTTTCGGGGTGTCGAGGGTTCCCGTGCGGGAGGCTCTGCGGCAGCTCGAGTCGGAGGGCTTCGCCCTGGCCGAGAAGTACCGGGGAGTGACCGTCGCCGAGGCTTCGGCCGAATCGGTCATCGAGTTGATGCAGATCCGCCGGCAGCTCGAGGGCCTGGCGGCCCGCTTGGCGGCCAAGCGTCGTGGCGGCGAGTCGTCTGCCGACCTCAAAGTGGTCGTCGAGCTGGCTCGCGAGGCGACGCCTCCGGTCGAGCCGCTCATCGAGTTCCATCACCTCGTGGCCGGCGCCTCCGGAAACCGCCAACTCGAATCCATGATCGAGCGGGTCATCCAGCAGACCGCCTGGGCTTTCGAGCGGCGGACCCAGGATGCGCTCAGCGCCAGCCTCGAGGACCACGCCGCCATCGCCGCGGCGATCCTCCGCGGCTCGGAGACGCAGGCTTCCGTCTTTATGGACGAGCACCTGAGCAAGGACGAGGAGTGGCTTCGGGCGGGTCGGGCACTCTCGTCGTAGTCCGATTCTCGTATACGACCCTGACCCTGACGGGACACATCTGGCGAGAATTGCCCGGAAGTATGGGCACTTTCGTGCTCCGAAACAAAGCGTATTGAGCCTGTAACCCGCTAGAAACACCAGGTCGTATACAAAAGAGTGTCCCCGCGGTGCATACTGATCATGGCGATCGGGTGCGTCCGTCACACCTCTTTTTCCGCTGGAGTTACTCATGACTGCTGTAACCGGCTCCACCGCACCCACGGCCTCCCCCGCCGCGACGCCCCGCAACGGCGTCGCCACCGCTCTCGACTCGATCGGGTTCACGCGCGCTCAGTTCGCCGTTCTCATGCTGATTCTCGCCGGCGAGTTCTTCGACACTCTCGAGCAGAACTCGGTCGGCGCCATGGCGACCAACATCAAGGCGTCCCTGCAGATCGGCGACGTGCAGCTGACCACGATCAACACGGCCACCGTGATCGGTGGTCTTGTCGGCCGGTTCCTGGCCGGCTGGCTTGCGGACCGCTATGGCCGCCGCTTCTCGCTGAGCCTGAACCTGCTCGTGTACACGCTCGGCGGTCTGCTGAGCGCTCTCGCCTTCAACTACGACGTGCTGCTCGTGAGCCGCTTCATTGTCGGTGTCGGTGTCGGAGGCGAGTTCATGATCGGCATCGCGATGCTCTCGGAGATGGTCGCAACGAAGTTCCGCGGCGGCCTCATCGCCACGATCAACGTGGGAGCCGGCGGCATCGGCAACTTCATCTCGTACGGGCTGTTCCTGCTCCTGCTTGGCCCGTTGGCCGTGCCGCTCGGTGGCGACCACGTCGTGTGGCGGTGGACGTTCGTGCTCCTGGCTCTGCCAGCCCTGATTGTGGTCTTCTACCGTCGCCGGCTGCCCGAGACGCCCCGGTGGCTGCTCTCCAAGGGGCGCGTCGACGAGGCGAACCGCTCGCTGGCGATCCTGGCCTCGTCGTCGCTTCACCCGGCCACTGACGTGAAGTCGCCGATCGAACTCACCGAGGCGGACCTCCCGCCCGTGGCCCTGCATTCGTCGCCCGCCGCTGTCTTCCACAAAAGCGTCCTGCGCCGCACGATCTCGATCGGTATCGCCTCGTGGATGGCGTTCGGCGCCCAGGTCACCCTGAACTTCCTGATGCCAACGCTGCTCGTCGAGCGCGGCTACACCGTGTCCCAGAGCCTGCTGTACACGATGATCATGAACATCGGCTCGCTCCTCGGCTGCACCCTGGCCGCCCTCATCGCGAACAGCGTCGGGCGTCGTGTGACGGTGACGACTGCCGGGATCCTGGGCTGCCTCACCGCGCTCGCATTCGCCGGATTCGGCAACAGCACCGGCACGATCCTGGTGCTCGGCGCCCTGTTCCAGTTCTTCACCATGGTGACCAACACGACCCTGGCCGCCTGGACCGCCGAGGTCTACCCGACGGCGATCCGCGCCTCGGGTGCCTCGATCGTGAACGGAATCGGCAACATCGCCGGCGCGGTCATGCCGTACCTCGCCGTCGCCCTTTTCGGAGCGTTCGCCTTCGCCGGGGTCTTCGGCCTCGCGGCCGTGATGTACGCGATCCTCGTCATCGCCTCGCGGTTCGCCCCCGAGGCCCGCGGCCGCACCCTCGAGCAGGTCAACGAGAACGAGCTCACCACGGCCACCCACTGAACACCACGGCGGGGCCGGACACTCCGGCCCCGCCCGCACCACCGGGCTCCGGCCCGCACTCGACACGGAGGAACACATGGACACCCTGAAGATCTCGGCCACCGCCAACGGTCTCAACTACCTGCCCGAGTACGTGGCGACCGTCGGCAGCATCTTCACCGACCGCGGCCTCACCGTGACGGCCAAGGCCTGCGACCCGTGGACCGGCGTGCTCGACGACATCGAATCGGGTGAGGCCGACCTCGCCCTCGGCGGCCTCTGGGTTCCCGCTCTCTACGCAGGCGCACCCCGCAAACTCTCGGTCGTCGGGCAACTGAACCACGCGTTCCCGATGGCGATCGTGTCGCGCACCGAGACGTCCCCGATCACCCTCGACCAGCTCGCCGGCAAGGTCGTCCTCTCGCCCGGCGCCGGAGGCAGCGCCCCCTACGAATTCACCGCCGGCCTCATCCGTGAGGCCGGACTCAACCCTGCCGACACGTCGTGGATGCGTGACCTCTCGACGTCGATGATGATCGAGCTCTACAAGGCCGGCACCGGCGACGCAATCGTGCTCGACCTCGTCAGCGCGGGCGAGG
The DNA here is from genome assembly GCF_003634555.1 of Frondihabitans australicus. Classification (NCBI taxonomy): domain Bacteria; kingdom Bacillati; phylum Actinomycetota; class Actinomycetes; order Micrococcales; family Microbacteriaceae; genus Frondihabitans; species Frondihabitans australicus. Next base: position 3,165,635 of record NZ_RBKS01000001.1, read on the forward strand.
TCGTCGCCGACGGCTTCGGCACCATCGTGTTCCGTCACCTGAGCGCCGGCCTCATGCCCAACAGCGTCTACTACACCGAGACGCACCGAGTCGCCGACCTCAGCGACCGCATCGAGCGGTTCATGGACGGTATCGCCGAAGCCATGGCCGCCATCAACACGGGCTCGGTCGACGCCGAGATCGACGCCGTGCTCGCCGAGCGTTGGCCGACGAAAGACCACGGCCTGCTGCGCGAAGTCATCGCCGAGATGATCGCCGGCGACGTGTGGGGCTCGGCGATCATTGACCGCGACGCGTCGGACCGCTGGATGCGGATCCTCACCGAGGTCGGCCTCACCACCCACCAGCCGTCGCTCGAAGAGCTCCTCGGCGAGCAGCCGGTCAGCGTCTCCGCGTGACCCTCGTCCTCGGCGCCGCCGACATCGCGCGCCTCCTCCCACAGGTCGACGTGGCCTCCGCCGTCGAGGCGATCCACCGCGACCTCGGCACCGGCGCCATGGAGCAACTCGCACCCGCCGCGCTGACCGGAGACGACGACGGCGTCTTCCTTCCGATGACGGCACGGTCGGATCGGCTCGGACTCGTTGCCGTGAAGCTCATGGCCGACATCCCCGCGAATGCGTCGCGAGGTCTGCCCAGCCAGCGCTCCACTCTCCTGGTCTCCTCGGTCGCGACGGGCGAATGCGTCGCCGTCCTCGACGGCGGCGGCATCACCCGCGCCAGGACCGCCGCCGCGTCTGTCGTGGCGACGACTCATCTCGCGAATCCCGGTGGGCGCACCCTCGGCCTCATCGGTGCAGGGAACCTCGCTATTGAGCACGTGCGCGCATTCGCGGCGACATCACCGTTCGACCGCGTCGTCGTCTGGTCGCGTTCGAGCGACACCGTCGACCGGTTCGTGCGGGAACTCGGCTCCCAGCAGCCCGCCGCCTGCGTCATCGCGTCGTCGCCGGAAGACGTCGCCCACGAGGCGGACGTGCTCTGCACCCTCACCCCCTCCGTCGATCCGATCGTCCTGGGCGAGTGGCTGCACGACGGCCAGCACGTCAACGCGGTCGGTGCCCGGCCCCGCGCTACACACCGCGAGCTCGACGGGGCCGCGATGGCTTGCGGCACGCTCGTCGTCGACAGCCGCCCCACGGCCTATTCGAAGTCCGGCGACCTCGTGCAGGCGATCGCCGACGGCGCCCTCGCCGCCGACGTCGCGTTGGCCGAACTGGGCGAAGTCGTCGCAGGCACAGCGGTCGGTCGCACGTCGTCCTCCGACATCACCGTCTTCGACTCCACAGGCATCGCGGCGCAGGATCTGGCAGTGGCCGCTGCCATCATCGAGCTCGCCCGCCAGGGTGGTCTCGGTGCCGAGCACCGCCTGTCGGCGGCCGACCTGCTGACCGGTGTCGAGCATCCTGCGTCATCGCTTCTCGGGACGATGTCGTCATGATCCGCATCGCCGTCGTCAACTGCAACACCACCGCGTCGATGACTGAGACCGCGGCAGCTCGAGCGCGCCTCGTCGTCGGCCCGGACGTCGAGATCGTGCCGGTCACGCCCGCCTGGGGTGTCGCGTCGGCCGAGGGCTGGTATGACAGCTTCCTCAGCGCCGCCGCGGTGCTCGAGACGCTCGAAGGGTTGGACGGGACGGTCGACGGCGTCGTCATGGCCGGGTTCGGCGAGCACGGTCGAGAGGGCGCCCGCGAGATCCTGTCGGTTCCGGTGGTCGACATCACCGAAGCAGCAGCCCACTTCGCCATGCCCCTCGGTCGTCGGTACGGTGTCGTCACGACCGTGCGGAGAGCCGTCGGCCAGATCGAGGACAGCCTCGCGACCGCTGGGCTCATCGATCGATGCGCGGCGATCATCGACACCGGACTCGGCGTGCTTGAGCTCGACGACGACCCTTACGCCACGGCGGAGGCCTTCGTCGCGGCCGGACAGCGCGCCATCGCCGCGGGAGCCGAGGTCATATGCCTCGGATGCGCCGGCATGGCGGGGCTCGAGGACCACGTCCGTGAACGGCTTCCTGTTCCCGTTGTCGACGGAGTGGCAGCAGCCGCCGCGATGGTCGAGGCCCTCATTCGCCAGCGGCTTACGACGAGCAAGATCGAATCGTTCGCGGCGCCCTTACCCAAGCAGCGCAGCTGGCCGACATACGCGTGAGAGCCGCCTGTCAGTGCACGACTGACCTCTGCAGCCACCGCGCCCAGCAGCCTAAGTCCACCGCCTGGCCATCACTTTTTAAATGCGCCTAAATGTCTGGTGGCGCCACAACAGGTTGTCCGACCTTGGTCCTGGTCTCGTGAAGGTACCCACTCGAAAGCAGCCTGAAATCACAAACTGCGGTGAATCGATCGGACCCTACATGCCTTCGTAAACTCCGCCTGCTCTCTGGGTCATCCGTTCCCGGTCGATGTAACGTATCACCGAAAAATCACACGCTGATACTGTGTGGAGTCCTGACGCTGCTGCTGGTCACCGCGCTCAGAGTCGCAACGACGCTACCCCTGGCAATGATCGCGCTTGTTGTTTTCGGTGGCCCGGCCGGCGTCGGCAGCGCATTACTGTTCGCACACCAGAGTCACAGCGGCACGGCTCAGCGGGCGGTATTCCCCACGCGCGCCATTGTCTCCTTCGCGTGGGTCGCTGGCCTACCGCCGGCAACCTTCCTCATCGATCTCTAGGGCGCTGGAGCGCTACTGCCGATGACCAGTGTGATCGCGGTGAGCAGCATTGCGCTGAGCGTCTAGCTCCGCCGCAACGGCCGCGACGCTGTCGCTGAGGTCCCGCCGTCGCACGACGCTGCGACGCCCACCCGGAAGCACTCGTGGGTCGTGGGCGTCATCGTCGGAGCCTTCGTGCTGCTGCAAGCGACGGACAACACGGTCGTCTCGGTGATGAGCCTCTACGTCACCGAACAGCTGCGCGTCGATATCGTTTGGGCAAAGATCGAGCTTGATACCGCGGCCCTGCTGGAGATCCCCCGACTGCTGATCGCTGCGCGCTGCCCGACCGGATTCGCACCGAATTCCAAGCGCATCTCTTCGCTCCCATAGGGGCCTGGACGAGGCCATTGCGCGTCGAATGTGACCGGCTCGCTCATGCCTCGGCCCCTGACTACAGCTGCAGCAACATCTCGCTGGGGCGTAATGACGAATCGGATACGAGTTCATCCGGCGCTTCCACGTTCACGTCTTTCCGCCAGACAAAAGTACTGGTCTGGAGGAGGGCGACTCTCTGGTCGGGTCCGCCAACTCGGTCCTGTACCAGCGTGCACGGATCGAGCACAACTAGTGGCCGAGTGTGAAGGGAGCCGTCTCCGGTCTCTAGCCATCGCAAGATCCGCCTACCGACGTAGCGATGGACACGTGAGAGGGTGAAGCAGTTTGAGACCGGAGGTGCCATGAATGCCGTAGAGGCGACCGCTTCGTTGCGCACTAGAGAGCGACTGCGGCTTCTAGTCAAGCGGGCTGGCAGTCAGCGTGCGGCGGCGCGATATCTCGGCGTAAGCGTTCGATCCCTTGGCAGGCTCGTCACAGGCGAGACGGCTGTGGGTCAGGACATGGCTGCCCGCCTCGAAGCCGTCAACTACGTCCTCGCAAGAGCCGAGCAGGTCTGGGCGCCGCAGGCCATCGAGGGATGGCTGTACGGCTGCAATAGCGTCCTCGACGGAGTCCGGCCAATCGACTTTGTGGGATCGGGACGGGTTCAAGAGATCGTGCAGGCACTCGAGGTCGCCCGGGCTTGAGCGATTAGTGCGGAGTGGGTGGCCGCCGCCGAATGATGCGGTAAGGGTTTTGCGAGTCTGCTTTCGTTATCAAGTCGTCCAAAGAGGCGAGCTTCTCCTGCGTGTCTTGCGGGATGTGAAAATGCCGGCTGGCGTCGTCGAATGTGAATCGAACGCGGGCCCCATCTCCACCTGGAATGGCGTTGATACTGTGCTCGAGGTCGGACTCAACCCGGATGACGGGCGTGTCTTCCGTGAGGATGAATTCTCGATAGGGTCCCCACCGCATCTGCACTCGGCCGTGGAGGACCTCAACAAATTCAACGCCCGCATGCTCATGCGGCAATTCGTCTGCTGCGTCTGGCTCCAGGTGGCAGTCCCAAGCCTGCACACCGCCGAACCGCGGGGTCCTCGATGTCCACGAGCGGCCCGGCTGGTCGTGGTATTCGGATACGAATCCTGGGCGAGGCTCCATATTTGCGTCGATCATGCGATCGAAGGATGCCCGGAATTTGAGGCGAATTGCCACCAGTGTTTTGACGGTCGGCTGCGTTGCGCCGGACTCGATTCTCCCGACGGTGGATCCGCTCAGACCAATCTGACGACCGAATTCTTCCTGACTGAGCTCCAACGACCACCGAAGCCAGGCGATCCGGTCGGCAATTGATCTCACGGTGGCCCAGTCGAGGTCGGAGCCCGGATCGAGGTTCCGGAAATTTGACGTCATAACCAGAAAATAGTGCTCGATCTTCGCTACTCCGGCAACATCGCGAGGCAGTTGCCCTGTGCATCTCGTGCAGACTTTCATCGTCATAGCCCGCATGGCGTGCATGAAATTAGCGATCCATGCGGGTTTGCGAAATCCGACTTCGATACTGGACAGATGACCCGATCGCCGAGCCGAAACCTGAGATGGGTCGTTCAGACGGCGGTTCCTAAGCCTGCTCCTGCCACCAGTGGAACGCGAGGGGCACCGATGAAATCTGCCTGCATGCCGGTCGCAGACAGTTGGCTGGAGAGAACAAGTCCAGACGGCGCGTCAGCTAAGGGGCGCCGACGGCGGGACATTGCAGACGCTCAAAAGGCTCTGCAACCGCGTACGGCGCGAGTGCCATCGAATGGTGAGCCGTTCTCACCGCGGGCCCGATCAGGTATCGTCGGTTTCAGGCGCGCCAAATCTCGGTCGACGTTGACCGGACCTGCCGCTCCCGACGCACTCTGCCTGCCAGGGCACAAGAATCCGCACGGTGTGAACTGTGTCGGATCCTTTCACGTGCCCTGGGCTCATGCAAGAACCGTTCCGACGCTCGCCGCGACGAACGGACCTAACGTATGACTGCGCCCCTTCCTCGGAGCCCCGGCCGACCTCCTCGTGTCATCCCCGATGAAGAACTCGCCACACGAATTCTGGAGGACCTTCGATCGACAGACGAGCGCCTACGCGAGATGGCGAAGGAACGAGTCGAGTTAGCCCTGAAGGCGAGCGAAGCAGGAGTGCCGGCTAATCGAATAGGACTCGTCGTCGGTGTCAGCGCAGCCACGATTGGGAATTGGGTGCGAGCCGCCCGCGAAATACGCAACCAGAAGTCGAATTAGAGAAAATATTTACCCTTAGCTCGATTTACTTAATTCAGGCGAAGCCCTAGAGTCGGCCCATGGCGACTCGTTTCCCAGACCTCGTAGAAAGCCCTTTGCCGGACCCGAAGGCGACGCCTGCGAGTGCCCTTGGGGGGCGCGCGCCTATCGGGATCCCGCCGCGCAACAAGAAGCCCTTCACATTCCCGCTGGTACCCATCGCCGACTTACGTCGGGAGCCGTGGGTTCAGTTCCGACCCTCGAAAAACGTCATTCGCACGCTGCCGTTGGCGGAGTTGCTGGCCGATGATTTGCGGGGTGCCTTTCCGGCCCGTGAGCCGAAGAATCACAAAGATCGCCTATCGACGTCAGGCGCGTACTGGTCGGCGACGGCGAAGGATCTGGTGTTCTACGAGTCCCTGATCGAGCGGGAGACCATCCTGCTGTCCGATTTCGACCCTGACGTTGTTGAGCTGATTGCCCAGCCCTTCCGCCTTCTTGGGATCTTTGACGGCAGGAGAAGAATTCACACGCCGGACTACGCGCAGATCACCATCGCCGGTGGCATCCGGGTAAAGAACTGCAAACCGTTCGACAAGGTCTCCGAAGCGAAGAACGTGGCTCTGCACGGCTGGGTGGATAGCTTGCTCGGGCAGGCGGGGATCTCGCACGAGGTGGTCGTTGAGATGCCCTCCAACCGGGCCCGGAACATGTCGTCGATAGCGCATCTGCGTAATGACCGTTGGATCCGGGGGCTGCCCCTCGACGCCGTCGTCGACGCGTGTCGCGGGCCAATGAGGGTCGCCGAATTAGTGGCCTCCTGCTCCTCGGTGATGACCACGGCAACTGCCCTCGCGTGCCTCAGGGCGCTGCTATGGCGTAGAGCGATTGAGGCCGACCTCGACGACCTTTTGTCGATGCAGTCTGTCGTTTGGCCCGCGCGTGCCTAAACGGGGTCTGGGCATTGTGACCGAGGTGCCGGCTTACATCGTCGGCAAGGGGTCGGAAGTCGTCCACGACGGCAAGCAGTGGCGCGTCCGTGATTTCGAAAATGGGTTGGCCACATTGGTGCGGCGCGGAAGCGATCCGGTTCGTGTCGATCTCTCGGAGTTGGTGCTGGAGCAGCCGCAAGAACTCCGTACGGCGTCGGCGCGGATGATGAAGTACACGCAGACGTTCAAAACGTACGAGCAGCTGGGCGAGGCAACGAGGGAGAACGCGGAGTCCCGGTCTCTCGAGGTCCTCGAGGTCTTGACCGGCTACAAGTCGGGGTCGCCGACCAGTGCATTGGCACACGAGCCCAGGCCCGAGTACGACACGTCGACCACAACGCTGACGGAACGGCAAGGGGCCAAGGCTGCGGAACTCGGAGTGGCTGCGCGGACGGTTCGTTGGTGGTGTGACAACTACCGGCGCGGTGGCGAGGTGGGTCTTGCTCACCAGAAGCTCCTCGGCGCCCGCAAAACCTTCCATTCGATCGACCCTAGAATTCCGGCGAAAATGCAGGCGATCATCGATCGGGCGGTTAAGGGCACCCGTCCCGTGGCGGGCAAGGTCATCGAGGCGGTCCTGGAAGATATCCCCGAGGAGCTCCACCCGTCTCAAGCGACGATGTACCGGCTGTACAAGCGGCTTCAGTCGGGGACCGGTCTGCAGGGCGCCATCGCCAAGACTCGCGCCAGTATGAACGCTCGCCCCACCGTGGAGAAGACCCTGCGGGTGGTGACTCGGCCGGGCGAGATCGTGCAGCTGGATACGACCGTGTTGGACATGTTCTGCGTCGATCCCGACGGCGGCGAGCCCTACCGGCCGGAGCTGACGGTCGCCATCGACCAGTTCACGCGGTGCATCCTCGCGACGATCATCGCCAAGACGACGTCCGCTGAACACGTGCTGTCTCTCGTCGGCCAGATCATCAATCCGCAGCCGATCGATCCGGACATGGATCACAAGCCGGTCTGGCCGTATCACGGGATCCCGTTCCAGATCGAGTACACGGCACACACCGATGCAGACGTCGCCGCTGACGACGTGGACCCCGCGGAGATGGACTTCGGTCCGATCGTGGTGATCGACACGATCGTCATCGACAACGGGAAGATCTACACCGGGAAGGAGCTCAAACGCCTCGCCGCGACCGTCGGCTTCAGCCTGGAACCCACAGCACCCGGGTGCGGATTCACCAAGGGCCACATCGAACGGTTCTTCGGCACCGGCTCCCGCGGTGCCCTATCCCGCATGCGCGGCTACACGGGCGGCGGCCTGGAATCCACCCTCGGGGATCCCGCCAAGGATGCGTACTACACGCCGGCGGAGGTCCTCGACTACCTGCGCTTGTGGGTGGCGACGGATTACCACGTGGCGCCCCAGCGGGACCTCGTTGCTCCGGGGACCGAGTTCCGGGAGCGGTCGCCGCTCGAGATGTACCAGATCGGGTTGGAGACCAGCGGCTTCGTCCGTGCACCTATCGACGTCGACCTGCATCTGCACGTCCTACCCGCAGAGTCCCGGAAGATCACGCATGACGTCATCCGGATCAATAACCGCAAATACTCCGGCCCTAGCCTGAAACAGTTCCGCAACCGGCAAAGCACCCTGCCCGGAGGCAAATGGCTCGTGCACTGGGACCCGGCCGACCTCGATGTCGTCTACGTGCAGGACGACAACCACCACTTCCATGAGGTGCAATGCACGGAGAAGACGAAAGCGGGCGCGGGCATGCCTATGAGCGACGTCGTGCGCAGACTGGTCGATGAGCAGCGTCGGAAGACGAAGAAGCTCGCCGCCAATAGGAAAAATGCCCGCAAGGCCTTGTCGAAGTTCAACCAGTTCTCCGACCACGTCGAATACCCCCACGACGCCGAGCGAACCCTCGCTAAATCGAAGGCTCGACCGGCAGACCTCAAGGCCGCCGCCGCCATTCAGCAGGCCGCCGGGGAAGCCGCAATCACCACGACACAGATCGTGTTCGCCGCAGCCAGTTCGGACGAGTTGCCTTCGTTCCTGCAGCATTTGAGTGCGTTCCCCTCGGGTAACGGGGGATCGCATGACTGTGGGTGATTACGAGTCGCCCCGGATTGTGGACCATCGCCGACACAGTGGATGGTCGAAGCTCGCAGGTTCGACCCGGCGCGAACCGGACCAACTCACGCGCACGGAATACGACGCTCTGTCCGCTAGTGACCGCGCGAACTACGACCTTGAACGGTCCGACTGGCACGCCAAGCTTCCTTTCGTCCACACCTCTCAGGCTGCGGGGATTCTCGCAGCTATGAACGATCTTCTGGTCACGAATCGGCAATCCGCAGACGACGTCAAGCAGGCGATTCTCCTGGATGGTCGCGCGGGGCAAGGTAAGAGCGCAATCCTGAAGACTTTCCTCTACGACCGCTACCGCCAGTATGCGGGCCTGCACGCTGCGGAACCTGTGCGCGGCAGCAGGCGGATCGACGTCGTGCACGTCTCGATGCGTTCCGCCACGAACGAACTCGGTTGCGCCACAAGGATTCGCGACTTTTTCGAGCTCCCGCCCCGAGGCCGTACCGAACGGGAAATTACCAATCAGGTCATTGACGCTGTCTACGAATGCGGCGTCAAAGTCTTCGCCATCGACGAACTCCACTTCATGGGCCGGTCCCGCATCGCCGGATCACGCATGAGCAACTACCTTAAGGACCTCCTCAACACGACACCGTGCACGTTCTTCTTTGCTGGCAATAATGTCCGCGACAGCGAGGTCTTCACCACGCCCGGCGGCATGGATCCCGCCGCGGAACAATTTCTTAGCCTCATGCAGGTCCACGAAATGCGGTCCTTTCTCGCCGACGACGAATCCGACGAATGGGTGAAAACACTCATGTCGCTCGAACAGAACCTGCGCCTTCTCGACCAGCAACGGGGCGATCTTTTTTGGCACTGCGCCGACATCGTCTGGGCCATGACCGCCGGGCGGTGGCGCAGTCTCGCATTCCTGATCAACAGTGCCTGCAGTAAAGCCATCCGGACGGGCACTGAACGGCTCACCCCCGAACTCATCGGCAGTCTGAAGATCGATGCCCTCGCCGAACCTACGGCACGGAAATACCTCCCGACACTCGGCACCGGTGCCTGGACGACCCGCCCAAAGGGAGCCTGACCCGTGCTGCATCTCCCGATCGTGGTCTGGCCCGAACCCGGAGAGTCCTTCCAGAGCTGGATTCGGCGGTATGCGTTCAAGCTGCGGGTGAGCCCGCTGGATCTTTACCGTGCCTTCGACCTGGACGATAGGGAGATCAGCTTCCTGACCGAATCCCACGGCTACGGGCTCGACGACACCGTCGTGGCACGCATCTGCGAGTCAACTGGAATCGATCCAGACACCATGCACGCTACGACGTTCGACCGGTACGAGCACCTGCCCGAGTTCGAGTTCGACGAGACGAAACGTCTTCGGCGGCTCCGGAATTGGGTGAAGGGCTCTCATACGAGGTTCTGTGTCGAATGCCTCCGCGAGTCGGGCGGGGTGTTCCTCGTGGAGTGGCAGACGAGCTGGACGTTTGCATGTGTCCGCCACAACGTCGTCCTGACCGACTGGTGCCCGGAGTGTCAGGGCCCGGTACCTGTCTCGGCACCTGTCAGCTCCGTGGCACCGGATCCACTCATGTGCCAGCGACGGCTACCGTCGGACGGGGACTTCCGGCGGCAGAAGTGCGCAGCGAATCTCGCTGACGCATTCGTCGAGAAGCTGCCCGAAACGCATCCTCTTATCGACGCCCAGATTTTTGTCACAGCTCTATTCGATCAATCGGACACTCCAGCCGCGGGCATCAACCTCGCGGACCTCAAGGCCCTGTGTGTGGGTCTTTTGAAGCTGCGTCGTCGGGCTGCTCTCGAGCTGAAGGCGCGCCTTCCTCCCGGTGCTCTGGCTGGCCTCGAACCGGAACGGGTGCGTGACAGCTCGGCCGCTCCCGAGGACGCGCTGTTCTTCGGTGCCCTCGTCGTTTCCGCAAAAGCGCTCATGATGGGCAACAGCTCGATTCTGCATAACCGTCTGCGAGAAATCGCGTACGGGTCGATCGGGACAGTGAACAGCGAAGCAGGGTTCTGGTGGAAGGACGGCCCGTCGACGATCATCAGCCGATTCGGCGGCACCGTTCTCACGCGCCGGCGGCTTGCCCACGCGATCGATAAAGACCTCACCCCGCGGCAACGCATTTGGTACGGAAGCGCCCTTCCGCCCAATAACCTCCCCCTGCCAGCGGCGAGCAAGCTCCCCGAGACCCTCTGGCCGGAGTGGGTCTATGCCCTCGACCCTGGCGGGCGTCACACGCGTGAAGCCGTCCGTATGACTCTCGACGCCACTATCAACCTGTACGGTGAGCACGACCGCTGCGACTCGGAAGCTCGATCGGGCGTGCATCCGCGCCGCCCATCGACGAACGCGAAGTACCTCATGAACGGCGTTCTGAAATCGAATGCCGATGGTGAGGGCGATTTCATCGAAGCAGTCGCGCGTCTGATCGCTTTCTCCCACGAACACCCGCCGCTCACCTCATTCAGCCCCAGGCTCGACGTCCTGCGGCTTCTGGGCTCGGGGTTCCTGCCTGACAAACACTGGCATGCCCTCCGGGAAAGCATCCTCATGCCACGAAACAGCGTCCAGGCGAGTGACGTCCGCGCCTACGCATTCGAACGACTCACCGGCGTCCCCGTCCGAACACGAGGACCGTACAGCGACACGGGGTGGCCTGCAATCCGTGAGGGCACGGAGACCCGCTTCGCTCTAGAGATGACGCAGCAACTGCAAGAAGCGATCGATCAGTACCTGGCCATCGTCCTGGACGAAGCACGCCTCGACGGCCCGGTCCGGGATGTTGCCCCTCTATCGCTCCTACCCCCGCGACTGCTCCCCCGCGGAACGATCGGTGCCTTGGACTTGGGCGAGTTTCATACGTTGCTCGTATCGGGAGAACGAACGCTCACCACTCTCGCCAGAGCTGCCGGCATCAACCCACGCGACGTCCCGATTGTGGCCGCCACCCGGCCACCGGGGCATCCCAAGTATCGGTGGATCGAAATCGACTGGAACAAGCTCCGACGCGAGGTCCGCAGTGAGATGACACACCTACGTACCCTGGGGATGCCGGCATGACGTGCGCACTCGGTCGACCAGACATTCCGAGCAGGGAAGTCCGGCAGTGATCGTCAGCGATCGTCCCCGTCCCGACGAGCGACGTGTCGTTGTGGCGGGCGACTGGCATGGCAGCATCCGTTGGATCCAGACCCTGCTGCCGCGCATCCGCCGCCTCGCCCCGGACGTGAAAACAATTCTCCAGCTCGGCGATTTTGGCTACTGGCTCGCTGGCGAGCGGCCAGGCAAGGGGTATCTCGCGGCCGTCGACTTCTGGGCCAAGCAAGCAGGCATCGAGCGCATCTGGGTCACCCCCGGGAACCACGAAGACTGGGGACGGCTCTCTCAGCTCTTTGCGGACCGGCCGGGAGAGCCGGTGCCGATTACAGACCGCACGCTGGCTCTGCCCCGCGGGTACCGATTCACCCTGGGCGGTCGCACGTTCATGTCCTTTGGCGGGGCAGCCTCCTACGACACACACCACCGCACGGAAGGTGTCGACTGGTGGCCGACGGAGCTCGCGACGCAAGAGGAAACCGTCGCGGCCGCGTCGGGACCGAGAGTCGAGGTGCTCTTGACTCACGAAACCGTCACGTCCCCGAGCCCCCAGGTCGTCGCGGAAATGATCAACAACCGGGCCTGGGCGCCGGAGGACGCTCAAGCCCGATCCGCGCTGTCACGTCGCCGGGTCACGCAGGTCTACGACTACCACCAGCCCCGGCTTTTGCTGCACGGGCACATGCACACTCCCGATGTCATGACGCTCCCGGACGGCCGGCAGGTGTGGTCGCTCGGGATGGACCGGCAGGACCGCAACATCGGGATGCTCGACCTCGACACCCTCACATTCGATTGGCTCCTCGAATGACGACGTCCGACGTCCCCCTGGATGAAGACGCCGCAGAACCGGCGACAACCGTCGCGCCGGGCTCCACAGGAACCGTAGAGCCGTCGTGGTCGACTGCGCTGGTGATGGGCGGGGTCCTGCTCGTGACGACGGAGAACGGATCCCGGTACGAGCTCGACTTCGACCGGCTCTGCGTCACCCGTTATCCCGATCTCGAAACCTGGCCGGGTGCGCGGCTGCGTCGCGACGAAGACGAACTCACCCTTCGCGGCCTCCAAGCGATCATCGTCGGGTACCCCATGAGGCTCCTCCTGGAGATACGAGAAGACGGCGTCCCGACCGTGCGTCAGACAGGCCACGTCACGTCGATCGAATGGCTGACATGACCATCGAGCGACCATCTATCCCGCCGGCACGGACCCAGCCCGTCACCGACACGGCTCTCTTCCTCGACGTCGACGGCGTCTTCTGCCCCCTCCACAGCCTCGAGACCGACCCAGCCTGGGGTCCGACAACCATCATCGACGATCCAGGATTCGGGGAACTCGCCATCTCCCTCGACATGGCCGCCGCCCTCGTCGCAGCACCCGTCGAGCTCATGTGGTGCACCGACTGGCAAGACATCGCCAACATGGCATTCGCCTCCTATCTCGGGCAGTCGCTCCCGCACCTCACCCGACCCCGGGAACGAGAAGATGAATGGTGGAAACTCGACGCCGTCCGCAAATACCTTCGCGAGAACCCGCACATTCGCCGTGTCGTGTGGATCGACGACCACCTGTCCGCCATCGATGAAGACGACGACGACTGGGTACCCCGAAGTGCGCAAGTCACCCGGGAACTTGAGGCAAGGGGTATCCGCGCACTCCTCATTGCGCCACTCAAAACCATCGGATTCACGAAAGCCGACTGGAACGTTGTGCTCGGTTGGCTGCGGCTGTAGCCGCACCGAATATCGACGGTGATGACTCCAGCAGGCCTGCTCCCGTCGTTCTGGACGACTGCCACTCCTACGAAAAAAGACTGATGCCCGGAGGAGTCAGAAGCGGCGGGTGGTCACCGGCGAACGAAGTGCTTAGCCGCACGCTGCGCCCGGATGCGAGGGCCGGCCATTCGCATCTGAGCGAACTGTTCGCTGACGCCGTATTCCCGGGCGACGCGTTCGTTGGTCCACCCCCGGTAGGCCGCTTGCGTGGCGGCCTCGGTCGTGACGAGCAGTTCGCCGGAGATGAACTTCGCCTCCTTCTCCTGCGTCGCGTTGAACTGGCGTTGGTGGTCCTCGCCGAGGATGACGTGGTCGAAGGGGTGCTCGAGAAGGTGGTGACCGATTTCGTGGGCAATGCTCGAGCGTCGCCGGACGGGTGCGTGAGAATCGTTTTCGAGAATGATCCTCGAGGTACCGGCGGGGATGAGTGCCGCCGACCAGAGCGCGGAACCGTCAGTCGTGAAGTACTTTGCGGCGGCGCCCGCGTTGACGGCGAACGATGTCAGCTCGTACACCGGGATGCCGTGTTGGTCGCAGAGGTCATACGGGTCAAGGCGATCGAACGGGCCGAGGCCGAGATCGGCCCGCTCTTCGTTCGCAATGATGCGCATGGACTTCTGCGTGTGCTTCATGCTCAGCTTTCGTGTCGTTCCGCCCGGAATCTTTGGACTGCGGCGCCGATGAGTTGCTCGAGGTGTTGGACGTCGCGATCCTCGAGGTCGCGTCGCGCACGTAGAAGTGGTGCCAGCTGGGCGACGAGAGCCGGTTCGTCGTTCTCGGCAGCACTGGTCGTCGGTCTGTAGAAGTCCTCGGCGGACATCCTCAGCCACGAGGTCATGGCCGCGAAGGCCGACAGATCGGGTCGGAGTCCGTTGGCCATCCGAGAGATGGTCGAGGGGCTGACGTTGAGTTCTTTGGCCAGTTGACGCCAGGACCAATCGCGTTCGGCACGTGCCGCGTCGAGGGCGGCGTGTAACGCCTTGACATCTACTACGGGTGCTGATTCCGGCATGATCTCCTCCAACTGCTCGAAACGTCGAGCGGTAGTGCTATTGTAGTCCTGCTCGATATTTCGAGCAGTGCGTGCATTTCGCATCGCAATCTCGATCGCTCGAAGGGTCCGGACATGGCAAAGAACACCGGTAAGGGTTTCCGCGAAGGAGCGGTGAAAGGCCGCAGCGAATTCCAGCGTGGGAACACGTGGTTCAAACGCGACACCGCGACGGGTCGGATCATGGACGGCTCGGCGCGGCAGCACAAGGGCGTGAGGAACGAGACGAAGACGACGCCGAAGAGCAAGTAACGATCGAGACGGTTCCGCGTCCGCGGGACGCGGCTCGACTCGAATTACTCCGCAGCACAGGAAGGTGAAGATCATGACGACATGGCCACGCAACCGGTACACCGGCTCGGGAGGGGGTCTGTACACGGGCACCGGTGGAGGCCTCTACACAGGGCCCGGCGGCGGCGCATATACCGGTCCCGGCGGCGGCTCCTACACGGGCCCCGGCGGCGGCGCGTACACCGGGCCGGGCGGCGGCCTTTATGCGGGGCCGGGCGGCGGCCTCTACACGGGCCCGGGCGGCGGGCTATACACCGGTCCCGGAGGAGGCCTATACACCGGTCCCGGCGGCGGCCTCTACACAGGCCCGAGCGGAGGGTTGTACACCGGCGCCGACCCGAAACCGTATCGGTCGAATCAGCCGCCCATGCGCTACTTAATCCCGCTCCTGCGACGAACGGGAAGGGCGCGGATTGCCGACCTCCTCGCGCGTGCACATCACCTCGACCTGTGACTCGGAGAGCCGAAGGCGGTCATGACGATGTTCTCAGGCACACGAGAAAGCATCCGGGCCGTGTCGACCTAGCGATTAGCAGATGGCGCAGCCGACGGCCCTTGCATGCGACCGCGGACCCCTTGTGTCTGGTGTCGTCCTGGGCTGGTTCGTGCCTTGCCGATGCCGGCCTGCGCTGGCAATGTCGCATGGTCCCCGTAACTTATCTCGAGCGGACCTCAAGAAGGACGCTACGGTTGCAACGCGGCGCTGTGTCTGGGATTGAGGAGATGGCGTGAGCCAAACGTTCAGGGAAGCCGTTCGTAGCAACAGCGTCATTGTGATCGCCGGGGCTGGAATTAGCGCCAATGCGACAGGCGGTGCCGGAACCGCTACGTGGCGGGGGCTCCTCATGGAGGGGATCGAACGCCTCGAAGATCTGAGGGGGCAGCGGTGGGCGAACCTGCAACGGCAGACGCTCGAGTTGGCGTTTGACGACAACGACATGGCGTTGCTTCTCAGTGTCGCGCAAAGCGTGTCCGCTGCCATACGCCAGCTTGGCGACGCGGCGTTCGCCACCTGGCTGTCGGAGACCGTAGGACAGCTCAGAGTGAGCAACGCGCGTGTGATCCAGGCGCTCGAATCTCTTCCTTTCCCTCTCCTCACCACAAATTACGACACACTACTGGACGGGGATCGCGGAACAGCGGTGTGGACTCATCCGACGGACGTACAGGCGGCATTAACCGGACAGACGCGACGAGTCGTTCATCTGCATGGCGTCTGGGAGGAACCGGATTCAGTGGTGTTGACCGCTGTCGACTACGACCGACTGCTTCAGAGTGATGTCGCGCAGTCTCTGCAACGCGCGGCGTCGAGCCTCCACTCTCTCGTGTACGTCGGATTCGGCGCCGGGCTCGACGATCCGAACTTTTCCGAGCTGATTAAGTGGCACTCGTCCGCATTCAAGCCGTCTTCGGTGCCGCATTTCGTCCTCTGCCGGGCGGAGGACGAAAGGGCCCTCGCTGCGACGCACACGAGAACGCACATCATCCCGGTCGTCTACGGCGACACCTACGATGACCTGCCTGCTTTCTTGGAACAGATGCAACCATTGGACGATTCAGTCGTCCTCTCGCCAGCCGGCATCGTGCAGGACTTGGTGGGCGAAGCCCAGAGCGCCTTCGAACGGCGCCTCGTCGCGGATTCAGTCATTGCCGAAAGTCGACAAGACGTGGAATCCATCGCCTTGGCTGACGCCGTCCTCCCTCCGGTCCTCCTGCCTGTCCCGTACGCCGAGCATCTGCGCGCCCGCAAATCACGACCCGGCGATCCCAGCACGGAGCGCATTGATCCCTCGGAGGTGGCGCATGGGCACGACGTTATTCTTATCGTCGGCGATGAGAACAGCGGACTGTCGACGACCATCGACTGGATCGCTCTCGAAGCGGCCCGATTCCTTGGGGGCGCGGTTCCTCTCCACATCTCCTTCAGGGCATGTCAGCCTTCCGGTCATCCCCTTCGCGATCAGCTCGTCCACGAGGCGCGCAGTCGAGGATTCACCCGCAGCAACGATTCGGCCCTCCCTCCCTACGTCCTCGCGTTGGACGACTTCTCCGCGTCCGTCCCTCGCGTCTCCGAGCGGGTCATCCGAGACCTCGTGGCCTCAGAAGCGCTCTGCGCAGTCATCGGCTGCGCAGCTGGCGCCGAAGATGAAGTCATCGAACGCCTGCGAACTGCAGGAATTACCGCCTCTGTGGGTTACATCGGACGCCTCTCCTCGCGCGACGTGCGCACTATGGCCGACATGTCCGCCGTCGCAGATCCCGAGAAACTCACTGCGACGGTTCTCGGTGTCATTCAAGCTGAAAACCTTCCAAGGACGCCCTACACGATCGCCCTCCTCATCACGGTCCTTGCTAGGTCCGGAGTCATCTCGCCGCAGACGTCCCAGACATCCATCCTCGACGACTACGTCGGCATGCTCCTCGGGCGAGGAGACCCCCACGAGGACGCGAGAGTCGGCCTCGACCAGAACGGGCGAGAGGCCGTCCTCGCGCAACTTGCCCAGGAATTCGTTCAGCGTCGAGTCGGAGGCCTTCTCGAAATAGAAGTCCTCGAACACATGCAAGCGGCGTTCGACAGGATGACCTGGAAAGAGCGGCCCACGGATGTCCTTCGCAACCTCATCAAGCGCGGGCTACTTCGGTGGGACGGTCGTCATGTCTCCTTCGCGCGTAGTAGCTTTCTGCACCTTTTCGCCGCCAAGCGAGCCGCCATGGACGCAGAGTTCAAAGCCACCCTCCTAGCCGACCCGCTTTTCTTCGCATCCGCCTTGGCTCACTATGCCGCCCTAATCCGCTATGACGCATCATTAGTGATGAGTCTCATGCCCCTCCTGACTGATCGACAGTGGGAGCCCGGTTCCGGTGGCGTTTTCGAAGAACTACCAATTTCCGAACCCGAATTCCGGGACGAGGTCATGCTTGAGCACGACGCGGCGCTTGACCTGCGCAGCCCCTCGCCGGAGACCCACGAGATCGAGAATGCCTTCTTCGATCGGACGGACGACCAGGACAGGCCGCCGTTCCCCATCACTACCGATGAACAGCTCTCGCCCGTGTCGACTCTCTTTCGGACGGTCGACCTCGTCTCGAAAGCCCTTCGTGACTCGGACCAAGTCGAAGGCCATGACCTGAAGCGGTCTGCACTGATGACTGTGCTGGACCACTGGGGCTACCTACTGAGCCTCATGAGTTCGGATCCCACATTCCGTGACTTCGTCCGTCAAGTCATTGACGAATCTCTGACGGAAAAGGATCGAGCGAATCTTGACACCGATGATGCCGTCGAGGAATGGAGCAAGATCTTCGCGGCCTCCGGCACTGCTGGCGGAATCGCAGTCACACTCGCCTCGCGCCGTCTCAGCGCGCCCCTCGAAGTAGCTATCGATGACGGATGCTCCGATTGGACCGAACACCGCGCCCTCGCCGGCGCGTTCTTCCTTTATGCGCTTCAGGAAGATGGGTGGGTAGGTCGGATGCGGGTGCTTCTCGAGGGTCGAGGCAACCTCTGGGTGGTTGCCCGATTCTTGCTCTACCTGTGCCTCGGAGCGTTCTTCGATGACCGAGTCGCTAATCAGGACTCTGACGCACTCCTGCAGCTTTGCCTCGACCTCTCGCAGCGTGGCACCAACTACAAGACGAAGGACGAAAGGATCAGCCATCGCGAACAACTGAGGCGGAAATACTTGAACGATCGACTGCGCGCGAGGGCAGAGAGGAAGGATCGTCAAGCACCAGCTATCGCAAACTAGGAGTCGATGTCGCATAAAGGGCATCTGACGCGCCGACTAATTGTCGGTGAGATTGATCGGCCCTTCGCATTCCAGTCCGGTCTGGATCGACGTCCTAGAGTCTGCGACCAGCGATGGTGCTGGCCTTCTCGCCGCAGTCCTGCCGCCACATTTTCACCACGTTGCCGACGAGGCCGTGCGGATTCTTGCCGGCCTAGCCAGGTTCGACCCGTAGTGACGGTCGCCAGCATTAAGCTCGGGCCATGACCTTGACCTCGAGTTCCGACCAGAAGGCGGCCTGGCCCAATGCCGATGTCAAGCACGGCGATGCCTACGACCTCCTCCCGCTGCTTGAACCCGAGTCCATTGACTTGCTGATCACGTCTCCGCCTTACTGGGGTCTTCGCAGTTACGGCTTGGAGCACGATGAAGGCATTCTTTCGAAGTGGGCCGCGTGTGGCGAGGACGAGGACGATGCACCTCCCTATGCGTGGTATCGAGACAACGGCGGCGTACTCGGTCTTGAACCGCGGCCAGAATGGTTCGTCTCGCACCTCGTCGAGATCTTCCAGCGTGGGGCGCATGCTCTGAAGCCCGGGGGGAACGTTTGGATCAACATCGGGGACACGTACTTCGCCAGGTGGTCGAGCATCCGCAACGACGGCCGGCAGGGCCTCGGCGGGAACCCCAGAGGACGCCGGCGTGCTCCTATGGGAGGCTTCCGGCAAGAAAAGCAGCTTTTGATGATTCCGGCGCGCTTTGCGATCGCCATGCAGGACAAGAAATGGATTCTGCGCAACGACGTGATCTGGCACAAGCCAAATGTTCCGCCCCGACCCGAGAAAGACAGGCTCCGCCTTTCTCATGAGCACTTCTTTCACTTCGTAAAGAAGCCTTCGAGCGGGCGAGCCAAGTATTTCTACGACCTCAGCCAGGTCGAGGACGGCGCGAGGGATGTAGTCACGACCAATGTTCGGGCCGGACAAGATGGTCACTCAGCTACGTTTCCGCGCGACCTGATTACGCCGCGTATTCTCAGCTCGTCGCCGATAGGAGGAACGGTTCTGGATCCATTCTGTGGCACGGGACGATCGCTCGCTGTGTCAGTTGAGAACGGTCGGCATGCAATCGGGTTTGATCTAAATCAGAGCTTTGCTGACGTAGCTAGCGGTATTCCGTCTGCAGGGCCCGAGCTTGCCTGAGCAGAAGCGCCTAGCCGGCAACATCCTCGCGGAATGGTTTGGCCACCGCATCTACCCGAACGCTTCCGACACGAAATATAGCCAGCAGGATCAGGACCTGCAGACCTGCCCGTTCCTGTCCGACCTCACTGGAGCTCGGTGCACGTGTGTAAAGAGTGACCGAGCGCACGGAGGCTCCTCGAACGGCGTGTCCCGCGGAGTGTGCACGATCAGCAGTACGAGTAATGGTCTTCGCCAGGATTGGCTCGTCTGCCCTTTCCGCGCGCTCGATACGAACCTGCTTGAAGACGCAGCGCGACGACTCTTCCATGTGCCGGAATCGACCGAATTAGTACTGGTGCCAGTTCCCAACCTCGCCGAGCCAGACACGCTTGAGTCATTCAAAGCGGCACTGTCGGGCGGAGCGGTTGGAGTCGCGTACTTTCAGAGCAAGCTGGGCGGCGAGATCAGTGTTGGGGCGACGCCTCGATCCCCCGAATTGAACTTCGACGCCACTATGGTCCTCATGAACCTGGAGGCAGGACGACTCATCGCCTCCTCGTATGCCATTTTTGAGATCCAGACAATGGATTTCCACGGGACATACAAGAAGGCGGTGGAAAATCTTTCAGCCGCAAACCATCTGCACAAAAACGACTTCGCGTCCACGCTCATGGCGCACCCGGAATGGCTTTCGGAGGGAGTTGAAGGTCCTAACATTTCCAATGCGTTCAAGCGAACCTTCTATCAGATGATGTTTAAGTTCCAAATTGGTGCCCACGGTCAATCCGCTGGTTGTGTTCTCGCGATTCCGGAGGCTGTCTGGGACAGTTGGCAACGTTTTCTCGGCAAGCCGGACTTGACGCCAATGGCAGACGGAACCTTCCGACTGCTGGGATCGCCATCGAATGAACCCGTTCCTGCATGGATCTATGTCTTCGATCTCGACCCGGAGTCGGGAAGCACCCCTGATCCTGTTCGTCTGAAGAAAGTGATCGGGACGACTGCCGCTGCTCTTTCGCACTTCGCTCTCGATGTGGCCCCGGAGGCCGCTCTAGCTGCGGGCGGAAATGTGGACCGCTTGATGGACACGATCAGGGGCCGACTCGGCCGTTTCGTGCCGGAACTGAACGAGGCGTAGTCGATCACTGATGTAGGTGGCTGCGCACCCAGGCAAGTGCTGCATCTTGCTCGAAGACGTCCCCTGTAAGCCCGATCTCATTGTCGGCAAGGAACGTTGCAATCTGGTCGCCGTCCATGCAAATCATTCCGCTGCGCGCAGCGAGAGTTTCACCGTCACGACTAATCGTTCCTGTCGTGAAGAAGAGAAAAAACACCGGGTCCAGCAGAGAAGGATTGAATCCCGAGAGAGCTCGCCCATCGTCGCTTGCGATGCCACTTTGAGCCAAACGAACCGATCCCACGAGTTCCCGGATATCGGGCGTGGAGACTCTGGTCTTGTCGTAGTGCTTGGCCTGTCCCACGAGCCAGACATTCAGCCGGCGATCCAGACCAGGCAGTTCGCTGAAGTTGTCGAGTCTGTTGCCCAAGGCCAGCTTGCCGTAGAAGTCGATCCCCTGGTCATCGCTTGCTTGTGTCAGGGTGGGCTCTTCCACACCGAGGATGCCGAGGATGCCGCGACAACATCCCTCGAACTCTCGCCATGACAGCGTCCGCAGGAAAATTGCGTAATTGTCTTTTGCCAGGCGGAGGCGTTTCGCCCTAGCGCGTTCAGTCTGTGCCTCGCCGGCGGGGTAGAACGAGCTTCCCTGCACAAAGTCCTGCGAAGACTCGTTGATCTCGATGCGGCAGAACCGATAGCGCAGCTCGCTTTCCGCGATGGCGTCCTTCAAGGTGCTTAGGATCGCCACGTGATGTGACGCCGCGAACTCGTCCGCTTCATCTCCCGTCATCGCTAATACATCCGCTGCGACCTGAGCCACCAGAAGTTGCGCATGGACGGGCTTGGAGTCGAGCGGCCACGATGAGAGAACGTGCTCGACGACGGCTTTGCGTTTATTCGGTCGCGGCATCCTTGCCGTCAGCCTCTCCCACCGATAGGAGCTCCTCGATGAGGTCTGCGAGATCCTGGAGCTTGGCCTTTTGTGAAGCTTCGAGCTGCCGACTTTCACGAATGCCGATGTGATCCAAAGCTGTCAGAGCAGCTGTCACTTTGGACATCCAGTTCCGCCCTGCATCCGCGGCCTTGATCATTGCAATGGCATCTGAGAAGGGCTTGTCGATGTCTAGGAGGGATGTGACGGCTTCCTCATCGTCGAGGACATTCTTGATCTCGCGGATCTCCAGGTAGGACGTGATCTTAGGCTCGCGACTCTTGCCCTTCGTGTCGGCGTAAGGAGAGAGCAGGCTATAAAAACTCTCACGAAGGTCTTCGTTCTCGAACGACCAGGTCTCGTCGGACCAAGCCAACCAGGCCCGAATTTTCGGGCTGACTAGGGCCTCATGGAAAAGTGGGTAGAGCTCGTTGCTTACGTAGTCGGAGTACTCCTCGCTGGCGCGCATCTGCTCCATTGCTTGAAACGCGCGATATCGGCGGTTTACCTCGACTGCCGATAGTCCAAGCCTTGAACCCACGTCTTGCGCCGAAAGTTCGTGATTGTGCCGCAACTCGTAGACAAGGCGGGCCGCTTGGAACCCGCCCCATTCCTTGACTCCGCCAACGTGCCGAATGCCCATGATGGCTAGGTACGCCTCCTCGTCGTCCCCATCCATGACGATGACGGGGATCGAATCAAGGACGTCAACCAACTGTTCCGGCAGGTCGATGCCTGCATCGTTGTCCGCCTTTAGCCATTTCAGAGTTGCCGTTCGCCGGTTGCCCTCGACTACGACATACACGCTGTCTTCGCCCGCGTCTTTCCAGGGGCGAACAACGATTCTCTCGACGGGAACGAAGCCATTCGCAATGAAGGACTGTTTGAGCTCAGACAACCCATCTTGCTTCAGCCGCGACAACGCGGCTTCCTGAACCTTCGGTTCCCGAAAGCGTCGCTCTGCGACTGTGCGTTGCTCTCCTTCACCGTGGAACCGGAAATTGTTGGGATCCAGAAGAATCGCATCTAGGGGTACGTCAGTTGGAGTGAGTTGGCTCATGTGGAGTCCTAGATGAGATGGTGGGTTTGACGGAGCGCTTATTGCGCCGCTTGAGACTTTCAGATCAGGCTATCGGCAGGTCACCTGGAAGGGGGTGCCGCGCTGAACGTCGACATCAGACAACGAAGCCAAGAGGCCGTCTAGGGACGCGCGCTAGAGACTTGAGTGCACCAAACTGAAAATTGGCAAGATTGGGATGAGAAATGGACTGGCAACGTGCGTGAGAATCCCTCCGTTCACGGGGCCGTGACTGGCAATTTAAAATGAGAATCGACAGTTGTCTGTCGGTTCTCACCGACTGACGTCACGTCGCCCCAGCTGCTCCGGGTCGAGCGTGGGTCCGACCGGCCACCCGGTATTCCGTCAGTCGGCTCGACGAACCTCGTCGAGGTCACGCCGGACGCGATCCGGTTCGTCTTCCCGTGGCATGTTGACTTGGTCGAGCACGCCGTCGACGGAATCGGCTGCGTCCTTCGCCAGAGAGCCGAACACGAGTTCCAGGTTGGCCTGCTCGGGCCCGCGCTCGGCCACCAGTTCGAACGTGAACCGGTCTGCTGCTTCTGAAGTCAGGCTGTCGACGAGCACGCGGGCGATCTGTGCTCGCGCGATGACGCCGTCGGACGAGTTGCCGGCGCGACGAGTGTCACCTTGCAGCAGGGTGATCTTCAGCTGGTCGGCGTCGTTGTAGTCGAACCAGCCCGGCCGGACGATCGTGTAATCGTTGCCGCTCGCTCGGACGAGCCGCTCGCTGCGCCGCTTCCAGTCGTGCGTCTTCCCTCGGACGGTGACGCCGATCGAGGTCATCAGCGCAATGCGCACCGGACGACCATCGAGCGCTTCCAACACGTTGGCGACCGCGCCGTAGTCCACCTTCTCGGCGCCCGCAGCGTCGCCGTACGAGGCGCCCTGTGTGAAGACGACGGCGTCGATCCCCTGGACCGCCGCGACAAGGGTGCTGGCGCGCGTGAGGTCGCCGACGACGAGCGATGCACCGGGGTCGAGCCTGGAGGCACGGGCCGAGTCGCGCACCAGGGCGCGCGTCGTGTGGCCCTGGCGGACGGCTTCCGCCACGACGTGTCGGCCGACACTGCCGGTCGAACCGACTACCAAGACGGTCATCGGCGCGGTCACGGACGCACCGTGATCTCGACCGTACCGAACGAGAGAGGTGAAATCATGACTGGAATTCCTTCCGGCGATGGAACACGAGGGAGTTCCGGTGATGGAACACGAGGGAGACCACCAAAGCCACGGCGAGCATGACGCTCGAGCCAGTCAGTGCACCGTGCACCCGGGCGATCACCGCGGCAGTCGTGCTCTCGTGCGCGGCGACCGCCCCGGCTCCCACGGCGACCAGGATCGCGAGGCCGACGGATGAGCCGAGCTGATGCGCGGTGTTGAGGAGGCCGGATGCGGCTCCCGCATCGTGCGCCTCGACGCCCGAGATACCGAAGCTAGTCAGAGGGGCGAAAGCGAGACCTTGGCCCGCGCCGATGAGCAGCATGGGCAGGCCGACGCTCACGATGTAACCGGTGTCGGCGGTGACGAGGCTCAGCCAGAACATGCCGGCGAGCGTGAGGATGACGCCGATGGCGAGCATCGGCACCGGGCGGATGAACCGACCGAGCCTCGTGACATTCAGGGCGACGGCGAAGTTCACAGCCGTCATCGGCAGGAACCCCAGGCCCGCCTGGAGCGGGTTCCAGCCGTGCACCTCCTGCAGGTACTGGGTGGTGAAGAAGAAGAACCCCATCATCGCGCCGAGATACAGGAATCGGACGGCATAGGCACCCGAACGGTGCCGGCTGACGAAGAGCCGAAGGGGCATGATCGGCTCGGCCGCCCGCGCCTCGTGGACGACGAGGACGACCAGCAGCGCAGCACCCACGGCGATGCTCACCAGGGTGACGGGTGAGGCCCATCCGCGACTCGACGACTCGATGATGCCGAAGATGATCGCGCCGATGCCGACCGTCGACGTCACAGCTCCGAGCACGTCGAACTTTCCCGGTCGCTTCGGCTGCTCGACCAAGTACTTCGTAGCCAGGACGATCATCACGGCGCCGATGGGGATGTTGATGAAGAACCCGGCCCGCCACGACACGAGGTCGGCCAGGACACCACCGATGACCATGCCCAGGCTCGCGCCGATTCCCGCCGTGGCCGAGTAGAGGGCGACGGCGCGGTTGCGCTCCCTGCCAGCGGGGAAGGTGGCGGTGAGCAACGACAGGGAGGTCGGAGCGACGATGGCGGCGCCGATACCCTGGACGGCACGCGCGGCGACCATCCAGCTGCCCACAGGGGAGGCCCCCACGAACAGGGAGGCGCCGCTGAAGACGATCAGCCCGATGATGAACAGGCGTCGGCGTCCGAGGATGTCTCCCGCCCGGGAAGCCAGAAGCAGCAAGCCGCCGAAGGTGAGCGTGTAGGCATCCTGCACCCAGGCGAGTCCGGTCGACGAGAAGCCGAGGGTGCGCTGGATCGACGGCAGCCCGGTGAAGATGATCGAGTTGTCGAGCAGGATCATGAAGTAGCTGACGAGAATGATCACCAGGATCGCCGTCTTGTGGACAGGCGGCGCGGCGCGGGTGGCGCCTTCCGTGGTGTTGCTTCGTGTCGTGGTCACAGTGTCAGTCAAAGGGCGCCGCGGCGCGCGCGGCAGTGCCTGCCCTTCCGGGTACCGACAGGGCCTCCTTCGCTGATCACCACCCTTTTCGTGTCGGAGCCCACCCGAGCGCGTTAGCCCATGACCTGCGACCCGATGACCGACAGCAGCCGGAGCTTCTCCTGGCTCTCCGACCCTGCGGCAGCGGTGTAGACGAGCAGGATGTGCGTCTGGTCGGGGTCGACGAGCGTCTGGCAGGTCAGGTCCATGGCGCCGAGCTCGGGATGCACGAAGCGCTTCGTGGCCGGCGGCCGCAGGCCGACCTCGTGGCGGTCCCACAGCTCGCGGAACTCGGCGCTCCGGTCGAGCAGCTCGTCGGCGATCCGCGCCGCGCGCGAGGCAGGCCCGCGGCGTGCCGCGATGTCGCGGAGCCCTGACGTCCAGAGCCGGGACAGGAACGGCCGGTCCTCCTCGGCGTACAGCTCTCGGCTGCTCCTGTCGGTGAACCACCGATAGCCGATGCTGCGCGCGAGGCCTGTGAGGTGGGCCGTGTCTCCGGTCAGCGCCGCGCCGAGACGCGTCTGCCGGAGTGTCTCGCCGAGCTCCGTCGTGACCTCGGCGGGGGTGTCCTCGAGACGGTCGAGAATGCGCAGGAGCCCAGGCCCCACGTGGTCGCTCGACGGTCCGCGGCTCGGAGGCCGGTGTCCTGCGAGTCTGAAGAGGTGATCGCGTTCCTCGAGCGTCAGGTGCAGACCCTGGGCAATTGCGGCGATCATCTGCTCCGACGGCTGTGGACCTGTTCCTCGCTCGATGCGGGCGTAGTAGTCGGGCGACATGTGGCTGAGGGCGGCGACCTCCTCTCGGCGGAGTCCGGTCGTTCGACGGCGCTGCCCGCGGGTGAGACCCACGTCTTCGGGCTGGAGCACCCCGCGCCGGTGGCTGAGGAAGGCGCCGAGGCCGTCGCGGTCGATCGGGGAGCCGTCGAGGGCGATGCCGTCCGGGGGTGTGCTGTTCATGTGTCGATTCTCGTGCCGAGTGATCCCGGGGTGAACAGCGGAGCCGTGCCCCGTCGAGTCCTGGATACCGCGCCGAGAGGGCGTCAGAGTCGACAGCACAAGCGAGAAGGAGCACGCCATGCCACGCACACCCATCCAGATCGACGTCCCGGACCTCGCCGGGCGGCGAGCCGTCGTCACCGGCGCCAGCGACGGCATCGGCCTGAGAATCGCAGCGAGGTTGGCCGCGGCGGGTGCCGAGGTCGTCCTGCCCGTGCGGAACGCCGCCAAGGGGCAGTCGGCCATCGAGACGATCAGGCGCGAGTCGCCGGCGGCCCAGGTGTCGTTGAGGGACCTCGACCTGTCGTCGCTCGACTCCGTTTCTCAGCTCGCGGCGACGCTGGTGGCGGAAGGGGACCCGGTGCACGTCCTCATCGACAACGCCGGAGTCATGACTCCCCCGTCGCGACAGGTCACCGTCGACGGGTTCGAGTCCCAGTTCGGCACGAACCACCTCGGGCACTTCGCTCTCGTCGCGGGCCTTCTGCCGGTCCTGCGAGCCGGCCGCGCACAGGTGACCTCGCAGATCAGCGTCGCGGCGAACTCCCACGCGATGAACTGGGCCGACCCGAACTGGGAGCACGGCTGGAACGGCATGCGCGCCTACAGCCAGTCGAAGATCGCGATGGGGCTGTTCGCGCTCGAACTCCAGCGGCGTAGCGAGGCACTCGGCTGGGGCATCACGAGCAACCTCGCGCATCCGGGTGTCGCGCCCACGAGCCTGCTCGCCGCACGGCCGGAGCTCGGCCGGGCCGACGACACGATGGGCGTGCGCGTCATCCGTCTCCTCTCGGCGCGCGGGATCCTGGTCGGCACCCCCGAGTCAGCAGCCTTGCCCGCCGTCTACGCCGCGACCTCACCCGACGCGATGCCCAGCCACTTCTACGGCCCGTCGGGTGCCGGGCACCTCGGCGGTGCGCCCGCCGAGCAGCGGCTCTACTCGCGGCTGCAGAGCGAGGCGGACGCCGGTCGGGTGTGGGCGCTGTCGGAGGAGATGACCGGGGTGGCGTTCGGCGCGGTGTAAGCGAGGGCGATCGGCTCGCTTCGTCGAGACGCACTTGAGTGTCATCTTCGGCTGACGTCAGGGGCGGCGGGCCCGCCAGTCGTTCGCGGCGACGAGGATGGCCTCGACGACCTGCTGCTTTGCGACGACGTAGCCGTCCCGGTCGTGCTCGAACGCCTCCGCCAGGCGCCTCTTCTCCCGTTCATAGTCGGCGCACGCGTCGGGGTGGGATTGAAGGTAGTCGCGGAACAGCAGGTGCGACGTGTGGGCTTCGGAGCCGACGCGCATGACGTGCACGTGGTCCGTTCGGTGGTCGTTGACGATGCGCTGCAGGAACGCATGGTCAGGGTCGTCGGCGAACGACGACGCGACGTGATCGAACCCGAGCCCGGCGAGCCGGTCGAGGATCGCCGGAGTCAGAGCGTCGTCGACGTTCCTCACGCCGACCGCGACGTCGATGGTGTCCTTCGATGCCAGGCCGGGCACGCTCGTCGACCCGACATGCTCGATCTCGGCGCCGAGGAAGACGGGCGTCAGCTGTTCTTTCGTCCTCGCGAAGCGGCTTGACCAGGCAGGATCGGCGGGGACGAGGTGCACTTCGGTGTGGGCCTTCGACACGTCCCGAATGTACCTCGCGCCGTAGACGAGCCGCGTCGGCTCGTCCACGAAGTGCAGGGGCAGTGGGCCGGCTGGCCGGGCGTCGCCGGGATTCATGGGGTCCATGGGGATGACGACGGCGATCCCAGCTATGCGGGTATCCAGTTTCGGTCGGTGAAGGCCAGACGAGTCGAGCCGTCGGAGGGATCGACCCCTTCGCCGGCGGCATGCAGCCCCACCCGGAGGGCGGTCGCGATGGACGGCGCATTGACGTGGTCGATCCAGGCGACAACGGGAAGTGATGTGTCGACGGCGCGTGCGGCCTCGATTCCCGCCCTTGCGATCTCGGCGGCGAATCCCTGCCGCTGATGAGTTGGCGCGACGCGGTAGTTGAGGTTCCAGTGGCCGCCGCCATGAAGCTGGACTCCACCCGTGCCGATCACCACGGTGGGGTCGTGGGCCAGGACTGCGACCCAGTAGCTGAGCCCGTCACGGTCCCACTTGCCGCCTGCACGGGTTGCGTAGGACTCGGTCGTGCCGACGTCCGCATGCAAGCCGGCCGGGTTGTACCACCACACGTCGGGCTCGCTGAACAGGGCGAACAATCGCGGTCCGTCGCCCGGCCCCATCGGTTGCAGCAGCAGCCGACTCGTTCGCGTCGTCTCGGTCCCCACGAGCCCACGGTAGCCGGGCGCGGCGGTCACTTGTACGTGGGTAGGCAGCGGGGATTCGCCACCACGCGAGGGGTGAGGCGCAGGTCTCATCGCGTGGTGGAGCCTTTCCGATGAGTGCCTGGCCCCGCGCCCATGGAATCTCGACTCGTTTCCCTGCGTGACTTGGAAGCTCAGGACGGGCGTCTGATGGCTGCGATGAGGCCGACGACGCCGCAGATGACGAGCAACGACCCGCCGACCGTTTCGAGTGTCGCCGACAGGGTCGTCGTATCGATCACGCCTGCAGCTCGGGAAAGCAAGGTGAATATCCCGAAGAGCGTCAACGCGACCGACCAGATGACGGTCCACGTCCTACGGCTCATGCGACCCGACACTAGACCGACCCTCGACAAGCCGTCATCAATCGTGTGAGCTAGTCGAGGCTGGAGCGAAGGGCTTCGGTGGCGTGACGCCTGCGAGCCCGACGCTCCCTGATCCGGAACACCGCTTCATAGGCGCACCCCAAGAGTCCGCCACCGACGATGCTGAAGGCCATGAGGAGGTCCTCCTGCATGCCGGGCCTGACGGCGAGCAAGACGCCAAGCGCCAGGAGCAGGGCGATCGCCGCTCCACCCGCGATTCCGCCCAGCGCGGCCGCCGCGTACCGAAGGCCCGCGCTCTCGCGTGGAGCCCGGTTCCGCAGGAGCAACGCAACACCGGCCTCGGCGATGGTCCCGCCGATGACGACGATCGAGACACCGCCGTCGATGATGGCCGACAGGAAGAGACGACCGCCGGGCGTGAACATGTCGCCTCCCGCAGACGGTTGCATCTGCAAGGGGAGTTCGTGAACGGCGTATGCCGCCGAAATGGCGGCACCCACCAGGGCGCCGCAGGTGATGAAGGTGCGTCCGGGGCTCGGCAGCGCTCGCGCGGCCTCACTCATCCCCCACGTGGAGTGGAGGTCTTCCGTTGAAACCACTTTTGCCACCTTCCCCCGGGGCGAACGTTGCCGACCTCACACTCAGCGTGCTCGTTGGGGTGTCCGCCAGAAAGCCCCAGGCCAGGGGTGGCGCAGCGTCCAGTCGCCAGGCGGCATTCAACACTGTTGAACCGTGCGGCTCAACAGTGTTGAATGGGGCCGTGCGGCGCAAGGGTGCGCCGTCGTATCCCGAAAGGCCTCACCATGTCTCCCGCGCATCGCCCCCTGACCGCGAACTCCACCGTCGGCGCCTGGCTCGACGACCCCGACGGCGCCGCCCTGCTCGCCGGCCTCGTCGCTCCTGCCGATGTCTCGTCGCTCGCGCCGGCGCGCTCGCTGCCGCTCCAGCAGCTCGTCGCCATGTCGAACGGCCAGCTGCCCCAGGCGGCCGTCGACGACCTCGTCGTCCGGGCCAACGGCGGGGTCATGCCGGCCGAGAGTGACGACGCGCCGACCGGCTTCGTCGAGCGCGTCACTCCGGGCCGCTTCACCGGCAAGACCGTCATCGTCACCGGTGCCGGAGGCGGCATCGGCCGTGCGACCGCGTCTCGCCTCGCTCGCGAGGGTGCACGCGTGGTCGCGGTCGACGTCGCGCCCCGCGGCCTCGAGGCGCTGGTCGCCGACCTGCCCGACGCCGACATCGTGACCGTCACCGGCGACATCACGAAGGCCGACGACGTCGCGGCGATCGTCGAGGCCGCCGGAGCCCGGATCGACGGGCTCGCGAACATCGCCGGAGTCACCGACGACATGGCCCCGCTGCACGAGACCACCGACGCCGTCTGGCAGCGCGTCATGCGCATCAACGTCGACGGCATGTTCCTGCTCACCCGCGCCGTGCTCCCGGCGATGCTCGAAGCCGGCTCCGGCTCGGTCGTGAACATCAGCTCCGAGGCGGGCCTTCGAGGTTCAGCCGCAGGAGCCGCCTACACGACCTCGAAGCACGCCGTCATCGGCCTCACGAAGAGCTCCGCCTTCATGTACGCGCAGACGGGCATTCGGGTGAACGCGATCGCGCCCGGCGGCGTCGCCACGGGGATCCCGACGACCTTCGCCTCGGAGTTCGGATCGGCGCGACTCCAGCCGGGGCTCGGGATCCTGCCGGGCGTCGCCACGGCGGTGCAGCTGGCGGCGTCGATCACCTTCCTGCTCAGCGACGATGCCACGAACCTCAACGGCGCGATCCTGCCCTCCGACGGAGGCTGGTCGGTTCAGTAGTCGACGAGGTCCTGCAGCAGGCGCCCGTAGCGCCGGATGACGGCCTCGTGGTCGGCGGCGAGCAGGTACTCGTCGCCGACGATCCAGAACGAGTACAGGAGCCCGCCGACGAGCGCGGCCGCGAGCCGTGCCCGGAGCTCGACGTCGGCCCCGGTCAGGCGGGATTCGAGCGGCTCGACGAAGTTCGTCTCGTGCAGTTCGCGCATCCTGGCACTGAGCTTCGCGGTCTGGCCGGCGCGGAGGACGGCCAGGAACCCGGCGCGGACGGACGGCCCGGACTCGAGCACGAAGCGGATGTACCTCTCGCCGAGGCCGTCCAGGGGTCCGTCGAGGAGCGGGTGCTCGCCCTCGACGGAGCGCATGGCGGCGAGGAACAGCCCCTCCTTCGACCCGAAGTAGTGGATGACGAGAGACGCGTCGGCGTCGGCGACGCGGCCGATGTCGCGCAGCGACGCCCCGGCGTACCCGTGCTCGACGAAGAGCTCGGTCGCGGCCGACAGGATCGCCGCGCGCTTCGTCACCCGCTCATCGCTCATGCAGCGAGCGTATCGAGGTCGGCGTCAGGCGGCGGTGAAGCCGCCGTCGACGACGTACTCGGCGCCCGTGACGAACGCGGCGTCGTCGCTGGCGAGGAAGGTGATGACGGCGGCGACGTCGTCGGGCTGCCCGAGACGACCCATCGGCGTGGTGGCGATCATGCCCGAGCGGTCGGTGTCGCCCAGGATCGGGGTGTCGATGAAGCCGGGGTGCACCGAGTTGACGCGCACGCCCTCCTTCGCCCAGGCCAGAGCCGTGTTCTTGGTCAGGATCCGCACCGCGCCCTTCGCCGCGTGGTACGCCGGCGACACCCCGAACCCGCCCGAGATGCCGAAGATCGACGAGATGTTGACGACGGCACCGCCGCCGTTCTTCAGGGCGGCGCTCGCGGCCTTCATGCCGAGGAACACGCTCTTCTGCGTGACCGCCGTGACCTTGTCGTACGTCTCGATGCTGGTGTCCTCGATGAGGGCGTTGTCGCCGATGCCCGCGTTGTTGACAAGCACGTCGAGCCCTCCGAAGGCGCTCACCGTGGTGGCGACCGCGGCGTCCCAGGCTCCTGCGTCGGTGACGTCGAGGTGGACGAAGTGGGCCGATCCACCGGTCGCGGCGATGTCGGCCGCTACCTTCTCGCCGAGCTCCTGCTGCACGTCGGCGATGACGACGTTGCCGCCCTCGGAGGCGATGCGCAGCGACGTGGCGCGTCCGATGCCGGATGCCCCTCCGGTCACGATGGCGGTCTTGCCGGTGAAGCGGGACATGGGAACTCCTGGGGAAATCGAGGACTTCAGGGCGTTGGTCGGCGTCCATGCAAACGCATACACCCTACGCCTCTGCGCGGAATTAGACAACGCATGTTGTCAAATTGACGGTCAGCGGAGGACGCGCGGAGGCAGACGCGTCTCGACGGCGACACCATCGACCCGTTCGATGCGGTAGGCCGCGGCGTCGTCGAGCTCGGAGAGCACATCGGCCAGCTCGGTGCCCTCGTAGAGCAGGGCGACGCCGTTGTCCGTGGCGTACGAGACCGGAAGCTCGCCGGACGCGACGGCCGCGTGCAGGAGGGGACGCCTCGTCGGCTCGGAGTCGTAGTGCACCCCGTTGCCGAAGGGCAGGAAGCCCAGGCCGTCGGTGATGACTCGGAGGTCGGGGCCGAACGAGTCGGTGGGGCCTCCGGTGTGCCAGCAGATCGAGCCTGCCGACGCTCCGGTGAGCACGACGCCGTTCTGCCACGCCTCGCGGAGGATCTCGTCGAGCCCGTGGAGTCGCCAGAGCGCCAGGAGCCCGGCGACGGAGCCGCCCCCGACGTAGATGACGTCCTGCGAGAGCAGGGTCTCACGGAGGTTGTCGACATTGGGCTGCGGGAGGAGCGCCACGACCTGGGCTCGCACGTCGGTGCCGGCGAAGGCCCCGTAGAGCATGGCGGCATCCTGGATCTGATCGCCCTTCGCGGTGCCGAGGTAGGCCAGGCGCGGGGCGCGGGGGTGCGCGCTCAGGTCGATTGCGGCTCGCACGAGAGGACTGATGGTCCAGTCGCCACGGCTGTTGCGACCGAACCCGGTCGATGCGGCGAGGATGCGTGGGCCCGGCATGCGCCCACGCTAGCTGACGCGTCGGCCGCGTCGCTCGACGACGAGGAGAAGGCAAGCCCGACCGGAGTAGCTTGCACTCGACAAGGCGCGGGACCGCGCCCGACAGGCGAGGAGACCCACAGTGAAAATGCTGCTCACATCCGGGGGTGTCTCGAACGCCAGCATCGAGACGGCGCTCGTCGAGCTCCTCGGCAAGCCCATCAGCGAGGCGGACGCGCTGGTGATCCCCACCGCTATCTACGCCGTGCCCGACTTCGGGTCGGCGTACCGGATCGTCACCGGAACGGCCAAGACTCCGCTCGCCGAACTGGGCTGGAAGTCGCTGGGGCTCCTGGAGCTCACGGCCCTCCCGAGCATCGACGCCGAGGCGTGGAAGTCGAAGGTTCGAGAGACCGACGCCCTCCTCGTCAGCGGCGGCGACCCGATCTACCTCGCCCACTGGGTGCGCGAGTCAGGGCTTCTCGACCTCGTGCCCGAGCTGGTCGACCAGGTGTGGGTCGGCGTCAGCGCCGGCAGCCTGGTCATGGCCCCCAGGATCGGTGACGCACTCGTGGAATGGCAGGCTCCTACGGGAGACCAGGCGCTGGGACTCGTCGACTTCGCCATGCTCACCCATGTCGACCACCCGCTCCTGCCGGACAACACCATGGCCGACGCCGAGCGCTGGGCCGCGTCGATGGACGTGCCCGCGTATGCGATCGACGACGAGACGGCGATTCGGGTCGTCGACGGGACGGTCGACGTGATCTCGGAGGGGCACTGGAGGCTGTTCTGAGCCGCCTGCGTCCACGAGCCGAGCCGGCGGACTAGTCCTCCGACGAGAGCGCCTCGATGCCGGCGAGGACGGTCAGGAGTCTGTGCTCGGCTGCGATCTGCCGCGCCGCGGCGATGTGCTGCTCGAAGAGGTCGCGTCGTCCGGCCGCCCTGAGGGCGCGGGCGAGTTCGAGGTGAGCCCGGCTGAGGCCGGCGCTGTAGTGAGCCGCCGCGGTCTCCTCGAGCACGTCAGGAAGCGTCTTCAGCGCGTAGTCGGGATCGCCGAGCCGCGTGAGTGCGTTCGCGAGCAGGGTCCGGGCGTTGACGCTCGTGACGAGTGCCATGTTCGGCTGCATGTCGGCGTCGTTCTCGGCCAGATGTTCCAGGACGCGTCGATAGTGAGTGATCGCCGTGTCGATCTCGCCGGGGCGCATCAGGAGGTTCGCGCTCAGGATGAGGTTCTCATTGATGCCTTCCTGGTCGCCCGCCTGTGAGAACTTCTCCCTGGCCTCGCTCGCTTCGCGCTCCGCGACCTCGAACTCACCGAGTCCCTCGTGCGACCAGGCCAGGTACATCAGCGCCCAGCCCTGCTCGCGGACGTCGCCGGCGCGGTCGGCCGCATCCTTCGCGGTCGTCGCAGAGGCCAGGGCCGCCCCGAAGTCTCCGTGGCTGCGATGCACCCAGGAGGCGAACCCGTGGTGCACGGCGATCTCCCTGGCACTGCCCGACCGTGTCGCCGCCGCCGCCGAGCTCAGGAAGAGAATGCGCCAGAGGTCCCAGGCCGGCCAGGTGTCGGAGAACCAGTGCAGGGCGTCAGCGACGTCCAGGACGAGCCGGTCTTCTCCGAGCGCGAAGGCCTGTTGGACGGCGCTGGCCCACTGCGCCCCCTCGAGCTGAAGCCACGACCGTGCCGCCTCCGAACCGGCGAAATGGCGGCCGGGGCTCGAGGCGTCCGGTGACTTGTCGGGCTCGAACCAGAGGCCTGCGTTCTGCGCCGTCTGAAGGACCCAGTGACGGAGCGCCTCGCGTTGCGCCGCGATGTCGCCGGCGTCGATCCGGCGCGAGAGCGCGGAAGCGAAGAGTCGCACGAGATCGTGGAGGTGATAGCGGTTTCCGCCGCGGGCCTCGATCAGGCCGAGATCGGTGAGTTCGTCGAGGCGGTCGCCGGCATCGTCGGTGTCCGCGCCCGTCGCCGCTGCTGCGAGCCAGGAGTCGAACGTGGCTCCGTCGATGAGGGACAGGCTCCGGAACAGCCGCTGCGAGGCCGGGCTGGTCTGGTCGTAGGAGAGCGTGAGGGCGTTCTCGACCGCGAGGTCGCCCGCGACCAGGGCGCGGAGTGGCTCCTGCCGCGAGGTCATCCGCTCGAGGAAGTCGCGGATCGTCGACGCCGGTTGCGCCGCGATGCGATTCGACGCGATGCGTAGCGCGAGCGGAAGGTCCCCGCACGCCGCGGCCAGGCGATCGACATCCGACGCGGTTCGTTGGTTCGCGGGCACGATGCGTCCGATCAATTCAGTGCTCTCGGCGCGAGTGAGAGACTCCAGGTTGATCCGTTGCACGCTCGCGAGCCCACTGAGGCTCCTGCGAGACGTGACGATGACGACGACGTGGCTGCCCGTGAGAACCGGTCGGATCTGGTCCTCGTTGGCCGCGTTGTCGAGGACGACGGCGACGCGCTGACTCGCCGTGATCCGCCGCCACTCGGTCAGCGCCTCATCGAGCGTGGCGAGGTCGCGAGCGCCCATGGTCTGCGCGATGAGCGCTTGGAGGACGCCGAGCGGGGAGAGCGGCAGGGAGTTCATCCCGTTGAGGTCGACGAACGCGCGGCGGCAGTCGTCGTAGTCGTGGCGGCTCAGTGCCTCGAGCGCGACCGTGGTCTTGCCGATGCCGGCCGCACCGCACACGACGAGCACGGGCGACGGAGCGCCCGTGTCGTTCGGGTCGCGTCGGAGGAAGGCGCTGATCGAGCGCATGACTTCGGGTCGTCCCGTGAAGTCCGTGAGGAGCGGTGGCGCGAGCATCGCGGACCGCTCTGACGCACCGGACTCGATCCGGGGCATGCGTGCCAGGCGCAGGATCTCCTGCTGCTCACTCTGCTCGAGTTCGAGTGCGTCGAGGATCGCCGCGAGGGTTCGCCGTTGCGGACTCGTGCTGATGCCTCGTTCGATGTTGCTGATCGTGCGATCGCTGATCCCCGAGGAGAACGAGAGCGCCTCCAGCGTGAGGTCGGCGAGGACCCGATGGCGACGGAGGCGGACTCCGAGCGAGTCGCTCATTCGGGGCCGGCTCCCGAAGAACAGTTCGTCATGCTTTCTTCCTGGTCAGGGGACCGTCCCTGGCTCTTTCATGGGGGTCGAGTACATGGTGCCTGAATGCCCGGTCAGAAGCGAGCGGGTTGCGCCGTCACACGAAGGGGACACACTCATGCCAGTTCCGACCATCGTTCTCGTGCACGGCGCCTTCGCCGATGCCGCCAGCTGGGCGCCCGTCACCCGGGAGCTCCTCGACCGCGGCCACACCGTGATCGTGCCGCCCGTCTACAACCGCAGCCTCGCCGAGGACGGAGCATCGATCCGAGCCGTCGCCGAGCACATCGACGGGCCCGTCGTGCTCGCCGGGCACTCCTACGGCGGTGCGGTGATCACGGTCGCCGGAGCCGCCGAGAACGTCGTGGGCCTCGTCTTCGTCTCCGGATACGTCCTCGAGGAGGGCGAGAGCCTCGGGCAGCTGCAGGGCGGCTTCCCCGACTCCGACCTCGCTGCGAACCTCGTCTACACGCCCTATCCGGTGACGGGAGGCGAGGACGGCACGGACGTGTCCGTCACGATCGAGGCGTTCCCGCCCGTCTTCGCGAAGGGGGTCGACCCGAGGACCGCCGAGGTCCTCGCCGTGTCGCAGCGACCGCTGACCGGCGCCGCATTCGGGGAGCCGGCCTCTGTCGCGGCCTGGAAGACCACTCCCGGCTGGGGCATCGTGTCGTCGTCGGACCACACGATCAACCCCGACGTGGAGCGATTCGGCTACGAGAGGGCCGGCCTCCGCGACGTGATCGAGCTGGACGCCCCGCACCTCGTCATGCACACGCATCCTGCCGAGGTCGCCGATGTCATCGAGACCGCGGTGCGCGAGACCACGACCGACTAGCGTCGCGCACGGGGCCTCTCACCGATCACCACCACCGAACAGACACAGGAGAACACTCATGGGTTACGTGACCACCGACGACGGTGCAGAGATCTACTTCAAGGACTGGGGCGACGCCGACGCGCAGCCGATCGTCTTCCACCACGGCTGGCCGCTGTCGTCGGATGACTGGGACGCACAGATGCTGTACTTCCTCGCCGAGGGCTTCCGCGTCGTGGCGAGCGACCGACGAGGCCATGGACGCTCGTCGCAGATCGGCACCGGCCACGACATGGACCACTACGCCAGCGACGTCTCCGCGGTCGTCGAGCACCTCGACCTGCGCAACGCCATCCACATCGGGCACTCCACCGGTGGTGGCCAGGTCGCCCGCTACGTCGCCCGGTACGGGCAGCCCCAGGGCCGGGTCGCCAAGGCCGTCCTGGTGTCCGCGGTCCCACCGCTGATGGTGAAGACCGACGCGAACCCCGACGGCACCGACATCTCGGTCTTCGACGGGTTCCGCGCGGGTCTGGCCGCGAATCGTGCCGAGTTCTTCCAGGCGGTGGCATCGGGTCCGTTCTACGGCTTCAATCGTGATGGCGTGACGCCGTCGGAGCCGGTCATCGCCAACTGGTGGCGTCAGGGCATGACGGGGAGCGCTCTCGCCCACCTCGAGGGCATCAAGGCGTTCTCGGAGACGGACCAGACCGACGACCTCAAGGCCATCACCGTGCCCGTGCTGGTCTTGCAGGGCGACGACGACCAGGTCGTGCCGTACAAGGACGCCGCGGTGAAGCAGGCCGAGCTCCTCAGCGACGCGACCTTGAAGATCTACGAGGGCTACCCGCACGGCATGCTCACCACCCACGCGGACGTCATCAACCCCGACATCCTCGCATTCATCCGCGGCTGACCGTCGCGTCTGTGAAAAGGGTGCGGCCCGGAGCTCGAACCGGGCCGCATCCTCCCCACCCGCACAGCGGCTCGCCCGCAGGTCGCGACGATCGACCCGCCGACGGCGACTCTGCGCTCCGCCGAGGCTCGACGACGCCGTCTTTGGATAGCGTCGGGGCGTGTTCGAGGACGTCCCGACGGGGCTCGCCTCGGCCGTGGCGAGCGGGGCCCGTGTCGTGGGCGTGCCGCGTGACTCCGAGCTGCTTCCGGATCCTGCGTGGACCCTCGTCCCGACCCTGACCTGCGTTCGGCTCGACGATCTGTTCGCCCTCGTCGGCCGCGCGCACTGAGCATGCCGGCGCGCGTCAGACTTAGCCGGCAGCGTCGAGCGCATCGGCCAGCTGTCGCCGCGCCGCAACACCGAGTTTCCGGTACCCCCGTTAGAGGTGCGTCTAGTCGCTCCTTGTGCGGCTCGGGGCGCCTCTCGACGAGATGCGGCGCGTGCCTGACCGTCAGAAGCCTTCCAGGAGCACCCCGAGAACTCGCAGGATCGGGAACGCGATCCAGCGGTAGAGCCACTTCCACGGCTGACGCGACGGGAAGTCTTTCGTCGGTGGCCTCAGGGACCGTCGCGATGGGTCACGTTCGCGGCGTTCCGTCATGCGAGCAGACTAGGGCGCTCGGTTCGGCGCGTGCATCGACGAGATCGTCGTGTCGAGGGTTCGCATCAACGCGTGTGCCACGATCAGACCGTGGACGACGACGAAGCAGACGACGGGCACGTGATCTTCAGCCTGCTCGTGAACTCCGAGGAGAGGCTCGACGCCCTGGCCGGGTTTCCGGGGCGGGCGCGTGCGGCTGCTCCTGTTGATGATCACCTGTACGAGGTGTACGAAACCAGCTTCGATGACGCCGACTGGGCGAGCCGGGCCGAGCGTCTCGACTCGTGCATCCACGAGGCCGTCGACGCTCTCGTCGGCACGGGCGTGAGCCTCGATGCGCTGGGCGCGGACGACGTGCTCGTGCGCGCCTTCTTCACGTTTCCCCGTGGTGCCGAGACCCTCAGCGCCGAAGCGGTTCAGCGCCTCGCGTCGTGCCACGCGACGATTTGGATCGACTTCCACGGCTGATCGTCCGAACGGATGCGACACTTGGTCGGTGATGACCTATGCGAGAGCGCGAAAGCCGCTTCGCGTGCTGATGTATTCGCTCTGGGCGGTCGCACTGGTTCTCTTCCTGAGCCAGTTCGTCTTTGAGTACAAAAGTCACTGGTGGGGCGTGCTCGCGGTCATCGCGGCGGGCATCAACGTGGTCGACGTTTTTCGGCCCGGTCGGCCGTCGGAATCCAGCCAGAGTGACGAAGAGAAGGACTAGTGCTCGCCGGCAACGACGATCGCCGTCACTCTCCGTGTGACTGAGTGGCGTCAGGAGCCGCCGCCCGACGCGCCAGCCCACGCCTCGCGGAGGCGAGCCGTCTGCTCGCCGAGGGAGAGGCCGTCGACGTCGAGTACGAGGTCGACAGGCGGGGGATCCGCCAGCATGCGGTGCAGCAGGTCGAACTCGTCGTCCGTCAGGTAGACCCGGCGCGTGGCGGCGCGGTCGCGAGCGCCGTCGAGACCGATGGCGAGGTGCACCACGAACGCCGTGGGCAGCTCGCGCCGATACGTCTCGAGAACCTCGGCGGTCACGACGTCTGCGACGACGACTTCGAACCCGGCTTCGGCGAAGTCGCGGCAGAGACTCGCGACGTTTCGGGCGGCCAGGCGGTGCTGAGCGAGGCCCTCGGGGCCGTTCCAGAGTGTCGCCGATCCTGCGACCACCAGCTGGCGGATGTCGTCGGCATCGATGAAAGCCGCGCGGGGCCGCTCGCCCGCCAGGAGCCGCCCACACGTCGTCTTGCCCACTGCGGGGCCGCCGGACAGTATCAGGGGTCGCATCATGCCTCCTCTGCCGCCGATATCGCGAATGCCGTCCGGCCTGGGCTCGAACTCGCACTCTACCGATGCGGTGAGACACGACATCAGGCGGCGGCAGCGGCGGACTCGGGGTCGTGGGAGACGAGCACCGCGGCGCCGTCGGGATCCTGCAGCATGGTCGCGTACGGGCCGATGAGGCGGCCGGGCGCCGTGAGCCCGGTGAAGCCGGCACTCGTGATGCGAGCCCAGACGGCGTCGACCGAGGCGTCGTCGTCGACGAAGAACTCCATCACCTGGCCGTAGCCGCGCTCGGGGAACTCCCATGAGGAGTCGAAACGCTCGGCGAGGGCGGAGGTCGTGATGACCATCGCGTACGAATCGTCTCGATAGACGGACACCGGTCGACCCTCCACCGGATCGGGGATCTCGAGCCCTAGGGTTCGATAGAACTCGATCGACCGATCGAGGTCGCGCGAGTAGACGACGTTCATGCCGAAGCGAATGGCCATGGGTGTTCCTCCTGAGCGAATTAATATGTCAACGTAGATAATCTACGTCGGTAGAGAGAACGGTGCAATGTCCGATCCGACAGGCGTCGAGCTGGGCGGCGCGCTGAGCCGGCTGCTGGCCGTGGTCGTCGAGCGTGAAGAGCCGATCCTCGCGGCACAGGGGCTGTCGATGTGGGAGTACGTGATCCTCGGGCGCCTCGTCGACGAAGAGGGCCTCACGCAGACGGCGCTCGCCGAACGCAGCCGCCGCGACCCGACGCGCCTGATCGCGAACCTCGACGCGCTGGAGGCGCGCGGGCTCGTCTCTCGCGCGATCGATCCGGGCGACCGGCGCCGACGACTGGTCAGGCTCACCGATGCCGGCGCGACGGCGGTGGCAGCGACGCGGCGGGCCATTCGGGCCATGGAAGACGACCTGCTGTCCGCTGTGTCGGCGCAGGATCGTGATCGCCTGCGCGCGACGCTCGCCCGGCTCGTCGACGCCGTCGCCTGACGCCAGGCGCGCCCTCGCGTGCCGCGGCTACTCGAGCACGACGAAACCGAGCACAGCAGCCACGGCAGCCAGGACGGCGAGGACGAGCGGGGGCACGACCGACTCGTGACGACGTGCGTGAACGACGACGGCGCCGACCATGAGCACGGCGAGGGCGATACCGGCGATCGGCGACAGCAGCACGGCGACACCGGTGAGGGCGGGCACGACCAGGCCGATCGCTCCGACGACCTCGGCCGCGGCGATCAGCTTGACGCCGCCGTCGCCGAAGTCCTCGACCCAGCCCATGCCCGACGCGGCGAGGGCAGCACGCGGGCGCACCAGCTTCATCACCCCCGCCCCCAGGAAGGCGAGGGCGGCGAGTCCGGTGACGATCCAGAACGCGATGACCATGGTGATTACTCCTTGATGACGATGACGATGACGATGACGAAGACTGCGACGATGACGAAGACTGCGACGATGACGCGGCCGGA
Source organism: Frondihabitans australicus (assembly GCF_003634555.1). NCBI lineage: Bacteria > Bacillati > Actinomycetota > Actinomycetes > Micrococcales > Microbacteriaceae > Frondihabitans > Frondihabitans australicus. The sequence goes on from NZ_RBKS01000001.1 coordinate 3,206,646, forward strand.
TTGACGAGCCGCTGAGGTGAAGATAGTCTCAAAGTAAGATCATCCGCAAGTGAGAGGAATTACGATGGCCGTCATGGGACCGCTGCGAGACGACCTGGGGTGGGCGCTCCGAGCGATCTCGATCGCCTTCCAGGAGCGAGCGGGCGCGGCGGTCGTCGACATCCCGTCTGGGCCGCGCGGGTATCTCGTGCTCCTGGCGATCTCCGGTGACGAAACGCCATCGCAGCTCCAGCTCGCGCAGACCCTCGGTCTCGACAAGACGCGGATGACCTACCTGATCGACGACCTCGAGGCGGCCGGCCTGGTGACGCGCGCTCCCGATCCTGCCGACCGGAGGGCTCGGCTGACCAGCCTGACGCCCGACGGGCGGCGCACGCTCGCGAAGGCGAAAGAGGCGATCACGGCCGTCGAGGACGACCTGCTCGGCGGTGTCGCCGAGCCGGCCCGCGAGGCGTTCCGGTCGGGCCTCGCTGGGGTGGCGCTGGGAGTGGTCGACTCCGGGCGGTGATCCGACCCCGCCGACCAGCTTCAGGCACCGGCCGCGCCCCGCCCCGCCCGCCGCTACCATCGACGCCATGCCGAAGATCTCGACGCTGACGGAGTTCCTCGAGTCGATCGACACTCGCGAGCACCGCGCGACGATGCAGGAGCTGCTCGACTGGGTGGCCGAGACCTGGCCGGCCCTCGAGATGGCGATCAAGTGGAACCAGCCGATGTTCCTCGACCACGGCACGTTCATCATCGGGTTCAGCGTGTTCCCGAAGAACATCGCCGTGTCTCCTGAGCCCGCCCTCGTGGAGCGGATGCTCGGCGACATCGAGGCCTCGGGCTACACCGCGACGAAGCGGCTCTTCCGGATCGGGTGGAACGACCCGATCGACCACGCCCTCCTGGCCCGGATGATCGAGACGCAGATCGCCGAGAAGGCCGACATGACGGGGCTCTGGCGGCCCTAGGCGGCGCCGACCTCGCCCGCCGCGCCGAGGATCCAGTTGCGGAACTCGACCGAGAAGTGCCCGAGGTGCTGATCGACCGTGGCCTGTCCGCACGCCGCCGGGAGGCCCACCGAGAGCTTGGCGGTGAACCCGCCGGGTACGTCGGTGAAGAGCGTCGAGACCCAGCCGATCACCGTGCCGTCGGCGAGCACGAGACGGGAGCGGTGCGATCCCGGCTCGGCCTCCTCGGCGGCGTCCCAGCCGTCCATGAAGAAGCTGCACACCTGCTCGCCGAGGGTCTCGACGATGTTGGGGCGGCCATCGGCCTCTGTATGGATGACGTAGTGCTCGGGGTGCGCCGCGAGCATGGCGTCCTCGCGGTCGAACGAGGCCGCGAGCCAGCCTCCGAACTGGCCTGCCGTGATGCCGCGCGCAAGGAGCGTCGTCGAGCCGCTCAGCTCCCGACCTTCTGAGGCGTCGACGGCCGTACGCATGGCTTCGTCGCTCGCACGGATCTCGGGGGCGAGCAGGTCCAGGATCCGCTCCCGTCCGAGCCGACCCTTGAGCAGAGCCAGGGTGCGGCGGGCGGAGAACAGCTCGTGCCCGAGGATGCTCGCGTCGTCGGTGTGGCCGTCGAGGCGGACCGTGGCGCTCGGCTTCCCGGGAGCGGCGTGCGCCTGCTCCTGCGCCCGAAGCACCGGCAGCCGCAGGTAGGAGGCGCGCGTGCCGCCGGTGTGGACGACGTGTCGGCCGGAGTTCGCGCCGGCGTACTCCCGGATGCCCGGCATGAGCGTGCCGAGCAGGTTGCGTGACGAGACGACGAAGCGCAGCTGCTCTCCGGCGGCGAACCTCAGGCCGAGGGGCAGGAGGTCGATGTCGACCTCGACGACCTCGCCGGGCGTTAGCTTCTCGACGCGGTCGAAGGTGTGGGCGGGCACGTCGTCGGTCGAGAGGGCCGGGTCGAGGTGGCGCAGGGAGACCCGGATCCTGCCGTCCGAGCCCTTGTACCGCAGGATCGACGCACCGTGCTCGGTGACGTCGTGCACGGCGGCGCTCTGGTTCGGCACGGTGAACGCCTGCAGCGGCGTGCCCCAGCGGTCGAGCTTCTGGATCAGCACGAAGAGATCCATGTCGTCGGAGCCCTCGGCCTCGACGAACAGGTGCGCCGACGGGTACCCGACGAGAGTCGTGTCGGTGTCGAACCGGGTCACGAACGAGAGCGCCTCGGGGTTGGCGCCCACCGTGTAGCCGGCCGTCGCCGCCTCGGTCGGGGCGTCAGGGTGCAGGATCCGAGACCCTGCGTCGAGGTAGTACCTCGTCGCGACCGAGCCCTCCGGCGGAAACTCCCCCGCCGCGACCCCCGTCTCGTCGCCGCCCTCGAGGTCGAGCACGGAGTAGCGGACCCGGGGCGTGGCCTCCCATCCGTTGTCGACGTCGCGGAGCACGTGGTCGAAGAAGCGGAGCAGGTCCGCCCGGTTCGTCTCGTCGTAGTAGTCGGGCCACTCCTGCGAGTTGTGGATGCGGAGCCACTTGCGGCTGGAGGCGATGCGTCGCCAGCCGCGGAAGGTGCCCGCGGTGTGGAGGGTGTTCGAGTAGCTCGCGACGACGTACGCCGGCACGTCGATCTGACCGAGGTCGGCGACCTTCTCGGCCCAGAGGTCGTCGACGAGCGGGTGCGCGTCGGCCTCGGCGAGGATGTCCTCCTTGCGGCCGCGGCCGAAGAAGCTGTTGTCGCGCAGCTGTCGGGCGAACCCGGTGTCGGGCATCCCGCCGCGCATCACGAGGTCGCGGTAGGTGTCGCTCACGCCTTCCCAGGGGTTGATCGCCGCGAGATGCGGCGGCCTCTCGGCGGCCGTGAACCACTGCGTCGCGGCGAGGTACGAGGTGCCGCTCATGGCGACCCTGCCCGTGCACCACTCCTGCTCGGCCAGCCACTCGACGAGGTCGTAGCCGTCGCGGCCGTCCTGGCGATCCCAGAGCACGCTGTCGCCGTCCGAGTCGACGACGCCGCGGATGTCCGGGTTGCAGATCGCGTAGCCGTGGGCGCACCAGAACGCGGGATCGGGGCCCTCGAACTTCAGCAGCCCCGACACCGAGTCGTTCGAGAGGCCGACCATCCCGAAGACGCCCATCGCGCTCGCCGACGTGCCCTGGCCCTTGCCGTAGGGGCTGTAGGCCATGATCACCGGCACCGGCTCGTCGCCCAACGGCCGGAACACGTCGACGTGCACCACGACGCCGTCGCGCAGAGTGACCGGGACGTCCTTCTCGAAGACGATGTCGACGGGCAGCTCGCGGAACTGCGGCGCGATGCGGAAGCCGGCCGGCAGAGTCCGCACGCTCGGCTCGAACGGCGTGAGGACTCCGGTGCGCTCGGGCGGCAGCGGTGTCGACGGCAGGTAGGTCTTCAGGTCGTCGCTCACGGCGGCCTCCTCTCGGTTCACGGGGCCGGTGCGGCCCGCGAGAGGCGACGCTACGACTCTTCGGCAATTAACTCAACACTCGTTGAGATAATTCTCGGTCGGGTCTACTCTCGAACCGTGAGCGAACCCGATGTGCCCCCGTCGAGACGGCGACCGGGGCGACCACCGGGTCGCAGGAGCACGCGCGACGCCGTCCTCGCCGCAGCCCGGGCGCGGTTCGCCGCCGACGGCTTCGCGCAGACCACGATCCGCTCAGTGGCAGCGGACGCCGGGGTCGACGGGTCACAGGTGATCCAGTTCTTCCGTTCGAAGGAGGAGCTGTTCGCCGCGGTCATGGCCGTCCCGGCCAGCGCCCTCGCTCGCTTCGACGAGGCCTTCGAGGGCCCCGCGGAACAGCGCGGCGAGCTCGTCGTCAGGGCGTTCTTCGACTCCTGGGAGCAGCGTCGCGACGAGTCCGAGCCGCTCATGGCGACGTTGCGCGGAGCCTTCGTCAACGAGCGGGCCAGGCAGAACCTGAGCGAGTTCATCCAGTCTCGACTCCTCGACGGCGGGGGCCGGCACGGCGACGAGGAGGCCGTGCTGCGGGCCGGTCTCGCGGCGTCGCTCCTCGTCGGCGTCGTCACGAGCCGGACGATCATCGGCGTGCCGGCCATCGAGTCGGCCTCGCTCGAGGACCTCGTCCGGCTGCTCGCGCCGGCCGTCCAGGCGATCCTCTAGGGCGCCGTTGTCGAGCTCGCCGTCGCAGGAAGTGTCGATATCGTTCAAGATAATGACACTTAAGTCACATAAGTGTCATTATTGAAGGAGTAAATGACACGGAGGAGCCGCTATGTCGGTCTGGCCCGCCCACGATACGCGCGTCGTGCCGTGGACCAGTCTCGGCCGACGCGGCACTCGTGACGACCGCATGCTCACCGAGGTCGCCGTCTCGGTACCCCCGGCCATCGCTCACCTGACTCCGCCGGCGGGCCTCGAGACCGAACTCCGACGCGCGACCATCGAGGCGCTTGACCTCGAAACGGTGGCCGGCGGGCTCCTGAGCCCGTTGTCCGGCTTCCTGATCCGGATGGAGTCGGTCGCTTCCAGCCGGATCGAGCACGTCGAGGCGTCGCCTCTCGCATTCGCGCGCGCGATGGGCGGGCTCCGGGAGAACAGTTCGGCGGTCTCCATGGTGGCCGCGGGCACGGCGATCACGAAGCTGATCGACGCCTCGAGCCACGAGTTCTCCCTCGACGAAATCCTGGCGGCCCACGAGGCGCTCATGCGGGACGATCCCGACTCGGGTGAGCGCCGCTACGCCGGGCGCGTGCGCGATGTCCAGAACTGGATCGGCGGCTCCGCGCACGCACCGCGCAACGCGCTCTACGTCCCACCGCCACCGGACGCCGTCCCGGTCCTGCTCGACGACCTCATCGCCTTCTCGAATCGAGACGACATCGAGCCCATCACCCAGGCCGCGATCGCGCACGCCCAGTTCGAGAGCATCCACCCGTTCACCGACGGCAACGGGCGCATCGGGCGCGCGCTCATCGGCGCGATCCTTCGGCGCCGCGGAGTGACTCCGAACACGGTGCTGCCGGTGGCGAGCGCGCTCGCTGCAGACACGGGTCACTACTTCTCGCTGCTGACGGCATATCGTCGCGGCGACGTCCTGCCGATCGTCAGCGATCTGGCGCTCAGCATCGAGTCCGCCGCGAGGGAGGCCCGGGCCACGGCGCGCACGTTCCTCGCCCTCGAGACCTCCTGGCGCGAGAGCGTACGGCCGCGCGGCGGGAGCTCGGTCGACCGGCTCCTACCGGTGCTCCTGGCCCTGCCGGTGTTCACCGTCGAGCAGATGGTGTCGGCGACAGGACTGCCCGAGCGAAGCATCTACCGCGCCGTCGAGACCCTCGAGGAGCACGGCGTCGTGGAGGCCGTGACGGAGCGAGTCCGCGGCAGGACGTACGCGGTGATGGACGTCCTCGACGAGTTCGGCGACCTCGACGGCCGGATCCGCGAGCGGATCACGCGGCTGCGCGGCCTCCAGCCCGGCGGCGTCTAGCCCTGCGGGGCCGCGGCACTCGACGAGTGCGACCTGGCGGGCACGAAGCACGCGGCGACGGCAGCGGTGAGGATGATCGCACCGGCGACGACGAACGAGACCTGCATGCCGGCGACGAAGTCCGATCCGGCGATCAGCACGCCGAAGACCGCGATCGCGACGGCGCCGCCGACCTGCCGGAACGTGTTGAAGACGGCGCTCGCCGTGCCGGCCCGGGCCGGCGGCACGCTCGCGAGCACGACCGACGTCACCTGCGGCATCGCCACCGAGCCGCCGAGGCCGGTGAAGACCGAACCGATCGCGATCGACCACGGCCAGCCCCAGGGCGCCGCGACGATCAGGAAGACGAGGCCGACCACCATCGTCGCGAGCCCCAGCACGACGGGCATGCGCACTCCGAACCGGTTCGTGAGGGTGCCGCTGACGAGGTTGCCGCAGATGCTGAACGCCGCCGACGGCAGGAAGATCAGCCCGGCCGCCAACGGCGACAGCCCTAGGTGCTGCTGCAGGTAGAGGCTGTTGACGAAGACCGTGCCGAAGTTGCCGACCATGAACGCGAAGCCGACGAGCAGCGCGATCCGCATGCCGCGGGGCCTGAAGAGCGGCAGCGGCATCATCGGGTGCGACACCCGCGCCTGGATCAGCAGGAAGGCCACCAGCGCCGCCGCGGCCAGCACGAACGACGCGACGACCGCAGGATCGCCGAAACCCTGCGCACCTCCCTCGATCAGGCCGAACACGAGCCCGCCCAGCGTCACCAGCGCGGTGACCTGCCCACCCCAGTCGAACGGCGTCGGGCGAGGTGTCGACGGCGACACCGACCGGATCAGGACGAGCATGACGATGCACACCGGCAGATTGATCGCGAACACCAGCCGCCAGTCGATCGTGGTGAGGGCTCCGCCGAGGACCGGGCCCACTGCTCCTGCGACCGCCCCGCCGACCGCCCAGACGCCGAGTGCGTGGGCGCGCTCCCGCGGCTCGGGGAAGGCCTCGCGGATCAGCGCCATCGACGCGGGCAGCATGACCGCCGCGGCCGCACCCTGGAGGGCGCGAGAGGTGATGAGCACGCCGAGCGTCGGGGCGAGCGAGCAGGCGACCGACGCCACGAGGAACCCGGCGATGCCGACGGCGAACGAGCGCTTCGCGCCGATGCGATCGGAGAGGTTGCCGGCGAACAGCAGCAGGGAGGCGAACAGCAGGGTGTAGGCGTCGATGACCCACTGGAGCCCCGAGGTGTCGCCGCCGAGCTCTCGGCCGATCCTGGTCAGGGCGACGTTGACGATGAGGATGTCGAGGGTGATCAGGAAGAAGCCGAGCGAGGCGATCGCCAGCGTGCGCCGGGCGCGCGAGGTGGCCGGTGCGGCGGTCGTCGTGGTCATGTCACCCAGAGAACCGCAGTTTCCGCCTCGGAGGGGTGTAACACCAGGGCATCCCTCGCGGCGTCGTTCGCTCGTAGTGTCGGAGCATGTCCACTTCCGACGAGGCTCGCGAGTTCCTCACGAGCAGGCGAGCCGGGGTCACGCCCGAGCGGGTCGGCCTGCCCGGCGGACCCAACCGTCGCGTGGCCGGGCTCCGTCGCACCGAGGTCGCCATGCTGGCCGGCGTGAGCGTCGAGTACTACGCGCGGCTCGAGCGGGGCAACCTGTCGGGCGCATCGGACGGCGTGCTGCACGCCGTCGCCGGCGCGCTGCAGCTCGACGAGGCGGAGCGGACGTACCTGTTCGACCTCGCGAAGGCGGCCAACGCTTCGGTCATCCCGACGCGCCGCCGCACGTCGCGGGCGCAGAACGTGCGCCCGAGCCTGCAGATCGTGCTCGACTCGATGACGGGCGCGGCGGCGTTCGTCCGCAACGGTCGGCTCGACATCCTCGGGGCGAACGCGCTCGGCCGCGCGGTGTACTCCGACCTGTTCTCGAGCCCGATCGCGATGCCTCCGGGCAAGCCGATGAACCTCGCCCGGTTCTGCTTCCTCGACCGCGAGCGGGCCGACCGCTTCTACCCCGACTGGGGCGTTGCGGCCGACCAGACGGTGGCGATCCTGCGCACCGAGGCGGGGCGCGACCCCTACGACCGCGACCTGCAGGATCTCATCGGCGAGCTGTCGACTCGCAGCGACGAGTTCCGCACCCGGTGGGGCGCCCACGACGTGCGCCGCCACGCCACCGGGATCAAGCACTTCCACCACCCCGGCGTCGGCGACCTCGACCTGATCTTCGAGGGCACCGAGCTGATGGCCGACGACGGTCTCAGCCTGCTCATCTACACGGCCGAGCCCGGCACGCCGACCGCCGAGGCGCTCGGTCTCCTCGCGTCGTGGGCGGCCGCACCGGCTCGCGCCTGATGCACCCCCCTCTCGAAAGGACCCCCTCATGAAGCGAATCTCTCTCGGAACCCTCGAAGTCGGCCGGATCGGCCTCGGCTGCATGGGCATGTCGGGCAGCTACGGCCAGGGCGACGACGACGAGTCGATCCGCACCATCCACCGCGCCCTCGACCTCGGCGTCACCCTGATCGACACCGCCGAGGTCTACGGCCCGTACGTCAACGAAGAGCTCGTCGGCGGCGCTCTGAAAGGCCGCCGCGACGAGGCCGTCATCGCGACGAAGTTCGGCCTCGTCTCGCACAGCGGCCGGCCCGCAGGATCCATGGACTCCAGCCCGGCGAGCATCCGCGAGGCCGTCGAGGGGTCGCTCACCCGCCTCGGCACCGACCGCATCGACCTCTACTACCAGCACCGCGTCGACAAGACGGTGCCGATCGAAGACACCGTCGGCACGCTGGCCGAACTGGTCGCCGAGGGCAAGATCCTGCACATCGGCCTGTCCGAGGCGTGGGCCGACACGATCCGTCGCGCGCACGCCGTCCACCCGATCACGGCTCTGCAGTCGGAGTACTCGCTCTGGACCCGCGACCCGCAGCACGACGTCCTGCCAGTGCTGCAGGAGCTCGGCATCGGCTTCGTCCCCTACTCGCCCCTGGGCCGGGGATTCCTCACCGGCAGCATCCGCTCCACCGCCGACTTCGAGGCGTCGGACGCGCGCGCGAGCAACCCGCGCTTCGCCGCCTCGAACTTCGACGCGAACCTGGCGCTCGTCGACGAGGTCGTCGCGATCTCGTCCGAGATCGGTGCGACTCCGGCCCAGGTCGCGATCGCGTGGGTCCTGGCGCAGGGCGACACGTTCGCGCCGATCCCCGGGACCAAGAAGGTGTCGCGCCTCGAGGAGAACGTGGCGGCCGACGCGCTGGAGCTCACGCCCGAGCAGGTGGCGCGGCTCACCGCCCTGCCGGCTCCGTCGGGCGACCACCACACGCCTGCGCAGATGGAGATGCTCGATCGCTGACGTGGTCATCCGGTCGCAAGGGCCGGAGGCCCCGCTCCGCTGACTTCGCGGTTACGCACGAGGGGTCGTGAGGAATCCTCTTGACCGAGTAGGCAACCTGGGTGCACCCTATGGGGCAAGTGAAAGCCGACGTTGACCGCGACGGGAACACCCGGCGAGGTCGCCCCCGATCACCACCCGAAGATCGACGCCCGAGAGGCGCACCGTGACCTACGCGTACAAGGTAGTACACCGTCGAAACCATGCGGCACCGGGAGTCGTGCTGATCATCGCGGGCCTCGGGATCCTGATCGCCGCCATCCTCCCGCTCATCCAGTTCACCGGCCCCGGAGTCACCGCCCTCGCGCGGGGCATCGGCATGACTCTCACGAACGACGGGGCCTACGAGCCCGACCCGTGGCAGTTCTCGCTCTGGGTCGGCGGCACCGTGTTCGTGCTGGGATTCATCCTCCTCGCGACGCGGATCCGCGGGCTCGGCGCTCTGTGGCGCATCCTCGCACTGCTCGCCCTCCTCGCGGTGGGCGTCTACGTGGCGTTCTGGTGGTTCTTCCTCTCCGACCCGTCGCGATTTCTGGCGTCGCAGGATCAGAGTCTCGGCGGGCAGCTGAAAAGCGGCATCACCTCGTTGCTCGAGGGCACCGGCGCCTACAGCATCACGCCGGGTATCGGTCTCCTCGTGGCGTCGATCGCCGCCGGGCTGGGGATCATCGGCGTGTTCCTGCCTGCGGGCAAGACCGAGAACCACGTGCCGCTGGCCGGGTCGGAGCCGTACCCGCAGCAGCCGTACCCGGGGCAGCAGTACCCCGGGCAGCAGCAGTACCCCACACAGGGCTACCCGCAGCAGCAGTACCCCGGCCAGTACCCGCCCGGGCAGTTCCCGCCGACCGGTCAGTGACGAGGGCGGGCCGCTCGAACGCGCCCGGCTCGTGACCGCGGCAGGACGAGCGAGCGCGTCCGGCTCGTGACATCGGCAGGGCAGAAGTGCCCGTGTCGTGGGTGTCGGCCCGGCCGTAGGCTCGGGCCATGGTCGAAGCAGTGGTCGTTCTCGTCGTGGTGGTTGCCCTGCTGGTCGCGATCCCCGTGCTTCTCATCACGGGCGTGCGGCGGCGCCGGCGTCTGCAGGAGCAGTCGGAGACCCACCCGGGCCTCGGCCTCCGGGCCGGCGACGACCCCGTGCGCGACGAGATGGCCGACGACTTCCGGCGGGGCCGCGGCGCGAACACCGGGCTGAACTTCTAGCGCTCAGGCGGGGTGACCAGCCGGGGGGCGGCGAGGCCGAGCCGAGCGACGCCGGCACCGACATCGAGCAGGAGCGCGCGAGCCTCGGCCGTGTCGGGGTCCGTGTGCGCCGCGAGGCTCGCCCGGGCGAGCGCGAATCGGGCACTCGCCCACGCCGCGACGGCGCCCATGAGTCCCGGCCGGCGGAACGGCATCGTCGCCGAGCGGTGACGCCGCAGGTCGACGCCGCGCGCCTCGACGAGCGGCAGCAGCTCACCGGCGCCGCGGAACGCCTCCTGGAACGCACGTCGATCGCCGGCCATGCGAGCGAGCGAGCCGCTCCGGTAGCCCTGCGAGAGCATGCCCGCGTCGGCGACGAAGTGCACCAACAGCCAGCCGCGCATGTCGTCTTGGCGCCGGATCGTGAAGCCCGCCCTCTCGAACGCCTCGAGGACGATCAGGTGGCGCGCGACGCTCGCCGCGTCCCGTGCTGTGCTGTCGCGTGACGAGTCGCCGGAGCCGGTGCCCAGAAGCACGGCCCGCATGACCGCACCGTGCAGCACTCCGTCGTCACCGAAGCCGCCGCCGGCCTGCGGGAACCCCCACACCACCTGCGACAGCGGAATCGGCGCGACCGCGTCCGCCGGCTCGGCCCAGACGTTGCCGAACACGAGCACGGTCGCATCGCCGATGCGCGGGGCGAGGAAGGCGGCGGCCTCGGCGAGGCGGTGGTGGCCGACGCTCACGATCACCAGGTCGAACCTGTCGTCGACGTCGAGCTTCTCGCGGAGGCGGAGGGTGACGGTCTCTCTGCTCCTGCGCCCTGAGGCTTTGTGGCGGGCGTCGAGCAGGTCGAGGCGGACGTCGGAGCCGTACTCGGCCGCCCGGCCCGGTCGCACCAGGAACCCGACGTCGTGGCCGGCGGCCTGAAGGGCGGAGCCGTAGATCGTGGCGATGACGCCGCGACCGAACATCAGAATGCGCATCGCACTTCTTCCGGTAAGATGGAGACCGTCTCCGTTTCACACGATATGGAGATCGCCTCCGATTGTCAATGCGAGTGCCCATGCCCGACGAGAGTGCCACGCGGCCCCTGCGCGCCGACGCGCGCCGCAACCGCGAGGCGATCATCGCCGCGGCCCGCGAGGTCTTCGACGGCGACGCGCAGCTCCGCTTCGACGACTTCGCTGCCCGAGCGGGTGTCGGAGTCGGCACGCTCTACCGGCACTTCCCGACGCGCGAGGCGCTCGCCGCGGCCGTCTACGCCGGCGAGGTGACGGCGTTGTGCGATCGCGCCCGAGAGTCGTCACTGCCCGCGGGCGACCGTCTCGACGCCTTCGTGCGCGGCTTCGTCGACTACATCGTGACCCACGCCGCCCTGGCCCGCACCCTCGCGACCCTCGTCGACTCCGCGACGCAGACGACCGGCGGCGACGAGGTCGAGCGCACGGTCGTCGCCCTGGTCGAGCAGGCCCAGGCCGCAGGAGCCGTCCGCCCCGACGTGCCGCCCGGGGCCGTGCTCGCCGTGCTGCACGGTATCGGCGCCTCGGCGGGCCGCCCCGGCTGGCCCGCCGAGGCGAGGTCCGTCGCCGAGATCGTCCTGCGGGGCCTCCGCCCGGAGTGACGTGCGCCGAGCGCGTGGGTGCGGTCGACCGGCATGGCGAACGCGGCGGCGGGCGAGCGTATGACCCGGGCACGGCGCTGCCCGGGTGTAGCGTGCCGCCCATGAGCGACGTCGTCGGGCCCGACAAGGTGGGCTGGGTGCTGATCCGCGACCGGAGACTGCTGGTCGGACGCAACGAGGGGCGCAGCGCGTTCTACCTGCCCGGCGGCGGCCGCGACGAGGGCGAGACCGACGTCGAGACGCTCGTGCGCGAAATCGACGAGGAGCTCTCGGTCGCCATCGACCCGACGACCGCCCGACACGTCGCGACGGTGATCGCACGACGTGACGAGAGCGAGCACGACATCGTCTACATCGCGTACACCGCGGAGCACGAGGGCGAGCCGGTGCCGTCAGCGGAGGTCGAGGAGCTCGCCTGGGTCAGCACGGCGGACGGCGCGGCCGTGACGGATGCGGAGCGCAGGCTCATGGCGATCCTGCGCGATCGAGATCTGATCGACTGACGCGCGCTGGGTGCTCGCTGCCCGGTAGGCGCAGGTCCCGACTCATTTCTTGCAGAGCGCGCTCAGTGAGGATGCGTCGGAGCGTTCCCTGAGCCAAGGAGCCAGACGGCGCGGCCTGGACCGCGCGACTGCGTCTCTGCCACCATCGGGATATGACGACTGCGACTGCGGCTGCCGCTCCTGCCCGTGCGGGGCGTGAGCTCGCGTTCAGAATCCTGAGCCTCGTCGGCGCCCTCGTCGTGGCGGTCGCTCTCGTGATTCAGATCACGCTTCTTCTCACCGGTGGCGCGGATGCCAATTCAGGAGCGACGACAGCCGTGGTCGGGCTGCCGGTGAGGTTCGTGCGGCTCTTCAGCTACTTCACGATCGACAGCAACATCGCGGTCATGATCGTCGGCTTCCTGCTGGCCGCGAACCCGAATCGAACGAGTCGTCTGTGGCAGGTCGCCCGTCTCAACGCGCTCCTCGCCATCACGATCACGGGCATCGTCTTCGACGTCGTGCTCTCGAAGAGCGTCCATCTGACAGGCGGGGCTCTCGTCGCGACGATCCTCCTGCACTACATCTCGCCGTGGTGGACGGTGGCCGTCTGGCTGCTCTTCGGCCCACGGCCGGGGTTCGGCTGGGCCACGATACCGGGCGCGTTCGTGCTGCCGGTGCTCTGGCTGCTCTACACGTTCGTGCACGGCGGCATCACCGGCTGGTACCCGTATCCCTTCTTGGACGCCTCGAAGATCGGGCTCGGGCCGGCGGTCGTCGCTTCTCTCCTGGTTCTCGTCATCGGCCTCGTGCTCGCAGTCGTGTTCGTTCTGGTGTCGACTCGTGTGCCCGCCTTGATCGCCGGGCCGCCAGCGACATCGGAGGCATCCCGGTCGACCGGGCGGTAGCGCTGCGGACGCGTCACGGAACGAGCACGATGCGCCCGAACACCGAGCCGTCGTCCATCGCCCGGTGCGCGTCGGCTGCGCGGTCGAGAGGCAGGATCTCGTGGACGACGGGGGTCAGCGTGCCTTGCACAGCATCGTCGAACAGCGCCGCGCGTACCGCGTTGCGGCGAGCGATCGGCACGCTCGCGAGACTGAATGTCGCGAACGAGCGCGACTCCTGGAACGACCGCAGCAGCGTCTGCCCGAAGTCCGCCGGCGGGTAGCCGGCGACGGCGCCGACCAAGACCAGGCGCCCGTTCGGCGCGAGCCGGTCGAGGAACAGTGGCACGGCCGGTCCGCCCACGATGTCGATCACCACGTCGAAGGAGCCGGGTGCTCCCGGAGCCCCGGCGCCGTCCCGGTCGAGCACATGCGTCGCGCCGAGAGAGAGCAGGCGCGACCCGCGGGGTTCCGACGACGCCGTCACCGCGACAGCGGCAGCGCCGGAGCGTGCCGCGAGCTCCACGGCGGCGATCCCGATGCTCCCAGCGGCGCCCCGCACGAGCACGGATTCGCCGGGGGCGAGATGGGCGTGATCCAGAGCGAGCCGGGCGACCGTCGCTGCGCTCCCGAGGGCGACGGCGTCGGTCGAGGTGAGCCCCCCGGGCAGGGCGGTCACATCCTGCACCTCGGCCACCGCCTGCTCGGCGTAGCCGCCGCTCGTGCCGGTGAACGCCCACACGCGGCGCCCCAGCCATGAGGGGTCGCCGTCGGCGCCCACCGCGGTCACCACGCCCGCGACCTCGCTGCCGGGCACCATGCCGAGCGGGAAAGCCGAGCCGAGGGTTCCGCGCCTGATGACGGCGTCGACGCCTCCGACGCCGATCGCCTCGGTCTCGATCAGCACCTGTGAGGGCGCAGGATCGGGCGTGGCCTTCTCGACCACCGCCAGACCGCCCGCCTCGCCGAACCTCTCGATCGCGATCGCCTTCATGGTGCCTCTCTCCTCGTCGCTTGTCGCCGCGCGGCCACTCGCCGCGCTACGCTCGAACGGTAACGGACGCCCCCGTCCGCTTGTGCGAAGTGAGAGAGATGACGACGGAGCTGGCTCACCTGAGGTCGGACGCCCGCGACAACCGCGACCGGATCGTCGAGGCGGCCCGTGCTCTCTTCGCCGAGCGCGGCCTCGACGTCGGAATGCGCGAGATCGCGAGACGTGCCGAGGTGGGGCCCGCGACCCTCTACCGGCGGTTCGCCACCCGAGACGACCTCGTCGACGAGGCGTTCTCGATCGAGCTCGAGACCTGTCGGCGCATCGTCGTCGAGGGGTGCGCTGATGACGACGCGTGGCGCGGCCTCTCCTCGACGCTCACCGCGCTCGTCGAACTGAACGCCGGCAATCGCGGGTTCGTCGATGCGTTCACCGCCACGGCGGCGGCCTCGGGTTCGGCGCACTCGGTGATCGCGGCCCACAGGCGCGAGCTGCTCGGGATGCTGGCGGGTCTCGTGGCCCGGGCCCGGGCCGCGGGGCGGTTGCGGGCGGACTTCACCGTCGACGACGTGGTGCTGATCCTGCGTGCCGGGCGAGGGGCCGCGGCAGGCGGTTCGGTGGCGGCGGCGCGTCGGTTCGTCGAGCTCACGCTCGACGGTCTGCGATCGCGCGGAGCCGACTGAGGCAGTGGCGGGCGAGCCGCCAGGCGAGCCACCACGAGAAGCAGAGCCGCCGCGCGGGGGTCGTCGGAGTCACGATCGGATGCTCCTGAGCCCGGCCCTGATCTCGTCGACCAGGAGGTCGGGCTGCTCGAGCGCCGCGAAGTGACCGCCGCGGGGAGCCGAGCCGAAGTGAACGAGGCCGGGGTAGGCGGCCTCGATCCAGGTGCGCGGCAGCAGCGGGATGTCGCGCGGGAAGAGCGTGACGGCGACCGGAAGGCTCAGCGTCGGGCCGCTGAAGCCGCCGGCGCGGTTCTCCCAGTAGATGCGGGCCGACGACGCGGCGCTGTTCGTGAACCACGTCAGCGAGATCACGTCGAGCATCGTGTCGAGATCGATGGCGTCTTCGGCGCGGCCGGTGTTGTCGGTCTTCGACTGGTACTTCTCGTAGATCCAGACGGCCTGACCGACCGGGGAGTCGGCGAGGGCGAAGCCCACGGTCCCGGGCTTCGTGCCCTGCAGGTGGTTCGACCCGCCGAGCGCGCCCGTGTAGAGGGCCAGGGTCTCGAGCGCCCGCTGCTCGTCGGGCGTGGGCGAGGTCGGCAGCTCGGCCGGCACCGCGAACGCCGTGGTCAGGTGGATCCCGGCGAGGCCTTGGGGTCGCATCGCCCCCAAAGCGGTCGTGACCGCGCCGCCCCAGTCGCCGCCCTGGGCCGCCCACCTCTCGTAGCCGAGGCGTCGCATGAGCTCGGCCCACGCCCCGGCGATGCGCGGTGCCGTCCAGCCGGTCGCCGTCGGCTTGCCCGAGAACCCGAAGCCGGGCAGCGACGGGATGACGACGTCGAACGAGTCCGCCGCGTCTCCGCCGTGCGCGACCGGGTCGGTGAGCGGCCCGATGAGCTTCAGGAAGTCGGCGTTCGACCCCGGCCAGCCGTGCGTCAGGATCAGCGGCAGCGCACCCGGGTTCGCCGACCGCACGTGAATGAAGTGGATGTCGACCCCATCGATCTCGGTGACGAACTGCGGGTGGCCGTTCAGCTCACGCTCGAAGCGACGCCAGTCGTAGCCGTGCTGCCAGTGGTCGACGAGCGCGCGGGCGGCGTCGAGACGGACGCCCTGCGACCAGTCGTCGACTGTCTCGCGGTCGGGCCAGCGGGTTCGGGCGAGGCACTCGCGGAGGTCGTCGAGGTCCGCGTCGGGGATCGCCACCGTGAACGGGCGGATACCGTCCGAAGCGGCGGGGGTGGGGGTCGGGGTGGTCATGTCGGGCTCCTTCGGGATCCTGCGCATCAAGTCGTTGCACAGTGATGTGCAATGCACACCGGTGTGCAACCTACCCCGTTGCACACGGTTGTGCAATGATGAGTTTGTGGAGAACGACACGGCCCGAGCCCGCGCGCTCGACGAGACGCGCACGCGAATCCTCGACGTGGCGCTCGACGTGCTCGGGGCGAATCCCGACGCGGGCATGGCAGACATCGCCGCGGCGGCCGGTGTCGTGCGGCGCACCGTCTACGGCCACTTCCCGAACCGCGCCGAGCTCGTCCACACGCTGGCGCAGCGGGCTGTCGACGAGGTCGCGGGCGTTCTCGCGGAGGTCGATCAGGGCGCAGGAGCAGCCGACACCGCCTGGGTCGACTTCATCGCCCGGCTCTGGCCCCTCGCCGCCCGATACCGGGTGCTCGTCGCCCTCCGCCGGGGTGAGTTCGGCGCCGACATCCACGCCCTGCTGGCGCCGGTCGACCGTTCGCTCGCCGCCCTCGTGCAGCGCGGGCAGGACGCCGGTGTGTTCGCCCGCCACCTTCCGCCCGATGTGCTGAGCCAGATCGCCTACGGGGTGGTGTTCACGGTGGCCGACACGGCGCTCGCCGCGGGGGGACGGGGTGCCGGCGGCTCTGACGGTGCCGGTGCCGAAGCCGGTGCCGACACAGCGGCGGGTGGCGCGAGGGCCGACCTCGCCGCGGCCACGACGGCGAGCCTCCTCGTGCTGGGGGTGCCGGAGTCGCGCGCGCGGGAGCTGCTGGGCGGGCGTTCGTGAGCCCCAGGGCTCTCGGGCGAGGGTGAGTCGCGTGGCTCCTGCGCCCATGAGCGACCCCGACCCGATCGAGCTCGACGACCTCGTCGGGCCCGGCACGCGGCTGCTCTTCGTCGGCATCAATCCGAGCATGCGGTCGGTGGCCGACGGCGCTCCGTTCTCGTCGCCGAGCAATCGCTTCTGGCCTGCGCTGCAGCGGGCGGGCATCGTCGCCCCCTCGATTCGGCCCTCTCCGGAGCTGTCGCCGGCCGACCGCCGCGAGGTGATCGACCGCGGCATCGGAATCACGAGCCTCGTGCGCCGGGCCACCCCGTCGATCGCCGACCTCTCGCGCGACGAGCTCCGCGACGCCCGCGAGGGCCTGGCGGAGCGGGTCGAGGGCATCGCGCCGGTCGTCGTGGCGATCCTGGGGGTAACGGGCTTCAGGATCGCCTTCCGGCAGCCGACCGCCGGTCTCGGCCCCCAGCCCTCGCCGTTCGGCGGCAGTCGCCTGTGGGTCGTGCCGAACCCGAGCGGGCGCAACCGGAGTGCATCGCTCGACGCGCTCTCGGAGGCGTATGCGGCGGCGGCTGTTGCCGCAGGCGTCGAGCTTCTGCGGGTGGCCGGCGCCTGACGCGGCGCCTGCCGCCGCGCCTGCTCGCACGTTCACTGGTCCGGCCGAACGGCCGCCGAGTGGACTCGTTCTTGCCTTTCCGCCGGTCTTACCGTGGAGGCGTGGGGCCGCCGCGCCGGCCTCGAGAAAGGACTCCCCATGAGGATCTTCGTCGCCGGCGCGTCCGGCGTGCTCGGCTGTGCCTTCCTTCCGCTGGCGCTCGCCGCCGGCCACGAGGTCGTCGGCATGGCCCGGTCGTCGCAGGGCGCCGCCACGATCGAAGCGCTCGGCGGCACTCCCGTGGTCGCCGACGCTTTCGACCGCGAGGCCGTCACCGCAGCCGTGGTCGAGAGCCGCCCCGATGTCGTCGTGAACCTCCTCACCGACCTCGGCTCGGGAACCTCGGCCAGCAACGCCCGAATCCGCGTCGAAGCGGGTGCCACCCTCGTCGAAGCCGCTCAGGCAGCAGGATCCGACCGCGTCATCGCCGAGAGCATCTCGTGGGTGCACCCGCCCTCGCCCGAGACCGCGGACGAGTCCACTCCGCTCGACGTCGACTCCGGCGAGCCCCGCCGCACCACGATCCTCGCCGTGGAGTCGCTGGAGTCCGCGACGCTCGCCGGGCCGAACGGCGTGGTTCTCCGCTTCGGGCAGCTCTACGGCCCCGGCACCTGGTACGCGCGAGACGGCCGGTTCGCCGAGCTGGCCCGCGCCGGCGGATTGCCCGCGACCGAGACCGTGACCTCGTTCGTGCACGCCGAAGATGCGGCCGCAGCCGTGCTGCTGGCGCTCGACTGGCCCGCGGGCGTCTACGACGTCGTCGACGACGAGCCGGCCGCGGGCACGGAGTGGGGGCCGGTGTTCGCACGAGCGGTCGGGGCCCCCGATCCTGCGCCCTCGACCAGCGGCGACCTCGGCCGGCCCGTGAGCAATGCCGCTGCCCGGGCTCTCGGCTGGGCCCCGGCTCGCAGGAGCTGGCGGGAGTTCCTCGGGGCCTGAGCTCCCGGCGCCGGCCTCGAGACACCCTCGACCCGACATGACGTGGGCCCTTGCGGGCTCCTCCGCGTCGGGTCAGGGGTGCCTCGGCGTCGCGACTACGTGTGGGCAGCGGCGAGGACCGTACCGACCTGGACGGCGAGCAGGAGGAGTCCCCAGTGTCGGGAGGGGCGGCCGGCGACGAGGACGAGGACGTCGAAGACGACCGTGCCGAGCCAGAGCAGGAACGCCACGGCCACGATCGCCAGGGCGACGAACATCGACGGTGCGGGACCGCAGTACACGTCGCAGGCGGGCGACGCGGTGGCGCCGCCGAACGTCCAGGCTGCGGCGGCTGTCGCGGCCAGCCCGGCGGCGTTGACGAGCGCCAAGGGGAGCCACGTCGGGCGCGTCGCTGATCCTGCGGCCTGAGGCGCGTCGATCGCGCTGTCACCGGTCGGGATCACGGTAACGACGCTACGGGCTGTCCGGGCAGTGCGCCTCGGTCGCGCGGACGATGTTCCTCACGAAGGCCGGGCGAGCAGCGCGT
Source organism: Frondihabitans australicus (assembly GCF_003634555.1). Lineage (NCBI taxonomy): Bacteria > Bacillati > Actinomycetota > Actinomycetes > Micrococcales > Microbacteriaceae > Frondihabitans > Frondihabitans australicus. The sequence goes on from NZ_RBKS01000001.1 coordinate 3,225,402, forward strand.
CCCGGCAGGCCTCGAGCAACTCTGCGAGCCGGCGGGCGTCGGCGTCGTCGAGCGGCGCACGCATCGCACTGGCCACCACGGCCACGAGCGCGCGTGCCTGGCCGCCGAGCTCGACGGCGGCGGGCGTGAGGGTGGCGGCGCGCTCGCGGCGCGGGCCGGGCGACTCCGACCGCGTGACGAGCCCCCGATCCTGCAGCCCCTGGAGCAGCACGTTCATCGACTGCCTCGACACGAACGCTCGCCGGGCGAGCTCGGACGACGTGATGCCGGGGCTGTCGGCGAGGCCCTGGAGGCAGGCGTACTGCGGCACGGTGAGGTCGAGCGGCCGGAGCGCATCGCCCATGCTCTGGTGCAGCACCGACTGGGCGCTCTTGAGCAGGATCCCGAGCCTCTCGTCGAGGGTGACCGGCGCTGAAGCGTTCATGTCAAGAGTTTGACACACTCGTGCACGAGTGTCAGAATATTGACACTCACCACGACAGGCCAACAGACGGGAACCACCATGAGCACCTCCGACATCGACTTCGTGTCGTTCCAGGTCCGCGACATCGAGGCCTCGGCCCGCTTCTACACGGAGGTCGTCGGCCTCACCCCGATCCCCGTGCCGAACCCGCACGCGAAGGCGTTCTCCGACGGAACCGTCACGTTCGCCGTGCGAGTGCCGATGCCCGGGTTCGACCTCGACGCCGTCGGCACGCCCGGCGCCGGCATCGCGGTGTGGTTCAAGTCGCAGGATCCTGCGGCCGTCCACGAGAAGCTCGTCTCTGCCGGCGCCACCATCGCCGAACCTCCGTTCGAAGGTCCGTTCGGAACGACGTTCTCGTTCCGCGACCTCGACGGCTACCTCGTCACCATCCACGCCGCGTAGCGCTCGGTCCGCCGGTTCGGCCCCTGCCCCTCGCCCCGTCGCGCCCACGAGGGGCCCCAAAATGCTGATGCCGGCTGTGCCGGATCAGCAGATCGAGGCAACTCGCCGGACGGGGCTTGCCCGGCGAGCTACTCAGGCGAGCGAGCGCAGCGCAGCCAGCAGAGTCTCGCGCTGCGCGACGGGCAGGGCGTCGACGAGATGCGCGCGCACGGCACGAGCGTGAACGGGGAGCGCCGCGGCGATCGCCCGCGAGCCCTCCGTGGTGAGGGCTGCGGTGGCGCTCGAGGGGGTGTGGAGCTCTCGCGTGACGAGTCCCCGATCCTGCATTCTCGACAGCTGGTGAGACAGGCGGCTCTTCTGCCAGCCCATCGAGGCCGCGAGGTCCGCCTGTCGCATCGCGCCGTCGCTCAGGCGCAGCCGGTCGAGCACGCCGAACTCGGCGCCGGTCAGCCCCGTGGTCGCAAGGAGATCTCGCTCGACTGCGGCCGTCACGGCCTCGGACGCGCGCTTGAACGCGTGCCAGACGTCGAGCTCGTCGCGGGTGAGCGGACCCTCATCGTCAGACATGTCGGCTCCTCGTGGGTTGACACATCAACCCTAGCAGCGCATTCTGGTTGTCATGACAACCCAGACAATTCAGCAGGATGCGACAGCCGTCGCCATCGTCACGGGCGCGTCCGGCGAACTCGGCCGTGCCATCGCGCTGCGACTCGCTCGTGACGGGTTCGCCGTCGTCGCCCACTTCTCGCGGGGTGAGGCGGCGGCGCAGACCCTCGTCGCCGAGATCGTCGCCGGCGGTGGCCGCGCGCTCGCGGTCGGGGGCGACATCGCCGACCCGGCCACCTCGTCGCGACTGTTCGACGCCGCAGAACAGGAGTTCGGCGGTGCCGACGTGCTCGTGAGCAACGCCGGCGCGAGCATCCTCGGTCGCCTGGCCGACATGACCGACGCCGACTACGACACCGTGATGGACGCGAGCGCGCGCGGAACGTTCGCAGGGCTGCGCGAGGCGGCCACCCGCCTTCGGGACGGCGGGCGGATCGTCACCCTCTCGACGACGTCGCTGGCCGTCGGCACACCCGGGATGGGTCTCTACATGGCCGCGAAGTCGGCCGTCGAGACGCTCACGCGTGCGGCGGCGAAAGAGCTGGCGCCGCGCAGGATCACCGTGAACGCCGTCGCCCCGGGCGCCATCGCGTCGCGGATGTTCTTCGAGGGCAAGTCGCCCGAGCAGATCGCGCGAATCGCCGACGGGCATCCGGCAGGACGCCTCGGCGAGCCCGACGACATCGCCTCGGCAGTCGCCCTGCTCGTCGGCCAGGATGCCGGCTGGATCAGCGGCCAGGTGATCCGGGTCAACGGCGGCGTCGCCTAGACCCGCGCGGCCTCCCACTCGGAGCGCAGCAGACCCATGAGCACGATGTCCTCGTAGCGCCCGCGCACCCAGGCGTGCTCGCGCAGGCGACCCTCGACGACGAAGCCCGCCTTCTCGTAGGCGCGGAGGGCGGCGGCGTTCGACGAGATGGCCTGCAGGTGGATCCGGCGCAGGTTGCGACGCACGAACCCGAACTCGACCACACGAGCGATCGCCGCCGATCCGAAGCCTCGACCGCGCGCCTCCGGGACGAGCGCGATGCCGATCTCGGCGTAGCGGGCGAGCTCGTCGCTGTCGAAGAGGCCGATCGTGCCGACGGCGAGACCGTCGACGTCGATCACGAAGCGGACGTTGCCGTCGGCCGCCTGCGCCTCCTGCCGTGCCTCCCACTCGGCGCGGCTGAGGGGAGCCGGGCCGAGGGGTCCGCGCTCCTCCCACGAGTCGAGGTCGGCGGCCAGCGAGTACAGCGCGTCGAGGTCTTCGGCGGCCCGGGCGCGGAGGGTGACGGGTGGTTCGTCCATGCCCCGCACGCTACCGCGCTCCTGCGACAGGGGCTCGCCCGCTCGCGGCGCCCGCCTCGCGGCGCACGCTCGGCAACCGGGCGTAGGTTCGCGCCGACGAGTGTCGTCCGGCCTCGCCACACGCGCGACGCGCACCACTCGACTCAGGAGACAACCGTGACGGCTACGGCCACCTCGACGCTTCTTTCGGCAGGACCCCTTCTCTTCGCCCCCGACATCTCACCCGACGGCTCGGCCGTGCTGTTCGCGGCGGATGTCGCGCGGGCTTCGGTGATCGCCTTCGAGCTTCCTGCGGGCGACGGGCCCGCTGCTCCTGCGCCCGCCGCCGTCAGCGTCGACCGCCTCGGGGCCAAGCTCGCGTCGCTGCTCGGGGTGGAGGCCGACGACGTCGCGATCCGCGGCATGAGCGCGCACCCGGTCACGCACGACGTCTACCTCTCCGTCGCGCGGGGGCGCGGCGCCGAGGCAGCGCCCGCGATCGTCCGTGCGACGCCGGCGGGCGACGTCGAGGTGGTCGACGTCGACGGGCTCGCGTCCACCTCGTTCGCGCTCGACGACGCTCCCTCTCTCGATGACGAGCGCACCGACGTGTGGCTCGACGGAATCGACCCGTCGTCGCAGCCGCGGGAGTTCCAGGGGATCAGCCTCGACATCGCCCAGGTGCCGCTGCAGCGCTCGACGATCACCGGCCTCGCCTGGGTCGACGGCACGCTCTTCGTCGCCGGGACGAGCAGCGACGAGTTCACCTCGCGCCTGCGCCGCGTCAGCTACCCGTTCGACGGGGCGGCGATCGAGACGTCGGTCGAGATCTTCCACGTCGACCACGGCAAGTACGAGACCCAGTCGCCGATCCGCGCGCTGACGGCCTTCGGCGGCGGCACCGGGATCCTCGCGACCTACACCTGCACGCCGGTCGCCTACTTCGCCGTCGACGACCTCAAGGGCGAGGGCCTGGTCCGCGGGCGCACGGTCGCCGAGCTCGGGCCGATGAACCAGCCGTTCAGCATCGTCTCGTACGAGCGCGACGGCGAGGAGTTCCTCCTCGTGTCGAACACCCGCCACCCGCTGCTCCGCATCCCGGCCGCGTCGATCGCCGGTCAGGAGGCCCTCGACGTCCCGATCTCCGACGAGGGCGCCTCGCGGGGCGTGCCCCGCGACGAGCTGCCGCAGCCCGGCGTCACCTGGATGGCGAACCTCGACCGCTCCAACGTCGTCGTCGTGCAGCAGGAGGGCGGCGACCTCCACCTCCGCACCCTCCCCGCCGCCGAGCTCTGAGCGGCGGCGTCGGTCGGCTCGTCCAGGCGTCGTGGCGCCACGGCTCCTTCGTCGTGTCGGGCCTCGACCGGGCGCAGGAGCCGGCGATCGTCCCCCTCGGCGCCCTCTCCCTCGGCCCCGACCTCGTCCCGACCGCGGGGGTGTGGCACCGCTCGAACGAGGCCGACGTGTTCACCCCGCGCTTCCCGCCGGCACCGGGAGGCGTCTTCGTGGTGCTCGCCGGGCCCCCGTGGAGTGAGCTCGCACGCGTGGCGATCCCGGCGACCGTTCGGCGCCCGACGACCTCCGTCGTCGCGATCGAGACCGACGTCGACGTCGTGCCGGCGAACCTGCTCCGGTTCGCCGTGACGTTCTCCGGCCCGATGGACGAGGGGTCCGCCGCCGGGCGGGTCCACCTGCTCGACACCGACGGGGCGGAGATCGACGGTGCCCTCATGGAGATGCCGCCCGAGCTCTGGAGCCGCGATCGGCGTCGGCTGACGCTGCTGCTCGAGCCCGGGCGGATCAAGCGCGGACTCGTGCCCCACCTCGAGGCGGGCGCGCCCCTTCACGAGGGGGCCTCGGTGACGCTCGTCGTCGACGACGCACTGCTCGACTCGGCCGGAGCGCCGCTCGTGGAGTCCGCGCGGCGGACGTTCCTCGTGGGCCCGGAGATCCGCTCGCGCGTCGATCCCGGCCGGTGGCGGGTCACGTGGCCCGACCGCGAGCAGGAGCCCGTGATCGTCGCCTTCGACCGCCCGCTCGACCGGGTGCTCGTTCAGCGGCACCTGCAGGCGCTCGACGCAGGCGGGGAGCCGGTGGCCGGGAGTGTGGTGGCGGCTCCTGCGGGCTGGTCGTTCACGCCCGACGCCGGCGGCCGTGTCGCGGCCGTTCGCGTCGATGCGCTCCTCGAGGATCTCGCGGGCAACTCGGTGCGGCGGGTCTTCGACCGCGACCTCGCCTCGCCCGCCGACGACTCCCTCGCCGCTCCCTTCGTCGAGCTGCGCCCGCCCGCCTAGCCCCCGCCTCGCCTCGCCCCGCCCGTCCCGCCCACCCCGCCCCCACCTCCGCCGAGTGCCAAGAAAGTGCGGATGCACGGAGGCGCGCATCCGCAGTTTCTTGCCACTCGGCGGAGGAGGTCCTGCGGCGGACGAGGGCGGACGCGGGCCGGCGCGTGCGGAGGAGGTCCTGCGGCGGACGAGCGGGAGGGCTGGGGCGGCGGGGCGCCGGGCTAGAGCGGGACCTCGCGACCGACCACGATCGTGCGGTCGCGGGGCAGGGCGATGACGTCGAGGGGGTCGGGCGCGAGACGGTCCATGGCGAGGAACAGCATCTGGGCCCACTTGAGCATCCTGCTGCCCCGGTTGTAGCGAGGCACCGGGGTCGAGATGAAGAACACCGCGCGCGAGGCCGCGAAGTCGTCGAGGCAGCCGTCGTCGACGTGCGCCGCCTCCGTGAGCAGCGCCGTCATCTGCGGGCTCTCGCGGTAACCGACCTTGGCGGTGACCTGCACGATGCCGTCGCCGAGCGAGGTCACCGAGATGCGATGCGGCAGCCCGCGGGTCGTCGGCACGTCGACGGTCTTGTAGCTCAGCAGGATGGCGCGCTCCTGCAGGGCATGGTTCTGCGTCACCATCGTGCGCAGCGCGATCGGCACCACGCCGGGGCTGCGCGTGATGAAGACCGCGTCGCCCGGCACGCGGTGCACTGCTCCCCCGCCGCCGAGCAGGGCGGGCAGCTCGTCGAGCGGCATCTCGTTCAGCCGCCGCCCCGCAGCGATCCGCCGCAGCCCCACCCACGACGTCGCCATGACGACGAAGGCCACCGCCCCGAGGGTGAGCGGAAGCCAGCCGCCCGAGGTGATCTTGGGCAGGTTCCCGCCGAGGAAGGCGAGCACCAGCACCAGGATCGCCGACACCACGACCATCCGCAGCGTCCACCTCCGCCCCCGCGCCCACGAGAAGGCGAGATAGATGATCGAGGTGATCGAGATCGTCGCCGTGACCGCGATCCCGTAGGCGGAGGCCAGCGACGCGCTGCTGCGGAACCCGACGACCACGCCGAGCACCGCGACGGCCAGCAGGATCGTGATCGCCGGCATGTAGATCTGTCCCTCGCTCTCGGACGACGTGTGCACCGTCTTCACGCGCGGGAACACGCCGAGGTGCCCGGCCTGGTGGATCACCGAGAAGGTGCCCGAGATCACCGCCTGCGAGGCGATGATCGTGGCGAGCGTGGCCAGCACGACCATCGGCACGAGAGCCCACGACGGCACGAGGCCGAAGAACGACGTGCCCGCCTTCGACGGCTCCCGGAGCGCCAGCGACGCCTGCCCGAGGTAGTTGAGCACGAGCGCGGGGAACACCACGAACAGCCAGGCGCGCGTGATGGCGCGGCGGCCGAAGTGGCCGAGGTCGGAGTAGAGCGCCTCGGCTCCTGTGACCGCCAGCACCACGGCCCCGAGGGCGAGGAAGGCGAGCCCGGGCTGGTCGACGAAGAATCGCACCACCCACGTCGGCGACAGCGCCTGCAGCACGCTCGGGTCCAGGCCGAGCGACGCGGCGCCCGAGACGGCGAGGGCGGCGAACCAGAGGATCATGACCGGCCCGTACAGGCGTCCGATGAAGTTCGACCCGAACTTCTGCAGGGCGAACACCCCGAGCAGGATCACGAATGCCGCCGGAACCACGTACCTCGCGAACCCGGGTTGCACGACCTCCAGCCCCTCGACGGCCGACAGCACCGAGATCGCGGGCGTGATGACGCTGTCGCCGAGGAACATCGCGGCGCCGAACATCGCGACGACGGTGAAGACGCCGACCGTGCGGGCCTTCAGACTGCTGCGGCGGAGCAGGCCGAACAGCGCGAGGAGCCCGCCCTCGCCCCGGTTGTCGGTGCGGAGCAGAAAGCGGACGTAGAGCACCGTCACCACCAGGAAGAGCGACCAGATCAGCGTCGACGTCGCGCCGAGCACGAACTCGGGGGCGGGGCCGCCCGTGGTCCTCGTGTCGATGCCGAAGGTCGTGCTGGCGGCGTAGATGGGGCTGGTGCCGATGTCGCCGAAGACGACGCCGAGGGCCGCCAGGATCGGGCCGACGGCCTTCACCGCGCTGCGGCGGCGGCCGGCGGGGGTGGGGGCTTCGCGCGGGGTGGGCTGCCGATCCTGCGCCCTGACGGCCGCGGTGGCGGGGGTGGTCACAGCAGGCCCTGCTCGCGCTCGGCCTCGGCGACGGCCGTCACGAGGCGGTGCTGCTCGGCGGCGCGGCGCGGTTCGGTGACGTGTTCGCGGGCGAGGGCGTCGGCGAAGGCGGCAGGATCGGCGCCGACCACGTCGGAGAGAGCGTCGCCCCGGCTTTGGGCCGTCTCGAGCCGGGAGACGAGGTCGTCGAGGGCGTCGAGGAGACCGTCGCCGGCCGGGCAGGTCAGGACGAGGTAGCGCTCGATGGCGGTGAACGCGTCGCGGGCCGCCATCGGCAGCTGTTCGACGCGGAGGCGGAGGGCGTGACGGCGGCGGCGGTCGCCGCGGGTCGCGGGGATGTCTGGCATGGTGCGCCTCGAGATGGTCAGGCTCGCTGGAGCCGGCGCCCGTCCGGGCACCACGACGAGTACAGCCCCGACGCGGCTCGGCCGCCGCGATCCTCACGACATCCCTACGGCCCCGCGCGCGCCCCTAACGCTTTCCTTACGTGCGCTGCCCGCGCGCCGCCCGCGCCTCGCTATGTCCGTTCAGTGGCAAAAAACTGCGGATCCGAGTGGCCGCGCATCCGCAGTTTGGTGCCACTCGACGGAGGTGGGCGAGCTAGGGCACCAGCACGAGCTTGCCGTGGGGAGAACCGGAGAGGCTCAGCTCGGTCGCCTCCCGCCAGGCGTCGAGCGGGAAGGTACGCGCGACCGGGATCCGGAACGACCCCTCGGCCATGGCGCGCGCGTACTCCGGAAGGAAGTCACTCGACGGGAACCCTCCCTGCGCCATCAGCGCGTCGATGTTGACGGTCACGCCAGCGGCCCGCGCCTCGTCGTGGTTGCTCACCGTCATGATGCGGGCCGGGTCGCCGGCGATCTCGACCAGCTGCGCGATGGTCCCCGCCTGCGGGCGCGACGCGTCGAGCACGTGGTCGACGTCGCCGCCGACGATCTCCCGCACCCGCGACACCATGCCCTCGCCGTACGGCGTCACCGTCGCCCCGAAGCCCTCGAGATCGGGCGTGAACGTCGGCCCCGCAGTGGCGATGACCTTCAGGCCCCGCCGCAGAGCGACCTGGACGGCGGTGTAGCCGACCATGCCGCCGGCCCCGTGCACGAGAAGAGTGTCGCCCTCCGACAGCCCCATCAGGTCGAGGGTCCACACGGCGGTCTGGAGCACCATCCGCAGGCTGGCCGCGTCGACGGCGCTGAGACCCGACGGCACGGGGAACCACAGGTTCAGGATCGCGAAGTCCGCCGCACCCCCGCTGCTCTGCCCGACGAAGTCCGTCGCCCCGAAGACGAGATCGCCGACCGCGACATCGTCCACACCGTCGCCGACGGCGTCGACCACCCCGGCCACGTCGCAGCCGATGCCGCGCGGCAGGGTGCCCGGCATGAAGCCGCGGCAGAGCTCCCAGTCGGCGGGGTTGAGGCCGGCCGCGGCGACCTTCACGCGGATCGTGCCCTCACCGGGGTCGGGGATCTCGGTCGTCTCGAGGACCAGGACATCGAGGGGCTCGCCGGTCTCGTGGAATCGGACGGTGCGGGATGCGACTGCGCTCATGGGAGTCTCGCTTTCTCTGCGGTTCGTGTAGTGACAGTCGCTGACGCTATCACGTTGTGACAGCGACTGTCACTACGCTAGGCTGACCACGTGCCACGCAGCGGAAGAGAAGCCCGGGAGCGCCTCGAGAAGGCCGCCCTCGCCCTGTTCGCCGAGCGCGGGTTCGACGCCGTGACGACCGCCGAGATCGCCGAGCGGGCCGGCGTGACCGAGCGGACTTTCTTCCGGCACTTCCCCGACAAGCGCGAAGTGCTCTTCGACGGCGAGCGTCGCCTCTCGCAGTGGGTGATCGACGCCATGCAGGCCGTCCCTGTCGACGTGCCGGCGTGGAAGGCGCTGCGGCGCGCCGTCGACGCCGTTGTGCCGCCCCTCGAGGCGAACCGGGCGGAGAGCGACCGCCTCGGGCAGATCATCGCGGTGACGCCCGCGCTGTGGGAGCGAGGCGCGGCGAAAGAGGCTCACCTGGTGGTGCTGGTCGCCGAACTCCTGCTGGCTCGGGGTGTCGCCGACGACGAGGCGGACCTCCTCGCGCGCGTCGGCTGGGGTGCTCTCGCGCACGCGATGAAGACGTGGCGCGCCGATTCTCCGGATGCAGCGCTGCAGCCGCACGTGGATCGCGCGTTCGCCCGGCTGTCGCGGCTCACGGATGCCGCCGTCACGCGCTGACCGCCAGCGATGCGGCGCGTTCGACGCGATGCGGCGTGACGCGTCGCGCCGTGATGCGTGAAACGCGCCGCATCGTGCGCCCGTCGCACCTGGAACTCGACGCCGCGCCCGGAAAGCGACGCCGCGCCCGGAACGCGCCGTCACGCTGGAAAGGTGCCGCATCACGCGGCCTGCGACGTCACACCCAGCGCCTGAAGCCGCCCTCCGACGAGATGACCTGCCCGACGACCCAGCGGCCGGCGTCGCTCACCAGCCACTCGATGAGGCGGGCCGGGTCGTCGGGCTCGCCCATGCGATCGCGGGGGAAGTGCCGCAGCACCTCGTCGTGCGCCTCGGGCGCGAGCGACGCGTCCAGGTAGCCGGTGTTCACCGGCCCGGGATTGATGGTGTTCAGCACGATCCCCCGGTCGATCAGGTCGTTGGCCACCGACACCGTGATGCCTGCCAGCGCCGCCTTCGACGTCGCGTAGGCGATCTCGCCCGACATGGGGCCGGTCTGCTGCCCTGACGTGATCCACACGACGCGGCCACCGGGCCGCTCGTCGTCGTGCTGCGCGGCGAACGCCTGCGTCATGAGCAGCGAGGCGCGCGCATTCGTCTGCCAGTGCGCGTCGAACATCTCCGGCGTGAGGTCGGCGAGGCGCCCGTCGCTGCCGCTCAGGGCCTGATTGCAGACCAGGATGTCGATCGGCCCGAGCGACTCTCGGGCGGCGGCGATCAGGCGGGCGGGGTTCGAGGCGGGGGCGAGGTCGAGCTCGAGGTGGTCGAGCCGGGCTCCTGCGCCCTCGTCGGCACCGGTCGGCAGATGGGTGCGGAGCGCGGCGAGCACGTCGTCGAGCGAGTCGGCGCCGTAGGGCTGCGCGGCGTCGTGGGGCGCCCAGTGCTGCACGAAGACGCTCGCGCCGCGGGCGAGGAGCCTGGATGCGATCGCGAACCCGATGCCCCGGTGCCGACTGACGCCCGTGACGACGGCGGTTCGGCCCGCGAGAGTGTGCTCGTTGCGGAATCGCGCGTCGTCGTCGAAGCTCATGCCCCCACCCTGCCAGGCGGACGGGCCTAGCGCGTGAAGTAGTGCCCGGCGTCGAGATCCTCGATCAGGCGAGGGTGCGTGGGCTCCCAGCCGAGGAGCTCGCGCGTCGCGGCGTTGGGCATCGGCACGTTCATGCCCATGAAGATGAACGGCGCGAAGAACGCGGGCGCCTCGGCCGCGGGGACGCTCACGGCGGGAAGGCCGAGGTGCCCGGCGATGTTCTCGGCGATCCTGCGGACCTCCACGCCCTCGTCGCTCGAGCCGATGAGCTGCGAGCCGGCCGGGGCCTTCTCGAGCGCGAGGCGGAAGAGCACCGCCAGGTCGAGCGTGTGCACGGCCGGCCACACGTTGAGGCCCTCGTCGATGTAGCCCGAGGCGCCCTGGCGCTTCGCGATCCCGATGATCGTCGGGAGGAAGCCGTGCACGTCGCGGTCGCTGTGCGTCACGGGCGGGACGGCCACGAGAAGGGCGCGCACGTCGCGCGACACGAGCTCGAGCACCGCACGGGACACGAAGACGCGCGGGTTCGCCTCGAGGAGCCTGTCGCGCTCGGCGTCACCGGTGCGGGCGATTCCGATGCCGATGAACGTCTTGCCGGTGCCCGCGAGGGCGTCGCCGAAGGCGTTCACGACCGCGGTGTCGGCGTCGACGGCGGTCTGCATGTCGCCCTGCGCGACGCTGCCGTGGTCGAAGGCGAGGTGGATGACGGCGTCGACGTCGGCCGCCGCGCTCGCGAGGAGCGAGAGGTCGTTGACGTCGCCGTGCAGGGCGGTCGCGCCGAGCTTCTCGACGGCGGCGGCGGACGACTCGGAGCGGACGAGGCCGGTGACCTCGTGGCCGTGGCCGATGAGCTCGGCGAGGACGGCCTGGCCGATGTGGCCTGCGGGGCCGGTGACGAGAACGCGCATGATGACTTCCTTCGTGTGATGTGACTCGGTACCGTCACTGTACACCCGTCACGGTACCGAGTCACATCACTTCACGCCGAACCGATAGGCTGGGGGCATGGCGAGATGGGAACCCGACGCGCGTGGCCGGCTCCTGCGCGCTGCTCTCGACCTCTTCGCCGAGCAGGGCTACGAGCGCACGACGACCGCGCAGATCGCGTCGCGGGCGGGCCTCACGAAGACGACGTTCTTCCGGCACTTCCCCGACAAGCGCGAGGTGCTCTTCTACGGCCAGCCGATGCTGATGGAGCTCGCGACGAACGGGGTGCGCGACGCGCCTGCCGATGCCACGCCCCTCGATGCGGCGGCCGCCGGGGTCGACGCGATGGCCTCCGCACACGTCGAGGGTCAGCGCGAGTACGCCCCGCAGCTCGGGGCCGTCGTCGCGGCGAACGACGAGCTCCGCGAGCGGGCGGCGTTCAAGCGCGCGAGCATCGCCGGAGCCATGGCGGACGCCCTCGTCGTCCGCGGAGTCGACGAGAGGGTCGCGGCGCTCGCCGCCGAGCTCGGAGCCCGGGCGTACTACACGGCGTTCGACCGCTGGATCGCGCCCGCCAACACGGAGCCGATGCCCGACCTCGCCCGCACGGCCCTCACCGAGCTGCGCGCCGCTGCCGCCGCCCTCGCCTAGCAGCCCTCCGCCCTCCGCCCCCGCACCACCCCGCCCCCGCGAGTGGCAAAAATCTGCGGATGCGCCTGCCCCCGCATCCGCACTTTCTTGCCACTCACGGCATGCAGGGTGAGGCGCGGCCGAGGGCGGTAGGGTCGGCTCGAGACGACGCTCGCGCAACGACTTCAGGAGGCCCCGTGTCGAAGGTCCGAGTCCACAACTTCGCCATCTCGCTCGACGGGTTCGGCACCGGCGCCGACCAGTCGATGGAGGCTCCCTTCGGCCACGCCGGCGGCCGCCTGATGCAGTGGTTCATGTCGACGCCGACGTTCCGCGCGATGCAGGGCGCCGACGGCGGCACCGAGGGCGTCGACGCCGACTTCGCCGCCCAGTGGGCCGACGGCATCGGCGCCGAGATCATGGGCCGCAACAAGTTCGGGCCGCAGCGCGGCGACTGGCCCGACGACGGCTGGGTCGGCTGGTGGGGCGACGAGCCGCCGTTCCACACGCCCGTCGTCGTGCTCACCCACCACCCGCGCGAGGCCATCGCCGTCGGCGAGACGACCTTCCACTTCGTCGACCAGACGCCCGCCGAGGCGCTCGAGCTCGCCCGGTCGCTCGCCCCCAACACCGACATCAGGATCGGCGGAGGCGTCGACACGGTCCGCGAGTTCCTGGCCGCGGATCTCGTCGACCACCTCCACCTCGTGCAGGTGCCGATCGTGCTCGGCCGCGGAGAACGCCTCTGGGACGACGGTGCCGGCCTCACGCTCGAGGGCCTCGAGGAGCGCTTCGACATCGAATCGACGCCGTCGCCGAGCGGCGTGACGCACTTCGTCTACACGCGCAAGCCGCGCGACTAGCGACCGCGGCGGGCGGGGGCCGGGCGGCCGGGCAGCGGGGCTGCCGCCGGGCGGCCGGTCAGCGCGGCCCGGTGCCTCGGGCGTTGTAGACGGTCGCTGCTCCTGCGCCCACACGCCGGCCGTACTCGGCGAACACCTCGACGGCCTCCGCACGACGCACCCCGTCGACCACCTCGATGCCGCGCGCCTCGAACTGCTCGGCCCAGTCGTCGCGCACCGGGCCCTCGTCGAAGCGGGTCAGGTCTTCGCACTCCGGGCCCGAACCGGCCACGACCAGCCGCTGCACGCCCGACCACATCGTCGAGCCGAGGCACTGCAGGCACGGCCGCCAGTTGTTGATCAGGTCGAGGGCCGGGCGGTCGGCGGCGCCGAGATCCCAGGAGCCGAGGCGCGTCTGAGCCAGCGACAGCGCGACCACCTCGGCATGGGCCGACGACAGCCCCGAGGCCAGCACGACGTTCACGCCGACCGACACGATGCGCCCCGACTCGCGCTCGGTGACGATCGCGGCGAACGGCCCGCCGTTGCCCTCGGCCGGGTTGCGGGAGGCGAGGCGATTGACGAGGCGCATGCGGTCGTCGAGCGTCGGCAGCGACTCCGGCCAGTCGGCCAACTCGTCGGGCACCCAGGCCGGCAGATCGACGGAGAAACTGGTCGCGAGTACCGAGGTGTCCATGGTCTGACGGTAGCGAAGAGCGTGTTTCCGTCGTTTTTCACGGGCGCGGGCGCCGGAGTGGGCCGCAGGGTGGGGGCCGCGGGGCCAGGACGCCCCCACCCGCCCCGCGTTAGCGTGGAAGCATGACCGACGACCCGAACCCGCTGGGCGAGTACCTCCGCGCCCGCCGCGAGCTGGTCACGCCCGACCTGGTCGGCATCCCGGTGCTGGGCGTCCGCCGCGTCGCGGGCCTGCGCCGCGAGGAGGTCGCGATGCTGGCCGGCGTGAGCGCCGACTACTACCTGCGGCTCGAGCAGGGTCGCGACCGAAATCCGTCGGCGCAGGTGCTGGAGTCGATCGCTCGGGTGCTTCAGCTCGACGACAACGCCACGACCTACCTGCTCGGCCTCGCCAGCGGCAGCACGAGCCGCCCTCGCCGCCGCCCCCGCAAGCGGACCGTGCCGATCGGCATCGCGACGCTCATCGACACGATCGGGCTGCCCGCGTTCGTCGAGGACCGCTACTTCGACGTTCTGGCCGCGAACCGTCTCGCCACGGCGATCTCGCCCTGTCTGCGCCCCGGGCAGAACCGGCTGCGCGACGTCTTCCTCGACGACGCCGAGCGAGCTCTCTACCCGCAGTCGCAGCGCGCCGCCGAAAGCCTCATCGCCGGCTTCCGCAGGTCGGTCGGCAGCGACACCGACGACCCGCGGTTCATCGAGCTCGTCGGCGAGCTGTCTCTGGCGAGCCCCGAGTTCCGGCAGCTGTGGGCCCGCCACGACGTCGGGGTTCTGGCCGGCGCGACCGTGACGCTCGACCATCCGCAGGTCGGCGAGCTCACGCTGTTCCGCGAGAAGCTCGGCATCGGCGAGACGGGCGGCATGATGCTCGTGATCTACTCGGCCGAGCCCGGGTCGCCCGACGCCGAGAAGCTGTCGTTTCTCGCGTCCATGTCTGTGGAAGCGAGCCGGTAGACGATGTCCGACCCGACCCTCAGCGCCCTGAACGGCCAAGGCCTGCTGCAGATCGGCGAGCTCCTGCTCGCCTTCGCCCTGTCGTCGCTCGTCGGCCTCGAGCGGCAGCTGCGGGGGAAGCCGGCGGGTCTGCGCACGCAGGCTCTGGTCGGCACGACGTCGGCGCTGCTCCTGCTGGTGTCGAAGTACGGCTTCACCGACGTGCTCGTCACCGGCCACATCGTGCTCGACCCGTCGCGTGTCGCCGCCCAGATCGTGTCGGGCGTCGGGTTCCTCGGCGCCGGCCTGATTCTCACGAGGCGCGGGGCGGTGCGCGGGCTCACCACCGCCGCCGCCGTGTGGGAGACCGCCGCGATCGGCATGGCCGCAGGAGCCGGGCTGTGGCTCCTGGCGCTGATCGTGGTGGCGCTGCACTTCTTGGTCACCTACGGCTACACCGCCCTCTCACGGCGAGTGCTCGGGGGTCAGGACACCGCTGTGCAGCTGGAGCTCGCCTACCGCGACGGCAAGGGCGTGCTCCGCGAGGTGCTCGCCTCGATCACGGAGTCGGGCTGGGCGATCCGCCAGCTGTCGACCGGCGAGCCCGTCGACGAGGAGGGCACGGGCAAGCCGCTCGTGCGCGTCACGCTCGACGTGTCGGGCTCTGGCGACCCCGCGATGCTGCTGCAGCACATGAGCGACGCCCGCGGGGTGAAGTCGGTCGGCTTCGTGGCCCAGGAGGACCTCGACTGAGCCGACTCGCGCGCGAGCCGGCTCAGCCGAGAGGAACGACTAGTGCGACTCGTGCACGAGCCGCACCGGGCCCACGAGCCCGTACGGCTGCGGGCTGGTCTGCTGCGTCTGGTCGATCCCGAGGAACTCGGCCCCGATGTCGTGCAGCTCGTCGTAGTAGCCGCGCGCCAGCAGGCGGTTGTTGAGCGACGACGACACCCGCACTGTGAGCTCATTGGAACCCGACCGCACGAGCGACGTCACGTCGACGACGGGGTGCGAGGTGTCGAACCCGACCGGCTCCGACCCGTTCACCTGCACCGCACCGAGACCGCCCGAGGTCGAGCCCAGATCGAGCAGGATCCGATCGCCGCCCGCCGGCAGCGCTTCGACGGTGAACACGGTCTCGTACGACCCCACGCCCGAGACGTCCGGGCCGACCTCGGCCAGCTCCGTCCACGGGGCGAGCGTGCGCGTCGCCGCGGCCAGAGGAGTAACCGCAGTGAGGGGTTTCACCTCGGTGGTGACGTAGCCCAGCCCGCGATCCTCGGTGATCACCTGCAGCTCGCCGGCGTCCCAGCTCTCGACGGCGATGGTCCAGTCGTCGAGCGTGGCGAGGTCGCGGCGCAGCGGCAGCGACGAGTCGGCGGCCGGCGCGGCGGAACGGTCGAGCGTCACGAGGGCGATCTCGCCCGGGTCCAGCTCGACGGTGATCAGCGTGCGGTCGCCGCCCTCGGGCGTCGAGACGCTCCGCGATCCTGCGACCGGCCGGAGCGCGCCCGACCACGGGTCGAGACGCCAGGGCGTGCCGTGACCGGGCAGCGACACCTCGACCGCGGTCGGCGAGCCGTTGTCGTAGAGGAAGTTGTAGAGGTAGAGGTGCGTGAGGTCGCCGTCGTGCCGGAGGTGGCTCAGCACCGTCGTGTTGTCGGCGGTGAACTCGGCGCGGCCGACCACGCCGAGGTCGCGCAGCGCCTGGAGCGACGCCGCGGGAGAGTCGACCGCGACCACGCTCGGCTGCTGCAGGAGCTCGGCGACCACCTGCGCGAGCTCGTCGTCGCGCCCGTCGAGCCCCGGCGTCCGCGACCCGGCCTTCTCGTGCGTCGTGTACGTGCCCGCCGCGAGGCAGGCGAGCTCGCGCGCGCCGTGCACGAAGACGACCTTGAGCCCCTGCTTCGCCCAGTCGAGCAGGTGCGCGGCGTCGTCGACCTCGAGCGTCGACTGGTAGACGATGAGCGCCTGGTAGCCGGGGCCGCCGGGCTGCACGAGCGTGCCGTCGAACGACACGTCGTCGCGGCGCAGCAGCGAGCCGTCGAAGAACTCGTAGGTCCATCCGGCGTCCTGCATGCCGAGGTCTTCCCACCAGAAATTCTCTCGGTTGCGCATCCACCAGGTGCCGTAGGCGACCTCGTCGGGCCAGCGCTTGCCGTCCGGCCCGCGGAACGTCATGCCCGACGTGTTGTCGGTGAAGTGGTCGGTGCGCAGGATCCCCACGTCGATCCGCGGAAGGCCTCTCCGCAGCAGGTACTGCACCCGGCCCACCGCCGCCGTCCACTCGGGGTAGAACTCCGACGCCGGCTGCCTCGTGTCGAAGCGCTCCGAGAACATGCCCCACATGCCCTCGTGGCCGGGCCAGGTGGTGACGCCCTCGGCTCCTGCGGTCGACGCCCAGCCGTGCAGCACGGTCTTGGTGATGCCGGCGGCGAGCTGCGTCGCGATGATCTGGTCGTAGAAGCGGTGGTTCAGGATGTGGTTGCGCGTCGTCGCACCGGTCTCGGACGAGTACTGCTTGCCGAAGAGGTGCGCCGGCCCGGCGAGCAGACGGTACGCGTCGATCTGCGAGCCGAACTCGAGCGACTCGTTCTCGATGCCGTCGACCTCGGGCCCGGGGCGGGTCAGCTCGAACGGCAGGCCGTACGAGATCTCCGACCGGAGGGTCATGCCGCTCTCACGCAGGAACTTCCCGAACGGGCGCAGCATGTTCTCGATGTAGAGGTCGGTGAGCGTCTTCACGTAGTCGAAGCGCACCTTGTCGATCGTGATCGCGTCGGCGGCCTCGGCGTCCCAGTGGTAGCGGGTCGTGCTGGCCATCATCGGCACCGTCCGCGTGAGGAACGGCAGCCAGGGCAGGATCGAGTACCCGCGCCGCGACTCGAACTCGGCCGCCACCGTGTGCCCCCAGAACAGCCCGCCCGCGCCGTAGACGCTGAGCTCGAGGGAGTCCATGTACATCTGGGCGCGCGGGTTCTTCGCGATCTCGGCGCGGAGCTCGGGCGTCAGGATCACGGTGTCCCAGTAGTCGATGACGGCCTGGGCGCCCTCGGGGTCGAGGTAGGTCACCGTGTAGTTGATGCCGGCGGACGGGGAGGCGGTCTGGCCGGTGCCGTGCGACCAGAAGACGAAGAGCTTCCAGTCGCCGTCGTCGGGGGCCGTGAAGTCGAGGGTGGGCTCCGCGGATCCTGCGCCCTGCACCTGGTCGGTGAGGTCGACGACGCTGTCGACGGAGAGGACGCCCGGCGTGTGGCCGTCGCGCTCGGCCACGACGCGTGCCGCGATCGCGGCGACGAAGTGCTGGTCGTGGATCTCGCCGCGCTCGCCGGGAAGCATGCTCTCGGCGGGCGGCGGCGCGGCCAGGTCGACCTGGGGCAGGGCGCCCGTGCGGCCCGCGCCCGCGGCGAGGTCCTCGACGAGGACGTCGAGCTCTTTGGCGCTCGCGACGTGGTCGGGCGTGATGTTCGGGAGGTTCGCATTCGACCAGTTCGTGCCGGAGGTGAAGCTCACGGCCATGTCGCGCTTCGTCGTCTCCTCGACGACGATCTGCGAGTCGTGCACCCATTCCTCGGCTCCCCAGCCGTAGCGCGAGTGGTCGATCGCCTGCTCGTCCATGGCGAGGAACTCCATGCCGCCGAAGCCGAGGCGGTGCGCGGTGTCGATCTCGTCGCGGAGCGTCGCGTCGGTGTGGAGACCCTCGGCGAGCCACCAGCGGACCTCCGGCCGGAATTCGATGGGCGGATCCTGGAAGTCGCGTCGGATGTCGGCGAGTGCCACGTCGTTCTCCTTCGAACGGGATCAGAACTGTTTGGTTCGGGGTGTGTATAGTCACCCTCGCATGCTTTTGAAAGGATTCAACTCCATCATGGTGTGAGCGTGCAAGAGCGACTCAGGGGATTCGCACTCGCCGCACACGCGGCGCCGCACGTGCCGCAGCCGGCAGTTCAAAGGAGAACGCAATGACAACGAGTGTCGCCGAACAGAAGAAACGGCCCAACGAGTGGTGGGTGGCGGTGATCTCCGGCATGGCGTCGTACATCGACTCGGCCGCGATCGTCTCGTCGGGCACGGCGCTCGTGCTCTACCAGCAGGCGAAGACCGTCAGCGCGACCGAGATCGGCGTGCTCTCGGCGGCCCTCACCTTCAGCATCGCCATCGGCGCGCTGTCGGGCGGGCGTCTCGGCGACCTGTTCGGGCGTCGCAGCGTGTTCCTCGCGACGATGACGATGGTCGTGATCGGATCCGGGCTCCTGGTGCTCGCCAACGGCTACGTGCTGCTGTTCGTCGCGACGGTGCTCGTCGGCCTGGGCACGGGCGCCGATCTGCCCGTGTCGCTCGCGACGGTGTCGGAGGCGGCCAGCGACAAGTCGCGCGGCAAGCTCGTGTCGTTCTCGCAGGTGCTCTGGTACGGCGGAATCCTCGGCACGTACATCATCTCGTCGATCGTCGGAGGCATGGGGCGCACCGGCGGCCAGATCATGTTCGGCGCGGTCGGCGTGATCGCGCTGCTCGTGCTGATGTTCCGCCTCACGATCCCCGAGTCCGACAAGTGGACCGGCGCCCGCGACGAGAAGCGGTCAGGAGCGAAGACGCTGCGCTCCGAGCGCGTCGGAATCCGCGACGTCTTCAAGCAGCGGATCTACCTCGTGCCCTTCCTGGCGCTGCTCGTCTTCTACACGCTCACCAACCTCGGCGCGAACACCGGTGGCCAGTTCGGCACCTACGTCGCCGTGAACGTCGTGCACATCTCGGTGCAGCTGAACTCGCTGATCAACCTCATCGGCGTTCCGGTCGGGCTGCTGCTCGCGCTGCTGTTCACCCGCATCGCCGACACGCGGCTGCGGATGCCGTTCTTCATCGGCGGCGCGATCTTCTACGTGATCGCCTTCGGCGCCCCGCTCGTCATGGGCTTCTCGTTCGCCACGCTGATCGTCATGCAGTTCGCCAACGCGATCGGCGGCGCCTTCGCGTTCGAGGCGATCATGAAGATCTGGAGCCAGGAGTCGTTCCCGACGCTGCTGCGCTCGTCCGTGCAGGGCACGATCATCGCCGTGGCGCGTGTGGCCGCCGGTGCGCTCGCTCTCGTGACGCCGTCGCTGCTGACGATCCCGCTGACGATGTACGCGATCCTCACGGCCGTCGTCTTCGTCGGGCTGCTCGTCGGCTACCTGGCGTTCCGCAAGGCGCGCTTCAACGCGTTCACGGTCGAGGCGAAGGACCTCGACGAGGCGCGGGCGGAGCTGCGCGAGGCCGGCATCCTGCGGCCGTAGGCGGTCCTGCCGGCCCGCCGTCCCGTCGTGTGCGGGGGCCCGTCGGCCTCAGCGGTCGGCGGGGTCGATCAGGTCGAAGACGATCACGTCGTCGAGCAAGGGCCCGACGAAGGCCTTGTAGGCGTCGTGGGCGGCGCAGAAGTAGGCGGGGTCGGTGACGACGGGCTGCCCGACGTAGTAATTGCGGTCGCCCTCCGACGCGAACGTCACGATGAAGCCCAGGTCGACGACGTGGTCGGTGTCTTCGGGCGACGTCTGCGGGCCCGCGACGATCGACACGACGTAGGGGGCGCCGTCGTGGCGAGGCGCGTCGGCGAGTGCCCGGAAGCGGGCTTCCGCCTGCTCCTGCGCCGCCTGGTCGACGCCCTCGCGGAAACGGAACAGCACGACGTGCCGCACCAGCCCCGGTCGGTAGTCGCGGGCGGTCACCTCGGCGGCCTCGGTGCCGGTCAAGTTGCGGGTGGTCAGCGAGACGGTCGTCATGGGGCCACGCTAGCGCTCGCGTGCGTCGGGAGGATTACGCGGGAGTAGCGTCGGCTGCATGCCCGCTCTCATCGACACGTTCACCCTGTCCAACGGCGTCACGATCCCGAAGATCGGCTTCGGCACGTGGCAGATCCCCGACGGACCCGTCGCCTACGACTCGGTGGCCGCAGCCCTCGAGGCCGGCTACCGCCACATCGACACCGCCCGCGCCTACGGCAACGAGGCCAGTGTCGGCCGCGCGATCCGCGACTCGGGGATCCCGCGCGACGAGATCTTCGTCACGACCAAGCTTCCCGCCGAGGTGAAGAACGCCGACGCCGCCCGCGCCAGCTTCGAGACGACGATGTCGGCCCTCGAGATGGACTACGTCGACCTGTACCTGATCCACGCGCCGTGGCCGTGGAACGACATGGGCTCCGACCACCGCGCCGGCAACATCGAGGTCTGGAAGGTGCTCGAGGAGGTCTACGACGCCAAGCGCTCCCGCTCGATCGGCGTGTCGAACTTCAACGTCGCCGACCTCGAGAACCTGGCCTCGGCGACCGACATCACGCCGCACGCGAATCAGATCCGGTGGTTCGTCGGCTTCACGCAAGGCGACACGACCGCCTACTGCAAGGAGCGCGACATCCTCGTCGAGGGCTACTCGCCGCTCGCGACCGGCGCCATTCTCGACAACGCCGACGTGGCCTCGATCGCGGCGAAGTACGACAAGAGCGTCGCGCAGCTCTGCATCCGCTACCTCCTCGAGAAGGACGTCCTGCCCCTGCCGAAGACCACGACGCCGTCGCGCATCGTCGAGAACGCCGACGTCGACTTCGTCATCTCGGGCTCCGACCTCGAGTTCCTCGACGGGCTGACCGACACGACCGCGTAGGCGGCTGGAGGCGGGCCAGCCGCCCGCCTCACGCTGCGCGATTCCGGGCGACTTCACGCACTCCGGGCGATCGCGTTCGCCCGGGGTGACGGAAGTCGCCCGGACTCCGCCCGGCTACAGCGACGTCATCCCGCCGTCGACCCGGAAGATCGCCCCCGTGGCGAACGACGACTCGTCGCTCGCGAGATAGACCATGATCCCCTCGACGTCCTCGGGGCGGCCCGGGCGGCCGAGCGGCGTGCGCGAGACGATCGCCGCCCGCGACGACGGATCGCCCGAGATAGTTGTCACGAGCGGCGTCTCGGTGTAGCCGGGAACCACCACGTTGGCGCGCACGCCCTGCCCCGCGTACGCGGCGGCGACGGTGCGAGCCATGCCGTGGATCCCCGCCTTCGTGGTCGAGTACGCCGTGAAGTCCTGACCCTCGCCGTTGAGACCCGTGGGGCTTCCGGTCAGGATCAGCGACCCTCCCCCGTGCTCGACGAACCCGCGAACCGCATGCTTCACCGTGAGGAACGTGCCGGTCAGGTTGACATCGACGGTCGCCTTCCACACGTCGAGGTCGAGGTCGGCGGCCTTCGCGTCGCGCCCGAACAGCTGCACGCCGGCGTTCGCGACCACCACGTCGAGCGTCCAGCCGCGGTCGGCGACGGCCGCGTACGCCGCGGTGACCGACTGCTCGTCGGTGATGTCCATGTCGATGGCGAGGGCCTCGGCTCCTGCGCCAGCCGCCTCGAGTGCGGCCTGGGCGGCCGTCGCGGCGCCGGGCTGGTCGCGGTCGGCGAAGGCCACCCTCGCCCCCTCGGCGACGAACCGGGTGGCGACCTGCCGGCCGATGCCGGAGGCCGCCCCCGTCACGAGGATCTTCTTGCCGGTGAGTCTGTCGGTCATGTCATCTCCGTCGATGGTGGCTGTCGTCGTCGGCGTGCGACTGGTGCACCGCCTGCCGCCACCCTAACCGGTTGACCGATTTCGACGCTATCCGCCAGGACCTCGATCATCTGGTCGATCACGCCGTTACCCGAGCGCGAGACACCCTCGGCCCGACGCGAAGGGGGCCACACAGGGCCTGGCGGCGTCGGTTCGAGGGTGTCTCGGCGGGCTCGCGGCGCGGGGCGGCGCGGGGCGGCGCGGCGCGGCCGCTACGCGAGGGCGTTCAGAGCGGAGAGGGCCTCGTCGTCGAGCGTGAGCGCTGCTCCTGCGACGTTGTCGCGGAGGTGCGCGACGGACGACGTGCCCGGAATCAGCAGGATGTTCGGCGATCGCTGCAGCAGCCAGGCGAGGGCCACGGCCATCGGCGTCGCCCCGAGGCGGGTCGCGACGTCGTCGAGCGTCGACGACTGGAGCGGCGAGAATCCGCCCAGCGGGAAGTACGGCGCGTACGAGATGCCCTGCGCGGCGAGCGAGTCGATGAGCGCGTCGTCCTGCCGATTGGCGAGGTTGTAGAAGTTCTGCACCGTCACGATCGGCGCGATCGACTGTGCCTCGGCGATCTGCTCGGCGTTCACGGTGCTGACTCCGAGGTGCTTGATGAGCCCCTCCTGCTGCATCGCAGCGGCCGCCTCGAAGGGCCCGGCGATCGACCCGGGAGTCGGGCTGTCGAAGCCTCCGACGCGCACGTTCACGACGTCGAGCTGGTCGAGACCCAGGTTCGTCAGGTTGCTCTCGACCTGCTCGCGCAGCGACTCGGGGCTGTGCGACGGGATCCAGTTGCCCTCGTCGTCGCGCACCGAACCGATCTTCGTGACGAGGTGGAGGCCGGCGGGGTAGGGGTGCAGCGCCTCCTTGATGAGGCGGTTGGTGACGAAGGGCCCGTAGAAGTCGGACGTGTCGATGTGCGTGATGCCCATTTCGACCACGGTCCGGAGCACGCGGAGAGCCTCGTCGTGGTCCTTCGGCGGCCCGAACACGTGCGGGCCGGCGAGCTGCATCGCGCCGTAGCCCATGCGCGTGACGGTGAGGTCGTCGGCCATCGTGAAGGTGCCGCCGGGAAGAGCGGGGAGTGCGTCTGCTGCTGTCGCGTCTGTCATGCCCTCCACTCTGCGCCCGCTGCCTCGGGGCAGGCAGAGCCCCGGTCGTCCCTAGGAGCGAGGGGACCAGGATCCGACGGTCGCCGCACCCACGCCGGGCGTACCCTTCCGCCATGGCCGACGCCACGTCTCTCTACGAGGCCGCGGGCGGTGCCGAGGGTCTCCTCGCGCCCGCGGAGGCCTGGCACGCGCGCTGCCTGGCCGACCCGGTCGTGAGCCACGCCTTCTCGCACCCCGGGCAGCACCCCGATCACCTGCGTCGCTTGGCCGCCTACTGGGGCGAGGCGCTCGGCGGGCCGGCCGTCTACTCGTCGTCGATCGCCGACGAGAGCTTCGTCGTACGGCTGCACTCCGGCAACGGAGAGCACCGCGACATGGACGACCGCGCCATCGCGTGCTTCGAGGGGGCCATCGCCGACGTGGGGCTCGACCGTGACGCGGCGGTCGGAGCCTCTCTCGTGTCGTACTTCGCGGCAGCCACTCGGCGGCTCGCCGAGCATCCGGCCGGGGTCGCGGGGATCCCGGACGGGCTGCCCGTGCCCCGATGGAGCGTCAGCGGCCCGGGGTAGCCTGATCGCGTGGACCAGTCACGCATGAACGTCGAATCCTTCAACCTCGATCACCGCACCGTCGAGGCTCCCTACGTGCGCCTCGCCGACCACAAGGCGCTCCCCACGGGCAGCGTGATCGACAAGTACGACGTGCGCTTCACCCAGCCCAACCAGGCCCACCTCGAGATGAAGACGGTCCACTCGATCGAGCACCTCTTCGCCGAGTACTCGCGCAATCACAGCGACGAGGTCATCGACTTCTCGCCCATGGGCTGCCAGACCGGCTTCTACCTGACGCTGCACGGCGAGCCCTCGTACGACGACGTGCTCACTCTGATCGAGGCGACGATGCGCGACATCCTCGATGCCACCGAGGTGCCCGCGGCCAACGAGGTGCAGTGCGGCTGGGGCGCGAACCACTCGCTCGAGGGGGCGCAGGAGGCAGTCCGCGGCTTCCTCGCCGAGCGCGACGGGTGGAGCACGGTCACGGCGTCGTCGGCGGCTGGTGCGTCCGCGCCGGCTTCGCCCGCGCCCGCGTCGGGCTCAGTGGCCAGCTCCACGTCGGGCTCCGCGTCCGCGTGAGCGGCTTCCCCGCCGGGTCCGTGTCCGTCGACGCCGTCGTCATCACGGCGATGGCCGAGGAGGCCGAGCCGTTCCTGTCGCGCGCGACGACCGTGGCGGACCCTGCGCGGTACGGGCACGCCGAGCACCGCATCGTGACCCTCGACGGGCGCACCATTCTGGTCGTCCGCTCGGGAATCGGGCTCGTGAACGCGGCGGCGGCGACGGCCGAGGCGCTTCTGCTGGTCGGCGCTCCTGATCCTGCTGCCTCTCGGCCCCTGGTCGTGAGCGCAGGATCCGCGGGAGGCGTCGGCGCGGACGTGCGCGTCGGCGACGTGATCGTCGGCACGACCACGGTCAACGGGGGTGCCGACGCGCAGGTGTTCGGGTACGCCCCCGGGCAGACGCCGCAGATGCCGGCGTCGTATGCGGCGGATGCCGGGGCGCTCGCCGCGGCGGCGAGCCTGACGTCGGTCGCCGACGCGGCCGGCGTGCCGATCGTGGTGCGGCAGGGACTCATCGTGTCGAGTGACGCCTTCGTGGCGACTCCGGACGCCGTGGCCCGCGTGCGCGCGGGGTTCCCGGGAGTGCTCGCGACCGAGATGGAGACGCTCGCCATCGCGCAGGTGTGCTCGGTCTACGGGTTTCCGTTCGTGTCGATCCGGGGGATCTCCGACCTGGCCGTGCCGCCGCCGTCAGGAGACTTCGACACGCACGTCGACGACGCCGCCGATCGTTCCGCGAGGGTCGTGCTCGCCCTGCTCGCCGCTCTCTCTTCCTCGCCTGCGAGCTGAGTGTCCTCGATCTGCTGATCCGCCGAGCCTCACACCCGCAGAACGTGGAACCTCACGGCTCAGGGCGTGGCGGGGCGGGGCACGACGCGGGCGCGGGCGGCGTCGAGCATGTCGGCGAGGACGGTTCCCGTCGATCCTGCGTCTTCGGGATGCCACTGCACCGCCCACAGAGGCGCCGACTCGTGCTCGACCGCCTCGATCGTGCCGTCGTCGGCCCGGGCGACGATGCGGAGGCCGCGGCCGGGGCGCCCGACGGCCTGATGGTGCGACGACTGCACTGTGAGCGTCGTCGAGCCCACGATGCGCGCGAGGTCGCTGTCGTCCTCGACGTCGACCGTGTGCGCGAGCATGGGGCCGTCGGCCGGCCCGTCGCTCACGTGCCCGCCGCCCTCGAGATGCTGTACGAGGTCGCCGCCGAGGGCCACGTTGATCACCTGCATGCCGCGGCAGATGCCGATCAGCGGCACGGCGTCGGTCACGCACTCGCGCACGAGCGCGACCTGGGCGCGGTCGGCGTCGGCGAAGATCTGGCCCCGGTGCGGGTAGCTCTCGGCCCCGCCGTAGAGAGCAGGATCCACGTCCTCACCCCCGGTGAGCACCACCGCGTCCGCGCGGTCCAGCTCGGCCACGAGGCTCGGGCCGTCGGACGCAACGCGCTGCACGGCGAATCCCGCCCGGGCTGCCGCATCGGCGACGCTCGCGCTCAGTTCGCGCAGGCTCTTGCCGTAGAGGGGGTCGTCGCGATCGCGATCGGAGACGTCGACGATGAGGAGGCGGGGTCGATCTGCGGTCACGTGACGATCTTTCCGTATCGGTGGTGCGACCCATGCCAAGGTTTGCGGATCGCCTTGACAGTACGTGAAATGTCTGGTGTTAATAATTCCTGAGTCGGCGGAGTCGCACGACGGATCAGGAGCATCATGCGCACACCTACTTTCATCACGACGGCCGTGGCGGCCGGCCTGCTCGCTGCGGCGTGGCCATGACTTCGAACTCGACGAGTCGTCCGTCGCGGGGCAGGTGGATCTGCATCGTGGCCGTCGTCACGGCCGGTGTCACGGCACTCGCCGTGGGGATCACCTTCAATGACGCTCTGATGCGGACGCTCGGCGCCGTCCTCCTGGCGCTGCAAGTGGGCGCCCTTGCGGCGTGGTGGCTCCGCGTGCACAGGCGCTGAGGCACGACGAAGGCCCCGCCTCCTGGTGGAGACGGGGCCTTCGGGTGCAGCGCGCTGGGCTCAGCGACGACCGGCGGGGCGGGCGACGACGCCGTTGCTGGCGTGACGGGCCTCGGTGACGATGGCGGAGAGAGCGCGGACGATGGGGTTCGTGGTGGTCATGATGACACCTTTCTGTCGGGGTGGCGGCGGCGGTTCCGCCGAAGTCTTGATTCCATTGTGACGACGTGTCACCATCGGAACAACCGGCTCTTACCTGGGGTCAGCGTAAGGAGAACCGATGCTCGATCTGCACCGACTAGAGATCCTGCAGCGCTTCCGCTCGCTCGGCAGCATCGCCGCGGCCGCGGCCGAACTCGGGTACTCGTCGTCGGCCGTCTCGCAGCAGCTCGCGACCCTCGAGCGCGAGGCCGGCGTCGCCCTGATCGAGCGCACGGCGCGCAGCGCGAACCTCACCGCGGCGGGCCGCGATCTGGCCGAGCAGGCCGACTTCATCCTCGGGGCCGTCGAATACGCGCAGAACCTCATGCGAGAGCGGGCGGGCACGATCTCCGGGAGCGTCGAGATCCACTGCATCCCCGGTCTCGCGGCTCTGCTCGCGCCGCAGTTCGCACAGTTGCAGGACGACCACGCCGGCCTCCAGATCCTGGCCCGCGAGCAGCGCACCAACGAGGGCGGGGTCAGCGCCCTCCACGACGGTGCCGCCGACCTGGTCGTCACCGACGACTGGTCGCAGCGCACCCCAGCCGCCCCGGCCGGGCTGACTCTCTCCGTATTGCGGCGCGAGCCCGTCGTGCTCGCGGTGGGCGAGATGCACGAGGCGGTCGACTGGCAGGACGACGCCCCGCTCTCGACCGCGTCACTGCGGAAGATCATCCCGCTCTACACCTGGCTCTCGGCGCCCGTCGGCAAAGACAGTCGCGCCGCCGCCGACGACTGGCTGTCGCGACTCGCCGTCGAACCGCGCCGCCGCTGGGAGTTCGAGGGCCTCGACGTGCTTGCAGCCGTCGTCGCCACCGGCGCCGGCATCGCCCTCCTGCCTGAGACCATCGCCCGCTCGAACCCCGACATCGTCGCGCTCGAGCTGAAGCCCGACCTCTACCGCAGCATCGTCGGCCTCACGCGCACCACCAGTCAACGCGACCCCGCCATCTCGGCCTGCCTCGCCGTGGCGCGGGCCGCGGTCAACGCGCAGGATCGGGCACTCGCCTCGTCCTGAGTCTCGTCACCCCGCCCCCGGCGTTCGTGCCGCCGCATTTCGCGACCGCGGCGCGCGCCGGCCCGCAGGCCTGCGGTGACGGGTGTGGCGCCGGCCCCGATTCGGTCGCGAATTGCGGCGTGCGGCCGGGGCTACTGCGCCCGAAGGGCCTCCACGAGCCGATCGAGGAGGGCGGCGGTGCCGACCAGGAGCGCGCGTTCGTCCGGGGAGAGAGCCTGGTCGGCGGCGTTCTTCAGCCGGGTGGAGCGGTCGATGCGGGACTGGCGGATGACCTCGGCTCCTGCGGCCGTGATCGACACGAGGACACCTCGCGCGTCGGCAGGGTCGGCGGCGCGCGAGACGAGTCCGCGGTTCTCGAGCTCGGCGACCGTGGCGCTCATGCTCTGGTGGCGGATGCGTCGCAGGCGGGCGAGCGAGGCGATGCTCTGGGCGCCATCGCGCGCCAGGTAGCCGAGGGCCTCGAGCTGACCCTCGGGGTGCGGTTCGGCGAGGCGGCTGGCGCGGACGCTCTCGCCGATCGCGCGGCGCAGCTCGTTGGCGTCGTCGAGGGTGAACTCTCCGGAGCTCGGGACCGTGTTCGCGTCGTCGACCATGCGCCAACAATACAGTCTGACTGTATAGTGTGAAGCACCGAACTCGAGAAGGGCCACATGGAACTCACGAAGTACACCCACGCCACCGTCGTGCTCACGAAGGGCGATTCCACCCTGGTCATCGACCCGGGTGCGTACACCCCGAACTCCGCGGAACTGGTCGCCGGCACCACGGCCGTGCTCATCACCCACGACCACCCCGACCACTTCGACGCCGGTGTCCTGAACGCCGCCCTCGACGCCCAGCTCTCGCTGCGCGTCTGGGCGCCCGCGAACGTCGCCGCCGAGCTCGGCGACCACGACGGCCGGGTCACCGCGGTCAAGGCCGGCGACACGTTCGACGCCGCGGGCTTCGACATCACCGTCTTCGGTGAGGACCACGCGATCATCCACCCCGACATCCCGCTCATGTCGAACGTCGGCTACCTCGTCGACGGGAACGTCTACCACCCGGGCGACGCCTACTTCGCGCCGGCTGCCGAGGTGCAGACGCTGCTCGTGCCGACCAGCGGCCCGTGGGCGAAGCTCGGGGAGCTCGTCGACTACGTGCGCGAGGTCAAGCCCGCGAAGGCGATCCAGATCCACGACCTGATGCTGAGCGAGGCGGGTCGCGGGTCGTTCGCGCAGTTCTCGCAGCAGCTCACCGGCATCGAGCTCGTGACGCTCGCCGACGGCGAGTCGACCGAGGTCTGATTCGCCCCGCCGCCGACGGCTGCTCGCCCCTCGGGGTGGGCGGCCGTCGTCGTCTGCCGCCACCCGTGCGGCGTGTTCGGCAATTCAGGTTCCGCGTGCGCGACCCGCGGGTGCGTGGCCGTCGTTGCACGGGCGTGCGCCCGGGCGCGTCGAGTGGAGCCTGAATTACCGAATCCCGGCACGACCGGGCCCCGGCGCGGCAAGGCGGGGCGGGCGACACGAAGAGCGCGGGCTGGCGGAAAGGTTGGCTCAGACGGGGAACACCAGTAGCGTGCTCGACGCCGTCGCCACCAGCTTCCCGTCGGCGTCGCGCACCTCGCCCTCGGCGAAGCAGGCGCGGCGTCCGGGCTTGGTGACGCGGCCGACGGCGGTGAGCTTCCCGCTCGACGCGGTGAGCCCGCGCAGGTAGTTCACCTTGATCTCGAGCGACGTGTAGCCCTGCCCGGCCGGCAGGGTGGTCTGCGCGGCGCACCCGAGCACGGAGTCGAGCACCGTGCAGACGAACCCGCCGTGCACCGACCCGATCGGGTTGTAGTGCGACTCGTCGGGCGTGCACTCGAAGACGACCTCGCCTTCGACGGCCGAGACGGCGGTGAGGTTCATCAGCGACAGGATCGGCGGCGGCGGCAGTTCCCCGGCGAGCAGCGCCTGCATGAACTCGAGTCCGGCCATCTTCCGCGCCGCGAGGGCCGACTCCCGCGGGTCGTGCCACGTGACCGTCTTCTGGCGGGTGGTGGTCTCTGCCGTGGTGCTGTCGGATCCTGCGTCTGTCATCTCGACCCCTTCGTCGTGCGCCGCCTGCTGGCTTGCCGGGTGAAACCCAGGCTCACCCTAGCGTCACCGACGGGGTCTACGCTCACGGCCATGATCGGCGAGCAGAGAGATGTCACGGTCGGGGGCCGCACGCTGCGGGTGCACGACACCGGGGTGGTCGGCGGGGCGCAGGAGCAGCCCACGCTCCTCTGGCAGACCGGTTCTCCGCAGACGGGAGCCCTGCTCGCCCCCGTCGTCGAGGCCGCCGCGTCGCGGGGTCTGCGGGTGGTCTCGTACGGCCGCCCCGGGTACGGCGGTTCGACTCGTCTGCCGGGGCGCGCCGTGGCTGATGCCGTGGTCGACGTCCGGGCGATCTGCGACGCCCTCGGGCTCGGAGAGCTCTTCGCGGTCGGTGCCTCGGGCGGCGGACCCCACTCGCTCGCGGCCGCCGCGCTGCTCGGCGATCGTGTTGCGGGCGCGGCGACTCTGGCGGGGATCGCGCCGTACTCCGACGCGCCCGGGTTCGGGGGCGACTGGTTCGCCGGCATGCAGGCGCCGGGAGGTCTGCGGGCGGCCCGTCGGGGCCGCGGCGCCCGGGAGGAGTTCGCGCTCACCGACGAGTTCGACCCGTCGAGCTTCATCGACGCGGACTACGAGACCCTGCGGGGCGAGTGGGGCTCGCTCGGCGAGGACGCCGGTCGGGCGGGCGCGGAGGGCGACGAGGGCCTCGTCGACGACGACCTGGCGTTCGCGGGCGACTGGGGGTTCGACGTGCGGGCCATCACCGTGCCGGTGCTGGTGGTGCAGGGCGGGCTGGACCGCGTGGTGCCGGCGTCGCACGGGCAGTGGCTGTTCGACGCCTGCGGCACGGAGCTGTGGATGCGGCCGGACGACGGCCACATCTCGATCCTGCGAACGCTTCCGATGGCGCTGGACTGGCTGCTCGCGCGGTAGGGCGCGTGGCCGTGGCCTACCCGCGAGCGGGCAGCGCCAATCGGCCGGGGCGCACGTGCCGCACGTGGTGCACGCCCCAGATGATCAACCCGACGATCGGCAGCGCCGCCTCGAAGACGCACACGACCGGCCAGCCGCCCGCCGAGTAGAGCGCGCCGGTGATCGCCGACGCGATGGACCCGCCGACGAACAGCGTGAACATGTAGACGCTGTTGATCCGCGAGCGAGCGCCCGGGTCGAGCGCGTACACCTCGTGCTGGCCGATCACCTGGTGGCTCTGCACCGCGAAGTCGAGGAGTACGCCGCCGAGGGCGAGCAGGACGATGTCGCCGCCCGAGACGAGCGCGATGACGGCGGCGAGCAGCGCGAGCACGAGCGCCCCGCCGCTGGCCACGTGCCCGAGGCCGCGGTCGGCGAGCCGCCCGGCGACCGGGGCCGCGAGGGCACCGGCCGCGCCGACGAGGGCGAACAGGCCGATCGCCGTCTGCCCGAAGCCGAAGCGCGAGATGAGGTGGAACGAGATCGCCGTCCAGTACGCCGTGAACGCCCCGAACATCAGCGCCTGGCTGAGCGCCCGGCGCCGCAGCGGCTCATGCCGCCGAACCAGGGTGCCCATCGACTTCACGAGCGCCCAGTACGTCGCGGGCGAGTGCGGAACCCGACGAGGCAGCACGCGGAACAGCGTGATCGACAGCACCACCATGACGCCCGCCGAGATCAGGTAGATCGTCTGCCAGCCCCACGCCGCCGCGACGAAGCTCGACAGGGTGCGGGCCAGCAGGATCCCGAGCAGCAGCCCCATCATGACCTGGCCGACGACGCGCCCGCCCTGCCCCTCCGGCGCGAGGTTGGCCGCGATCGGCACGATCACCTGCACCACCACCGACGTGATGCCGACGAGCACCGACACGGCCAGGAACACCGAGAACGTCGGCGCGAGCGCGGCCACGAGCAGCGCCGCCGCCGTCCCGAGCAGGGTCCACGCGGCCAGCCCGCGATTCTCCAGCTTGTCGCCGAGCGGCACCACCAGGATCATCCCGAGCGCATACCCCAGCTGCGTCAGCGTCACGATCAGCGCCGCCGCGCTCTCGGTGACTCCGAAACGCGACGCGATCAGACCGAGCAGCGGCTGCGAGTAGTAGATGTTGGCCACGGTGAACCCGCAGGTCAGGGCCATCACGATCGTGACGAGTCGCAGATTTCTCATTTGGATCTATTCTCGCTCGCCCGAGTGCCGCGCTCCCGCGAGATGGCAGGTACCACCGCACCCCGTCTCGCGAGACCCCACTGCGATGTCGTTTTCTCGCCAGTCGATGTCGGCGGCACGAGGGAGACTGGACCCATGCTTCTCGACGACACCCTCTGCCTCGGCGCAGTGAAGAGCCGCGACCCGCGGTTCGACGGCTTCTTCTACACCGCCGTCTCGTCGACCGGCATCTACTGTCGGCCGAGCTGCCCGGCGCGCACGCCCAAAGACGAGAACATGACGTTCTATCCTTCGGCCGCCGCCGCCCAGGCCGCCGGCTACCGCGCCTGCAAGCGCTGCCGCCCCGACGCGACGCCCGGCTCGCCCGAGTGGAACGTCCGCAGCGACACCGTGGCCCGGGCCATGCGTCTCATCGCCGACGGCGTGGTCGACCGCGACGGCGTCCCCGCGCTCGCCGAACGCCTCGGCTACAGCACCCGTCAGCTCGAGCGGCTCCTGCGCGACGAGCTCGGCGCCGGCCCCGCCGCCCTCGCCCAGGCGCAGCGCGCCCAGTCGGCCCGAACGCTGATCGAGGGCACCGAGCTGTCGATGGCCGACATCGCCTTCGCTGCCGGGTTCTCGTCGATCCGCGCCTTCAACGACGTCGTCCGCGCGACCTACGCCTCGACGCCCCGAGAGCTGCGGGCCTCGCGCCGCCGCGTCGACCGAGCCGGGCAGGGCGCAGGATCGGGGGCGGCCGGCTCCTCCGTCGTCTCCCTCCGCCTCCCGTTCCGCAAGCCGCTCGATCCGTCGAACCTGCTTGGCCACCTCGTCGCCACCGCCGTCCCCGGCGTGGAGGAGTACCGCGACGGTGCCTACCGCGCCACGCTCCGACTCCCCCGCGGCGCGGCGATCGTCGAGGTGCGACCGCCCGTCGACGGCGCCTTCCCGGTGACACTGCGGCTCGGCGACGTCCGAGACCTCGCGGCGGCGGTCAGTCGCTGCCGGCGCCTGCTCGACCTCGACGCCGATCCGGTGGCGATCGGCGACGCCCTGCGGCACGACCCGCACCTCGCGGCGCTCGTGGAGGCGGCGCCGGGGCGTCGCGTGCCCCGGATCCTGGACCCGGAGTCGTTCGCGATCAGAGCCGTCATCGGCCAGCAGGTCTCGACGGCGGCCGCCCGCACCCACGCCGGCCGTCTCGTCGCGGCGCTGGGCGACCGCGTCGACGACCCGAACGGCGGGCTCACGCACCTGTTCCCGACGCCGCTGCAGATCCTGGCGGCGGCGCAGGAGCCCGCCGACGGCCCGACCGGGGCCGACGCCCCCTCGCGCCTCGACGCCGCCCTCCGCATGCCCGCCGCACGGAGGCGCACGCTCCTCGCCCTGGCCGAGGCCCTCGCCGACGGCCGGGTCGACCTCGGGGCCGGAGCCGACTGGCAGAAGACCCGCGCGGCTCTCCTCGACCTCCCGGGGGTGGGGCCGTGGACCATCGAGACGATCGCGATGCGGGCTCTCGGCGATCCTGATGCCTGGGTCGGAAGCGACCTCGGGGTGCTCAAGGCCATGGCGGCGCTCGAGCTGATCCCCACCGCGACCGTCGCGTCGCGTGCCGCCGCCGATCGGGCCTCGCTCGCCTGGTCGCCGTGGCGCTCCTACGCCGTCCAGTACCTCTGGGCCACCAGCCCGCACGCGGTCAACGCGCTGCCCGACACGTCACTCCCCCGCATCGACGCGGGCACCAGCCTGGCCGTCCCCGCGGACGACGACGAAAGGATCTCCGCATGAGCTACACCGTGATCGACTCCCCGCTCGGCGAGCTGACGCTCGTCGCCGACGACGCGGGCGCCCTCCGAGCGCTCTACATGGTCGAGCACCGGCACGCGCCCGACGTGTCGACGTTCGGCGAGAGGCTGGCCGGCGACGACGCCGACGAGGTGTTCGGCGAGGTGACGAGGCAGCTCGGCGAGTACTTCGCGGGCGAACGCACGACGTTCGATCTGCCGACGGCGCCCGCGGGCACGCCGTTCCAGCTGGCCGTGTGGGAGCAGTTGCGGGCGATCCCCTACGGCGAGACTCGCACCTACGGCGAGCTCGCGGTCGCCCTCGGCAACCCGAAGGCCGTGCGCGCCGTCGGGTTGGCGAATGGCCGCAACCCGCTGAGCATCATCGTGCCGTGCCACCGCGTGATCGGCGCCTCGGGCGCGATGACGGGCTTCGGGGGCGGCATCGAGCGCAAGGAGTGGCTGCTCGGGCACGAGGGCTACCAGGTCGTGCCGTCGCAGCCGGCGCTGTTCGCGTAAGGTCTCGGGGTCCGACCACGGGGTGGCCGGCGCCGCCCCTGCGTCGTACGCCGCAGGTGCGGCCCGCAGGGGCGGTTACGGGGTGGCCGACGCCGCCCCTGCGTCGTAGCGTGGAGGCATGGCCCGCCCCGACGACCACGCCACGCCCGACCCCTCGGTCGCGGCCGCGCGGTACCGGCTCGCGCGGGGCTCCGGCGCAGGCCCTGCGGCCGCCCGAGGCGGCCTGACGGGAGTTGCGGGCGGCGGCGCGACCACCGGCGGCGACGCCGACGAGCGCCCGCGCCCGACCGCCGATCAGCTGCGGTCGATCGCCAAGACGTCGCTCGACCTCGCGATCGAGCGCGGCGAGTTCGATCACCTGCCACTGGCCGGCAAGCCGCTTCCGGGGCTCACGGGCACGCACGATCCCGACTGGTGGATCAAGGCGAAGATCGAGCGCGAGGGGCTGACCGGAGTCGCGCCTCCTGCCCTCTCGCTCCGCACCGAGAACGAGCAGCTCGACGATCTGCTCGACACGATGGCGACCGAGTCGTCCGTGCGCGCGACCGTCGCCGGCTTCAACGACCGCGTCGTCGAGGCGCGACGGCAGCTGACCGGGGGCCCGCCGGTGGTGACGCCGACGCGCGATCCCGACGTCGAGGTCATCAGGTGGCAGGAGCGCCGTGACGCCCGCCGAGCCGAAGCCGCGCGGCAGGCCGCCGCCCTCGTGGCGGCGCAGCCCCGCACGTGGCGGGAGCGCCGCGCCGCCCGTGCCGCCGCTCGGGCGTCCCGCCGCCGTCCGTCGTAGGTTCGCGCGCGCCGCTCCGGCCGCCGCGCGCCCCCTAGGCCGCGCGTGGACGCCGCCGGCGCGCGCGGATGCCGCCGCCCGCGCCTACTGCGGCGCGTGCCCCGTCTCGGGCACGACCTCCTCGGCCGCGCGCTCCTCCCCCGCCTCCTTCGAGTTCGAGGGGCCGGAGCCGAGCTCGGGCGCCAGCGGCTTCCCGCGCCAGTCGCCGCGGGCCACGTAGCTGATCATCACGTTGAGCACGGCGATCGTCGGCACCGCGAACAGCGCCCCCGGGATCCCCGCGACGTACGACCCGCCGGCAACCGCGAACACGACGGCCAGAGGGTGGACCTTGACGGCGTTGCCCATGACCAGCGGCTGCAGCACGTGCGCCTCGAGCAGGTGCACGCCGAGCACGCCGGCGAGCATGATGATCGCCTGGATCGGCCCGACGAACACGAGCGCGATGACGACGGCGAAGACGCCGGACACGATCGCGCCGACCACGGGGATGAAGGAGGCCAGGAAGACGAGCACGCCGATCGGCACCGCCAGCGGCAGCCCGAGGAAGAACGCGACGAGCCCCACGCCGAGGCCGTCGACCGCGGCGACGAAGATCTGCACGCGCACGAAGGTGGTCAGCGTGATCCAGCCGCTCTGGCCGGCTCCGTCGACGGCGCCGCGAGCGCGCTTCGGGAACAGCCGCACGACCCACTTCCACACGCCGTCGCCGTCGATCAGCATGAAGATCGTCGCGAAGACGCACAGGAGCGCGTCGGCCAGGAGGTGCACGCCGGTCACGGCGCCGGTGAGAGCGCCCGAGAGCAGCTTCGAGCTCGACGACTGCAGCGCCTTCACGGCGTCGTTGATGTACTTCGTGTAGTCCGACGTCGTCAGGTTGAACGGCGGCCCGGCGAGGAAGTCCTGGATCACCTTGATCCGCGACGTCGTCTCCTTCTCCAGCGCCGGCAGCCCCGACCTGACCTCGAGCACCACGAGCAGGATCAGCCCGCCGAAGACGACGATGGCGGCGAGCAGCACGGCCACGATCGCGATCCACTTCGGCCAGCGCCGGTGCACGAGCCCCGTGACGAACGGCTTGAGCAGCGCCGAGATGAGCAGCGCGATCAAGAACGGCACCACGATCTCGCTGAGCGTCTCGATCAGCCAGACGAGGGCGGCGAGGCAGGCGAGCACGACGAGGATCCGCCAGCCCCACGCGCCCGCGATCTTCATGCCGCGCGACACGGTGTCGTCGGCCGACGCGGTCGCCGGGCGGGGGCTCTTCTCAGCGGACGTGCCGCCGAAGCTCGGAAGTCTCATTGCTGCATTCTGCCCGTGCGCGCCGGGGCGGGGCCGACGCCTGGCCGCAGAGCGACGACCCGACGACTCCTGCGAGAGGCATCAGGGCGCAGGATCGGCGAGAGCTACCCGTTCCCCCCGCCCGACGACCCGCCCGAGGCCTGCGCGCCCGGCGACGCCGTCGACGTGCCGGTGCCTGTGGCGCCGGTGCCCGTCCCCCCGGTCGACGTGCCACCCGTCGACGTGCCGCCGGTCGTGCCGGTGGAGCCGCCGGCTCCTGCGGATGTCGACGACGACGACCCGCTGCTGTACGAGGAGCCGCCGACCAGGGTCGCGTCGGGCGTGCCGAACGTCCCGCCGCCGTACGCGGCGTCGAGCGACTGCAGGATCGGCTTGGCGATGTAGAACTTGATGTTGTAGCCGTACGTGCCGTTGATGTACGTGTCGTAGAAGTCGGTGCTGCCCGACACGTTGCCCACCCACGTGGCGGTCGCGACCTTCGTCGTCGAGGTGACGAGCCAGTTCTGCTCGGCGTTGTCGTTCGTGCCGGTCTTCGCGAGCATGTCGACGCCGTCGTTCGGGTTGGCGAGCACGCCGGTGGCGCCGCTCTGCGTGAGCACCGTCTTCAGCGCATACGCCATCGTGTTCGCGATGTTGGTCGGGACGGCCCGGGTGCAGGTCGTCTTGGTCGGGGTGATCGACCGGCCGTTCGCGCCCGTGATGCTGTCGATCGCGATGGGCGTGCAGACGACGCCGCCGTTCGCGATGCCCGCGTACGCCGTCGCCATGGTGAGCGGCGAGATCTCGTTGACGCCGAGGATGCTCGACGGCGTGCTGCTCAGGGTGCCGCCGGTGGCCGCCGTGTGCACGTCGAACGCCTTCGCGATGTTGCGGATCGTGCACAGGTCGAGCTGCTTGCCCATCTGCGCGAAGACGGTGTTGATCGACTCCGCGGTGGCGTCGAGCACCGACATGCTGCTCGGCACCGACTCGGCGTTGGCGACCGACCAGTCGGGTGTTCCGTTGATGTTGACGCAGGAGTTCGAGAACTCCGACACGGGGTAGTCGTGCTGGGTCGTCGACACGTACTCCGACAGGGTGTGCCCCGCCTCGAGCCACGCGGCGAGCGTGAAGGCCTTGTACGAGGAGCCGGTCTGGAAGCCGGTGGACCCTCCGAACGCCTGGTCGGTGTTGTAGTTGACCGCCGTGGATCCTGCGCCCGCTGACGCGCTCTGCGTGTAGCTGGTGTTCTGCACCATCGTGAGGATCTGCCCCGTGCCGGGCTCGACCGAGACGTTGCTCGCGCCGACGTTGAGGCCCGAGACGGTGGAGGGCATGTAGGCGCTCAGGGCGTCCTGCGCCACCTTCTGCTGCTTCAGGTCGAGCGTCGTATAGATCTTGAGGCCGCCCTGGGTGAGGGTGTCGTAGCGCTCGTCGACGGTCTTGCCGAAGGCGGTGTCCTGCTTGATGCTGTCGACGACGTACTGGCAGAAGTAGCCGGCGTCGTACTTCGTCGCCGCCTGGCAGCCGTTGACCGAGTCGGTGATCTTCGGGGTGATCGGCTGGGCGATCGCGGCCTTCTCGGCGGCGGCGGTGATCATGCCGTGCTTCAGCTCGGAGCGGAGCACGTAGTCGCGCCTCGCCTTGGTGAGCTTGTAGCCGTTGGCCGAGCCGTTGGCGGCGTTGCCTGGCAGGTCGATGCGGAGGTTCGACGGGTTGTTGATGATCGCGATGAGCGTCGCCGCCTGGTTCGCGTCGAGCTGCGCGGCCGAGACGCCGTAGTAGTACTCGGCGGCGGCCTGGATGCCGTAGACGTTGCCGCCGAAGCCGACGATGTTGAGGTAGCCGCGGAGGATCTCGCTCTTCGTGTACTTCTTCTCGACCGTGATCGCGTAGCGGAGCTCCTTGAGCTTGCGCTGCGGTGTCACGGCGGTCACCTGGGCGTAGCAGGCGTCGGCCTTCTTCGCGTCGGAGTACTCGGTGGCGCACCGCTCGACGAGCACGTTCTTCACGTACTGCTGCGTGATCGACGAGCCGCCCTGCACGTCGCCGCCGATGGTGGTGGCGAGGATGCCCCGGATCGTCCCGGAGATGTCGAGCGCACCCTCGGTGTAGAACCGTGGGTCTTCCGCCGCCACGGCGGCGTCCTTCGCGGTCTGCGCGATCTGGTCGGAGGCCACGTCGGTGCGGTTCTCGGTGTAGAACGTGGCGATCTTCACGTTCGCCGAGCCGTCCTTGGCGTAGATGCTCGATGCCTGGGCCGGCTGGGTGATCTGCAGGTAGCTCGGCAGCGAGTTGAACGCGTTCACGCCGGTCGCGACGGCGTTGCCGGTCACCACGGCCCCGGGCAGCGCGAGAACGCCCACCAGCACCCCCGCGACCACGGCGAGGCCGACGAACGACACGAGCGCCGCGAAGATCCCGGGAGGGCGTCGAAGCGTCGAGGGTCGCGGCTGCACGGGTCGGGTCGGGGCAGAGGAACTCACACTGCACGGTAGGTCGGCGCCCTGTCGATTTCGCTGGGGTGAGGCCCGGCTCCAGGGTTTCCGGGGTCACTCGATAGGGTTTTGTCATGAATCCGGCTCCCGAACCCGACTCGGCACAGGTCGTGACCACCCCGGGCATCCTCCAGCCCGGCGTCGACGTGCCCGACGGAGCCCTGTACCTCCCCGCCACCGCCGCCCACACGCTCTGGGGTCGGCTCCCCTGCGCGACCGACGTCGCCGTGCTCACCGTCGAGCCCGGCACGGAGGTCGTCATCGACACCGTCAGCCACGAGGGGATCCTCGACGACCAGGGGCGTGACCCCGTCGCCTTCTTCGGCCAGCACGGGGTGCCGCGCGACGCGGTGCTCGACGACGCCATCGAGATCGCCGCGTCCGAGGGGCGACGGGACGCAGGATCCGACGGCCCGCACGTGATCACCGGCCCCGTCGCGGTCACCGGCGCCGAACCCGGCGACCTGCTCACCATGACCCTGGTCCGCGCCGAGCCCCGCGTGCCGTACGGCGTCATCTCGAACCGACACGGCCGCGGCGCGCTCCCCGACGAGTTCCCGCAGGGCGTCATGAACGTCAGCGTCTTCGCCGCCGCCGACGTACATGCCGGTGTCGGCATGCTTCCGCGAGTGGCGGGCGGCGAGCGGGACGTCACGTTCCCGCTACGCCCGTTCCTCGGCATCATGGGCGTCGCCGCGGCCGGGTCCTCGCGGCCCCATTCCGTGCCGCCCGGGCCGTTCGGCGGCAACATCGACATCAATCTCCTCGTCGAGGGCGCGTCGCTGCACCTGCCGGTGCAGGTGCCCGGGGGCCTCGCCTACGTCGGCGATCCGCACTTCGCCCAGGGCGACGGCGAGGTGGCGCTCACCGCGATGGAAGCCTCGCTGCGCGTGACGGTGCGCTTCGATCTCACCAAGCGCGACGAGGCTCTCGCCGCGTTCGGGGCGATCGCCGGGCCTCTCGCCGAGACGGCCGAGTACCTCGTGCCGACCGGGCTCTCGGAGGACCTCGACGAGGCCGTCCGAAACTGCGTCCGTGCCGCCATCGACTTGTTACATGCCCGATACGGCATGGACCCGGACCTCGCCTACGCGTACCTCTCGGCGGCGACGGACTTCGACATCTCCCAGGTGGTGGACCTGGTCAAGGGCGTGCACGCCCGCATCCGGAAGGCGGACTTCGGTGAGTGACACGAGCGGCTCGACGGCGCCGGCGGGAGCCTCGGCTCCTGCGCCCCTGATCTCGACCATCGACGGAGATGTGCCCGACGGGCTGCTCGACGCGTTCGACGCCTACGAGGCCGCGCTCGCCGCCAACGACCAGGAGGCGCTGGCCGACGCGTTCGAGGACTCCCCCGGATCGCTGCGCGCCGACGGCAACGGGCTGCTCGTGGGGCACGAGGCGATCACCGCGTTCCGCGGGCGTCGCGGCGTCGCCCCGTCACGCTCGGTGGTGCAGCGGCACATCCGCGTGCTCGACGACGGAGCGGCGCTCGTGGTGTCGGTCAACGCCCCCGCGTCGGGCGGCCGCGGCGTCGTCACGCAGCTCTGGCGCCGCAGTGCCGCCGACGGCACGTGGCGGATCGCCGTCGCGCAGGTGCAGGCGCCGACCCCGGTCTTCGACACTCGCATCTGGCGCGTCGTCGGCGCCCCGCTCGTGCCGTCGTCCGCCGACTCGGCCGCGGCCGACGCTCTGATCGACGGGCTCGGATCCGCCGACGACGAGTCGGTGCCCGGCCCTCTGACGGGCGAGACCGTGGCGGTCAAGGACCTCTTCGCGGTCGCCGGGCACCGGGTGGGGGCCGGGGTGCCGTCGTTCCTGAGCGAGCAGGATCCTGCGCCCTTCCACTCCCCCGCTGTGCAGGCGCTGCTCGACGCCGGCGCGTCCATTCTCGGCATCGCGCAGACCGACGAGTTCGCGTTCAGCATCGCCGGTCGCAACTCGGCGTACGGCACCCCGCCTAACGGCGTCGTGCCGGGCGCCATCTCGGGCGGGTCGACCAGCGGGCCCGCGTCGGCCGTCGCCCTCGGGCACGTCTCCATCGGGCTCGGCACCGACACCGGCGGCTCGATCCGCGTGCCGGCGTCGTACCAGGGGCTGTGGGGCCTGCGCACCACGCACGGCGTCGTGCGCCGGACCGACGTGCTTCCGCTCGCGCCGACCTTCGACACCGTCGGCTGGCTGACCCGGAGCGCGTCGCTGCTCGGCGCCGTGGCCTCGGCGACCCTCACGGGGGTCTCGGCGTCGGCCGTGCCGCAACAGCGCCCGGTTGAGTCGTCGTTCGTGGTCGATCCGCGGCTGCTGTCGTCGCTGTCGGAGGGCGTGCGCGATGCGTTCGAGGGGTTCCTCGGGGCGTCGATCGAGTCGGGGCTCATCGACGCGCCGGCCGAGGTGGCCCTCGGAGACATCGCGCACCTGTACGAGCTGTTCCGCGTGATCCAGGCCGCCGAGGCGTGGCAGTCGCACGGAGCCTGGATCGAGGCACACCCGGGGGCGCTCGCGCCCGACGTGTCGGCGCGATTCGAATTCGGCCGCAGCGTGACGCCGTCGCAGGAGTCCGCGGCCCGCGACGAGCTCGAGGTGCAGCGCGAGCATCTCGAGCACGTGCTGGCGGATCGGATCCTGCTGCTGCCCAGCGCCTCGTCGGCCGCTCCCTCGCTGACGGCGACGCCCGCCGAGTTCGACCGGATCCGCTCGAATACCCTCGGCCTGACGTGCATCGCCGGCGTGGGCGGGCTGCCCGCGGTCTCCGCGCCTCTGCTCGAGGTGCCGGCGGGCCCGGTCGGCCTGTGTCTCGTCGGCCCGCGCGGCGGTGACCTCGCTCTGGTGGAGGTGGCGGCGGCCCTCGCCGCGTAAGTTGACACGCGTGTGCGACGCCGTGCTACGCAGGCGTGCTACGCTGTGCTACATGGATACTGTCACTCATCGTGAGATGCGCAACAACAGCGGAGACCTCTTGAGGCGCGCCCAAGCAGGCGAGTCGGTCCTCATCAGCAACAACGGTCACGTGGCTGCCATGCTCGTGCCGGCGCCACTCGACTCCCTCGACGTCCTCGTCGACGGGGGCCAGGCGCGATCGGCCCGCAAGCCGATCTCCACCCTGAGCCTCATTCGCCGTAGCGCGTCGGACCGCACCTCGGCCCAGATCATCGACGATGTGCGCGGTCGCTGGTGACGATCACCTACCTCGACACGTCCGCCGCCGTGAAGCTGGTCATCGACGAGACCGAGTCGCAGGCACTCGTCGACGCCCTGACCGAGACGTCGCCGCGCCTCGTCGCCTCGTGGTTGCTGCACACGGAGCTGCACTGCGCTGCAGGTCGGAATCCCTCGGTCTTCGAACCGGCAGCTCTTCAGCAGGTGCTCGACGTCGTCACGCTGGTCGATGTCACGAGGGGTGACCTGCTCGCTGCCGGAACCCATTCGCCGCTCCGGTCGAACGACGCCATCCACCTCGCCACGGCACTGCGGGTCGGTGCCGACGAAGTCCTCACGTACGACGCCGAGCTGGCCGCGTCCGCGCTGGCCGCCGGACTCGCGGTGTCCGCGCCGTCCTGACACGGAATTCACACGCGTGAAACAGTCGTTGCGTAGAA
Organism: Frondihabitans australicus; assembly: GCF_003634555.1. NCBI lineage: Bacteria > Bacillati > Actinomycetota > Actinomycetes > Micrococcales > Microbacteriaceae > Frondihabitans > Frondihabitans australicus. Next base: position 3,267,506 of record NZ_RBKS01000001.1, read on the forward strand.
TGGCGGCGTGAAACAGACTTTTCAGCCGATCGCACCGCCCGCACGTCTGCTCATGGGCCCCGGCCCGATCAACGCCGACCCCCGGGTCCTGCGCGCCATGTCGGCCCAGCTGGTCGGTCAGTACGACCCCTGGATGACCCGTGCCATGGACGAGACGCAGGCCCTCTACCGCCAGGTCTTCAAGACCGCGAACGAGCAGACCATGCTCGTCGACGGCACCAGCCGCGCCGGCATCGAGGCTGCCCTCGTCTCGCTCATCGAGCCGGGCGACCGCGTGCTCGTGCCAATCTTCGGGCGCTTCGGGCACCTCCTGCGCGAGATCGCCGAGCGCGCAGGAGCCGAGGTGCACGTCATCGAGACCGACTGGGGCCAGGTCTTCCCGCTCCGTGCGATCGAAGAGGCGATCACCCGCGTGCGACCCAAGGTGCTCGCCGTCGTGCACGGCGACACCTCCACGACGGTCGCGCAGCCCCTCGACGGCCTCGGCGAGATCTGCGCCCGCGAGGGAGTCCTCTTCTACACCGACGTCACGGCGAGCATCGGCGGCAACGAGTTCCCGACCGACGACCTGGGCCTGGACGCCGTCACCGCGGGCCTGCAGAAGTGCCTCGGCGGCCCGTCGGGCTCCTCGCCGGTGACGTTCTCGCAGAAGGCCGTCGACGTGATCTATGGCCGGAAGTCGGTCGAGGCGGGCATCCGCGGCGAGGGCGACGTGGCCGCCGCCGACCCGATCCGCTCGAACTACTTCGATCTCGCCATGATCTTCGACTACTGGGGCCCGAAGCGCCTCAACCACCACACCGAGGCCACGACGATGCTCTACGGGGCGCGAGAGTGCGCCCGCCTCCTCGTGGAGGAGGGCATCGACGACGCGGTGGCCCGCCACGAGCTGCACGGCCGAGCCATGCTCGAGGGCGTCCGCGGCCTCGGGCTCGACGTCTTCGGCGACACCTCGCACAAGATGAACAACGTGGTCGCCGTCGTGATCCCCGACGGCATCGACGGCGACGGTGCCCGAAGCGCCCTGCTCGACGACTTCGGCATCGAGATCGGCACCTCCTTCGGGCCGCTGCACGGCAAGGTGTGGCGCATCGGCACCATGGGCTACAACGCCCGGAAGGACGCCGTGCTCACGACGCTGTCTGCGCTCGAGTCGGTGCTCCGGCGCGGCGGCGTCTCAGTCACTGCGGGCGGGGGAGTGGGCGCGGCGTACGACGTGTACGACGACGTCGTGTCGCCGGCTCCTGCGCCCGTCGTCACCGAGTCGCTCGACGCCGGGAGCGCGCGGTGACTGCCGACAGGCCGCCGGTCGACGCCGCCGAGATCCTCCGCCGGTGCGACGTGCTCGCGCGCGAGACGTCGAGCGACACGGGCATCGAGCGGGTCTACCTCTCGCCCGAGCACGCCGCCGTGAACCGGCTCGCCGGAGAGTGGATGCACGAGGCCGGCCTCAGCACCTGGATGGACGCCGCCGGAAACCAGCGCGGCCGGTACGAGGGGCTGCGCCCGGGTGGGCCGGCCCTGCTGCTCGGCTCGCACCTCGACACCGTTCCGAATGCCGGGCGCTACGACGGGATCCTCGGCGTGCTGCTCGCGATCGCCGTCGTCGACCGACTACGCGCCCGCGACGAGCGCCTGCCCTTCGCGATCGAGGTGCTCGCGTTCGGCGACGAGGAGGGCACCCGCTTCGGCACCGCGCTGCTCGGCTCGCGCGCCGCGGCCGGAACGTGGGACGACGCCTGGTGGGACCTCCACGACAAGGCGGGCACCACACTGCGCGAGGCGTTCGTCGAGTTCGGCCTGGACCCGTCGCGCGTCGGCGATGCGGCCCTCAAGCGCGGCGACGTCGTCGGCTACCTCGAGGCGCACATCGAGCAGGGGCCCTACCTCGAGGAGGGCGACCGCGCGCTCGCCATCGTCTCGTCGATCGCCGGCGCCCGCCGCTTCGGCCTCACCCTGATCGGCGAGGCCGGCCACGCGGGCGGAGTGCCGTTCCACCGCCGCCATGACGCACTCGCCGGAGCCAGCGAGGTCGTTCTCGCCGTCGAGCGCCTCGCCCGCGACGCCGGCGCGATCGCCACGGTGGGGCGCCTGCAGGCGTTCCCCGGCGGCGTGAACGTGATCCCGGGCCGGGTCGATTTCAGCCTCGACCTCCGTGCGGAGACCGACGCCGTGCGCGACTCGGTCTTCGCCGGGATCGAGGACGTCATCGCCGCCGTCTGCGAGAGGCGAGGCCTCCGCTGTGAGATCGACGAGACGCACAGCGCCCCTGCAGTGGTCGCCGCTCCGGCCCTCCAGTCGGTGATCGGCGCCGGAATCCGCGCCACCGGCGACGCCAGCCCGACCGTCCTCTTCTCGAAGGCCGGCCACGACGCCATGGCGATCGACTCGCTGACCGCGTGGGCGATGCTCTTCGTCCGCAACGGCCGTGGCGGCATCAGCCACCACCCCGACGAGACGGTGACGCTGGCCGACGTCGCGACGGCGCTCGACGCGTTCGAGGCGGCGGTGCTGGCTCTCGCGGCGACGTACGGGTCGTGAGCGACTCGGGGCCCGAAGACGCGTCGGTCGCCGACGCGTCCCCGCTCACCGGCGCCGGAATCCGTGTCCGCATCGACGCGAACTACGTGGCCCTCACAAGGCAGGAGCAGCGCGCCGCCGACTTCATCCTCGACCACCTCGACGACCTCGCCGTCTACTCGGCCACCGAGATCGCCTCGTCGAGCGGGGTGTCGAAGGCCACGGTGTCGCGGCTCTTCCGCCGGCTCGGCTTCGCCGACGCGCAAGAGGTCCGAGAGCACGCCCGAGAGCTCCGCAGCCGCGGCATCCCCGTCGGCGCGCCAGCAGACCTCGCGGCGCACGCCGCCACCGAGCACGCCGCCCTCGATCGCATGCTCGCGGGCCTCGCCGACGGCCGGCTCGACGAGGCGGTGCGGCTGCTCGCGGGCGCCGCGCGCGTGGTCGTGCTCGGCTTCCGCAACAGCTATCCCGTCGCCCTGCACCTCTCCAACCAATTGACGCAGGCGCGCCCCGACGTGCGGCTCGCGCCCGCCCCGGGGCAGTCGGTGGGGCAGGAGCTCGCGGGCCTCGGCCCGGCAGACGCCGTGCTGCTGGTGGCCTTCCGCCGCCGGCCGTCCGGGGTGGGGCTCGTGCTCGACGCGCTCGCGACGCGCGGGGTGCCGACCGTGCTGGTGTCGGATCCTGCGTTCCGTCCTGCCCTCGGCGCCGGGGTGCACCTGACCTGCCCAGTGGAAGCCACGGGGGCCTTCGACTCGTACGCCGCCGCCATGAGCCTGGCGCAGCTGATCGCCGTGCGGGTGCTGGCGCTCGGCGGGGGAGCGGGGCGGGCGCGCGTGGCGGACGTCACGGCGCTCTACGGCGAGCTCGGCGAGCTGGAGTAGCGCCCTCGTCGTCGTCGCCTCGCCGGACCTCTCCCGTCGGCCTGGCCCCAGCTTGCGCCTTCCCGTTCGGTAATTCAGGCCCCTCTCGTCGGGCATGTGCGCGCGGGCGCATGGCCACGCGCGGCGGCCGTCCGGCGGCGCACGAGGAGCCTGAATTACCGAGAGGGAGACGCCCGGCGATCGCGTCGGCCCGGCGATCGCGCCATCCGGGCGGCGGCCGCGCGGCGACGCCCCGAGAGCCCGGCTAGCGGCGGCGCAGCAGCTGCCCGCGCGCCTGGTCGCCGACGAGGGCGCCGGCCAGCCACGCGCGCGACACCTCGCCACGCAGCTCGGTGCCGTCGAACGCGCTCACCGGGTTCTTGTGGGCGAGCTCGCTCGCCGCGACGGTGAAGGTGCGGTCGGGCGCGAAGGCCACGAGGTCGGCCTTCGAGCCGGGCGCGATGCGGCCGAGGTGGCCGAGGCCCACGAGGTCGGCGGTGTTCGTCGACATCCACTTCACCACGGTCGACAGGGGGATCCTGCGGGCCGCCGCCCCCGTCCAGACCGCTCGGAACGACAGCTCGAGCCCCGAGATGCCGCCCCAGGCGAGCTCGAAGTCGCCGTCGCCGGCGAACTTCAGCGCCGCCGTCGAGGGGGAGTGGTCGCTGGCGACGAGGTCGATGGTGCCGTCGACGAGGGCGCCCCAGAGCAGCTCCTGGTTGGCGTGGTCGCGGATCGGCGGGCAGCACTTGTACTGCGTCGCGCCGTCGTCGATGTGCTCTTCGTCGAACGTGAGGTAGTGCGGGCAGGTCTCGACGGTGAGGCGCAGGCCCTCGTCTTTCGCGCGGCGGATCATGGGCAGCGCGGCGGCCGACGACAGGTGCAGGATGTGCGCCCGGCCTCCGGTCCGTCGCACGGCGTCGATCACGTGGGCGATCGCCGACTCCTCCGACTCGTCGGGGCGCGAGCGCACGAAGGCGGCGTACGAGGTGCCCTCGGTCGCGGGGGCGGCGTCGAGGGTCGCAGGATCCTCCGCATGCACGATCAGCAGACCGTCGAACGCGGCGATCTCGTCCATCGCCTGATTCAGCTGCTCGGTCGACAGGTGTGGGAACTCGTCGACGCCCGACGGCGAGAGGAACGCCTTGAAGCCGAAGACCCCGGCCTCCCAGAGCTCGCGAAGGTGTCCGAGCGACGACGGGATCGCGCCGCCCCAGAAGCCGACGTCGATGACGGCCTGCGGTGCCGCGGCCTCGCGCTTGAGGGCGAGCGCCTCCGGCGTCGTGGTCGGCGGGATGCTGTTGAGCGGCATGTCGACGATCGTGGTGACGCCGCCGTTCGCCGCCGCGCGGGTGGCGGTGGCGAAGCCCTCCCACTCGGTGCGGCCCGGCTCGTTGACGTGCACGTGCGTGTCGACGATTCCGGGGATCAGCACCTCGTCGTCGGCGAGCTGGACGTCCGACTCCGTCTCGACGATGGCGTCGGGCTCCAGGATCGCGACGACCCGGTCTCCGATCACGGCGACGGCCGCCGGCTGGAACTCCCCGTCGACGAGGACTCGGCTGCTGCGGACGACGAGGTCGTAGTTCATGCCCCGATCGTAGGCCCCGCGCTTTTCGAGCACGTTTCGTGCCGTGCCGCGGCGGTCAGTTCGCGGCGATGCGCAGCGCTTCGAGGTCGCGGGCCGAGAATGCGATCAGGGTGACGGTGTCGAGCGCGTCCGGGTGCTCAGCGATCCACGAGCGGATCGTGTCGACGGCGACACTCGATGCATCGGCCATCGGGTAGCCGTAGGCGCCGGTCGAGATGGAAGGGAAGGCGATGGTGCGGTAGTCGGCTCCTGCGGCCAGGTCGAGGGAGCTCCGGTAGCACGACGCGAGCAGGACCTCGTTCTCATCGGCGGAATGCTGCCGGTAGATGGGGCCGACAGCGTGCACGATCGCCTTGGCCGTCGTGATCTCGAACGCGGGTGTCATCTTCGCCTCGCCCTGCGCGGCGCCGTGAAGTCGACGACATGCCTCGAGGAGCCGTGGCCCCGCCGCACGGTGGATCGCGCCGTCCACGCCGCCGCCACCCACGAGGCTCGAGTTCGCTGCATTCACGATGACGTCGGCTCGAAACGAGGTGATGTCTGCCTGTTGCACGGCGAGCTCGGTCATTCGTCCGTTCTACCCGACGGACGAATCCGTCGGCACGAGGCGGCAGCGGCGGCGCCACAGATCAGCCGGACAGGAGCCGCGACTGCCAGCCGCCCGTGTCGGCGGACCGCGTGAAGCGCAGCCGCCGCGAAGCCGTGCCGACACCCGGCGTCCAGAACGTCAGCTCGGTGGGCCGCACGACCACGCCGAACCAGGTGTCGGGCTGCTCGAAGCCGTCGGGGTGGGCGGCGGCGAACTCGGCCCACTGCTCGCGGCGCACCGAGTCCGGCAGCTCGGCGAACGCCGGAGTGTTCTGCCACGCGAGCTGCTGCAGGTACGGCGACCGGGCCCGGTACGCCCACGCCGACTCGTCGGGAGGGGCGATGGCGGCGACTCCGCGCACGACGAGCTGCCGGGGGAGTTCGGGCCAGAGCAGGGTGAGGGCGACGTGCGGTTCGGCTGCCAGCTGGGCGACTTTCGCTGATCCTGAGTCGGTGTGAAAGTACAGCCCCTGCTCGTCGTATTCGGTGAGCAGCACGGCTCGGGCGTCGGGGCGGCCGGCAGGAGTGATCGTCGACAGCGTCATCAGCGGGCGATCGGGCGCGTCGTTCGACGGGAGCCAGGCCTGGAGCAGCGCCCACGCCTCGTCGGGCATCGGCCTGCCCGCAGTGAACGTCACGGACTCGATGGTGGCACGTCGAGCAGCGGCGCGGTGTCGACCACTCCGTGCAGCGGCTCGGTACCGGGCAGGGCGGGGTGGTCGAAGGCGGCGATCTCGGCGAGGGCCGCGACCCCGGCGTCGACGGAGCGACGGAACAGCGTGGCTCCCCACGCAGCGGTCGCGCCCGACGCGTCGCCGACGACCCCGGCGGGCCCGAAGTCGTTCGACAGCCAGCCGAAGTGCACCGGGCCTCCGTTGAACTTCACGTGCTGAAGCGACTCCATGTGCGGCGGCACCCATCGCGACGCCCGCGACAGGTCGACCAGGTCGGGCCGCAGGTGCAGGATCATGGACGTCTCGCTGTGGCCACCGTGCACGCCGAACCCGTGCTCGTCGGGGCCGGAGAGACCCGGGCCGCCGTCGGCACCGCGCACACCGTCGCCCGACGGGATCGTCGGCCCCATCAGGAACGTCCGCAGCCCGAAACGCCGCCGGATCTCGCGCAGGGCGACCTGCAGCAGCGCGATGTTGCCGCCGTGGCCGTTGTAGAACACGAGCGTCTTCGCGGGGGTGGCCGCGATCGACCGCCCGATGTCGACGACCGTGTCGAGCAGCGTCGTCGCATTCAGCCACACGGTTCCGGGCGCCCAGAAGTGCTCGTCCGACTTCGTGTAGGCAAGGGCCGGCAGGATCCACACGTCCTGCCCCGCGCTCGCCGCCTCGTCGACGATCGCCGCCGAGATGAGGTCGGCCATGAGCCAGTCGGTCGAGAGCGGCAGGTGGGGGCCGTGGTGCTCGATGGCTCCGGTCGGCAGCACCACGATCGAGCCCGCCCCGAGGGTGGAGGCGAGCGCGGGGCCGGAGAGGTGGACGAGTTCGCGGTTCACAGGTCGAGCGTAGGCCGCGCGCTTTTCGGGCACGTTTCGGCGGAGACGCGCGCGCCCTGCCCCGTGACGAGCCAGTGCCCCGCACGCCGGATGCGGGCGGGGCACTGAGAGTGCAAGCCGCGTTTCAGTCGACGACCACGGTCTGCGAAAGCGTGGTGATTTCTCCGAGGCGGTCTTCCGAAGCGGTGAAGGTCACGGTGTCGCCCGACTTCAGACCGTTGGGCAGCAGGACGGTGGCCCTCCAGCCGCGGAGTGTGTACGCGGCGCCTTCGGTCACCTGACCGTTCACGCTGACATTTACCGTGACGATGGCGTTGTACGCGCCGGTGCCAGACAGGGTCAGGGCCCGCGAGCCCGACAGGGCGGACGACATCGCACGGAAGGTGAAGGGCGTCGTGTCGGCGGGGTCGACGGGCGCGACGAAGCCGGGACCGCCGCCGCAGGTGGACGGGGCGCACGAAGCAGTGTCGACCGTGTTTGCCGCGTTGGCCGCCACCGGAGTCAGGATGAGCGCGGCGCCGATGCCTACTGCGGCGAGGCCCTTGAGGATGGTGTTCATGGTTGTCTGCCTTTCTGTCCAGGCTCTCCGGACACAGATAGTCAACCAGTGAAATATTACGTGATACTGCCTACGAGACCTTCGCCCCGGTCGAGAGCGTCGGCGCGACGAGCTTGCCGGGGTTCAGGAGGCCGAGCGGGTCGGTCGTCGCCGCCAGCTCGCGAGTGCGGGCGGGCTCGAAGTCGACGAACCACTGGTGCGGGTTGTGGTAGCCGACCCCGAGCTCCTGCAACTTCGCGAACCCCGCGTAGACGTCGTCGGCCGAGGTGTAGCGGCCCGCGAGCATGCCGATGGGACGGCCCTGGGAGGTCTCGATGTGGAGCATGCCTCCGTCGTACACGGCGTGCACCTCGTCGATCCGGTCGATGAGGGCGTCGCCCGAGACCTCGACGTGGAAGTACGTGTCGGGGTAGGCCTTCTGCAGCCACTCGATGGGGTGGTTGTACGAGATCATGCTCAGCTTCATCGCGGTCTGCGGGCCCTCGCGGACGTCTTCGACGCGCCCGCCGGCGGCCTCGACCAGCTCGGTGGCGCGGGCGACGGTCGCCTCGTCGAGAATGGCGCGCAGCGACGCGCGGCCGCGGGGGATCGCGGGGTCGGCCGGCAGGGCGTCGGCCAGCGTCGGCAGGTCTCCCGAGACGAGGCGGGGCGCAGGATCCAGCGCACCGAACGACCGCATCAGCGGCAGCAGCTGCTCGAAGGTGTCGAAGCTCGCGAAGAACCCTCTCCACTCCTGCAGCGGCTCGAGCCGGATGGTGGCGCGGGCGATGATGCCCGCCGTGCCGTAATTGTGCACGTACGGCTGCGCCTCGTCGCCCTCGACGTGCACCAGGGTCGCGTCGGGCACGGCGTGGACGACGTCGAGCGCCACGACGAAGCCCTGGTGGTTCGAGCCGTGCTTGATCGAGCCTGTGCCGCCGGAGCCGCCGGAGAGGAACCCGCCGATGGTCGACTGCGCCGTCGACGGATACAGGAGGATCTGCTGGCCGGTCTTCGCAGCGGCCTGTTCGAGCGAGACCATCGTCGCGCCGGCCTCGGCCGTGAGCGTTCCGTCGCCGACCTCGACGATGGCGCGGGCGCGGGTCATGTCGAGCACCAGCCCGCCGTCGAACGGGATCGCCTGACCGTAGTTGCCGGTGCCCTTGCCGCGCGGGGTGATCGGCACGCCGTGGCGGACGGCGGCGCCGACGACGAGGGCGATCTCGTCGGCCGTGGCGGGGTAGGCGACGAGATCGGCGAGCCCGAGCGGCAGCTGCTGGCTGATCACGGGCGAGAGGCGCGAGCCGTCGACGGACGCCTTCTCGCGCGCGGCGAGCTCGACCGAGACGCCGCGCTCGCCGAGCAGCTCGCGCAGCTCGGCCTCGAGGGCGGCGAGAGCCTCGGGTGCGACGGGGGTGGCGTGTGTGGGCATCAGGCGTCCTTCGGGTCGGCGAGCAGGGGGTGCGCAGGAGCCGCGGCGCCCGGCCCGGCAGGCGAGGCGACACTCCGCGAGGTGGACGACTCCGCGACGAGCGCCCCGCGGTGGATCACGAAGCGGTCGGCGGGCGCGTTGGCGACGACGTCGGCGAGCGAGGTGCCGCGGACCGCGAGCAGCTCGGCCTGCGCTCCCACGACGACGCCGGCCGCGGGCAGCGCGAGCACTTCACGCGCGGAAGTGCTGACGAGACCGTAGGCCTCGTCGATCGTGAGGTGCCCGGCGGTCACGAGCAGCATCGCGGTCTCGAGGGCGTCGCTGCGCCCGAGCGGGTTGAACGGGTCGCGCACGTTGTCGGCTCCCGCGGCGACGCGGGCGCCGGCGTCGAGCAGCTGCCGCACCGGCGCGAGGCCGCGCGGCATCGAGACGTCGTCGCCCCAGCCCTGCAGGTAGAGGTTGGTGATCGGGTTGGCGATGACGCCGATGCCGGCGGCGACGGTCGCGGCGATCGTCTCGTCGCGTGCTGCGGCGGGCGCCGTGCCGAGTCGCACGCAGTGGCCGGCGCTGACATTCACCGGCAGGAGTCCGTCCGCGAGATCGGCCTCGCGCCAGCCGGCGACGATCCGGGCGAACTCGTCCAGCGTGACGGGGCCGTGCAGGCTCTCGTCGGTGTGCAGGTCGACTCCGGCGCGGCGGGCTCGGGCCAGGGCGAGGAGCCTCGTGAGGTCGGCTGTCGGATCCTGCGCCAGATGCGGCGAGCCGCCGACGAGGTCGACGCCCAGGTCGAGCGCCGCCTCGATGTCTCGCGTGGGTACGTCGGGCCCCGCGAGCGCGACGAGTTCGATGTCGATCAGGTCGCGCAGCTCGTCGCGCACCCGCACGAGGGCCTCGGCGCCCCGGAGGGGCTGATCGCCGAGCAGGATGTCGAGGTGCGTGCGGATCGCGGTCGTGCCCTGGCCGAGCATCCGAAGCGCCTGCTCGCGGGCGCGGTCGGCGATGTCGTCGACGGTCATGGTCGCCGCGTACTCGCGCCACGACGCGATCGCGGCGCGCAGGTCGCCCATCGGCGGGCGGATCGCCTCGTACGAGAGGGCCTTGTCGAGGTGCGCGTGCGGTTCGGCCGGGGCGGTCAGCAGCAGGTGGCCGGTGAGGTCGAGGGTCGACGCGGGGGAGTCGGGCGTGCGGGTCTCGGATCCTGCGCCTTGAGCCGAGGCACCCGCGGTCTCGACCCTCGCGACCCGGTGGCCGTCGAGCGTGACGTCGACGAGGCGCCCGTCGGGCAGCGTCGCGTTCGTGAGCCGGGTGAGCTGGCGGGGGAGTGCGGTCACGGGGCCTCGAGACGGGGAGGGGGCAGAATGTTGATGGAACCAACACGCTCGAATCTAGGCAGAGCGCGTTTCCGGGTCGTAACGTGACCGTTTCAACCCCGTGAAACGGGCCTTCCGGCCGGAATCGGCGTGGTACACAAGCATGGTCCCACCGCACCACAGGAGGCCCCCGTTACCGCCGTCGACACTTCACCACCCGCAGCCCCTGCCACGCAGGCGGCCTCAGGCGGCGCCATCGACGCGCAGGCGCTGTCGGTCGGTCGCAGGATCCGAGAGCTCCGGCGCGCCCGGGGCCTCACGCTGGTGCAGCTCGCGCAGGCGGCGGAGCTCTCGCACCCCTTCCTCTCGCAGCTCGAACGCGGGCTCGCCCGGCCGAGCATGGTCTCGCTCGAGCGCATCGCCAAGTCGCTCGGCTCCACCCAGGTCGAGCTGCTCGCGGCCATCGACGACGCCCGCGAAGGGTCGAGCCCCGATGCGAGTCAGCCGGCAGTGGTCTTCGTCGGCCACGACGACGGCTCGCGCGGCGCCTACGGCAATGACGGGGCCAGGATGCTCGTGCACGGCTCGCGGAAGTTCCTCCCCTTCGAGCTGCGCGGCGACGCCCGGGAGGCCGGCGACTACATGACCCACGCCGAAGACGAGTTCATGCACGTGGTCGAGGGCACCGTGATGGTCGACCTCGAGGGGTCCGAGCCGCGGACGCTCGTGGCCGGCGACTCGCTCTACTACTCGGGCGGCACGCCGCACCGGTGGTCGGCGGTCGACGAGGCGGGGTACCGGCTGTTCATCGTCAAGGAGAGGCCGGCGGCGCTGTGAGCGACGTGTCGCCGGGCGGCGCTGTGAGCCCGTCTCACTCCGAGGCCGCCGGGCTGCACGAGACCCAGTTCGACGTGCGCGTGGTGGGCCGCACGCGCGGGGCCGACGGGGTCGAGCTGTTCGAGCTGGGGCCGCTCGGGCCTCTCGGAGACGACAGGGCCGCGCTTCCCGGCTGGACCGCCGGCTCGCACATCGACGTCGTCCTGCCCGACGGCGAGGTGCGCCAGTACTCCCTCTGGGGCGCGCCGTCGCCCGGCAGCGCCGCGACGTGGCGCATCGGCGTGCTGCTCGAGCCGTCCGGTCGCGGAGGCTCCGCATGGCTCCACTCGTCGCTCCACGTCGGCGACACCCTGACCGTCGCGGGCCCGCGCAACCACTTCGAGTTCGTCCCCACGCACGGCACGCGCTACGAGCTCGTCGCCGGCGGCATCGGCATCACCCCGATCTCGTCCATGGCTGCCGCGGCGAAGGCGGCGGGCGTGCCGTACCGCCTCCATTACGCCGGGCGCTCGCGAGAGACCATGGCCCTTCTCGACGACCTGGCGCAGGAGCACGGCGACGCCCTCGTCATCCACGCCGCCGCCGACGGAGACCGCCTCGACCTCCCCGCCCTCTTCGCCGACATGCCGCCGTTCACCACCACGTACTGCTGCGGGCCGGCCCGACTGCTCGACGCGATCGAGGCGGCCGGCCGCGGGCGACAGGTCGTCGTCGAGCGCTTCACGCCCCGCGAGGTCGGAGCCCCCGTGCTCAACGAGCCGTTCGAGGTCGAGCTCGCCGCGACCGGTGTGACCGTGACCGTGCCGCCGTCGCGGAGCATCCTCGACGTCGCCGAGGAGGCCGGGGCTCTCGTGCTGTCGAGCTGTCGCGAGGGCACCTGCGGCACGTGCGAGACCGTGGTGCTCTCAGGCGAGGTCGACCATCGTGACTCGATCCTGACGCCCGACGAGCAGGACGCGAACGACGTCATGTACGTCTGCGTCTCGCGCTCCGCGTGCCCGCGGCTGGTGCTCGACCTGTAGCCGCGCGCTCGCCGCCTCGAGTGGGCGCGGTCTGACGCAGCGGGGCGCCCCCGCGTCCGATAGCGCCCAGTCGCGAACCCGAGTGGCCCGAAATGCACGCTCGGGCACGCTGATGCGTGCGTTTCCGGCCACTCGGCGCCCTTCGGCGGCGGAGGCGGCCCGCGGCGGCCGGCGGCCGCGAGTCGACGGCTAGCGGGGCACGCGGGCGCGGAGGGCGGCCACGAGCTCCGCCTCGTCCGCCCCGACGAGCCGATAGTCGCGCACCACGACCCTCCCGGCGACCACCACGTGCTTCGGGCGGCGGCCGGGCGCGGCCCACAGCAGCCCGGCGACGGGGTCGGCGACGCCCGCGTCCGCCACGCCCGAGACGTCCCAGACGCAGAGGTCGGCCGCGGCGCCGACCGCGAGGTGCCCCAGCTCCTGCCGCCCCAGCCCCTGCGCACCGCCGCGCGTGGCCATGCCCAGCACCTCGCGCGCCGAGAGCGCTGGCCCGACGAGCGGCGCGACCTGCATCGCCAGGCGCGCGTCGGCGAGCAGGTGCCCGGCGTCGTTGCTGCCCCCGCCCGAGGTGCCGAGCCCGACCGTGACGCCGGCTTCGCGCAGGGCCGCGACGGGAGCGACGCCCCAGCCCATCGGCAGGTCGCAGCCCGGCGCGTGGGTCGCGGACACCCCCGCGGCGGCGAGGCGCTCGATCTCTGCGGGTGTCACGTCGCACAGGTGCGCGATGGTGACGTCGGGAGCAAGCCACCCCCACTCCTCGAGCAACTCCAGCGGCCGGCGACCGTACCGCTCGAGCGCGATCGCGGTGTCGACCTGCTCGTTCGCCTGCGTGCGGCGTCGCAGTCCGTGCCGCGCCGCGACCTCGCCGAGCGCCTCGAACGTCGCAGCGGAGTCGCTGTGCACCCCGGCCGGGCCGACGGCGACCTGCAGCATGCCGTCGTCGCGCACTCCGCCGACCGCCCCGGGCACGAGCGCCTCGACGATGGCCTCGGCCGAGGCGGCAGCGGTCGCAGGATCATCGCGAGCGCTTCCCCGCACGAACACCAGCCGCGCCCCCAGCCTCTCGGCGGCACCCGCGATGGATTCGGCGATCGACACGGTCTGGGCGACGTACTTGTCGCGCGCGTCCGCGGTGAGTGCCTCGGCTCCTGCGCCTGGCGCCGCTGGCCAGTTCAGCATGTGGTCGGCCACCGTCGTCACGCCGTTCAGCAGTCCCTCGGCGAGGCCGACGGCGGCGCTCGCGGCGAGCAGTGAGGCGTTGATGCGGGCCTCGGCGTACGCGGCGGCCATCGTCGGCAGCCACTCGGCCATCGGCACGCCCCGCGTGCCGGGCAGGGTGCGGAAGGCGCTCTGCAGGAGGTGGTGGTGCGCGTTGACGAGACCCGGCGTCACCAGGCAGCCGGTCGCGTCGAGTGTCTCGCGAGGCCCGCCCGCGGAATCGACGGAGATGTGCGCCTGCGACCCCACGCCGACGACGATGCCGCGGTCGAGGAGGAGCGATTCTCCGTCGATCTCGACGCCCTCGTCGAGCAGGAGGCGGGTGGCGCCGGTGACTTCGAGCATCCTGCGTTTCTAGCAGGGGTGTGTGTCGGGCGTGTGTCGCCGGCGCGCGAGCGCGGGGGCGGGTGCGGGAGCGGGCGCTACGCCGCCGGCTTGCGCGCCTCGATGAGGAACCGCGTCGAGTACGCGACGAACGGCCCGTCGGCGGTGATCTTCTCGTGCAGGTCTCGCAGCCGGGGCAGGTGGGCCTCGACCGTGAAGCCCGGCACGATCCAGATCACCTTCCGCAGGAAGTAGACGACCGCGCCGATGTCGAAGAACTCCATGCGGGTCTCCTCGTAGCGCAGGTCGACGACCTCGAGCCCTGCTTCGGCCGCCGCGACCCGGTCTGCCTCCGGGGCGCGCATCTGCCGAACTTCCTCCGGCTGCGGGCCGAGGAACCACTCCACGACCTCGAACACCGAGTGCGGCCCCACGTGCTGGGCGAAGTAGCTGCCTCCCGGGGCGAGCACCCGCGCGATCTCGTCCCACCAGACCCGCACGGGGTGCCGAGACGAGATCAGGTCGAACGTGTCGTCGGCGAAGGGCAGCGGCGGCTCTTCGGCGGCGTTCACCACCACGATGCCGCGAGGCCCGAGAAGGCGCTGCGCCTTCTGCAGGTTCGGGGCCCAGGATTCGGTGGCCACCGCCAGCCGCGGAACGCTCGGCACCTGCGCCAAGACCTCACCCCCGCCGGTCTGCAGGTCGAGCGACGACTGGACCCCGGCCATCCGGTAGCCGAGGGCGCGCGAGAAGCCCCACGAGGGTCGCGCTTCGGTCGCACGGCCGTCCAGCCACGAGAAGTCCCACCCTTCGACCGACGCGCTCGCGGCCTCGGCCACCAGCTCGTCGAACCCCCGCTCCGTCATGTCCACAGTGTGCCGCGCCTGCCCGTCCCGTCGCGACCCCCGTCGTCACCACGCTCGCTCGCGCGCCGCGCGGGCCGAGACCTGGCGATCACCGCTGGCGGTAGACGAGTCGACGATGCCCCGCCCGCAGCACGAGTATGCGCAGCTCGTCGTCGAAGACGTCGTAGATGATCCGGTAGTCGCCCGTTCGCACCCGCCACTCCCCGCCGCCGCCGACGAGCTGCGTCGCCGCAGGAGGTCTCGGGTTGTCGGCCAGCAGCTCGATCGCTGCCTGGATGCGACGCCGAGCGGGCGGATCCATCTTGCGCAGCTCGCGGACCGCCGCCGGCGTGATCGTGATCTCGTAGGTCACTCGAGGCCCAGGTCGCGCTTCACCTCGGCCCACGGGATGACCGTCTCGGGTGCTTCGGCCATCTCGTCGCGAGCATCGGCGGCGTCGAGGATGTCCTGCATGTCTTCGGCCAGCGCCATCAGGTGGGCCAGGTCGTCGCTGTCGACGATCGCCGCGACGCGCTTGCCGTGGCGCTCGAGGAACACGGGCTCGTGATCGGCGTGCGCCTGTGACACGAGCGCGCCGAGGTTGCTCCGGGCGTCGGAGAGGCTGATGGCCGTCGCGAGACTCATGTCACAAGTGTACCAAATGTACTGATTGTACGAATCGGTCGAAACGACGCCGACACACGGGGTCGCTACAGTGAGGCCGATGACCGACGCGAACGCCAACGACTTCCGCGACAAGCTCCGCACCGCCCTCCACGTCGAGCGCTGGGTCGACGACGTCGCGGCGAAGGCCCCCTTCAGCGACCTCGACTCGCTCGTGATGGCCGCGTACGACGCCGCCACGCCTCTCACCCCGGCCGAGATCGACGAGGCCGTCGCCGCCCACCCGCGCATCGGCGAGAAGCCGGCCGGCGCGACGCAGTCGGCGGCGCTGAGCCGCTCCGAGCAGTCCGCTCCCGACGCCGACGACGAGCAGCTCGCCGCCGCGATCGCGCAGGGGAACGCCGACTACGAAGCGCGGTTCGGGAGGGTGTTCTTGATTCGCGCCGCGGGGCGGACGAGGGCCGAGGTGCTCTCCGAGCTCCTGCGCCGGTTGGAGCTCGACGACCAGACCGAGCTCGAGATCGTGGGAGAGCAGCTGCGCGACATCGCCCTTCTCCGCATCGAGACCCTGTTCTCGCAGGGAATCGTCGCCGGAGGTGCCGCGTGAGCCACGTCACCACCCACGTGCTGGACTCGAGCATCGGCCGGCCCGCCGGCGGCGTCTACGTCGAGCTGCAGGAGCCGACCGGTCGCGTCCTCGGCACCGGCGTCACCAACGCAGACGGCCGGGTCCCCTCGCTCGGCCCCGACGTGCTCGACGACGGCGCATACCGGCTCGTGTTCGACACCGGCGCGTACTTCGCCGCGACCGGCACGGCGACGTTCTATCCGTCGGTCACGCTCGACTTCCAGGTGTCGGGCGATCCGCACTATCACGTGCCGCTGCTGCTGAGCCCCTTCGCCTACAGCACCTACCGCGGCTCGTAGTTCTCCCGGCTGTCGCGAATTCGCGACCGGAATCGCGTTCCGACCTCACCCGTTACTGCCGTTCGGCGGTGTTTTGCCCGAATCGGTCGCGAATTCGCGACACCCCGCGTCAGTACGCCGTGCGGGCGGCAGCCGTCAGCCACGTGTCGAACGGCTGGGCGGCGTGTGATGGCCGTACGGTGTCGACGCGGAGCTCCCACTCCGACCGGTCGCGCGCGAACAGCTCGTAGAACGCGAGGTCGTCGAACCCACCCCGCGCGGCGTCGTACCGGTCGGCGGCGAACACCACGCGATCGACGCGCGACCACAGCGCGGCGGCCAGGCACAGGGGGCACGGCTCGCACGACGTGTAGAGCGTGCACCCGTCGAGGGCGAACGATCCCACCACCTGGCACGCGGCCCGAATGGCGACGACCTCGGCGTGGGCCGTCGGATCGAGGTCGCGGGTGACGCGGTTCTGCCCCTCGGCGATCACCGTTCCCTCGGGGCCGACGATCACGGCCCCGAAGGGCCCGCCGCCGTCGCCGACGTTCGCCGTGGCGAGGTCGATGGCGCGTGCGAGGTGGGCGGCGTCGGCTGTCGCCGATCCTGCAGCAGGATCCGACACCCCGCGGGGCGCGAGGTCGCCCGTCGCCGCCCGGCCCGCCGGGCCCGCGGAGGTCATGCCAGCCCCGCCGAGAACCGCCAGGCCTCGCCTGCGTCGGGGGCGTCGTCGCGCGTGACCTGCGCCTCGATGAGGCCGTAGGGGCGGTCGGCGGCCCAGAACACCTCCTGCTTGTTCTCGATGCCGAAGCGGCCGATGTCGTAGGTGAAGTGGTGCTTGTTGGGGGCCTTGAGGCGCACCTCGGCGATGAAGTCGAAGGCCTCGAGGACGGCCTTGCCCATGGCCCAGAGGGTCTGCTGCAGGGCGAGCGAGTGCAGGGTCGCGAAGTGCTTCACCATGATCGCCTTGATCTCGGGGTAGACGGCCTCGAAGTCGATGTCGTCGAGCGACTGCCCGGCCGTTGGCGCGAACCGCCACTGCGCCTGCAGGGCCGTCGCCATGATGCGGTCCTTCTCCTCGGGGAGGGTCGTGTACTCGTCCTTGAGGAAGCCGGTGAACTCCGACCCGGTGCTCTTGAGCAGCACGAGGTCTTTGAGGCCCCCGATGACGTACTCGCCGGTCGCGTCGACCGTGATCGCGGCGGTGCGGACCTCCTGGCCCTTGCGCAGCCAGGTGTGGTCGTGCTCGGCTCCGTCGACGACGGCGCGCTCCCACGCGTACTCCTCGACCTCGATGCGGGCGCCCTCGACCGGGTCGACGTCGTGCACGAAGTGGTGCGCGAGCTCCAGGCCGAAGGCCTCCGGCGAGGTGATGCCCTTCGACTTCGCGAACGCGTACGCCGTGTTCTTCTGCGTGTCGGTCGGCAGCACGTTCGACTGGTCGCCCTCGAGATACGCGTTCTGGAACGGGCCGCGCAGGGCGGTCGTCACGTTGAGGTCGCGGATCTCGTGCCGAGGGGTGTCGCGCACGATGCGGACGAGTCGTGATTCCGCTTTGCCGTACTGGATGTCTCCGAGGATGATCGCCATGCGCGCAGTCTGTCAACAAAATGTAACCGGGGTGTTTCGGCGCGGTTCCCGATTGCTTTCAGGTGAAACCAATAGGTTCGCCACGTGGTTTCGAAAGCAGAGCAGGCGGCCCGGCGTCGCGCCAAGGTCGAAGAATTCCGACGGCAGCAGGAGCGGCAGCAACGTCGACGCCTCATCTTCATTCTCGCCGGGGCGGTCGCCACGGCGATCGTGATCGTCATCATCTTCCTCGGAGCAGACGGTCGCTTCGGCGGCGGCTGGTCGAAGCCGGCGTCGACGAGCGCCGCGTCGCAGCAGATCATCCCGTCGAAGCCCGACGGCACGACGACCACGACGCAGGCGGCGGTGACGAAGGTCGCGAACACCACCGGCATCGACGGCGTGGTCGCGTACGACACCGAGGGGTGGCCCGGCAACGGCGACGCCCACAAGGGCGCCCTCGAGCACGACCACGTGACCGGCCCGGTGACGTACTCGATCACGCCCCCGGTCGGCGGCCCGCACAACGCCATCTGGATGAACGCCGGCGTCTACACGAAGCCCGTGCCGACCGAACGTGCGGTGCACAACCTCGAGCACGGCGCCGTGTGGATCACCTACGACCCCGACCTCTCGGCGTCGCAGGTGAAGAAGCTCACCGCGTTCGTCGGCAAGCAGACGATGATCCCCGAGAGCGAGCAGACCGCCGGCCAGGAGAACCGCTACATGGACCTCTCGCCGTGGGCCTCGAACGACCTGCCCTCGAAGATCGTGATCTCGGCCTGGGGCTACCAGCTGCAGGTCTCGAGCGCCTCGGACCCGCGGCTCCAGAAGTTCGTCGACACCTTCCGCCACAACCCGAAGTACACGCCCGAGTACGGTGCCCCGGTGGACGGCGTGCCGATCAACACGGGCGGTCGCCCTGCGAAGTTCGGCAGCCTGAAGGCGAACCCTCCCGGTACTGCCACCGACTGACGCTGCACTCTCCGCGCCACTCGTTTTGGGGTGCGCGACCCGCCGATGCCGAGTTGAGGCCCGAGTGCGCTCTCGGGCATACTGGTCTGGCATTCAATTGCATCCGCTGCACCTCGTGCAGCAAGTCCTACAGCCGCCTTCGGGCGGCTGTAGTTGTTTCAGCTTGGTGTAACGACGAGGTGACCGTGTTTCTCTGCTACATCGACGAGTCAGGCGATGAACAGGCCCTTCGAACCAAGAACGACCCGCCCGTGCTCGTTCTAGGTGGGCTTGTCGTCGAAGAGTCGCAGAGCCGCGGCCTCATCTGGGACTTCCTCCAGTTGAAGAAGAAGTACAACCCGGCGTTGGCGGCAAAAGACGCGCAGCTCTCCGACGTCATAGCGTTCGAGATAAAAGGCGCCAACTTGCGAGCCGACATTCGGTCTGACTCGCGTCGCCGTCGACGCCGCGCCTTCGGCATTCTCGACGACGTGATCTCTCTTCTCGACTCCCACAACGTGTCGCTCATCGCTGAGGTCCATGTCAAAGGGCAGAAGGTCCTCAACCGCTGGATCTACTCAGATTGCGTCGCGTCGCTCGCCGAGAAATTCGACGTTCAACTTCGTGCCGCCAGTACGACTGGCCTCGTGGTCCTCGATGCGCGGACGAAGGCGAAGAACGTTCCTAGCGTCCAACGAATCACGACGAAGCGCTTCAAGTCAGGCGCGAACGCTTACACGCACCTGGCCGAGTCACCGGTCTTCGGACACTCCGATGCCCACGTCGTCCTGCAGATCGTTGACATCGTGGTCTGGGCGTTGGTCTTTCCGATGGCATGTGCCGGTTTCTGCCTCTGCCTTCTTGATAACGCTCACCCGAGCAGTGAGTACCTCCACGTCCGTGAGCGCTATGGCCAGAAGCTGCGACTCCTGGAGTACCGGTATCTGGACCGTGATGGATCCCGAGTGGGTGGAGTCCGGGTTCATGACCACATGAATCGCCAGCCAACGCTGGCGCTCTTCGAGGATGTACCGTTCCGCATTTCCTCCTAGGCCGCGGCCTGATTGAGCGGCTCCTGCGCCTCGGTCCGCCCCGCACTCAGCAGACGTCGTCCGACTGACGCCTGCCTTTGGCCCCCTGCGTCGCGGCTCGCTGAGCACTGTTTGCTGACTCGAGAGTATGTGCCCTGACACGTATGGTTTCCGGTGGGAGGAACCGATGACCGCGTCATTCCAAGAACTATCTGTCGAGACCAAGGCCCGATGAACGGATGATGCTTTGGCCGCGTACGACGCGGCGTCGGCATCATTCACCGCCGAGTTCGGCGTGCGCACCGAGCGGAGTGACAGTCAGCCGTCGCGTGGCGGCGGTGACGACTCACTGAAGGTTGGTTAGCGGGTGGCGGCCTCGGCGATGGGCGAGAAAACAGGGTGAGCAGTGAACACGGGCAAGACATTCGTCGATGGCGCAGACCGCATCGACGCGCTCCTGGCACGTCCGGGCATGACCGGGAAAATCGCCGAGATTGACGTGCGGGCCGATGAGGAGGATCGCTCCTAGGGCGTGAGCGTCGCGATGGTGCACGAGTCGTCGCGACGTCGAGCTCGAGTTGTCGGCCCTGACCCAGAAGTAGCCGGCCGACACGGCTCGTTAGGCCACCGGCCGCCGCGCCTTCGGCAAAGCCGCGATCACGAGCCGGTACGACTCCCGGATCAACTCCTCGTCGAGCCCGTCGGGCAGCGACCCGTCGAGCGTGACGGTGATCCAGTGCCGCTTGTTCATGTGGTACCCCGGCGTCACGGCCGCGTGCTCGCGCACCAGCGCCTCGGCGTCGGCCGGCTCGCTCTTGAGAGTGATCGACGCCACCTCGGAATGCAGCGGCAGGATCGCGAACACCCTGCCTCGCACCTTCATCACCGCGGTCTCGAACCCGAACGGGTGAGTGAGCTCCGCCGACGGCAGGTTCTGGCAGAACTCGAGTGCTTCGTCGTCGTTCATGTGGACGATCCTGCCTCCTCCTGACGCGGCGACCTGGACGCGCGGGCGGGTCGGCCCGACGCCCGCGACGACGCGTGCCATGCTTTTCGCAAGGATATTCATGTGCACGCGCGGAGAGGACAGCGCGACACAGACGTGACCGCAGGGGGTCGCCGTGCTCGACCTCACCGCACTCACGAGCCGCCGACGACGCACCCCGCACGAGCCGGCCGCCCCCGAGGCAGCAGCACCCGCGGCCGCGCCCGAGAAGGCAACGGCCGCGGGCCGACGACGCACCCCACGCACCCGCGCCACCACCGCCGGCCCACCCCCGCTCCCCCCGCGCCACGCCGCCCCCCGCGGCTACGCCGGCTACGGCCACCCCATGCCGCACCGCACCCCCGCCGCGAGCTCCCCCGGCCTCGGCGGCGAACGCTTCTCGCCCGAGATCCAGGCCCTCCGCGCCCTCGCGGTGACGCTCGTCGTCTTCTTCCACTCCTTCCCCGAGGTCGTGACCGGAGGCTTCGTCGGAGTCGACGTCTTCTTCGTCATCTCGGGGTACCTGATCATCGGGCACCTGTGGCGGGAGCGCGAGGCCACCGGCACCGTGAACGTCCTGGCCTTCTGGTCCAGGCGCATCCGCCGGCTCCTGCCGGCCGCGGCCGTGGTCTTGATCGTGAGTCTCGTCGCGACGCTGCCGCTCGTGCCCATTCAGCGGTACCCGGCGATCCTCGAGGAGTTCTGGTCGAGCGTCGGACTCGTCGAGAACTGGACCCTCGCGAACCTCAGCGTCGACTACTTCCAGTCGGGGCGCGCCGCCTCGCCGTTCCAGCACTACTGGTCGCTCTCGGTCGAAGAGCAGTTCTACATCGTCTGCCCGCTCGTGCTCGTCGCCGCCGTCTGGATCGCGGCCCGCCTCCGCCGCCCGGGCCCGCGACGCCACACCGGCAGCGAGCTCCACGCGGCCAGGCGCAGCGCGGCGGGCTTCGCCGGCGTCGTGGCGGTCGTCGGCGCGGCCAGCCTCGTCTACTCGGTGATCTTCACGGCGCAGGATCCGACAGTCGCCTACTTCTCCACTCTCACCCACGTGTGGGAGTTCTCGGCGGGAGGCCTGCTCGGGTTCGCCGCCCCGTCTCTTCGGCAGACACTCGCGCGACTGCCGGGGTCGCTGAGGAGGGTCGCGGGCAGCGTGGCGCTGGGCGGGGGAGTGTCGCTGATCCTGCTGGCCGCGTTCGCGTTCGACGGGTCGAACGGGTTCCCCGGCTGGCGGGCGCTCGTGCCGGCCCTCGGCGCCGTGCTCGTGATCGTGTCGAGCGCGGTCGAGCTGCCGCGGCCCGTGGCGCTCGCGGTGGCGTGGCGTCCGGTCGACTTCGTCGGGGCGATCTCGTACTCGCTGTACCTCTGGCACTGGCCGGTGCTCATCGTCGCCGGGCTGATCGTCGGCGGCAGTGGCGCCGCGGGCGACCCGCTCGTGGCGCTGCCGTGCATCGCGGTGAGCGTGCTGCTCGCCTGGCTCTCGAAGCGGTACGTCGAGGACCCCGCGCGTGTGATCCACCACCCGCGCCGCGCGGTCTTCCGCACCTACGTCATGGCGGCCGCCGCCGTCGTGATCGTGCTCGCCGTGTCGATCGCCCCGACGCACCACTACGACGGCGCCAAGGCGCAGGCCGTCGAGGCGTACCGCACCCTCAGCGGGCAGGCGCAGGGCTCGTCCGAGACGGGGCTGACCTGTGTGGGCGCAGGAGCAGCGCTCCAGCCCAACCCCGACACCTGCCCCGCCAGCCACACCGTCGGCGCCGCCGAGGCCGCCCTCACCCCGTGGCTGCCGACCCTGGCCGCCGACACCACCACGGGCACGGCCGACACGATCACGTGGAACAACTGCCCGTCGAGCTTCGTCGGACACCTGCACACCTGCTCGTACGGGCCGAAAGGCGCCGCCTTCCACATCGAGATCGTCGGCGACAGCCACGGGTTCCAGTGGGCGCACACGATCCTGCCGCTCGCCCTCGCGCGGGGCTGGCGCGTCACCGTCAACTGGCAGGCGGGGTGCCCGCTGGCCATCGCCGGCTACTACACGCCCGGCGGCACCGGCGACTCGGAGGAGGGGCCGACCTGCCAGGACTGGCAGCCCGTGATCCTGAAGAAGATCGAGAGCGACAGGTCGATCGACGCGGTCGTGATGAGCAGCTTCTCGCACAAGTACGCCGCCGACGGGCAGTCCGCCAAGATCCCCGGGGTCGAGAAGGCGAACGCGGCGGTCATGCGGCAGCTCGTGGCCGCGGGCAAGCGGGTCGTGGTGATGGCGGATCCCCCGGATCCGGGTCGAGACATCCCCACTTGCATCGACGACGCGCCCTCGAAGGTCGACCCGTGCACCACCCCGCGCTCGCAGGCGGTGCTGCCGGACCCGATGGCGCAGGCCGCCCGGTCGCTGCACGACCCCCGGGTGAACCTCATCGACATCACCTCGCTGATGTGCGACGCGAAGGTCTGCCACTCGGTGATCGGCGGCGTCACGGCCTACGAAGACAGCCATCACCTGTCGAGCCAGTTCCTGAACTCGCTCGGGCCGGCCGTCGCGCCCGTGCTCGACCAGCTGGCGGCGGACGCCCGCTGAGAACTCTTTCGCAGGATCGGGAATGCCGTGCGTCCGGCTGAGTTGCGTTAAGCAAGCTAGATCGATCACCGACGAAAGAAGAGACCATGTCCACCACCCCCAGCCTCGACGGAGCCGTAGTCCTCGTCACCGGAGCGAACGGAGGCCTCGGCGAGGAGTTCGTCGCGCAGGCCCTCGCCCGCGGCGCCGCGAAGGTCTACGCGACCGCCCGCTCCCCGCGCACCTGGTCGGACCCGCGCGTCGTGCCGCTGGCGCTCGACGTCACCGACGCCGCCTCGGTCGCCGCCGCGGCGGCCGCGGCCTCCGACACGACGGTCCTCGTCAACAACGCCGGCATCAACGTGCGCGACGACAATTCGCTGACCTCCTCGTCGCTCGACGCGGTGCGCGTCGTCTTCGAGACCAACTTCTTCGGGGCCGTGCGGGTGGTGCAGGAGTTCGTCCCGATCCTGGGCCGCAACGGCGGCGGCGCCCTGATCGACGTGCACTCGGTGCTCAGCTGGATCGGCATCGCCGGCATCTACTCGGCGTCGAAGGCCGCCTTCTGGTCGGCGACGAACTCGTTCCGCCTCGACCTCGCGCCGCAGGGCACGCACGTGCTCGGACTCCACCTCGGCTACACCGACACCCCGATGACCGCGGCGCTCGACGTCGAGAAGGGCGACCCGGCCGACGTCGTGCGCGACGCCTACGACGGCCTCGAGCGGGGCGAGCACGAGGTGCTGGCCGACCAGATCAGCCGCGACGTGAAGGCCGGGCTGTCCGCTCCGGTCGAGGCGCTGTACCCGCAGCTGGCCGCGCGCGTCTGACGTTTCCTGCTGTTCGGCGGGCGCCGCGTTCGAGTTCTGGGGGCGCGGCGCGCGTCGGTACCTCGGGCCGATTTCTCGAGAAGATGTCACTCCTGCGGAGGATGCGGGACGACGGAAATCAGAGGTTGGCCCGAGGCGGGGTCCTCCCGTAGGGTGGTCGGGATGCACCCGAACGAGAAGACCTCCAGCACGCCTGTGTCCGCCCTCGTCGACCTCGCAGACGCTCCCACGTCTCGCCCCTCCGGTCGTCGTCGCGCCGCCACGCCCGTCGCTGACCTCTCGTCCGCCGGTGCCCTCTCGTCGCCCGTTTCGGTTGGGGCGCAGGAGCCAGCTTCGTTCGCACCGAGCGCGTCCGCCGCCCACGCGACGTCCGACGCACCCACGTTCGACGCCGTGGTGAGCCCCCGCCGTGCCGCCCGCGCCGCACGCGAGGCAGCCGCCGCCGCCGCGATGTCGGAGGCGCCCGCCTCCGTCCCGACGTCCCCCGTCCTCCCGACCACGGCGGTGCTGCCGGTGGTCGAGGTCGCGCCCGCCTCGGCTACTACCGTCGCTCCTGCTGCCGCCGAGCCGGTCCAGCCCGTCGCTCCGGTTGCGCCCGCCGCGGCGTCCGTCGCCGCCCCTGTGTCGCCCGCCGCCGAGCTCGCCCCGACACCGTTCACCGGGTCGCTCGCCGTCGGCATCCCCGCGCCCGAGTCGTCCTCCGGCCGTCGTGAGACGTTCGTGCCGTCGGCCGCCGGTGCGGGTCGCGGTTCGGCTCGCCCGGCGTCGCGCTCCACGGTCGCGCGTCGTCGTCCCGCTGCTCTCGCCGCGCCTGCCGCCCAGGCCCGCCCGCCCCGCCGGGGAGCGTTCTCGCGCGTCGGCGTCCGCGTCGCGGTCGCGGCGGTGATCGCGGGCATTCTGGCCACGAGCATCCTGCCCGCCATCGGCCACACCGGCGCTGCGAAGGCCTACGCCTCGACCAACGCCGACGGCTCGACCACCGTGCACATCGGCAACCAGACCTACGACGTCGCCGCCGGCGTCGACAGCCAGGTGCTCGCCCGCGACGGCTACAGCGCCACCTCGGTGCTCGACTACGAGACCCAGGTCATCGCGAACCGCAAGGCCGAGAAGGTCACGACCTACACGGGCCCGACGGCCGCGGAATACGTCGCGCACCCGCTCTACTCCGACAACCCGCTCGACCGCTCGCAGGTGTTCAACGTCGCCCTGCAGTACCTCGGCACGCCCTACGTGCACGGCGGCGCCGACCCGTCGGCGTTCGACTGCTCGGGCTTCATCATGTTCGTCTACGCGCAGTTCGGCATCTCGCTGCCGCACTACGTTCCCTCGCAGGACGCCCTCGGCACCACGATTCCGCAGTCCGAGGCGGTTCCGGGCGACCTCGTCGTCTTCGACAACGAGGAGCACGACGGCTTCTACGCCGGCAACGGCATGATCCTCGACGCCCCCAAGCCCGGCGGTGTCGTCTCGGTGCGTCCGATCTGGGACCAGCCGCACCACTTCGTGCGCATCAACCCGTAGCCCGGGTCTCGTCGCGCGCTCCTCGAACCGTCGCTGCGCCTCGCGTCGCAGTGCTCGGCCATGCTCGCCCGCGCCGCCGCGGTTGCCCGCGTCGCGCGTCCGCCGCCCGCCTGCCCGCGTCGCGCGTCCGCCGCCCGCCCGCCCGCGTCGCGCGTCCTGCCTGCCCGCCTACTGCCCGCCGCCTGCGCGCCGCCCGTCGACCTGGTGCCTGCCCGCCGGGTGCCCGCCTGGCCGCCGGCTCCCCGTTGCCGGCCCGCTGGGTGTGTTGCTTCACTTTTTTCCCTCCTCAACTACGCAGTTGAGGAGGGAAAAAAGTGAAGCAACACCCCGGGGCTCGCTGAACAGGCCAGGCACGCGGCGGCCTCCCGCCGCCGCGTCCCGTTCGCCGGGCGTGCGACGAGCGGCGCGCCGCGCCGGGCGTGCGACGAGCGGGCTGCGACGAGCAGGCTGCCACAGCCGGGCGTGCGGCGAGCTGCCCGGCGATCGGACGAACGACGAAAGGCCCCGCCGCGAGGCGGGGCCCTTCGGATGGGGCACGTCTACTGGTGCCGGGAGTCCGGCTCGACCGGGGCGGCGTGCGCACCGTGCGGGTGGTCGGCCACGTGGTGACCGTGCGACGGAGACGGCTCGGCAGGATGCGCGGGGTCGGCGGCGTGAGCCCCGTGGCCGGGCGCGTGGCCGGCGGCGGGGGAGCCGGCGGGCTGTGTGCCGGCTCCTGCGCCCTGAGGCTGCGGCTCGCCGGACGCCGCTGAGGCCGAACCCGGACCACCCGACGCGTCGGCCGCCGAAGCACCGGCGCCAGCCGGAGCCCCCGCACCGGCGGGCGCACCGGCGGCACCGCCGGGAGCACCACCCTGAGCCCCGCCACCGTGACCACCGGGCGCACCCGGCACGCCGACCCGCTTGGGCAGAGCGAACACCAGGCCGAACGCGACGATCGCGAAGATGACGCTCACGAGCATCGCCTTGGCGGAGGCGTTCCCGAACCCGGTCGCCAGGTTGTCGAGTGCCTGCTGCTTCACCGCGGCGATCGCCGCCGGCGTAGGAGACGTCGGGGCAGCAGGCTTCGCCACGACAAGCGTCCCGAACAGCACCGACCCGATCACCGCGATGCCCACGGCGCTGCCGACCCGCTGCACGGCCGCGATGACAGCCGACGCCGAGCCCGCGTCTCGGCGGTCGACCGTGGCGACGATGAACTGCGCGTTCGGGGCGATGAAGAAGCCGTTGCCGATGCCGGCGAAGAACAGCGGCGCGACGAGCATCCAGTTGGTGAGGTCGGTCGCCTTCACGGCGACGAGGATCAGCCACACCGAGATCAGCCCGGCGGCGACCAGCGCGGTGCCGATGATCAGCACGGTGCGACCGAGACGCGCGGCGAGTCGCCCGCTCTGCGACGACCCGAGGATCGAGCCGACCGCGAACGGGATCGTGACGACGCCCGACTCGAGCGCGGTGTGCGCCAGGCCGGTCTGCCAGAGCAGCGAGATGGTGAAGAAGATGCTCGTGAACGCGGCGAAGTAGACCAGCGCGAGCACGACTCCGCCGGTGAACTGCGGGTGGCGGAACAGCGCGGGCGGCACGAGGGGGCTGCGACCGACGTGGGCGACGTGCACCTCCCACAGGCCGAAGACCGCGAGCAGGATCACGCCGAGTGCGATCGTGAGATAGGTCCAGAGCGGCCAGCCGTCCTGCTGCCCCTGAATGAGCGGCACCAGGATCGCGACGAGGGCGGCCGACACGAGGAACACGCCGAACCAGTCGAGACCCGCGGGCGGGCGGGGCGCGTTCACATCGCGCTTGGGCAGCCAGATCGCGGCCAGGATCAGCGTGGCCAGGCCGATCGGCAGGTTCACGTAGAAGACGGTGCGCCAGCCGTCCGTGTCGCCGAACGCCTGGATCAGCAGACCGCCGACGATGGGGCCGAGCGCCGACGAGACGCCGATGACCGAGCCCATGATCGCGAACGCGCGACCGCGGGCCTGCGGCGGGAACAGCAGCTGGATGAAGGCGGTGACGGCGGGCACGAAGATGCCGCCGGCGAGGCCCTGGATCACGCGGAAGATCACCAGCTGCTCGTCGGACTGCGAGATCCCGCAGGCGAACGAGGCGGCGGTGAAGATCAGGATGCCGGTGAAGTACACCCACTTGTGGCCGATGCGGTCGCCGATCCTGCCCGCGGGGATGAGGGCGAGGCCGAAGGCGAGCGCGTAGCCCGAGATGATCCACGAGAGGGTCGACTCGGACGCGTTCAGCGACGACTTGATGGTCGGCAGGGCGACGTTGACGATGGTGGTGTCGAGCAGGGCGATGAACATGCCCAGGAGCAGGACGACGAGGGCGCGCCAGGCGTGCCCGGGGATCGCGGGTGCGGCCGGCTTCGACGAAGCGGGGGCCGCGCCGCCGACTGTGGCGGTTGACATGGTGATGGTGCCTTTCGTTCCGCGCGAGCGCGCGGCAGGGTGGAGCGGAAGGGGAACGGGTCAGGGGGTCGCGCGGTCGGGTTCGGGCCGAGCGCGCTCGTCGGCGACGATCGCCGGGAGGTTCGCCTGGAGGTCGCGCAGCCAGTCGATCTCCGACCGCAGTCGGTGTTCACCGTGGCTGATCACGAAGTCCTCTCCGAGGCTCAGGTAGGGGCGTGCCCGCTCGTTGTTGGCTCGCATCGTCGCGAGGCGCACCTCGTACGCGTCGATGCGCTCCTGGATCGTACGCGGCAGCTCGTCGAGCCGCTCGGGGTCGAGCCGCGCGAAGGCCAGGTCGAACGGGTCGGGCCGGTAGGCGATGTCGGCGAGGGTCGACTGGTGCAGGTCGTGCAGCACCTCTCGCCCCCGCGACGTGATGGCGTAGACCTGGCGCTCGGGGAAGTTCCCCTCGCGCTCGGTGCGCACCTCGGCGAGCAGCCCGTCGGCCGCCAGCCTCTTGATGGCGCCGTACAGGGCGCCGACACTGACGTCGGTCCAGAGTGAGATGCGCTCCTGTTCGGCCTGGAGGCGCAGCTGGTGCCCGTGCATCTCCCCGTAGCGCTCAAAGGCGTCGAGAATGAACAGGCGAATGGACGACATGCGACTACTCTCGCATAAGTAGTCTCACGTGGTCAAGTCATGGGCGCAGGAGCCGCGCCAGACCCCGTCGCCCTAGACGGCACCCCGCGCCGCACGGTCCGCCCGCACCACCCCGAACGCGATGAGCGCGAGCATCAGAATGATGACGACCGCGAGGACCCCGCCCGACCCCGGGCGGTACAGCACCACGAAGCCGCCCGCCGCCGCGATCACCCCGGCGATCGTCATGGGCAGCAGGGCGGCGAGGTGGCCTGCCTCCCAGGCGGACTGGGAGGCGAGCAGCGACGGGATCCTGATGCCGGCCACCGTGTTGAGGCGGAGGATGCCGCCGGCCGCGGCGACGGTGGTGCCGACGATGGCGACGGCGACGACGAACAGGACGATGGCGGCGATGATCACCGAGCAATCGTAGCCAGCGCCGACGCGCGCGGCCGCCCGACGCCGAGACACCCCCGGCCCGACGGTCTCGGGCCGGGTGAGGCCCGATCGCGTCGGATCGAGGGTGTCTGGGAGTGGCGAGCCGCTAGCCGAGGTCGGACAGGAAGCGGTTCGTGTACTCGAGGGCGGTCGTGCCGCTCATCGAGTTGCAGGTCGCCGACGCGGTGGTCTGCGCGGTCGGGCACGGAGTGTCGCGGTCGAGCG
This sequence comes from Frondihabitans australicus, assembly GCF_003634555.1. Lineage (NCBI taxonomy): Bacteria > Bacillati > Actinomycetota > Actinomycetes > Micrococcales > Microbacteriaceae > Frondihabitans > Frondihabitans australicus. The sequence goes on from NZ_RBKS01000001.1 coordinate 3,296,788, forward strand.
ACCAGTAGTGGACTCCGGCCAGGCCGTTCGCCTTGGCGAACGACACGATCGTGTCGACGTCGGCGAGCGAGACGACGTTGCTCGACGAGTCGTTGACGCCGATCATCGGGGTCAGCTCGATCTTCGAGTACGGCGTGCCGTAGGTGTGCTGGAGGTTCTCGGCCGCCTGGATCGCCGACTGGCCCATCTCGCAGACGCCGTTCGACACGACGCAGACGCTCGGGGTGCCGGCGCCGTAGTCCATCGTCATGAGGTCGATCGTGTAGTTCGTGAGGCTCGACGACTGGATCGCCTTCATCACGGTGCCACCGGTCGAGTTGAGGCCGCCGTACGAGCCGTCCGACGCGGCGAGGGTCGCCAGCGTGAACGAGAAGCGCAGGTTCGGGTAGGTCGCCTGAGCGCCGGCCGCCGCGTTCACGAGGTTCGAGATGTCGGAGGCCGTCTGGCCCGACTCGATGTCGAAGTCGATGCCCACGAGGTGGTTCGACGAGTAGCGCTGGATGAAGCTGTCCATCGCCGCCGTCGAGCCGCAGGTGAACGAGCCGGCCGCGCCGCCGGTCGAGACGACGTAGTCGACGCCGGCCGCGTCGAGGGCGGGGACGTTGGCCGCGGCGAAGTCGGCGCCGGCGACGCCGCCCCAGTTCTCCGAGCCGCAGGTGCCGGTCGCGAACGCGAGCGAGATGCCCTTGAGATTCGGCTCGGCGGTGGCCACGAGGCTGTTCGAGCCGCCGACGACCGGGATCGTGGTGCCGGTGACGGCGGTCTGCATGACGTCGGTGTTCCAGTTGAGGCTCGACGTGACGTCCTTGTAGGGGCTGAAGAAGGTGCCGCTGATCGAGCCGGTCGCACCGGTGCCGGTCGAGCCGCCGGATCCTGTGCCCGTGCCGGTCCCCGTGCCCGTGCCCGTGCCGGTCCCGGTCGACCCGGAGCCCGAACACGCCCCGCTGTTCGTCCACGGGAGCCCGCTGCCGGTCGGCCCGGAGTTCGTGGCGGGGTCGTTGCCCTGCGTCCACCAGTTCGCCGTGTAGTTCGTGCCGTTCTCGCTGACGGTCGCGCCGCCCGAGTAGGCCGTCGACGCGCTCCACGCGGTGGCGCACGACGGGGTGTCGGCGTTCGCGACGCTCGCCCCGACCCCGGCGAGCGACGCCCCCACGACGCCCGCGGCCACGGCGGCGAAGCCGAGCCCTCTGCTGATCCTGCTGGTCTTCATCCGATCCTCCGTTTCGGCCCGGGCACGGTGCCCGGTGCCAGTGAGAAGCCCTTCCATACCCGAATATGTAAGGGAGACAAACAAACAAACACTGGACAGACCGTACTGCCCCGTTCGGGGGTCACGGAAGAGGGCCGCGACGCGTTAAGCGCGCGACGTGCGCAATCCGGCTAAGGCGAATCCGGCCGCAGGATCGCCGACACCCGCCCGGCGACAGCTAGGCGCGGCGGTTCTTGACCAGCGCCTCCGCGTACGACGCGTACCACTGGCCGGCCTTCGGGCCGCCGTTGCAGGTGCCGTCGCTGACGCCGGGGGACTTGATCCAGAGGAGAGCGTCGAGCCCCGTCGTGCCGGCCGACACGTGGGGCGCCTGGCCGAGGCCCGTGCCCTCGGGGTTGCACCAGGTGCCCTTCCAGCCCTGGCCGTTGCGCGAGACGTCGATGACGTACTTCGCGCCGCCGGTGAGGTTCGACACCTTCTCGGCGTAGGCGCGCTCGTCGTCGACCGGGTAGAAGCTCGCGACGTTCGTGAAGAAGCCGCGGGCGTACCGGATGCCGGCCTTCTTCAGCCGGCTCGCCATCTCGGCGGGCTGCACCCAGTGCGAGTTCCCGGCGTCGAGGTAGGCGGGGATGCCCGCGTCGTGGAGCTCCTTCACCGACTGCCGGATCAGGGGAATGCGGGTGTCGGTCTGCGACGGGCAGTTGCTCAGCATCGCCAGAGAGTCGGGCTCGACGATGACGGCGGAGTGCTCGCCCCGCTTCTCGCCCCGGGCCAGGGCCCTGGTGACGGCCTTCATCCAGGTCGGGTACTCGGCCGTGCTGAAGCCGCCGGCCGAGAAGTCGCCGCAGTCGCGGTTCGGGATCGCGTAGGTGACGAAGACGGCGGTCTTGCCCTGCTTCTTGGCGGCGGCCAGGTTCGCTGCGACGACCGCGCCGACCTTCTTCGCCGAGTACTGGTCGCCGAGCCAGATCGACACCGGCGTCTCGGCGATCGCGGCCGCGGCCTTCGACGCGGACTCCTGGCCGTCGGCCGCGAGTCGCACCGCGGCCTGGTGCGCGAGGCTGTCGGCCTGAAGGTAGAGCCCGCCCGGGAACACCTTCGTGTTGGGTTCGGTGCGGAGAGTCATCGGCGTCTTCGTGTCGGTCGGGGTCGTTCCCGTGCATCCTGCGACCAGGAGGGCGACCGCGGCGACGGCGGCCGACACCGCGACGAGGCGGCGGGTACGGCGGGCGTGGTGGTGAGTCATCGCGGCTCCGATCGGCGAAGAGGGGCAGTCGCGCCCTGCTTCGCACGCGCGCCCAGTCCATCACGGCCGTGCCCGCCGGGGCAACGTCCGCTCAGAAGGTCCGCAGGTAGGCGTCGATCACGGAGGGCCGGTGAGCCACATCGTCACCACGCAGGTGACCTGCAGGGCCATGCCCGAGAACAGCACCAGCCGCCGGATCGCCGTGCTGTGCGTGATGCTGTCGACCGACACCAGCGGAGCGAGGGGCATCAGGAGCCGCGGCAGGCTCTCCTGCGGCAGGAACACCGCGAAGAGGTACAGCGCGTACGAGACGACGTACGCGCGGATCCCGGTGCCGAGCCGGCGCAGCGACGGCTTGCGCATGCCCCAGACGAACAGGCCCACGATCGCGAGGACCACGAAGACGCCCGCCCAGCCGAGGAAGTGCGTCGCCATGATGAACCAGGGCGTGAGCGGCACGAACTTCGGCGTGTAGCCGAGCACGTCGCGCCACCACGACATCTCCGTCTGCAGGTACGCGCCGGCGTGGCCGGTGGCGGCCGCGGCGATGAGGGGCCAGGCGAACCCGGCGGCGGCTATCGCGAGGCCGGCGATCACGGCGCGGACGCGCTCGGCAGGGGGGAACCCCTCGCGATCCTGCACGTAGCGCTGCACCACCACGATGCCGAGGGCGAGCGCCAGCACGAGGGCGCCCGGCTTCGTGAACGCCGCCAGGACGCCGCACCAGAGCAGCATCTCGTACCGGCGGGTCAGCATCGCCCAGGTGCCGGCGAAGAGGAAGAACAGGAACATGCTCTCGGCGTAGCCCACCTCGAGCACGAAGCCGACGGCACCGAAGCAGAAGAACGTGGTGCCCCAGAGCGCTCCGAGCTCGTCGACGCGCAGCCGGAGCAGGCGGTACAGCATCAGGGCGGCGAGCGCGCCGAAGGCCGTGGCGACGCCGACCGCGACGCCGCCGGTGTCCCAGCCGGTCATCTGGGCGAGGATCCGCACCGTCCACGGGAACGCCGGCAGGAACGCCCAGCCGTTCTTCTCGACGTGCCCGGCGGCGTCGATCGCGAGCGTCGTCGGATAGCCGTGCTGGGCGATGTTCGTGTAGAAGCGGGCGTCCCAGACGTTGAGGAAGCCGAAGAAGCCGTGCGTGGGGTCCTGGTCGACGTAGCCGTTCGCCCAGCGGCCCGGGTTCGCCGACGCGATGCGGTACATGACGAACAGCAGGATCGTCGAGAACACCCTCGAGGCCGCGTACACGCCGAGCACCGCGCTCCACCACGGCAGCCGCTGCGCCCAGGTGAGCAGGCGCAACGGAGACGGGGTCGGCGCGAGGGCGACGGGGGTCGTCGCGGTCGCGGGGCTCCAGCTCGGCACGAAGACAAGTATTCACGCGAACCTGAGCGTTGCGCGCGGGGCACTTGTGCCCGTCGGTGGGCGCCGCGCCTACCGCCGACGGCGGAAGAGCCGCCGCAGCCGCCGCTCGAGCGCGTCCGTCATGCCGTTCGAGTAGTCGGTGATCTCGCCGACGCCCTGCATGCTGGTCAGCGACGGCAGCGACGCCTGGATCGAGTACGTGCGCGCCGCCTGCGGGGTCTCGAATGCCAGGTCGAGCTCCACTGCGGCGGCCCGCAGGAGCCGCAGAGACTCCTCCGGCGTGGCGTCCGGGCTGACGGCCAGCAGCTCGAGGCTCGGCGAGCGGACGCCCTGCGACAGCCAGAGCTCGGCGCGGGTGGAGAGGTCGTCGGTCTGGGCGAGCCCCAGCATCCTGCGCGCCTCGGCGAGCCTGATCTCGTCGAACGCGCCCATGCCCTCGACGGTAGCGCGCGGTCGCTTCGCGGACCCGGAAATCCCGCACGCGGCGGAGCCTCGGCGCCGAGCGACCCGGCGAGGCCCCAGGTTCGCGGGAGGTAAACTCGATCGTCCCCACCACGCCCAGAGAGAGCACAGAGCAGCACTGTGACGGCCATTCAGCACGACGCGGAGTCCTCCTCGCGCTACTGGCCCGTCCCCATCCTGCGGGCGATCCCGCTGCTCGTCCTCGGCATGGTGACCACCTTCGTGAGCGACCACTCGCCGAACATCGGGCTCGCGACGTTCGGCGGCACCACGCTCGCGGGCGGGCTCCTGCTCGCGGGCGGCACCTACCGCTGGCTCGACGACCGCGCGAGCCGCCTGCTCTTCTTCGTGCAGGCCGGCGTGAGCGTCGTCTTCGGCGGGCTGGCGCTCGCCTTCGTCGGCGGCGGCCTCGTGACCCTCGTCGCCCTGGTGACCGGCTGGGCCGTCATCACCGGCGCCCTCGAGCTCGTCTCGGGCCTGCGGCGTCGCCGTCGCAGCGCCCTCGCGCGCGACTGGACCCTGCTCGGCGCGGCGACGCTCGTGCTGGCCCTCGTCTACATCCTGACCCCCACCGACTACGCCAAGCCGTTCGGCGGCATCGAGCACGTCCCGGGCACCCTCACCTCGTCGACGATCCTCGTCGGCATCGTCGGGGCCTACGGCGCGCTCGTGGGCGTCTTCCTCGTCATCCAGGGCCTCTCGCTGAAGTGGCAGACCGGCACGGCCGAGTCACTGCCCGTCGAGGCCGACAGCAACCCCATCGACGGAGCACACCGGCCATGAGCACCAACCCCACCCGCCACGAGCGCCTCCGCCCCCTCGAGCTCCTGATCATGGCGGCGGTCTTCGGCCTCTTCACCGGCCTGATCGTGCTCATGGCGACGCGTCAGCCGATCCTGTCGGCCATCTTCTGCGGCGTGGCGTTCATCGTCGCGCTCGTCGTGCTCGCGATGCTGTCGCTCGCGGCGAAGCCGAGCGACGCCGAGCAGCACGAGGTCACCGACGCGAACGGTCGCGTCAAGGGCCTGCTCGAAGACCGCGACGACCTGCCGCGCGGCCACTAGGCCCGGGGCTCGGAACTCCTAGGGCTCGGGGCCCAGGCCTCAGGAGCCGAGGCGCTCCACCAGCGACGCCGCCAGACCCGTGTAGGTGCCCGGCGTCAGTGCGACGAGGCGAGCCTTCGCCTCCGCCCCGATGTCGAGCCCCTCGACGAATGCCACGAGCTCAGCCTGGCCGACGCGGTGGCCGCGGGTGAGCTCTTTCAGCAGCGCGTAGGGGTCGCTGATCGACGAGCGGCCCGCAGTGATCTCGGCCCGGATGACGGTCTGGATCGCCTCGCCGAGCACCTCCCAGTTGCCGTCGAGGTCGGCCGCCATGGCGTCGGCGCTGATCGAGATCTCGCCGAGTCCGCGCGCGATGTTGTCGAGCGCCAGCAGGGAGTGGCCGAACGCGACGCCGATGTTGCGCTGCGCCGACGAGTCGGTGAGGTCGCGCTGCATGCGCGACGTGACGAGGGTCTCGGCGAGGGATGCGAGCAGAGCGCTCGACAGCTCGAGGTTCGCCTCGGCGTTCTCGAACCGGATCGGGTTGATCTTGTGCGGCATCGTCGACGACCCGGTGGCCCCGGCGACGGGGATCTGGGTGATGTAGCCCATCGAGATGTAGGTCCAGATGTCGGTCGCGATGTTGTGCAGCACGCGATTGGCGTGGGCTGTGCGGTCGTAGAGCTCGGCCTGCCAGTCGTGCGACTCGATCTGCGTGGTGAGCGGGTTCCAGGTGAGTCCGAGGCCCTCGACGAACTGCCGGGAGACGGAGGGCCAGTCGACGTCGGGGAACGCGACGACGTGGGCAGAGAAGGTTCCCGTTGCTCCGGAGAACTTGCCGAGGTACTCCGTCTCGGCGATCTGGCGGCGGATGCGGCCCAGGCGGTAGGCGTAGACCGCGAACTCCTTGCCGACGGTGGTCGGCGTCGCGGCCTGGCCGTGGGTGTGCGAGAGCATCGGCGTCGCCGCGTGCTCGGTGGCGAGCGAGGCGAACAGGGCGATGACGGCGTCGAACTTCGGCAGCCACACCTCGGTGACGGCCTGCTTCACGGTGAGCGCGTAGGAGAGGTTGTTGATGTCTTCGGACGTGCAGGCGAAGTGCGTGAGCTCGGCGATCGGGTCGAGGCCGAGGTCGCGGAGGCGGGCACGCACGTAGTACTCGACGGCCTTGACGTCGTGCCGGGTGGTGGCCTCGAGCGAGGCGAGCTCGTCGATGGCGGCCTGGCCGAAGTCGGTCACCACGGCGCGGAGGGCGGTCTTCTGCTGCTCGGTGAGCGGCTCGGCTCCTGCGAACCGCAGGTCGGTCTGGGCGATCAGCCACTCGACCTCGACGTGCACGCGAGCCCGGTTGAGCCCTGCCTCGCTGAGGAACTCGCCGAGCCCCTCCACCGCGGGACGGTAGCGGCCGTCGAGGGGCGAGAGAGGCTGCGGGGGGAGGCTCATTGGTGGGACCCTTGTCGTAGTGCTGGTTCGATCTGCCGGAACAGGGCGGTCGAGGCGTGCTCGACCATGTCGAGGACGACCTCGAACATGCTCGCATCGGAGTAGTAGGGGTCGGGCACATCGGTGCCGTCGCCCGCTCTGCCCCTGCCTGACGGCCCGCCGGCCTCGCGATCGAAGCTCAGCAGGAGCTGGACCTTCGTGCGGTCGGTCTCGGTGGGCGCCCACGCCTTGAGGATTCTCTCCTGGCCGCGATCGAACACCACCACGAGATCGTGATCGGCCCAGTCGGCGGCCTCGAACTGCCTCGCCCGGTGCCGGGAACCATCGTACCCGCGGTCGGAGAGCGCCCGGATCGTCCGCGCGTCGGCGTGCTCGCCCACGTGCCAGTCGCCCGTGCCCGCCGACGACACGACGACGCGCGAGGCGAAGCCCGCCTCGGCGACGCGGGCACGGAAGACGATCTCGGCCATGGGCGAGCGGCAGATGTTGCCGGTGCACACGAACACGATGCGGAACAGCGGGGGCTGCGGGTGCGGGCCGTACGCGTCGGTCGAGCCGAGGGAGGCCTTGAACCCGTCGTCGTCCAGCTCGTCGGCCGCTCCCCCGAACGTCATGCTCAGGCCCGGGCGCGCACGGAGCCGAAAAGCGGGCGCAGGATCAAGCCGATCACCCAGGCGAGGATCGCCAGCACGAGCGCCCCGAGAATGCCCCACCCGAGATTGTCGACCGTGAGCCCGAAGCCGATCAGCCCCGACACCCACGCCACGATCAGCAGCAGGAGGCCGTTCACCACGAGCGAGATGAGCCCGAGCGTCAGGATGTAGAGCGGGAAGGCGACGACGCGGATCACCGTGCCGACGATGCCGTTCACGATGCCGAAGATGAAGGCCACGAGCAGGTACGTGAGGATCGTCGGCACGATCGACCGGTCGCCGAACGGCGTCACGTGGACGCCCGAGACGAGGTACGTGGTGAACCAGAGGGCGATCGCGTTGATCACGAGCCGCACGAAGAAACGCATGCGCACCACTATGCCCACCCTCGCCTGGCGGCGGTAGCCCGTAGGCTGGATGCGTGCCGCAGCCAGTCCGTCTCCGCCCCGAGATCGCCTCTCTCCCGCCCTACCGTCAGGGCCGTCAGGCCGACCCCGAGGCCTTCAAGCTGTCGTCGAACGAGAACCCCTTCGATCCGCTGCCGGCCGTGGTCGAGGTGCTGCGCGACTCCCTCCAGGTCAACCGCTACCCCGACGCGGCGGCGGTCGAGCTGCGCGAGGTGCTGGCCCGCCGGTTCGGCGTCACCGCCGACGAGGTGCACGTGGGCTCGGGGTCGGTGGCGATCCTCTCCCAGCTGTTCCTCGCCGCGGCACAGCCCGGCGACGAGATCGTGTACGCCTGGCGGTCCTTCGAGGCCTACCCCGGCCTCGTCACGGTGGCCGGCGCCACGAGCGTGCAGGTGCCGAACCGCGCCGACGGCGGCCACGACCTCGACGCCATGGCCTCGGCGATCACCGAGCGCACGCGTATCGTCGTCGTCTGCACGCCCAACAACCCCACCGGCGAGATCGTCACGACACACGAGTTCGAGTCGTTCATGGCGAAGGTGCCCGAGGACGTCCTCGTGCTGCTCGACGAGGCGTACGTCGAGTTCGTCACCGACCCCGACGCCGTGAACGGCGAGTCGCTGCTCGAGCGCCACCCCAACCTCGTCGTGCTCCGCACCTTCTCCAAGGCGTACGGCCTCGCCGGGCTCCGCGTCGGGTACGCGATCGGGCCGTCGTACGTGCTCGACGCGGCGCGGTCGACGGCGATCCCGCTGTCGGTGACCGGCATCGCGCAGATCGCCGCGATCGAGTCGCTGAAGCACGAAGACGAGCTCTTCGAGCGAGTGGGCCGCATCACCAGGCTGCGCGACCAGCTCCGGCAGGCCCTGCTCGATCAGGGTTGGGACGTCCCGCGCGCCCAGGGCAACTTCCTCTGGCTGCCGACCGGCGAGCACACGGCACACGCCGCGCAGGTGTTCGAGGCGGCCGGGCTCATCGTCCGGGCGTTCGCCCCGGAGGGCCTGCGCATCTCGGTGGGCGAGGCTGCGTCTGTCGACAAACTCCTAGGCGCCGCCGCCGAGCTTGTCCGGGTCGTCTAGGTCACACTCGGCGACCCGACAGTAGGCTCGGCCGCATGTCTTCGCATGAAGAGGCCACAGGCGTCCGCCCCGTGGCCGATGTCCCGCCCGTGCACGGCCCTCCCGCCGTCCGGCTCCTCGACCCCGACGGCCGCATCGTCGACGGCCCGGCGGCCGACGAGCTCCTGCCCATGATCGACGCCCTCGACGACGAGACGCTGCGTCGCTTCCACCGGGACATGGTGGTCACCCGCTGTATCGACGACGAGGGCGCCAACCTGCAGCGCCAGGGGCAGCTGGCCCTGTGGATCCCGATCCGCGGCCAGGAGGCCGCCCAGGTCGGCCTCGTCCACGCGTCGCGCCCGCAGGACCACTTCTTCCCGTCGTACCGTGAGCACGCGGTCGGCTTCGCGCGCGGCATCGACCCGGTCGACATCATCCGGATGCTCCGCGGCGTCACGCACGGCGGCTGGGATCCCGCTGCCCATCAGAACTTCCACCTGTACACGGTCGTGCTCGGCTCGCAGACCCTGCACGCGACCGGCTACGCCATGGGCATCGCGTTCGACGGCGCCTCGGGCACCGGCGACCCCGGCCGCGACGAGGCGGTCGTGGCGTTCTTCGGCGACGGCGCGTCGAGCCAGGGCGACGTCAGCGAGGCCATGGTCTTCGCCGCCAGCTTCCAGACGCCCGAGCTGTTCTTCCTCCAGAACAACCACTACGCCATCTCGGTGCCGGTCGAGCGGCAGTCCCGCACGCCGCTGTACTGGCGCGGCGAGGGCTTCGGCATCCCCTCGACCCAGATCGACGGCAACGACGTCCTGGCCTCCTACGCGGTGTCTCGGCGCGACCTCGACGCTGCGCGCGCAGGAGGGGGTCCTCGCCTCATCGAGGCCCTCACCTACCGCATCGGCGCCCACACCACCTCCGACGACCCCACGAAGTACCGTTCGCAGGCCGAGCTCGACTCCTGGGTGGCGCGCGATCCGATCCTGCGCTTCGAGCGGTACCTCCGGTCGCGCGGCGAGAGCGACGCGTTCTTCGCCGAGGTCGACGAAGAGGCACGCGACCTCGCCGACGACGTGCGCCGACGCACGATCGCGCTCGAGAAGCCCGAGATCGGTGTGATGTTCGACCACGTGTACTCCGAGCCGCACCCGCGGATCGACGAGCAGCGCGCCTGGTTCCAGCAGTACGAGGCATCGTTCGGAGGCCGCTCATGACCGACATCGTCGACGCACCCCCGATCGGGCTCGCCGGAGCAGGCTCACGCGGCACCGAGGTCATGCCCCTCGGCCGCGCCATCAACGCCGGCCTCCGCCAGGCGATGCTCGACGACCCGAAGGTGCTCCTCCTCGGCGAAGACATCGGGCGCCTCGGCGGAGTGTTCCGCGTGACCGAGGGCCTGCAGGCCGAGTTCGGCGAGCAGCGGGTCATCGACACCCCGCTGGCCGAGTCCGCCATCGTCGGCTCGGCGATCGGCCTCGCGATGCGCGGGTACCGCCCGGTCGTCGAGATCCAGTTCGACGGGTTCATCTACCCGGCGTTCGACCAGATCGTCACGCAGCTCGCGAAGCTGCAGGCGCGGCACGAGGGCGCCCTGACCATGCCGATCGTGATCCGGGTGCCGTACGGCGGGCACATCGGCGCCGTCGAGCACCACCAGGAGAGCCCCGAGGCGTACTTCGCGCACACGGCGGGCCTCCGCTGCGTGAGCCCGTCGACGCCGCACGACGGCTACTGGATGATCCAGGAGGCGATCCGCTCGACCGACCCCGTGCTCTTCTTCGAGCCCAAGAGCCGCTACTGGCCGAAGGGCCCGGTCGACCTCGACTCGTCCGGCGTGCCGCTGCACGTCAGCCGTGTCGTCCGCACCGGCACCGAGGTCACGGTCGTCGGCCACGGCGCCATGGTCAGCGTCCTGCTGCAGGCCGCCGAGATCGCGGCCGAGGAGGGCATCTCGCTCGAGGTCGTCGACCTCCGGTCGCTGTCGCCGGTCGACTACGGCCCCCTGCTCGAGTCCGTCCGCAAGACCGGCCGTCTCGTCGTCGCGCAGGAGGCGCCGCAGAACGCCTCCGTCGGCTCCGAGATCGCCGCCACCGTCGCCGAGAAGGCGTTCTACTCGCTCGAGGCGCCGGTGCTTCGGGTCTCGGGCTTCGACACCCCGTTCCCGCCGGCGAAGCTCGAGAGCGAGTACCTCCCCGATGCCGACCGCGTGCTCGAAGCAGTCGATCGGGCGCTCGCGTACTGACGACCCGGCCCGCGGTTCACCAGGCGCTTCGCGCCGCCGGTCCGAACCTCACCTGACGCCGCACACCATCCGAAGGAGCACGCAGTGCCCAGCAACGCGACCCTCACGGGCGACACCTTCCACCTCCCCGACGTCGGCGAGGGCCTCACCGAGGCCGAGATCGTCGAGTGGAAGGTGCAGCCCGGCGACACCATCGCCCTGAACCAGGTCATCGTCGAGATCGAGACGGCCAAGTCGCTCGTCGAGCTGCCCTCGCCGTTCGCGGGCACGGTGGACGAACTCCTCGTCGCGGCCGGAGACACTGTGGCGGTCGGCGCTCCGATCATCCGGGTGTCGGGCGGCGAGATCCCGCGCACGCCCGCCGACGAGGTGCTCGAGCTCGAGGCCGAGGCCTACGACGGAGCGGGGTACGACTCGTACGAGAAGGCAGTGCACGCGGCTCCTGAGGGCTCAGGAGCAGTGCTGGTGGGCTACGGGGTCAGCGGCGCGCACATGACCACGAGGCGTCGCCGCGTGTCGAAGGCCGACGCGGACGCCCGGGCAGAACGCGTCGCCGACGCGCGAGCGGAGCGCGTGGCGAACGAGCGCGCCGCCCGGCCCGCCTCGGTGCCCGCGGCGTTCGCTCACCCGGTGATCGTGAAGCCGCCGATCCGCAAGCTGGCGAAAGACCTGGGCGTCGACCTCTCGAAGGTGTCGCCCACCGGGCTGGCCGGCGAGACCACGCGCGACGACGTGATCCGCGCCGCGACGCAGGCGAGCGTGTTCCACAACATCGAGACGCCCGAGTGGGGCGACGAGCGCATCGAGCGGATCCCGGTGAAGGGCGTCCGCAAGGCGATCGCCACCGCCATGGTGACGAGCGCGTACTCCGCGCCGCACGTGTCGCTGTTCGTCGACGTCGACGCCACCCGCACCATGGAGTTCGTGGCGCGGCTCAAGGCGTCGCCGCAGTTCGCCGGCGTGAAGGTGTCGCCGCTGCTCATCATGGCCAAGGCCGTCATCTGGGCCGTTCGCCGGAGCCCCACGGTCAACTCGGAGTGGACCGACCGGGAGATCCTGGTGCGCCACTTCGTGAACCTCGGCATCGCCGCCGCGACGCCGCGCGGGCTCATCGTGCCGAACGTGAAGGAGGCGCAGGCCATGTCGCTCATCGAGCTGGCGCAGGCCCTCGAGCAGCTGACCCTCACGGCACGCGACGGCAAGACCCAGCCCTCCGACACCGCCGACGGCACGATCACGATCACCAACATCGGCGTCTTCGGCATGGACACCGGCACGCCGATCCTGAATCCGGGCGAGGTGGCGATCGTCGCGCTCGGCACCATCAAGCAGAAGCCGTGGGTCGTCGACGGCGAGGTGCGGCCCCGCATGGTGACGACGATCGGCGCGTCGTTCGACCACCGGGTGGTCGACGGTGACGTGGCGTCCCGCTTCGTGGCCGACGTGGCCTCGGTGCTCGAGGAGCCCGCGCTCCTCCTCGACTAGTCCCCGCCGACGCGGGGCGACCTGCCGCCCTGCACCCCTGACCGGATGAATCACGGTCGCGGTTCCGTCCGCTCGGGGGTGCAGAGCAGCCTGCGGGCTAGACGAGGCCGCGCTGGTAGGCGTAGATCACGGCCTGCACGCGGTCGCGGAGGCCGAGCTTCGAGAGCACCCGGCCGACGTGGGTCTTCACGGTCGACTCCGAGAGGAAGAGCGCCGCCGCGATCTCGCTGTTCGACAGCCCGCGCCCGATCGCGACCAGCACCTCGTGCTCGCGCTCCGACAGGGGCGACGAGTCGGCGGAGGAGCCGCCCGCCGTCTCGGGCATCCGCCCCCGGTACATCTCGAGCATGCGCTGCGTGATCCGCGGCGAGACGATCGCCTCTCCCCCGGCGACGGTGTGGATCGCGGCGATGAGGTCGTCCGACGGGGCGTCCTTCAGCAGGAACCCGCTCGCCCCCGCGTTCAGCCCGCCGAACGCGTACTCGTCGAGGTCGAACGTGGTGAGGATGATGACGCGGGTCGCCGGGTTCGCCGCGGTGATCCGCCGCGTCGCCTCGATGCCGTCGAGCCCCGGCATCCTGACGTCCATCAGCACGACGTCGGGCTCGAGCTCGGCCGCGCGGGCGACGGCGTCGGCCCCGTTCGTCGCCTCGCCGATCACCCGGAGGCCGGGTGCCGCGCCGAGCACCATCGCCATGCCGGCGCGGAGGAGATCCTGGTCGTCGACCAGGAGGAGGGTGATGTCAGCCATGGGAGCCTTCCGTGTGAGAGGCGAGCGTCATGCGCACCCGCCAGCCGCGTTCGAGACCGGTCGCCGCGTCGCGTCTCGGGCCCGCCTCGACGCTGCCGTCGTGGATCGCCGCCCGCTCGCGCAGGCCGACGAGCCCGCGGCCGGTGCCGACCGAAGCCGGCGGCCCCAGCCAGAGGCCGTCGTCGGTCACCTCGACCACGATCGGGTCGCCGGTGTAGTCGAGCTGCACCAGCACGCGCGACGGCTGGTTGGCGTAGCGCAGAGCGTTCGTGAGGGTCTCCTGCACCGCCCGGAACACCGCGACCTGCACGCCCGAGTCCGCCGGCGGCGTGCCGCGCTGCTGGACCACGACCGGAAGCCCGGTCGAGCGGTAGGTCTCGACGAGGTGGTCGAGCTCCGCGAGGGTGGGCTGCGGTGCGACCGTCGCATCCTGGTCGTCGCGAAGGACCCCGAGCAGACGTCGCATGTCGCGGAGCGATTCGCGCCCCACCTCGCCGATCTGCCGGACGGCCTCTCTCGAGCGCGCAGGATCCGAGTCGGCCACGGCCGAGGCCCCGTCGGAGAGCCGCACCATCACGGAGAGGCTGTGCGCGACGACGTCGTGCATCTCGCGGGCGATGCGCGAGCGCTCCGCCGCCGTCGCGAGCTGCCCCTGCTGGTCGCGCTCGCGGGCGAGCTGGGCCGCCCGGTCGATCAGGGCGTCGAGGTAGCGCCTCCGGTTGCCGACGGCCGTGCCGGCGAGGAGGGCGAAGATGAGCACGACGAACAGGCCGTTGCCCGCGCCCGGCCGGTGGCCGGCCAGCAGCGTCGCCAGCCAGAACACCCCGTACGACGCGGCCGCGCAGCCCCACGCCCAGAGGTTGCCGCGGTAGACCGCGACGGCGTAGGTGGCGAGCATCAGCGGGATGATGAGGCTGCCGCCGACGACGACGGTGAGCGCGGTCGCGCAGACCGCCACGACGGCGAAGCTGGTGACCGGGCGGGTGCGCCGCAGCATGATCGCGGCGGCGGCGATCAGCACGAGGGCGAACCAGCCCGAGACGAGCCAGTTGGCGTGCCCGAGCCCCAGCCCCGTGTCGATGTTCTCGAGGTAGCCGAACAGCAGCCCGACGAAGGCGATCAGCGCGTCGGCCAGCCGCCAGTGACGAGACCAGAACCGGCGCAGGATCCCGGGAGGCTTCGGCAGCAGCAGGTCGTCGCCGGCCGCCTCCACCGGCGCACTCCCCCACCACGCGACCCGGCCGGGCGCGCCGCCTCGGTCGTCGCTCATGCCCTCGAAACTACCGCGCGGTCGAAGCGCCGGCCTTCGATCCGGGGCGCCTGGATCGTGTAGACGAGCAGGATGATCCACCCCACGATCGGCAGGAGGTACCAGAGGACGTTGAAGCCCGAGTGGTTCGCGTCGTGCAGGCGACGCCAGAGGACGGCGAGGTTCGGGATCAGGATCGCGAGCGCCCAGATCGCGCTGGCCACGTTGAGGATCGCGCCGGGCGAGCTGCTCTCGCCGAACGACCGCACGAGGGTCTGCAGCACCGTCGTGACGAGGTACGAGACGAGGATCCACCACCAGAACTCCGACCGGCTGGCGCGCCCGGAGAACGTGAAGTACTTGCGCCAGACGCGGGTCCACGCCTGGCCGATCGTCGCCTGGTAGAGCGGGTACTCGAGCGGCGGCTCCGTGGGCTGGTTCGGGTAGGTCATGGCTTCACGCTAGAGGCCGCCCGGCCGGGTCGCATGATGCCCCGGTACCGCAGCCCGTCCGCCCACGGTGCTCCTTTTTGACAATGATTATCGTTTAGGGTTACGGTCGACTCGTGAAGAACCCCCGACTCGTCCTCCCCGCCCTCGCCCTCGTCGCCATGTCGACGGTGGCCCTCGCCGGCTGCTCGTCCTCGTCGTCCGCGGCCTCCACGTCCTCCGACGGGAAGGTGCGCGTCGTCGCCTCGACCGACGTCTACGGCGACATCGCGAAGCAGATCGGCGGCAGCGCGGTGAGCGTGACGAGCATTCTCACCAACCCGAACCAAGACCCCCACACCTTCGAGGCCGACGCGCAGACGCAGCTGGCCATCTCGAAGGCCCAGGTGATCATCGAGAACGGCGGCGGCTACGACGACTTCGTCGACACCATGCGCAAGTCGACCAGCAGCACCGCCGAGCTGATCAACGCGGTGACGATCTCGGGCAAGAAGGCCGTCGACGGCGACCTCAACGAGCACGTCTTCTACGACTACCCGACCATGGTGAAGGTCGCCGACCGCATGGCAGCCGACTTCGCGAAGGAGGCGCCGAAGAAGAAGGCCGTCTTCACGAAGAACGCCGCCGCCTTCGAGACGAAGATGGCGAAGCTGGAGTCCGAGACCGCTGCGATCAAGAAGCAGTACGCCGGCGAGAAGGTCTCGTACACCGAGCCCGTGCCCGGCTACCTCTTCGAGGCGATGGGTCTCGTCAACGTCACGCCCGAGGCGTTCTCGCACGCCGTCGAGGAGGGCAACGACGTGCCGCCGGCCGCGCTGAACGATGAGCTTAAACTGATCCAGAACAAGACCGTGAAGATGCTGGCCTTCAACGAGCAGGCTTCGAGCCCCGAGGCGTCGCAGGCGCAGGCCGCGGCGAAGAAGGCGGGCGTCGCGGTGGTCCCGGTCACCGAGACGCTCCCGGCCGGCACCACGTACGAGACCTGGCAGCAGAACAACATCGACCACATGAAGGCGGCGCTCGCGAAGTGACAGACGAGGTGGTGCTGCGCCTGCGCGGCGCAGGAATGAGCTTCGGCGAGCGCACGCTCTGGTCGGGGCTCGACCTCGACGTGCGCGCGGGCGAGTTCGTGGCCGTCCTCGGCCCGAACGGCGCCGGCAAGACCACGCTGCTCAAGGCCGTCCTCGGGCAGCAGGATCTCACCGCCGGCACCATCGAGTTCCTCGGCCAGCCCGTCCACCGGGGCCACCGCAAGATCGGCTACATCCCCCAGCAGCGGCTCATGGAGCAGGGCACCCCGCTCCGCACCCGCGACATGATCTCGCTCGGAGTCCTGGGGCACCGCTTCGGCCTTCGTCGCGAGTCCCGGGACGAACGCGCTCGCATCGACGCGCTCGTCGACGAGGTCGGCGCCACGGCCTTCGCGACAGCGCCGGTCGCGTCGCTCTCGGGGGGCGAGCAGCAGCGCGCGCGCGTCGGGCAGGCGCTCGCCGCGCAGCCCGCGCTCCTGCTCTGCGACGAGCCCCTCATCTCGCTCGACCTGCGCCACCAGCGAGGCGTCACCGAGCTGATCGACTCGCAGCGTCGCGCCATGGGCGCGGCGGTCGTCTTCGTCACGCACGACGTCAACCCGATCCTCGACGTCGTCGACCGCGTCGTGTACATCGCGGGCGGCCGCTTCACGATCGGCACGCCCGACGAGGTGCTGCAGTCGTCGGTGCTCTCCGACCTCTACGGCACCCCCGTCGACGTGATCCGAACGATGGGCAGGATCGTGATCGTCGGCAGCACCGAGGGCTCCTCGGCCCCCGGCGACCACGACCACGCGCACCACGCCGAGGCCGACCTCGACCCGGAAGGCCCCGTGCGATGAACCTCGACCTGCTGAACCACATCCTGTCGTTCCAGAACTTCGGCGAGCTCGTCGTGCTGGTGCGAAACTCGATCATCGCCGGCGCGCTGCTCGGAATCGTGGGCGGCCTCATCGGGCCGTTCGTGATCACGCGCAACCTGCCGTTCGCGGTCCACGGCATCAGCGAGCTGTCGTTCGCCGGCGCCTCGATCGCGCTCCTCATCGGCATCAACGTCGTCGCCGGCTCGCTCATCGGCAGCGTCCTGGCCGCCCTGCTGATCGGCGTGCTCGGCAACCGGGCCCGCGAGCGCAACTCGATCATCGCCGTGCTCATGCCGTTCGGCCTCGGCCTCGGCATCCTGTGCCTTGCGCTCTATCAGGGGCGCTCGGCCAACAAGTTCGGCCTGCTGACCGGCCAGATCGTGTCGGTCGACAACCCGCAGCTCGGCTGGCTCCTGGGCATCTCGGTGCTCGTGATCGTCACGCTGCTCGTGGTGTGGCGGCCGCTCACCTTCTCGAGCGTCGACCCCGACGTCGCGGCGGCGGCCGGCGTGCCGGTCCGCTCGCTCGCGATCGTCTTCATGCTCGCGCTCGGCCTGTCGGTCGCGGTGTCGGTGCAGATCGTCGGCGCGCTGCTGGTGCTGTCGCTGCTCGTCACTCCGGCCGCGGCCGCGCTCCGGCTCACCGTGTCGCCGCTCTGGGTGCCGGTGCTGAGCGTCGTGTTCGCGGTGACGAGCGTCGTCGGCGGCATCCTGCTGGCGCTCGGCGGCGGGCTGCCGATCTCGCCCTACGTGACGACGATCTCGTTCGCCATCTGGCTCGTCTGCCGCATCGTGGGGGGTCGGCGTGAGAAGCGGGCGGCGTATCGGCGGGCGCGTGTCGCCGATCCTGCGACCGTGACCGCCGGAGGCACCGGCGTTCGCGCCGCGGCCGACGAGGGTGAGAGGGTGAGCGCATGAAGCGACAGACCTGGCAGCGGGAGGCCGTGCGCACGGCGCTCGGCGCGAGCGAGGGCTTCGTGAGCGCGCAGCACCTCCACTCGTCGCTGCGCGAGGGCGGCTCGTCGATCGGGCTGGCGACGGTCTACCGGCAGCTGTCGAGCCTCGAGGAGGCCGGCGAGGTCGATGCGCTGCAGCAGGATGGCGAGAGCCTCTACCGCGCCTGCTCCACGGACAAGCACCACCACCACCTGATCTGCCGCCGCTGCGGCACGGCCGTCGAGATCTCGGCCGACGCCGTCGAGCAGTGGGCCGCCGGCGTCGCCGCCGAGCACGGCTTCACCCAGCCGAACCACGTCGTCGACGTCTTCGGCCTCTGTGCCGCCTGCACCGCCGAGTTGACCGAGGCTTAGCCGGTCACGTAGGCTATCCCCTTGGTTGGGCGCAGTCTGCGCCCATGTGGGCCGATTCCACCGCTCTTCTGCCAGGCCATGCCCGACAGAGTGGATGACGCACGCCGACAAGTGACCTTGGGTAGGCCTGTTCCGACAGACCTACGGTATCTAGGAGGAAACCATGGCAGCAGTCTGCCAGGTGACCGGCGCCGTTCCCGGCTTCGGGCACAACATCTCGCACTCGCACCGACGCACCAAGCGTCGTTTCGACCCGAACATCCAGAAGAAGACCTACTACGTGCCGTCGCTGCGCCGTAACGTCACCCTGACGCTCAGCGCCAAGGGCATCAAGGTCATCGACTCGCGCGGCATCGAGAAGGTCGTCAAAGACCTCCTCGCACGTGGGGAGAAGATCTAATGGCAAAGCAGCAGGACGTCCGTCCGATCATCAAGCTCCGCTCGACGGCGGGCACCGGTTTCACGTACGTGACCAAGAAGAACCGTCGCAACAACCCCGACCGTCTCGTGCTCAAGAAGTACGACCCGGTGATCCGCAAGCACGTCGAATTCCGAGAGGAGCGCTAAGCATGGCCAAGAAGAGCATGGTTGCGAAGAACAACCAGCGCAAAGAGATCGTCGCCCGCTACGCCGCGAAGCGCCTCGAGCTGAAGAAGGCTCTGATCGACCCGAACGGCACCGACGAGAGCCGTGAGGCCGCTCGCGTGGGTCTGCAGAAGCTCCCCCGCGACGCTTCGCCGGTGCGCGTCCGCAACCGCGACGCCATCGACGGACGCCCCCGCGGTCACCTCAAGGAGTTCGGCATCAGCCGTGTCCGCTTCCGCGACATGGCTCACCGAGGCGAATTGCCGGGCATCACGAAGTCTTCCTGGTAGGTTCTGAGGCGGTTCTTCAGGGTTGCTTCCCGCTAAGTTAGCGGGGAGGCAACCTCGAGGGGCCGCCTTTCGACCGTCATCCGATGGTCTTCCAGCAAAGCGAATCGCTTTTTCCAGAATCGTGTCCGAGGAGGACAACATATGGCTGACAAGTCACTGAACCGTACCGAGCTCGTCGCAGCTGTCGCTTCCGAGTCGGGCCAGAGCCAGGCCGCCGTCAACGGTGTCGTCGACGCTCTCTTCGCTGTCGTCGCCAAGAACGTCGGCGAGGGCACCAAGGTCACGATCCCCGGCTGGATCTCGTTCGAGAAGACGCACCGCGCCGCTCGCACCGGCCGCAACCCCCAGACGGGCGAGCCGCTCGAGATCGCCGCTTCCGACAGCGTCAAGGTCGGCGCCGGCTCGAAGCTCAAGGCTGCCGTCAAGTAGTCTTCGCGACACCGCAGAAGAGGGGCCGCCGACACTCGCTGTCGGCGGCCCCTCTCTTTTCCCTCTCTAGGATTGTCGGGTGCCCCGCCTCCTCCGCCTCGCCGGCCCCGCCCTCCTGGTGGCGGCAGGGCTCGCGGCCCTGCTGGTGGCTCTCGCCTACGGCGGTGCGGCTGCACGCCTCCCCCTCGACGATCCCGGCGCCGTGGTCCGCTTCGGGCTGCCGGTGGCGACACTCGTCACCGACCTCAGCGCCAGCCTCGCGATCGGGACGCTCGCGCTCACCTGCTTCGCGTTGACACCCGACCGCCCCGAGTGGACGCGCGCCCTCGACATCGCGTCGGCCGGGGCGCTGGCGTGGACCATCGGCTCCTGCGTCACAGGGTTCTTCACCTTCCTCAGCGTCTCGAACGTCGCGCTGACGCCCGACGCGAAGTTCGGGCAGTCGCTCGCCTTCTTCCTCACGAACACGTCGCTGGGCGTCGCCTGGCTCGTGTCGACGCTCATCGCCGCGGTCGTCACCGTGCTCTGTTTCGCCATCCGCAGCCCTACGGGCGTGCTCGTCGTGGCCCTGCTGGCCGGAGCGGGCCTCGTGCCGATCGCCTCGCAGGGCCACGCCGCCGGCACCACCGACCACGTGGCGGCCGTCACCGCCCTCGGGCTGCACGTCGAAGGCGCCGCCGTGTGGCTCGGCGGCCTCCTCGCGATCGTGCTGCTGCGCCCCGTGCTCGACCGCCGCGTGGCCACCGTGCTGTCGCGCTACTCGACCCTCGCCCTGCTCTGCTTCGCGATCGTGACCGTGTCGGGCGTCGTGAGCGCCGGCATCCGGATCGGATCCTGGGCCGACGTCGGCTCCCGCTACGGCGTGCTCGTGCTGGCCAAGGCCGTGGCCCTCGTGCTGCTCGGGCTCTTCGGCGTCGTGCATCGCCGCGTCGTCATCACGAAGCTTCAGGGCGCAGGATCGGGCAGTATCCGCGGCGTGAGGTCTCCCCGCCTCCGCGAGGGCACCCCGGCCTTCTGGCGATTCGTCGTCGCCGAGCTCGCCGTGCTCGGGGTGGCCTCCGGCGTCGCGGCGGCCCTCGCGCGCACATCGACGCCCGTGTCGCAGAAGGCGATCGCCGAGACCGGCACGCTCTCGCCGTTCGAGGTGCTGACGGGGCGGGTGCTGCCGGCGCCGTTCACGGTCGAGAGCTGGTTCACCGGCTGGAGCCTCGACCTCGTGTGGCTGCTCGGCTGCGCGGTGCTCGCGGTCGTCTACGTCGTCGCCGTGCGGCGGGTGCGCAGGCGGGGCGAGACGTGGCCGTGGTCGCGGGCGGTGCTTTGGATCCTGGGCCTGGTGGTCCTCGCGTACATGACGTCGGGGGCCCCGCACCTCTACGATCAGGCGCTGATCAGCGCGCACCTCGGCACGGTGGTGTGCGCGGGGCTCGTCGTGCCGGCGCTGCTCGTGCCGGCCGCCCCGTGGACGCTGGCGCTCGTCGCGATCGACAAGCGCACCGACGGCAGTCGCGGCCCCCGGGAGTGGCTGCTCGGCGTCGTGCGCTCGCGCGTCGCGGCCTGGCTCACGCACCCGTTCACCGGGCCGCTGCTCGCGAGCGTGTCGCTGTGGGCGTGGCTGCACACGCCACTTCTCCGCTGGTCGGTGGCGACCGGGTGGGGGCACTTCGCGATGGTGCTCGAGCTCGTGCTGGCCGGATGGCTGTGCGCGCAGGCGGTCTGCGGCATCGACCCGGTGCCGGTGCGCGCGGGGCGCGGACTCGCCGTCGGGGGCGCCGCCCTCGTCGCGGTCGTCGTCGTGGGGCTCGGCGTGCGGCTTCTGGGCGACGGGCTGCTGCTCTCGAACTGGTACGGCGCCACAGGGCGGCAGTGGGGTCTCGCGCCCGTCGACGACCAGCAGGCCGGTGGGGTCGTGCTCATGGTCGCCGGGCTCGTCGTGGGCTCGCGGCTCGTGGCCGCCGCCGTGCGTCGCCCGGCCGAGTAGCGCTCTGCGGCTCCTGCGCCCCGTGCCCCCCCGCGACAAAACGCGACACCTGCGACGTGTCGAGACGTCGCAGGTGTCGCGTTGTGTCGCAGGAGGCGCGGCTAGAGGGCGACGGGAGCCGGCGCCTCGGCGAGCAGCTCGCGCACCATCGGCGCGACCTTCGTGCCGTAGAGCTCGATGCTCCGCATCATCGCGTCGTGCGGCAGCGGCCCCATCGAGTACTTCATGTCGAAGCGGGTGGCGCCGAGCACGCGGAGGTTCTGAGTGATCTTCCGGGCGACCGTCTCGGGCGACCCGACGTAGAGCGCCCCGTCGGCGGCCGCCGACGCGAGGTACTGCTCGCGCGAGAACGGAGGCCAGCCGCGCTCCCGCCCGAGCTTCGTGACCTGGGCCGACTGGTACGGGTAGAGCGTCTCGAGCGCCTCCTCGTCGGTGGCGGCGACGAAGCCGGGGGAGTGCATGGCGATGGGCCGTGGCCCGTGCCCCATCTGCTCGAGGGCGCGCCGGTAGAGGTCGGCGTACGGCGCGAACTGGGCCGGCTGCCCGCCGATGATCGCGAGGAAGAGGCCCATGCCGTAGTGCGCGGCCCGGATCACGGACTGCGGCGACCCGCCGACGCCGACCCAGGTCTTCAGCGTGCCCGACTCGGGGCGCGGGAACACCTCCTGCTTGTGCAGGGCGCCTCGGGTCGTGCCGTTCCAGGTGACCGGCTGGTCTTTCAGCAGCTCGGCGAAGAGGTTGATCTTCTCCTCGAAGAGCACCTCGTAGTCGGCGAGGTCGAGCCCGAAGAGCGGGAACGACTCGGTGAACGAACCGCGCCCGAGCACGACCTCGGCCCGGCCCGACGACAGCGCGTCGACCGTCGAGAACCGCTCGAAGACGCGCACGGGGTCGTCCGACGACAGCACGGTCACGGCGCTGCCGACGTGGATGCGCGACGTCTTCGCGGCGATCGCCCCGAGCACCACCTCGGGCGCCGAGACGGCGAAGTCGGCGCGGTGGTGCTCGCCGACGCCGAAGAAGTCGAGCCCGACCTCGTCGGCCAGAACCGCCTGGCTCAGGAGCTGGCGGATCGTCTCGGCATGGCTCGTCAGTTCGCCGTGCATCGCCTCCCCGCCCGGAGTCGGCGACTCGGTCACGTCTCCGAAGGTGTCGAGGCCCAGCTCGACGTCGTCGGGCGAGACGACCGGGACGACCCGGTCGGGATTCGAGGCGGTGGCCATGACGTGCTCCCCATTTCTATGCGTGTGCATGTAAGTCAATCATGATCGACGCCCGGACATTCCCGTTCGGCCCGCGAACGGGGAGCCCGTGAACTGGGGCGACACGGTCACGCGAACTGGGGGCGGTCCCACCGTCTGCCCGGTTGTTCGGCAAAATACACTTTTGCTATGACCTTCAGCCCAGCAGCCGGCGCGTCCGACCCGCGCCGCGACGCGATCGACGCCGCCGCGCGCCGTATCGCCGTGCGCCACGGGCTCTCGGGCATCACGCTCCGGCGCCTGACGGCCGACGTGGGCGTCGCCCCCGGCGTCATCGCCGAGCTCGAGCCGTCCATGGGCGCCCTCATCGCCCGCACCTTCGACGAGCTGGCGACGAGCGAGCTGCACGACACCCAGCGCGACATCGACGCCGCCGCGTCGCCGCTCGAGGCTCTGCGGCTCATGATCGAGGCCCTCCTCCAGGACAGCCACAACAACTTCAACTCCATCTGGGCCGACGCGTGGAGCCTCGGCCGCCACAACATCCCGCTCGCCCGGGTCGCCCGCGAGGCGTCGATCGAGTGGCAGGAGATGTTCCGCATCCTTTTCCAGAACGGCATCGACCAGGGGCAGTTCGTCGCTCGCGACGCCGATCTCGTCGCGCAGGAGTTCCTGGCCCTCATCGACGCCGCGACCGCGTACCGGCTGGTGGGCTTCGGCACGAAGGAGACCCACCTCGACCTCCTGCGTCGCACGATGGAGCATTCGCTCGGACTTCCGGCGTCGACGCTGTAGCGATCCTGCGACCTGGGTTGCCTGAGCGACCCGTGTTGCCTTAACGGCGTGCCGCGACCCCGGACCCGGACGGAACGGCATTGACCGGCCTCGTCGCTCTCCGGTTGGGTAGGGCCACCGTTCGTCTCCCCTCGGGCGCACGGTCACCCGGCTGGCGAACCGATGGAGGCTCCCCGTGACTGCTACCACCTCGACGACCCCGACTCAGGCGGTCGACACCAAGGGCCTCAAGGACGGCTCGCTCGGGCTGGTCTCGAGCGTCGTCGTCGGAGTGGCCTCGACGGCCCCGGCCTACAGCCTCGCGGCGAGCCTCGGCTTCATCGTGGTCGGCGGAACGACCATCGCGGGCGTCCATGCCCCGGGGATCATCCTTCTGGCGTTCATCCCGATGTACCTCATCGCGGTGGCCTACCAGGAGCTCAACAAGGCCGAACCCGACTGCGGCACCACCTTCACCTGGGCGTCGCGCGCGTTCGGCCCGATCGCCGGATGGATGGGCGGCTGGGGCATCATCGTCGCCGACGTGATCGTCATGGCGAACCTGGCCGCGATCGCAGGATCCTACAGTTTCACTTTCGTGGGCTCCTTCGGCCTCCCCGGCGTCGCCGCACTCGCGTCGCAGCCGATCCCGTCGACGATCGCCGGCGTGCTCTGGATCGTCCTCATGACCTGGATCTGCTACCGCGGCATCGAGATCTCGGCCCGCCTCCAGTACTTCCTGCTCGCCTTCGAGGTGCTGATCCTCATCTTCTTCGCGGTCTTCGCCCTCGTGCGCGTCTACTCGGGCCACGCCGAGTCGTACTCGCTGCACCCGTCGTTCTCGTGGCTCAACCCGTTCACGCTCGGCCCGGGAACCATCGCCCCGGCCATGCTCACGGCCATCTTCATCTACTGGGGCTGGGACACCGCGGTCTCGATCAACGAGGAGACGAAGGACCCGGAGAAGACCCCGGGCCGCGCCGCCGTCATCTCCACCGTGCTGCTCCTCGTCACCTACGCGCTCGTCGCCGTCGCCACCATCGCCTTCGCCGGCGTCGGCGACAAGGGCATCGGCCTCTCGAACCTGAACAACGCGGGCGACGTCTTCTCGTCGATCGGGCCGACCCTCTTCGGCGGCGGCATCGTCGGGTCGATCCTGATGGCCATGCTCGGCTTCTCGATCCTGACCAGCGCCTCGGCCTCGACCCAGACGACGATCCTGCCGACGGCTCGCACGTCGCTCTCGATGGCCGTCTACAAGGCGATCCCCGAGCGCTTCGCCCGGATCCACCCGAAGTACCTCACGCCGACCTGGTCGACGATCGGCATGGGCCTCGTCTCGATCGTCTTCTACCTGATCTTCACGTTCATCTCGACGAACCTGCTCAACGCCCTCATCGGCTCCATCGGCCTGATGATCGCCTTCTACTACGGCATGACCGGCTTCGCGTGCGTGTGGTTCTACCGCAAGACGCTGTTCCAGTCGGCGCGCAGCGTCATCATGCGCGGCATCTTCCCGTTCGTCGGCGGCCTCATGCTGCTGGCGGTGTTCATCTACGGCGTCTACTCGTTCGCGCAGCCCGACTGGCTGACCGACGACAAGGGCAAGAACATCACGATCTTCGGGATCGGCGCCGAGGCCGTCGTCGGCATCGGCGGCCTCCTGATCGGCGCCGTCCTCATGATCATCTGGTGGATCATGAAGCCCGACTACTTCCGCGGTCAGACGCTGCCGCGTCGCTCCGACGACTACGTGCTGGCCGGCGCCGACGGTGTGAACGCGCAGTTCGGTCTCCCCGACTCCGGCCGCTTCCCGTCGGTGGTCGCCCCCGACCTCTCGAACCTGCCCACCGGCGCGACCGCGATCAACGCGGCCACGGGTCGCAGGATCCGCGGCAACCGCCACACGGGCCCCGAGCCCGAGACCGCGGCGACGCCCGTCCCGCCGTCGGCTTCCGCGGCTCCTGACGCCCCCACCTCGCCCACCGACGAAAGCAAGTAGTCCCGCATGAAGATCCTCATCGTCGGCGCCGGAGGCGTCGGATCGGCCGCCGTCCGCATCGCCGCCCGCCGCTCGTTCTTCGACACGCTCGTCGTCGCCGACTACGACCCGGCGCGTCCCGCCGCCCTCGTCGCGGCGGTGGGCGACCCCCGGCTCGTCGCCGCTCAGGTCGACGCCTCGTCGTCGGAGTCGGTCGCCGCGCTGATCCGCGAGCACGACATCACCCACGTGCTGAACGCAGTCGATCCGCGCTTCGTCATGCCTATCTTCGAGGGTGCGTTCGCGGGCGGTGCGACGTACCTCGACATGGCGATGAGCCTGTCGAAGCCGCACCCGACCTCGCCCCACGAGCTGACGGGCGTCAAGCTCGGCGACGAGCAGTTCGCGGTCGCCGACGAGTGGGAGGCGGCGGGCCGCCTGGCCCTCGTCGGCATCGGCGTCGAGCCCGGACTCTCGGACGTCTTCGCCCGGTACGCCGAGGACGAGCTGTTCAGCGAGATCGACGAGCTCGGCGTGCGCGACGGCGCGAACCTCGTCGTCGCCGGCTACGACTTCGCCCCCTCGTTCTCGATCTGGACCACGATCGAGGAGTGCCTCAACCCGCCGGTGATCTACGAGAAGGACCGCGGCTGGTACACGACCGCCCCGTTCTCGGAGCCCGAGACCTTCGACTTCCCCGAGGGCATCGGCCCGGTCGAGTGCGTCAACGTCGAGCACGAGGAGGTGCTGCTCATGCCGCGCTGGACCTCGGCGAAGCGCGTCACCTTCAAGTACGGCCTCGGCGACGAGTTCATCGAGGTGCTGAAGACGCTGCACAAGCTGGGACTGGACTCGACGACCCCTCTGTCGGTCAAGGGTGTGCAGGTGTCGCCTCGGGACGTGGTCGCGGCCGCGCTGCCGGATCCTGCGACCCTGGGAGACCGGATGAGCGGCAAAACCTGCGCGGGCGTGTGGGTGACCGGCACGGGCAAGGACGGCCAGCCGCGGTCGACGTACCTCTACCACGTCGTCGACAACGAGCAGACGATGGCGGAGTACTCGTCGCAGGCCGTCGTGTGGCAGACGGCGATCAACCCGGTGATCGCTCTCGAGCTCCTGGCGACGGGAGCCTGGTCTGGAAAGGGTGTGCTGGGGCCCGAGGCGTTCCCGGCCGGGCCGTTCCTGTCGCTGCTGGCGGCGGACGCGCCCATCGGGTACGGGTCGCCCTGGGGCATGGAGGAGAAGCCTCTCGCCTAGCGGAGCCGCTCGCTGAGCGGCACCTGATGGTTGCTCACGTCCCCCGGGGCTAGCGTTCACGAGGTCGACAAGGAGACGACGTGAACCGCTATTACCGCTGGCTCGATCATCTTCCGCTCCCCGCGTTCTTCGGGTTCGTGTTCGTCTTCTTCACCGGCGTCCGGCTGATCCTGGCCGCTGCCGACCGAGATCGCTTCACGGCGTCGCTCGTCGTCATCGAGGTCGTCGGCGGGCTGATCTTCGCGGGCATCCTCACCGCGCTCGTCGCGTGGCGTCGCCGCCGCGCCGGCGGCAGGTCGACCTTCGCCGACATGAATCAGGCCCTCCGCACGGGTCGACTGCCCGAAGACGCCGAGCCGTCGGTCTGGGCGCCCGAACTGGAGCGTCGCCGCCGCAGCGTCGTGGCGTCGCGCATCTGGGGCCCGATCTTCTTCGGGATCGTGGGCGTGCTCGGCGTCGCCGCGCTCGTCAGCGGCCAGGGCGTCGTGCTCTCGCTGCTGCTCATCGCCCTGTGCGTGGGGTTCATCGTCTTCACGTTCGTCGCGGGGCACCGGTCGCTCGTCAAGATCGACTCGCTGAAGCGGCAGCTCGACCCCCGAGACGCCTAGAGAGGCTTGCGGAGGGCGAAGCTCGGCATCGCCACGCCCTGCGGAGCGGGCCTCAGCTCTTCGACGAACACGAAACCGTGCCGCTCGAAGAACGGGCGGGCGATCAGGCTGGCGTGGGTGGTGAGTTCGACGGCGTGGTGACCGTGCGCCCGTCGAGTGACCTCGGCGAGGAGCGCGGTGGCGACGCCCTGGCGGCCGACCGACGGATCCACGAACATCATGTCGATGTAACCGTGCTGGTCGGTGTCGCTGAAGCCGATCACCGTGTCGTCTCCGGCGAGGGCGACCACGGTTTCGGCGCGCTCGCGACGGATCGCCCACTGGGGCGGATCGAGGTCGACCACGGTCGCCCAGGCCTCGACCTGCTCGGGCGTGTACGCGCTCGAGGCGGTGAGGCGGATCGCCCGGCGGAACACCGCGAGCGTGGCCTCGGCGTCGCCCTTCGACGGATCGTAGGCGCGGAGCGTCACGGGCACGGCTCGTACCTCGTGACCATCGTGTAGTCCTTCATCGGGCCCGTGACGTTCCAGGTCTGCGTCCAGGCCGCCGCGCCGCCCTCGGCGTCGATGCGGCCGCGGTAGTCGTCGGGCGCGCAGTCGTGGACCACCTCGGCGTCGACGCGCCAGGGGTGGAACGGCCTGCCGTCGGCGAACTCCACGGCCCAGGCGCCGGCGGCGTCGCGTCGCAGCAGGCGGTGGGCCGCGACCGGGACGCGGTCGCCACCCTGGTCGAGGAGGCCCTCTTCGTCCCATGCGATGGCGCCGTCGGAACGCGGTGCGAAGGTCGCGGTGCCGGCCACGTGGATCCTGCGCCCCTGGAGCCGGTCGTCGATCGTGCGCTCGAAGCGCCAGACGCCGGGCAAGGTCGCCGGGTCTGCGGCGTCCCCCCTCGGCAATTCAGGCTCCTCGTGCGCGGCAGGTTCGGCGTGCCCCGTCGCGCCGCGGATCGGCGGCGCGGCCGCCCCGGGCGCGACGAGCGGAGCCTGAATTGCCGGAGACGGGCGTGCCGCAGGGCCTGCCGCCGCCGAGGTCACGCGGCCTCCCGCGCTCCGGACGCGGCCGAGTCGTCGCGCCGGGCGCGCGCGGGAAGGATCGTCCGCAGCGACACCTTCCGCGAATACTCGATCGACCCGTAGCGGAACAGCCGCACGGCGAGCCGGAGCACGATGCCGCCGAGGATGAACTGCTCGGCGATCACGATCACGGCCGACACCGGGTCGAGCGACCCCAGCCCGTTGCGAAGCATGGCCGTGACCGGCGCCGAGTAGGGGAAGAACGTGAAGATCTGGACGATCAGCGCGTGCGGGTCGGAGACGATGAGGGCGACGGCGTAGAACGGCACGAAGATCAGCGCCATCATCACGCCGAAGATCTGCCCGGCCTCCTTCGCCGTCGGCATGATCGCCCCGACCGCGACGAGGGTGCCCGTGAACAGCGTGAAGCCGCCGATCAGCATCAGGGCGCCGGCGACCATCGGCCACGGGGCGAGGTGCAGGTGCGCGAGGTCGAGTGCCGGCAGGTTCAGCGACGTCCGGAAGAACAGATAGCCGATCACCACCGGCAGCGCGAACACCACCATCTGCACGACGCCGACGATGAACAGCGAGATGATCTTGCCGATGATCAGCGTCGTCGGGTTGAGGGTGGTGAGAATCATCTCGGTGACCCGGTTCTCCTTCTCCTCCAGCGTCGACGTGAGCATCTGGTTCGCCAGCAGCAGGATCACGACGTAGAAGATCGCGAGGAACAGCAGCGGCGGGATCACACTGCCGATGCCGCCCGACACCTGCCCGGCGGAGTTGTAGGTCGTCGAGGTGGTCGGTGCGGTCCCCTGCACGAGCGACGAAAGCTTCGCGTCGCCGACCTTGGCCTCGGCGCTGATCTTGAGGATCTCCGACGCCACCGACGTGTACTGCCCGTTGTCGAAGATGCCCTTGTCGACCCCGTAGACCTTCGTGTCCTGCTTCACCGGGTTCGCCGGATAGTCGAAGTAGGCGTCGAGGGTTCCCTTCTTCACCGCGGCGATCGCGGCCGACGGCGACGATGCCGGGTGCCCGCCGACGGCACGGACGACCTCGGGGTTCACGATGCCCGACGCGTCGGTGTACGAGAACGAGAACTTCGCGTTCTTCTGCTCGCTGATGCTCGAGTCGGTCGACGTGTCGGACGCCGCGATCAGGGCGACCACGATGCCGATGATCACGGGCACGATCAGGGTCGCGATCCAGAACCGCCGCTTCGTCAGCGTGCGCGTGACCTCGAACCCGATGACGGTGCGAAGGTTGTACCGGGCCATCAGGCGGCCTCGTTCTCGTCGCCGTACACGCGCAGGAAGATGTCGTCGAGGCTGAGCTTCGACGTCTCGAACGACCGCACGGCCACCCCGTCTTCGACCAGGGCGCGCAGGATCCGAGACTCGTCCGCCCCCTCGTTCACCGCGAGCTCCGCGTAGTTCCGCTCCCGCAGGGTGACCTCGTAGTCCGGCGAGTCCGGGACGGTGCCGCTGTACCGCATCCGCACGGTCGTGCCGCCGAACTGGTCCTGCACCTCGGAGATCGTGCCGTACGCCTCCGCTCCCCCGTTCTTGAGCAGGATCACGCGGTCGCAGAGCCGCTCGACCTCCTCCATCTGGTGCGTGACCATGAGCACCGTGGCGCCCTTGCGCTTCTGGTCCTCGATGATGTCCATGAGGAGGCGGCGGTTGACGGGGTCGAAGCCTTTCGTCGGCTCGTCGAGGATCAGCAGGTCGGGGTCGTTCATGATCGTCACGCCGAGCTGCACCTTCTGCTGCTGCCCGCCGCTCAGCTTGTCGAGCCGGGTGGTGGCCTTGTCGGTGAGGCCGACGCGCTCGAGGTAGTCGAGCGACCACGACTTCGAGGCGTCCTTCGCAAGGCCCTTGAGGCGGCCGAAGTAGGTCATCACGTCGATGACGGACTCCTTCTTGTAGAGGCCGCGCTCCTCCGGCAGGTAGCCGAGTCGCGAGCCGCGCTCGGGGGTGAACGGCTTGCCGTCGATGTGGAGGGTCCCCGCGGTCGGCTGGTAGATGCCCAGCAGAGCACGGATCGTCGTCGTCTTGCCCGACCCGTTCGACCCGAGGAACCCGAAGGTCTCACCGCGGCGGATGTCGAACGACAGGTCGCGGATCACCGTCGTACGGCCGAAGTCCATGCGGAAGTTCTGGATGCGGACGATCGGTTCGTCGCCCGGAGGTACCTGATCCATGGTTCCCGACCCTACTTCAGCGCCGGTGCGCAGGCCCGGCGGCACCCGGCGGTCGTCCCGGTGAGTGGGCGCGTCACCGACGCCAGTCGACGCCCGGCGCGGCCTCCCCCGAGCCGCGCTCGATCAGCCGGACGGGCAGCACGAGGGCGTCGCCGCGCGGTGCGCGTGCCGTGAGCGCCTCGAGCGCGAGCTTCGCCGCCTGCGACCCCATGTCGACCGGGTCGTGCGTGATGACGCTCACGCCGAGCACGTCCGCCAGGTCGAAGTCGTCGAACCCGACGAGGGCCGGGGCGACTGCCTCCGACGCGCGAAAAGCCGTGAGCGCGCCGATCGTGACGCGGTTGTTGCTCGTGAAGAGGGCGGTGGGGGGCAGCGGCAGGGACAGGAGGTCGAGGACTGCTCCGCGGGCTCCTGCGGCGTCGTGGAGATCTTCACGCACCAGGAGCCGGGCCTCGTCGCCGTCGACCCCGGCCTGGGCCATCGCCTCGAGGTAGCCGTCGAGCCGCTGACGGTGCGTCGGAAGCCGCGAGAAGTCGCCGACGAAGCCGACCCGGCGGTGGCCTGCGTCGAGCAGGTGCTGCGTGGCCATCCGCGCGCCCTCGCGGTTGTCGAGGACGACGCTGTCGGCGACGAGGGTGTCGGCGGGGCGGTCGACGAAGACGACGGGGATTCCGCGATCCTGCGCCCCCTGAAGCACCTCGGAGGCCTCGAGGGTCGAGACGACGATGAGCGCGCGGACCTGTCTCGCGACCATCTCCTCCACCAGTCGTCGCTCGCGCTCGGCGCTCTCGTCGGTGGACGACACGACCAGCTGCAGGCCCTGCGATCGCAGCTCGCGCTCGACGCCCTTCGCCAGCGACGAGTAGAACGGGTTCGCCAGGTCGCCCGTGACCAGGCCGATGAAGTTCGAGCGGATGCCGCGCTTCAGCAGCGACGCCATGCTGTTGAGCTGGAACCCGAGGTCGCTCGCCGCCTTCGCCACGCGCTCGCGGGTCGCCTCGGCCACGTGCGGCTCGCCGTTGATGGCGCGCGAGGCGGTCTTGAGGCTCACCCCGGCGCGCTCGGCCACGTCGACGAGCGTGGCGGGGGTGGTGCGCGGTGGCTGCTCGGTGGTCACGGTCGGTCTCCTGGGCTCGGCCTCAGTATGACAGCGCTGGCACGGGGCCTGCTCCGGCTCATTTGGGGGTGATCGTCAGCCCGTTGTCGGAGCCGATCGTCACCTGATACGACACCCGGAACGGCACGTTCTTGTCGATCGTGTAGTCGTGGCCGTCGTAGAGCGACTCGGCGCCGACGTTCAGGTGGGCGACGCCGGTGGCGGCCACGACGTCCCACACGCCCGCGGTCGCCGTGGGCTGGAGCGAGACCGCGGGGTAGGTGGCCATGGTCCAGGTCGGGTCGCCGGTGAGACGGTCGTCGACGGACTCGCCGAACGGGCAGCCCGACGGCAGCAGCACCTTCTGCGGCAGGCAGTCCGTGCGGAGGTACTTCGTCACGTCGGCCCGGACCTTCGCCGTGAAGCTCGCCCGCGGCTCGACGTCGACGGCGGCGCTCACGACCTGCCCGACGGCGTCGGCGGAGACCGTCGTGTCGCGGGCCGTGAGGTACGTGCTCGAGTGGCTGAGCGTGAAGGCCGCAGGAGCCAGGACCGTGTACCTCGTGGCGAGGTCCGCGCCCTTCGTGGTGACCTCCACCCCGTCCGCCGTGAAGCGGGGGTCGTTGCGCGGCGTCACGTCGATCGAGGCGGTCGGCGGCGTCGCGAACTCCCAGCGGCCGAAGAGGCCTCCGAACGTGCCGGACGGGCGGATCGTGAAGCGGATCGTCTGCTCCTGCGCGCCGGTCGTCGTCTCGTACGTGACGGCCACGCGGTGGTCCCCGTCGCGTTCCGTCACGTCACCCACCACCCGCACGCTGCGGAAGGCGCCCTTCTCGCTCACCGTGAGCAGCTCGTCTCCGGAGGCTCCCGTCGGCTGCACGCCGGCGAGGGCGAGCGCGCTCGCGGTGTCGCCCCGGTTGATCGCGTCCACGTAGCTCTTGGCGAAGCCGGACGCGCTGTACACCGTCGAGTTGAGCACGGCGATCGTCACGAAGAACAGCACCACGACGAGGGCGCCGAGGCCCAGCCACAGCAGGGTCGCGCGGGGAACGGGCGACCGGCCCGTCGTCTCCCCCACAACGGCCGCCATGCCGACATTCTAGGGGCGAGCCTGTGGACGGGCCGGGCCGCAGGATCGGGGGCCGGTAGATTGGTCAGTGCTCTCGCGGTGTCTCTCGCCGCATCGTTTCGCGGCGCGCGTGCCGCGTCGTTTCGCGGCTCTTGGGCCGCATCGCCTGGCGGAAGGGGTGAGGTCACTGAGCGACGACAGCCGCCCTCCGCTCTCCGACGAGCAGGCCGCCGTCTACGACGCGATCGAGAACTCGCGCGAGCACATCTTCGTCACCGGGCGGGCGGGCACCGGCAAGTCGACGCTGCTCAACCACCTGTCGTGGAATACGTCGAAGCAGATCGTCATCTGCGCCCCCACGGGCGTGGCCGCCCTGAATGTCGGCGGCCAGACGATCCACTCGCTCTTCCGGCTGCCCATCGGCCTCATCGCCGATCACGACATCGAGCAGAACTCCGAGCTCCGCAAGCTCCTGAACACCATCGACACCCTCGTCATCGATGAGGTCTCGATGGTGAACGCCGACCTCGTCGACGCGATCGACCGATCGCTGCGGCAGGCCCGCCAGAGGCGCAACGAGGCGTTCGGCGGCGTGCAGGTCGTGCTGTTCGGCGACCCGTATCAGCTGGCGCCCGTTCCCGGCGATCCTGAGGAGCGCGCCTATTTCACCGACCACTACCGGTCGATGTGGTTCTTCGACGCCCACGTGTGGGACGAAGCGCCGCTTCGTATTCTCGAACTGGCATACATCCATCGGCAGAGCGACTCCGCCTTCAAGGAGATGCTCAACGCGGTGCGTCACGGCCGCGTCACCGCCGAGATCGCGGGTGAACTCAACGCCGCCGGAGCGCGTCCCGTACCCGTCGACGAGGGCGTGATCACGCTCGCCACGCGCAACGACACCGTCTCGCGGATCAACCGGGCCGAGCTCGCCCGCCTCCCCGGGTCGGTCAAGACGGCGAAGGCCGAGGTCACGGGCGACTTCGGCGGCCGCACGTACCCCGCCGACGAGGCGCTGGAGCTGAAGGTCGGCGCGCAGGTCATGTTCCTCCGCAACGACTCCGACCAGCGGTGGGTGAACGGCTCCGTGGGCGTCGTCACGCGGATCCGCGACACCGTCTTCGTCGAGGTCGACGGCGAGGAGTTCGAGGTGCAGCCGGCGGTGTGGGAGAAATACCGCTACAGCTATTCGCCCCTCAGCAAAGAGCTCAAGAAGGACATCGTCGCCGAGTTCCAGCAGTTCCCGCTCCGTCTGGCGTGGGCTGTCACCATCCACAAGTCGCAGGGCAAGACGTACGACCGGGCCATCGTCGACCTCGGCGACCGGGTGTTCAGCGCCGGGCAGACGTACGTCGCGCTCTCGCGGATCACGTCGCTGGAGGGGCTCTATCTGTCGCGGCCGCTGCGACCGAGCGACATCATCGTCGACCTCGACGTGCGGCGCTTCATGTCGCAGTCGACACGGGTGCCGGCGATCAAGGCGGCAACGCTGGGGGAGTAGGCGCGGCGAGGCTTGGGCGTCAGGCGTCCGTTTCGGCGTGGGCCTGCGCGTCGGCTGGTCGAGCGCGGGCTGTGGTCTACGCGGCGCGGGTGGCGCAGCTCGCCGCGAGGTCGGCGAAGAGCTCTTCGGTGAGCCGATACGCGAGCGCCACCTCGTCGAGAACGCGGCCTCGTTCCTCCTCGCTCCAGCCGACCCGGTCCAGCTGGGCTCGGTACGTCGACTTGAACTCCTTGGGCTTGGCGATGCCGGCGAAGAGGTAGAAGCCGACCCCGTTCGTCTCGAAGCCGAATCGGCGCTGCATGAGCGTCCGGACGATCGCGCACCCCGACAGATCGCCGAGATAGCGCGTGTAGTGGTGCGCGATGAATCCGCCCGCGGTCGTGGCGGCCACCGTGTCGATGCGCTCGACGTAGCGGGTTGTCGTGGGCAGCGGCACGATGATCTCGCGCCAGTCCTCGCCGAGCAGGAACCGCAGATCCTCCCGGATCGCCGGGATGCGCGTCAGCGCCGGCTCGATGAAGAGGCTGGCCACGGGGTCGTCGGCGCGCGCCGCCGCGGCGCGCTCGAGGGCGTCGTACACGAAGAAGTTCTGCGCGACCATCGCGATGTAGTCCTCGCGCGAGCCGGGGCCGGTCAACAGAGAGGTCATGAACCTCTCGGAGGCGCTCCGGCCATTGGCGCCGATGCCGTTGCGCTCCTCGTTCGCGCGCTCACGCAGGGCTTCGGAGAACGGGATGGCCACGCCCATCTGCCCCTCCTCGGTTAGGTGACCCTAACCCTAGCCTGGTCCGCGCGGGGGCGGTACCCGTCCGCCCCTCCGGCAATTCAGGTTCCGCGTGCGCGTGCCGCCTGCGGGCCCGCGAAAGTACGCGAGCCGGGCGCGGGCGTACCGGGCGGGGCCTGAATTGCCGGGCGGCGTGGCCGCCGTGAGCGCGGCGTGGGCGGGCGGGGCCTGAATTGCCGGGCGGCGTGGCCACCGTGCGTGCGGCGTGGGCGGGCGGGGCCTGAATTGCCGGGCGGGGTGCCGCGGCTCCTGCGATAACGCGGAGTGCTAGGCGGTCGCCGGCCGTGCCATGAGTCGACCCGAGGCCAGTCCGACGACGGCGAGCGCGAGGCCGAACAGCAGGTGCAGGACGATCGTGGCCGAGTTCTCGGCGATGATGTTGGCGCTCGTGTGAACGAGGAACACGCCGAAGACGCCGAGCAGGAACAGGCCGATGCCGACGAGCATGTTGACGACCTTCGAGACGCCGGCTGCGCCGAGGGCGGAGAGCAACATGAGCGCGCCGATCAGCACGTGGATCAGGGCGAGGAAGCCGTTGCCCGCGAACAGCCCGATCACGGTGGCGCCCTGAGTGCTCGCGAAGGGGAGCGGGGTCGCGACGAAGAAGCCCAGGAATCCCAGCAGCAGGAACACGATGCCGCCGAACAGGCCGAGCAGGCGGTTGGGGGACTGGATCATTGCGGGGGCCTCCACGAGCGAACAGGTCCCCTAAGCCTAAGCGGTCGCGATGCGCCCGTGCGACGGGCCGTGTCGCGCGGGGGCCAGGACGCGGCGCCGGACGAGCGGTCGAGGTGGCCTCGCGTGTGAGAGCCGTGTCGCGTCAGCGCCGCGTCGGCGGATCACCGGAAGGCGCCACCGCCGTCGACCTCCCGGACGAGGCGCGTCTCGCCGCGGCACGCTGTGGGGGAGCTCCGCCACGCCGACTCCACCGCTGCTCCGAACGTGCATGGCCACCGCGCGGCCGAGAGCTCTCTCGACCGACGCCCAGTCGCTCTCGATCATCGAGTAGGTGAGACGCAGGGGGATCTCGCCGTCCAGGACGATCTCGAGGTCCTTCCGGCGGTCTCGCTCGAACTTGTTCTCGTGGTACTCCTTGCCGTCGACCTCGACGCCGACCACGCCGTTGACCACGAGGTCGATTCGCTCGTTCGTTCGCAGGACTCGCTGGATCACGACGGAGTAGCCCGCCAGCCGGGCGCGCGTGCGCACGATGCTCTCGAGGAAGCTCTCGCACTTCGGATCGACCCAGCCGACGATGCCGCGGACGTCCGTGGGAAGGCCCTGAACGATCCTTTCCAGATCATCGAGACGCAGGATCTGGAAGTGCAACGCCCAGTCCAGTGCCGCCACCGCCTCCTCGAACGGCACCTCGGTGATCGCCTCGCGCAGGGCGTCCTCGAGCGCGACCGACCACGACGAGCCCCGACCGACGACCTCGGGGCGGACCCAGACGACTCGTACTCGCCTCTTCCAGCGGAGTCGAGCGGCATTCGCCGGGACCGACACCGTGATCCGCGGGTGATGATTCCAGGCCCACGCGCCCAGCTCGGCCAGGGCCGATGCCCCGGTCAGCCGGCCTCCGACCCGCACGGCGACGAATCGCCGATCGTGCGGCGGCCAGGTCGTGTACCACCCTCGCCGCGGCCGTCGGACCTCGCCGCCGCGAACGGCCTCGGTCAGGTGGTGGTCGGCCGCGCCCAGCCGCACCAGCTGACGCTTGTGCAGCAGCCCGCTCCCGTGGCGGTCGACGAGTTCGGCGATGGTGGTCATGGCAGCAGGATCACGCGGCACGGCCGGTCGCTCCTCGGACCCGGGCGCTGATCTGTGCAGCAGGGTCCCGACCTCGTCGATGTGGAGGAGTCGTTGGCGGACGTGTCCGCCCGCCCGCTTCGGCAATTCAGGCCCCACGTGTCGGCGTCGTGGGGGCAGCCGCAGATTTCCAGGACGGCGCGTCCATGCCGGACGCGTGGGGCCTGAATTGCCGAGGGGGTGCGACGCCGGCCGCGCCGGGCGGAGTGCGACGCGGGCGACGCCGGCCGGGCCGGGCGGAGTGCGACGCGGGCGACGCCGGCGGCGCCGGGCGGGGTGCGACGTCTGCGACGCGTCGGGCGCGGCCGGGCCACAGGGCCGCCCGCTACCGTGGAGCCATGCGCATTCTCGTGGTCGGCGCCGGCGCGGTCGGCGGCTATTTCGGTGCACACCTCGTCGCCGCGGGTCGCGACGTCACCTTCCTCGTCCGCGAGGCCCGCGCCGAACGTCTCCGGGCCGACGGCCTCACGGTGGCCCGCCTGAACGACGACCTCACGGTGACGCCCCGGGCGACGACAGCCGCCGACCTCGTCGGCGAGCCCCCATTCGACCTCGTGCTCCTCAGCGTGAAGTCGTTCGCCCTCGACCAGGCGATCGCCGACATCGCGCCCGCCGTCGGCCCCGAGACGGCGATCGTCCCGCTCCTCAACGGCCTGCGCCACATCGAGACTCTTCAGGCCGAGTTCGGCGACCGCGTCCTCGGCGGCCTCTGCTTCGTGGCGACGATGCTCGACGGCGACGTGGTCCGCCAGCTCAGCCCGCTGCAGACGATCATGTTCGGCGAGCTCGACGGCTCCCGGACGCCGAAGGTCGACGCGATCCTGGCCGACCTCCAGGACGCAGGATTCGAGGCCACGGCCTCCGACCACATCCGACACGCCCTGTGGGAGAAGTGGTTCATCCTGGCGTCCGGCGGCGCCGTCACCACCCTGCTCGGCGGCGACGTCGGCACGATCGAGAGCGTGCCGAACGGCACGTCGACCGCCCTCGCGATCGTCGCGGAGGCCGCGGCAGTGGCCGCCGCCCACGGCTTCGAGCCTCGCCCGGCCATGCGCGAGCGCGCCGAGTCGACGCTCACCGAACGGGGTTCGGACTTCACCACCTCGATGTTCCGCGACATGTCGCAGGGGCTCGAGGTGGAGTCCGACCAGATCCTGGGCGACCTGGTCCGCCGAGGGCTCGAGAAGGGCGTCCCGGTGCCGCTGCTCGCAGCAGCCTCCGCGCGCCTCGAGGTCTACCGCGCCGGTCGCGCCTGATCGGCGCAAGCCGCCGCCGCGAGCCGGCGCCCGCAAGCCGCCGCCGCGAGTCGGCGCCCGCTCAGCCGCCGGCGCGGGCCGGCGCCCGCTCAGCCGGTGCCCGGCGCGCGCCGCCGCAGCGCCCGCAGCCGCCCCAGGTAGTACCGCTGCGGCGCTGTCCGCACCACGGCGGGCAGCCGCGGGTACACGGCCGCCACGACCGTCCACAGCCGGTCGAATCGGCGCTGCCTGCGCGGAGACCACGAGAGCCCGAACCCGTCTCGCACGTCAGGCGGCAGCAGCCCCGCGGTGACGAACCGGTTGAGAGGCATGAGCCGCCGCACCCACCACGGGGCAGCGGTCGCGCGCCAGAGTTCATCGGCCTGGGCGCGGATCGCGGGGTCCACGTGCAGCGATTGCGAGGCCGATCGCCAGTAGGCCGAGAAGGCCTCCCGATCCTGCGGCCAGGCCTCGCTTGGCACGTCGAGCGCCGTGCCGAGTGCGGCGTAGCGCCGGTACAGTTCGTCCTCGATGCTTGTGGGCGGGTTGCCGAGCGCCCGGCGGTACACGAGCAGGGCCGTGTCGTAGAGCGTGGCGGCCACCCACAGTTGCAGCCCGGGGTCGCGGGCGTCGTACGCGGGCGCCTCGTCGTCGCCCGGGCCGTGCACGGGCGTGTGCATGCGCGAGACGAACGCCGCGGCGAACTCCCGATCGGCGTCCGAGCCCGTCATCACGGCGTACACGTACATCAGCGTGCCGTTCAAGCGGCCCATCGGGTTCCGCGCGAAGTCGCTGTGGCGGGCGACCCCGTACCCGACCTCCGGCCGAGCCAGCTGCAGCAGGATCGCGCGCCCCGCCCCGGCGAGGATCACTCCTTCGGCGACGGGATCGATGCGCGGCGACACAGGCGAGACGCTACCGGCTACCGCCTGAGGGCCACCAGGGATCGCGCGTACGACGCGAACCACTGCCCGGCCGCCGGCCCGCCGTTGCACGT
Source organism: Frondihabitans australicus (assembly GCF_003634555.1). Lineage (NCBI taxonomy): Bacteria > Bacillati > Actinomycetota > Actinomycetes > Micrococcales > Microbacteriaceae > Frondihabitans > Frondihabitans australicus. The sequence continues at coordinate 3,335,882 of NZ_RBKS01000001.1, forward strand.
GCCGTCGCTCGATCCCGGCGTCTTCACCCAGAGCAGGGCGTCGAGCCTGCCCGTGCCGGAGGTGACGTGCGGGTCTTGGCCGAGGCCGGCTCCGGGGGCATTGCACCAGGATCCGCGATACCCCTGGCCGTTCCGAGAGACGTCGATCACGAAGTGAGCCCCGCCCGTCAGCGCCGACACCTTGCCGGCGTAGGCGCGCTCGTCGTCGACGCCGATGTAGTTGGAGACGTTCGTGAAGAAGCCTCGGGCGTACTGGACGCCCGCCCGGTTCAGCAGCGACGCCATCTCCGCGGGCTTCAGCCACCGCGAGTTGCCGCCGTCGAGGTAGGTGGTGACGCCGTTCGACGCGAGCGTCTCGACGGCGCTCCGGACGAGCGCGATGCGGGACGACGCGATGCTCGCGCAGCCCGTGGTCGTCTGGCCGAGCGAGTCGGGCTCCACCAGCACCACGGCGCGATGGCCGCGGAGGGTGGTGGCGATGCTGCGGTTCCAGGAGAGGTACTCGGAGTCGCTGAGGCCGCCGGACGAGTAGCCGCCGCAGTCGCGGTCGGGTATTGCGTAGGTGACGAAGACCGGAGTCATGCCGGCCGCCTCGGCCGCGTCGACGTTCTGGCGCACGTAGTCGGTGAGTTTCGCGCCCTGGAAGTTCGGGCCGAGCCAGATCGCGACGGGGCGCTTCGCGATGTACGACGCGGCCGCTGCCTCCGCCGTGTCGCCCTGCGCGGACAGCCGGGCGGCCGCGATCGCCGCGACGCTCTGCGACTGCCGGTACAGGCCGCCGCGGTAGAGCGCGGTCGGCGTCGCGCTCCGGATCTGCGACTCGGTCAGCACCGATGAGCCAGCGGCGCTCGCCGACGTCGTCGCGGCGCTCGCCGTCGTCGTCGCGCCGACGGTCGCGGTCGCGACCAGAGCGGCGGCGAGGAGGAGGGCGACGCGCTGGCGGATCATGGGTCTCCCGGCGGGGTCGGTGGGGTGATGCGGCCCGGATATCCCACCATGCTGGCCGTCGTGCCTCTATGGGCATTTCGGGGGACATAGAGTCGACGGGTGACCTCCGACGACCGAACCCGTTCGTACTCCTGGCCCGATCCGCTGTCGATCGCTGCGACGGCCCCCACCACGTCGGGGCTCGAGTTCCTGCGCCGCCTCGTCTCGGGAGACGTGCCGCAGGCGCCCGTCTCCGCGACCCTCGACTTCGCGCTCGTCGCCGCCGACCTGGGCACTGCGACCGTCGAGGCGAACCCGGCGGAGTACGCCTACAACGCCATCGGCACGGTGCACGGCGGGGTGATCGCGACCTGGGCGGACACCGCCATCGGCTATGCGATCCAGAGCCATCTGCCGGCGGGTTCGGGCATCACCACGCTCGACCTGCAGGTCCGCTACCTGCGCGCGGTGCGGGCCGACACGGGAACGGTGACGATCGTGGCGACGACCGAGCACGTGGGTCGTCGCACGGGCACGGCGCGCGCGACGGTCACGGATGCGGCCGGCAAACTGCTGGCGACGGCGACCTCGACCTGTCTGGTGGTTTAGCCGGGCGCCTGAGGGACCTCCTCGGCGGCCGGGACTCCGCGCGCCGGGCTCCGACCGCCCGGCAATTCAGGCTCCGCTCGTCGGCCTCGGGCGGGGCTCCGCACGGCGGCGCGGCCTCGCGGGCATGCGGCGCACGTGGAACCTGAATTGCCGAGGGGCCCGACGCGGGACGGACGGTGCGGCCGGGCGGCCCGGGGCGGCGGGCTGTGCGACGGAGACGGCGGCGCGTCAGCCAGCCGCGTCGAGGGCCCTCAGGAGCTCGGCCCCCGTCATCGACCCCGGCCCCGCGCCCGCCCCGGCCGCCTGCCGGGCGAGCCGCTGCACGGTCGCGTTGAGAGGCGCCTGGTGCCCGACCAGCCGCGCCATCAGAGCGATCTCGCCGTTGAGGAAGTCCGATTCGATCGAGCCGCCGCGCTTCATCGACTGCCACGAGGAGCCGCCGAGGTCGCCGGTGACGCCCGAGACGGGCCGCACGTCGAAGGCGTCACCGCGCCAGGCCTCCTCCTCGGCGTCGCTCGGCCAGGTGATCCCCGAGGCCTCCAGGACGGAGCCGCCCTCGGCCGCGAGACGGTCGTGAATGGACTTCGGCGCTGATGGCCCGACGAGAGCCTGGACGGCGTTCCCCAGGTTCGACAGCAGTTTCCGGTGCTTCCACGCCATGACGTCGTCGGTGAGGAAGATCCGGAAGGTCGCGGCCGTCCAGTCGGCTTCGAGGGCGGCGAGGAGCGCCCTGTCGGCGTCGTCGGCGGCGCGCCCGTAGCGCCCGATGATGAAGGTGCCGCTCGACGGCGCGATCCGCACGACGACCTCGCCCGGCGTCAGATGCACCGCCGGCAGCCACACGCAGACTGCGAAGACGCGCGCGAAGTAGCGCGACGCGATGCGCTCGCTGGCGACGCCGTTGAGTGCCGTGAACAGCGGCAGGAGATCGCCGGCCGAGCCGAGCGAGGCCTCGGACGGGTCCGAGAACACCGGCTGGTCCACCCAGTCCTGCAGCGCCGCCTCGACGGACTGCGTCTTCGTGGCGATGACGAGCACATCGTCGACCAGCAGCCGGACGTCGTCGGGTGACGACGCCGTCACGACGGGCACCGTCACGTCCTCATCGGGCGAGCGCAACCGGAGACCCGTCGAGGCGAGCGCCTCGCCGTGGGCACCGCGGGCGATCAGCAGCGGGGGAGTGGACGAGTGCTGGGCCAGCCGGCCGCCGAGGGTGCCGCCGATGGCTCCGGCGCCGATGATCACGTATCGCATGCCCCCAGCCAACCACCCGAGCCCAGAAGCCCCGGGCCGAGAAGCCCCGGGCCGAGAAGCCCCGGGCCGACCGAGAAGCCCCGGGCCGACCGAAGAAGCCCCGCAGCAGAGCCCGACGCTCCCTCAGCCCCGGTGCACGATGAGCCACGTGGCCACCGCCGCGACGGGTCCGTCGTTGTGCATGCGGTGCGGCAGGTCGCACGGGAACGTGATCGAGTCGCCGCCCCGCAGCACGACGCGTTCGTCGGGGAAGTCGATCGTCAGCTCGCCGGCGGTCACCGTCCCGACCTCGTAGCCCTCGTGCGTGATCAGCGTGTTGAGGTCGGTGGCGACGGCGCCCGGCGGGTAGGTCGACTCGAAGAAGTCCACGCCGGTGGTGTGGGCGGGCGAGAGCCGTCGGAACACGACGCCGGTGCCGAGTTCCACCGGTTTCGAGGCGCCGGCCCGCGCGAGGACGTAGCCCGTCGGCTCCTGCGCCCCGGCCTTGGTCACGGAGGCGGAGGGCTCGTCGAAGACGTCGGCCAGCGGCTTGCCCAGCACCTGGACGATGGCGAGAAGTCGGCTGACGCTCGGCCGCCGCACCCCGCGCTCGATCTGCGAGACGGCGCTCGGCGAGATCTCGAGCGCGCGGGCGAGGTCGCGCAACGACATGCCCGACTCGAGGCGCAGCGCGCGCAGGCGGGCGCCCAGCGCAGCAGGGTCGAGATCGACAACGGATGTCGCGTTGTCGCTCATCGCATCCCTTCGGGCAGACCGCGCGGTGGATCGCTCGGCAGATCGCAGGCGACGTGTGAAGCAGGTGCTGTCACACGCTTGTTACAAAGCCGAAATGAGGGCGAAAGCGTGAAGCAATAGGTTCACATTCCAAGAACCAGTGAATGCCTCGGGCTCGCAGGAGCCGCGAAAACCCGCACGTCCTCTTTCTTGCCCGCAAGGGTACAACGTCACCCACGGAGGTTGCCTTGGCAACGAACACCGTCCCACCCACGAGCTCCACCGCACCTCTCACCGGCCCGCACGACATCGTCGAGGCGGCCGGGCACCCGGTCGGCGCAGGCCTGATCAAAGACACGTACGACCCCGCGCTCACTAACGAAGACCTGGCGCCGCTGCGCAAGCAGACCTGGGGCGGCTACAACTTCTTCGCCTTCTGGATGAGCGACGTCCACTCGGTCGGCGGCTACGTCACCGCCGGCAGCCTCTTCGCGCTCGGCATCGCCAGCTGGCAGGTGCTGATCGCCCTGCTCGTGGGCATCTTCATCGTCATGGCCTTCGCCAACCTCGTGGCGAAGCCGAGCCAGAAGACGGGCGTGCCGTTCCCCGTCATCAACCGCTCGGTGTTCGGCGTGCTCGGCGCCAACATCCCCGCGATCATCCGCGGCCTCATCGCAATGGCCTGGTACGGGGTGCAGACGTTCCTGGCGGCGCAGTCGCTCAACATCATCTGGCTGAAATTCCTGCCAGGATCCGAGGGTCTCCTCCACCACTCCTTCCTCGGCCTGTCCGCCCTCGGCTGGATCTCGTACGGGGTGCTGTGGATCGCGCAGGCCGCCCTGTTCTGGCGGGGCATGGAGACGATCCGCCGCTTCATCGACTGGGCCGGCCCGGCCGTCTACGTGATCATGATCGCCCTCGCGATCTACCTCGTCGCGAAGGCCGGCTGGGGCAACATCAGCCTCAACCTGTCGGTCGGCAAGCCGCTGTCCATGGCCGCGGCGATCCCCGTGATGATCTCGGCGGTGGCCATCGTCGTGAGCTACTTCTCGGGCCCGATGCTGAACTTCGGCGACTTCTCGCGCTACGGCAGGTCGTTCCGGTCGGTGAAGCGCGGCAACCTGCTCGGCCTGCCGCTCAACTTCCTCTTCTTCTCGATCCTCACCGTGCTGTGCGCCTCCGCGACCGTCCCGGTGTTCGGCAAGCTCATGACCGACCCGATCGAGACCGTGCAGGCGATCGGTGCGCCGTTCGCGATCCTTCTGGGCGGCCTCACCTTCGTGACCGCGACCGTCGGCATCAACATCGTCGCGAACTTCATCAGCCCGGCGTTCGACTTCTCGAACGTGGCGCCGAAGAAGATCTCGTGGCGCATGGGCGGCATGATCGCGGCGGTCGGCTCCGTCCTGCTGACCCCCTGGAACTGGTACGGCAACGCGCAGGCGATCCAGTACACCCTCGGTGTGCTCGGCGCTCTGATCGGCCCGCTGTTCGGCCTGCTCATCGCCGGCTACTACCTCGTCGCCAAGCAGAAGGTCGCCGTCGACGACATGTTCACGCTCTCGCCGACCGGTCGCTACTGGTACCGCAAGGGCTTCAACCCGAACGCGGTCTGGACCATGGTCATCGCCGGCGTCATCTCGGTCGCCGCGGCCCTGGTGCCGTCGATCGTCGCCCAGAACGGCGGGCCGAACTTCACCTGGCTCGGCAACTACGGGTGGTTCATCGGCTGCGGCCTCGGGCTCGTGATCTTCTGGGCCTTCGAGACGGTCTCGCCCCGCATGCCCGTGCTCTCGGGCGACGACCCGACCGTGAGCGACGGCACGCTCGACGAGGGCGACAGCGAGACGGCCCTGGCCGCGGCTGGCATGACAGCCGGCACGGGCGCAGCGACCGGCACCGGCTCGGCGGCGTAGGGGGCCGCCGTGCGCATCCGCGTCATCAATCCCAACACCACTGCGAGCATGACCGAGACCATCGGCCGGTCGGCGAGCGGGGTGGCGGGGCCGCTCACCCTCGTCGAGGCCGTCAACCCCACCATGGGGCCGGCGTCGATCGAGAGCCACTACGAGGAGGCGCTGGCCGTGCCGGGGCTCCTCGAGCAGGTGGCGATCGGTGAGCGGGAGGGCGCGGACGCCTTCGTCATCGCCTGCTTCGGCGACCCCGGGCTCGACGCCGCGCGAGAGATCGCGACCGGCCCCGTGCTCGGGATCGCCGAGGCGGCGATGCACGCCGCGGCGATGCTCGGGCGCTCGTTCGGCATCGTCACGACGCTCGGCCGCACGGTGGGGCGGGCCGGCGAGCTCGTCCATCGCTACGGGTTCGCCGACGTGTGCACCGAGATCCGGGCGTGCGAGATCCCCGTGCTGGCGCTCGACGATCCGGCCTCCGACGCCAGGAACGTCGTCGTCGACGAGTGCCGGAGGGTCGTGGACGCAGGAGCCGACGCGGTCGTCCTCGGCTGCGCCGGAATGGCCGACTTCTGCTCCTGGGTCTCGGGCGAGGTGGGCGCCCCGGTCGTCGACGGCGTCTCGGCCGCGACCGTCCTCGCCGAGTCGCTCGTGCGGCTGGGGCTGGCCACCGGCAAGCGCGGGGAGTACGCGTCGCCGCCCCGGAAGGCGATGACGGGGCTGCTGGCATCGTTCGAGTTGGGTGCCCCTGCTCCTGCGCCCTTCTGAACCGGCTGCGGGCGCGCGCGGCCTAAGGGCTGATCGCGAGGAAGACGAAGGCCGCCAGGATGATCAGGTGGATGATGCCCTGCAGCCGCGTCGACCGACCGGGCGCCACCGTGAGGACGCTGACGACCAGCGTCATCGCGAGGAGCACGATCTGCACCGGCCCGAGGCCCAGCACGAGCGGCCCCTCGATGAACAGGCTGGCCACGGCGATCGACGGGATCGTCAGGCCGATGCTCGCGATCACCGAGCCGTAGCTAAGGTTCAGGCTGATCTGCAGACGGTCGCCGAGCGCCGCACGCGACGCCGCGATGCCCTCGGGCAGGAGCACGAGGAACGCGATCACGACGCCGACGAAGCTCGCCGGGATGCCGGCGGCCGAGAGCCCCTCCTCGATGTTCGGCTGCACGGCGTGCCCGAGCTGCACCACGGCGAGCAGCGAGACCACGAGCAGCACGAGGCTGATGACGGTCGCGCGGGTGGTCGGCGGCTCGGCGTGCGCGCCGGAGTCGGTGTCGTCGGGCTCGGACGCACCCGACGCGAATCCGGCCGACGCGGGCATCGTCACGGGCAGGAAGAAGTCGCGGTGCCGCCCGGTCTGCGTGGTCACGAAGGCCACCCAGAGCGCGAGGGCGAGGACGGCGACGAAGGCCAGCTGGACGCCCGTGAAGCGGCCGCCCGACGCGCCGGTCGTGAACGCGGGCAGCACCAGGGTCACGCCGGCGAGCGTCGCGACGACGCCGAGCGCGGCGCCGGTGCCCTCGCGGTTGAAGCGCGGCAGCCCGTGGCGGAGCGAACCGAGCAGCAGCGAGATGCCGACGATGCCGTTGCAGCAGATCATCACCGCGGCGAACGCGGTGTCGCGCGCCAGGGTGGAGGCGTTGTGGCCGCCGCCGAGCATGATCGTCACGATCAGCCCGACCTCGATGATCGTGACCGACACCGCGAGGATGATCGATCCGAGCGGTTCGCCGACCTTGTGGGCGACGACCTCGGCGTGGTGCACGGCGGCCAGGACGGCGCCGATGAGGATCACGCCGACGAGGATCGCGACCCCGGTCGACAGATGGCGGTGATAGGTCGCGACGAGCGCGACGAGGGCGATGACGGGCATCGCGATCGGCGACAGGGCGCGAAGACGGGCGGCCATGGGTCTCCCTTCAGATGACCCTCAGCATACGGAATGTCGCCTGAGAGAGTGCGGCTAGCGCGCCTCGCTCATCACCACTCGCTCGGCCGTGAGCAGCAGTGACGCCACCTCGGCGGCCGACTCGGCCTCGCGGTCGTTCCACCGCGTGAGGTCGCGCACGTGCTGCATGCGGGTCATCGGCGGCGGGCCCCACTGCACGGGGACGCCCTCGGGCGCGTTGAGCGCGTGCCACACGGCGTCGAGCGCGCGCTGCACGGGCTGCTCCTGCACGGCGCCCGTGCCGCCACCCGCGCGGATGATCGCCCCGACGAGGCAGGAGCCGACGATCCTCGCGTCGTCGATCAGCAGAGCGCTCCCGCCCCGGACCAGCCGCTCGCGGCCGTCGTCGGTCCGCACCGCGAACCACGCCCCCTGGATCCAGCTCGTCTCGACGTAGGCCCGTGCCGCCGACAGGAGCGCCTGGAGCTGGTCTCGTTCGAGGGTCTCCTCCATCTCGATGCGCGCCCGGGCGACCTCGCGGCGTCGGCGCCAGCGGTCTCGCCAGGTCGGCGGCGCGGCCGGAGCGACCTGAGCAGGGGAGTGGACGGGCAGTCGGGGAATGCTCATGATGCTCCTTCGCATCGGCACGGTGACCTCCGCGTGATCGGGCGCGGTGGAGAAAAGCATCGTCCCGGAGAGCGCAGGATGCAAGGGGTTCAGCCGGTCTGCAGCCCCGGTTTTCGAACGGGTTCTCCGACGGGGGTGACGCGCCGGCCCGGCGAGGCGAATACTGAGCCCATCGGTATCCCCAAGCGGAGGGCAAGACAATGGCAGGCTTCGACGACATCGCGAAGAAGGCGCAGGAGTTCTTGAAAGACCCGAAGGTCGAGCAGGCGCTCCACAGCGAGCAGGCGGAGGGCGTCAGCGACAAGCTGCTCGACGCCGTCGCCGGCGCGGCCGACAAGGCCACGGGCGGCAAGTTCCACGACCAGATCGATCAGGCCAAGAAGACGGCCGACGAGAAGATCGGCGACAAGTAGCCGCTCTCACCACCGAAGGCCCGGCGAGCAGTGCTCGCCGGGCCTTCGTGCGTGGAGGCCGGTGCGGGGCCTAGTAGTCGTTGGGGCCGCTCTTGTTCATGGCCGAGAACGCCATGCAGACGAAGACGAAGCCGACCAGGGCGATCGCCCCGATGAGGCACCAGAGTGCGATGTCCATGTGAAGCCTTCCGACGAAACCTGTGCCGCCAGTCTATTGCTCTCCGGCTGTAGTGCTCTGCGGCCGTCTTGTTGTCCGGCCGGGGTCGAGGCCTGGCTCAGGAGCCGAGGCGCTCGCCCACGATCCGGGCCGCCGCCCCGGGGTCGAGGCGGTGGTCGACCGATTCGGGTGACACCACCAGCTCCGCGCCGGGCAGGGTGGCCGCGAGGCGATCCGCCGCCGTGATGAGCATGGGGAACGTCCGCTCCCCTCGCAGGACGGTCACAGGCACCGTGACAGCGAGCATCCCTGGCGTCGGCGTCGACACGGACGAGACGAGCGTCTGGTCGTACACCGTCGACTGGGCGAGGGGGAGGAGGTGCTCGAAGATCGGGCTCTGCCGGATCTGCTCGACCGCCTCGGCGGGGAGCCCGACGCCCTCGAGCTGGAACGCCGTGACCGCGTGGCCCGGGCGGCCCTCGTCGATCGACGACTGCATGCGGGCGGCGAGGTCGGCGGGGGGCTCGTCGACGCCGAAGCGGAAGGGCGGCTCGGAGAGGAAGAGGTGTCGGATCCTGCGCCCGCCCTGCTCTGACGCGGCCGCGAGCAGCGACAGGACGGCGCCGGACGAGTGCCCGAGCACGGCCGCCTCGCCCCCGACGGCGTCGATGACGGCCAGGAGGTCGTCGATCTCGCGTGCCGGAGCGTAGGGCGCGGTGTCGCCGGATTCGCCCCTCGCTCTGCGGTCGTAGATGATGGCCATGAGGTCGTGCTCGGCGAGGCGCGCGGCGATCTCGCGGGCGTCGCCCGACGTCGAGAACGCGCCGTTGACGATCACGACGGGCCGCCCCTCGCCCACGCCGTCGTACGCGATCGCGGTGCCGTCTGCCGAGAGTGTGCGCTCCATCGTCGTCTCCGTTCGCCTTCGTCACGCCGAGCGGAGTGACCGCCGACTGTGAGCCGAGTGTATGACGCCCGGACGGGCGGTCCCCGAACGGGGTCGTTGTCCCGGACTACGTAGTGCGGATAGGTTGCGAAGGCCGGCTGGTTACCGGCCCCGGTCGACGCCGGCGTGTGACGCCGGCTTCTCCTGATCCGAAGCGCGGACAGCGCCGTCGGCGTCGGCCCCATTCTTCCGCCGCCAGGCCGGTCCTCGGGCGCGCGCGAGACGCGCGGCTCGAGGGTGGTGAGTCCTCGGGCCGCGCGTGGCCCGTCCTGATCCGAACTCCGGGTGCAGCAAGTCTGCGCCCGTTTCGAGGACGCGCCATGCCCCCGTTCTGGGCGTCGACGTCGGTGATGTCATGTGACCTCGGCCGCACCGCTGTCGTTTTCTGACCGACTGCGCTAATATTTGACCATGCGGTCAGAAAACAACGTCACGCGGACTCAGCGAGCCCGTCGAGATGACATCCTCCGCGCCGCGATCGACGTGATCGCGGCCGAGGGCTATGCCGCCGGGTCGATCGCCGCGATCGCCGAGTCCGCGGGCACGAGCAAGGGCACCGTCCTGTATCACTTCGGGTCGAAGGCGGCCGTCGACGACGCCGTCGTCACGACGCTGTTCGAGTCAGGAGCCGAGTTCATGCGCTCGGCCATGAGTGACGCAGCCGGTCCTGCGGCCGAGTTCCGCGCGTACCTCACCTCGAACCTCCGCTTCATCGCCGAGAACGTCTCGCACGTGGTCGCCGTACACCGGATCCTCGAGAATCGGCCGCCGGTCGATCCGGCCCCCGCCGCGGTCGACCAGCTCGCGAGCCGGCTCCGCGCGGGCCAGGAGGCCGGCGTCTTCGGCGACTTCGATGCGGTCGTCGTCGCGAAGACCGTCCGCGCGGTCATCGACGCCGCGTCGTTCCACCTCACGGATCCGGACGGCCCGGGCGGCGACCCGGTCGACGTCGACCACCACATCACCGAGGTCGTGGCGCTCTTCGAGCGCGCGATCGGATCGGAGGAGTCATGAAGTCCCTCACACCGCTCGCCGTCGTCTACGCCGGCCTCAGCGTCGCCGCGGTCGCCGCGCTCGCCGTCCTGACGGCGGTCGCTCCGCACGAGGTGTCGTCGGCGGCCTGGATCCGCGGCGTCATCGTCGCACTCACGTCGCTCCTCACGCTGCGCTTCGCCGTTGCCGCGACGCGTCGTCGCCCCCGCGCCCTGCTGCGGCTCCGGATCGTCTCGGTGATCCTGATCGTGGCCTTCGCGGTGGTCCTGTTCGTGCTGCCGCTGCCCGCCTGGATGGTGGTCGAGCAGCTGGCCTGCCTCGTGGTGCTCGCCGGTCTGGCGGTGGTGGCGTTCCGCGCGCGGGCGAACGCCTGAAAAGCGCTGGCGCAGGCGGCTGAAGAGAGCGAGTGACGGGAATCGAACCCGCGCTACCAGCTTGGGAAGCTGGAGTTCTACCATTGAACTACACTCGCGCACCGCGACGAGCCGCGGTCGTACCAGCATAGCGAAGGCGGGCGGGAGGTCGTGCCGGGGCCGCGTTGTCGGCTCCTGCGTCACGACTCTGCGGCCGCGCCAGAGGCCGGAAACCGGCGCAATAGACGATTAATCGCCGGGCCATACGCGGGAAACGCCGGAGCGGTTGACTGGGCCTGACCTGCAAGCGCCCAACCAGAGGACACCCATGATCGTCACCGTCGTCGCCGGCAATCCGAAGCCCCAGTCGCGCACTCTCGAGGCCGCGCACCACGTGGCCGAGTCGCTCACCGGGCAGGCGGCCACCAGCGAGGTCGATGTGGTCACCCTCGGCCCGTCGCTGCTCGGCTGGGGCGATGACACGGTGAAGGCGGCCGTCGAGACGGTGGCCGGCAGCGACCTCGTGATCGTGGCCTCGCCCACCTACAAGGCGACCTACACGGGTGTCCTGAAGTGCTTCCTCGACCAGTTCGCCGGGGCCACGGGCCTCGCGGGCGTCACGGTCGTGCCGCTGATGCTCGGGGCCGGCCCGGCCCACGCGCTCGCCCCCGAGGTGCACCTCAAGCCCGTGCTGGTCGAGCTGGGCGCGACGTGCCCGACGCAGGGCCTCTACCTCAACGAGAAGGCCTACGCCGAGCCCGACGCGTACGCCGGCTGGCTCGGCCAGTGGAAGGACATCGTGCTGGCTTCGGCCTCCGCCACGTAAGGATTTCGTCACATCCTGGGAGGCGCCCATCGGGTTGAGTGAGAGTGTTCGCATCTGACATATCACTCCAGGAGCCCGCATGGCCACCGCCCACATCGTCGCCCCCGTCCCCACCGAGCCGCCTCGGGCTCGCAGCACCGAGCCGCACGCGATCGACCGTCTCCTCGCGGAGGTCTGCGGCACGTTCCTCCTCGTCTTCGCGGTGGTCGGCACGGCGACGTTCTCGGCGGTGTTCCCGGCGACCGCCGAGGGGGCCGTCATCAATCCGCTCGGCGTGGGCCTCGTGGGGGTCGCCCTGGCGCTCGGCCTGGCCGTGATGGTCGGCGCCTTCGCGTTCGGCCCGATCTCGGGCGGCCACTTCAACCCGGCCGTCTCGCTCGGCCTCGCCGTCGCCGGCCGGTTCGAGTGGTCGCGGGTGCCCGGCTACGTCGCGGCGCAGGTGATCGGGGCCTGTGCCGGCGCGTCGACCGTCTTCGTCCTGGCCGCAGGATCCCCGGGCGCCTTCTCCCTGCTCGCGGCGGCGCTCGTCGAGGTCGTCGCGACCGGCGTTCTGGTGACGGTGATCCTCCGGGCGACGTCCGCCCGCGGCGCCGGCCCGCTCGCGCCGATCGCGATCGGGTTCACGCTCACCGCGATGCTGCTGGTCTCGATCCCGATCGACAACGCGTCGCTCAACCCCGCCCGCTCGCTCGCGACCGCCCTCTACGGCGGCGGCGACTGGCTGGCTCAGCTCTGGGCGTTCGTCGTGTTCCCGGTCGTGGGCGCCGTGGCCGCCGGGGCGATCCACCGGCTCCTGCGTCGCTAGCGCGTCGCTCGCGTCAGCCGATCGCGACGACCCGCACCCCGACCTTCGCGGGCGGGAGGTCCTCGAGGTCGAGCCGCGCGAGCACGACCGTCGCCACCTCGCGAGCGACCGCAGGAGCCGACCGGTCGCCCCCGACGACCAGGTCGACCTCCAGCGTGGTCGCGCGGTCGTCCGCCGCGACGGTGATCGCGCCGTGCGACGGGGCGGCCCCGAGGGGGAGTGCCGAGGCCAGGCGGCGGGTCAGGCGGGCGAACGCCGGCCGATCCTGCGCCCGGATGACGCCGGGGACATCGAGGATGAGCGCCTCGAGCTCGCCGCCGAGGGTGCTGAGCGCTGTGGCGTCGATCACGGGCGTCCTCCGTCGGCGAGGAGGTGGACGTCGCCCACCACGATGTCGATGGCCTCGACGGCGAGCTCGGTCTGGGCGGCGAGGCGGAGGCCCACGGCCGCGCGGACCTCGTCGGCCATGGCGGGCACGAACTCGCCCCGGAGTGCGCTGATCGTGACCTCGACCCTCACGGGTGCGCCGATCGTCGACACGTCGCCGCGCAGCACGCACGAGATGACGATGGCGCCGTGCACGCCGTCTCCGGCCTCGCGGATGAGGCCGCGGACCGCGCCCTCGGTGACCTGGAGCACGGCGCGCGGGTCGTCTCCGGCGATCGGGAGGTCGCGGCCCGAGCGGGCCTCGCGGCGCACGCGCTCCATGACCCCGCTCAGCCAGCCCGAGTCGGGTGCCGGGACGGCGTCGGCGTCGTCCTCGACCAGACGCGCCGAGAGGGAGCGCAGCCGCGCGAGCGCGACGAGCTGCGCCTGGTTCTCGGGGTCGTCCTCGATCGCCGGGTCGTACGGCAGCCTGCCGGCGTCGAGGTAGTCCGAGATGCGCTCGAGCGTCACGGTGTCGTCGCTCATCTCCACTCCTCCATCTCGTTGGTCAGTGTCTCGCGGGCCCGGGCCAGCTGGCCTCGCGCGGCGGCGACGGACAGCCCCAGGTGCTCGGCGATCTCGGCGTACGACTCGCCGCCGATCTCCCGGAGCAGCCAGCTCTGCCGCTGCAGGTCGGGCAGCCGCGCCAACGCCTCGCGAAGGCCGTCGACCGCCGCCGTGGCGCCCACGATGCGGGCCGGGTCGGCGGCGTCATCCACCGGCAGGATCGCCGACACCGCCTCGTCGTCCACATCCGCGGCCGGCTTCCTCGCCCGGATCAGGTCGAACGCCTTCCGAGACACGATCTTCATCATCCACCCCTTGGCGGCGGCGGGCTCCGCGAGTCTCGGCAACTCCCGCCAGATCGTCACGGAGGCCTCCTGGACGGCGTCGTACGCGTCGGCCCGCGAGCCGGTCAGTCGCGTGGCGTACGCGGTCATGAGGGGGAGGTGTCGCCGCAGGAGGCTTTCGAACGCCGCCGCGTCGCCGTCCGCGGCCCGGATCGCGAGCGTGGAGTCGGGCAGGTCGGCGCCGGCGAGGGCCGCTCCGGTCGGGGCGGAGGCGCGCACGCGAGGCTCCTCGGCGAGGTTCATCGGCCCAGCCAACTCCCCGATCCTGCGTGCCCGAAAAAAATCTCGAGAAAGTGCGTGACGAATCGCGAGGTCGATGCGTCCTATCCATGAGGCGCCACCGATTCGACGCCTCGACGACTTCACGAAGGAGCACCACCATGGCTGACAAGACCACCACGCCGATCACCCCGACCGAGACCGCGCCCCGGGTCGACCGAGCCGCCACCGCGGTCACGACCACCAGCACGGGCACCGCGGCCCCCGGCAAGACCGTCATCGCCGACAGCGTCATCTCGAAGGTCGCCGGCATCGCCGCCCGCGAGGTGCCCGGCGTGTACGCGCTCGGCGGCGGCGCCGCTCGTGCGTTCGGCGCCATCCGCGACGTGATCGGCTCGACCGACCTGTCGCAGGGCGTGCGCGTCGAGGTCGGCGAGACGCAGGTCGCCGCCGACGTCACCATCGTCGTCGAGTACCCCACCCCGATGAACGCCGTCGCCGAGGCCGTCCGCGCCGAGGTGGCTCGCGCCATCGAGCAGCTCGTCGGCATGGAGGTCGCCGAGGTCAACGTCGCGATCAACGACGTGCACATCCCCGGTGACGACGACGACGAGCAGGCACGCGAGAGCCGCGTCGCATGAGTGCGACCGTGACAGGCATGGCCGTCGGCGCCGTCCTCGGCGTCGTGGCCGTGGCCTTCGGCTTCTGGGCCTTCGTGCTGGTCGCCGTCTTCATGGCGGTCGGCGCGCTCGTCGGCCGCATCGTGAGCGGCCGGATCGACGTCTCGAGTCTCGTCGACGCCCTCCGCGGACGGCGCTCGTCGTCATGACCGACCTCCCGACAGCCCGTGGCGACGGCGCCGGTGTCCGCACCGGCACTGCCGACGGCTACGGCTCAGACGGGTGGTCGCCGGTTCCTGATTCCCTGGCGGCCACCTCCCCCACCTGGGCGCTCCCCGGCCACGTCAGCATCGCTCCGCGGGTCATCACTCGCGTGAGCGGGGCTGTCGTCGGCGAGGCGCTCGACATCGACCGACGTGACGTACGCGTCGAGGCATACGACGATTCCGGTCGCCTGGGCCTGCGCGTGTGGACGCCGGTGGGGATCTCCCCGCTCGCCGCCGACGCCGACGTGCCGGCAGGCGGCGTGCTCGGACTGCTGCGAGAGCTGCAGGCCACCGTGGCCACGCGGCTCCTGAGCATCGCCGACCGCGAGGTGTCGCGAGTCGACGTCACGGTCACCGGAAGCACCGTCGAGCGACCGTCCACGAGGAGAGTCCGATGAGCGCCACCACACCCATCGTTACGGGCGTCGCTGCTCCGGACGACGGAGTGCGGCCCGGGGGAGACAATGCCCGGGCGTACCGTCGGATCCTGCGACGCGAGACCCATTCGTCGCGATCGCGAGCCACCATCACGGTGCTCGTCGCGCTGATCGTCGTCGCCGCCTGGACCGGCCTCGAATCCGTCTATGCCGCTCTCGGCATGAAAGCGATCCTGTACTCGCCCGTCGACGTGCTCTCCACGCTCGCCGCCGCGGCCCGCCACCAGGGGGCCCTCGTGATCGCCGTCGGCATCGCCTGCGCGATCGTCGGCGTGATCCTCATCGTCATCGCCCTCGCGGCAGGCCGTCGCGGCCGCCACACCATCGACGACCCGCGACTCGCCGTCGTCGTCGACGACCATGTGGCGGCCGCCGTGCTCGCCCGGAAGACCCGCGTGGCCGCCGGACTCGCACCCGGACAGGTCAACGCCTGGGTCGCCCGCCGGTCGGCACGAGTCACGCTCACCCCGTCGACCGGAACCACGGTCGACCGCGAACGCGTGCTCGACGCAACGCGCGAGCACCTGCTCGAGACTCCATATCTCCCCCCGATCACCGTCGACGTGCGCGTCACCGACTCCGGAAGGCTGGGCGCATGACCTCGTCGAACCGTTTCCTCAACCGCCTCTTCCTCGCGGTCGTCGGCATCGTCACGCTCGCCGTGGGCGCTGCGCTCGTGCTGGTCGCCCTCCCGGGCGTCGCTGCGGGGCGCGACGCAGTCTCGACCTGGTCCGATGCGCAGGCGACGGCCCTCCGCGACACCCCCCTGACCGGTGTCGGCTCGCTGACGGGCAGCTCTCTGCCGTGGCTCCTCGCGATCCTGTGCCTCGTCGTCATCGTCGTCGCGGTGCTCGCGGCGGCGACCCGGGGTCGTGGCCGGACCGACCGCATCCTGGAGTCCGAGAGCCCCGCGGGCGGCATCGTCATCGGCGCCCGCTTCGCCGAGACCGCCCTCGAAGACGCGCTCTCAGGCCGTCGAGACATCGCCGGCGTGAACGTCGCCGCCTATCGGCTGCGCGGCTCGGCCGCCCTCAAGGTCAAGGTGCGGCTGGCAGCAGGAGCCGAGCCCGGTCCCGTCGTCGACGCCACCTCCGGTGCGGTCACGGGGCTCGACCGGGTCCTCGGCGGCGGTGCGCACGTGCCGGTGCTGCTGGAGGTCGTCGGCGCCTCGGCGATCCGGCCGGGTGCGGACTCGCGCGTCCGCTAGCGACGCGCCCCGTTCGTCACCGGCGGTTGGGACGCCCTAGCTCTTCAGCGCACCCGAAGAAGGAACTTGCCGATGTGCCCGCCGGCCTCGAGCTGCCGGTGGGCCTCGGCCGCCTCGGCGAGCGGCAGCACGTGGTCCACGACGGGTCGCACGGCGCCGCCTTCGATCAGCGGCCAGACGTTCTCGCGGACTCCCGCGATGATGGCGGCCTTCTCGGCCAGGGGTCTCGGCCGGATGGTCGTGCCGTGGATCCTGCCCCTCTTCATCATCAGCGAGCCGAGCGCGAACGTCGACGGCTCGCCGCTCTGGTTCGCGATGACCATGACGCGGCCGCCGACCGCGAGGGCGGAGACATTGCGAGGCAGGTAGTCGCCGCCGACGAGGTCGAGGATCACGTCGGCGCCGTGGCCGTCTGTGGCCGCCTTGACCTCCTCGACGAAGTCCGCCTCGTGGTAGTTCAGGCCCCTCGCGCCGAGGCTCTCGACGAACGAGACCTTCGCGGCTGATCCCACGGTCGTGATCACGTCGGCCCCGAGAGCCCGGGCGACCTGGATCGCCATCGACCCGATGCCGCTCGTGCCGCCGTGGACGAGGAGAGTCTCGTCGGCGGCCAGCTCGCCGAGCATGAACACGTTCGACCAGACGGTCGCGGCGGCCTCGGGCAGCGCGGCGGCGTCGACCAGCGACACGCCCTCGGGTCGGGGGAGGACGAGTGAGGCGTGGACGGCGACCCGCTCGGCGTAGCCGCCGCCGGGCAGGAGGGCGCAGACCTCGTCGCCGACGGACCATCCGACCACGTCGACCCCGACATGCGCGATCGTGCCCGACACCTCCATGCCCAGCCACGCGGGCGCACCCGGCGGCGGTGGATAGCCGCCGGCCCGCTGCGACAGGTCGGCGTGGTTCATGCCCGCCGCTGCGACGTCGATCAGCACCTCCGCGGAGCCGGGTACGGGGTCGTCGACCTCGCCCGCCTCGAGCACCTCGGGTCCGCCGCTTCGGGAATTCAGGATCGCCAGCACACGCACGATTCTGCTCCGCCTGCCTTCGGGCCTTCGCAGGAGGGCGCGACGGGCGAAGCCTGAATTGCCGCACGGGGCCGGCCGTGACGCGCGGTGGCGCGACGGGCGGAACCTGAATTGCCGAACGGGGCCGACCGTGACGCGGGGCGGCGCCACGAGCGGAGCCTGAATTGCCGTCACACCCGGCGAGTCGCCCCGCCGTCGCCCTAGGCTGTTCCCGTGCTGCTCTCCGACCGCGACATCAAGGCCGAACTCGATCTCGGGCGCATCGGCCTCGACCCGTACGATCCGGCCCTGATCCAGCCGTCGAGCATCGACGTCCGTCTCGACCGGTACTTCCGGCTGTTCGACAACCACAAATACCCGTTCATCGACCCGGCGGAGGACCAGCCCGAGCTGACGCACCTGGTCGAGGTCGCGCCCGACGAGCCGTTCATCCTGCACCCGGGCGAGTTCGTGCTCGGCTCCACCTACGAGCTGGTCACTCTGCCCGACGACATCGCGGCGCGACTCGAGGGCAAGTCGTCGCTGGGCCGCCTTGGCCTCCTCACCCACTCGACGGCGGGCTTCGTCGACCCCGGCTTCTCGGGCCACGTGACCCTCGAGCTGAGCAACGTGGCGACCCTGCCGATCAAGCTCTGGCCCGGCATGAAGATCGGCCAGATCTGCTACTTCCGGCTCTCCAGCCCCGCCGAGAACCCGTACGGCTCGGAGATCTACGGCAGCCGCTACCAGGGCCAGCGCGGGCCGACGGCGTCGCGCTCCTTCCAGAACTTCACGCGGACCGACACCGGCGCGGCCCCGTCGCGGCAGTGACCGCCACCCGATGAGGTCTCGGTGACGTACCCGCGGCGACTCGAGCGGACCGGCGGCCCGCGACGACGAGCGCTCGCCGCCGCCGTCGCGCTGGCGGTCGCGGTGACGGCGGCCGGCTGCACGTCGTCCGACACGACCGCCGACCAGAAGGGCCCGACCCTCACCGTCGACACGGCGTTCGACCTCACCGCGCTCGACCCCGGCCGCATGTACGAGTCGACGGGCGAGCTGATCGACCACGCGCTGTATGAGACCCTGCTCACCTACGGCGGCGCGCACCACGACGACGTGACCCGCGTCGAACCGGGCCTGGCGACCCTGCACGAGTCGTCCGACGCGAAGACCTTCACGCTCACTCTGCGAGGCTCACCGCGGTTCTCCGACGGCACGCCACTCACCGCCGACGACGTCGTCTTCTCGCTCGATCGAGTGATCGGGCTCAAGGCCGGCCCGGCGTTCCTCCTCGCCGGCGTGCGGGTGAAGAAGCGGAGCCCGACGTCGGTCGTGCTCACGACCGCGAAGCCGACCCCGGCGCTGCCGGCGATCCTGGCGAACCCGGCCACGGGCATCCTGAACGCGAAGGTCGTGAAGGCGCACGGCGGCACGACCGGCCAGGGCGACACGGCGCGGCGGTATCTCGACCGCCACTCGGCCGGATCCGGGCCGTACGAGCTCGTCTCGTCGATGCCCGGCCAGCAGGTCGTGCTGCAGGCGAATCCGGACTACGCGGGCCCCGAGCCGACCTACGGGCGCATCGTGGTGCGCGACGCCGCGTCGACCAGCCAGGTGGGAGACCTGCGGCAGGGTCATGCCCAGGTGGCCCTTGACCTGTCTCCGTCGGACGCGAGCGGTCTCGGCCGCTCGGCGAGGGTGACCGCGACCGCCTCGTCGACCCTGGTGTTCCTGTTCCTCAACCAGGATCCGACGGTCTCCTCGATCACGAGCAACCCGTACTTCGTGCGCGCCGTGAAGGAGGCGCTGGACTACCCGGCCCTGGCGAAGGCCGCGGGCCGCGGAGCCCGCCAGGCGAACGGTGTCGTGCCCAGCCTCTTCGTCGGCGCTCTCCCCGACGCCGACGCCCTTACGCAGAACACCGCCGCCGCGAAGTCCGACCTCTCCCTCTCGGGCTACGCCGGCCAGCAGATCACCCTCGACGTCCCGAGCGACGTGACGGTCGGCGGGGTCTCCCTCACCGAGCTGGCGTCGCGCGTCTCCGACCAGCTCGCGGCGGTCGGAATCGACGTCGCCGTCGACGACGCCCCGCAGTCCACGCAGCTCGACGACTACCGCAACGGCCTCGAGCAGGCCGGGCTCTGGTATTGGGGCGCCGACTACCCCGACCCGAGCGACTACCTCGGCTTCACACCCGGCGGCGCACTCGGCACCCGGGCGGGTTGGGGCGCAGGAGCAGACGACACCGTCACCGACCTCGCCACCCTGGCGTCCCGCCCCGCCTCCTCGGCCGACCGGGCGAGTCGTTTCGGAGCCCTGCAGCGCGCCCTGAACGCCACCGGCCCGTTCGTCCCACTGATCCAGCCGGCCGCCACCATCGCCGCCCGCCCCCGCGTCACCGGTGTCGCGTACAACCCGGTTTGGACGCTGGACCTCGCCACCCTCGGGCGCGCGAAGGGCTGACCCCGGCCGCGCCTACTGCAGCCGCACCTACCGAAGCCGGACCTACCGCGGCAGCCCCGGCCACTGCTCGAGCTGCCAGCCGAGCCACGGGCTCCACGCGAACGGCGCCGCCGCGACGGCCTCGCGGAGCGCCGCGGGCTCGATCCACGCCCACTCCGCGACCTCGTCGGGCGAGGGGTCGGGGTCGCCGTCGATCACGGCGGTGAAGACGGGGCAGATCTCGTTCTCGACGATGCCGGAGGCGTCGACCGCGCGATAGCGGAAGTCGGGGAGGATCTCGGTCACCTGTGAGACGGTCACCCCGAGCTCCTGCATCGACCGTCTCTCGACCGCCTCGGCGGGCGTCTCGCCCGGGGCAGGGTGACCGCAGAACGAGTTCGTCCACACACCCGGCCAGGTCGCCTTGCTCAGCGCGCGTCGGGTGACCAGGATGTACCCCGTTTCGGAGTGGCGGACGTGGCAGGAAAAGGCCAGGTGAAGCGCGGTCTGTGTCGTGTGGACGTCTTTTTTGGGGTACGTTCCGGTCGGATTTCCGCGCTCGTCGAGCAATACCACCGATTCGTCGGAAAGGGTGGTCGCAGAAGGCTCAGCAGGCTGAGGAAGTGCCGGAGGTTCGGGTTTCATCGGGAGGTAGTCTGCCTGAATGGACGGTGATCACGTGCTCGCGAGGTCGCGGGCCGGGGGTGCCGCGTCTGGCCTGCACTCCGCCGACAGTACCCGCGGTCGGGCCGCCGAGCGCCCAGGCGCCGCCACCGCCGAGCGTCCCGACGCCACCGCCCGCGTCGACCGGGTGCTCGAGACGTTCTTCCGCGACGCCAAGAACCGCGCGCTCACTCTCGGCCCGCGCTACGTCGACCTCTGGTCGACGCTCGAGCGCGGCAGCGTCGGCGGCAAGCGGTTCCGGCCCCGGATGGTCATCGCCGCCTACGAGAGCCTCGGCGGCACCGACGACGAGTCGTGCGCGCTCGTCGGGGCGGCGTTCGAACTGCTGCACACGGCGCTGATCGTCCACGACGACGTCATCGACCGCGACTTCTCTCGGCGCGGGATCCCGAACGTGTCCGGGCGCTATCGCGACACGGCCACGACCGCCGGCATCCCCATCCCGACGGCGGAGCACCGCGGCATGTCCGCCGCCGTGATCGCGGGCGACCTGGCCTTGACCGGTGCCAGTCGGCTCCTGCTCGACGTCACCTGCGACCACGCCGTCCGCGCGGCCCTGCTCGACCTGCTCGACGAGGCGATCTTCGCGAGCGCCGGGGGCGAGCTGCTCGACATCGAACTCGCGCTGGCGACCGAGATGCCGAGCGTCCCCGAGATCCTGCAGATGGAGCGCGCGAAGACCGCGGTCTACTCGTTCGAGGCGCCGCTGATGGCCGGGGCGGCCCTGGCCGGCGCGGCACCGTTCGTGCTCGACGCGCTGCAGGAGTTCGGGCGTGAGATCGGTGTGGCCTACCAACTCGTCGACGACCTCCTCGGCGTCTTCGGCACCGAGGCCGAGACCGGCAAGACCACCCTCGGCGACCTGCGCGAGGGCAAGCGCACCGTGCTCGTCGCGCACGCCGCGACGACCGACGACTGGTTCGCGATCCGGCCGTTCATCGGCAAGCCCGACCTCACGGAGGACGAGGCCGCGCACGTCCGTTCGCGCCTCGAGCTCTGCGGCGCCAAGGCCGCCGTCGAGAGCCTCATCGCCGACCACGTCGCCCGGGCCCGGCTCGTGCTCGAGCGGTCGTTCGTGCCCGACGACCTCCGCGACGTGCTCCGCCCCGTCATCGACACCGTCGTCGAGCGGGTCCGATGAGCCGTCTCGCCCTCTACGACCGGGTCGCCGAAGAGACCTCGTCGGGCGTGATCCGCCGGTACTCGACCTCCTTCGGCCTCGCGTCGCGCCTGCTCGGGTCGGGCGTGCGCCAGCACGTCGAGAACATCTACGCCCTGGTGCGCGTCGCCGACGAGATCGTCGACGGCCCAGCCGCAGAGGCGGGGCTGGCCGGCGACGGCGAGGCCCGGATCCTCGACGGCCTCGAGGCCGAGGTCGAACGAGCGATCGACTGCGGCTTCAGTGCCAACCTCATCGTCCACGCCTTCGCCCGGACGGCCCGCGCCACGGGCTTCGGCAGCGAGCTCACCCGCCCGTTCTTCGCGTCGATGCGCGACGACCTCAGCGCGACCGTCCACGACCAGGAGTCGTTCGACACCTACGTCTACGGCTCCGCCGAGGTC
Organism: Frondihabitans australicus; assembly: GCF_003634555.1. Taxonomy (NCBI): domain Bacteria; kingdom Bacillati; phylum Actinomycetota; class Actinomycetes; order Micrococcales; family Microbacteriaceae; genus Frondihabitans; species Frondihabitans australicus. Next base: position 3,358,035 of record NZ_RBKS01000001.1, read on the forward strand.
GTCGGCCTTATGTGCCTCCGCGCGTTCCTCGCCGTCGAGTGCGGCGGCCCGGGCCTCGTCGCCTCTCACTACGACGAGCCGACGCGCGACCGGTTCGAGCGCGGCGCCTGTGCGCTCGGCGCCGCCTTCCAGAAGGTGAACTTCCTCCGTGACCTCCACGACGACTTCGAGACTCTCGGCCGCAGCTACTTCCCCGGCGTCGACCCCTCGTCGTTCTCCGACGCCGAGCGCGACCGGCTCGTCGCCGACATCGACGCCGACCTGCGTCTCGCCGGCTCGGTCATCCCGCAGCTGCCCGCCTCCTCACGCCGAGCCGTCGCCCTGGCGCACGGGCTCTTCGCCGAGCTCAACCGCCGCCTCGCCGTCACCCCGGCCTCCGAGCTGATGGTGAGCAGGATCCGAGTGCCGAACCCCGTCAAGCTCCGCATCGCCGCGGCGTCCGCCGCGGGCCACGTCACGCCGATCGGCGCAGGCGACCGGTCGGGCGCCCCCGCATGAGCCGCATCGCGATCGTCGGCGGCGGCATCTCGGGGCTGGCGTCGGCCGGGCTCCTGGCGCGCGAAGGCCACGAGGTCACGCTCTTCGAACAGGCGCCTCAGGTCGGCGGGCGCGCCTCGTCGTGGGAGCACGACGGCTTCCGCTTCGACCTCGGACCCTCTTGGTACCTCATGCCCGAGGTCTTCGACCACTTCTTCCGGCTCATGGGCACCTCCGCCGCCGAGCAGCTCGACCTGGTGCCGCTCGACCCCGGCTACCGCGTCTACTTCGAGGGGCAGCGCGAGCCGCTCGACATCCCGCACGGGCTCGAGCGCAACGTCGACCTGTTCGAGAGCGTCGAGAAGGGGGCGGGGAGCAGGATCCGACGCTATCTCGCCTCGTCCCGCGACACCTACGACATGGCGAAGAAGCGCTTCCTCTACACGTCGTTCCCCACGTGGGCGCCCCTTTTGCGCGCGGATGTGGTGAGGCGCCTGCCGACGCTCGCCCGTCTGCTCCTGCAGCATCTCGACACCTTCGTCGCGGGGACGGTCAACGACCCACGGCTCGCGCAGGTGCTGGGATACCCCGCCGTGTTCCTCGGATCGTCGCCGTACCGGACGCCGAGCATGTACCACCTCATGTCGACGCTCGACCTCGACGACGGAGTGCTCTACCCGATGGGCGGCCTGACCCGGGTGATCGAGCGGATCGCCGCGCTGGCCGTCGAGGCCGGCGTGCGCGTCGAGACCTCCGCGACCGTGACCCGCATCCGCACGAGCGACGCGGCGCCGGGGCGCCGACCGCACGCGACTGGTCTCGACTGGACCGACTCTTCGGGCGCGACCCGCTCGTTCGCCGCGGACCTCGTCGTCTCGGCCGCCGACCTGCACCACACCGAGACGGCCCTGCTGCCGCGAGAGTTGCAGACGTACGGCGAGGCGTACTGGCGGCATCGCGACCCGGGGCCGAGCGCTCTGCTGATGTACCTCGGGGTGTCGGGCGAGCTGCCCGAGCTCGAGCACCACACCCTGCTCTTCTCGCGCGACTGGCACGACAACTTCGAGCGGATCTTCGGGCGCTCGAAGAGCATCCCCGAGCCGCCGTCGCTCTACGTGTGCAAGCCGAGCGCCGTCGACGCGTCGACCGCGCCGGCGGGGCAGACGAACCTCTTCGTGCTCGTGCCGCTGCCCGCCGACGTGTCGCTCGGGGCGGGCACCGGTCTTGCGGCGTCCGCCGCCCCCGCCGCCCCCGGCACCGACTCGCGTTCCGGCAATTCAGGCTCCGCTCGTCTCGACCTCCTGGCCGACGCCGTCATCGCGCAGATCGCGGAGTGGACCGGCGTGAGCGACCTGAGTTCCCGGATCCTGTTCCGCCGGACCAGGGGCCCGCAGGACTTCGTCGACGACTACAACTCGTGGTCGGGCAGCATGCTCGGCCCCGCGCACACCCTGCGGCAGAGCGCGATGTTCCGCGCCGGCAACGTGTCGAAGAAGGTGCGCGGCCTCTACTACGTCGGAGGCTCGGTCCGGCCGGGCATCGGCCTGCCGATGTGCCTCATCAGCGCCGAGATCCTGGTGAAGAACCTGCGCGGCGACACCTCCACCGAGCCGCTGCCCGAGCCGACCGCCGAAGCCGCCCCGGCCCCCGTGCGCGCCTCCGGTTCCGGCAATTCAGGTTCCACGCTGCGCGCGTCGAAATCCTGAGGCCGCCGATCGTGGGCGTCCTCTACCTCCTCGGCCTGCTCGTCGCGCTGACGGGCATGGTCGTCCTCGACCGCCGCTTCCGCCTCTTCTTCTGGCGCGACTGGCGCCGAGCCGTCGTCGTCCTGCCTGTCGGAATCGCGATTTTCCTGGTCTGGGACGTCATCGGCATCCACGCCGGGGTCTTCTTCCGCGGCGAGACGTCATTCATGACCGGCGTCGAGGTGGGCCGCGAGCTCCCGCTCGAGGAGCCGTTCTTCCTCGCCCTGCTCTGCTACCTCACGATGAACCTGCTCGCCGGCCTTCCGATGCTGATCGAGCGGAGCCTGAATTACCGGAAGGGCCGGGCCGACCGGAAGGGCGGCGGCGACCGGAGCGACTCCACCGGCCGCAGACGCCGACGCGACGACCGGGCGACGGCGGGGCGCCGATGACGTACTGGGGCGTGAACGCGTTCTTCCTCGCGGCGGTGGCGATCCCGGGCATCATCGCCCTCGCCGTGCACGCTCGCCGGGCCCGAGCCGCGCTGACGGAGACCACGCAGACGCAGACGACGCCCACCACGGCCCGACGGGCCAAAACCCTCGGCACCGTCATCGCCGTCGCCGTCCTCCTCGTCATGACCGCCGTCTTCGACAACGTCATGATCGGCATCGGCCTCGTCGGCTACGACCGCGAGAAGATCAGCGGCGTCTTCATCGGCATCGCCCCGGTGGAAGACTTCTCGTACGCCGTCGCAGCCCTCGCCCTCCTCCCCAGCCTCTGGGTGCTGATGGGCGCAGGATCGCGGACACCCCGCCACCCGAAAGCCCCCTCCGCATGAGAACCCTGCGCGCCCTCGCCCTCGTCTCCCGGCCCCTGTCGTGGATCAACACGGCGTTCCCGTTCGCGGCGGCGTTCATCCTGGCGAGCGCGCAGAAGGGGTCTGGTGCGGTTCCCGGCGCGTTCATGACCCGAACGGCGGCTGGTCAGCCCGACTGGTTCATCACATTTCCGACAAGTCCGTTCGACTTCCACCAGGTCCCCTGGCTCACCGCCGTCGTCGGCATCGTCTTCTTCCTCATCCCCTACAACCTCGCGATGTACGGCATCAACGACGTGTTCGACTACGAGAGCGACCTCCGCAACCCCCGCAAGGGCGGCGTCGAGGGCGCGATGGTCGACCGGAGCTTCCACCGCACGATCCTCACGGCGGTCGTGGTGGTGTGCGTGCCGTTCGTCGTGTTCCTCGTGCTGGTCGGCGATGCTGCCTCCTGGCTGGTGCTCGCGATCAGCCTCTTCGCGGTCGTCGCGTACTCGCTGAAGGGCCTCCGCTTCAAGGAGCGCCCGTTCCTCGACTCGATCACGTCGTCGACGCACTTCGTGAGCCCCGCCGTCTACGGTCTGGCGCTCGCCGGGGCGACGGTGACGCCTCGCCTCGTTGCGTTGCTGGCGGCGTTCTTCCTGTGGGGCATGGCGAGTCATGCCTTCGGCGCGGTGCAGGATGTGATCGCCGACCGCGAGGGCGACATCTCGTCGATCGCCACGGTGCTCGGGGCGCGCACCGTCGTCCGGGGTTCGCTCGTCGCTTACCTTCTCGCCGGCGTCCTCATGCTGTTCACCAGCTGGCCGGGGCCTCTCGGCGCTCTGCTCGTCGTCCCCTACGCGGTGACCGTGGCGCCGTGGTGGAACGTCTCCAACGAGGAGGCCGACACGGCGAACCGGGGGTGGCGGCGGTTCCTCGCCCTGAACTTCGGCTGCGGGTTCCTGTCGACGCTCCTGCTGATCTGGTGGGTCGTCGCCGCCTGACCGGCCGGGGGCTGCCGCCTGACGACGCCACGGCGTACCCCTCCACCCGTACGTCCGCCCCGGATCTGGCCCTGCCGGCCGCCCGAGTGCCACCGTGGAATGTCAGACCGAACCCGAAGGAGAATCCCATGAGAGGCAGAATCCTGTTCGTCGCGGGCCTCGCGACCGGATATGTGCTGGGTGCCCGCGCGGGCCGTGCACGCTACGAGAAGATCAAGAGCCGCGCCGACCGCATCTGGCACGACCCAAGCGTGCAGCGGCAGGTCACCAAGGCGGAAGACTACGTGGCCGAGAAGGCTCCCGAGGTTACGAAGAAGCTGGCCGATGCCGCGCAGGATGCCGCCCACGCCGCCACCGAGAAGGTGAAGTCGGCGACGTCGAAGTCCGACCCCGCCACGAGCTGACGCCCGGCGACACGACTCGGCGACTTGACACAGGAGACACCCCGATGAAGGCGACCTTCACGCGGACGCTGCGGCAGTTCGGCAGCGACAGTTGCACCGACCTGGCGGCCGCGCTGACGTACTTCGCCGTGCAGGCGCTCTTCCCCGGGCTCCTGGCGGTCGTGTCGCTGCTCGGCCTCTTCGGCGAGGCGCAGAACACGACCGACACGGTGCTCGACCTCGTGAAGCACTTCGCGTCGCAGGACATCGTCAACGGCATCAAGGGTCCGATCGAGTCACTCACGACGTCGAGTGCCGCCGGCGTCACGTTCGTCGTCGGCGTGCTCGGCGCCGTCTGGTCGGCCTCCGGCTACGTGGGGGCGTTCGGCCGCGCGCTCAACCGCATCTACGGGCGGCCCGAGGGCCGCCCGATCTGGAAGCTCCGCCCGACGAACCTCCTGGTGACGGTCATCGCGGTGGTGCTCGTCGTGATCGCGGGGCTGATCCTGGTGCTCTCCGGTGGCATCGCAAAGAGCGTCTTCGACGTGATCGGCCTGGGCACCCAGGCGGAGTTCGTCTGGGGCATCTTCAAGTGGCCGGTGCTGGCGTTCGTCGTCGTGCTCGTGGTCGCTGTGCTGTACCACTTCGCCCCCAACGTGAAGCGTCCGCGCTTCCGCTGGATCAGCGCCGGCGCGATGCTCGCGATCGGCATCTGGCTTCTCGCGTCGATCGGCTTCGCCTTCTACGTCGCGAACTTCGCGCACTACAACAAAACTTACGGCGCCCTGGGCGGCGTGATCATCTTCCTGCTCTGGCTCTGGATCACGAACAACGCCCTGCTCTTCGGCGCCGAGTTCGACGCCGAGCGCGAGCGCATGCGCGAGCTCGAGGCCGGCGTGCACGCCGAGGAGGAGATCCAGCTGCCCCCGCGCGACACCCGCCAGAGCGACAAGAAGGCCGCGAAGCACGAGGAGGACGTCCGCGAGGCCGTGGAGGTGCGCGAGACGGCCGTGGCCGAGCAGCGCGCAGCCGCCGAGGCGGAGGCGGAACGCCCGCGCAACCCGGTCGGCGATCCCGCCGACTTCGTCTGAGGCTCCGCGCCGGACCGCGCCGCGACGCGACGCGCGGGAAGAGCGAACCGCCTACAGCGACGGCATGTCGGCGACGATCTTGAGGTACGCGCCGGTCGGGTCGGTGAAGGCGGCGAGACGGCCGAACGGGGTGTCCTCCGGCTGGTCGACGACGGCGCCGCCGAGCTCGACGGCGCGAGCCAGCGTGCCGTCGACGTCGGCCACCGCGATGTAGACGACCCACATGGCCGGGTCTCCGGCCGGCCAGTACGCGGTGGCGTCCATGACGCCGGCGTACGGCTGCTCGTCGACCATCAGCTGCGTGTAGCGGAACTCGGGGCTGTCGGACATCGTGTTGGTCTGCCAGCCGAAGGCCTGCCGGTAGAACTGCAGGGAGTCCTCGTAGACGGTCGTGTGCAGCTCGAACCAGGCGGGTGCGCCCGCCTCGGCCATGACCTGCATGCCGCGGTTGAGGCCGCGCTGCCAGGCGCAGACGATGGCGCGACCCGGGTCTTCGGCCACGAGCATCGAGCCGAGCGGCCCGACCTCCTGCGGCCCGAAGTGGACCATGCCCCCGGCGCCCGTGATCGCCGACGCGGTCGTGTCGGCGTCGTCGGTGGTCAGGTAGACCTGCCACAGGTCGGGGCGTGCGCTCTCGGGCGGTGCGTCGGCCGGGTTGGGGCCGATGCCGCCGAACGATTTGTCGCCGAGCTCGAGGCGGATGTAGCCGCCGAAGTCGGGCCCGGTGTCGGTCGCGGTCCACCCGAAGAGCTCGGAGTAGAACGCCGCCGACGCCTTCGGGTCGGACGAGGCGAGGTCGATCCAGAGCGGTGCACCCGTGGGGAAGTCAGTCGGCGTCGGCATGGCACCAGTGAACCAGTCCGCCGACCCCGCCGCCAGGTCAATCGGGGCAGGGATCCTCAGAAATCAGGATCGCCGAACACCCGCTGGTCAGAGGCCTCCCCGCCGTACACCGGCGCGTCAGAAGTACGTGATGCCGTAGACCGGCCGATCGGGCATGAACATCGCCGTCGCCAGTCGCACCGCCGCGGGGTCGCGGTGCTCCACGAGGCCGGCTGCGGCGAGCGCCGTGACGGGGGTCCCGCCGACGAAGGCGCGTGCGAGCGTGGCCGTGTCGAGGGCCAGGTCGGCGATGGCCGTGGAGTCGTTCGCGTCGATCCTGCGCACCGATGCCGCCCCGTGCGACACCGACAGCTCGAAGACGCCCGCGCTGAAGCCGAGGTCGTCGTGGATCTTGATCGTGAGAGTGCCGTCGCAGGCGTAGGGCCGGGCGGAGAGGGCGGCCACAGGGTCCAGGATCCGGAACCACACGTGGTCCTCCTCGCCCGTCGTCTCGAGCGTGCGGCTCTCGACGAGCGCCTCGAGAAGCGGGTCGACGACGGGGGCGACGCCGTAGGTGATGCGGTCCACGAGGTCGACCGTGCCGATGAACTGCCAGAGGCCGAGGTACGCCTCGTCGGTGGCCGGCACGAGGTCGATGACCTCGAGCGCGGCGGTGTGCCCCTCTTCTTTCAGGCGGTAGGTGACGTACCCGTCGATGTCGCCGGCGGGCGAGTAGTACAGCGCGGCGCGGACGCTCTCGTCGAGCTTCGGCTCGTCGCCGCCGAGGCCGAGGCGGCGGTTCCAGAGCTGGTGCTGGCGGTCGACCGAGCCGGGGGTGCGGGCGTGGAAGCGCGCGAACACGTCGCGGGCGATCTCCTGGATGTCCGACGCGCGAGCCAGCTCACAGCGCCCGGCCGGGGGCGTCAGGAGCTCGAACCGCTTCTCGGGGCGGATGCTGATGCGCCGCACCCGGGTCGACGCGCCGAACCCGAAGCGGCGGTAGATGCCGGACTCGCTCGCCGTGAGGGCGGCCAGGGGGATGCCGTCGTCGGCGGCGTGCGTGAGGCGGGCCGTCATCATCCTGCGCAGCATGCCCTTGCGCTTGTGGGTCGGGCGGACCGTCACGTCGGAGATGAGGAGGGCGTCGAGCAATGCCCCGCCGCCGACGTTGATCGTCTTGACGTAGTCGGCGTAGGTGGCGACCGGCCAAGTGGCGTCGAGCGAGCCGGTCAGGGGCCGGCGGTCGTAGATGCCGGTGTAGGTGCGGCCGTCGGCGACCGCGGCGACGGCGCCGACGGTGACGCCGGAGGCCGAGTTGGTCTCGTGGAACGCGACGCGCGTGGCGGCGATCCAGTCGCGCGTGGCGGCGTCGGGCTCGCCGTCGATCACCACCGGGGTGAAGGTGCGGGTCTCGTACTCGTCGTCGAAAGCGGCCATGCCCCGAGCCTATCGAGGCGACAGGGGGCACCGCCGAGCGGCCGCGCTCACGAGATCGTCGTCTGCGTCCCGCGCACGCGCAGCATGATCAGGAGCCCGGCCAAGAGCACGATGGCGATGCCGATCGCGCCGTACCGGGTGTCGCCGGTCGCCGAGACGAAGACGGTGAACAGCAGCGGCGCCAGGAAGCTGACGGCGCGACCCGTCGTCGCGTAGAGCCCGAACACCTCGCCCTCGCGCCCGGCCGGCGTGACCCGGGCGAGGAACGACCGGCTCGCCGACTGCGCCGGGCCCACGAACAGCGACAGGAACAGCCCGATGATCCAGAAGCCGAGCTGCGCGTGGCCGACGAAGAGGATCGCGACCGCCGACACCACGAGCCCGCCCAGCGACACGAGGATGATCGTGCGCGCCCCGAGCCGGTCGTCGAGGCTTCCCGCCGCGAAGGCCCCGGCGCCCGCCGCGACGTTGGCGACGACCGCGAAGTAGATCACCTCGGCCGAGGTGAAGCCGAACACCTGCGCGGCGATGATCGCGCCGAAGGTGAAGACGGCGGCGATGCCGTCGCGGAACACCGCCGACGCGATGAGGAAGGTCAGCACCTGCCGGTTCGTCCGCCAGAGGCCCGCGATGGTGCGGAACAGCCGCCGGTACGAGCCGATGACGCCGACGTGCTCGCGAACCCCGTCGTGCCGCGGGATCTCGGGCACCGACAGCATGAGCGGGATCGCGAAGACGCCGAACCACACCGCGGCCACCAGGATCGCGATGCGCACGCTCCACACCCCGCCGGCCGGCGTCGACGAGAGGCCCAGCAGGCCCGTCTGCCCCGCGACGCCGAAGCTCTGAAGGAACAGCACCAGCAGGATCAGCAGAAGCACGATCCCGCCCAGGTAGCCGGCGCCCCATCCCCAGCTCGACACCCGCCCCACCGTCTTCGGCGTCGACACCTGCACGAGCATCGCGTTGTAGTTGACGCTCGCGAACTCGAACACGAGGTTGCCGACGGCGAGCAGCGTGGCTCCGAGGACGAGGTACGGCGGCGCGGGCGCGACGAAGACCATGGCGGCCATGACCAGCACCAGGATCCCGGAGGTGATCCCGAGCCACCGCTTCCTCCGCCCCGAGCCGTCCGACCGCTGCCCGAGGATCGGCGCCAGGAGAGCGACGAGGATGCCCGCGATCGTCAGCGCCGTCGAGATGACGGTCGCGTTGTGCGACTTGGCCGCCACGAGGGCTGGGTTGGTCGTGTCGTCGCCCGCCGCCGCGACGATCGCCGGAGCCACGAACGAGCTCGATGCGAGGTAGGTCGAGAAGACGAACGTCGTCACCACGGCGTTGAACGCGGCCGAGCCCCAGTCCCAGAGGGCCCACGACACGATCCGGCGGCGCGGGATGGGGGCGGTGTCGGCGAGGGTTCCGGCGGCGTCCTGGGGCGCGGCGTCGGGCGTGACGGTCATGGCGTGACGCTACCGCTCAGCGGTGAACGGGCGGTAGCCCCGGGTCCGCCGCGATCGTCACGCGCTGCGTCTCCTCGCCGTCGGTGGCCAGCACGGTGGCGACCGTCTCGCGCCCATCTGGCAGCAGGCGCGCCACGACGCGCCCGCCCGTGGCCGCGTCGAGCTGCTCCACCAGCGCGGTCTCGATTCGGTGGCGCACGTGGCCCGGCACCTCGGCCCCGGCGCGGTCATCGAGGAGGGAGACGTCGACGCCGCGGTGGCGGGCCCTCGTCGCGGCCTCCGCGACCGGCGTCGAGACGAGGCCCCCGGCCCGCAGGGTGTCTCGCAGGGAGGCCTCGACGATGCGGAACCACCTCCGGTCGTCGTCGGTGAGCTCATCCTGCGACAGGATCTTCTCGAGCGCAGGCGTGGCGAGCGCGCGCAGCTGCTCGAGGCGGGCGTTCTGCTCTTCGAGTGCGGCTGAGGCGGACGCCTCGTCGCGCACGCTCTCGATCTCGGCGAGCTGGAGGCGCCGCACGCGGGCGCGGGTCCGGGCGAGGAAGGTCGCGAAGAGCGAGACCACGAGCACGAGTGCGGCCGAGCGGATCACGTAGTTGACGCCCTCGAGCACGCCTCGGCCGACCTCGGCGCACCAGACGAGGGTGACGGCGGTCATGAGGCCGAACCCGATCCAGGCCCAGAGCGTGCGGCCGCGCATCGAGAGCATGAAGGTGATGAACGAGACGGCGCCGAAGTTCCAGGTCGCCCAGCCGGTCGGCCCCGACGACGGCAGGTTGAAGACGTTGAACGAGCTCACGACGGCGAGCACCACCACCGGGATCGTGAGACGGGTCGGCAGGCGGTCGCCGTCGGTGCGCGTGAGGAGGAATCCGGACGCCAGGGTGCAGGCGAGCGAGACGAAGGTGAGGGCTGGCACGGTGTCGTAGCCGAGGCTGTCGAGCACAGCCGCGATGTGCACCACGGCGAACAGGCCGAAGAGCACGTTCGTCCCGACGCCGGTGAGGCGCAGGAACGACTCCTGCGACGGCGGGGTCGAGGCGACGGTCACGGGGGAGGGCGCCCCCGTCGCGCCGCTCACGCCGCAGGCCTCTCCGCGCCCGCGCGCCAGCCGATCGTGACGGCCGTGCCGACCCCGCGGGAGCTCTCGATCGCCGCGAAGCCGCCGTCGATGGTCTCCATCCTGCTCAGGATGCTGACGCGCACGCCGAGCCGCTCGGGCGGGATGCGGCGGCTGTTGAAGCCCTGCCCGTCGTCGGCCACGCCGATCTCGACGCCCTGCGGGTCGGCGCTCACGGTCACGGTGCGCAGGACGCCGGCGGCCCCGTCGCGGGGCTTCGCGTGCCGGAGCGTGTTCCGCACGGCCTCGGCCGCCGCCTCGAGGAGGGCCTGCGCGATGTCGGCCGGGACGGTGCCCGCTCCGTCGAGCTGCGTGACGAACCGGATGCCGTCGCTCTGCGACGTGACCGACGAGCGCAGGCGGCTGACGAAGTCGTCGTCGGTGAGCGGCTCGGCGCCGAGCGGGCTCTCGTCGCGGAGGGTGTCGAGGGTCGAGGCCGCCAGGGCCCGGAGGGCGTCGCGCGATGCCGGCGCCGGCCGCGAGGCGATCAGGAGGGCCGACAGCACGTGGTCGTGCACGAGGGCGTCGATGCGCACGCGCTGCTGCACCCGGGCCGAGGCCTCCGCCTCGCGCGAGGTCTCGAGCCTCGCCGCGACGGCCGCGGCGTCCTGTCGAGCGGCGCTCTGCCGCGTCACGACGACCAGCGCGGCGAAGGTGCAGTTCATGAGGAGGTTGTACGTGGCGTCGAGTGCCGCGAGCCGTGCGCCGACGGCGGGGTCCGACATCGCCCGCACGTAGCCCGACAGCGCCGCCGACAGGATCACGTAGACCCACAGCGGCCTCGTCCGCCAGCTGATGGCGACCGCGATGGCCGGCACGGTGAGGATGTCGTTCGTCCATGGAGAGTCGAGATGCGGCAGCCCGACCGAGATCTGCTGCGTCGGCCACAGCACGAGCAGCAGCAGGAACACGATCCCGTAGATCGAGCCGATCCATCGCATCACCCTCAGCGGCGCCCAGAGCGCCAGGGCCGCCAGGATCAGGGGACACCCCGACGTGAAGATCCACCCGCCCCAGCCGAACCACGGCGTGAGCAGCGGCAGCTGCGTCAGCGTCTTGCCGAGGCCGACCGCCGAGTAGACCAGGCCGCCGATGCCGACGGCGAGGTACAGGACCCGCAGGATGCGCTCGCTCGCGCCGCCCTCGTCCGCATGCCGCACGGCGGTCTCCGTCTCGGCGCCGATCCGCCGGTCCGCTCGCCCGAGGGCTCGCCGCACGCCGAGGGTCGTCATCAGGCGCGCCCCGGCCCCCGCCGGATCCCGTCGCCGAGCCGCTGTCCGCCCTCGGTGATCAGGCCGTCCTCGGCCGCGCGACGGTGGAGGTCGACCTTGGTGTGGGCCGGGCGCCCGGCGTTGGCGTACTTCGCCCGGATCCGGGAGACGTAGTTCGCGACCGTCGATTTCGACAGGTTCGTCAGGTAGGCGACCGACTGGGCCTTCTCGCCCGAGGCGTAGAGGGCGAGGATCTCGCGCTCGCGGGCGCTCAGGCCGGCGTCGGCGAGGCCGGCGTCGCCGTCGATGGCCGCCGCCCAGTCGAGACCGGCCACGGTCGCACCGCTCGCGGCGTCGCGGATCGCCTCGACGAGCTCCTCGACGGGCTGCGACTTGCGCACGATGCCGAGCACGCCCGCCTTGGCGGCGGCCCGGATGAGGTTGGGGTCCTCGGCCGCGGTGAGGATGAGCACGTCGACCCCGGCGTCGAGGAGGCTGCGGATGTTGTCCGTGGCGCTCGATCCGTCGCCGAGTCGGAGGTCGAGGACGACCAGGTCGACGGGGGTGGCGGCGAGATCGAGTGCGGTCACGGTCGACGACACGGTGACCACGTTGATGTCGGGGTACTCCCGCAGCAGTTCGGCGAATCCGACGGCGACGATCTGGTGATCCTCCACCAGCGCCACGCGCAGGACGGGCAGCTCGGCGGTCTCTCCCATGCATCTCCTCCAGTCGAAAGTCTAAAAGCCTCAGGTTCACCGTCCGACCCCACCGTACCCCCCGTTCGGGTGCCAACATTTCTGTCCCTACCGCCGAACTGAACAGGCTGGAAGACTTTCTCGAGTCGGACGCGACCCCTGGTCGAGGCCGACCTCGATGCCCGAACATCGAGAGCGCCGGAACACGACAGCGCAGAGGGGCTGCCGCGACATCTGCGGGGGAACGAGACACGATCGGTGGGGGGCCACGATTGCTCTCGTCGCCAGTCGCGGCAGCTCCAGCCGGCGCCTTCAGGCCGGGGGAATCAGTGCAAGGGGCAGGATCCGCGGATCCTGCCCCTTCTTCTCGTCCCCGGGCGCTCTCGATGCCTCTCAGCAGAAGTTGAGCCCGTTCGACTCAAGTTCTTGGCTTTCCGACTTGACTCCCCCACACGTGTGCGTAAACTTGAGTGCATCGGGCTCAACCCCGATCCTCACGCTTTCATCAGCCCAGGCAACACGCACAAAGGAGAACAGCCACATGGCACGTGCAGTAGGAATCGACCTCGGTACCACCAACTCGGTGGTCGCGGTCCTCGAGGGCGGCGAGCCCACGGTCATCGCCAACGCTGAGGGCCTGCGCACCACCCCGTCGGTCGTCGCGTTCACGAAGGACGGCGAGGTGCTCGTCGGCGAAACCGCCAAGCGCCAGGCCGTCACGAACGTCGACCGCACCATCTCGTCGGTCAAGCGCCACATCGGCACCGACTGGAAGGTCGACATCGACGACAAGAAGTACACGCCGCAGGAGATCTCGGCGCGCATCCTCGGCAAGCTCAAGCGCGACGCCGAGCAGTACCTCGGCGAAGACGTCACCGACGCGGTCATCACCGTCCCCGCCTACTTCAACGACTCGGAGCGCCAGGCCACGAAGGAGGCCGGCGAGATCGCGGGCCTCAACGTCCTGCGCATCATCAACGAGCCGACCGCCGCCGCTCTCGCCTACGGCCTCGACAAGGGCAAGGAGGACGAGCTCATCCTGGTCTTCGACCTCGGTGGCGGCACGTTCGACGTCTCCCTCCTCGAGGTGGGCAAGGACGACGACTTCTCGACCATCCAGGTCCGCGCGACCGCCGGCGACAACCGCCTCGGCGGCGACGACTGGGACGAGCGCATCGTCGAGCACCTCGTCAAGAAGTTCAAGGACGCCCACGGCGTCGACCTCTCGAACGACAAGATCGCGAAGCAGCGCCTCAAGGAGGCCGCGGAGCAGGCGAAGAAAGAGCTGTCGTCCTCCACGTCGACCAGCATCCAGCTCCCGTACCTCACGCTGACCGCCGAGGGTCCGCTGAACCTCGACGAGACGATCACCCGCGCGCAGTTCGAGCAGTGGACCTCCGACCTCCTCGACCGCACCAAGAAGCCGTTCAACGACGTCATCGCCGAGGCCGGCGTCAAGGTCTCCGACATCTCGCACGTCGTGCTCGTCGGCGGCTCGACCCGCATGCCCGCGGTCACCGAGGTCGTCAAGCAGCTCACCGGCGGCAAGGAGCCCAACAAGGGCGTCAACCCCGACGAGGTCGTGGCCGTCGGCGCCGCGCTCCAGGCCGGCGTGCTGAAGGGCGAGCGCAAGGACGTCCTCCTCATCGACGTCACCCCGCTGTCGCTCGGCATCGAGACCAAGGGCGGCGCGATGACCAAGCTCATCGAGCGCAACACCGCCATCCCGACCAAGCGGAGCGAGACCTTCACGACGGCCGACGACAACCAGCCGTCCGTCGCGATCCAGGTCTTCCAGGGCGAGCGCGAGTTCACCCGCGACAACAAGAACCTCGGCACGTTCGAGCTGACCGGCATCGCTCCGGCTCCGCGCGGCATCCCGCAGATCGAGGTCACCTTCGACATCGACGCCAACGGCATCGTGCACGTGTCGGCCCGCGACAAGGGCACCGGCAAGGAGCAGTCGATGACCATCACCGGCGGCTCGTCGCTCTCGAAGGACGACATCGACCGCATGGTCCGCGAGGCGGAGGAGCACGCCGCGGAAGACAAGGCGCGCCGCGAGGCCAACGAGATCCGCAACAACGGCGAGCAGATGGTGTACTCGATCGAGAAGCTCCTGAAGGAGAACGACGAGAAGCTGCCCGCCGACGTGAAGAGCGAGGTCCAGGCCGACGTCGACGCCCTGAAGTCCGCCCTCGCCGGCGACGACGACTCGGCCGTCAAGCCGGCCGTCGACAAGCTGTCGGAGAGCCAGCAGAAGATCGGCCAGGCGCTCTACGCCTCCGAGCAGGCGAACCCGCAGGCCCCGACCGACGGCGCCCCCGCGGGCGACGCTCCGGCCGACGACGAGGACATCGTCGACGCCGAGGTCGTGGACGACGACGACGACAAGAAGTAGTCGATGAGCGACGACAACACGACCCCCGACGGCAGCACCGGTCCCGACGACCGCGTCGACCCTCAGGCGGAGCCCCAGCCCCAGTCGGCCGGGGCCCCGTCGGAGGACGGCGGCACGGCCGACGTCGACGACGCCTCCGAGCTGATCGACGCCGAGGGCCCCGACGTCGAGCTCCCCGAGACCGAGGGTCTCAGCGCCGACGACGAGGCGATCCTCGATCAGGCCTCGGCGGACCTCGTCGCCGAGATGCGTCAGGACATGCTGCGCGCCCAGGCCGAGCTGGTGAACTTCCGCAAGCGCGTCGAGCGCGATCGGGAGGCCAATCGCGATGTCGTGATCGCCGAGGTCATTCGCGCGATCCTGCCGGCCCTCGACGACCTCACGCGAGCGGAGGCTCACGGCGACCTCGACGAGGGGCCGATGCAGGTCATCGCGCAGAAGCTCCGGTCGGGCTTCGACCGATTCGGCCTCACTCAGGTGGGGGCGAAGGGCGACGTGTTCGACCCGAAGTTCCACGAGGCGATCGTGCAGCTGCCGAACCCCGAGGTGACCGTCAACACGGTCGCCGACGTGATCGAGCCCGGCTACGTCCTCGGCGAGCGCGTGCTGCGCGCTGCCAAGGTCGCCGTCTCGGTCCCGGCGTAGCAACCCCCGGCGCCTCTGGCGCCACCGGCGGCGGGCTCCTCGACGGGGCCCGCCGCCCCCATACTCTTCACACACGCGAATCGCGTGTGCCCCACACGAAAGGCTGCGACGCTTGGCAAGCCAGGACTGGTTCGACAAGGACTTCTACGCCGTTCTGGGCGTCTCGAAAGACGTCACGCCCGCCGAGCTGAAGAAGGTCTACCGCAAGCTCGCGCGCCAGTACCACCCCGACTCGAATCCCGGCGACGCCGCGGCCGAGGCGAAGTTCAAGGAGATCAGCGAGGCGCACTCGGTGCTCTCGGACCCGGAGCAGCGCAAGGAGTACGACCAGATCCGCGCGATGGGCTCCGGAGCCCGGTTCACGGCCGGCTCGGGCGCACAGGGCGGCGGCGGCTTCGAGGACGTCTTCGGCGGCATGTTCGGCCAGGGCGGCGGCGGAGGCGGTCGTCGTGGCGGTTTCGAGGACATCTTCAGCGGCATGTTCGGCGGCGGCGGCTTCGGCCAGACCTCCGGCGGCTTCCGCGGCTACGGCGGCCCGACGAAGGGCAACGACATCGTCGCCTCGACGACCCTCGACTTCAAGACGGCGGTCACCGGCGAGACGATCACGCTCAGCCAGTCGCAGGGCAAGCCGATCAAGGTGCGGATCCCCGCCGGTGTCACGAACGGCCAGAAGATCCGTCTCCGCGGTCGCGGCGAGCCCAGCCGCGACGGTGGCGAGGCCGGCGACATCGTGCTCACCGTGGCGGTCCGCCCGCACCCGGTCTTCGAGCGCGACGGCCTGAACCTGCGCCTCGACGTGCCGGTCACCTTCGCCGAGGCCGCGCTGGGCGCGACCATCGAGGTGCCGACGCTGGCCGGCGACCCGGTTCGCCTCCGCGTGGCGCCCGGCACCCCGTCGGGCCGCGTCCTGCGAGTCAAGGGCCGCGGCGTCGACGCCAAGGAGGGCAAGGGCGACCTGCTCGCCACCGTCCAGGTGGCCGTGCCGTCGCACCTCAGCGACAAGGCCCGCGAGGCTGTCGAGGCTTTGCGCGACGCCCTGCCCGACGAGAACCCCCGTGCCGATCTGCTCGATCGGGCGCGCCAGTAGCTACCCTCGTGTGAAGGAGGCCAGGCAGTGGACGAGAACTCCCCGATCTTCGCGATCGCGGTCGCGGCCGAGCTCGCGGGCATGCACCCGCAGACGCTCAGGCAGTACGACCGACTCGAGCTCGTGGTGCCCACCCGCACCGCCGGCAAGAGCCGCCGCTACTCCATGCGCGACGTCAATCAGCTCCGCGAGATCGCACGGCTCAGCGGCGAGGGCGTGAGCCTCGAGGGAATCCGCCGGATCCTGGAGCTCGAGAACCACGTCACCGCGCTGACCACGCGCGTCCGCGAGCTCGAGTCGGCCCTAGCCGACGAACTCCTCAATCGCCCGGGCTCGCGCGTCTTCGCGGCCGGGTCGTCGGGCGGCGTCGTCCCGCTGCGCCACGGCACTCGCCCGCAGCGGCAGACCTCCGTCGTGCTCTGGCGCCCGAACCGGTGAGCCCGCGCCCGGTGGTGGCGCAGCTGCTGGGCCTCGGCGACGTCGAGACTCCGCCCCGTGTGGCCGAGCTCGCAGGAGCCGACACGGTCACCCCGGTCTGGCGCAACGAGGTCGGCGGCCTGACCTTCCAGCTCGGCGAGGGCCCCACACGTCGCTTCGCGAAGTGGGCGCCTCACGGCCGCGGGCTCAACCTCGTCGCCGAAGAAGCCCGCCTCCGCTGGGCCGTCGACTACGTCACGGTGCCGCGTGTGCTGGCCTCGGGCCGCGACGACGATGCCGGCTGGCTCGTGACGCAGGGCCTCGCCGGGACGAGCGCGGTCGTGCCGAGGTGGCAGTCGGATCCTGCGACCGCGGTGACGGCCTGCGGCCGAGCTCTCCGGGCCTTCCATGACGCTCTGCCCGTCGACGACTGCCCCTTCGACTGGTCGGTGTCGGCTCGCCTCGCGGCCAGCGACAAGGCCAGGGCGCAGGAGCCGACGCTGCCCCCGGTGCCGCCGATCGATCGTCTCGTCGTGTGCCACGGCGACCCCTGCGTGCCCAACACCCTCCTCGCCGACGACGGCACGTGGTCGGGCCACGTCGACCTCGACGCGCTCGGCGTGGCCGACCGCTGGGCCGACGTCGCCGTCGCGACGATGAGCCTGGAGTGGAACTACGGGCCGGGGTGGGACGGCGCCTTCCTCGACGCATACGGCATCGCTCCCGATGTCGAGCGCACGGACTTCTACCGGGCGCTCTGGAACGGCACGTAGGCCGGGCCACCCGCGCCTTTCACACGAGTGCGCCCGCCGGAAGCCGGTGCAGGGCCTCCGCGGCGAGCTCGGCGCCGATGGCGTCGCCGTCGACCGTCGCCTGACGCAGCCTCGAATAGGCGTCGTCGAGCGAGGACATGTCGAGCAGGTCGAACAGGTTCGGCAGCCGGAGGCGGTAGGCCAGCCCGGCGGTGATGTCGCGGCAGACGCGCTGCAGCTGCGAGTTGCCGCAGGCGTCGACGAACAGGTCGAAGAGGGCGATGGTTCGCGCGTTGAGCCCGAGAGCGTCGTGGCTCGCGAGGTCGTCGCGGGCTGCGTCGATCGTCATCACGATGGAGTCGCGTGCCGTGTCGTCGAGCCTGCCGACTGCCAGGCGGACTGCGCCGCCGTACAGCACACCGAGCGTCTGGAGCACCTCGAACGCCTCGTCGTCGCGGGGCTGGGCCACCCTCGTGTACTTGTTCGGCTCGATCTCGATGAACCCCGCGTGCATGAGATCGTTCAGGGCCTCGCGGATCGGCGTGCGCGAGCAGCCGAGCCATTCGACGAGCTCGTCGTCGACGAGTCGCTCGCCGGGCTCGAGCGTGCCGTTCAGAATCGCCTCGAGCAGTTCTTCACGGATCTGGTCGCGCAGCAGCCGGCGCGGGGCGAGCATCTGGGGTCGTGGGACGGGCATCGGTCATTCATCCTCTCGGCGAATAGCGGCGGGGGTTGTACGGCCCTCGATGTTCCCATCACACTTTCAGACTGATGTAATACCTGTCAAGTACTAACGCGGAACAAAATATTCCTAGTAATATCGTGATCATGAGACCACGCGATCAGGCCATCCGCACGTCCATGGCGCTCCGTCTCCGCGAGCATCGCGAGCGCGTCGGCCTCAGCCCGAAAGAGGCGGCAGACCGCGCCGGCGTTGCGCTCGGCAACTACTATCAGCTCGAGCGCGGCGACGGTAACCCGACGGTCACGACCCTGGTCAAGCTCGCACGCGGCCTGGGCGTCGACCCGTCCGACCTCCTCACCGGCCTGCACCCCTGAGACATGGGGCGTACCCCGTTCTGTCGGTGCCTCTGCGTACTCGACAAGCCGCGACGAGCACTCCTAGAGTCCCTGTATGAAGAAGCTGACTGGTGTGATGGCGCAGGCGCTGACCATCGACGAACCGGTCGTTCTCACCGGAACGGCTCCGCACGGCATCCTCGTCTGCGACGGCGGGTCTCTCGACCTCCGCGGCGGAGTCGACGACCGACTGACCATCGAACCGGGCGGCTACGTGCTCCTCAGCGGCTCGTGCCAGGCGACCGTCTCGATCCACGAGGGCGGCCTGCTCGAGGTCGCGGGCACGCTCTCGGGCGCCGTCTCGCGCAACGACGGTGAGCTGTGGGCCATGTCGGGCTCGTGCATCCACGGCCGGACCCTGAGCGCCGCCGGCTTCTTCATCGACCTCGAGGCCGACGCCACCCCGCAGGAGGACGCCCCGCGCTTCCGCCTCACCGGCACCGGCCACGACCTCGGCATCGCCGACTGACCACCCGCCCTTACGCTGGGTCGATGCCCTTCGACTTCGACACGCTCCGCCGACGCCCCGACTTCGAGGCGCCGAACCTCGTGGCCGTCGACGCCACCGACCGCCTGCTCCTCGACGAGGCGGCCACGTCGCTGGCCGCCGCCGAGCCGGGCGAGGTCGTCGTCATCGGCGACCACTACGGCGCGTTGACGCTGGGCGCGGCCGCGCTGCACGGTTCCACGGGCATCAGGGTGCACCAGGATCCCCTCGTCGGCGAACGGGCACTCGACCTCAATGCCGCCGAGTCGAACCTGTCCGCCGTCTTCACGCACCATGCGCTCGACGAGTCGCTCGTCGCGGGCGCACGCGTCGTGCTCCTGCAGCTGCCGCGGTCGCTGTCGGCCCTGGACGAGATCGCCGGCCTCGTCGCGCGGCACGCCCACCCCGAGGTCGCGGTCTTCGCCGGTGGCCGGATCAAGCACATGACGCTCGCGATGAACGACGTCCTCCGCGAGCATTTCCAGGTGGTCTACGCGGGCCTCGCCCGCCAGAAGTCCCGGGTCGTCACGGCGTCGGAGCCGGTCGTCCCACCGGTCGAGTCGACCTGGCCCCGCATCGAGCGGCACACGGACGTCGAGGTGCCGGGCGGCGCCCTCGCGGTGGCGGCCTACGGCGCGACCTTCGCAGGAGCCAGGGTCGACATCGGCACCCGGGCCCTCCTCGACGTCCTGCCGCAGGCCATGCCCGGCGCGGCCGTCGTGGCGGATCTCGGCTGCGGTTCCGGGGTGCTCGCCACCGTCGCGGCGCTGTCTCGGCCGACGGCGCGCATCATCGCGTCGGATCAGTCGGCCGCGGCGGTCCGCTCCACCGCCGAGACCGTGCGCCTGAACGGAGTGGCGGAGCGCGTGGAGGTGCTGCGAGAAGATGCGTTCGCATCGGTGTCCGCCGGATCCTGCGACCTGGTGCTTCTCAACCCGCCGTTTCACGTCGACGCAGCGGTCGAACCCGGTGTGGCTCGCAAGCTCTTCGAGGGGGCGGCGCGCGTGCTGCGGCCCGGCGGTGAGCTGTGGACGGTGTTCAACTCGCACCTCGGGCACCGGAGCGTGCTGGAGGAGACGGTGGGAGAGACCCGTCAGATCAGCCGCAACCCGAAGTTCACGGTGACGGCGTCGGTTCGTCGAGGCTCAGCGACGCCGTGATGTAGGCGAGCAGCGCCTTCCCGTAGGCGTTCTCGGCGTCGGCGTCGGTGTGATCGCCGTCGCGGGCAGCGACCGTGAAGCCGTCGCCGACGCGCGTCAGCGACCGGAACGACGGGCCGAGCAGCGTGCGCATCTGGTCCTCGCGCGGCAGCCAGAGCGAGTCGTCGGCCTCGACCGAGTCGAGTGCCCACTCCGTCGTCCCGTTGAATCCGAGCACCGTGGTGCCCGAGTAGTCGTGAGCCTCGATCGTCATCTCGCTGATCGTGAAGACCTCGTCGCCGAACTCGTCGCCGTCGATGGTGAAGCGGTCGCCGGGCACGGGATGCCACCTGAGGCCGGCTTCGCGGAGGTCACGGGCGAGAGCGACGCTGATCATCCCTCCATTCTGCCCGGGAGGGCGGCGGCCGCGCTCAGGTGCGGCCACCGCCCTGCCGGTTCACCGGCTCACTGAGCCCTGACCGTGAACGGGCCGATCGTGGTCGTCGCACCGGACGAATCCACCTGGACGAACTGGATCGTGTAGGGGCCCGAGCCCATGTTGCGCGTGAGGCTCCACGTGCCGTCGCTCGCGACCCGTGTCGTCACCGAGGCGAATCCGTTCGGCACCACGACCCGAAGGGTGACCGTGGCCTGCTGCTGACCGTTGGTGATCCCGTCGCCCGTGCCGGTGAACGTGACGATTCCCTCGCGATAGCGATCGCCGTCACGCGTCGTCGTCGTGAACTCCTTCTTCACACCTGCCCCTGCGGGGGTGAGGGTGATGCCGGTGATCGAATCGGTCGAGCCCTGCGCCGACTGCGTGATCGACATCACGTACGTGCCGTTGCCGAGATTGCGCGCGACGGACCAGGTGCCGTCCGTCTTGACCGTCGTCGACACTGATCCGGAGGCGAAGTTCGTGACGGCGAGCGTGATGGTGCCGCCGGGAGTGCCCGTGCCCGTGAACGTGTTGGTGCCCACTCTGAACGTGCTTCCGTCGAACAGGTTCGTCTGCCGGACGTCCGCGCGCGCCACGGCTCCGGGGTTGATGCGGATGGTCTGCGTCGTGACGTTGGCGCCCGGGGCCGTCTGCGTGACGACGTAGGTGTGCTCGTTGCGGTCGGCTGCGAACGGGGCGATCGACCAGCGGCCGTTCGCAAGCACCGTCGTGGCGCCCAGGAAGCCGGGCCTGCCCTGCTCCTGCACCGTGATCTGCGCGTCGTGCGCGCCCGTCCCGGTGAAGCCCACGGTGCCACCGGACACGATCAGGTCGTTGATCGGACTCGTCACGTCGAGCTCGTCGCCGTAGTCGATTCCGAGCAGGATCGGCGCAGTCTCATCACCGCCGACGATCTGCGCCACGCTCACGCTGACCGTGCCGGGAGCGTTCGGCGCCGCGATCGCGATGCTGTATCGCCCCGTGGTGCCGTTCGCCGTCGTCCGGCCCAGCTCGTGACCGCCGGCGTCGCGCACCACGACCGTGGCGCCGGTCTCGGCGCTACCGCTGACGGTGGCACGATCCGTGACCCGGGTGCCGAACGTGGCGGCGGCGGTGAGGGGTGTGACGTCGATGTCGGCGTTCGCGTACTGCGTGCCGAGGAGGTTGCCGCCGGTCCACGCCTCGACGCGCACGCGGTTGACACCGAGGTTCAGACCTCGCACTGTCGCCGTCCACGTGCTGTCGGCCGCCACGGTCACCTGCACGTCGTCGTCGAGCACCAGCACCTGGCCGGGGACGCCGTGGCCGGTGATCGAGGCCGTCCGCGTCGCGGGGTCGACACGCGACCCGTCGACCGAGAACGTGGAGAACACGATGCCCGCCGCCGCGCCGCCGAGCGCGATCGCAGTTCCACTCGGCGGCCCCCAGTACTGGACCTCCATGCCTCGAGAATCGACGTATTTCACTCCCGTCCCCCAGGCGACGGCCATGAACGACTGCGACGCCGCACCGGTGCAATCCTGGAGGTAGTAATAGTCGCTCCCCGTTCGAATCGTGAGGCAGCGGCCTCCCGTCGCAATGGTGCCCGTGTCGCCTGGGGCCGGCGCTGTGAAGATCGCGCCGTTCGAGGCGGCCGTGCCCCAGCTCGAGTATCTCTTGCCGAGCACGGAGCCGTCGCCGGCGACGGTTGTCGATCGGACACCGTCGCTCATCTGTTGCGTCAGAAGCGTCGTGATCGTCGTCTGCGCCCGCGAGTGATCGGCCGTCGCAGCCTCTGCAGCGGGGGCATGAAGGGCGCTGCAGGCCACGACCAGGGGCATGGCGAGCCCGATTCCGATCCAGCGTGGAATTCTCATCTCTTCCTCATTCCTTCCGGTAGACGAAGTCGTCTGTACTGGAGTTGAAGATGCTAGTGAAGTATTCCAGTCGAGCAAAGGGGCGCGGCAAAATTGCCACGCCCCTCGACGTGTGCGCTAGCCGCACCGTGCTCGCTTCTCAGCTCGACGGAGTCAGCGTGTACGGGCCGAGCACCTCGGTCGATCCATCGCCCTCCGTCTGCGTGAATGTGACCGTGTAGGGGCCGGACCCCATGCTTCGCCGGAGGGTCCACGTCCCATCCGGATCGACCGGAACCGTCACGGACGCGAGACCTGACGGGCTCACCACCTTCAGGGTGACTGTCGCCGTGTTGGTGCCGTCGCCCGTGCCGGTGAACGTGACGGTGCCCATGCGATATGTGTCGCCGTCTCGCGTGACCGTCGTGAAGGGCCGCTTCACCCCGGAGCCCTCGGGGCGGAGCGTGATGTCCGAGATCGAGTCGCTCGACCCCTTGGCATCCTGCGTGATCGTGAACACGTACGTGCCGCTGCCCAGGTTGCGGTCGACGGACCACGTGCCATCGGCCTTGACCGTGGTCGTCACAGAGCCCGACGCGAAGTTCGTGACGGCGAGCGTGATCGTGGCCCCGGGTGTTCCGGTGCCCGTGAACGTGTTGGTGCCCGGCCGGAACGTCGAACCGTCGAAGAGGTTCGTCTGCGTGACGTTCACCCGAGTGGCGTTGCGGGTCACCGTGAGGGTGTCGGTGGTGACGACGTTGCCGCGCGCTGTCTGGGTGGCCGTGAAGGTGTGTGCGCCATCCTGCAGCCCGGTGGCCTCGATCGACCAGGTGCCGTTAGCGGCCACCGTGGCCGTGCCGATCGTCGCGCCGCCTTCCTTCAGGATCACGGTGGCGCCGGGTGCTCCCGTGCCCGTCACGGCGGTGGAGGGGCCGCTGAACTCGGCCGTCGGGCCGGTCGCGTCGACCGCGGCACCGAAGTCGGCCGTCGCCGTCGTCGAGCCGGCGGCTGCGCCGTTCAGCGTCTGCGTCACGGTGAACGTGTGCGACCCGGCGCCGATGCTCGCGGGGATCGGCAGCGACCAGGATCCGCCCGAGACGACCACGGGTGATCCGATCGGGGTGCCGTTCACCGACACGGTGATCGTCGCGCCTTCGGCGCCGGTGCCGCTGATCGTCGCGAGGTCTGTGACCGCTGCACCGAACGAGACGGTCGCCGTCGGTGCATCCTCGTCGACGACGGGCGTCATCTTTGCGAGGTCGAGCTGTGAGGCGCTCGAGTTGATGATCCCGAGCGTCTGCCCGACGATCGCAGACGAGTCGTAGGCGATGACCCAACCTCCCGCACCGACGAGATTGATGTAGCCCTGCGAATTGACGACGAACGTCTGGGTCGCGGTCGCGGCGTCGAACGAACCGCACGGTTGGAGCGATGTATTGTTCACGATCGGGCTGCCGCCCGCGGCGGTGAAGCAGAGGCTCGGATCGCTGGCGGGGCTGATCGGACCCGTTGTCCCCACGGCGGGAAACGTGAACTGTTCGCCCGGAATAGCCGGTGTCGTCGCGCCGGGCGTCACGCTGACGTTGGCCAGTGGTTTGCCCGATCCTGCGCTCTTGAACGACAACGCGGTGCTTCCGGTCGCAGTATATGTGTACAGCAGGTTGAACGGCCCCTGCATGCGGCCTCCGTCGGCCGCGTGGGCGGCGCTGGCCCCGCCCAGGATCAACGCCGCGATTCCGGCGGCCGCCGCGATCTTCGCCCATGGTCGAATCGATCTCATCGATCTCTCCTTCTTCATTAATACGTAACATTCTGACCATACCGACAGTTCGGTCTAGTGTCCGCCGAAATCAGACGCTAAACTTGAGTCAGATCAACTCAAGTTTCGCGAAAGGGCCACCATGGCGAACATGCAGGGCGCACCCGCCTCCGACGAGAAGCAGAAGAGCGCCCTCGAGCAGTACGGCATCGACCTCACGGCGATCGCCTCCAGCGGCAAGCTCGATCCGGTGATCGGGCGGGACTCCGAGATCCGGCGCGTCAGCCAGGTGCTCACCCGTCGCACGAAGAACAACCCCGTGCTCATCGGCGAGCCCGGCGTCGGCAAGACCGCCGTGGTCGAAGGGCTGGCCCAGCGCATCGTCGCCGGCGATGTCGCCGACTCGCTCAAGGGCAAGCGCCTCATATCGCTCGACATCTCGGCCCTCGTCGCCGGCGCCATGTATCGCGGTCAGTTCGAAGAGCGTCTCAAGGCCGTTCTGAAGGAGATCACCGACTCCGACGGTCAGGTCATCACGTTCATCGACGAACTCCACACCCTCATGGGCGCAGGAGGCGGTGAAGGCTCGGTCGCAGCAGCCAACATGCTCAAGCCCATGCTCGCCCGGGGCGAGCTCCGCCTCATCGGGGCGACGACTCTCGACGAGTACCGCCAGTTCATCGAGAAGGACGCCGCGCTCGAGCGCCGATTCCAGCAGGTCTACGTCGGCGAGCCCAGCGTCGAGGACACCATCGCGATCCTCCGCGGCCTGAAGGAGCGCTACGAGGCCCACCACGGCATCACCATCGCCGACAGCGCCCTCGTCGCCGCAGCCGCTCTCAGCAACCGCTACATCACGGCCCGACAGCTTCCCGACAAGGCGATCGACCTCATCGACGAGGCCGGTTCTCGCCTCAAGATGGAAATCGACTCCTCGCCCGTCGAACTCGACGAGCTCTATCGGTCGCTCGCGCGAATGCAGGTCGAGGAACTCGCACTGAAGAAGGAGAAGGATCCCGCGTCCGAGGCCCGCCTGGCTGCGCTGCGCGAGGAGATGACCCTCCGCCAGCAGGAGTACGCCGATCTCAACCGCCGCTGGCAGGCCGAGAAATCGGCGCTGCAGGGCGTCGGCGAGCTCAAGGGCAAGCTCAACGACGCGCGCATCGACCTCGACCGCGCCATGCGCGAGGGGCGCTACCAGGACGCCTCGAAGATCAACTACGAGACGATCCCCGAGATCGAGAAGAGCCTGGCCGAGGCGGAGCGCATCGAGGAGTCGGGCGACCGTCTCGTCAACGACCAGGTCACCGACAGCGACATCGCCGAGGTCGTCGCGTCGTGGACGGGGATCCCGGTCGGTCGGCTCATGGCCGGCGAGACCGAGAAGCTGCTCCATCTCGAGACCGAGCTCGGCCAGCGCATCATCGGCCAGCGCGAGGCGGTCACGGCCGTCAGCGAGGCCGTTCGGCGCACCCGCGCAGGCATTTCCGATCCTGACCGCCCCACCGGCTCGTTCCTCTTCCTGGGCCCCACCGGCGTCGGCAAGACCGAGCTGGCGAAGGCGCTGGCGGCGTTCCTCTTCGACGACGAGAAGGCGATGATCCGCATCGACATGTCGGAGTACGGCGAGAAGCACTCCGTCGCCCGACTCGTCGGCGCCCCTCCCGGCTACGTCGGCTACGAGGCCGGCGGGCAGCTCACCGAGGCGGTGCGGCGGCGGCCGTACAGCGTCGTGCTGATGGACGAGGTCGAGAAGGCTCACCCGGAGGTCTTCGACATCCTGCTCCAGGTGCTCGACGACGGGCGACTGACGGACGGCCAGGGTCGCACGGTCGACTTCCGCAACACGATCCTGATCCTCACGTCGAATCTCGGAAGCCAGTTCCTGACCGACCAGACCCTCACGCGAGCGCAGAAGGAAGAAGCCGTCGACGCGATGGTGCGGCAGGCGTTCAAGCCTGAGTTCATCAACCGACTCGACGACATCGTGATGTTCGACTCGCTGTCGCAGGACGACCTCGGTCAGATCGTGTCGCTCTACGTCGACCGGCTCGCGCGGCGCCTCGCCGACCGCCGCCTCGAGCTCGCCGTCACGCCCGACGCCCGAGCGTGGCTCGGAGAACGGGGCTACGACCCGATCTACGGCGCGCGACCCCTGCGTCGTCTGATGCAGCGTCAGATCGACGACAACCTGGCGCGGGCTCTGCTCGACGGCTCGATCACGGACGGTGATACCGTGCTCGTCGACGTGGCGCCCGGCGGCGAGGCCCTCGTCGTGACGAAGTCCGACCTGAGCGATGAACCCCTCGACGTCGACGAGCTCGAGTCGTAGCGAGCCGGCCGGCGGTCGTCGTCGAGGCGGGACGCCGACGGGTGTGCTTGAACGTCACGCCACCGGCGCACCCGTGGCCTCGCGGAGGGCTGCGGCATACTCGCGCCGGTGGTTCTCCCACACCACGCGGTGATCGAACTCGCGACGGACGTGATCGCGGGCCGCGCTGACTAGGGCGTCGCGATCGCGGCGAGCCGCCTCGAGCGCTCGCGCGAGATCCGCCTCGTCGTCGACCCGCGCTCGGACACCCGTGACGCCGTCGTCGATGAGGGCGTCGAACGCCGCGACGTCGCTCGTGACGACGGGGACCTCCGCCGCCCAGGCTTCGAGCACGACGGTCGGGAGACCCTCGCGGCGTGACGGCAGGCAGAAGATGTCGAATAGCGTGAAGGCCTCCGACGGATCGTCGAGTTCGCCCAGTCGGAGAACCCATCCCTCACCCAGGTCGGCACGCGTGGCGGGAGTGAGCCCGGCCACTCCGTCGTCGGGCCCGACGAGGGCCACGACGACGTCGCGGCCACCGTCGCGAAGCCGCTTCACCGCGCCGAGGAGGGCATCGACGCCCTTGTCGGCCGTGAGTCGCCCGACGAAGCCCACCACGACGGTCTCGGGCCCGAGCTTGTGGTGCTCGCGGCACGCGCGTCGTGTCGCAGGATCGGCAGGCCCGAACCTCGCGAGGTCGACTCCCCCGACCGACCCCGACCCCACCACGGTCATGTGCGTCGTGTCGAGGCCCAGCTCGCGGCAGCGACGCACGAGCGAGTGCCCGACCGCGATAGTGCGCGTCGAGAGTCGAAGTGTCAGCGCCTCTGTGACGAGCAGGACGCGTCGGAGAAGACCCGTCGCTGTGTCGAGACGCATGCCGCGCAGGAGGTGGATCCGAACGGGCGTCTTCGTCATGACCCCCGCCAGGGCGGTCAGGAGGGAGGCCTTCGGTGTGCCGTAGACGACGACGGCGGGGCGCAGCGCTGCCAGGAGCGCGAGGAGACGGACGAAGCCGATCAGGTCGCTCAGCGGGGAGGGCTTGCGGCGGAAGGGCAGCGCGAAGGATCGGATGCCCTCGCGCGCGGCCACCGACTGCAGCCTGCCCGTGTCGGCCGCGGCGATCGCCAGGGGCGAGATGCCGTGCTCGTGGAGATACCTGAGCTGCCCGCGCAGCATCATGTCGATGCTGAGGTCGATGGTCTTGACGACTAGGACTCCCCGTCGAGCTTGCCGCGCGCGGCCGCTCATGCTGACAGTGGCTGCGCGTCACCGCGCACACAGCCGGCGCTCGAGCCGCGCGGGACGTAGCCGAGGAGCAGGCGGCGGTCGAGGTCTTCGGGGGCGAGCGGTTCGACACGAGTGTGCGAGATCTTGGGATGCTTCGAGCGGTGCACGATCTCGCCGGCGCCGATGAGCTCCTCGTGGATCTTCTCGCCGGGACGCAGCCCGGTGAAGATGATCTCCGTCGGCCGACCCGTCTGCTCGATGACGCGATTGACGACGTCGAGGATGCGAACGGGCTGCCCCATGTCGAGGACGAGGATCTCGCCCGGTTCGGCGATGGCGCCGGCGTGGATGACGAGCTGGCTCGCCTCGGGGATGGACATGAAGTAGCGCGTGGCGTCGGGGTGCGTCACGGTCACGGGCTTGCCCGCATTGATGAGGTCGACGAGCAGCGGGACAAGGCTGCCCCGGCTGGCGAAGACGTTGCCGAAGCGGACGGAGGCGTATCGCTCGCCCTGGTCGCCGGCGAAGGCCGCGGTCAGGCGCTCGGCGAGATGCTTGCTCGAGCCGAGCGTGCTGGTCGGGTTGGCCGCCTTGTCGGTGGAGATGTTGACGAATCTCTCGGCGCCGGCGGCGCGCGACGCACGGAGGACATTGAGTGTGCCGAGCACGTTGGTCTTCCACGCCTCGTCGGGATAGCGCTCGAGGAGCGGAAGATGCTTGAGCGCGGCGGCGTGAAACACGACGTCGGGTTTTCTGTCGACGAACGTGTCGGTGAGCGCGTCGCCGTCGCGGATGTCGGCGAGGAGGAGGTGGGGGGAATCGAGCAGCCCGTGGCCGGAGAGCGACACCTGTGTCTGCTGCAGGCCCGTCTCGTCGCGATCGAGCATGATCAGCTCACTCGGGCGGAAACGCGCGATCTGCCGACAGAGCTCACTTCCGATGGAACCGCCGGCGCCCGTGACCAGCACCCGGCGACCGGTCAGGAACGTCGCCGCCGACTCGACGTCCGTCCCGCCGATCGATCGACCCGTGATCTCGTGGAAGTCGATGTCGTCGGCCGAGAGGTGGATCGACGGCGCGAGGGGCGCGCCGGGAAGGTGGCCGGACCGGTTGGAGGCTGCATCGAGGGTCGTCACGGGGGCTCCTGCTGAAAGTATGAAATGTGGAATATGTCTAGTGTATGCCGGGCGATGTCGGATCGGAAGGGGTCAACGTGACTTCGTGCCGCGGAGGTAGTGCGGCCTGCGGAGCCCGAGGTGACGGACGAGCTGTGCCGACAACCACAGGGCGTCGTCGAGGCGCTGTGCAAGCCCCGATCGACCCAGGTGCGCAGCCAGACGGCGGCGCGACCGCAGGATCGTTCGGGTCGAACTGCCCCACGGCGGCGTTCGGCGGCTGTGCTGGCCCGGGTGGACGCGGTAGGCCGTGAGCGGTTGGGTAAGGACTTCGACGCGCCCCTCACGGGCCAGGCGGAGCCAGAGGTCGTAGTCCTGCATTCGCACACACGACGGGTCGTAGCCGCCCACGGCGCGAACGGCCGACCGACGGTACATGGTCGACGAGTGGGTGAGGACGTTGCGCCGCAGGAGCGCCGACGAGACATCGCCCCGGTGGGCTGCCAGGACGCCGAGATGTCTGCCCTGGCCGTCGATGATGTCGACCGCGGAGGCCACGCAGACCGTCGCCGGGGAGGACGCCAGCCGGTCGGCCTGGACATGGAGGCGCCCCGCGCGGGCGAGGTCGTCGGCATCGAGCCGCGCGATGAATTCCGCCGAAGCGGCTTCGATGCCCGCGTTGAGCGCGGTGGCCGTGCCTCGGCGCTCGGGCAGTTCGACGACGAGGATTCGTGGATCGTCCGGCAGGGGGGTGTCGCGGACGTCGACGCCGTCGAGCACCACGACCACCTCGAGGTCGATGTCGTTCTGTGAGAGGACGGAGTCGAGTGCGTCGACGAAATGACTGTCGGCTCGAACGGTCGGGATGATCACGGAGACTTCGGGACGGGTCATGAGGCTCGGCTTTCGCTGAGGGGGATTCGCGGACGGGCTCGGGCAGCGGACACCAGGGCCGGGATCGTGACGGCGAGGGCGCTCTCGATCCTGTCGATGGCCTGGTCGAAGGCGGCATCGCTGCGACCGAAGGGATCGGGCACCTCGTCGCTCTCCGGATCGGGCAGCGCCGGCACCAGCCCGCGGAGAGAGCTCGTCACGGAGACGAGGGCCTGCACCGAGTCGGCCACGGGCACGCCCGCGGATGTCGAGAACCGGATGAGGCGGGCGAACTCCGGGAGAGTGAAGGTGCGTCGGGTCGCGGCCGGTGCCAGCTGAACGACCTGGCGCCGCTGGTCGAACGACATCGTGAGGACCAGGTCGGCCGCTGCGGCCGACCTGTTCGTCAGACGGCGTGTGGCGTGGCCGGCGAGCGAGAGGCCGATTCGCCGCGCCGCTGCCTCCGACTGCGCTGCGGCGGGGTGGCCGTCGTCGGCCCGTGTGCCCGCGCTGGCGAAGGTCAGGACGCCTCGGGTGTCGCCTCGGGCTCGACTCGAGGCTTCGGCAAGGGGAGATCGGCACAGGTTGCCGGTGCAGACGAAAAGGACGCCGGCCGGCCTGCCCGTGGTCATCGGCCGTCGGCCTTCGCGCGGCGGGGCACTCGCTTCTCGGCCGGCGCGGCGACAGCCGACATCTCAAGCGTCTCAGGGCTGTAGGCGTACGCGTAGGCGTCGAGCTTCTTCGCCTTGGTCATGGTGAGGATCAGGCCGAGTCGAGGCGCCCCGGCGGCGTCGAGCGTCGCCACGGCCGAGGACAGCTGCCTGTGCGTGGTGCGGTTCATGGCGGTGACGAGGAGGGCGCCGTTGGTTGCATTCGCCAGGATGGCCGCGTCGGTGACGGGCAGGAGAGGCGGGGCGTCCAGGATCACGAATTCGAACGACTCGCTCAGCTCGCGCAGGACGAGCGCCATGCTCGGCGAGCCGAGCAGCTCGGTGGGATTCGGCGGGATCTGCCCGGCGGGAAGAACGGACAGGCTCCCGAGGCCCCAGGGCTGGAGGACGTCGACGAGCTCGGCGCGACCGGCGAGGACGTCGGTGAGGCCCGCGCCGCCCTCGATGCCCATGAGCGTCGCAACCCGCGGCCGGCGGAGGTCGGCGTCGACGAGCGCGACGCGGGCGCCCGATTCCGCGAGCGTGATCGCGAGGTTGGTCGCCGTCGTGCTCTTGCCCTCTCGCGGAAGGGCGGACGTGACGACGAAGCTGCGCGATTCGCTGCCGATGTCGAGGAACTGGAGGTTCGTGCGGAGGCGTCGGAAAGCCTCGGCGCGCGGCGACCTCGGATCCGTCTGGATGACGAGGGGTTTCGTGACGGCGGACCTGTCGAATGCCATCTCGCCGAGAATCGGGGACTTCGCGGCGGAGGCGACGTCATCTCGATCGCGCAGCTTTGTGTCGATCGCCGAGCGCAGAGCGAGGACGCCCACCCCGAGCATGAGCCCGACCATGCCGCCCGCGCCGATGTTCAGAAGCGGGCGGGGCGACGTCGGCGCCGTGGGCGTCGTGGCCGGCGTGACGACGCTCAGGCCGACGGGCGTCGACGCCGCTCCGCTCGACGGCTCGAGCTGCTGAGTCACGACGGCTGCGAGCTGCTTCGAGATGGCGTTCGCGATCTGAGCGCTCAGGACCGGATCGAGATCCTCCACGCGGATGTCGATGAGGACCGTCTGAACCGGGGTCGAGGCGGTGACACGCGACGCGAGATCGGCGGGAGTGGTCTTCAGGTGGAGCTCGTCGATGACCGGCTGGAGAACTCGCGTGCTCGTCGCGACGCTCACGTACGACTGCACCTTCTGCTCGGCTGCGCTGCCGCCCTGGAGGAGGTCGATCGCTGTATTGCCGCCGCCGACTGTGACGTAGAGCTCGGCTGTGGCCGTGTACTGAGGGGCTGCGAGCGACGTCATGCCGTAGCCGGCACCGAGTCCCGCGGCTACGCCGAGCGCGAGGACGACCCAGCCGCCTCGGAGGAGCCGGAGCAATCGTGCGATGTCCATGGGGTGTCCCTGCGGTCGAGAGGGCCCGCTCGGGTGACCGGGCATTGGCCCATAGAATATCAGATATAAATGCGAATGACTAGTGCGCGGCCGCGAGCGCCAGCATGTCGGTGTAATGGCCGAATCGGAATCCTGCGACGACGACGAACGCCACGACGCCGACGGTGGCGACCCGCGATCGCGCGCTCTGGCTGCGCGCAAGAGGCGCAGCCAGGAGCAGCGGTGCCAGCAGCCAGGAGTAGGCGCCGAGCCGGTCGGAATAGGCGATGAAGCCGAAGAGCAGGAAGTAGACGTTGAGGCACGCGAACAGGGTGACCAAGCGGGTGTACCACGCGGGGGTCGTCGACAGTCGCCGGAAGAAGAGTCCTGTGGCGAGAAGGATCGCGCTCAAGAGGAGGAAGTCGAGCCGATTGACGCCTCCCGTGTAGTGGGCGACGACCGACGGGTCGGTGTACTCGGCGATCTCGGGCATCGCGGTGGCGATCGGCCCCAGCACCCGCGTCTGTAGACCCGTGAGGAAGAGCGCCGCGGCCAAGCCCCAGACGACGAGGGCCACCCGGAGGGGAAGTCGGATGAGCGCGAGGAGCGCGAGCAGGATCGTCAGCGGCAGCACGGAGTGATGGAACAGGGTCGCCACCGCGAGGAACGGCGCCCAAGCCCATCGATGGCCGCGCAGGATCAGGCAGATGGCGATGAACATGAACGACATCGCCATGCCCTGCCGCACCACCACGCTGGCGAACGAGGGCATGAACCCCAGGCTCACGGAGACGAAGAGCACCAGCGGAAGGCGCCACGTCGGCAGAAGGAGGCGCGCCCCGAGCACGACCGCGACGACGCTCACCAGCCCTACGACGCCGAAGAGACCCGTCGATTCGATGCCGAGTCGGCTCAGGACCCAGAAGAAGATGACGTACGCGGGCTCGCCGGACGTCGTCAGTCGCGCCGAGAACGCCTGCGAGAGGGTCCCGGCGCCAATGGCGCGCAGCTCTCGCACGTAGATCCACTTGTCGGGTGTTCCCGGATTGGCCTGGAGCGCGTAGACGACGGTGAACCAGCCGAGGACGGTCAGCGGGATCAGGGCGACCACCGAGGAGCGCAGCAGCGACCGCGCGCGGCTCCACAGCGGAAGGACGCTGGCGAACGCGGAGGAGAGACCGAGGGCGATGATCACGCTGCCGCCCTCGAGACGCGTGCGGCATTCACCCGGACCAGGATCAGTGCGCTGAGGCTCGCCCGCACAGGGATGGTGAGGACGTAGGCCCAGAGCGCCCCGGTGTGTCCGGCCCACGGGACGATGGCCAGGGCGAGCGCGAGTGCCGCCAACGTGGTCAGGGCGCTGACCAGCAGCGAGGACGAGTACCGGTTGAGCGAGCTGAGGGCATTGGCACCCGCGAGGTTCAGCGGCAGCGCGATCGCGGCGAGGAGGATCGCTGCGGCGTCGGCGAGCGAGAGCGCGTAGTCGGGAGTGAAGACGAGCGGCAGCAGGAGCGCGCCCGCCACGACCGCCCCGAGAGCGAGGGGCGTCGTGATCCTCGCCCACGTCAGGCCCGCGTGGGCGGCGTCGCGGACCGTGAGCCGGCCCTCGAGCGCGAGACCGCGTGCACGCGGAAGCCAGGACTGAGCCAGCGCGCTGGCGACGACCTGGAGGGCGACGATGAGGTAGAGGTGCACGGACAGCACGCTGAGGTCGGTCGGCGACGCGTGAGCCGCCAACACGTACTGAGGGATCGCCGTGAGGAGCGTCACGAGCCCGGAGGCGAGTCCGGTCGGGAGGCCGGCCCGGAGCAGTGTTCGCCAGTCGGCGAGTCGACTGGATGCGGGTCGGGCGTTGTCGCGGGTGCCCGGGGACCTCAGGACCAGGCCGAGGGCGACGAGGACCACCGCGGACATCGTCGCCGATGCGAGCAGAGTCTGGACCAGCGTCGCGTGCACGAGAGTCGAGACGCCGACGGCCGCGAGCTGGCAGGCGGCCGTTCCGGCCGTGAGGGCGGGGATGAGGCCCGCGCGACGGTCGGCCTGGAGGAATCCCGACCGGAGATCGGTGAAGGCGTCGACCACTTTCTGCAGACTCACCGCTGCGACGATCCCTGCCGTCGCGGGCGCCACCGCGACGGCGATGACGACCGTCACGAGCAGAACGGTGCCGCTCGCGGCTGCCCTCAGCGCCAGGTAGCGCGAGGCCGGGATAGGGCGGTGCAGGGTGAGCCGGACATCCCGGAGCCCCAGGTCGAGGACGATGAACCCCGGAGCCGTGACCGCGAGCGCCAGCGCGTACTCGCCTGCGGCCCCGCTGCCGAAGACGCGAACGACGATCACGAGCACGCCGAGTTGCGCGGCGTACCGGGAGGCGCTCGCCGCCATGAGGAACACCGGAGTGAGGCGGCGGTTCATCGCGTCGCGGACTCTCGCTCGGATGGTGCCGCCAGGAGCTCGTGCAGGCGGTCGGGGCAGGGGGATTCGTCGTAGTCCGGCCAGGTCGCGGGCTGTCGCTGCCCGAACCACATCATCTCGAGGCGTCGTGTGAGACCTCGCGCGCGGGCGCTTCCGAGCCGGCCGACGCCCTCGCCGAGGGCGACGACGATGCGGCACAGGATCGCGGGAAGCACGATCGGGGGCCTGCCGCCCGCCGCGTGGAGCACCGACGCCGCACTCGCCCCCTCCCAGGGCTGCAGTGCGATGGTCGGGGGGTCGGGAAGGACTCCGGCGGAGTGGATGAGGTCCACGAGCCCGTCGATCGAGCTCACGGCACTCGGCTGAGTGCCCGGCGAGGCCACCGAGGCGAGGCGCGATCGAGCCACGCGCTGCAGCGCGAGAGTCGTGGGGCGGCCCGGACCCTGCACCGAGGTGGCACGCACGATCGTGAGGCGCGGTGCCGAGTGGCCCAGTCGGTCGAGGGTCTCGAGCAGAGCGGCCTCGCCGAGCGCCTTGCTGCGCGAATACGGGCTGAACGGGAACGTGGGTTCGTCGGCTGACAGCTCAGGGGCGTGACCGAGAACGGCGGCGGAGCTGAGGTGGATGACACGAGAGACGCCGGCGGCGGCGGCCGCACGCAGGATCGTGGCCGGCACGAGCGCGTTGGCGCCAGTCAGCACATCGCTCTCTGCGGCGTCGGGGGTTGCGAGGCCACCAGCGATGACGATCACGCGAGCGCCGGCCAGGGCGGCGGTCAACGCCGAGCCGGCTTCGGCCTCGGCGCGCCTCGCGATGCCCGCGGCGCTGAGGGTCGGCTCGGCTCGGAGGCGCGGCGTCGGCACCTCGCGGACCTGGTGACCGGCCGCGCGGAGACGCGCGGCGACGGCGCGCCCGACGAAGCCGGTGGCGCCGACGACGGCCCATTCGGTGCGCTCGACGTTCACGGTGCGCCCGTCGCAGTCGGCACGCGTGCGGCGGCCGTCGCCGGACTCGACGCGGAAGACGTGTCCGCGTCGGCGCTGAAGGCGGAGAGCGCGCGCGGCAGGACGACGTGCACGACACCGAGCGCGAGGACGCCTGCCAGGCAGGCTGCGACGCCGAACGGCGTGGCGCCGAGGGAGGCGAGACCGAGGAGTCCGCAGCCGACGGTGAGGACGAAGGTGAGCGCGGCCGAGAAGAGGTGGCTGCGGCCTGCCACGACGTGAGCCTGGTAGGCGTGTTCGCGGTGCGCCTCGTGCCAGGAGGCACCTCGCGCGAGCCTGCGGAAGAATGTCGATGCGGTGTCGGCCAGGTAGACGGCGAGCGGGGCGAGCGCGGCCAGCGGAGGGACGCCGGTGGCGACCGCCACCAGACTCAGCGACGCGACCGCGGCGCCGAGCGCGTAGCTTCCGACGTCGCCGAGGAACATGCGGCGCCCGAAGAGGTTCCAGGGCAGGAACGCGAGATAGGCGGCTGCGAGAGCGAGCCCGGCCACGACGAGCCACGAGGTCTGCGTGACCGCGCCGACGAGTGCGAAGACACCGCCAGTGGCCAGCCCGTGCAGTGACGAGATGCCGTTCACGCCGTCCATGAAGTTGGCGACGTTGATGTAGCCGGCGACGGCGATCGCTCCCAGCGGCGCGAGCCACCACGGTGCACCGTGGACGAGGACGACGCTGAGGGAGCAGCCGAGTCCGATCGCCAGCTGGCAGGCGGCGCGGACGCGCACGCTCACACCCCGGATGTCTTCGAGGGCGCCGAGGACAGCGGCCGACAGGACGGTCAGTGCGACGATGGCCACTCCGTGCGGGGTGTGGCCGAACAGGATGGCCCAGGCTGCGGCGACCGCGGCGACGACACCGCCCGCGGGGGCGATGCCGCCGCCTCGGAGGACGGTCGTCGAATGCGACGATCGGTGATTCGGCGTGTCATAGGTGCCGAGGGACCGGAGCAGCGGCCGGAGGAGGGCCGGTGCCCCGAGACCCACGAGCAGAGCGACTGCTGGCACGAGGATGAGGTTGTGATCCATGCGCGGTCGGGCTCCCTGCTCTCGGCATCGATTGTTACATGATACATCCAGAATATCAGATTGATCGGTTCGAGAACAGCCCTGTCAGGAGGCGGGTGTGAGGGTGACGCCCGTGATCGTCGTCGACACGCCTCCTGCGGTCTGCGTGATGTCGAACACGTAGGCGCCGTCTCCCATGACGCGGAGGAAGCTCCAGTGACCGGTGTCGTCGACGGTGGTGGTGACCACGCCGGTGCTGAAGTTGGTCGCGGTGATCGAGACCTCGGCTCCTGGTGTCCCCGTGCCCGTGAACTCGAGGTGGCCTGGGGTGAACGTCGAACCGGAGGCGGGCGACGTGAGACGGAACGTCGAGTCGACCGCCAGGTCGACGGCGACCGTGACGGAGTCCGTGCGGTCCGTGCCGACCCACTCCTCGAAGGTGATGCGAGTCCGCCCGGGCTGGAGCGCCGTCGCCGAGTACGACCACACTCCGTCGTTCGCCACCGGGACTCTTAGGGTCGGGTCGCCGTCGATGAGGATGGTCGAGTTCGGGCGCGCGCGGCCGGTGATCGCAGCGGTACGCGCCGCCGAGTCGACCGACGAGACGGTCGCCCGGAGGGGGAGCATCCTGTTCTCGGCGCCCTTGAAGATCGTGTACTGGGCGCCGGCCGCGAGCATCGCGATGCCGAGCGACGTCGGGTACGCGTAGGTGAGGGCCGGCTGCCCCGCGACCACGGGGTCTGCGGTGGACAGCATGGAGGCGTTGACGGTCCACAGCTGTCGAGACGGAGTCGGGGACGCACAGGGGCGGGCGGCCGCGCGCTGGCCGGTGCCGTCGGCGATGTTCGTCAGGCATGAGCCGTCGGCGAGGACCACCTTGGTCGGCTCGGAGAGGGCGTCGACGTGCACCCAGCCGGCCTTCCGTCGGGCCTCGTCGAGCGACAGATAGCCGACGGCCTGGAGGTCGTCGTCGAAGGCGAAGTAGAGGCTGGGATCCTTCGTGCCGAAGATCAGGGGGACCAGCATGGCCTCTTGTTTGGCCGAGGCTGGAGCGATGCTCGTCGAGGCGGCGAGGAGGGCTGCGATGCCCAGTGTGGTGAGGCCGGCTGCTGCGCTGCGGAGGCGATTCACGATTCTCGTTTCTGCCGGGGGTACGGATCCGGCGTCAGACAGGCTGGCGTGAAAAACGAGGCATATCAAGTACTAGACGGAATCTCCTGTCGATGGCAGACTGATCGACGTGACGACGACGCTCTGGGTCAAGATCTGCGGCCTCTCGACGGCAGAGGCGGTCTCCGCGGCCGTCCTCGGCGGTGCCGATGCCGTGGGCTTCGTGCTCGCCCCGGGCAGCCCTCGAACGGTCTCGCCCGAGGCAGCGTCGGCTCTCGCGGCGCTGGTGCCCGACGGGGTCGAGAGCGTCGGCGTCTTCCGTGGCCAGACCGCTGTCGAGGTGATCGCATCGGCTCGAACCGCCGGTGTGCAGACGGTCCAATTGCACGGCGGCGAGGCACCCGACGTCTTCGACGCTGTGCGGTCGGCCGGGTTCGGCGTCATCCGTGCCACGAGCGCCGAGACCTACGGGCTCGAGGCGCAGGAGCACCGAGAGCTCTACGGCGACGCTCGCCTCCTCCTCGACGCACCCGATCCCGGGGCCGGCGAGACCTTCGACGCCGACGCGCTCACCGGCGTCGAGCCTCCGTCCGGCTGGATCCTCGCCGGTGGCCTGCGACCGGGCAACGTGGCGGCGCTCGCCGAAGCGCTCCGACCCGGCGGCGTCGACGTGTCGAGCGGCGTCGAGATCGCGCGCGGTGTGAAGGACCCCGAACTGATCCGCGAGTTCCTGGCCGCCGCGCGCGCGTGAACGACGAACGCCGCCGCCCCGAGGGGCGACGGCGTCGAAGAAACAGGTCGCGGCTCAGTCGCGGGCGAGCACCAGCTCGTCCAGCGCGAGGCGGGTGCGCGGCAGTACCTCGCGCTCGGCCAGCTTCTCGGGCAGCTTGTCGGCCGTGTCGACGACGCCGATCGCGGTGACGGTGACGGGCAGCAGGTTGGGCGCCAGGTGGAAAGCGGCGCGCAGGCCCTCGACCTCGATGCCGGCCATCTGGTGGGTGTGGAGGCCCTCGGCGTGCGCCTGCACGCTCAGGGCGGACACGGCGAGGCCGAGGTCGTACTGGGCCCAGGCGCGCGGCTTGCCCTCGGCGTCCGTGGTCTCGGCGACCGCGACGAGCAGGGCGGCGGCGTTGCCGGCCCAGACGGTGTTGAAGCCCATCAGGTTGGCGAGGATCGTCTCGAAGGTCGCGGTGCCGCGCCGGCCGACGAGGAAGCGTCGGGGCTGCTGGTTGGAGGCCGACGGAGCCCAGCGCGCTGCCTCGAGGAGGGCGGTGAGCTGCTCGTCCGAGATGGTGGCCCGGGGGTCGTAGGAGCGGGGGCTCCAGCGCTCGTCGAGGAGCGGGACCAGCGGCACGCTGGTGTCGGATGTGCGGGTGGTGGAGCTCAGGTCGGTCGTGGTCATCGTGCCTTCTCGTGAGTGCTGGCTTGCGGGGAATCGTTCGCGAGCCCCGCACCCTTGAGGAGCTTCGATGCATGCAACACCCTACGCGGCGGAACTATGCCCGCAACAGGTGTCGGGTGGAGGTGCTCCGGGGCGCCTAGCCGACGGAGTGGTTCAGCACCGCCTGGTCGAGCATGGCGCCGGTCACCGAGTAGAGCGCGACGATGAGGATCATGGCCATGACCGGCAGCCAGAACGCCAGCCGCCGCCGCAGGATCAGGAGGATCGAGAACACGGTCGAGAACACCGCCAGCACCAGGGGCGCCACCACCGCGAGGATCGTCGCGAGCGTCAGGCCCCCCGTGAAGGCGGCGTGCTGGTGCCCCCGGTCGATCGCATAGACGACGTACTGCTCCGTGAGGGCGTAGAGCACCACCGAGAGGATGATCGTGAGGACGAGGTCACCCTTGCGAGGGCGGCGGCGGCCGGGGTAGCGGCCCAGGGATTCGACGGTCGTGGTGTCACGGTGCTCCTGCGGCCTGAAGCGGGGGTCGGTCACGCGGCTGCCTCGATCTCGGCGCGGACGGAGGCCAGCAGAGCGTCGACGTCGGCCTCGGTGGTGTCGAACGAGCACATGAGGCGGACCTCGCCGGTGTCGCGGTTCCAGTCGTAGAAACGGTGCTTCGCACGGACGGGCTCGATGGCGTGCTTCGGCAGGATCGCGAACACCGCGTTGGCCTCGACCGCCTGCGTCACCGTCACGCCGGGCAGCCCGACGAGGCCATCGCGCAGCCGGGTCGCCATCGCGTTCGAGTGCGTGGCGGAGCGCAGCCAGAGGTCGCCTTCGAGCAGCGCGACGTACTGCGCCGAGACGAAGCGGAGCTTGGAGGCGAGCTGGGCGTCCATCTTGCGGATGTAGGTGATGCCGGGCAGCTCGACGTCGGTGAGGCTGACGACCGACTCGCCGAGCATGAGCCCGTTCTTGGTGCCGCCGAACGAGACGACGTCGACGCCGGCGTCGCGAGTGAACTCGCGCAGGCCCGTGCCGAGGGTGGCGGCGGCGTTGGCGATCCTGGCGCCGTCGAGGTGGACTCGCATGCCGAGCGAGTGCGCATGCGCCGTGATCGCGCGGATCTCGTCGACCGTGTAGGCCGTGCCCATCTCGGTCGTCTGCGTGATCGTGACGGCGAGGGGCTGCGGCCTCTGCTGGTCGCCCCAGCCGTAGGCCTGCCGGTCGACGAGCTCGGGCGTGAGCTTGCCGTCGGGCGTCGGCACGGTGAGCAGCTTGATGCCGCCGAGACGCTCGGGAGCCCCGCCCTCGTCGGTGTAGACGTGCGCGGTCGTCGCGCAGATCACCGCGCCCCACCGCGGCACGAGGGCCTGCAGCGCCACGACGTTCGCGCCCGTTCCGGTGAGCACCGGGTGGACGGTCGAGCCCTCGCCGAAGTGCTGCACGACGAGCTCGGCGAAGCGCGCGGTGTAGGGGTCGGCGCCGTACGACCCGACGTGGCCGCCGTTCGCGTCGGCCACCGCCTGCATCACCTCGGGGTGCACCCCCGAGTAGTTGTCGGACGCGAAGCTCTTCAGGGCGGGGTCGTGCAGCATGCTCACTCCGGCATTCTCCCGCACGCGGCCGGGAGGTCCGTCCAGGCCCGAGGCTCGAGGCGCAGGATCAGGTACCCGCCCTCACAGACCGTGCTCGGCCAGCCACCCTCCGAGGGCTCGCGCGAACTCCTCCGGCCGCTCGACGCTCGGCAGGTGAGCCGAGTCGGGGAACCGGGCCTCGGTCGAGTCGGGCACCGTCGACAGGAGGTACTCGGTCGCGGCGATCTCGCCCGCGAGGTCGTGCTCGCCGATCACGAAGAGGGCGGGCACCTCGATGTCGACCGTGCGGTCGTAGGCGGGCGGCTCGATCTGGAGGGGTCTGGCCTTGACCGTGGCCTGCTTCACGTTCTCGGCGTTCAGCGCGTAGGCCAGCTGCAGGAAGTGGTCGTCGACCTCGACGACGTCGCGGGTCGGGCCCACCGCCCAGAGCTCAGCCTCGCGCCGGTACATCTCGTCGAAACGCCCGGCGGCGAGCAACTCGTCGAGCTCGTCGAAGAGCTCGTTCTCGCGTTCGGTCAGCTCGGTGTCGGGAAATCCGCTGGGCGTGGAGCCGATCGTGACGAGGCCGGTAACCC
This sequence comes from Frondihabitans australicus, assembly GCF_003634555.1. Lineage (NCBI taxonomy): Bacteria > Bacillati > Actinomycetota > Actinomycetes > Micrococcales > Microbacteriaceae > Frondihabitans > Frondihabitans australicus. The sequence goes on from NZ_RBKS01000001.1 coordinate 3,398,921, forward strand.
TACGAGGAGCTTCGACCGCGGCGTCGATCGCGATCCTGCCGCCCCTCGACGCGCCGATGAGGGTCGCCTTCTCGAACCCCGCCGCGTCCATCACGGCCAGCAGGTCGTCGAGGTCGCTGAAGTCGCCGTCGTCGGCCATCGAGCGGCCGAAGCCGCGGGTGTCGTAGCGCAGGATCCGATGGGTCGCGGCGAGGCTCGGCACGAGGTCGTCCCACATGCGCAGGCTGGCGACGCCGGCGTGGATCAGGACGACCGCAGGGCCGTCGTCGCGGCCCTCCACCTCGTAGTGGATGCGGGCGCCGGGGAGTGTCAGCTCAGGCATGACCCGAGGCTAGCCCGGTCAGAAGATCATCGGGCGGTCGTCGTCGTCGCCCGAGTCGACCGCGAGGTCGACGACGACCGGGACGTGGTCGCTGGGGGCGTCGCCCTTCCGCTCGTTGCGGTCGATGCGCGCACTCGTGACGAGGTCGGCGAACGGCTTCGACCCGAGGATGAAGTCGATGCGCATTCCTTCGTTGCGCGGGAAGCGGAGTTGCTTGTAGTCCCAGTAGGTGTAGCCGTCGGGCAGGCGGGGGCGAACGACGTCCGCCAGCAGCCCTGGCTCCTGGAAGGCGGCGAAGGCGGCGCGCTCGGGCGGGCTGGTGTGCGTGTGGCCCTCGAACACCGCGGGATCCCACACGTCGGTGTCGAGCGGCGCGACATTCCAGTCGCCCATGAGCGCCAGCGGGAGGTCGGGCTGCGCCTTCAGCCAGCCCTCGGTCTCGTCGCGGAGGCGCGCCAGCCAGTCGAGCTTGTAGGCGTAGTGCGGGTCGTCGAGCTCGCGGCCGTTGGGAACGTAGAGGCTCCACAGCCGCACCCCGTCGACCGTGACGCCGATCGCCCGCGCCTCCTTCGGCGCGTCGGCGGACTCGACGCCCTTGGCGAAGCCGGGCTGCGACGGGAAGGTGATCTCGACGTCGCTCATCGGCAGTCGGCTGGCGAACGCCACGCCGTTCCACTGGCTGAGGCCGTGCAGCTCGATGTCGTAGCCCGCCTCGGTGAAGAGGTCGTAGGGGAACTGCTCGGGCTTGCACTTGATCTCCTGCATGCCGAGCACGTCGACGTCCTCTCGGACGAGCCAGTCGACGACACGGCCCGCCCGGGCGCGGATGGAGTTGACGTTCCAGGTGGCGACACGCATGAGAACACGGTATCGCCCGCCACCGACGCCCCGGTGACCGATCCCGAGGCTCGGGCCCGTGTCGGCCGTCACGCCCGGCCACAGCCGATCAGGCCACGGTGAGGAGTGCGATATTGCAGGGGCAGGTACCATGGCGGCGTGACCGACGCACGCCAGAAGCTCATCGACTACATCTCGGAGCTCGCCGTCTTCCACGGCGACTTCACGCTGACCAGCGGCAAGAAGGCGACGTACTACGTCGACCTGCGCAAGGTGAGCCTGGACCACCGCGTCGCCCCGCTGATCGGCCAGGTGATGGTCGACCTGATCGAAGACGTCCCCGATGTCTTCGCCGTCGGCGGCCTGACGATGGGCGCCGACCCGATCGCAGCGGCCGTCCTGCACCAGGGCGTCGCCCTCGGCAAGACCTACGACGCCTTCGTCGTCCGCAAAGAGCCCAAAGACCACGGCCGCGGGCGCCAGGTCGAGGGCCCCGAGCTCGAGGGCAAGCGCGTCATCGTGCTCGAAGACACCTCGACCACGGGCGGCTCGCCGCTGAAGGCGATCGAGGCGCTGAAGAAGGTCGGCGCCGAAGTGGTCGGCGTCGCCGTCGTCGTCGACCGGGCCACCGGCGCCCGCGAGGTCATCGAGAAGGCCGGCTACCCCTACTTCGCCGCGATCGGCCTGGAAGACCTCGGGCTCGAGCCGTGAGCGACGAGCGGCCCTTCGGCGACGAGACGCCGGGCGACGAGAGCGAGGCCAGGGCGCAGGATCCGAACGCGTCCGCGACCGACACGCCCTCGTCGGCGCTCGGTGCGCCCGGGGAGCCGCAGCCGTCGTCCGGGCCCGAGTCGCCGGCGCCCACGACCCCGCTCTCGGACGACGACGTCGAGCCGGAGTTCGGGCAGACGATTCCGATCGTGTCGCGCCGCCTCCCGTCGGCGTCGTCGTACTTCGGCGAGCCCCGGGCGCCGCGGCACTCGGCGCACGTCGAGCCGCCGGCGTCGGCTCCCGGCGCCCCCGCGACGCCGGCCGCGCCGAGCACTCCGGCCGCCGCGCCCGTGACGCCTGCCGCCGTCGAGCCGCCGGCGGGGCTGCCGCGGGAGGAGCCGGCGGAGGAGGCCCCTGCCGAGGAGGCCTCCGCTGCTCCTGCGCCCGAGGCCGACGCCGTCGAGACCGCACCCTCGGCACCGGCTTTCGCCGTGCCGCCCGCCCCGAGCGAGCGGGTGACGTCGACCGCGCCGCACCCGATGGCGCTCGATCTCTCGGCGCTTCAGGGCGGCGAGGACCTGGTCGGATCGCCCCGCCAGCCCGACGAGGCCGGCCCGCCGCCGCAGCCGTGGCACCTGGGTGACGACGCTCCGGTGCTCGACACGGGTGCGCTGCCCACGCACGACGCCGCGGGCGAGACTCCGACGGCGGCCTTCGGGGCGCTGTTCGGGTCGACGCCCACCGCGTCGGTGCCCCACGTCGCCACGCCGCCTGAGTCCGTCGACCCCGCCGAGGCGGTCGACCCCGCCGAGGCTTTCGCGAGCCCCGGCGTCGACGACCCCGCGCCCGAGACCGCGGGCCCGACGTCGTTCACCGAGCTCATCTCGGTGCCCGAGGCCGCTCCCGTGCCGTCCGCCGAGCCGGCCAGCTTCAACTGGAGCGAGCTGCCCGAGCCGCGCACCTCCGAGATCAGCCTCCCCGGCCTCCACCACGACGTCGTCGACCCCGGGGCGCAGGAGCCCGCGACACCCGCCGAGCCCGAGGCCGAGCCGACCGCCGAGTCCGCCGCCCCGACGGCAGCATGGTCGCTCGGGGACGACGTCGCGGCCGCCGAAGCGCAGCCCGCCGACGTCGAGTCCGCCGCCGCCGAGCCCGTTGACGCCGGTCCTGCCGAAGCGCAGCCCGCCGACCCCGAGCCCGCCGACGCGGAGCCGTCCGCGCCCGACGAGCGCCGCCCGGCGACCTTCACCGAACTTCTGGGGCTGATCCCGCAGGACGATGCACCGGCAGCCCCCGCCGCGTCGCCCGCGGGCGAGCCTCCGCTGCCCGACGAGTCCACGCCGACCACGGTCTGGTCGCTCGCGGACGACGACGACTGGGATGCCCCGGCCTCCGACGAGTCGGCTGCGCCTGCGGTCTCGGCGGAGGCCGAGCCCGCCCCGGCCTTCGACGGGCCGGCCGAGTCCGGCCCCGCCGCGCCGTCCCCGGCTCCTGCGACCCCTCCGGCCGCGACACCCGCGGGCTGGGACGACGCCTCGAGCCCCCTCACGGACCCGTTCCAGGCTCTGTTCGGCGACCAGCTCGACGACTCCGCCGACACCGCCGCGGCGCCGCATGCCGACCCCGAGGCCACCGCCGCCTGGCCGATCGTCCCCACCGAGTCCGGCGGCCCGGACAGCTCGTGGGCCGACGAGGTGCGCGACCCGATTCCGCCCGCACTCACCGAGGAGGAGCAGCGCGCCGCGGCCGAACGCGCCGCGCTCGCCGAAGCCGCGGCGTCCGGGCTCGAGCCCGCGCCCGCCGCGGAAGCAGCGGAGCCCGCCGCCGCCGCCGAGCCGACCGACGACCCCTTCGCCACCCAGCTCATGCCCGTCGCCCCCGAGCCGACGACGCCACCCGCCGCCGGCGACGCGCCCACCACCGCGTACTACCCGTCGACGTCCGACGACCCGACGGCGAATCGCTTCACCCCGCCCGCCGTCTATCGCGGTCCGAGCTCGCGGTCGGTGACCCCGATCGATGCCGCCAACGTCCCCGCCTCGTGGGCCGCCGCCGCACCCGCGTACTCGCCGCAGGGGTCCACCCCGGCGACACCGGCCTGGCAGCCCGCCCCCGGCGAGAGCGGCGGGTCGTCCGGCGGAGGCTCGGGCGCGGGCGGAGGGTTCGCGTCGTGGCCGCGCGAGCGCCGGCTCCTGCTGTTCATCGGCATCGTCGCCGCGTTCGTCGTCGTGCTCGCCGTGCTCCTCCTGTTCCTGCTCGGCCGGTCGCTGGCGAGCAACGGCGCGACGCCGGCCGCGCCTCCGACGACGTCCGCCGCGAGCACGCCGAAGCCCACCCCGACGCCGACGAAGACGAGCACCCCCTCGCCCTCCTCCACGGCGGCGAGCGGCCCGGCGTCTCCGGGCACGCACCAGTGGAACGAGCTCAACGGCGGCGAATGCCTCTCGTCGTTCTCGAACGCCTGGCAGCAGACCTACGACGTCGTCGACTGCTCGACGGCGCACGCGGCGCAGATGATCGCCAAGGGCTCGGTGACGGCCACGACCTTCCCCGGCTCGGCCGCGCTCGCCGCGCAGATCGCGCCGCTGTGCCAGTCGAACACCGTGATCGACTTCAGCAAGGCCGCCGCGTACACCGACATCCAGGTGTCCGAGAGCTACCCCGCGACGCAGGCCCAGTGGGACGCCGGCAACCGCTCGTACTACTGCTTCGTCAGCCGTGCGTCCGGCCAGGCCATCGACGGCAGCCTGAAGGCGGGTTCGTAGGGCCGGCCGGCGCCGCCCGGCTCAGGCGCTCAGGGCGCAGGATCCGAGACGCTCCCGGCTACAGCCGCCCGTCGGCGTCCGGCCCCTCGTTGAGGGTCGGCTCCGCGCGCACGAGCTCGTGGACCCCCGCCACGATCTCGGTCGGCCGGAACGGGTAGCGCTCGATCTCGGCCTGGTCGCTGATCCCGGTCAGCACGAGGACGGTGTGGAGGCCTGCCTCGATGCCGGCGATGATGTCGGTGTCCATGCGGTCGCCGATCATCGCGGTGTTCTCGGAGTGCGCCCCGATGCGGTTCATGGCCGAGCGGAACATCATCGGGTTCGGCTTGCCGACCACGTAGGGCTCCTTGCCGGTGACCTTCGTGATCATGGCGGCGATCGCGCCGGTGGCGGGCAGGATCCCTTCGGCGCTCGGGCCGGTCGCGTCGGGGTTCGTCACGATGAAGCGCGCGCCGCCCATGATGAGGCGCGCGGCCTTCGTGATCGCCTCGAACGAGTAGTTGCGGGTCTCGCCGACGACGACGTAGTCGGGCGCCGTCTCGGTCATGATGAAGCCGGCCTCGTGGAGCGCCGTCGTCATGCCGGCCTCGCCGATGACGAAGGCCGAGCCGCCGGGGATCTGCGAGCGGCAGAAGTCGGCGGTCGCGAGCGCGGAGGTCCAGATGCGGTCCTCCGGCACCTCGAGCCCCGAGGCGCGGAGTCGAGCACTGAGGTCACGCGGCGTGAAGATCGAGTTGTTGGTCAGCACCAGGTAGGGCGTGCCTTCGTCCTGCCACTGCTGGATCAGTTCGGCGGCGCCCGGCAGGGCCTGGTTCTCGTGGACGAGCACGCCGTCCATGTCGGTCAGCCAGCATTCGACCTCGTCGCGGGGAGCCATGCGTGAAGCGTAGCGCTCCGGCCGGTGCAGCCGATTCCACCGTTGAGGATATAAATATCAGACAGTAGACTGGGGTCATGCCCGAGTCCCGAGAGCCCGCCGCCCACGATCGTGTGCTCGTCGTCGGCGCATCCGGGGCCCTAGGCGCGAGTGTCGTTTCGGCGCTGGGCGCCACCAGGCGGTGGGACGTCGTCCGGGGCGGCCGTCGGCCGGATCCTGCGACCTCGACGCGACCCGCCGTGACCGTCGACCTCGCCGACGAGGCCTCGGTGCGCGCGGCGATCAGGCTGGTGAGGCCGCGCGCCGTGGTGATCGCCGCCGGCGTCGAGCCCGAGCTCTGCGGCGCCGACCCCGAGCTGGCTCGCCTCGTGCACGCGACGAGCCTGGGCTGGGTGCTCGAGGAGGGCCAGAGCTGCGGCGTCGAGCGGGTCGTCGTGCCGTCGAGCTCGGCGGTCTACGGCGACGCGTACGACGTGCCGGCGCGCGAGGACCACCCGCTCGACCCCCGTACGCTCTACGCCGAGACCAAGGTCGCCGCCGAGGCGGTGGTCTCCGCGTGGAACAGCTCGCACTCGCCGCTCCGTGCGACGGCCCTGCGAATCTTCAACGTGTACGGCGACGGCTTCTCGCGGTCACTCGTCCAGCGCCTCCTGCACTCGCGCGCGGCCGAGCCCGTCGGGCTCGCTGGCCTCGACGGCTTCCGGCGCGACTACGTCAGCTCGCGCGACACCGCCGACGCCGTACTGCGAGTCCTGGAGTCGCCGGGCGACCTGCCCGACGTCATCAACATCGGCTCGGGCACCGCCGTCTCGAATCGAGAACTCGTCGCCTCGCTGTCACGCAGGGTCGTGATCGCCTGGCGCGAGACCGCAGCGCGCTCCAGCTATTCGTGCGCCGACATCAGCCTGGCCCGACGCGTGCTCGGCTTCGCCCCTGCGAGCATCCTGGCCTGAGGTCGCCGGGCTCCTGCACGCTTGCAACAATGGGGTGTGAGCGACGACACGGAGGCGTTAGAGGGCACGACGCCGATCAAGGGCACAGCGGCGATCGACGACACGACGACGATCGAGCGCACGACGCCCGTCGCCTCACGACCGGAACCCAGTGTCGAGCGGACCACCCACGGCGTCGGCCCGTGGCCCGCGCCCGAGGCCGAGTGGCCCGCCGACGACCGCTACGACCGCGAGCTGCTGGCCGAGGGCGACACCCGCAATGTCATCGACCGCTACCGCTACTGGACCATGGAGGCGATCGTCGCCGACATCGACGCCCACCGCCACCCGTTCCACGTCGCCATCGAGAACTGGCAGCACGACCTCAACATCGGCTCGATCGTGCGCAGCGCCAACGCCTTCGCCGCCGACACCGTCCACATCATCGGGCGCAGGAGATGGAACAAGCGCGGCGCCATGGTCACCGACCGCTACCAGCACGTCCTCCACCACGAGACCATCGCCGACTTCACCGCCTGGGCTCGCGAGCACGACCTGCCCGTGCTCGCCGTCGACAACGTCGACGGCTCCGTGCCGATCGAGACGTTCGACCTGCCCGAGCGCTGCGTGCTGCTCTTCGGTCAGGAGGGCCCGGGGCTCTCGGCCGAGGCGATCGCCGCCAGCGACGCGATCGTCGAGATCGTGCAGTTCGGCTCGACCCGCAGCATCAACGCGAGTGCCGCCGCCGCGGTGGTCATGCACGCCTGGATCCTGCAGCACGTCTCGTTCACCTGAGGCGCAGGAGCCGAGGCGCCTCCCGGCCGCTACCGTGGTCTCATGCCTGCCACCAATCTGCTCGGCGTGCCCGAGACCCTCCTTCCCGAAGAACCCGAGGTGCTCTCCGCGCTCGCCGCGGGCACGCCCGTGGCCGAGGTGGTCGCCGCGCACCCCGAGTCGTCGCTCGCGTGGGCGCTGCTGTCGGACGAGACGAGCGCGGCAGGTCGCGACCTCGAGGCCTACGCGTACGCACGGGTCGGCTATCACCGCGGGCTCGACGCCCTGCGGAAGGCCGGCTGGCGAGGTCAGGGCCCGGTGCCGTGGTCGCACGAGCCGAACCGCGGTGTGCTCCGGGCCCTCTACGCGCTGCGTCGCGGGGCCGCGGCGATCGGCGAGGCGGGCGAGGTCGAGCGCCTCACGACCTTCCTCGACGACTCCGACCCGACCGCGGCCGCGTCGATCGAGGCCGCGTGACGCCCCTCGCTTGACGCGCGTGCCCCGCGGAGGCGGGGCTGACGTGCGCTCGACCCTCCCGCTACAGTGAGCGGATGCCGACCCGAACGACATCGAACCGAACGGTCGCCCTCATCGGCACGCGGGGGTACCCCAGCTACTACGGCGGATTCGAGACCGCCGTCCGACGCATCGCGCCGTACCTCGCCGACCACGGCTGGGACGTCACCGTCTACGGACGCGACGGCGCGCAGCGTGAGGACGACCCCACCCGCGACCCGCGCGTGGCGACTCGGATCACGCGCGGCGTCGAGACGAAGTCGCTCTCGACGCTGTCGTACGGGTTCACCGCGGTGCTCGACGCGGCCCTGCGCAAGCCCGACGTGGCCCTGGTCATGAACGTCGCGCACGGATTCTGGCTGCCGCTGCTGAAGCTCCGCGGCGTGCCCACCCTCGTCAACGTCGACGGCATCGAGTGGGAGCGCGCCAAGTGGGGCACGCTCGCCAAGGCCGTGTTCCGTGCGGGCGCCCGCACCACGGCGTGGTGGGGCGACGGGCTCGTCTGCGATGCGAAGGCGATCGCCCGCTACTGGTCGCGCGTCTTCGGGGTCGACGGGACCTTCATCCCCTACGGCGGCGACGAGCCCCGATCGTTGCCGGTGCCGCCGGAGTCGACGCATCGCGGCTACGCCCTGGTCGTCGCGCGCTTCGTGCCGGAGAACACGATCGAGCCCTTCATCGAGGCCGCAGCGGTCATCGCGAAGACCCACGACGTGATCATCGTCGGGTCGAGCGGCTACGGCGGCGAGCTCGACGAACGGGTCGCGCAGCTCGCCGACGCGAACGACCGGGTGCACTGGCTCGGCCATGTCAGCGACGACGACCGGCTCTTCGCGCTCTGGCAGCACGCCGGCGCGTACTTCCACGGGCACAGCGTCGGCGGGACGAACCCGGCCCTCGTCCAGGCCATGTTCTGCGGCATCCCGATCGTCGCCCGCGACACCGTCTACAACCGGGAAGTGCTCGACGACACCGGGCTGTTCGTCGAGCCGCGCGCCGACGCGATCGCCGAGGCCGTCACCGCCGTCCTCGACGACCCCGCGACGCAGGATCGACTCGCCGCCGCGGCTCTCGCCCGGGCCCGCGAGCACTACACCTGGGACGGCGTCTGCGCGCGCTACGAGGAGGAGCTCGCCCGCCTGGCCGGCCGCTGACCCGCCCCCGCGCCGCTAGCCGATCAGGCTCGGGCGGAGGTCTCTCAGGGTGCGGCTCTTCGTCATCCTGCGAGCCGCGACGAAAGTCACGAGCAGGGCTCCGAGGAGCCAGGCGAGAAGCACGAGCGCGTCATGCCCGGCCGCAGCGCCGCTGCCCCCGTACATGAGCTGCCGGATTCCGTCGACCGCGTAGCTCATCGGCAGGGCGAAGTGCAGCGCGGCGAGCGGCCCCGGCAGCGTCTGCCAGGGGAACGTGCCGCCTGCCGTGACGAGCTGGATCAGCATGAGCACGAGGCCGAGGAACTGCCCGACGCTGCCGAGCAGCACGTTGAGCATCATGATGATGGCGGCGAACGTGGCCGACGCGAGGATCATGATGCCGATCATCCCGGGCCAGGAGTGCACGTCGAACCCGAGCGCGAACTTCACGATGGCGAAGAGGGCGAGCATCTGGACGACGCCCAGCACGACGGGGGTCAGCCATCCTGCGAGCGTGATGCGCGCCGGCGCCTTGATCGCCGTGATCGCCCGCTTCGAGATCGGCTTGATGATGAGGAACAGCGCGTACATGCCGATCCACGCGGCCAGGCTGATGAAGAACGGTGCGAGGCCCGCGCCGTAGTTGCCGGCGCTGGCGATCGAGGAGTCCTTGATCGACACCGGGTCGGCGATCGCCGCGGCCTGCTTGTCGCGCGTCGCGGCCGTCGTCGCCGGGATCTTCTTCACGCCGTCGTTGAGCCCGCCGGTGAGCTTCGCGGTGCCGTCGACGAGCTGCCCCGCGCCGGTGTCGAGCGTGCCGAGGCCGCTCTTCAACGATGCCGCGCCGCTGGCGACGGAGGCCGCGCCGCTCGACACCTGCTCCGACCCCGATGCCGCCTGCGAGATGCCCGAGGTGAGCGCAGGAGCCGAGGCGGCGAGCGTGGCCGCACCGCCCGAGACCTGCGCCGAGCCCGTCGCGAGCTGATCCGTCGCACTCTTCAGCGTCTTCAGCTGCCCGTTCGCGGCGTTCGCCGCGTTGCTCAGCTGGGCGTACGAAGCCTCGCCCGCCGACGTCGCGTAGCCCTCGATGAGTCTCTGCTGCTCGGGAGTGAACGGCGTGCCCGCTTCGGCGGCCTGCGTGAAGATCGCGGTGAGCGCTTTCGTCTGCGCGGCCGTCGCGGCCGCCTTCGCGGCGGGCAGCCCGTCGACGGTCTTCTGCGCGGTGGAGGCCGCGTCGTCGACGGACGACGCGAGCGACTTGTCGCCCTGCGCCACCTGCGCCGCGCCCGTCGCCAGCTGCTGCGTTTGCGACGGCAGCGCCGCGGTCTGCGACTTCAGCGACTGCAGCCCTCCGTTCAGGGAGGCGGCGCCGGAGGCGAGGGAGGCTGCTCCCGACGAGAGTGTCGCGGACGCTGCGCTCGCCGTGTCGAGCCCCGACTTCAGCTTCGTGGCCCCGTCGACGAGCTTCTGCGACCCGTCGGCCGCAGTCGCGAGGTTCGTGCGCACGTCGTTCAGCCCGACGAGGAGGGTCTTCGCGGCGGTCTTGCCGACCTCGGCCGTGACCGCGGCGCGAATGGTGTTGCCCGCCTGGTCGGCGATCGTCGACGAGAGGTAGCTCGTCGTGTCGTTGGTGGTCAGGTGGATCTTCGCGGCCGTCGGGTCGGTCGACGATGCCGAGGTGAGGTCGCGCGAGAACGACGAGGGGATCGTGAAGACGAAGTCGTACGTCTCAGCCGCAAGGCCCGAGGCGGCCTGCGAGGCGCTCACGACGTGCCAGTCGAAGTCCTTGCCGTCGACGAGCTGCTTCTCGACCTTGTCGCCGTAGTTGACGGCGTGGCCCGCGGAGTCGGTGCCGCCCGAATCCTGGTTCACGATCGCGGCCGGGATGTGGTCGAGCTTCGCGTACGGGTTCTGGTTGGCCCAGAGGTACATGCCGCCGTAGAGGAGCGGCACCGTCATCAGCGCCACGAAGGCGAGACGGGCGAGCGACGACGCCGTGAGGCGGGCGAGCTCGGAGCGGACGAGGGTGACGATCTTCATCGTGCAGAGCTTTCGGGTCGGAGGTTCTCGATGTGGAGGGCGGCGGCCACTCCGGTGACGACGAGCACGGCGTAGCCGCGCGCCGACATGTCGGTGACGACGCTCCACCACGCCGACGTGTCGCCGCCGTGGCGCTCGGGGCTCGTGACGATCAGGCCGCGCACTCCGGGGCGCAGGATCGCCAGCTCGCACAGCAGCCGGATCCGCGCCTCGGTCGGCAGCGCGCGCACGCGGGTGCGCTCGTGCTCGGCGAGTCCGATGGCGTCGAGCAGGAGCCGCGCATTCTCGCGCGACGACACCTGGTCGGCGAGCGCGAGCTCCTCCCGCACCACGGTCGCGACGGTGAGGTCGGCGAACGGCTCGGCGACGGTCGGCGTGTCGACGAGGGCGAACGCCTCGCGGATCGCGGCGGGGTCGTCGGCGTCGTCGAGGAGCACTCGGCCGGTCTCGGGTCGCATCCTGCCCCCTGCGATGAGCGAGGCGAGCGTGGGGGCGCCCTCGGTCTCGACCGCGGCCACACCCGGGCGGTCGGCGGTGGCCTCGGCGCTCGTGGCGGGAAGGGCGGCACCGGGGCCGTCGCCGATGCCGATGCTGTCGAGGGTGAGTCTCACGGGAGGTCTTCTTTCTGAGTGTCGAGAAGCAGGGCGGCCTCGAGGTAGGGCGCGGCCTCGCCGTACGAGAAGCCGGCCATCGAGAGGGCGGAGAGGGCGACGAGTCGCCGCCCCTCGCCGGTGGTGAGCCCGTGCCGGGTCGCCTCGTCGAGCACCGAGATGGCGGCGCTCTCGACGAGTCGCGACAAGCGCTCTGGGTCGATGTCGGTGCGGAACGAGCCCGCCTCGACGCCTCGCTCGACGATCCCCTGCACGTGCTGGCGCAGCGGCGCGAGGGCGTCGCCGACGAGCAGCATGTGGGGCCCGCGCACGGTCACGAGGGCCATGGTGCGCACGTGGTCGACCTCGTTCCAGAGGCGCACGGCGACCAGGGCGAGCCGGGTCGCAGGATCGGTGGGCTCGTCGGGCGCTCCGTCGCTCACCACGGCCGCGTTGATCCGCGCCGCCCCGTGCAGGGCGAGCTCGCGCAGCAGGTCGTCGCGCGTGGCGAAGTGGCCGTAGACGGCGCGGCGCGAGAGTCCGGCCTCGGCGGCGATGGCGTCGAGGGAGGCACCGGGGTCGCGATCGAGGAGCGTCGCGGCGGCCCGGATCAGGGACTCGCGGTTCTCGGCGGCGTCGCGGCGGGGGGCGCGGACGCGAGCGGGCGCGTGATCCTGCGAGGTCATGCTTTGAGTGTACGCCTAAAGTGCACGCTCATGTGCAAGTTAAGGATGGGGGTGCAAGTGCCCACACTCCAACAGGGGGCACCCGCACTGGGAGGTCCGAAACATACCGTGCGGTCAGTAGCGTCTGAGGAATTGTCGTCTGCCGTTGCGAATGTAGGGATTCCACCGACGTGAAGAAAATACTGACGGGGCTGAAGTACGCCTCCGCCACCGTGGGCGCGCTCGCGCTCGCCTTCGTGAGCCTGACCGTCGTCGGTCAGGCCGAGCCCGCGCAGGCGGCCACCGACGGCCCCGCCTTCTCGTGCACGGCCGACTTCTATCAGGCGTCCGCGGGCAACATGTACAGGTACTCGCCCTCGTCGAACACCTACACGCTGCTGCCGAACAACAGCACCATCGCGAGCCTCAACGGAATCGGCTACAACCCCGCCGACGACTACATCTACGGCGTCTCGGGCTCCACGCTCTACAAGATCGCGAGCGACGGCAGCCACACGAGCTCCGCCCTGAGCGGCGTCACGGCCCAGAACACGGGTGGTGACTTCATCGCACCGAACCAACTGCTCACCGCGAGCGCGAAGAGCGCCTGGACCAGCATCGACGTGACGACCGGAGTCGTGTCGACATACGGCTCGTCGGGCACGTGGGCCGCCTACGACCTCGCCTACAACCCGACGAACGCCACCGTCTACGGCATGGGCGGCACGAACATCTACATCGGCGTCGTCAACGCGCAGAGCAACACCGTGACGGTCACGTCGAAGCCCGTCTCGAACTCGGGTGGATCGTCGGGCGACTCGTGGGGCGCCGCGTACGTCGACTCCGCCGGTAACACGTACTTCTTCGACAACACGACGCACGCCCTCGTCGAGATCTCCGCGTCCCAGCTCACCCAGGCGAGCCCCGCCGCGGTGCAGATCACGACGGCCAACTCGCTCAACACCCCGAACGACGGCGCCAGCTGCCCCACCGCCTCGTCGCCGCTCGCTCCGACTTCCTCGGCGCCGGGGACCTCGGACGTCGGCACCACGACCGCCACGCTCACGGCCACCGTGACGACGGCGAACACCACCGGAGCAGACGTCCCCGCGGGCGGCATCCAGTACTGCTACTCGACCAGCGACACGCTGACGAACGGTGCTCTCTCGGACTCTCCGATCTGCTCGGCGACCACGCCGTCGGCGGCCGCCGCGAACTCGACGACGAACGTGTCGCTCGCCGTGGCCGGCCTGCAGCCGGGCACGACGTACTACACGCAGGTGAAGGCGACGAACTCGCAGGGCCTCACCGGCTACAGCTCTCTCGGCACCTTCACGACCGACTCGCAGCCGCAGACGCTCCAGGTGCCGACGACGACGTCGATCGGACTGCTCGGCGGCGACCCGTCGATCGGCGACAGCGCGACGATGCGAGCCACGATCTCGACCATGCCGTCATCCGGCACCGTGACCTTCACCGACCAGACGACGGGCGCGACCCTCTGCGCCGACGTCGCCGTCTCGAACGGCTACGCCGACTGCGACTACACGCAGGCCGGCCCGATCGGCTCGCACACCGTGCACGCCGCCTACTCCGGTGACGACGCCGATCTGGCCTCCGACGGCTCCTCCACCTACCCCGTGGGCAAGACGGCCGCCCCGACCCTCACCGGCACGGCCACGCCGAGCACCGTCGCCTTCGGCTCGACCTCGACCCTCGCGGCGTCGGGAATCCCCACCGGCTACCCGGGCACGGTGACCTTCTCCGCAGGATCCGCGACGCTCTGCACCGCCACGCTCCCCGCGACCTCCTGCCAGACCGCGACCGACCTGGCCGCCTCCGACTACACCGTGACGGCCGCCTACTCGGGCGACGACACCCACACCGGAGCCACGAGCACGTCGTTCGACCTCGCCGTGACGAAGGCCACAGCCTCCCTCGAGGCGTCGGTCGACTCGAAGTCGTCCGACACGGTGGTCTACGGCACGAAGGCGACGTTCGACTCGACCGGCTTCGCCGCTGGCTCCATGGGCAAGGTCCAGTACGCCGTCGGCGACACCGTCCTGTGCACGGCGACTCTGCCCACGACGACCTGCCAGTCGTCCGCCACCCTCGTGCCGGGCACGTACCAGGTCACCGCGAACTACCTGGGCGACGCGAACCACGCCGCCGCCTCCAGCGCCGCCGTGCAGCTCACCGTCGCGAAGGCGTCCTCCACCCTCTCCGACACCGTCGACGGCGCTTCGTCGGCCACCGTGCCGTTCGGCTCCGCGGCGACGCTCGCGGCGACCGGCGTCGCTTCCGGCGCGACGGGTACCGTCGAGTTCACGGACCAGAGCGGGAACCAGCTCTGCATCGCGACGCTGCCCGCGAGCTCCTGCGCCACTGCGGCCACGCTCGCCCCGGGGTCGTATCAGGTAACTGCGACCTACCTCGGCGACGCGACGCACTCGCCGTCGACCACGGCGGTCACGGCGACGCTCGGCGTGACGAAGGCGGGCGCGCCCGACCTCGGCACCACGGTCAACGGGCTCCCGTCGGCCACGACCGTCCACGGCACCGCCGCGCGGCTCACCGCCACCGGCATCCCCGCAGGAGCCACCGGAAAGGTCTCGTTCGAGCTCGCCGACGGCACGGTCCTCTGCACGGCGACCCTGCCCGACACCTCCTGCGCGACCCCGGCCGGCCTCGCCGGCGGCAGCTACGCGGTGACCGCGCACTACTCGGGCGACGACAACCACTCGGCCGCGGTCGGGCCCGTGATCCGTCTCACCGTGGCGCCGCAGAGCACCGTCGTGAAGGGTGCCGCTGCTCCTGCGCCCGCCGGCTCGGCCATGACGACCTCGACCGGCACGACGCTGACCGCGAAGGGCCTGCCCGCAGGAGCCACCGGAACGGTCACGTTCAGCCTGCCCGACGGCACCGTGCTGTGCACCGCGACGCTGCCCGACACCTCGTGCTCGACCACCGACCTCGCGGCCGGAACCCACAGCGTCGTCGTGTCGTACTCGGGTGACCCCTCGTTCGCGGCCAGCCGGTCGACCGTCTCGGTGACCGTGCCCGCGACGGCCGTGGCGGCCGCAGGATCAGCGCTCGCCTTCACGGGCTCCGAGTCGGTCGGCCCCTGGCTCGCCGCCGGGGTGCTCCTGCTGCTGCTCGGCGGAGTGCTCGCGATCGGCTCGCGTCGCCGCCGCGGGGGCGCGCACCGCGCCTGACGCTGACACGTCGAGGGCCCCGCACCGTGTGGTGCGAGGCCCTCGGCATCTACGCCGCAGATCTGAGAGAGCCTCTTCCGTTCCGCGACGGAGCACCGCTAGGCTCGGTTCTCCGTGCCGATCCCGGCACGTGCCCCCGGAAGGAGTCGTCATGGCGAAACAACGCCTGATGCACCCGCGCTATGAGCTCGAGCTCAACCAGCGCGACTTCCGCGAACCCATTTCGGGCTAGGGCCCCTCGCCGACCACGTGTCGGCATCCGCCCCGGCCCGTCATGAGGCCCGGGGCTTCTCGTTCTGTTCGACCACTGCAGGGTCGAGCCGGATGCGCCTCCCCGGGTGCATCCCGCTCCACCTCACAGAATCGAAAGGACAATGAAGAAGATCACGAACCGGCTCATCAGCTGGGCGAGCATCCTCGAAGAGAACACCGAGGCCCAGGCTCGCACCACGTCGACGATGCCCTTCATCTTTCCGCACCTGGCGCTCATGCCCGATGCCCACCTGGGCCTCGGCGCGACCGTCGGGTCGGTCATCCCGACCCTCGGCGCGGTCATGCCGGCTGCCGTCGGCGTCGACATCGGCTGCGGCATGATCGCCGTCAAGACGCAGTTCACGGCGTCCGACCTCCCGACCGATCGGAAGCCGGTCCGGGAGGCGATCGAGCGCGCCGTGCCGACGTCGGCGGGCTCGTACAACAGCAAGATCGTGGCCACCGCCGAGCCTCGAGTCGCCGAGCTCACCGCGAAGGCGGAGGCCGCGGGATTCGACCCCGGTCAGTACGCCGGCAACTGGGCTCTGCAGCTCGGCACCCTCGGCTCCGGCAACCACTTCATCGAGATCTCGCTCGACGAGAACGACGACGTGTGGCTGTTCCTGCACTCGGGGAGCCGGGGAGTGGGCAACAGGATCGCGCAGAACCACATCAAGGTGGCCAAGTCGCTGATGAAGCGCTACTGGATCACGCTGCCCGACGACGACCTCGCGTACCTGGTCGAGGGCACGCGGGAGTTCGGCCGGTACATCTCGGAGCTGAACTGGGCGCAGCACTTCGCCCTGCTCAACCGCGAGGAGATGATGGACCGCGTCGTCAGGCAGGTCTCGGAGTGGGTCGGGACGCCCGTGCAGGAGCTCGAGCGGATCAACACGCACCACAACTTCACGCAGAAGGAGCACCACTTCGGGCGTGACGTCTGGCTGTCGCGGAAGGGCGCGATCTCGGCGCGGAAGGGTGAGGCCGGGCTGATCCCCGGCTCGATGGGCACGGCGTCGTACGTGGTCGAGGGCCTCGGTAACCCGGTCGCGCTCGAGTCGTCGCCGCACGGCGCGGGCCGGCAGTACTCGCGGTCGAAGGCCCGGAAGACCTTCACGCACGAGCAGCTGCGGGAGGCGATGGTCGGGATCGAATTCCGCGACACCGACGCGTTCCTCGACGAGATCCCGCAGGCGTACAAGCCGATCGACCAGGTGATGGCGGACGCCGCCGAGCTGGTGTCGATCCGGCACACGCTGTGGCAGATCGTCAACGTGAAGGGCGACTGATGCGCGAGGGCCCCGCACCGTGTGGTGCGGGGCCCTCGTGTGAAGGTGCGGCAGCTCAGACGGCGGCGCGCACCACGATCGGGAAGTGGTCGGACGCACCCTTCGGCAGAGCGCGGAGCTCACCGAGCGTCGCCCCGATCGACGTGACCACGTCGAACTTGCCGCGCACCACGCCGTAGTTACGGTACGTGCCCGACGACGGCCGCGTGAGCGTGTGGCCGGTGCCGACGAGCATCTTCGCCAGGCCGCCGGCGAACCACGGGTAGTTGTAGTCGCCGATCATGATGTGCGGCAGGCCCTCGCCGAGGTCGGCGAGGTGGTCGTGCGCGGCTCGGATCTGCGCGCGACGGACCGAGTTGCGGGCGCTGAGCGGAGCGGCGTGGAACGACGCCACCACGAACTCGCGCGACGTCGACCGGTCCAGCAGGCGCGCGGCGACGAGACGCTCGGCCGTCGGCGACATGACGCGGTCGTGCATCGACTTGCCGAGGGCGATGGTGCGGGTGTCGACGACGGCGAATCTCTCGTCGCGGCTGTAGATCGCGAGGCCCAGCCGGTTCGCCCCGGTCGCCACGACGCGGTGGAGACCGTGCAGGGTCTCGGGAAGAGCCGCGGTGGTGGCCTCCTGCAGGCACAGGATGTCGGCATCCTGCGTCTCGACCAGATGCCCGAGTTCGGAGGCGCCCTTGTTGTGCCAGAGGTTGTAGCTGACGATCGTGAAAGCGTGGGGGTGATGCGGCTCGTCGGGGCCGGGAGCGGACGACGACGGGCTGGGGGAGGTTCGGGACACCAAGGTTCCTTCCGGGAGGGCTCTGCAACCGTATTCGGAGCGGACCCCGGATGCGAGGTGCCGCGCAGACGAACGGGTGTCGAGTGCCCTAATCTTTGGCCAGAGCGAGCGCGCCTGGTCGCGCCTGAGCACTCCGGAGGTGGGCGCATGAGCAATCCGCTGATCGTCGTCGGCGTCACGTCGCACCAGTCGTCGGCCGTGATCGACCAGGCCCTCGTCTTCGCCCGGAAGTTCGACGCGACCCTCCTGTGCGTCCACGTCGACGCCTCGCGCTTCGTCGTCGAGACCCGCGACGACGGCACGGTCGTCGCGGCGCCGTACGACCCCGACGCCGGCGAGGCCATCGACGAGGTCATGGACCCAGCGATCGTCGAGCGCGCCGGCGCCCAGGCGGCCGCGGCGTCGACGCTCATCGAGTTCCTCGAGACCGCCGGCGACCCCGCGCGCACCCTCGGCCGCATCGCCGACGAACGCGACGCCGCCCTCATCGTCGTCGGCGCCCGCCGTGCGTCGCTCGGCGGCAGCATCCGCGAGTTCTTCGCAC
The DNA here is from genome assembly GCF_003634555.1 of Frondihabitans australicus. NCBI lineage: Bacteria > Bacillati > Actinomycetota > Actinomycetes > Micrococcales > Microbacteriaceae > Frondihabitans > Frondihabitans australicus. The sequence continues at coordinate 3,417,173 of NZ_RBKS01000001.1, forward strand.
GCTCGGTCGCGGCGAACCTCACGCATCGTCAGACCCGCCCGGTCGTCGTGGTCCCGGTCGAGACCGTCGGCCCGAAGGACGCCCTGCCGTGGGACGAAGCGCGGTGAGGCCGCTTCACCAGAGGCCGTCTCTGATCCTGCTGGTCGCCCTCGGCGGAGCCTTCGGCACGGGTGTCCGCGAGGCGCTCGCCCTCGCCTGGCCGGCCTCGACGACGGGCTTCCCGTTCACGGTCTTCGTGATCAACGTCGTGGGGGCGTTCGCCCTCGGCCTGCTGCTCGAGACCCTCACCCGGCGCGGGGCCGACGAAGGCGGTCGCAGGATCGCCCGACTCGCCCTCGGCACCGGTGTGCTCGGCGGCTTCACCACCTACAGCTCCCTCGCCACCGACGTCGCCTCCCGACTGCCGCACGCGACCGGAGTCGCCCTCGGCTACGCCGCGGCGTCGCTCGTGCTCGGCGCTCTGGCCGCGTTCGCCGGAGTCGCCGTGGCCGCCGCCGCGAGGTCCGCGGGCGCATCCCGTCGCCGCGTCCCGGAGACCACCCCGTGACCGCACCGCTCGTCTTCGCCGCCATCTGCGTCGCGGGCGGCGTCGGTGCCGCGCTGCGCTTCGTGGCCGACGGGCTCATCCGCTCGCGGATCGCGCTCGCCTACCCCCTTGCCACGACGATCATCAACGTGACCGGGTCGTTCGGGCTCGGGGTGTTCACAGGCCTGGGGGCCACGGCGGGCCTTCCGCACGAGTGGGTCTTGATCCTCGGCGGGGGAGTGATGGGCGGCTACACCACGTTCTCGACGGCCTCCGTCGAGACGGTGCGCCTGATCGAGCAGCGGCGGTGGGGCCTGGCGCTCCTCAACGGCGTCGGAATGCTCGTCCTCGGCGTCGCCGCGGCCGCTCTCGGCCTCGCCGTCACCGGCGCCCTGCGATTCTGTACCACAGATAAATCATCTGTGATACGTTTTTGCGTCGTGATCGGGCCGCCTCACGGGCAGACCGATCGGCTCCTCGAGATCCTCGTGCGCGCTCTCCCCTCTGGAGACAAGCGCGTGTTCCACGCGATGGAGCTCGGGCCGAAGTATCGACCGTTCTACGAAAGGGCACTGGGTTGATGGACAAGCACACCGACGAGGAACTCTCCGATCCTGTACGCCCTGTCGACGAGTGGGCCGAACGTCCCGAGGCCGTCACGGGTCTCGAAGCGGTTGCCATCGGCCGACTTCTCCTCGACGACGTGGTGCCCGGGAGCGAGGTCGTCCGTCGGGCGCGTCGAGGTCCGGCGTCACTCAGCCGGAGCGGCGCCGAGTCACCCGTCCTGCGGTTCCGCGTGCCCGCCGAGGACGCCGACGAACTCGATGCGGTTGCTGCCGCTTCGCACCTCCAGAAGAGCGAACTCCTCCGTCAGGGGCTCCGGCTCGTGCTCGACCAGTACCGCGACGTCGAAGGGCGCGTCGCAACGCGCCCCGCGGCCGAAGCGGCAAGAACGATCGAGCTCAGCGAGACCGAGGCCGCAGTGCTCCGGGCCGTCGCTCAGCGGGTCGCTTCCTAGCGGCCGCAACAGGGCAGGGCGCAGGGGCAGGAGCCCGCACAGGGCCGCACCGGGGCAGTACTCTCGCGGCATGGACCCCGTCACCGCGATCGCCTGGATCGTCGCGTTCGTCGTCGTCACCGTCGCCATCACCGGGCTCACCGGCCGCTTCGGCCTGTCCGCCCCGGTCACCCTCGTCGTCGTGGGGGCGATCGCGTCGTTCGTGCCCGGCGTGCCGCGCGTCCACATCGAGCCCGACCTCATCCTGTTCGGGCTCCTGCCGCCGCTCCTGTTCGCGGCGGCCATCCGCACGTCGCTCATCGACGTGCGAGCCCGCAACGACAGCATCCTGCTGCTCTCCGTCGCGCTCGTCGCGTTCACGGTCGTGACGGTCGGCTTCGTCGCCTGGTGGGCTGTGCCCGGCATCACGATCGCGGCCGGGCTCGCGTTCGGCGCCGTCGTCGCGCCGACCGACGCGGTGGCGGTCACCGCGATCACGGGGAAGGTGCCGCTGCCCCGACGGGTCGTGACGATCCTCGAGGGCGAGAGCCTGCTCAACGACGCCACCGCCCTCGTCGCCCTGAACGCCGCCGTCGCCGCGATCGTCGCGCCCGTGACGCCGTTCCAGGTGGGCGGCGACTTCGTCCTCGCCGTGGTCGTCGGCGCGGCCGTGGGCCTGGCCGTCGGCGTCGGCATCGCCTGGATCCGCAAGCGCCTCCACTCGGCCGTCCTCGACACCTCGCTCTCGCTCGTGACGCCGTTCATCGCCTTCCTTCCGGCGCAGGAGCTGCACGGGTCCGGCGCACTCGCCGTCGTCGGCGCCGGGCTCTACCTCGGCTACCGCTCGCCCGTGGTCCTCAGCGCCGAGGCTCGCGTGGCCGAGCGGCTCAACTGGAAGACGATCCAGTTCCTGCTCGAGAACGCCGTCTTCCTCTTCATCGGCCTCAACCTCGCCGGTGTCCTCGAGGGCGTGGTGAAGCACGGCCCCGGCCTCTGGCCGACGGTCGGCATCAGCTTCGCCCTGCTCGCCGCCGTGATCGCGTCGCGCTTCGTCTGGATCTTCGCCACGATGATGCTGTACCGCTACGGCCCTCAGCGGCTCCGCGAGCGCGCCTGGAACATACCGTCGTCGACGGTGACCGCCGCGGCCGGGATCCGCGGGGTGGTGACGCTGGCAGCCGCATTCCTTCTGCCGGCGGACACGCCGCAGCGCCCGCTCCTGCAGTTCCTCGCCTTCGTCGTCGTGCTCGGCACCCTGCTGCAGGCGCTGCCGCTGCCGCGCCTGATCCGCGCGGTGCACCTGCCGGCGCCGAACCTCATGCAGGAGTGGACCGAGCGCCAGATGCTCACGGTCGAGGCGAAGTCCGCAGGCCTCGAGCGCCTCGACGAGGTCGCCACCGACGACGACGAGGAGCGAGTCGTCGAGCAGCTGCGCGCCGCGTCGAGCTTCCTCGCCGACGCCCTCGAGAACCCGGCCGCCGAGGGCCGCGAGCCGCTGTCGGCGGAGTTCAACCGCCTCCGCAGCGCCATGATCGACGCCGAGCGCAAGGCCGTCCTCGACGCGCGGCACGAGGGCCGCTACCAGGAGAACGCCGTCCAGGCCGTCCTCGCGGCGATCGACGCCGAAGAGACGGCGCTGCGGGCGCGCCACCCGAAGGCGATCGGCGAGTAGTCGCGCGGCTCTCGCCGGGTGCGGGTCAGTCGAGGTGCGACAGCAGGATCCGGGGAACGTCGACCGGGCGGACCACTGTGCCCGCTTCGGCTCCTGCGCCCACCGCCTCGACCCCGCTCGGCGTGAACCGCGCCAGGGCCAGGAACGACGACGTCAGCACCGGGTCGTCACCCCCGTGGCCGCCCTGGTCGAGGTGGCCGTGGTCGGTGGTGACGCCGACGAGCCAGTCCTCGTCGGCGCTCGCCGCCCGGGCACGCACGACGTCGACGATCGAGCCGAGGTGCTCGTCGACGCGACCGATCGCCGCCGTGTACTCGGGCGAGACGCCGCCGTAGAGGTGGCCGGCCTCGTCGACCTCGCCGAGGTAGACGAAGCTCGCGTGCGGCCCGGCGTCGCGGATCGCCAGCCGGGCGAACGCGGCCACGTCGCCGTCGGCGTAGCGGTAGCCGTATGTCTCGCCGTCGCGGATCACGATGCGGTGCAGGCCGACCCGCTGCTGGTCGAGCCGCGTCGCGATGATCGGCCCGGGCCCCTGCGGGTCGGCGATCGGCGGCCATCCGGTCGCGACGAACGTGCCGCGGAGGGGGTCGCCGGCGAACGCCTGCGTGAGCAGGTCCGTCCCGCGGAAGAGCGTGTGGCCGTGGAACGAGTTGTCGAAGACGCCGTGCTCGGCGTGGCTGAGGCCGGTCAGCAGCGACGACCAGCCGGGGCCCGAGATGGTCGGCACCTCCATCGTGAGGCGGTGCAGCACGCCGTCGGCGAGGAGGGCGGCGAGGTGGGGCGCTGCTCCTGCGCCCAGGGCGTCGTCGAGGCGCAGGCCGTCGATTCCGATCAGCAGGATCTTGCGGGTGCTCATGTCGGCGAGTGTGGCCGCGCGACATGACCCTGCGGTGAACGCGCCACTGCCCGAAAGGCCGCCTGACCCCTACTCTCGTGTCATGGACCAGGCTCGCTGGCGCAAGATCTCGGACGTCCCCCTCATGGTCGTCTCGGTGGTGTTCCTCGCCGCCTACTCGATCGAGGTCATCGCGAACCTGCAGGGGCACGCCTCGGATGGCGTCGAGGTCATCATCGCGATCACCTGGCTCCTGTTCGTCATCGACTACGTCGTGAACCTCGTGCTCGCCGAGCGCCGCGGCCGCTGGTTCTGGCGGCACCTGCTCGACCTCGCCATCGTCGCGCTGCCGCTGCTGCGCCCGCTCAGGCTGTTGCGGCTGGTGACCCTCCTGGCGATCCTGCAGCGGACCGCGGGCCGGACGTTCCGCGGTCGCGTCGTCGTCTACGTCGTCGGATCGGCCGCACTGCTCGTCTACGTGTCGGCGCTCGCCGTGCTCGACGTCGAGAGGCCGCTGCACGGCGCGACGATCGTCAACTTCCCCGACGCCCTCTGGTGGGCGTTCGTCACGATCACGACGGTCGGCTACGGCGACTACACCCCGATCAGCCTCGAAGGGCGGATGATCGCGGTCGCCCTCATGCTCGGCGGCATCGCCCTGCTCGGAAGCGTGACCGCCACGCTCGCTTCGTGGATCGTCGAGCGCGTCCAGATCACCGAGGACTCGTCGCAGGCGGCCACCCGCGGCGACCTGCGCCGGCTGTCCGAGCAGGTCGACGAGCTGAAGGCGATGCTTGCCGCGAGGGACGAATCGCCGTCGCGCGAGGTCGACAAGGGCTGACGCCTGATCTCTCGGGCCTGTGGACAACTCGCCGGGCCTCGCAGTCCCATTCCGTATCATGACGGGGTGACCCACCAGATCGACGATCTCGACTTCGAGACCCGGCAGCTGTCGCTGTCGTCGTCCGGTCGTGGTGCGGGCACGGACGGCGCTCCCGAGCGACGCACCTCGACGGTCGCGTGGGTGCTCGGCCTGTGCATCCCGCTGGGCGCCGGTCTCGCGCTGGTCGCCATGTACTACAGCGGCGCCTTCGCGGGCCTCATCTCGTCGCCCGGCGCCGTCGTCAGCAACGGCCTGCCGCTCGTCACGGCGCTCTTCGACGGCAGCGCCACCGTGACCATCGGGCTCCTCGCCATCTCGGCGCTCGCTCTCCCCGGTCAGCGGAAAGACCCCCGCCAGGCCAGCTTCTCGCAGTGGTACGCCTCGCAGTGGGCGATCGTGGCCGCCGTCGTCTGGCTCGTCAGCGCCATCGCGACGCTCATGTTCACCGCGGCCAACACGCTCAGCGTCCCGTTCACCTCCCCGCTCTTCCGCAGCCAGTTCCTCTTCGTGACGTTCCAGCTCGAGATCGGGCAGACGTGGCTGGTCACGATCGGCTGCATCCTGGTCACGCTCGTGATCCTCCTCGCGACGAAGAACGTCTCGTGGCTCGCGACGGCCGCCGTGTTCTCGATCCTCGCCCTCCTTCCTCTGTCGCTGTCCGGCCACTCGGCGGGCACGCTCGAGCACGTCAACGCGGTCAACAGCCTCGCGATGCACCTCGTGGGCGTGACGCTGTGGATGGGCGGGCTCATCGCCGTGATCCTGCTCCGCAAGAAGGCCGGCAAGAACCTAGCCACCGTCGTCGGCCGCTACTCGACCATCGCGCTCTGGTCGTTCGCCTTCGTCGCGTTCTCGGGTGTCATCAACGCCAGCCTCCGGCTCACCGGCCCGCTCGACCTGTTCCGCACGACCTACGGGCAGCTGATCCTGGCCAAGTCCGTGATCCTCATCGGCCTCGGCATCGCGGGGGCGTATCAGCGGCGCCGGATCATCCCCGCCCTCGTCCGAGAGCCCACCCGCACGCGCTCGTTCGTCCGCCTCGCCGTCAGCGAGGTCGTCTTCATGTCGATCGCGATGGGCCTGTCCGTGGCCCTCTCGAAGAGCCCGCCCCCGGTGCCGCAGACGACGTCCACGAACCAGCAGTCCGCGCTCCTGGGTTTCCCGTACCCGAAGCCGGTCACGCTCGAGCGCTTCCTCACGGCGGTCCACCCCGACTGGTTCTTCATCGCCGTCGCCGTGATCATGGCGGCGCTCTACCTCGCCGGGGTGCGCAAGCTCCGCGCGCGCGGCGACTCCTGGCCCCTCGGCCGGACCATCCCGTGGCTCGTCGGCTGCTTCGGCGTGCTCTACGCCACCAGCGGCGGGCCCAGCGTCTACGGCGCCGTGAACTTCTCGACGCACATGATCCAGCACATGGTGCTGATGATGTACGTGCCGCCGCTGCTCGTGCTCGGCGCCCCGATCCTGCTCGCCCTCCGCACCCTGCCCAAGCGGCGCGACAACAGCCGCGGCGCCCGCGAGTGGATCATGATCATCACCCACTCCCGCTACGCGTCGGTCATCACCAACCCGGTCGTCGCCGCCGTCATCTTCGCCGGCAGTCTCGTGGCGTTCTACTACACCGGCTGGTTCGAGGCCTCGCTGCAGACCCATCCCGGCCACTTCATCATGGAGGTCCACTTCCTCCTCGCGGGCTACGTCTTCTTCTTCGTCGTGATCGGCGTCGACCCCGGCCCGAAGCGACCGCCGTACCCGCTGCGCATCATCCTGCTGCTGGCGACCCTCGCCTTCCACGCCTTCTTCGGCCTGGCGCTCATGTCGGGCACCGACATCCTCGCCGCCGACTGGTGGCACGCGCTCGGCAAGACGAACTACCAAGAGCTCCTGCAAGACCAGCACACCGGCGGTGCGATCGCCTGGGGCGCAGGCGAGTTCCCGACAGTCCTCGTCGCCCTGATGGTGGTGCGTCAGTGGGTGCGCTCCGACGAGCGCATCGCGAAGCGCTACGACCGCCGGGCCGACGTCGACGGCGACGCCGAGCTCACCGCGTACAACGAGCGACTGGCCCGCATGGCCGGCCGGCCGTCGAACGTCGAGGCCGTCTCGGCGCAGGAGCAGGCGGACACCTCCACACCCACCCCTCGCGGGCCCGAAGACTGACCCGGCCACGGCGATGAGCACGACGTCGACGACATCGCGGGCCGCCCGCGTCGCCCGCGGGCTCGGCATCGCCGTCTCGTCGGTCGTCATCGCGGCGTTCTCGCACGTGGCCGCGGGCGGCGCCGCGCCCGGCGTGCTCGGCGCGGTCCTCGCGCTCGTGTTCGCAGCACTCGTCAGCATCGCCCTCGCCGGGCGCCGGCTCTCAGCCCCGCGCGCCGTGGTCGCCGTGACGCTCAGCCAGGTCGTCTTCCACGTCCTGTTCAGCCTCGGCGCCGCGATCCCCACGGCGCACGGCCACGACGTGAGCATGCTCGGCATGGTGATGTCCGGCGGTACGACGTCGACCCTCCCGGCGCTGTCTTCACCCGGCGCGACGTCGGCCCTCGCCGCCGAGGGCGCGCGGATGTGGGCCGGGCACACGGTGGCCGCGGCTCTCACCGTCGTGCTGCTGTTCCAGGGCGAGCGCGGGTTCTTCGCCGTGCTGCGTGTCGCCACCGAGCGGCTGGCGGTGCTGGTGCGAGCGGCGGAGGCCGTGCGGCCGCGCCCGGCGGCGGTGCCGCGACGGGCGGCTGTGGCGGCGGCGGAGTCTCGGATCCTGCGCCCTCTCGAGGTCTTCCTCTCGGCCCGGCCTCATCGTGGGCCGCCGCGGGTGCTCTGACACCCCAACCCACCATTCGCTGCGACGGCAGTGCACCCGCCCGACCCGGGCGGGTCGTTCGCGCGTGCCGTCGCGACAGCAGAGAGAACCCATGAAGAAGAGAACACTCGTCCGTGCCGCCATCGCCCTCCCGGCGGCCGGACTCCTCGCGCTCGCCGCGCCGCTCTCGGCATCGGCGCACGTGCACATCGCGCCCGAGACGGCGCCGCCGGGCGACTACGCGACGATCGCGTTCAAGGTGCCGACCGAGTCGGCGACCGCGTCGACCGTGAAGCTCGAGGTCGACTTCCCGACCGATCACCCCTTCACCTCGGTGGAGTACCAGCCGATCGACGGCTGGACCGCCGTCGTCACGACGTCGAAGCTGCCGAAGCCGGTCACGGCGTCGGGCGGCACCATCACGACCGCCGTGACGAAGGTGGTCTGGACGGCGGAGGCGGGGCACGGGATCCAGCCGGGCGCATTCCAGCAGTTCTACGTCACGGCCGGGGCCGTCCCCGACACGGGCAAGGTGATGCTGCCCGCGACGCAGACGTACAGCGACGGCAGCGTCGTGAAGTGGAACGAGCCGACGCCCGCCTCGGGGGACGAGCCCGAGCATCCTGCGCCGACGCTCTACATCAACGACACCCCGCCCGCCGACCCCGACCAGGGCGTCGTCGCGGCGACCAGGACCGCGGCGCCGGTCGCGGCGGGTGCGTCGGCCTCCACCGGGAACGGCCTCGGGCTGGGGCTCGGCATCGGCGGCCTCGGCCTGGGCGTCATCGCGCTCGTCGTCGCGGCGCTCGCCTACGCCCGGGCGGGGCGTTCGCGCGCATGACCCGGTCGGCATCCCCGCGTCCCGGTGCCGGTCGGCGCGTCCGCGGTTCGGGCGGTCTCGTCGCCCGGGTCGTCGCGGCGGCCGGCGCCCTCGTGGTCGCGGGGGTGCTGGCCCTGGCCCCCGCGGCCTCGGCCAGCGCGCACGACTACCTCGTCGCATCGACCCCGAAGAGCGGCTCGACGATCACGGCCCCGCCGAAGAAGATCGTGCTGACCTTCGACGACCGGGTGCTCGATCTCTCGGGCGACGGATCGTCGAACGTGGTCGAGGTGACCTCCGGAGCGAAGCACTACGAGACCGGATGCCCGGTGATCGCCGACACGAACGTGACCGTGCCGGTGTCGCTCGGCGACTCCGGGAAGTACACGGTCACCTGGCAGATCGTCTCGGCAGACGGCCACGTCGTCTCCGCCTCGATCTCGTTCACTTACGACCGGCCGCAGGATGCACCAGCCGCCGCAGGGAAGCCCTCTCGTCCGGCCTGCGGCGACCAGGCCACGTCCGGCTCGGGCTCGTCGGCCGCGGGGTCGTCGGGCTCGGGATCGTCGTCGGGCTCCGCGAGCACTTCGGCGTCGTCGAGCTCGGCGCTCCCGATCGCCCTCGGCGTCGGCGGAGGCATCATCGTGGTGGCGCTCGTCGCCGTCGTGCTCGTGCTGCGCCGCAGCCGCGCCGCGGACGCGGCCGGCGCCGGCGCCCGCACCGAATCCGACGGCCACGGCGAGTCGGGCCAGCGCGCCCAGCCGCGCCGCGCCCCGCGCAGCCGGCGGCAGCCGCCGCCCCCGCCCGGCGACTAGCGCACGCCCCTGCGGCCTACCTGGCGCAAAATCGCGACCGATTCCGGCGTCGCGCCCCCGTTTTACGGTCACGGGTCTGGCGACGAGCCGGAATCGGTCGCGAAATGCGGCGACGGGAGGTTCGAAGGCAGGGAATACGGCGGGCTACGAGGGACGCGACACCGACCCGAGCGCCTGCGCCTCGCGGTAGCGCTCCCGGATCGCGGGCACCACGTCGGGCGTGAGCGTCGCGGCGATCGACAGCTCCCACGCGGGGCGCGCCCCCGTGAGCACCCACGCGGCCTGGCGCGCGGCGCCGTCGGCGACGTACTCGCCCGGGGCGGGCACAGCGACCGGCACGTCGAACACCAGCGCCGCCACGGCCTGGACCGCCGGGTTGAGCGCGGCACCCCCGACGAGCAGGACCCGAGACGCCGACACCCCGAGAGCCCGAACGGCGTCCATCCCGTCGGCGAGCGAGCACACGAGACCCTCGACGGCGGCACGGGCCAGGTTCTCCCGGGTGGTTCCGGCCAGCGTCAGCCCGGCCAGCGTCGCCGTGGCGTCGGGGAGGTTGGGCGTGCGCTCGCCCTCGAAGTACGGCACGAGGGCGAGTCCGCCGGATCCTGCGCCCGCCGCCAGCGCCAGCCGCGCGAACTCGTCGTGGTCCACGCCCAGCAGGGTCTCGACGGAGGTGAGGATGCGCGCGGCGTTGAGCGTCGCGATGAGCGGGAGGAAGGCGCCCGTCGCATCGGCGAAGCCGGCCACGACACCCGACGGGTCGGTCGTTGGCGACGACGTGACGGCGAAGGCGGTGCCGCTCGTGCCGATCGAGATGACGACGTCGCCGACGGTGGCGTCGAGCCCGAGGCCGGCGCCCGCGTTGTCGCCCATTCCGGGCCCCACGACGATTCCCGCGGGGACGCCGGGCTGGGCCACGGTGGTGCCGGCCGGCTCGGAGGGGCCGAGGACTCGGGGGAGCACGACGGCGTCGGCCGATCCTGCGACCGAAGAACCGGCCGACCCCGACGACCCAGAAGAACCCGACCCCGCCTCGCGCGCCGGCCGCCCGAACGCGTGCTCGAAGAGCTCGAGGTCGTACGTTCCGGTCGACGGCGTCCAGTACGACGTGCCGCTCGCGTCGGAGCGATCGGTGACCAGAGCGTCGAGGTCGGGCCCGAGCGGCGACGACGACTGCGAATCGTCCGCAGCGGACGGCCCGTAGCCGAGCAGCCGCCAGGTCAGCCAGTCGTGCGGCAGCGCGACCGCGGCCACGCGCGCGGCGTTCGACGGCTCGGCGTCACGCAGCCACCGCACCTTCGTCGCCGTGAACGACGCGACGGGAAGCGATCCCGTGCGCGAGGCCATGGCGTCCGCCCCGATCTCGTCGAGAAGCGCTGCGGCCGCAGGAGCAGAGCGAGTGTCGTTCCACAGCAGTGCGTCCCTCACCACCGCCCCCGACGAGTCGAGAGTGACCATGCCGTGCTGCTGCCCGGCGACCGAGATCGCCGCGACGTCGTCGAGCCCGCCCGCGGCGGCGACGGCCTGCTGCAGGGCGTCCCACCAGGTGTTCGGGTCGACCGAGGTGCCGGCGGGGTGCGGCGCGCTGCCCGAGCGGACGAGCGCGCCCGTTCCGGCATCGCGGACGACGACCTTGCAGCTCTGCGTGGACGAGTCGATGCCGGCGACCAGCGTCATCGGCTAACCCCGAGCGCCCATGAGGTGCTCGACGGCCAGCTGCTGCAGGTGCACGAACGCGAACGACTTGCCGCCGAAGTAGGGCTCCGGGTCGAAGTCCTCGAACGCCGAGCGGTCGGCGAGCAGGTCGTCGTAGGTCTCGCCGTCGTTCAGCGTGGGCACCGAGAGCTCGGGCACCTTCGACGCCTCGAGCGCGGCCTGCACCTCGGGGTCGGCGCGGAAGGCCTCGGCGCGCTCCTTGAGCAGGAGGTACATGCGCATGTTGGCCGCGGCCGACGCCCAGACGCCGTCGATGCCGTCGGTGCGCGAGGGCTTGTAGTCGAAGTGGCGCGGGCCGGTGTAGGCCGGCCCGCCGGCGGGGCCGCCGTGCTCGAGCAGGTCGACGAGGGCGAAGGCGTTCTGCAGGTCGCCGTGGCCGAAGACGAGGTCCTGGTCGTACTTGATTCCGCGCTGGCCGTTGAGGTCGATGTGGAAGAGCTTGCCGTGGTAGAGCGCCTGGGCGATGCCTGCGGCGTAGTTGAGGCCCGCCATCTGCTCGTGGCCGACCTCCGGGTTGATGCCGACGAGCTCGGGGCGCTCGAGCGAGTCGATGAAGGCGAGCGCGTGGCCGAGCGTCGGCAGCAGGATGTCGCCGCGGGGCTCGTTCGGCTTCGGCTCGATCGCGAACTTGATGTCGTAGCCCTTGTCGGTGACGTAGTCGCCGAGCAGGTTGACGGCCTCGCGGTAGCGGTGCAGGGCCTGCTGGATGTCCTTCGCCGAGTCGTACTCGGCGCCCTCGCGGCCGCCCCACATGACGAAGGTCTTTGCGCCGAGCTCGGCGGCGAGGTCGAGGTTGCGGAGCACCTTGCGCAGGGCGAAGCGGCGCACGTCGCGGTCGTTCGAGGTGAAGCCGCCGTCCTTGAAGACGGGGGCCGAGAAGAGGTTCGTGGTGATCATCGGCACGATGAGGCCGGTGGAGTCGAGGGCGCCCTTGAGGCGGTCGATCTGGTTCTGGCGCTCGGCGTCGGTCGAGCCGAAGGCGAAGAGGTCGTCGTCGTGGAAGGTGAGGCCGTAGGCGCCGATCTCCGAGAGCTTGTTGACCGCCTCGACCACGTCGAGCGGCGGACGGGTCGGCCCGCCGAAGGGATCCGTGCCGTTGTAGCCGATGGTCCAGAGTCCGAACGAGAAACGGTCTTCGCGGGTGGGCGTCGCTGCCATGATGATCCTCAAAGTCGTGGTGATTTGTTGTCCCGCAGAACATATCGCGGCATCATGGGAGTTGCAAGAGCGGATAGCCTGCACCTAGGCCGTGCCAGAGAACCACGCCCCGACTGACGAAGGAGTCATCCATGCCAGAAACGCCCCTCAGAGTCGCGATGGTCGGCCACGGCTTCATGGGCGCAGCCCACTCGCAGGCGTTCCGCGTCGCCCCCCGGTTCTTCGATCTTCCGCTCGCCCCGGTGATGTCGACCCTCGTGGGGCGCAACGTGGCCGCGACGAAGGCCGCCGCCGAGAAGTGGGGCTGGGCGAAGACGGCGAGCGACTGGCGCGACGTCGTGAACGACCCCGACATCGACCTCATCGACATCTGCTCGCCCGGGTCGACCCACGTCGAGATCGCCGTGGCCGCCCTCGAGGCCGGCAAGCACGTGCTCTGCGAGAAGCCGCTCGCCAACACCGTCGCCGAGGCCGAGCAGATGGCCGCCGCCGCCGAGAAGGCCGCCGCGAAGGGCGTCTTCGCCATGGTCGGCTTCACCTACCGCCGCGTGCCCGCGATCACGTTCGCCCGAGACCTCGTGCAGGCCGGCCGGCTCGGCGAGATCCGCCGCGTGCAGGCGAACTACCTCCAGGACTGGCTCGTCGACGAGGACGGCCCGATGACCTGGCGTCTCGACAAGGCGAAGGCCGGATCCGGGTCGCTCGGCGACATCGGAGCCCACGCGATCGACGCGGTCCAGTTCATCACCGGCCAGACCCTCGACTCGGTCTCGGGCCTCCTCCACACCTTCGTCACCGAGCGGCCCCTCCTCGACGAGTCGGCGACCAAGTCCGGCAGCATCGCAGGAGTCGCGGGTTCCGAGTGCGGTCAGGTCACCGTCGACGACTCCGCCCTCTTTACGGCCAGGCTGTCCGGCGGCGCGGTCGGTCAGTTCGAGGCCACCCGCTTCGCCACGGGCCGCAAGAACGCGTTCCGGATCGAGATCTCCGGGTCGGAGGGGGCGCTCGCATTCGATCTGGAGCGGGAGAACGAGCTGGAGTTCTACGATGCCGCGGCTCCTGCGAACGAGCTCGGCTTCAAGCGGATCCTCGTCACCGAGCCCGAGCACCCCTACTTCGCCGCGTGGTGGCCCACCGGGCACACCATCGGCTACGAGCACGGCTTCAGCCACCAGCTCGTCGACCTCGTGAACGACCTCGCGGCTGCGCGTCAGCCGCACCCGTCGTTCGCCGAGGGCCTGCAGGTGCAGCGCGTGCTCGACGCGGTCGAGCGGTCGTCGGACGACGGCAGCGCCTGGACCTCGACGAACTGACGCCTCGAACCCCGAGCAACCCCCACCTCGCGAAGGAGCGACACGCATGGCCAGCATCACCCGTCCCGTCACCCTGTTCACCGGCCAGTGGGCCGATCTGCCGTTCGAGGAGGTCTGTCGGCTCGCCGGCGAGTGGGGCTACGACGGCCTCGAGATCGCATGCTGGGGCGACCACCTCGACCCCGACCGCGGCGCCACCGACGACGAGTACATCAAGAACCGCAAGGAGATCCTCGAGAAGAACGGCCTGCAGGTCTTCGCGATCTCGAACCACCTCAAGGGGCAGGCCGTCTGCGACGACCCGATCGACCAGCGCCACCGCGACATGCTGCCCGACTCCGTCTGGGGCGACGGCGACCCCGAGGGCGTGCGCCAGCGCGCCGCCGAGGAGGTCAAGAACACCGCCCGCACGGCCGCGCGTCTGGGCGCCGCGACGGTGACCGGCTTCACCGGCTCGTCGATCTGGAAGTACGTCGCGATGTTCCCGCCGGTGCGCGACGAGCTGATCGAGGCCGGCTACCAGGACTTCGCCGACCGCTGGAACCCGATCCTCGACGTGTTCGAGCAGGAGGGCGTCCGCTTCGCCCTCGAGCCGCACCCGTCCGAGATCGCCTACGACTACTGGACAACGCAGAAGACTCTCGAGGCGATCGGCCACCGCAAGTCGTTCGGCATCAACTGGGACCCGTCGCACATGGTCTGGCAGGACCTGGATGCCGTCGGGTTCCTCTGGGACTTCCAGGACGTCATCTTCAACGTGCACTGCAAGGACACCAAGAAGCGCCTCAACGGGCGCAACGGCCGCCTGTCGTCGCACCTGCCGTGGGCCGACCCGCGTCGCGGCTGGGACTTCATCTCGACCGGCCGCGGCGACGTGCCGTGGGAGAACGCGATCCGCATGCTGAACGCGATCGGCTACACCGGCCCGCTGTCGGTCGAGTGGGAGGACGCCGGCATGGACCGCCTCGTCGGAGCACCAGAGGCGCTCCAGTTCGTCAAGGGCCTGTCGTTCCCGCAGTCGTCGACGGCGTTCGACGCCGCCTTCGCACAGGAGCGCTAGCGGCGACCTCGATCGGGGCGGCCACGGGCGCAGGATCCGAGAGCAGCACGCTCGAGGCCTCCTCGCGCACCGGCGCCGCCCCCGTCGACTCCGCCACCTCGAGCTTGCAGGTGATGAGCACGTGCGGCATCTCGGCGAGAGTGCCCTCGAGCTGCCCGATGAGGCTCTCGGCGGCGAGCTGACCGAGCTCGCGGCTGGGCGAGACCATGACCGACATGGCGGGCTCGTGGTGGGCCCCCTCGGCGCTCGACGAGGCGAGCGACAGGACGGAGACGTCTTCCGGGATCCGCTTGCCGAGCTCGCGGAGCCCGGCCATGAGGCCGAACGTCGACTCGTCCTTCATGATCAGGATGGCGGTGACGTCGGGGTCGCGCTCGAGCAGCTGCTTCGCGGCCTCGCGGCCTCCGGCGGTCGAGTACCCGCAGTATTGGATGGTCGACGTGAGGCGCCGCCGCCTCGTGGACTCGACGAACGTCGCCTGCGTGCGCAGGTGCGGCGCGTAGCCCGCCATGACGGTCTTCTCGAGGTCTTCGATCACGAGGCCGAAGTGGCTGTGACCGAGTCGCTGGAGGTAGTCGAGGCTCTCCTCGACGGTGTTCTCGAAGTCCATGTCGACGAACGGCAGGTCGGTGGTGTCGCGCGTGCGACCGATGGCGGCGAAGGGGACTCCCAGTTCGCGGAGTTTCACGATCCTGGGGTCCTCCATCCGGACCTCCATGAGGATCACACCGTCGACGAGGCCGCCCGAGATGAGGTCGTCGAGGTCGTCGCCGGAGGGGGCGTCGGGCCACAGCACCAGGTGGTAGCCGAGCTCGGACGCCCGGTCGACGGCCGCCATGAAGAACTCCAGGGCGCTGCCGCGCATGCGGTTCTCTGCGGTGGGGAAGAGGAGGGCGATGATTCTGGTCCTGCGACTCGCCAGAGCCCTCGCCACGACGTTGTTGCGGAACCCCAGCTCTTTCATCGCCTTGTGCACTCGTTCGGCGGTCTGGGGGGAGACGCGCTTGGTGCCGTTGACGACGAACGAGACCGTGGCGATCGAGACGCCCGCGCGGTCGGCGACCTGCTGCATGGTGGCCACGCGCGGCTCCTTCCGCTCGATCGGACGACGCCGGTCGGAGTCGTGTCGGCCAGCGTAGCCGTTTCGCGACGAAAAGAAATGGCTGAAAAAACTTTAGCAAAGCGCTTTACCATCTAAGCGCTTTACTGCTAGCTTCACTGCCACAGAGAACGCAGCGAGGCGCTCAGCTCCGCTGCGAACCCGCACCTGCAGTGTTCAGCAAAGGAGCTCACTAGCATGAAGAAACCCCGCCTCATCGCCGCGGTTGCCGCCGCGGCGTTGATTCCTCTCGCGCTCGCCGGTTGTTCCGGCTCCGGGTCGTCCTCCGGCAGCGCGAAGTCCCTCACGATCGAGGACTACTTCACGTCCTCGTACAACCCGATCTACAACAAGTGCGCCAAGCAGCTCGGCATCACTCTGAAGATCAACCACGTCGCCGGCGCCGGCCTCATCTCGAAGGTCCTGCAGCAGGCCTCCTCGAAGACGCTCCCCGACGTGCTCATGCTCGACAACCCCGACGTGCAGCAGATCGCCGAGTCGGGCGCCCTCTCGCCGCTCTCCGACTACGGTCTGAGCGCCAAGGGCGACGTCCCCGCTGTCGAGAAGGCCAACACCTACAAGGGCAAGCTGTACGGCCTCCAGCCGGTCACCAACTCGATCGCGCTCTACTACAACAAGAAGCTGCTCTCGGCCGCCGGCATCACCCCGCCGAAGACCTGGGACGAGCTGCGCGCCGACGCCAAGAAGCTCACCAAGGGCTCGACCTACGGCTTCGCGATGAGCAACATCAACACCTACGAGGGCACCTGGCAGTTCCTGCCCTTCATGTGGGGCAACGGCGGCGACGAGAAGAACATCGACACCACCGCGACCACCGAGGCGCTCCAGTTCGACCTGTCGCTGCAGAGCGACGGCTCGATGTCCAAGAGCTCGGTCAACTGGGCCCAGGCCGACGTGAACAACCAGTTCATCGCCGGCAAGGCCGCCATGATGATCAACGGCCCGTGGCAGCTGCCCGCGCTGAACGCCGCCAAGGGCCTCGAGTTCGACTCGGTGCCGATCCCCACCAAGACCGGCTCGCCGACCGTCGCCCCTCTGGGCGGCGAGGCGTTCACCGTTCCGGAGACCGGCAACAAGGCCTCGATGACGACCGCCGGCAAGTTCGTCGGCTGCCTCAACACCTCGAAGATGCAGACCTACAACGCCGGTGTGACGGGCAACGTGCCCACGAACATCGTCGCGTCGAAGGCCTGGGGCGCCTCGCACCCGCAGGTCGCCTCGTTCGTCACCACGGTCCAGACCGCTCGTGCCCGCACCGGTGAGCTCGGACCCGACTGGCCCAAGGCCGCGACGAAGATCTACACCGCCGTGCAGCTCGCGCTGACCGGCAAGGCGACTCCGGCCGCAGCCCTCAAGCAGGCGCAGTCTCAGAGTCAGTGAGTCGAGGGGGAGCCGGCCAGACCGGCCGGCTCCCCTTCCCCCACCCGCGTCGAGGCAAGAGGAGAGAGTAATGAGTGTCACCGCACAGCCGAGGGTCCGGCCGACGGCCACCCCGCTGCCGATGAGGCCCGGTCAGCGCCGAGCCAGGATCCTGGCGAACACCATGCGATGGCTGTTCGTGATCCCGGCCGCGATCTTCGTGGCCGTCTTCTTCGGCTACCCGATCGTCAAGAACATCGTCATGTCGTTCCAGGACTACGGAACGCGCACCTTCTTCACGGGCGAGGCCCCGTGGGTCGGAATCAGCAACTACGTCCAGGTCTTCTCGAGCTCGTTGTTCACCACGAGCCTCATCAACACCGGCCTCTTCACGGTCGGCTCGATCGTGATGCAGTTCGCGATCGGCCTCGGGCTCGCCCTCTTCTTCAAGCGGAACTTCCCGCTCTCCGGATTCCTCCGCGGCCTTCTCCTCCTGCCGTGGCTGATCCCGCTCATCGCCTCCAGCGCCATCTGGAAGTGGCTGCTCGACCAGGGGTCGGGCGCCCTCAACCAGGGCCTCGCGCTCTTCGGCATCCCCGCGGTGCCGTGGCTCGTCGACCCGAACCTCGCGCTCGTCGCCGTCATCGGCGTGAACATCTGGCTCGGGATCCCGTTCAACACGACCATCCTCTACTCGGGCCTCCAGGCGGTCCCCGAGGAGCTCTACGAGGCGGCGTCGCTCGACGGCGCGACCGGCTGGAAGGCGTTCCGCCACATCACCTGGCCGAGCATCCGCTCCGTCGTCAGCGTCGTGATCGTCCTCGGCGTGGTCTACACGCTCAAGGTGGTCGACCTGATCCTGGGCCTCACCGGCGGCGGCCCTGCGAACTCCACGCAGACCCTCGCCACGAACGCCTACCACCAGTCGTTCGTCAACTTCGAGTTCGGCGTCGGCGCCGCGGTCAGCAACGTCCTCATCGTCGTGTCGTTCGTCTTCGCGATGGTCTACCTCGCTATCACCCGAAAGGCGGTCGACGAATGAGCGTCGGAGTCGTCAACCCGTCCGAGAGCCGTCGTCGCGCTGCTGCGACCACTCGCGAGGTCACGGCCACCGGCCGCCGTCCTCGCCGGAGCAAGCGCGCCCGGACCCTCCCCATGACCATCCTCGGGTGCATCTTCCTCGCGATCATGATCTTCCCGATCTACTGGATGATCAACACGAGCCTGCAGAACACCTCGGGCGCGGCCACGGCGACGTGGCTCCCGTGGCACCCGACCTTCGCCGCCTACCAGGCCGCGCTGTCGCAGCAGGGCCAGAACTTCGTCACGAGCCTCGTGATCGGCCTCGGCACGGTGCTCATCACGCTGATCATCGCGACGCCGTGCGCCTACGGGCTCGCGCGCTTCAAGATGAAGGGCACGGGCGCGCTCCTCCTCGTCCTGCTCATCACGCAGATGGTGCCGACGATCGTGGTCGCTAACGCGCTCTACACGCTGTTCAACAACATCGGCCTGCTGAACTCGTACGTCGGCCTGATCCTCGCCGACAGCGCGGTGCAGATCCCGTTCGCCGTGCTGCTCATGCGCGCCTTCATGGAGTCGCTGCCGCCGAGCCTCGTCGAGGCGGCGCTGGTCGACGGCGCGGGCGACTTCCGGGCCTTCGTCTCGATCGTGATCCCGATCAGCCGCAACGCGATCGTCACGGCCGCGCTGTTCACCTTCCTCGGCGCCTGGGGCGACTTCCTCATCGCCCTGACACTGACGTCGACCGATGCCGTCCGCCCGATCACCCTGGGCATCTACAACTACATTGGCTCGAACGTCACGGCCTGGGGCCCGGTCATGGCCACCTCGGTGCTGGCGTCGCTGCCGGCGGCCGCCCTGCTCGTGTTCGCGCAGAAGTACATCGCGGCGGGAGCCCTCGGCGGAGCGGTCAAGTGACCTTCCCGACGATCCCGGGCGACGGGCCGCTGCCCGTCGTGCTGGTCGGCGCCGGGCTGATGGGGCAGGCGTGGATGCGCATGCTCCAGACCAGCCCCGACGCCGACCTGGTCGGGCTCGTCGATCTCGACCAGGAGCTCGCGCACAGCGCCGCGGCAGAACTCGGCTACGACGGCCTCGTCATCGGCACGAGTGTCAGCGACGTCGCGTCGCGGTCCGGGGCGAAGGCCGTGATCAACGTCACGGTTCCCCGGGCCCACGTGCCCGTCACCCTGGAGGCGGTGTTCGCGGGTCTTCCTGTGCTCTGCGAGAAGCCGCTCGCCCCGACGGTCGGCGAGGCCCTCGCCATCGTCGCCGCCGCGGAGGCGTCGGGTCAGCTCGTGGTCACGAGCCAGAACCGGCGCTTCTACGACTCCCTCGCCTCCTACCGGCAGGCGGTAGCGGAGGTGTCGCCGCTGGCGCTCCTCACGACGGACTTCGCCCGCGAGGCGCACTTCCCCGGCTTCCGCGAGACCATGAGGCACCCGCTCCTGGTCGACATGGCCGTCCACGCGTTCGACGTGTCGCGCTACCTGCTGCTCGACGACCCCGTGTCGGTCTGGTGCGAGACGTTCAACCCGTCATGGAGCTGGTTCGACGGCGACACCGTCGCCACGGCCGTCTTCGAGTTCGCCGGCGGCGTGCGCTACCGCTACACCGGCAGCTGGACGACCCGCGGCCTCGTCACGAGCTGGAACGGCTCGTGGCGCGCGGCCGGCGAGCACGGCACGGCGACCTGGGACGGCGAACGCGAGGTGCGCGTCGAGCGCGCCGACGCCACCCGGTCGCTTCCCGGCACCGGCCACAGCGTCGTCACGTCGTCCGGGCTGTCCGCGCCCATGGCCGCCGGCGGGGCCGAGGAGATCGCCGGGTCGCTCGCCGACTTCGTCGACGCCCTCCGCACGGGCCGCACGCCGGAGAGCGAGGTGCACTCGAACGTGCACAGCCTCGCCATGGTCGAGGCGGCGGTCAGGTCGGCCGACACCGGTGAACGCGTGCACTTCGACGACGTGCTCGAGGAGGGCCATCGCGAGGCGCTCGCCCTCGACCTGCCCGAGGCCGTCGCGTCGGCTCTCGCCGGGTGGGGTTCGGCGCGAGCGGCAGTCGACCGAGTCGCCGTCGGATCCTGAGCCCCCAGATTTCTCATCACTTCCCTGCGAACAAGAAGGAACACCCATGAGCGACACCACCGCACCCCTCCGCGTCACCGTCTGGGGCGAGAACATCCACGAGAAGGTCGAGGCGCACGTCGCCGAGCGGTACCCCGACGGCATGCACGGCGCGATCGCCGCCGGCATCCGCGAGAACCTGCCGGGCGCCGAGGTCCGCATCGCGACGATGGACCAGCCCGAGCACGGCCTCACCGACGAGGTGCTCGAGAACACCGACGTGCTCACCTGGTGGGGCCACGCCGACCACGCCGGCGTGGACGACCTCATCGTCGATCGCGTGCACCGGCACGTGCTCAGCGGCATGGGCCTGCTCGTGCTGCACTCGGGTCACTGGTCGAAGATCTTCGGCAAGCTCATGGGCACGACCTGCACCCTGCGCTGGCGCAGCGAGCACGACCAGGAGCTCGTGTGGACGGTCAACCCGCAGCACCCGATCACCATCGGGGTGCCGAACCCGATCGTGATCCCCGAGCAGGAGATGTACGGCGAGTACTTCGACGTGCCCACCCCCGACGAGCTCATCTTCATCTCCGGCTTCACCGGCGGCGAGGTTTTCCGGTCGGGCATGACCTACCGTCGCGGCTTCGGCAAGATCTTCTTCTTCTCGCCCGGCGACCAGGACTTCCCCGTGTACCACCACAAGGACATCCGCCGCGTGATCGCGAACGGCGTCGAGTGGGCCCGCCCCGAGCGCGAGCGCGTCATGCCGAACCTCAAGCGCTACGACCTCGGCGAGTACTTCGACGGCCAGCACTACGCCGGCCCGTTCGACCACCCGCTCGAGGCTCCGGTGCAGGCATGAGCACCTTCCGCACGCTGGCCTCCGCCGACGCGCCCGTCCGCGTCATCCAGGTGGGCGCGGGCGGCATGGGCCAGGCGTGGCTCCACAACGACCGCGCCAACCCCGACGTCGAGCTGGTCGGCATCGTCGATCTCAACCTCGAGGCGGCGCGCGCAGGAGCCGAGGTCTACGGTTCACCTTCGCTCCCCGTGTCGACGGACCTGCTGTCGCTCGTGGCTTCCGTCGAACCGGACGCGATCCTCGACATCACCGTGCCCGTCGCCCACCACCCGGTGACGACCGACAGCCTCTTCGCCGGCCTGCCCGTGCTCGGCGAGAAGCCCGCGGCCCAGAACGTCGCCGAGGCGCTGTCGCTCGCCGCCGCCGCCGAGGTCACCGGCGAGCTGTTCATGGTGTCGCAGTCGCGCCGCTACAACGACCAGCTCGTCGCGTACCGGCAGCAGGCGGGCCTCCTCGGCTCGCTCGGCACGGTGTCGACGCAGTTCGCCAAGGCGCCGCACTTCGGCGGGTTCCGCGAGGAGATGGACAACGTCCTCCTGCTCGACATGGCGATCCACCCGTTCGACTCGGTGCGGTACCTGCTCGACCGCGACCCGATCGCGGTCTACTGCGAGTCGTACAACCCGTCGTGGAGCTGGTACCGCGGCGACGCCGCCGCCAGCGCGATCTTCGAGTTCGAGGGCGGTATCCGCTACACCTACGACGGCTCGTGGTGCGCGCCCGGGCTCGAGACCTCGTGGAACGGCGCCTGGCGGCTCTCGGGCTCGCAGGGGTCGGCGCTCTGGGACGGCGACCACGAGCCGACGGTCGAGGTGACCGACTCCGCCTCACGGCCGGTGGCTCCTGCGGAGTCGGGCGCTGCCGATCTGCCCACGCTCCCCTCCGTCGGCGACGGGATCGAGGGGTCGCTCGCGGCGTTCGTCTCCTCCCTGCGCACCGGTGCGGTGCCCGACGGCGAGGTGCACGGCAACGTCATGAGCCTGGCGATGGTCGAGGCGGCGATCGAGTCGAAGGAGTCGGGCTCTCGGATCCTGATCGACGACGTCCTCTCGCGCGCCTACGAGACCGCGCTCGCCACCGAGAAGCGCGACGACGTGCGCGCGCAGCTCGAGTCGTGGAGCTCGGTGCGCGGGGCGCTGCAGGCGGTGGCGGTCAGCGCCTGAGCGTCTGCACCCCTCCCGTGTGCGACAAAACGCGACACCTGCGACGCCCTCATGCGTCGCAGGTGTCGCGTTTTGTCGCAGTACGCTCGCTAGAAGTGCGTGCTGTGTGTCGTGCGTGTGCAGAGGAGGCGACGTGAGCAGTGACCGGGTGCGGCAGCGCAACCTCTCGACCGTGCTCTCGCTCGTCCACCGCGCCCAGGGCGCCTCGCGCTCGCAGCTGACGCAGGCGACCGGCCTCAACCGCTCGACCATCGCCGCGCTCGTCGGAGAGCTCGCCGACTCGGGGCTCGTGGTCGAGACCGAGCCGCCCGCGTCGAACCGGGTGGGCCGCCCGAGCCCCGTCGTCACCGCCGACCCGTCGGTCGTGGCGTTCACGGTCAACCCGGAGATCGACGCGGTCACCGTCGGCGCCGTCGGGCTCGACGGCACGGTGCATCGCAGGATCCGTTGCGAGACCGACCGAGTGCCCTCGGCCGCCGAGGCGGTCTCCTTGGCGGCCGCGACCATCGGCTCCCTCGCCTCGTCCCTTCCGCCCGGAACCCGCGCCGTGGGGGTCGGAGTCGCGATGCCCGGCCTCGTCCGCCGCGACGACGGCCTCGTGCGCCTCGCCCCGCACCTCGGCTGGGTCGACGAGCCGTTCGTCGACCTGCTGCAGAGTGCGACCGGCCTGCCCGTCGTCGCCGCGAACGACGCGTCGCTCGGGGCGCGCGCCGAGAGCATCTTCGGGGCCGGTCGCGGGGTCGGCACCATGGTCTTCCTCAACGGCGGCGCTTCGGGCGTCGGAGGCGGTGCGATCGTCGACGGGGTGCCTCTCGCCGGAGTGGACGGTTACGCCGGCGAGCTCGGCCACACCCTCGTCAACTCGAATGGTCGCCGCTGCCACTGCGGCGCGATCGGCTGCCTGGAGACCGAGGTCGGGCAGCAGGCGCTGCTGGCGGCCTTCGGCGTGGCCCGCGGCGACGACGACGACCTCGACGCGCTGCTCGCGTCGTCGCGCGACTCGGCGGTGCTCGACGAGGTGACGCGGCAGGTGGGCTTCCTCGCCATCGCGCTGCGGAACATCATCAACGTGTTCAACCCCGAGGTGATCGTGCTCGGCGGGTTCCTCGGGGCGCTCCACGGTGTCGCCGGCGATCGGATCGCCGAGCTGGCGACGGCGACGGCGCTTCCGGGGCCGCGCGAAGGAGTCGTGATCAGGCGTGCGGAGCTGGGGAGCCGGCGGCTGCTGATCGGGGCGGCCGAGCTCGCGTTCGCCGGGCTTCTCGCGGATCCTGCGCCCGTCCCCTAGCCGACGCACCCCGCTGCCACCGCGCCCCTGGCGCCATCGCGCTTCTCCGCGCTTCTCCGCGCTTCTCCGCGTTGCCCCGCCCTCGGCGACTCCTGACTCTGCGGGAGGAGAAGGGCGCTGGGGGAGGAGAACGCGTCCTCGGGAGGACGTCGCGCTATCGCGGTGGCGCGCCTCGGGAGGAGAACGTCCGAGTCGATCCGTTTGAAGCGGTG
This sequence comes from Frondihabitans australicus, assembly GCF_003634555.1. Lineage (NCBI taxonomy): Bacteria > Bacillati > Actinomycetota > Actinomycetes > Micrococcales > Microbacteriaceae > Frondihabitans > Frondihabitans australicus. Next base: position 3,440,861 of record NZ_RBKS01000001.1, read on the forward strand.
ACATCGGTTGCGAATCCCTCCCGCAGGCTCGTGGAGGGCGGGATCCCCTCCCGGGCGAGACACACTTCCGCCCGAGGGTGACGGAGCCGCCGCCCGATGTTCCTCCCTGACCGGCGAACTCCTCCCAGAAGTGCGGCGGCGCGACTACGCGAAGAGGACGCAGCTCGGCGAGCCGAGGCGGATCCGCGCGGCGACGGGGCCGGGGATGCCCGAGACCGGGTCGAGCGGCAGCACGGTGACGTCGTCGGAGAGCTGGTTCGCAACGTACAGAGAACCCGCGTCGACCGCGAAGTGGCGGGGCCAGTGGCCGCCGCACGGCACCTCGGCGCGCACCGCGAGTCGGCCGTCGGCGCCCCGCGCGAGCACCGTGATCGTGTCTCGGCCTCGCACCGCCACGTAGACGACGGGAGTGCCGTCGTCGAGAGCGCGGACCTCGACGTGCGAGAGCAGCGCCTCGTCGGTCGCGTCGGCCGAGGTCGACGGCGTGGTCGCGCCCTCGGCGTACGCCGGCACGGAATGGTCGACGACGAGCGCGCCGTCGGCCCGTCGCGCGAGCACGTGGACCCGCCCGTCGAGCTCGCCCGCGATGACCAGCCGGGCGCCGGAGCCGGCGGACGCGTCGCCGGTCGTCGAGCCGACCGCGCCCAGAACGCCCGAGCCCGAACCGCCCGAGCCCGAACCGCCAGAGCCCGAACCGCCCGTACCCGGCAGCCACGCGAAGTGCCGCGGACCCGACCCGGACGGCAGCGCGTGCGTCGCCACGATGGACGGGTCGAGCGTGACCGGGTCGATCGTGAGCTCGAACACGCGGTCGGTGCCGAGGTCGCTGACCAGCAGCGTGCCCCACGGGGTGAACGTGATCTGGTGCGCGTGCGGGTGATCCTGCCGGTCGAGGACCGGGCCGTGGCCGACCGGCAGAGCGAGCACGCGCGTGACGCGAGCCGGGTCGGACGGATCGTCCGAGAGCACCCCGATGGTGCCGGCGCCGTAGTTCGCCACGACGAGAGCGCCGCTCGCGGGGTCGCGGAGCACGTGGCACGGCGCCATGCCGCCCGAGGCCGCCGCCGACGCCGCAGTCAGGACACCCGCCCCGATCGTGTACGACAGGACGCGCCCCGCGGTCGTCTCGGACGCGGCGTGAAGCGCGCCCTCGGTCAGGGCCAGGAAGGTCGGGTCGTCGGCCTCGACGGTCTGCACCAGGCGCCAGGGCTCGTCGGCCGGGCCCCGGTCGAACACCGAGATCCCGGTGCCGTGACCGCCGCTCGAGGCTGTGTACCCGCCGACGTACAGGCGGGTCGCCGCGGCACCCGAGGGCGCCGCGCCCGGAGTCACTCGACGACCTCGTCGCCCGCCGCGATGCGCTCGTGGTGGTGGATGACTTCGGAGACGATGAAGTTCAAGAACTTCTCGGTGAAGTCGGGGTCGAGCCGCGACTCGACGGCCAGAGCCCTGAGGCGCCGGATCTGCACCTTCTCACGCTCGGGGTCGCTCGGCGGCATCCCCGCCTCGGCCTTGAGGACCCCGACGGACTGCGTGAACTTGAAGCGCTCGGCGAGCAGGTGCACCAGGGCCGCGTCGATGTTGTCGATGCTCTGGCGGATCGAGTTCAGCCGGTCGACGGCGGCCTGCGGGGGTGCGTCAGTCATGCATCGACTGTATCGGGTCGTCCGACGCGTGACGCCGTTGTCCACAGGCCCCGACCCACACCCGTCAGCGCGTGTGAAACCCCATAAGAGGGGAATGGTCCCCGCCCCCCACCGCCCCTACTGTCGGAGGAGCACGATGCTCACCACCCCGCCACGGAAGGCGATCGCTCCATGACCCAGCTCCTCCCCGGTCACCCGGTTCCACCCCCGGAGGCTCCCTCGATGCCGAGTGCCGACGCGGCGCTCCCGCTCCGCTTCCACAGCCCTGCGGGCTGGCCCGAGCCGTCGGCGTGGTGGGTGGCGACGCACCAGGGGGAGGTGCCCGAGCGCGGGTGGGTGCCCGACGGGGTGTCGACGGGAGGCGTGCGGCCCGATCCTGCGCCCGAAGACTGGGTGTGGTGGTCGCGTCACCCCGACGCCTGGCGCACTCTGACCCGCCGTGTCGTCTCGCAGTACCGCCGCGGCATGATCGCCGGCGCGCTGCTCTTCGTGGTCGCCCTCGGCCTGCTCTTCGCGCCGTTCGCCGCGCACTCGGGCCTGCGGGTCCTTCTCTGGGGCGCTCTTCTCTACGGCCCGGCCGAGGTGGCGCGCGACCTCATGGGTCTCACGACGCTCGGCGACCGCTACGACGCCTACGCCCGCAGGGTCTCGGCCCGGCTGGCGGCCGACCCTCACGGCGTGGCACCGACGACGGCGCAGGAGCTCGAGAACCTCTTCGTGCCGAAGTCCGGGCCGGGCAACGACGCACCCCTGCACACGCGGGGGCGGCTGCTGACGATGGTCGTGGCCGGGGCGCTCGCCGCCGTGCTCATCGTGCTCCTCGCTGACGCCTTCGTGCACAGCACGATGGGCTCCGGCGCGCACTGACGCCGATGGGCCCCGGCGCGCGTGGAGCACGGCGCCGAAGCCCATCGAAGCCCGCTGCCCGCGGGCAGCTGTGGTCATCAGTCGACGATCGTGATCGTCACCTCGACGTTGCCGCGGGTGGCGTTCGAGTACGGGCACACCGAGTGCGCGCCCTGGGCGAGCTCGTCGCGCTTCTCGGGCGCGACGTTCGGCGTGTAGACGTCGAGCTCGACGGCGAGGCCGTAGCCGCCCTCGCCGTTCGGGCCGATGCCGACGCTCGCCGAGACCGACGCGTCGGTCGTGTCGAGGCCCATCGACTTGCCGACGCCGTGGAGAGCGCTGAGGAAGCACGCGGAGTAGCCGGCCGCGAACAGCTGCTCGGGGTTCGTGCCCTCGCCTGATCCGCCCATCTCCTTCGGCGGACGCGTGTCGAAGTCGAGCCGGTCGTCTTCGCTGCGGACGTGGCCGTCGCGACCCCCGCCGGTGGCGTGGGCGATGGCGGTGTAGGCGATCTCAAGTGTCATGGGACCAGCCTGCCCGCCGGGTCTGAACGGTTCCTGGAGCGCAGGAGCCCGGCTCCCGCCGCCCGCCTGAACGCGTTCCGCCCGACGGACTCAGCCGAGCAGGTCGTGCCGCACGACGACCTCGTCGCGGCCCGGGCCGACGCCGATCACCGAGATGCGCGAACCCGACATCGCCTCGACGGCGAGGACGTAGTCCTGGGCGTTCTTCGGGAGGTCGTCGAAGGTGCGGGCGCCCGAGATGTCCTCCGACCAGCCGGGGAACTCCTCGTAGATCGGCACCGCGTGGTGGAAGTCGCTCTGCGACACCGGCATCTCGTCGAAGCGGACGCCGTCGACGTCGTAGGCGACGCAGACGGGGATCGTCTCGAGGCCGGTGAGTACGTCGAGCTTCGTGAGCACGAAGTCGGTCACGCCGTTGATGCGCGCCGAGTAGCGCGCGATCGGCGCGTCGTACCAGCCGCAGCGGCGCGGGCGGCCCGTGGTCGTGCCGAACTCGAAGCCGTTGGCGCGGAGGAACTCGCCCGAGGCGTCGAACAGCTCGGTCGGGAACGGGCCCGCGCCCACGCGGGTCGTGTACGCCTTGACGATCCCGATCACGCGCTCGATGCGCCCCGGGCCGATGCCGGAGCCGGTGGCCGCGCCGCCGGCCGTGGCCGACGACGACGTGACGAACGGGTAGGTGCCGTGGTCGACGTCGAGCATGGTCGCCTGACCTGCCTCGAATAGCACGTTCTTGCCGTCTTCGAGGGCCTCGTAGAGCTCCAGTGCGGTGTCCGCCATCATCGGGCGGAGCCGGTCGGCGTACGACAGCAGCGACTCGACGACCTCGTCGGCGCTGATGGCGCGGCGGTTGTAGATCTTCACCAGCAGGTGGTTCTTCTGGTCGAGGGCCGCCTCGACCTTCTGGCGCAGGATGTTCTCGTCGAAGATGTCCTGCACGCGGATTCCCACGCGGTTGATCTTGTCGGCGTAGGTCGGCCCGATGCCCCGGCCCGTCGTCCCGATCGAACGCGACCCGAGAAAGCGCTCCGTCACCTTGTCGAGAGTGCGGTGGTAGTGCGTGATGAGGTGCGCGTTGGCGCTGACCTTGAGCTTCGAGACGTCGACGCCGCGGGCGATGAGCGCGTCGAGCTCGTCGAACAGCACCTCGAGGTCGACGACGACGCCGTTGCCGATCACGGGCGTGACGCCCTCGGTGAGGATGCCCGACGGCAGCAGGTGCAGCGCGTACTTCTGGTTGCCGATCACCACGGTGTGGCCGGCGTTGTTGCCGCCGTTGAACTTCACGACGTAGTCGATGCGGCTGCCGAGCAGGTCGGTCGCCTTGCCTTTGCCCTCGTCGCCCCACTGGGCGCCGATGATGACGATTGCGGGCACGGAATCTCCTCGCGGTCGGGGACGCACCCGATGCCAGGTGCACCTAAGTCTACAGACGGCGACCGGGTGTGCTCGAAGAGGCCCGAGGGCGCAGGAGCAGCGTCAGCCCCGCACCGCCCGCCGCCGCCGCGCGACCAGCACCAGCACGACCCCCGTCAGCACCAGCGCGCCGCCGCCGAGGCCTGCGGGCCATGCCGCCTCCGACCCCGTGAAGGCGAGCTCGGGCGCCGCGCCGTTCTGCGCCGGAGCCACCGTCGCCGGCGGAGGCGTCGACCCCGGCGGCGTCGACCCGGGCGGCGTGGTCGTCGTCGGAGGAGCGGGCTGCACGAGCGGATCGATCGCGCCGGACGTCGTGCCGGTCGTGAACGTGATCGGCTGGTCGGTCGCCCCGTCGAGGATCGCGGTGTAGGTCTGCGACGGCAGGAGGTCGGCGGTCAGCTCGCCGGAATCGCCCGTCGTGGTCGTCACGGCGGGCGCATCGTCGCCGTCGCGAGTGATGACGATCGGCTCGTCGGCGGCGGGCTGCCCGTCCGCGCCGGCGACCGTGGTCGTCACGGTGATCGGCGGGATGTCGTAGTTCACGTTCAGCCCGGGCGTGTCGGCGTCGAGCGTGTCGAAGGCGAGGGGAGGTTGATCCTGCGCCCCCGGTGGTGTCTCGACCGAGACGTGGTAGCCGTCGGTGGAGACGAGTGCCGGGACGCTCCACGTGCCGTCGCCCGCCGACGTCGTGGTGGCGACGACCGCCCCGCTCGCGTCGGTGATCGTCACTGTCGCGCCGCCGTAGGGATCGCCGTTCACGGTGACCGTGCCGGAGGCCGCCTGGGTCTTTGTGACGAACCAGGTCTGGTAGACGGGGAAGCCCGAGCGCTGCGTGTACGTGATCGTCAACGACTTCAGCGCCACGTTCGGGCTGAACCAGCCCGAGGCGCCCTCGGTGTCGGTCGCGCCCGTGTTGCCGACGAGCGTGCCCGACGTCGTGCCCGGCTGCCAGGCTGGCACGTCGTGGAGATTCGCCGAGTCGCAGGATGGGCCGCCCGTCTGGTGGCAGTAGTTGAAGACGCTCTGGAATCCGAGACCACCCACCGGCACGGGCTGGCCGTTCACGTCGGTTGCGCTGATCGTGGCGGAGTCGGCGTCGATGTCGCCGAGCACGAACGACCAGCCGCTCGCCGGCGTGGGCGTCGCGAAGGTGTACGTGGTGACCGCCGGCGACGTGGGATTGTCGGCCTTCGGGCGCTGATTGAGGTACGGGCGGTTGCGGCTCGACCCGTAGACCGCGCCGACGGGAGTGCTGGGCGCGAGCCAGGTCGACGCGCCGCTCACGACGGTCGCCTGGCGCGACGTGCTCGTGAAGCTCGTGGCCGGGAAGCCGCCGGCGAGCGTAACAGTGCCGGAGTACGCGGTCGTCGTGCCGGACAGCGAGAACGTGCCGTACACGTTCTGCTGAGCGGCCTCGGCCGCGCCGCCCTGGGCGACGACGAGTGCTGCTGCGGCGACGACCCCGAGCGCGGCCGCGAGGCCCACCCGGGTGCGTCGTGTCGTGGTCGTGCGCATGTCGGCTCCTGATCCCCTGATTTCTCGAATCTAGTTCACAGGAGTCACATGCGTCACGGACTATTCGGCGACGACCTCGCCGAAGCGCGCGGGGAGCGTGCCGCGGTGGACAGCCCGGAGCTCGTCGATCGAGACGGTGAAGCGGTCCTGCACCTCGAGCGTGCCCGAGGCCCCGTCGGTGACGCCGATGCGCGCGACGGGGTAGCCGCGACCCTCGCAGAGCCCGCGGAACTTCACGTCGTCCTCGCGCGGCACCGACACGATCACGCGGCCGGTCGATTCGGAGAACAGGGCCGTGGCGGCGTCGACGCCGTCGCGCTCCATGACCTCGTCGAGCCAGACGCGGGCGCCGACGCCGAAGCGGAGAACCGCCTCGGCGAGGGCCTGGCCGAGGCCGCCGTCGCTGAGGTCGTGCGCTGCGCCGATGAGCGACTGCTCGCCTCCTGCGCTGATGAGGGCCGCGAGCTGGCGCTCGGCGTCGAGCGAGACCGCAGGAGGCAGACCGCCCAGGTGTCCGTGCACGGTGCCCGCCCAGGCGGAGCCGTCGAGCTCGACCGAGGTGGTGCCGAGCAGGTAGATGTTGTCGCCTTCGTCCTGCCAGCCGGAGGGGATCCGCTTGGCGACGTCGTCGATCACGCCGAGCACGCCGACGACGGGGGTCGGGTGGATCGGCTGGGTGCCGGTCTGGTTGTAGAACGACACGTTGCCGCCGGTGACCGGGATCTCCATCTCGAGACAGGCGTCCGACAGGGCCTCGACGGTCTGCGAGAACTGCCACATGACCTCGGGGTTCTCCGGCGAGCCGAAGTTGAGGCAGTCGGTGACGGCGACCGGGGTCGCGCCGGTGACGGCCACGTTGCGGTACGCCTCGGCGAGGGCCAGGCGTGCCCCCTGCGCCGGGTCGAGCTGGCAGTAGCGGCCGTTCGCGTCGGTCGCGATGGCGAAGCCGAGCCCCGACTCTTCGTCGACGCGGACCATGCCGCCGTCGTCGGGGAACGAGAGCGCCGTGTTGCCGAGCACGTAGGTGTCGTACTGGTTCGTGATCCACGACTTGTCGGCGAGGTTGGGGGAGCCCAGGATCGCCAGGAAGTCCGCGCGCAGAGCGTCACCGGTCTCCGGGCGCTCCAGCTGCGCGGCGCTGTCGGCCTGCAGCTCGTCGATCCAGGTCGGGTACGCCACCGGGCGCTCGTAGACCGGGCCGTCGACGGCCACGGTGCGCGGCTCGACGTTGACGATCTCCTCGCCGTGCCAGTGGATGATGAGCCGGCCGGTGTCGGTGACCTCGCCGAGCACGCTGGTCTCGACCTCCCACTTGCCGACGACGGCCATGAACGCGTCGAGCTTCTCGGGGCGCACGACGGCCATCATGCGCTCCTGCGACTCGCTCATGAGGATCTCCTCGGCGGTGAGCGAGGGATCGCGCAGCAGCACCTTGTCGAGCTCGATGAACATGCCGCCGTCGCCGTTCGAGGCCAGTTCGCTCGTCGCACACGAGATGCCGGCCGCACCGAGGTCTTGGATGCCCTCGACGAGCTCGTCGCGGAACAGCTCGAGGCAGCACTCGATGAGCACCTTCTCGGCGAACGGGTCGCCGACCTGCACGGCGGGCCGCTTGGTCGGGCCGCCCGACGAGAAGGTGTCGGAGGCCAGGATCGACGCGCCGCCGATGCCGTCGCCGCCGGTGCGCGCACCGAACAGCACCACCTTGTTGCCGGCGCCCTTCGCGTTGGCGAGGTGGAGGTCTTCGTGCCGCAGGACCCCGACGCTGGTGACGTTGACCAGCGGGTTGCCCTGGTACACCGGGTCGAAGATCGTCTCGCCGCCGATGTTCGGCAGGCCGAGGCAGTTGGCGTAGAAGCTGATGCCCGAGACGACGCCGTTGACGACGCGCTGGGTGTCGGGGGCGTCGATCGCGCCGAAGCGCAGCTGGTCCATGACCGCGACCGGGCGGGCGCCCATCGAGATGATGTCGCGGACGATGCCGCCGACGCCGGTCGCCGCGCCCTGGAACGGCTCGATGTAGCTGGGGTGGTTGTGGCTCTCGCCCTTGAAGGTCACGGCCCAGCCGTTGCCGATGTCGACGACGCCGGCGTTCTCGCCCATGCCGACCATGAGGTTCTTCTTCATCGACTCGGAGACCTTCTGGCCGAACTGGCGCAGGTAGATCTTCGAGGACTTGTACGAGCAGTGCTCGCTCCACATGACCGAGTACATCGCGAGCTCGCCCGAGGTGGGGCGGCGGCCCAGGATCTCGCGGATCTTCGCGTACTCGTCGTCCTTCAAGCCGAGCGCGCCATAGGGCTGCTCGCGGTCGGGCGTGGCTTCCGCGTTCGCGACGGTGTCGGGGACGTGGCCACCGGGGGCCTCGGTGAGCTGTGCGTCGGTCACTTGACCAGAGCCCTTTCGATGACGGAGGTGAAGAAGGTGAGGCCGTCGACGCCCGACGACATGGCCGCCGGGGTGTCGGGGCCGAAGCCGGGCTCGGTCGCGTGCTCGGGGTGCGGCATGAGGCCCACCACGTTGCCGCGCTCGTTCGAGACGCCGGCGATGTCGTCGAACGAGCCGTTCGGGTTGACGCCGATGTAGCGGAAGGCGACCTGCCCCTGGCCCTCGATGCGCTTGATCGTCTCGTCGTCGGCGATGAAGCGGCCGTCGGCGTTCTTGAGGGGGATCGTGATCTCCTGGCCCTCGGTGAAGCCGTTCGTCCAGTCGGTCGACGCGTTCTCGACGCGGAGGCGCTGGTCGCGGCGGATGAACTGCTGGTGCGCATTGCGCGTGTGAGCGCCCGGGATCAGGCGGGCCTCGGCGAGCATCTGGAAGCCGTTGCAGATGCCGAGGACGGGCATGCCCTTGTTCGCCGCGTCGACGACCTCGGTCATGATCGGGCTGAGGCTCGCGATCGCGCCGGCGCGCAGGTAGTCGCCGTAGCTGAAGCCACCGGGGAGGATGATCGCCTCGACGCCCTCGAGATCGTGGGCGCCGTGCCACAGGGCGACCGGCTCCCCTCCTGCCAGCCTCACAGCCCTCTGGGCGTCGCGGTCGTCGAGCGAGCCCGGGAAGGTGATGACGCCGATGCGCATCAGGCGCCGACCGAGTCGAGCACGCTGATGCTGACGACGTCTTCGATCACCGAGTTCGAGAACATGTCGTCGGCGAGCGTCTTGACCTCGGCGAGCACCTCGTCGGTGACCTCGTCGACGGTGACCTCGAAGCGCTTGCCGATGCGCACCTCCGAGGCGAAGGACTTGCCCATGCGGGCGAGAGCGAAGGTGACGGCCTTGCCCTGGGGGTCGAGCAGTTCTGCCTTCGGCATGACTTCGACGACGATCGTGGGCATGGGCTTCTCCGTAAGGGGCAGGGGAGCAAAGACCCGGCAAGTCTACAAGTCCGCGGGCGGCGCCGAGTTCGAGCATTGGCGGCTGGCGCCAAGAGTCCTACCAGCCCGCTCTTATGCCCGACCCGCAGAGTTATGTGTGTCGAAGCGGATGGGCCTTGTGATCGGGCCCGCTGAACGCCGAGACACCGCCCCGGGGCAATCTGATCCGCCCTGGTGGCCCGTAGAGGCCCGGCCGTTTCCCCCGACGACCGGGCCTCTCCTCTGTGCGCTGTGCCTGTGGCTCGGCCTTCGGCCGACGCGTCGGTTCTCGGCGAATGTCGGGACGTCGCGTCCCGAGCGTGACGGCTACCGGCCGAAGCTGCGCAGGTGCTCCTGCGTGAGGCGCTCCATCTCCTCGTCGCTCATCTCGTCGAGCACCTTGGCCTCCTTCTTGTCGGTCCGGCTCCAGCGGACGAACAGGAAGATCAGCACCGGGATGTCCGCCAGCTCGGCGATGAACCAGAGCAGGTCGCCCGACAGCTGCTGGTCGCGCAGCTGCGTCGGGTACCACGGCTGCACGACGGCGGCGATCGAGTGCCCGTGGTCGAGCACGTGGCCGGTGATGCGCAGGACGATGCCGGGGATCGCGTCGAGGATCAGCTCGACGAACGCGAGCATGAACTCGACCGTGATGTAGAAGCTCGTGTGGTGCAGCGAGCTGTCGAACACCGGCAGGATCATCAGCAGGCCGATGAGCGGCACCAGCAGCGTCACCAGGATCTGGCCCGTCTCGCTCGCCCGCCAGGGGAACGCCAGCGGCGTGATGAAGACGGTGAACAGCGCCAGGCCGAACAGCGGCGAGAAGATCGCGCTGCCGACGACCTTCATGAAGACAGAGCGGAAGAACCCCTCGAGCAGCTCGAGCCGCCGCCCCGTCAGGGCCTGCCGCGCGAGGTCGACGGGTCTGCCGAGCGCCATGAGCGCCGGCACCGCGAAGAGCAGCAGCGCGATCCTGGTGGTGAAAGCGAAGCGCAGGTCGTGGCTGTACGTGCCCAGGAACCCGAACTGGATCGCCGCGAACGATCCGAGGCCCAGGAGCACGAACGCGAGCGTCGGCAGGACCCTCCAGCGCCCGCCTCGCCGCACGACCGTGACGATGCCGACGATGTACAGGGCGAGCGCCACCGCGATCGCGGCGGCCGACACGGGGTCGAACCGGAACGTGAAGAGGATGACGGAGACGGGAGGCGTGATGGGTCCAATCGTTCGATGCCTGAACAAGTATGCGCTTCCCGCGAGGCTCTCTCAGTAATTGTGAATCATTCAGAAGAACGTGCTTGACTGGGGCGATGACGACCACCGAGGCGAGCGAGCGCGAGCAGGACGCCGCGCAGAGCCTGCGCGACGCCGGCCTGCGCGTCACCGCGCCGCGACTGGCCGCGATCGCTGCCCTCGGCGAGCACTCGCACGCCACGGCCGACGAGGTGTTCGAGCGCGTCGTCCGTGCGCTGCCCGGCACCTCGCTTCAGGCCACGTACGTCGTGCTGGCGGCGCTGACCGGCGCCGGCATCGTGCGTCGCATCGAGCCCGCCGGCAGCTCCGCCCGGTACGAGCTCCGCATCGGCGACAACCACCACCACGTCGTGTGCACTCTCTGCGGCGCCGTCGACGACGTCGACTGCGTGGTCGGCGAGGCGCCCTGCCTGACGCCGTCCGACGCCGCCGGATTCCTCGTGCAGACCGCCGAGGTGACCTTCTGGGGCCTGTGCCCCGCCTGCCGCGCCCTCGAGGCCGCGACCCAGTGACCACAACCCGTCCGATCCACCCACAAGGAGAGACAGTGACCGAAGAGAACATCACGACCACCGGAGCCGGTGCTCCCGTCGCCAGCGATCAGCACTCGCAGTCCGTGGGCGCCGACGGCGTCATCCCCCTGCACGACGCGTACCTCGTCGAGAAGCTCGCCCAGTTCAACCGCGAGAAGGTGCCCGAGCGCATCGTCCACGCGAAGGGCGGCGGCGCGTTCGGCACGCTGACCGTGACCGGCGACGTCTCGAAGTACACCCGCGCCTCGCTGTTCCAGCCCGGCGCCGTGACCGACATGCTCGCCCGCTTCTCGACGGTGGCCGGCGAGCAGGGCTCGCCCGACACCTGGCGCGACCCCCGCGGCTTCGCGCTGAAGTTCTACACCGACGAGGGCAACTACGACCTCGTGGGCAACAACACGCCCGTGTTCTTCATCCGCGACGGCATCAAGTTCCCCGACTTCATCCACTCGCAGAAGCGCCTCCCCGGCACGCACCTGCGCGACCACGACATGCAGTGGGACTTCTGGACCCTGCAGCCCGAGACCGCCCACCAGGTCACCTGGCTCATGGGCGACCGCGGCCTCCCGGCCTCCTGGCGGATGATGGACGGCTTCGGCTCGCACACGTACCAGTGGATCGCGGCCGACGGCTCGAAGTACTGGGTGAAGTACCACTTCAAGACCCAGCAGGGCAACGAGATCCTCACCCAGGCCGACGCCGACCGCATCGCCGGCGAGGACGCCGACTTCCACATCCGCGACCTCTCCGAGGCGATCGAGCGCGGCGACTTCCCGACGTGGAAGCTGTCGGTGCAGGTCATGCCGTACGACGACGCCGCGACCTACCGCTTCAACCCGTTCGACCTCACCAAGGTGTGGCCGCACAGCGACTACCCGCTGATCGAGGTCGGCACCATGGAGCTCAACCGCAACCCGGAGAACTACTTCGCGCAGATCGAGCAGGCGACGTTCGCCCCCTCGAACTTCGTGCCGGGCATCGCGGCCAGCCCCGACAAGATGCTGCTCGCCCGCATCTTCAGCTACGCCGACGCCCACCGCTACCGCGTGGGCACGAACCACGCACAGCTGCCGGTCAACATGCCGAAGAACCCGGTGCACTCGTACTCGAAGGACGGCGCTGCGCGCTACCACTTCGACTCGGCCTCGACGCCCGTCTACGCGCCCAACACCGTCGGCGGCCCCGCCGGGTCGGCGGAGGCGCACGGCGACGACTCGGGCTGGCAGTCCGACGGTGTCCTGGTCCGCTCGGCCGCCACGCTCCACCCCGAAGACGACGACTTCGGCCAGGCGGGCACGCTCGTCCGCGAGGTCATGGACGACGAGCAGCGCGACCGCCTGGTCGGCAACATCGTCGGCCACGTCTCGAAGGTGACCCGGCCCGACCTCCTCGAGCGCGTCTTCGAGTACTGGACCAACGTCGACGCCGATCTCGGCGCCCGCGTGCGTGCCGGGGTCACCCCGTCGGCTCCTGGCTCGAACGAGGACCCCGCGTCGGTCGGCATCCTGCAGTAGCAGCCCGCTCGCACGAACGGCCCCGCCCCGGTCTCCGGGCGCGGGGCCGTTCCGCGTCTGCTCGCGTGCGGAGAGCCGAGGCGCTAGACGATCTGCCCGTTGACGTGCAGCGCGCCCTCCGGCCAGGCGGCGATCGTGGTGTGCACGGGCTTCACGAGCCAGCCGCCCTGAGACGTCACCAGGGTCGCGCCGCCGTCGGCCGAGAAGTCGTTGTACGTGCCGGTCAGCTCCGGCAGCAGCTGCCAGCCGTGCCGCGCGTAGAACGGCACGGTCTGCTCGCCCGTCTCGAGCAGCCCGAAGGGCACCTGGAGGTCGCTCATCGCCCGGTCGACGAGGGCGAGAAGCTGGGCGCCGAGACCCGTCCCCTGCAGGATCGGCGACACGGCGACCATCCCCACGCTCGCCACGACGACCTCTGTCTCGCCCACCGTGACGAACTGCCGGCGGAGCCCCGCGTGAGCGACCACGACGTCGCCCGAGCGGGCGATGACACGCTTCTCGGGCTGCATTCCGGCCCAGCTCCTGGCGCCCTGATACCAGTGGGAGTACGTCGGGAACGCCCGCGAGAGCATCGCGGTGACGGCCTCGTGGTCGTCGAGGGCCATCCTGCCCTCGGCGACGGTGGTGAAGATCGGCTCGTGCGGGGCGGGGTCGGTCATGCCCTCACGCTAGCGGCAGCGCCCTGCCGTCGCCGCGGCCACGGGAGAGAACAGGCGAAGCGGCGGTCAGGCCGTGAGGGTCTTGCCGTAGCAGATGCTGTCGGCGTTGCCCTGGTAGTAGCCGAACCGCTCGATCGGCGTGTAGCCCTCGCGCTCGTAGAAGCGGCGGGCGTCGGGCTGGGCGGTGCCGGTCTCGAGCACGAGGCGGGTCCAGCCGCGCTCGAGGGCGTGCTTCTCGAGGCCGCGGAGGATCGCGACCGAGGCGCCCGAGCCGCGGTTGGGGGAGCGGACGAACATGCGCTTGATCTCGGCGTCGCCCACGAGGGCGTCGTCGCCGTGGAGCTCGCGGAGACCGCCGCACGCGATCGGCTTGCCGTCGAGCGTCGCGACGAGGAACACGGCGATGTCGGCCGCCGTCGGCTTCACGCCCGGCTCGGAGTCGTCGGTGCCGTAGCGGATGGCGATCTCGGCTCGCTGCTCGCAGCGGAGATGGGCGCCCTCGGGGTCCGTCCACGGGCGATCCTCGACGAGGATCTCCGTCGAAATAGCGGTAGTCACCGCTTCATTGTGCATCTTTCGTGGCCGGATCGTTAATCGATGCCCAGCCGCGTGTCAGGCTCGCGTCAGGCGATCGAGAAGCTCGGCGTATCGGGCCGACGTCTGCGCGACGATCTCGGGCGGCAGGACGGGCGGGGTGCCCTGCTTGTCCCAGTTCGCACTGAGCCAGTTGCGGACGATCTGCTTGTCGAAGCTGTCGGTGCGGTTGCCCGACGCGTAGACCGAGGCGTCCCAGTAGCGGCTGGAGTCGCTGGTGAGCACCTCGTCGCCCAGCGTGATCTCGCCCGTCTCGCGGTCGGCGCCGAACTCGAACTTCGTGTCGGCCAGGATCACGCCGCGCTCCTCGGCGATCGCCGAGGCCGTGCGGAAGATCTCCAGCGACAGATCGCGGATGCGCGCTGCCGTCTCGGCGCCGACGAGTTCGACGGTGCGCTCGAACGTGATGTTCTCGTCGTGGTCGCCGAAGTCCGCCTTGAACGCCGGCGTGTAGATGGGCTCGGGCAGGCGGTCGCCGGAGGTCAGGCCGGCGGGGAGCTCGATGCCGCAGACGGTGCCGTGCTCCTGGTACTCGAGCCAGCCCGAGCCGACGAGGTAGCCGCGCACGACCGCCTCGACGGGTAACATGTCGAGGGGCTTGACGAGCATCGAGCGGTCGGCGACCGACGGCGGGACGGGAGGCACTGCGCCTGCTCCTGGAGCCTGGGTCTCGATCTGCGAGGTCGAGAGCAGGTGGTTGGGCATCGAGGCGAGGCGGTCGAACCACCACAGGCTCAGGCGGGTGAGCAGCGCGCCCTTGTCGGTGATGCCGGGCTCGAGCACGAAGTCGAAGGCGCTGACGCGGTCGGTCGCCACGACCAGCACCGCCGGGGTGTCGTCGAGTCCGGAGGCCTCGGCCGGCACGTAGAGGTCGCGGACCTTGCCCGAGTAGACCGGCTTCCAGCCCTCGAGCGCAGGAGCCGCGGGCAGCGTCTGCGCGCTCATCGTGCGACCCGCTCGGCGATGTCGTGGCGGTACTGCGCGCCCTCGAGGTCGATCTTCGCGAGGGCCTCGTAGGCCCGGGAGCGCGCCTCGGCGAATCCGGCGCCCGTGGCGACGACGCTCAGGACCCGGCCGCCCGTGGCGACGAGGCCGTGCTCGCCGCGCGCGGTGGCGGCGTGCGCGATCGTGACGCCGGGCACCTGGACGGCCTCGTCGAGGCCGGTGAGGGGCCGGCCGGTGATCGGCGCCTCGGGGTAGCCCTCGCTGGCGAGGACCACCGTGACGGCGGCCTCGTCGGAGAACGTCGGCGCCGAGTGGGAGGCGAGCGAGCCGTTGGCCGCGGCCAGCAGGAGCCCCGAGAGGGGCGTCTCGAGACGCGGCAGGACCACCTGGGTCTCGGGGTCGCCGAAGCGGGCATTGAACTCGATCACGCGGATGCCCTGCTCGGTGAGGATGAGGCCGGCGTAGAGGAGGCCGATGAACGGCGTGCCCTCCTTCGCGAGCTGGCGCACGGTGGGCAGGGCGATGGTCTCGATGACCTCTTCGACGAAGTCCGACTCGCTGCCGAAGCGGTCGGCCAGCCAGGGCAGCGGCGAATAGGCGCCCATGCCGCCCGTGTTCGGGCCGGCGTCGCCGTCGAGGAGGCGCTTGAAGTCCTGGGCCGGGCTGAGCGGCACGACGGTGTGACCGTCGGAGACGAGGAAGAGCGAGACCTCCTGCCCGTCGAGGTACTCCTCGATGAGCACGGAGCCGTGCTGCAGCCAGTACGTGGCGTGCTCGATCGCGGCGGTGCGGTCGTCGGTCACGAGGACGCCCTTGCCGGCGGCCAGACCGTCGGCCTTCACCACGTAGGGAGCGCCGAACTGGTCGAGGGAGGCGGTCGCCTCGGCCAGCGTGCCGGTGCGCACGGCGCGGCCGGTGGGGACCCGCGCCTCGTCCATGATCCGCTTGGCGAACGTCTTCGAGCCCTCGAGTGCCGCGGCCTTCTTGCCCGGGCCGAACACGGGGATGCTGTGGGCGCGCAGGACGTCGGCGACGCCCGCGACGAGCGGGGCCTCCGGGCCGACCACGACCAGCTCGATGTCGTTCTCGAGCGCGTACTCGGTGACGACCCTCCCGTTGGTCGCGTCCAGCGACACCACCTCGACGTCGGCGGCCAGCCCCGCGTTGCCCGGGGCCGCGATGATGTGGTGGCCCACCGGCTCTCCCGCCGCGTCGCGTTCGCGCAGCAGGGCGGTGACGATGGCGTGCTCGCGAGCACCGGAACCGAGGACGAGGATTCGCACGGGGGATACCCTATCGAGAATGGCCAGGGCGAGAATCGACGCGCACGCGGGGGCCGCCGCCGTGCGGACGGTGCTCGACGCGGCGGATTCGGCCGGCGGCGAGGCCGCGCCGCGACCGACGATCGCCACGGCCGTGAGGTATCTGCTGCAGCTCCTGGGCGACCGGGAGCCCGGTGCCACGGTCGAGGTGCGCGTGCCCCCCTTCGGTGCCGTGCAGTTCATGGAGGGGCTCAGCCACACCCGCGGCACCCCGCCGAACGTGATCGAGACCGACGCCTCCACCTTCGTCGCCCTCGCGGCCGGCCGCCTGAGCTGGGCCGAGGCCCGCGATCAGGCCCTGGTGGCCGCCTCGGGCTCCCGTGCCGACATCAGCGCCTACCTTCCGATCGCCTGGGAGGCGTGACCGTCGAGGCGCTGGCACGCCCGATGCGGCAGGAGCCGGCACCACGGCCTGCGACAATGGTCCGGTGAGCAACGCACCCCAGTCGCCTGCCGAGAACGACACCGCCGCCCCCACCGGGCAGGCCGAGCCGCAGGTCGAGCGCGCCGTCGACCAGGTGCGGGTGCGCCGTGCTCCGAAGTACCCCGTCTTCATCTTCGGCGGCATCATCCTCGGCATCGTGGTGACGTTCGTCGCCGTCTCGGTGGCTCCGGGCCGCAACGACGACTCGACGCCGTTCCTCCAGGCCTTCGGCTACTTCGTGCTCTACGGCATCGCGATCGGCGCCGTCGTGGGCTCGCTCGTCGCGATCGTCATCGACGCGATCTCGAACCGGCGCGCTCGCCGCGTGGAGACCGAGCGGGTGACCGTCGACCCCGCGCCCGAGAGCGACGACCGCCCCGAGCTCGATCGGTAGCAGCGGCTCGACCGGCAGCGACGAGCTCGACCGGCAGCAGCGCTACTGCTGCACGCGCAGCCGGGCCAGCAGCTCGGGCCCGCGCGCCTCGAGCTCGCGCCCGCCGATCCTCACGCCGGCCGCGAGCAGGGACGCACCGAGGCCGAGACCGACGACGAGCGTGACCCAGCCGAGCGGCAGACTCTGCAGCGCGCCCGAGACGCTCGCCAGCACGATCTCGGGCAGCGAGAGGAGGGCCAGCAGCCCCCAGGTCGCGAACGTCGTGACGGCCGTGGTGAACCCCGCCCCGGTCTTCGCGGCGAACGGGCTGTCGCCGGGCGACGGGACCGGCAGGACGATCCGGGCCGACGAGACGCTCGACAGCCCGAACCCCGAGAGCAGGATCCCGAGCGACAGCCCGAGCACCCCCGGCAGCGCCTCCCAGGTGCCCATCAGGGCGACCGACCCGATCGTGATGCCGATGACGATCGGCACCGCGAACGAGGCGACGGCGATGACGCGCCCGGCCCGATCGGCCGTGCCGCGCACGCCCGCCGACACGTGCGCGGCGAAGGCCGTCGAGTCGTACGAGAGGTCGGCGAAGATCGTCAGCGACACGAGCACGGCGACGATCGGGCCGGACGCCGCGATCAGGCCCTCGAGGTGCGTGGTCCGGCTGTTGACGTAGAGCAGGATCGGGAAGATCGGGATGAGGATCAGCTGCCGGCTGTACCGCGGATCGCGCATCCAGTAGGTCAGCGAGCGCGCCGCGATCGCCCCGGTCGGTGTCGCCGGGAAGCGGCGGAAGAGCCCGATCGCCCCCGCCTGAACGGTCTTCGACGCCGGCTGCTGGGTCGTCACGAGCGCGATGGCCAGGCTCCTGCGCCAGATGAGGACCACTGCGGCGAGGGTGGCGAGCGCGATCGCGAGCTTGGCCAGGGCCGTCAGCGGGTGCCCGGTGGACACTTCGGCGGGCACCGACCACGCGGCGCCGAGCGGCGACCACGAGAGGCCCTTGGCGACGGCGGGCAGGGTGCGGCTGGCATTCGTCAGGCCGCGGCTCAGCACCGTGATGATCGGCCCGAGCAGAAGCAGCGGGATCAGGATCAGCACGCCGCCGATCTCCCGGTACCTCCGATGCGCGGCCAGCCCGGTGTTGAGCGACTCGACCATGCGCGACGCGCAGACGCAGGTGATCACGCCGAGCGTCGACGTGAACAGTGCGACGATCGCGGCGCCGGGGTGGTGCGCCCAGGAGATCGCGGTGGTGAGCCCGGCCAGCAGGGTCACGGCGCCCGGCACGCCGAGCATGCCGCACACCGCGAGGGCGACCAGCAGCCGGTCGGGTGCCAGCGGGAACACCTTGAGCCGCGCGACGCTCAGCGTCGAGTCGATGCCGCTCGTGAGGAGCGGAACGACCACCCAGCCGGCGATAGTCGCTGATCCTGCGAGCACCTCGATCGTGCGGATGAAGTGCGCCGAGGCCGAGTTGAGGATCACCATTCCGGCGGCGATGGCGAGCAGGATCCCGAAACCGTACACGGCGCCGACGATCACCGCGACGAGCTGCCAGGGGCTCCGCGCGATGGTGTTGCGCATCACCAGCAGGCGAAGCGTCAGAAGGTGCGCAACCACGACGGCCCCCGGCTGTGGTGTCGGCCGCCGACGAGGTCGACGAAGACGTCTTCCAGGTCTTGCCCTCGCCGGACGTCGTCGACCGTGCCCGCGGCCAGCACGCGACCGGCGGCGATGATCGCCACGTGGTCGCACATGCGCTGCACGAGGTCCATCGCGTGGCTCGACACGATCACCGTGCCGCCGTTCTCGACGTAGCCCTGGAGGATGTCGCGGATGTTCGCGGCCGAGACCGGGTCGACCGACTCGAACGGCTCGTCGAGCACCAGCAGCCGCGGGGCGTGCACGAGGGCGGTCGCGAGGGCGATCTTCTTCGTCATGCCGGCGGAGTAGTCGACGACGAGCTTGCCGGCCGCCTCCGTCATGTCCAGCAGCTCGAGCAGATCGCGGGTGCGCTGGGCCACCGTCTCGCGGTCCATGCCGTTGAGGAGTCCGTGGTACGTCACGAGCTGCTCGCCGCTCAGCCGGTCGAACAGCGCGATGCCGTCGCTCAGCACTCCCACGAGGGCCTTCGCGGCCGTCGGGTCCGACCACACGTCGACGCCGAGGATGCTCAGCCGGCCGGCATCGGGCCGCAGTAATCCCGTCGCCATCGAGAGAGTGGTCGTCTTGCCCGCGCCGTTGGGGCCCACGAGGCCGAAGAACGAGCCCGCGGGCACGTCGAGGTCGATTCCGTCGACGGCGATCTTGTCGCCGAAGCGCTTGTAGAGGCCGCGGATCGACAGCGCCGAGGGGCGGCCGAGGGGCGCAGGAGCCGGCAACCGCGTCGCGGGGTCGGGTGGCGGCGCATCGAGCATGGTCCGCTCAGCCTACGGAAAGGATCCCGGCGAGTCTTCCCCCGGAACGGGGTGCGCGTCAGCTGAGCTGCGTCGCCTCGACCCAGGAGAGGTACTCGGGGCTCACGTCGCCGGTCACGTAGTCGCCGGTGAAGCAGCTCATCTCGAGGTCGGTGACGCTCGACCCCTCGGTGATGGCCGAGCGCATGTCCTCGACCTCCTGGTAGATGAGGTGGTCGGCGCCGAGCACCTGCGCGATCTCGGGGATCTTGCGGTCGTGGGCGATGAGCTCCTGCCGCGTCGGCATGTTGATGCCGTAGACGTGGGGGAACCGGACGGGCGGGGCGGCGCTCGTGAAGGTGACCTTATTGGCTCCTGCTGCCCGAGCCATCTCGACGATCTCGCGCGAGGTCGTGCCGCGGACGATGGAGTCGTCGACGATGAGGATGTTCTTGCCCTTGAACTCGGTGCCCATCGCGTTGAGCTTCTGCCGCACCGAGCGCTTGCGCTCGGCCTGGCCGGGCATGATGAAGGTCCGGCCGACGTAGCGGTTCTTGTAGAAGCCCTCGCGGTACTCGATGCCGAGCTTCTGGGCGACCTGCGACGCGGCCGGGCGCGACGAGTCGGGGATCGGCATGACCACGTCGATGTCGCCGGTCGGGGCGTACTTCGCGATGGTGTCGGCGAGGCGGTTGCCCAGGCGCAGGCGGGCGTCGTAGACCGAGATGCCGTTCATCACCGAGTCGGGCCGGGCGAGGTAGACGTACTCGAACGAGCAGGGCACGAGGCGCGGAGCAGCGTGGCACTGCTTCGAGACCATCTCGCCGTCGAGGGCGATGAAGACGGCCTCGCCGGGCGCGATGTCGCGGACGATCTCGTAGCCGGCGGACTCGAGCACGAGGCTCTCGCTGGCGACGATCCACTCCATGCGACCCGAGCCGTTCTCGGCCGGGCGGCGGCCCATGATCAGCGGGCGGATGCCGAACGGGTCGCGGAAGGCGAGGAGCCCGTGCCCGGCGATCATCGCGATCGCGGCGTACGAGCCCTGCACGCGGTCGTGCACGCGGGTCACCGCGGCGAAGACCTGCTCGGGGTCGAGCTCGTGGCCGTTCACCTGCTCTTGCAGCTCGTGCGCGAGCACGTTGACGAGCAGCTCGGTGTCGCTGTTCGTGTTGAGGTGGCGGCGGTCGATGTGGAACAGCTCGCTGGTGAGCTCGCGGGTGTTCGTGAGGTTGCCGTTGTGGATGAGCGTGATGCCGTAGGGCGCGTTCACGTAGAACGGCTGGGCCTCCTGCTCGTTCGAAGCCGCGCCCTTGGTCGCGTAGCGCACATGGCCGAGGCCCATGTTGCCCAGGAGCGCCCTCATGTCGCGCGTGCGGAACGCCTCGCGGACCTGCCCGCGCGTCTTGTGCGAGTGGAAGATGCTGCCCTCGGCGGTGGCGATGCCGGTCGAGTCCTGACCCCGGTGCTGAAGAAGGAGAAGTGCGTCGTAGACGAGTTGATTGGCTGGCTCGTGCGCGACGAGACCGACGATGCCGCACATGCGCGGGGGGCTCCAGACCGTAGAGTTGGGCTTACCCACACAGTCTGCCATGCCTGCGATCGGATCAAGAATTGAGCTCCACCCCCTCGAACTCCTCCAGTTCCTACGCCGCGGCCGGCGTCGACACGGCGGCCGGCGACCTGGCCGTCGAGCTGATGAAGTCGGCCGTGTCGGCCACCCACACCTCGAACGTCCTCGGCGGGGTCGGTGGGTTCGCGGGGCTCTACGACGTCTCCTTCCTCACGAAGTACGAGCGGCCGCTGCTGGCCACCTCCACCGACGGCGTGGGCACGAAGGTCGCGATCGCGCAGGCCCTCGACAAGCACGACACCATCGGCCAAGACCTCGTCGGCATGGTCGTCGACGACATCGTCGTGGTCGGCGCGCGCCCCCTCTTCATGACCGACTACATCGCCTGCGGCAAGGTCGTCCCGACCCGCATCGCCGACATCGTCAAGGGCATCGCGCTCGCCTGCGCCAAGACCGGCACCGCCCTCGTCGGCGGCGAGACCGCCGAGCACCCGGGCCTTCTCGGGCCCGACGACTACGACGTCGCGGGTGCCGCGACCGGCGTCGTCGAGGCGTCCGCGCAGCTCGGTCCGCAGCTCGTCGGCGACGGCGACGTCGTGCTCGCCCTCGAGTCGTCGGGGCTGCACTCCAACGGCTTCTCGCTCGTCCGCCACATCCTGCGCTCGGCCGACCTCGACTACACCGACGTGAACGCCGACCTCGGCCCCCGCTCGCTCGGCGAGGCGCTCCTCGAGCCCACGCGCCTCTACACGTCGCCCCTGCTCCGCGTCCTCGAGAACCCCGAGGTCGCAGGAGCCGTCCACTCGCTCAGCCACGTCACCGGCGGCGGCATCGCGGCGAACCTCGCCCGGGTGCTCCCCGTCGGCTCGTGGGTCGAGGTCGACCGGTCGACGTGGTCGCCTCTGCCGGTCTTCCGCGTGCTGAGCGACATCGCGGGGTCGACGCTCGAATCGAGCGAGGGCACCTGGAACCTCGGCATCGGGATGATCGCTGTCGTGGCGGCGGCCTCGGCTCCTGCGATCTCGGCGCAGCTGTCGGGCGAGGGGATCCGCACCTGGCAGGTCGGCACGGTGTCGACGTCCACGCGCGACCTCACCGGCTTCGAGCAGGGTGCGAAGGGCGTCGACGGCGGCGCCGTGCGCCTCGTCGGCTCCTACGCCGGCTGACCTCCTCCGCCGGCTGACCTCCTCCGCCGGCTGAGCCTCCTCCGCCGAGTGGCAGAAATCTGTTGGTGCTAGTGGCCTCGCATCAGCAGTTCGTTGACACTCGATGCGTGGGGTGAGGCAGGAGCCACCCGTGTACCCCGGGGAACAGATCTGTCCACGTTAGGCGGGACAAAACGGGCACGTGCGGCTTATGATTCGAGGGCCCCTCAACGAGGAGGAGCCCCGGCCCCGAAGCCGGCCCACCCGGAAGCCCGCCCATGTCGATCACGCGCACGATCACCGTCCGCGACCACGAGGTCACCGTCCGCACCGTCGAGGTGCCCGACGAGGCTCCTGCTCGCGAGCCCTTCACCGCCATCACCGGCGGCCGACGCACCGCCGCCTGGACCGCCGCCGTCGCGCTCTTCGTCGCGGCCGTGGCGCTCATGCCGACGGTCGTCGCGGCGTTCCGCTAGTCGGGCGCCGGCCGGAACGACGAAGGCCGCCCGTAGGCGGCCTGCGGCGTGACGATGCGACTGCGCGCTAAGCAGTTTTGTGCGTCGGCTGGTCTTCGTCGGAGTACTGGTCGGCGTACGTGTCTACGTACTCGTCCTCGTCGTCGTCCGCCCACTTGTCGACGTACTGGTCGCCGTCGGTGTGAGGAGTCGACAGCTCTCGTTCGAGCGCACCGTAATTCGTCTCGGGGCTGAAGTACTTCAGCTCGCGAGCGACCTTCGTGTGCTTGGCTTTTTGACGGCCGCGCCCCATGCGAGACCCCCTCGTGATTCTGGCCCGGGTTGCTGTTGAGGGGCACGTGCTTGCAACGTGCGCGCCGACCCGGGAACGACCGACAGGTAAATGGTGCAAAACTAACGGCAACCTTAGCATGTGCCACCGCGCGCGGCTTCAGTCGACGCCCGTCGGCGACGTCCAGAATGGGGGCCATGGTTCACGACGAGACGGCCCCTCCCGTCAGCGAGAGAACGCGCGTCGTGATCATCGGCGCGGGGCAGGCCGGGCTCTCGGTGGCCTATTTCCTCCAGCGCCTGGGCCTTAAGCAGGGCGACGACTTCGTGCTGCTCGACCGGGGGCCGTCGACGGGCGGCGCCTGGCAGTTCCGGTGGCGCTCGCTCCGCCTCGGGACGGCCCACCGTGTCAACGATCTGCCAGGAATGTCAGAGTTGGGTCTCAGCTTCGACACGGCCGACAAGACGGCTCCGGCCAAGGATGTCGTCGGCGACTACTACGACCGCTACGAGCGACACTTCGGGCTCCGGGTGCGGCGCCCCGTCGACGTCAGAGGGCTGCACGACCTCGGGCGCGACCTCGCCGTCCGCTATCTCGACGCCCGCGGCGAGTCGCACGAGATCGTCACCCAGGTCGTCGTCAATGCGACGGGCACGTGGGGCTCGCCGTTCCGCCCCTGGTATCCGGGGCGCGACGACTTCGAGGGCAGGCAGATCACCACCGCCGAGTACACCGACGCCGCGGACTTCGAGGGGCAGGACGTCGTCGTGGTCGGCGGGGGCACGAGCGCGGTGGGGTTCCTGCTCGAACTCGAGAAGGTCGCGAAGCACACCGTCTGGGTCACCCGGCGGCCGGTCGACTGGGTCGACCAGACCGAACTGGGTGTCGAGATGCGGGTCTCGGCGGTCGACGAGCAGGACGCCGCCGCCAGGGAGGGGCGCGCCCTGCCGAGCATCGTCAGCGGCACGGGCATCCCGATCAGCCGACGTCACCGGGCGGGCATCGACCGCGGCGTCCTCGTCGACCGCCCCGTCTTCACCTCGATCGAGAAGACCGGGGTGCGCTTCGCCGACGGATCCTTCGAGCACGCCGACGCGATCATCTGGGCCACCGGATTCCGAGCCGAGCTCCGCCACCTCGCCGGACTCAAACTGCGCACCGCGCAGGGCGGCCTCGTGGTCGAACGCGGCGCGTCGAAGTCCGACGACCGCCTGTTCTTCGCCGGCTACGGACCACAGGCGTCGACGATCGGCGCCAACCGGGCGGGTCGCATCATCGCGCGCCAGGTGCTCCTCACGCTCTCCACCCGCTGACCCTCTCCACCCGCTGACGTCCGGCGCCGCCTGGCAAAGGTTGGCAACGACGTTGCCAGTCTGGAATGACTCACTAATATTCCAGTCGAGCGCCTCCCATCGGGGTGGGGCGCAGGATCGGAGAAAGTCATGCACATCCGCCGTACCTCCGCTGCGATCGTCGTCTCGGCCGCCGCCCTGGCCCTCGTCGTGCCGGGTGCCGCGCAGGCAGCGTCGCCGCAATCGGCCGTCGCCCGGCCGGCCGCCGCGACCACGGCCGCGACGCCCTTCACCGCCAGAATCGCCTCCGTGCAGCACTCCACGGGCCGCATCGTCGTGGTCGGAACCGGTCGGCCGGGCGCCGTCGTCTCCGTATCGGGCGCGACGCTCAACGCGGGCGCAACGGTCGCCGTGAAGGCCGACGGGTCCTGGCGCGCCGTCGTCACGGCGCCGCACGGCGAGCACAGCATCACGGTGTCGCAGGGCGCAGCAGGCCGCTCGATCACGCTGACGGCGATCGTCGACATCCGGCTGCCGATGACGATGCAGGCGATCGCTCTGCCCTGGGATCGTGAGGTCGTCGTCGCGGGTGACGACGCCGAGCCGGGTGCGACCGTGGTCGTCTCCGTCGACGGCGTCGTCGTGGCGCGCACGAAGGCGAAGGCCGACGGTTCGTGGTTCACGGTCGCCGAGGGGCTCGCTTTCGGCACGCACCGGGTGAGCGTCGTGCAGAGGTTCGACGGCACGCAGAACGGCGGTGCCGAGACCACCGTCGACCTCGATGGCTCGCCCACCCTCGACACACCCGTGGTCGACGTCCGTTCACAGACGATCTCGCTCTCCGGCACCGCACCCGAGGGCACCACGATCGAGCTGCGCGACCCGTCGGGCGTTCCCATCGAGACCCTCGCCGGCGAGACCGAGATCCCCGTCGACGACTACGCGTGGCACACGACGATCCGCATCCCCGGCGGCGACTACCGCCAGTACGGCATCACGGCGGTCACGAGGTTCGACGGCGCCGACGCGGGGTCCGCGAGGAACTCCGCCCTCATCCCGATCACGCTTCGCGCCGAGGTGACGAAGTACACCGCCAAGAAGGTCGTCATCACCGGCAGGGGAGAGCCGGGCGCGGTGGTCTCGTTCACCGACGCGAACGGCGCCGTCGTCCGCGACGCCGACGGGGCGGCGGTGATCGCGCAGGTCGAGCGCGGCGACTTCACGCGCACCCTCGACCCGCGGTTGGTCTCCGGGCGCACGCTCGCGCTGACGCAGACGCTGAATGGGAAGTTCGTCGGCGAAGCGACCGTCACCTTCTGACGGGCGGAACGGGGTGACGTGTGCCACGATCGGCGCGCGTCACCCGCGGACCGTCGTCGGCGCACTCGCTCATTCGCGGTGCAGTGCGCTCCAGACGGCGACCGCCGCCGCCGCCGACCACGCCTGCGGCCGGCAGGCCGCCGGGTAGGGCACGGGCCGGGGAAGCTCGCGGGCGTCGTCGCCCGAGTGCAGCTCGGGCATGCGGTAGTCGAAGGCGGGCGCAGCGGCGAGGAGCCCCTCGGCCAGCGCCGCGGCGGCCTCGTGCAAGCCCTCGAGTGCCAGCCCCTGCACGGCGATCGCGGTGTCGTGGGTCCACACACTGCCGCCGTGATAGCTCAGCGGCCAGTAGCCCGCCGACCCGGTCGACATCGTCCGCAACCCGAATCCCGACGCCATGTCCGGCGCCACGAGTCGGGAGGCGATCGACGCCGCCTGCGCGGCGTCGAGAATGCCGGTGCCGAGCACGTGGCCGAGGTTGCTCGTCACCGTGTCGACGGGTCTCTTGCGAGCGTCGAGGGCGATGGCGAGGTAGGGCCCGGCGGCGTCGTGGAGCCAGAAGCTCTCGTGGAACCGCGACCGGAGGCGGGCCGCCCAGGTGAGCCACTCGGCTCCTGCGCCCTGCCCCTCGAAGCGGTCGAGCAGGGCAGCGCCGGCGACCGCCGCCTGGTAGGCGTACGCCTGCACCTCGACGAGGGCGATCGGCCCCTCGGCGAGCGTGCCATCGCGCCACTGCACGCTGTCGCCGGAGTCCTTCCAGCCCTGGTTCGACAGGCCGTGGCCGGTCTCGTCGACGTACTCGAGCAGGCCGTCGCCGTCACTGTCGCCGTAGTCGCGCATCCACGCGAGCGCTGCGCGCAGGTGCGGCAGGAGCCGGCGGACCTCGTCGTCGGCGAGCCCCGCCCGCCACGCCTCGTCGAGCAGGCACACCCAGAGCGCCGTGGCGTCGACGGTGCCGAAGTAGAGCGGCGGCAGGCTGATGCCCTCGCCGGGCAGGGTGAGCGTCTGCGACCGCAGCTCGTGCATGATCTTGCCCGGCTGCTCGGCGGTCTCGGCCACCGACGCCGTTCCCTGCAGACCCGCGAGGACGTTCAGCGTGCCCCGCGCCACGAGGAGGCCGTCGTCGACCGGCAGCAGGAACCGCGCCGCCCAGAGCGAATCACGCCCGAACAGGGTGAAGAACCACGGCGCACCCGCGGCGAGGAAGACGTCGTCGGGCGCGTCGACGGTCGTGAGCCGGAGCGCCTCGAGGTCGTCGAGCGCGCGCGCCAGCCAGCGGGCGAGCCGGTCGTCGGAGGGCGCAGGATCCAGGGCACGCCACCGCGCAGGGGCCTTCACCCCCTCGACCACGGCCGCCTCGGACGTCGCGGTGAGGTCGAATCCGACGGTCGCCGATCCGCGTGCGGGGATCGCGACGTCCCAGGTCAGCGTGATGTCGGCTCCGTCGACGGTCGCCCGCGCGCTGTGCGTGTGAAGGGTGACGGCGGCGTCGCTCGTCCCCCACTCGCAGAGCCCGTCGCGCAGCGACACGTCGACCGGCGCGGAGGTCGCGAGGCCGGCCTTGACCAGCTCCATGGTGGTCGCGTCGGCGCGCAGGCTCATCGACACCTCGCAGCCGATCTCGCGGTCGAGGCGCGAGGTCAGGGTCAGGCGCTCGTGGATCCCGATCGTCGAGGCGACGCGCAGCACGCTCGCCCGGACGTCGGGGTCGGCTCCCGCGTCGTCGAGGCCCCGCAGGAGCGACTCGAACCGCACCGTCGAGGCGCCGATCGGCACGGTCGCGATCGGCTCGGGCTCGGCACCGTCGACGGTGAGGGAGAGGTCGGCGAGAATGCGGAGGTCGCCGAGGTAGACCCCGTGGATCGCCGCCGCGCCCATGCTTCCGTCGGGCGCCGACCATGCCTGCGCGGGCGCACGGAGCACCACGGTCTCGGCGTCGAGGAACGGCTGGAGCGCCGTGGGCGTGAGGGTGTCGGTCATGGGGTTCAGCTCCTGATCTGAGCGTCGAAGAAAAAGGTCTGCCGCGGTGGTGGGTCTACGGGCGCAGGATCCGCGGCTCCAGCGCCGTGACGACCGCCCGGCCGCTCTCGGCGTCGACCCGCAGCACCCGCCCGTCCGTCCGCTCGGAGACGACGTCTGCGAGCTGGGCGCCGTCTCCGTCGTCGCGGTACACGACGCCCGTGCCCTCGTCGAGCGCGTAGCCCGGTGCGAGGTCGCCCGCCGCCACCGCCGCCTCGTAGGCGACGGCCCGTGACGGGTCGGAGTCGTAGTGGACGGCGAGCGAGCCGGGCACGAAGCCGAGGCCGTCGGCCACGGCCGACGCGGTCGGCCCGTACGACGTGGTGACTCCGCCGGTGTGCCAGCAGAGTCCGCCGGCCGAGCCGCCGGCGAGCACGACGCCGCGGCGCCACGCGTCGCGGAGCACCCGGTCCAGCCCGTGGGCGCGCCACACGGCGAGGAGGTTGACGACGCTGCCGCCGGAGACCCACACCACGTCGGCGGCGTTCACGGCCGCAGCGAGCGACGGGACGTTGGGGTGCGGGAAGAGCCGGAGGTGGCTCGCCCGGGCTCCTGCGGCCCGTGCCGCCTCGATCTCGGTGCCCTCGACGAAGCGCGGGTCGCCGCCGGCGGTGTTGACGTGCAGGACGTGCGGGGTGCGCCCGGCCGGCACCTCGGCCAGTCGGATCGCCTCGAGCACGAGCGGCCCGTAGACGGCGTCGGTCCACTCGCCGGGGTTCAGCCCGCCGCAGGTCGCCAGGATCGTGGGCGCGCTCGCCGTCACTCCTTCACCGCCCCGTCGGACGAGTTCATGATGTGGCGCTGGAACACGAAGAACATCACGGCGACCGGGATGGTCATGATCGCGCCCGCCGCGAGCTTAAGCGGGTACTGCGTGCCGGCGCTGAGCGAGCCGGACGCCAGGTTCGCGACGCCCTTGGTGAGCGTGGTCAGCGCCGGGTTCTGCGTCGAGATGATGAACTGGCTCAGCTCGTTCCACGAGCCCTGGAACGACAGGATGATGATCGTGATCAGGGCGGGTCGCGCCATCGGCAGCACGATCGACCAGAAGATCCGGAAGGTGCCGGCGCCGTCGATCGACGCCTGCTCCTCCACCGAGGCCGGGATCGACTCGAAGAAGTTCTTCATGATGAAGACCCCGGCCGCGTCGACGAGCAGCGGAACGATCATGCCCGCGTACGAGTCGTACATGCCGAGCTGGTTGAGGACGAGGAACTTCGGGATCATGAGCACCACGCTCGGCACCGCCATCACCGCGATGAGCGCGGCGAACACGACGCTGCGGCCGCGGAACGGGATCCGCGCCAGCGCGTACCCGGCCAGCGAGTCGAAGAACACGCGCCCGGCCGTGACGAAGACCGCGACGATGAACGAGTTCTTCACCCAGAGCGGGAAGTCGCTGTTCGTGAACAGCGTCTGGATCGCCGCGAGCGAGAACGTCTTCGGGATCAGCGACAGCGGGTCGACCGCCGCGTCGGCCTCGGTCTTGAAGGCGGTGGCGATGTTGATGAGGAACGGGAAGATGTAGATCACCGCGATGGCGATCAGCACCAGGTAGAGCACTCCGGTGCTCGCCCAGAAGGCGGCGCCGCGGTGATGACGACGGCCCGCAGGAGCCGGGGTGGTCCCGCCGGCCACGTCGATGCGGTCGCTGAGCGGTGCGGTGGCGGTCATCGGTCGAGCCTCTCGTCGATCACGTTCACGCGGCTCACGCGCGTGAGGTCGGGCTGGTATCGGCGGATCCTGCGCTTCGACACGCCCCTCTCGCGGAGCACCATGCGCTGCACGAAGGTGAAGACGATGATCACGACGAAGAGGATGAAGGCGATCGCGGCGCCCTGGCCCCAGGCCTGGTTGCCGAAGGCCGAGGTGTACGACAGGTAGGCCGGCGTGAGGGTCGTGTTGCTCGGGGCGCCCTTCGTGCCCGTGTAGATCTGGTCGAAGATCTGCCAGGTGCCGATGAGGCCGAGGGTGAGCACCGTGAACAGGGTCGGGCGCAGCTGCGGCAGGGTGATGCGCCAGAAGCGCTGCCAGCCGTTCGCGCCGTCCATCATCGCGGCCTCGTCGATGTCGTGTCCGAGGTTCTGCAGGGCGGCGATGAACAGCAGCATGAACGTGCCGCTCGTGGTGAAGATGGCGAGCAGGATGAACGCGCTCATCGCGACCGAGGGGCCCGCGAACCAGTCCCACCACGAGACGCCGAGCGCCGTGTGCTGCGTCAGCAGGGCCGGGCCGTTCTGCACGCCGAAGCCCTGCAGCAGCAGGTGGATGATGCCGTCGGGGTCGTTGAACCAGTTCGGGCCGTGCAGGCCGAGGTACGACAGGACCTTGTTGACAGCGCCGGTCGTCGAGAAGAGGAACAGCCACAACACGGTGATCGCCACCGAGCTCGTGACGCTCGGGAAGTAGAACGCGGTGCGGAAGAACCCGCGGCCGCGCAGCACCGCCCGGTTGACCAGGACGGCGAGGACGAGCGAGACGGCCGTCTGGATCGGTACGACGAAGATCACGTACCACGCGTTGTTGCGCAGGGAGGTGCCGAAATTCGTCTCGGCGAGCGAGCCGCCCGAGAGCAGGCCCTGGTAGTTCTTCCCACCGATGAAGTGCACGCCCGACGAGAACGGCGAGCCGTTGCCGTTCCAGTCGGAGAAGCTGACCCAGAGCGCCATGAGCACGGGGATCAGCAGGAACAGGCCCAGGATCACGATCGTCGGGCTCACGAAGAGCCACCCGGCCAGCCCCGATCGCCGGGGTGGGCGCCGCCGCTTGAGTGTCTGCGCCGTCGTCATCGTCGTTCGTCCTCTCGCCACGCGGTCACTGGAGCGGGGCCCGCGAGGCGCGGGCCCCGCGAGGGTCACTTCTGCAGGATCGCCTGGAAGTTCTTCTGGAACGTCGACAGGAGATCGCTGGGGTTCTCGGTCTTGAGCGACGCGAGCTTCGAGTCGAAGGCGGTCACCACGTCGGCCGAGCCGTCCTGGTTCGGGACGCCCTTGGCGAAGCTCACGGAGTTCAGGAACGGGACGAGCGCCGGGTTCTGCTGCTTCCACTCGGTCGCCGCCGACTGGATGGACGGCATCACGCCGAACTGCTTGGAGAAGCTCAGCTGGTCGGACTTGCTCGTCAGCTTCTCGACGAGCGCGAGAGCTGCCTTCTGGTTGGGGGAGTCTTTCGCGATGCCCCAGCAGTTGGTGAACTGCATCGTGCTCTTGCCCGACGGGCCGGCCGGCATCTCGACGACCTTGTAGTCGATGTTCGGGTAGTCGGTCTGCATGGCGCCGGTGATCCAGTTGCCCTCGACGGTCATGGCGGCGAGGCCCTTGCCGAACGACTCTCCGCCCCATCCTGTGCCCTGATCGGTCGAGAACTGGGCGCTGCCGGACTTGAGGAGGTCCTGCACGTAGGTGAGGCCCGCCGCGTTCTGCTTCGAGTCGATCGTCGCCTCAGTGCCGGCGCTGTTGGTGATGGTGCCGCCGGCCTCCTGCATGAAGGCGCCGAGGCGCTCGTACTGCGGGCTCATGACGAGACCCGCGTGCTGCTTGGTGGTGAGCTTCGCGGCGACCGTCTTGAGCTGCGCCCAGGTGGTCGGGTAGTCCTTCGACGTGAGGCCTGCCTCCGACCACATCTTCGTGTTGATCACGAGGGCGAGGGTCGAGACGTCCTTCGGCGCGCAGTAGAAGGTGCTGCCGACGGTGAAGCTCTTCACCAGCGTGGGGTAGAAGTCGCTCTTGTTCGGCAGCTGGTCGCCGTAGGCGAGGAGGTCGCCGGCCTTCGCGTAGCCCGCGACGGCGCTCGAGGCGACGTAGAAAACGTCGGCGGGCTTGCCCGACGCGAAGCCCTGCGCGAGCTGCTGGTCGAGGTTGTTGGCCGCGGTGACGCTGGCCTTCGTGCCCGACGACTTCGACCAGTCGGCCACCGCGTTCGTGACGGCCTTCGTCTCGGCGGGGCCGGACGAGCCGATGAGCACGCTCAGGGCGGTGTTCTTGTGCGTGAGGTCTTTCGACAAGGCGCCGCTCGTCGACGAGGAGCTCGAGAAGCCCGAGCCGCAGGCGGTGAGGGCGAGGGCCGTGGCCGTCGCGAGGGCGCCGGCGGCGAAGAGGCGCCGGGCCGTTCGAGGTGTGCGTCGTTGCATGTGGGTCTCCCTGAGGTGGTGCGCGCTGCGCTGCGTGTCGGTTCGTCGCCAGAATTTGAACGATCAAACTTTCTGAGCAAGACTGTAGGGCGCGGCCCGCCGAAGTGTCAACCGGGGTCGGGTAACGTACCGGACACGCTCAGGATCGTGATCCGGGCACGAGGAGGTGGGGCTCATGACGCGTGGAGCACTCTCGCGCCAGCCCACCGTCCACGACGTCGCCAGCGCCGCCGGGGTCTCCCGGCAGACCGTGTCGAACGTCCTCAACGCCCCCGGCATCGTCAAGGCCGCAACCCGCGAGAGGGTCGAGAGGGCGATCCAGGAGCTCGGCTACCGCCCGCACGCCTCCGCCCGGCGCCTCCGCACCCGCAAGTCCTCCACCATCGGCATCCGCCTCGACCCCGTGACGAACGGCATCTCGGGAGCAGTGCTCGACCGCTTCCTGCATGCCCTCACCGAGCGGGCCGACGCGAGGGGCCTGAGGATCCTGCTGTTCACCGCTCGTGACCCCGCCGATGAGATCCGGCAGTTCGAGCGCCTGCTCGACGGCGCGGACGTCGACGGCTTTGTGCTCACCTCGACGACCTACGACGACCCCCGCATCGACTGGCTGATCGACAACGACGCCCCGTTCGTCACGTTCGGTCGGCCGTGGGGCGTCGACGACATCGACGACGCCGCGCATCGCTGGGTCGACGTCGACGGGCGGCACGGTCTCGCCGAGGCCACGCGCGCGCTGATCGAGCTCGACGCCCGGCGGATCGCCTACCTCGGCTGGCCGTCGCCGTCGGGAACGGGCGACGAGCGCTGCCGCGGCTGGCGCGAGACCATGGAGACCGAGGGGCTGGGGCCGGGGCTCTCCGCGGGGGAGCTCGACCAGCTCGAGCTGCGCAGCGAGGACGGCGTCGCCCAGGGCTCGGACGCCATCCGAGGTCTCCTGGCGACCGGAGCCGTCGTCGACGGGGTCGTCTGCGCGAGCGACTCGCTGGCCCTCGGCGCCCTCATGGTGCTCGGCTCGTCGGTGCCGATCGTCGGCTACGACAACACCCCGGTCGCGTCGGCGGTCGGGCTGCCGAGTGTCGAGCAGCCGCTCGAACAGGTCGCGGCGGCGGCCCTCGACCTCCTGCTCGAGTCGACCGACGGCCCCGGGGCGCAGGAGCAGCCGGACCCCGACTCGGCGGCCGTCATCGGCGACCCCGAGGGCCCGGGCGACCCCCGCCATCGTCTCCTCCGGCCGGCGGTCGTCTGGCGCTGAGCGCGCTCGCGGCGAACACGGTCGCGGCGCTCAGCATGATCGCCCCGGCGAGGATCGGCACGCTCCAGAAGTGCAGCGGTGCTGTGGCGATGATGCCGGCGATTCCGGCCGCGATCGCGTAGAGGCGGAGCATGGCGGGTGAGAGGAGCTCCGCCCGCGTCAGTCGGCGACGGAGGTCGACCGAGCCGGTCTGGTGGGGCAGGCGACGCGTCGCGTGAGCGACCAGCAGAGCGATCGAGCCGAAGCAGGCCGCCCAGCCGAGCCACGGGCTCCCGGAGAGGCGCCACACGGTGACGGCGACGACGAGGGCGCCGATCTGGCCGGGTTCGGAGACCAGGAGGCGAACCCGGTGGTCGAGTGCGCGACGCGGCGCGGCGAGTGTCGGGTGCACTGCGGCTCGCCTCAGGCGGGGAGGAGCGGGGCCGAGAGCAGGCGCAGCGCGCGGCGCAGAAGCGACTCGTAGGCGGCCGGATTCGCGTCGGCGGCGGCCGCATCCAGCGCGTCGACCGCGCGACGGAGGCGGCCCTCGTCGAGCAGGATGCGACGCGCGCGAAGGTTGTCGTCGCAGAAGAAGTCGCGGACGGTCTCGAGAGCGACCGGCGACTCGGTGGCCGTCTGAGCGCACAGCGCCTCGATCGCGGCGAGGAGCCGGCATGCGGCGTTGTGGCCGCACGCGTCGATCGGCGCGAGAGCGGCGCCGTCGCGCACCAGGTCGGAGCAGAGCTGCTGCAGTTCGAGCGTGGCGACGGCGACGGTGAACTCGTCGCCGACGACGGCCCGGCGGCGGGCGTTGTGGCCCTGGGGCGCGCGGGCGCTGTCGAAGACCCAGCTGCCGCTGAGGGGGCTGTCGAGAAGAGTGGTCGTGGTCATGCGGGACTCCGGGGTTGTGGGGGTTCGTGTGACTCGCGAAACAGCCGTTCGGCCGTGCATACACAGTATTTCAGATATAGATAAAGAAGACAAGGTCTCTCAGGAAGACTCGATCGACCCGTCGGGCGACGGCAGCAGATCGGAGGCGATCCACGGGAAGACGATGTCGAACAGAGCCCAGACGGCGGCCGCCGCGAGGGCGAGCATCAGGAGCAGGCGGAACCAGACCGGGCCCGGCAGGAGGCGCCAGAGGAGCGAGACGATCATGGGCGTGCGCCTTTCGAGAGTTCTTTCGGGGTGCCGTCTTTCGCGTTCATCCAGGCGGTGAGCTTCGCGTGGACGACGTAGCGCTCGGCGGCGGACCACATCGGGTGGCAGGCCGTGAGGGTCAGCCAGCGATCGTTCCCGCTCGGGGAGACGCCCGGCCTGTTCGGAACGGGAGCGATGGTCTCGACGTGGTCGGGCGTGACGATCTCGGCGTCGGTGACCTCGTAGACGTACCAGACGTCGAATCCTGCGGCCTTGTCGGTCGCCCGGACCACGATCGGGTCGCCGGTCTTCAGCTCTGCGATCTGATTGAGCGGCTTGCCGTAGGTGACCCGGTGGCCGGCGACGGCGAAGTTGCCGACGCCGCCGGGCATCGCCGTGCCCTCGTAATGGCCGAGGCCGATCGTGTTCAGGACCTTCTGGCGGTCGATGCCCTCGCCGATCGGGCGTTCGTAGTCGGCGCCGAATCGGGGGATGCGCATCGTGCCGAACACGTCCGCGAGCCCTTGGGGCTCGGCCAGAACAGGGATGTCGGTGTCGGTCGCGGGGCGCTCGGCACCGCCCGGCTTCGTCTCGGGCAGCCGGAGCTGCTCGACGATCGCGTTCTGGGCGGCGACGCCCGTGACGTCGGTGTACCAGGTGCTCCAGAGGACGTAGAGGCCGATGCCGCTGCCGCCGAGGAGGAGGAGCTCGGCGAGGAGCCCGGCGAGGACCGCGCTCGCCGAGCGGCGGGACCGCCTGGCGCGGCGGCCGCGCTGAGTCAAGACGCCAGGGTGTAGCGGCCGGCGGCGACCCGGCCGCGCGTGGCGGAGACCGCGTCGAGCGGATCGAGCCCCTCGGCGATGTCGGTCGCGATGTCGGCGATCTGTCGGGCCGCGGTGCCGTCGCCGTAGGGCGAGCCCTGCGGCAGATCGCCCGCGAACCCGCGGAGGACGGCGTTGGCGGCCTCGGCGATGTCGAGGTCGGGGGTGATGAGGCGCGCGTGGCCGGAGTCGACCGACTCGGGTCGCTCGGTCGAGCGCCGGACCACCAGGAGGGGGACGCCCAGGACGGTGCACTCCTCTTGCACGCCGCCGGAGTCGGACACGAGGAGCGACGCGTCGGCCGCGAGCCGGAGGAACGCGGCGTGGCCCGGCGACGGGAGCACCGTGAGGCCGGAGAGCAGGTGCTCGAGGCCGAAGCGCTCGATCGCGGCGCGGGTGCGGGGGTGCAGGAGCAGCACGACCTCCGCCTCGATGCCGCGGAGGCCTTCGAGCACGCGCGTCAGCGCCTCGGCGGTGTCTGTGTTCTCGGGCCGGTGGGTGGTGGCGACGACGTAGCGGCCGGCCGGCGCAGGGATCGCCGAGCCGGAGTCGAGCGGGTGGGCGAGCGAGGCCAGGGTCGCCTCGACGATGGTGTTGCCGGTGACGATCACGCGTGCCGGGTCGACGCCCTCGCCCTCGAGGTTGACCGCGTTGTGCGGTGTGGCCGCGCAGTGGACGTCGCTGAGCGCGCCGGTGACGACGCGGTTGAGCTCTTCGGGCATGGCGCGGTCGTACGAGCGGAGGCCGGCCTCGACGTGGATCACCGGGATGCCAAGGTAGTTGGCGGCCTGCGCGCCGGCCGACACGGCGTTGGTGTCGCCCTGGACGATGACGACGGCCGGGCGGTCGCGCTCGAACGAGGCGGTGAGCGCGAGCAGAGCCGTTGCGATCTGCTGACCGCGCGTGGCCCCGCCGACGCCCGAGAGGATCTCGTCGGGCTCGCCGATGCCGAGCTGGGTGAGGAACTGGCCGGAGAGCTCGGCGTCATAGTGCTGACCTGTGTGGATGGTGCGGGCACGGTCGCCGAGCAGGGCGATGACGGGCGCGAGCTTGATGATCTCGGGGCGCGTGCCGAAGACGACGGCGACGTCCTTCGACGGGGAGGTGACGGGGTGCTTCGGATTCATGAGACGTCCTTTCGGGGGTGACGTCTCATATCGTCACATAAATATCACATTCAATCAAGATGTGAAATATAACAGTCTGGCTCTTACCGCAGACTGCCCTCGTCCTGGCCTTTCTTGGAGGGGGCGGACGCGCTGTTGCGGGCCGTGGAGCGTGCGGCCGCGCCGACTTCGCGATCCTGCGCCCCTCGCTTGACCGGCATCTCGGGTCGGCGGGGCTCGCCGCTGCGCGCTTGGCCCGGGAACGCCCACGTGCGCGAGCGTCGTCCGTAGAGCAGCTCGGACGAGTCGAGCAGCCACGGCACGAGCGCGACGGTGACGCCGTGGGCGAGCATCAGCTTCTGCCGGATACGGCGCGAGCGGTGGTTGTGCAGGATCGCCTCCCACCAGTGGCCGACGATGTAGATCGGGGTGTAGACGGTGACGACCTCGGCCCCGAACTCTTCGCGGTGGGCCTTGATGTACTTGATGACCGGCACGGCGACGTCGCGGTACGGCGACGGGATGATGATGAGGGGCACGTCGATGTTCATGGCGTCCCACTGGGCCTGGAGCTTCTCGGTCGCCTCCGGCTCGACGGAGACGTGGATCGCCTCGAGCGTGTCGTGGCGGGCCGCGATCGCGTAGTCGATGGCCTTGAGCACCGGCTTCTGCATCTTGCCGACGAGGACGATCGCGTGGTCGCCCGAGGCGCCGAAGGTCGTCGTGGCGTCGACCTCGACCTCGACCTCGACGTCGCGGTAGTAGCGGTTCACGCCGAGCATGAGCAGCCACAGGATCGGCATGACGACGAAGACGATCCAGGCGCCGTGCGTGAACTTCGTGATCGTCACGACGATGAGCACCGTGAAGGTGAGGATCGCCCCGAACAGGTTGATCACGAGCGACCGCTTGATCTGGCCGCGGCCGGTCGTCTCGGGATCGCGGAGCAGGCGGATCCAGTGCCGGACCATGCCCGACTGCCCGAGCGTGAACGAGACGAAGACGCCGATGATGTACAGCTGGATCAGCTGAGTGACGTTGGCGCGGAAGATGAGCAGGATCACGCTGGCGATCACCGCGAGGGCGATCACGCCGTTCGAGTAGATGAGCCGGTCGCCGCGGCTGTTGAGGGCTTTCGGCGCGTACGTGTCGCGGGCGAGGATCGAGCCGAGGAGGGGGAAGCCGTTGAACGCGGTGTTCGCGGCGAGGAGGAGCACTGCGGCCGTCACGGCCTGGATCAGGAAGAACGGGATGCTGTCGGCGCCGAACACCGCCGTCGCGACCTGCGAGATGAGGCTCGGCTGCACGGCCGTGGCGCAGTTCTTCAGCCCGACGAGGTCGCACGACGACTCGGCGTAGTGCACCTTCGCGATGAGCGACACCGTGGTGAGACCGGCGAACAGCACGATCGCCGTGCCGCCCATGAGCGCCAGGGTCTTCTGCGCGTTCTTGACCTTCGGGAACCGGAAGGCGGGCACGCCGTTCGCGATGGCCTCGACGCCGGTGAGCGCCGAGCAGCCCGAGGCGAAGGCGCGCAGGATCAGCAGGACGAACGCGGCGTGAGCCACGTTGTCGCCCTGCACCGTGTACGACGCGCTCTCGGCGACCGGGGCGTGGCCGGCGGCCGTGCGGAGGAGGCCGACGACGACCATGACGAACACGCTGGCGATGAAGAGATAGGTCGGCACGGCGAACGCCTTGCCGGACTCGCGGACGCCGCGGAGGTTCACTCCGGCCAGCAGGATCACGAAGAAGATCGCCATCTCGACGCGGAACTCGTTGAGCTCGGGCACGGCGGAGATGATGTTGTCGACGCCGGACGCGATCGACACCGCGACCGTCATGACGTAGTCGACCAGGAGCGCCGACGCGACGACGAGGCCGGCCTTCTCGCCGAGGTTCGTGCGCGCGACCTCGTAGTCGCCGCCGCCGGACGGGTAGGCCTTCACGAGCTGCCGGTACGACAGCACGACGACGATGAGCAGCACGACGACCGCCGTGGCCACCCACGGGGCGAGCGTCAGGAAGCCGAGTCCGCCGATGAGCAGGATCATCAGCATCTCCTGCGGCGCGTAGGCCACGGAGCTCAGCGGGTCGCTCGCGAAGATGGGGAGGGCGAGGTGCTTCGGGAGGAGCTGGTGCTCGAGCTTCTCCGACGACAGCGGCTCGCCGATCAGCCACCGTTTCGGCGACCGTACGTCGTTTGTCACGACGGACGAGCCTACGCCCTGACGAGGACGTGTCAACATCGCGGCCCTGCGCGGTATTCCCCCAGTTGTCGGGGTCTTCGCTGTCTTTTCTCCACGGGTGCTTGACCTTGACGCGGCGTCAACGTTTAGCGTCGTGGCCATGGAGTACGGCATTCAGGAGGTCGCGCGGATCGCGGGAGTCTCGAGTCGCACGCTGCGGCACTACGACCAGGTCGGGCTCCTGCCGGCCCTGCGGTCGGAGCGGAACGGCTACCGGGTCTACGACGACGCATCGCTGGGCAGGCTTCAGCGGATCCTGCTGCTCCGCGATCTCGGGGTGGGGCTGGACGAGGTCCGCAGGATCCTGGAGCACCCCGGCGACCGCGTCTCGGCCCTCGAGACGCACCGCTCCCTCCTCGAGGGGGAGCGGGAGCGCCTGGACCGCATGATCGCATCGGTGGACCACACCCTCGGCGCCTGGAGAGAAGGAGAAGAGGCCATGGCCGAGAAGATGTTCGACGGGTTCGACCACACCCGGTTCGAGGGAGAGGTGCGCGAGCGCTGGGGCGCGGACCGCCAGAGGGCCTCGTCGGACTGGTGGGAGGCGCTCGGCGACGACGGACGCGAGGCGCACCGGGCCGAGCAGCGCGCGATCGCCGCGGGGTTCGCGGCGCTCGCCGACGAAGGAGTCGACCCGGCGTCGCCCGAGGCGCGATCTCTCGCCCGGCGGCAGCTGGACTGGGTGTCGGCCGCGTGGGGCGGGCGTCGGCCGACCGCCGCCGAGTTCGAGGGCCTCGCCGAGATGTACGTGAGCGACCCGCGGTTCGCGAGCGCCTATGCTCCTGCGACCGGCTACGTCAGGGACGCCCTGGCCTCGTTCGCCCGCGACGAACTGGAGTAGCTCCGGGCTCCGGCATCAGCCGACTCACGGCGCGGGTGGTGTTCGATTGAGCCAACCCGCGCCCATCACCCCACCACACCGGAGCGCTTGTGCACTTCCTCTCGATCTTCAGCCTCCGCAACCGCGCGCTCATCGCGCTGATCACGATCGTCGTCGCGATCTTCGGCGGCTACGCTCTGACGTCGCTGAAGCAGGAGCTGATCCCCGACATCACCCTGCCGCAGGTCGCGATCGTGACCAGCTACCCGGGCGCGTCGCCCCAGGTGGTGAGCGACTCGGTGTCGTCGCCGATCGAGAAGGCGATCCAGGTGATCCCGGGGCTGCAGACGACCACGGCGACCTCGCAGACCTCGACGTCGACGATCCAGGCGTCGTTCGACTACGGCACCGACATCCCGCAGGCCGAGGAGAAGATCCAGCAGGCGATCGACGCCACGACGCTGCCCGACTCGGTGCAGACGCAGGTCGTGGCGGGCGATCTCAGCGACCTGCCGGTGGTCGAGATCGCGGTGACGGGCGGGCCGAGCGACAAGCAGAAGCTCGTCGACGACCTGAACAACATCACCGTTCCGGCGCTGCAGAAGCTCGACGGCGTGAATCAGGCGACCGTCTACGGCGACGCCGGGCAGCGCGTCACGATCCAGCCCGACGCCTCGAAGCTCGCGGCGGTGGGACTGTCGACGAGTGCCATTAAGGACGCCCTCGACGACAACGGCACCCTCGTGCCCGGCGGGCAGATCACTCAGAACGGCAAGACGCTGTCGATCCAGTCGGGGTCGCGGCTGACCAGCGTCACGCAGGTCGAGAATCTCCCGCTGGTCGGAGCCAAGTCGCCCGTCACCGGCGCGGCCGTGGCGACCGCCATCAAGGACGTCGCGACGGTGAAGCTGACGAGCGCGCCGGTGACCTCGATCTCGCGGGTGAACGGCAAGGACGCCCTCACGATCGCCGTCACCAAGACGCAGGACTCCAACACGGTCGACGTCTCGAAGACGATCCGGAACGACATCCCCTCGCTGCTGTCGAACCTGAACGACGGCGTGAAGATGACCGTCGTCTTCGACCAGGCGCCGTTCATCCAGCAGTCGATCACGTCGCTCGCGACCGAGGGCGGCCTGGGTCTCCTCTTCGCCGTGATCGTGATCTTCCTGTTCCTCTTCTCTTTCCGCTCGACGATCGTCACCGCGATCAGCATCCCGACGAGCGTGCTCATCACGTTCATCGGCCTGCTCGCCACCGGCTACACGATCAACATCCTCACCCTCGGTGCGCTCACGATCGCCGTCGGCCGCGTCGTCGACGACTCCATCGTCGTCACCGAGAACATCAAGAGGCATCTCGTGCCCGGGGTGCCCCGGGTGCAGGCGATCACGGCCGCCGTCCGCGAGGTCGCCTCGGCCGTCACGGCGTCGACGCTCACCACCGTCGTCGTCTTCCTGCCGCTCGCCTTCGTGCAGAGCGAGGTCGGCGAGCTGTTCCGGCCGTTCGCGCTCACCGTCGTCATCGCCCTGCTCGGGTCGCTGTTCGTCTCGCTGACGATCGTGCCGGTGCTGTCGTATTGGTTCATGCGGGCGGGCAAGGAGCATCGCCACGTGGAGGCCTCCCCGGTCTCGGGCGGCGAGGTGGCACGGGGTGGGGAGCGGTTGCGCCGGGGGTACCTGCCGATCCTGAGCTGGACCCTGAAGTTCAAGAAGCTGACTCTGCTGTTCGCGGTGCTCGTGCTCGCGGGGTCGGGTGCCGCCGCCACGCTGCTGACGACCAACTTCCTCGGGTCGTCGGGGCAGAACACGCTGTCGATCTCGCAGAAGCTGCCTGCGGGCACGTCGCTCACCGCGCAGTCCGACGCCGCGAAGAAGGTCGAGACCGCCCTGGAGTCGGTGAAGCAGGTGCAGACCGTGCAGTTGACCATCGGGTCGAGCGGCAACTCGTTCGCGGCGTTCCTCGGTGGCGGCGACGACTCGACCGTCACCTACCAGATCACCACCGACGAGAACGCCGACCAGGACGCCCTGACCGCGACGATCCGGTCGAAGATGGACGCGCTTCGCGGTGCGGGGGACATCACCGTCGAGCCCTCGAGCGGGTTCGGGTCGAGCAACGACATCGAGGTCGACGTCACCGCGAACGACGCCTCGACGCTGACCACGGCGGCGAACCGGGTCGAGAAGGCGATGCAGGGCATCCCGTCGGCGGCGGGCGTGACGAGCAACCTGTCGAAGGCGCAGCCGCTGATCGGCATCTCGGTCGATCGCGTCGCGGCGGCGTCGTACGGGCTCAGCGAGATCGAGGTCGGCGGGCTCGTGTCGCAGGAGGTGCAGCCCACCGACGTCGGGTCGCTCGAGATCAGCGGCGCCACCGTCGACATCTACACGACGCCGACCTCGCCGCCGACGACGCTGTCGGCGCTCAAGGACCTGACGATCCCGACCGCG
This sequence comes from Frondihabitans australicus, assembly GCF_003634555.1. Classification (NCBI taxonomy): domain Bacteria; kingdom Bacillati; phylum Actinomycetota; class Actinomycetes; order Micrococcales; family Microbacteriaceae; genus Frondihabitans; species Frondihabitans australicus. The sequence continues at coordinate 3,482,237 of NZ_RBKS01000001.1, forward strand.
CGCGGCGTCATCCCGCTCTCCAAGGTCGCCACCGTCACGCAGACGAACGGGCCCGCGTCGATCACGACCGAGAACGCGGTGCGGAGCGCGACGATCACCATCACGCCGGCGTCGAACGACCTGTCGGCCGCGAACTCGCAGGTGTCGAAGGCGCTCGCCGGGGTGTCGCTGCCCCGGGGCGCGTCCGCGGCGATCGGCGGCGTGACGTCGCAGCAGACGACGGCGTTCCAGGATCTCGGGATCGCGCTGATCGTGGCGATCCTGGTCGTCTACATCGTGATGGTGGCGACGTTCAAGAGCCTGCTGCAGCCGCTGCTGCTGCTCGTGTCGATCCCGTTCGCGGCGACCGGCGCGATTCTGCTGCAGGTCGGGGCGAACATCCCGCTCGGGGTCCCGTCGCTGATCGGCGTTCTCATGCTCGTCGGGATCGTGGTCACGAACGCGATCGTGCTCATCGACCTCGTCAACCAGTACCGGCGCAACGGGCTGTCGGTGCACGATGCGCTGGTCGAGGGGGCCTCGCGGAGGCTCCGGCCGATCCTCATGACCGCCCTCGCGACGATCTTCGCGCTGACGCCGCTCGCGCTCGGCCTCACCGGCCACTCGTCGTTCATCTCGCAGCCGCTCGCCATCGTCGTGATCGGCGGCCTGCTGTCGTCGACAGTGCTGACGCTGATCGTGCTGCCGGCCCTGTACGCCTGGGTGTTCGGGGCGCTCGAGCGGCGGGCGGCGAGGCGTGCGTCCGCGGACGGCGCGCTGTCGGCGCAGGCTCTGCCGTCGCGCCAGTAGCGGAGGGGGGTGTCGCCGGGCGAGGCGCTCGTGTAACGTAGGCTGGTCGGCTCGAGACACCGCAGAGTGCTGCGGATGGGTTTTGTACGTCTCAGGGGCCGGAATCACGACGAACGGTCGTGACGAAAACGGCGGCGATCATCGCCGCGTCGGTCCCTGGCCAATGGCGCCCGGGTGCTTTCTTTTCGCACCGCATCTACGAACCCAGAGAGAATCATGTCTCCCTTCAACAAGAGCAATTCGTCGCGCCCCGGGCGCCCCGCCACCGGCCAGGCCGCCCGCGGTCAGGCCGCCGGCCGCAAGCCCGGCTCGAAGAGCCCGAAGCACCGCGGCTACCGCCCCGAGGCCGACCAGCCCAAGAAGAACCGGTGGGAGACCGCCGAGCGCAACGCCTCCAGGGCGCAGGAGCAGGCGGACCGCCCCGGCGGCCGACGCTACGACCGCGACGACCGCACCTCGGGCCGCCCCAACTGGGAGCCCCGCACGCCCGGCGGCTCGAACTCGCGCTTCGGCGGCGGCCGCGACGACCGTGACGCCCGTAACGGCGCGCGCGGCGGCAACGACCGCGGCTCGCGGTACGACCGTGACGACCGCCCGGCCCGAGGTGGCTACGACCGCGACGACCGCGGCTCGCGCTTCGGCGGCGGACGCCGTGACGAGCGTCCGGCTCGCGGCGGCGACGACCGCTTCCGCGACGAGCGCCCCGCCCGCGGTGCCGACCGCGGCGACCGCGGCGGCTACGACCGTCGCGACGACCGTGACCGCGCGCCCCGCACCGAGGGGCGCGCGCCGTTCGTGCGCCGCGACGACTACGGCTCCGGCCGCCCCGCCCGCCACGACCGACCCGCCCGCGACGACCGCGGCTCACGCGGCGGCTTCGACCGCGACGACCGCCGCCCGGCGCGCGACGAGCGCCCGGGGCGCTTCGACCGCGACGACCGCCGGTCGCGCTTCAGCCGCGACGAGCGGCCGGCGCGCGGCGGCTTCGACCGCGACGAGCGGCCTTCCCGCGGAGGGTTCGGGAGCGACGAGCGTCGTCCTTCCCGCGGCGGGTTCACGGGCGACGACCGGCGCGGCTCCGGACGCGAGCAGCGCGGCGGTCAGAGCCGCAGCGACTTCTACCCGGCGCGCGATGAGGCGAGCTCCTGGGCCCCTGAGGCCGACGTCAAGCTCGAGAAGCTCCAGGCCGAGATGGTGACCGCGGCCGAGGTCGAGGGCACCACGTGGGGCGACCTGGGCCTCGGCGACAACATCACGAGGCAGCTTCAGGCCATGGGCGCCGAGACGCCGTTCCCGATCCAGGCCGCGACGATCCCCGACGTGCTCGCCGGGCGCGACGTGCTCGGCCGTGGCCGCACGGGCTCGGGCAAGACCATCGCCTTCGGCGCTCCGCTGGTCGAGAAGCTCATGGAGAACGGCGGTGGCAAGAAGCGCGCCATGGGGCGTGCGCCGCGCGCGCTAATCCTCGCGCCGACCCGCGAGCTGGCGCTGCAGATCGACCGCACGGTGCAGCCGATCGCCCGCTCGGTCGGGCTCTTCACCACCCAGATCTACGGCGGCGTGCCCCAGGGTCGCCAGGTCGGTGCGCTCAGCCGCGGCGTCGACATCGTCATCGGAACCCCGGGCCGCATCGAGGACCTCGTCGAACAGGGGCGCCTCGACCTCTCGGAGGTCGTCGTCACGGTGCTCGATGAGGCCGACCACATGTGCGACCTCGGGTTCCTCGAGCCGGTGCAGCGGATCATCCGCGAGACGGCGCAGCTCACCCCCGCGGGCGACCGCGCGCAGAAGCTCCTCTTCAGCGCCACGCTCGACCGGGGTGTCGCGAAGCTCGTCGACGAATTCCTGGTGAAGCCCGCAGTGCACGAGGTCGCCGGTGAAGACCAGGCGTCGGCCACGATCGACCACCGCGTGCTTCTCATCGAGCAGCGCGACAAGGTGCGCGTGATCGAAGAGCTCGCGTCGGGCGAGGGCAAGACGCTCGTCTTCGCCCGCACCCGCGCGTTCGCCGAGCAGCTCGCCGAGGAGCTCGGCGACGCCGGGATCCCGACCACGAGCCTCCACGGCGACCTGAACCAGGGGCGCCGCACGCGGAATCTGCAGCAGCTGACCTCGGGCCGCGTCAACGTGCTCGTCGCCACCGACGTTGCCGCGCGCGGAATCCACGTCGACGACATCTCGCTCGTGATCCAGGCCGACATGCCCGAGGAGTACAAGACCTACCTGCACCGCGCCGGCCGCACCGGCCGCGCCGGCAAGGAGGGCACCGTCGTCACGCTGATCACGCGTCAGCGCCAGCGCAAGATGGGCGAGCTGCTCGGTCGCGCCGAGATCTCGGCGCCGATGGAGCAGGTGCGTCCGGGTGATCGGTTGATCGCGGAGATCGCCGGCGCCTAGCCTCGGCCTCCGCCGGTTCACCTGCGTGGTGCACACTGTGCCCCATGCAGATCGTGACTTCGACGACACCCAGCGGAATTCTCACGCGCACTGCCAATGTCCCCGGGCGCACCTACGGGGCCGTGGTCTTCGGCGTCGGCACCCGTGACGAGCCCGTCGCCACGGCCGGGATGGCGCACCTCGCGCTCCACCTCATCGAGGCGGCGCTCGAGCCGCGGCTGATTCCGTCGCGCGCCCGTCTCGACGCGAACTCGATCACCTTCGAGGCCTCGGGCACGACGGCGCAGGTGGTCGCGCATTTTCGCGCGATCGCCGACGCCGTGCTGGCCCTCGGCAGCGTCACCGCGTACGAGCTGGGGCGGGCGAAGAGGCTGCTGGAGGTGGAGGAGCCGGGCGAGTACCGCCATCCCGGCGTCGACGTCTTCACCTTCCGCTACGGCCTCGGCGAGCTCGGTCGTACCGGCTTCGGCTTCCCCGGCATCGCCGCGACGAGCAAGAAGGACATCGCTCGTTGGGCCGCCTCACGCCTCGTCGCCGAGAACACGGCCGTCGTGCTGACGAAGCCGCTCACCGCCTCCTTCGACCTCGACCTCCCGACCGGGCCGGTGCCGACCCGGGGTGACGCCGTGCAGATCCTCGAGACGCCCACCCTGGTGGCCTCCGAGAACCTCGACGTCTGCGCCTCGCTCGTCGTTCCGGCCGCAGGAGCCGAGGCACTCGCCGACGCCATCAAGTTCGGCCTCCGCGAACGTCTGGTCGACCAGGCCGGGCTCGCGTACGACGTCAGCGTCGCCACGGCGCGCGTCGATGAGGCCACGGCCGCGCTGTCGTTCGACGTGTCGCCGCGCCGGGACGACCTGCCCGAGACCGTGCGGGCCCTGGTGCTCGGTCTCCAGGACATCGCCGACGACGGGGTGTCGCCCGCCGCGGTGACCCTCGCGGTGGAATTCGCCCGGCTGGAGCTGGCGAGCGACCCCGCGTCGGTGCGCGACTCGCTCGTCGGCGAGGCGACGCTCAGTCTGCGAGGGTTCTCGGCGGACTCCCGAGACGAGACCCTCGGACTCGCGCTCGCACTGACCCCCGAGACGGTCGCCGCGGCGGTCGCGGCGGCGATGCCTTCGCTGCTCGTCGCCTTCGACGACGACGCCGACGAGAAGACGATGGCCAAGGTCGCGAAGGGCCTCTCGCTGCCGATCGACCCCTTCCGGCTCCTCCAGCCCGTGTCCGAGAAGCTCTGGAAGAAGGCGGTGAAGGGTGACGCCGTCGTCTTCACCAAGAAGAAGATCAAGGGCCTGCCGGATGCCGAGGCGGTCATCACCGACTCGGCACTCCTGCACCGATACGAAGACGATAGCTACGCCGCCGTCGAGTTCGACGACCTGATCCTGGTCGGCGAGCGACCGAACGGCACTCTCGTTTTGGTGGACGGCGCGGGTCGATGGTTGCCCTTCACTGTGAAGCGCTGGAAGAACGGTCAGCGCTTCGTCAAAGCCCTGCGGAAGGCGGTGCCGGCCGAGCTGGTGCGGGAGTTCCCTGCGGTCTGAGCCCGCGGCTCCTGCGCCCGGAAGCGCCGGGGAGGCGCACTGGCGCGGCGACTACGCCCGATCGAGCAGCCCGCGCACGTACGAGGCCTGGCCGGCGTGCTGAAGACAGTCGTTGACGATCGAGACGAGGCGGGCGCCGCGGGTGACGGGTGGGTTCCAGGCCGTGTCGACGATGTCGTCGAGGTCGTCGGCCGAGACCACCGAGAGGTAGTCGAGCGTGCGCTGGGTCACCCCGGCGAGGTAGCCGTTGAGCAGAGACGCGGGAGCGACGACCTTCTCGACGTCGGCGGGGCTCATGCCGTAGCCCATCTCGTCCGGCCCGAACGGCAGGTCGAAGCGGCCGTGCCAGTCGTCGAGAGTCCAGGTCTGCTCGCGACCCTCGAGGGCGGCGATCTGGACGTCCTGCCCGCGAGCGGTGTGCCAGGCGAGCCAGGCGATCGTGTTCGCGCCCGGTGCCGGCGGGGTCGCCAGCGCCGTGGCGTCGAGGCCGTCGGTCGCGCGGTCGATGATCGCGGGGATGCGGCTGAACGAGTCGGTGAGCAGGTCGGTCGGCGTCATGGCCTCACGCTATGCCCTGCCTCCGACGGTCGTTCAGGCGGGGGCGCAGGATCGCCGAGACCCCGCTCGCCGACTCACTTCTCGGTCGAGAAGCAGCCCGACCCCTCGGTCAGCGCCAGCGCGATCGACCGGAACAGCGCGGCCATCTCGGTGTAGGCCGACTCGGGGATCGCGGTCGAGAGAGCACAGCGGTAGACGTCGGCCACGTGGCGCACTGCGTCCTGCCCGGCCTCGGTGACGTGCAGCACGACGCTGCGGCGGTCGGTCGGGTGGGCCTGGCGGACGAGGGTGCCGGCGTTGACCAGTCGGTCGACGAGGCTGGTGGTGGCGCCGGTCGAGAGCTCGAGGAACTCCGCGACCTGCTTCGGCGTCGCGCCGTCGGAGTTGCCCGACGCGATGAAGAACAGTGCGCGGATGTCGGTCGCGCCCATCGAGAGCGCTTCGCTCTCGTGCACGATGACGCGGCCGTGCTGCAGCTGCATCTGTCGGAAGGCCTGGAGCAGGTCGGTGAGTCCTGCGTCGGAGGCGAGGGGGGCCGCGGGGAGCGGTGCCGCGCTGGTGGTCATGGTGGGGGCTCCGGGTGGGTCGTGGTTCGGTCGGGACGTGGGGGCAGCTCCCGCCTGATCCGCGGGAGCTGTCGTCGTCGAGCCGGCCGCGAGTGAAGTCTGACCCGACACTCGTTGCATATCTCGACGATCGAGATATTCAACGATAAGCCATTACTTGACCGTCGAGACATCCCCCTTAGTGGGGAGACTTCATGCCTTGCGTGAATCTCGCACCCCAAGTAACTTGATTGCCGTACCAACCAGCGCTTCGAAGCGCCCGACCGAATCGGCCGCTTCGAACCCGTGAACGGCTTCCCCCGAATGTCTGTTCACCGGCGCGGATCGAGCTCACACCTTCCCTCTCCAGAGCCTCGGTCCGCGCCTCCTCTGCTTAAGGCGGACTACGGTCGCTCCCGGTCGGGGCGACGTCTCGCCGCCACCGGGCCCAGCGGTCCGCGCCGGTGCCAGGATGGCTCCATGAAGCTCGCCGAAGCGCTCATCAACCGGGCCGACCTGCAGCGCCGCGTCGAGCAGCTCCGCGCCCGGATCACTGCGAACGCCCGGTACCAGGAGGGCGAGGAGCCCGCCGAGGCCGCCTCCGAGCTCCTCGTCGAGGTCACGCGGATCCTCGACGGTCTCGAGCAGCTCATCGTGGCGATCAACCTCACGAACGCGCAGACTCGGCTCGACGACGGCCGCACGATGACCGAGGCGCTCGCCCAGCGCGACCTCCTGCGCACCCGTCACTCGATCCTCGTCGCCGCGGCGGACGCCTCGGCGGGAGTCGGCGACTTTGGCGGCTACCGCCAGCTGCGGAGCGAGCTCCGTCAGGTCAGCGCTCTGCCCACGGCCCGGATCCGCGCCGAGGCCGACGACGTGGCGCGACGCCTCCGCGAGCTCGACGTGCTGGTCCAGCGGGCGAACTGGGAGGCCGATCTGGCGGACTGACGAGAGCATCCACGCGCGAGGACGAGTCGGTAGGCGCGGCCGGAGCGAGCACGGAGCCGACGGGGCGGCGGTCGATCCGCCCTACTCATGTCCGCGAGGGGCAGCGGTTCGCATCTGCGAGCACACCTCAGCCCAGCACCGTTCACCGGTGATCGCGTACGAGTCACATCTCACCACCGCGTGCTGGCCGACCGTCGTCGAGGGAGGGTTCGGGGCCTCATCCTCGCGCTGGCGCCGCCACCGCAGCGCTGTCCCGTGGGCCTGACGCTAGGCGACCGCGTCGAGGGCCTTCCGCGCAGCCATCACGATCGAGTCGTCGGTGATGAAGTAGCTGTCGCCCGCGGCCTCGGTCGCCTGGGAACCCAGCGAGACCCAGGATCCCCCCGCCCGCTCGGCGGTCCGCTTCGCCGACAGGTGAACTGCGTCGACCCCCAGCCCGCGGAGCGCCGGGACGTCCGAGACGTCGACGCCGCCCCCGGCCATCACCTCGACGGGCCCGGCGACCTCCACGATGCGGGCGAGGGTGGCGAGACCGTCTCCGGCGCGCGACGCTCCGCCGGACGTGAGGACGCGGGTGATGCCCAGGCCGTGCAGCTGTGAGGCGGCGACGATCGGATCCTGCGCCTGGTCGATGGCGCGGTGCAGGGTCACGTCGCGACCGCCTGCTGCCTCGACCAGCCTTTCGAGGGCGATCGGATCGAGGGTGCCGTCGGGGCGGAGGGCGCCGACGACCACGCCGGCGGCACCCGAGGCGACGGCCGCACGGACCTCGCGCTCCATGACGTCGACCTCGCTCGGCGAGAACACGAAGTCGCCGGGCCGCGGCCGGATCAGCGCGTGCACCGGCAGCCCGATCTCGACGGTGGCCTCGAGCAGGCCCTGCGACGGCGTGAGCCCGCCGAGCTCGAGCCCGACGCAGAGCTCGACGCGGTCGGCGCCGCCCTCGAGGGCGGTGAGAGCGCCCGCCGGCGAGCCGACGGCGATCTCGAGCGCGAGACCGGGAGCGTCTCGCGGGGCCTGCGACGGTGCGGGGCGGAGCGACGGAGCCATGCCGCGATCGTACGCGGGGTGGCCCGCAGGGGTGTCGGGGGGTGTGTGCGCCGGCCCGAGGACTCGGGGTCGAGGCCGGACGTCGGCGTCGGTGGCGACCGCTACGTTGGGGGCGAACCCCGAGACGGAAGGCGGCCGCGTGCGGATCCTGCACACCAGCGACTGGCACCTCGGTCGCACCCTGCACGGGGTCGACCTGCTCGAGCATCAGCGGGCGTTCGTCGACTTCCTGGTGGAGCTGGTGCGCTCGCGGGCGGTCGACGTGGTCGTCCTCGCCGGCGACGTCTACGACCGCGCGGTGCCGCCGGTCGCCTGCGTCTCCCTGCTCTCCGACGCCCTCACCCGGCTCAGCGAGCTTGCGACCGTGATCGTCACGCCGGGCAACCACGACTCGGCGACGAGGCTCGGGTTCGCCGCGCCGCTGATGCGCGAGGGCGTGCACATCCTTCCCTCGGTCGACCGACTCCACGAGCCCGTGGTGGTGGCCGACCCCGACGGGCCCGTGGCGTTCTACGGCCTGCCGTACCTCGACCCCGATCTCGTGCGAGGGGCGCTGGGCGGCGAGGCCGTCGCCGATCCTGCGGTCGATGCGGCGCAGGAGCCCGCGCCTCGCCTGGCCCGCTCGCACGAGGCCGTCGTCGGCGCCGCGCTCGACCGCATTCGTGCCGACCTCGCGTCGAGGCCCGGGGCGAGGTCCGTCGTCTCGGCGCACGCCTTCGTGGTCGGCGCCGCACGCAGCGAGAGCGAGCGCGACATCCGGGTCGGCGGCGTCGACTCGGTGCCGTCCGAGGTCTTCGAGGGCATCGACTACGTGGCGCTCGGGCACCTCCACGGCGCGCAGCGCGTGGGCTCGTCAGGCCGGATCCGCTACTCGGGCTCGCCGCTCGCCTTCTCGTTCGGCGAGAAGGATCACACGAAGTCCGTCGCCGTCGTCGACCTCGACGCTGACGGGCAGGCGTCGGTCAAGCTCGTACCCGCGCCCGTCCCGCGCCGGCTGGCGGAGCTCACGGGCACGCTCGACGAGCTCGTCGGCGGAGACCACGACGCGCACGTCGACGACTGGGTGCGGGTCTTCGTGACCGACACCGTGCATCCTGCCGACCTCCACGCCCGGGTTCGCGCGAGGTTCCCGCACGCGCTCTCGATCCAGCACGTGCCCGAGGGCGGCGGGCCGGCCTCGACGCGGCGCGTGGTGGCGGTCGACAGCGACCCGGTCGAGGTCGCGACCGACTTCGTCGAGTTCGCCACTCGCGGTGCGGCGACCGACGAGGAGGTCGCGGTGCTCCGGTCGGCGTACGAGCGGGCCCGCGCCGAGGCGGGGAGCGCCTGATGCAGCTGCACCGTCTCACCCTCTGCGCGATCGGGCCCTACGCCGGCGAGCACACCATCGAGTTCGCCGAGCTCGGGGCGTCGGGAGTCTTCCTCCTCGACGGGCCGACCGGCTCCGGCAAGTCGACGATCATCGACGCCATCGTGTTCGGCCTCTACGGGCAGCTGGCCGGCTCGACCTCGGCCACCAGCAAGGACCGCCTGCACAGCCACCACGCCTCGGCGGCGACCGAGCCGTTCGTCGAGATCGTCTTCTCGACGGGCTCCGGCATCTACCGCGTGAGACGCGCGCCGGCCTGGCAGCGGCCGAAGGCGCGCGGAGTCGGCACGACACTGCAGAACGAGAAGGTCGTGCTCGAGCGACTCACCTCGCCCGACGCGGTGACCGGCGAACCGGTGTCGTCGTCGACGCAGGAGGTCGGGCACGAGATGCCGGGCATCGTCGGGCTGACGCGCGAGCAGTTCACGCAGACGGTCGTGCTGCCGCAGGGCGAGTTCGCCCAGTTCCTCGGTGCGAGCGGCGAGAACCGCAAGGCGGTGCTGCAGTCGCTCTTCGGCACGCGCATCTACGACGACACCACGGCCGTGCTCGTCGAGCTGCGCCGTGCCGCGCACAACGAGATCGGCGCAGCGCAGAAAGCCGTCGACGAGGCGCTCGCCGGCCTCCGGACCGCTGCCGACGACGACGAGCTCGCGGCGGACGGGGCGGAAGACGTCGTCGCCACGTTCACGGCGGAATCGACCGCGGCCGCCGCCCGACGCGACGCCGCGCGAAAGACCCGCGAGGCGGCGGAGACGCGGGCCGCCGCCGAGCGAGCGCTGGCGGCGGCGATCGCGCGACGCACCTCGCTGCTGTCGCGGCGGGCGGAGCTCGAGGCCGCGGGGCAGGAGGTCGAGGGCGTGCGGCTCCGGGTCGAGGAGGCGGGGCGGGCCGCGACGGTTCGTCCGACGCGTGTCGCCCTGGACTCGGCCGAGCGGGCTCTCGCCGTGGCGGAGGGGGCGGTCGCCGAGGGGGAGGGCGCGGCTCCTGCGCTCGCCGCGCTCGAGCCCGCGGCGCTGGAGGCGCGGCGCGACGACCTGCTGCGCGAGATCGGGTCGCTCGCCGGTGTGATCGAGGTGGAGGCGGGGCTCGAGGCGCGGTCTTCGGGGCTCGAGACTGCGACGGCGCGACTGGCCGAGGCACGAGCGGAGGCCGACGCCGACAGCGAGGCGCTCGGGCGACGCGGTGAGGAGCACGAGGCGCTCGCGGCACGCCTGGCATCGGCCGCGGCGCTTGCGGCGGGCGGGGCGCTCGCGGAACAGCGGGTCGTCGACGCCGCAGCGGCGCGCGACGCGGCCGTCGAGCTGGTGAACCTCGATGAATCGCTGCGTCAGACGACGGACGAGGTCACGGGTGCCGCCCGCCTCGCAGCCTCGGCCGTCGAGGCCGAGACAGGGCTGCGACAGCGCAGGATCCTCGGCATGGCCGGCGAGATCGCGACGACGCTGGTCGACGGCGAAGCGTGTGCCGTGTGCGGCTCGACAGAGCATCCGTCTCCGGCCGTGCTCACCGCCGACCACCCGACCGACGACGACATCGCCGAGGCGGAGTCGGCGCGGCAGGAGGCCGAGGCTGTGCTCGCGTCGAAGCGAGACAAACTCACCACGCTGACGGCCCACCGCGACGGCCTGGCGGCGCGGGTCGGCCCGCTGACGCCCGAGGCGGCTCAGGGGGCCCTCGACGCGGCGGTCGTGACCGCGAGGAGCTCCCGCGAGGCCGATGCCGAAGCCGAGTCGTTGCGCGAGCTGGTGGACTCGTTCGATGCGACCACCCGCCAACTTCAGGAGGCCCTGCAGGCCCTGCGGGTTCGCCTCGCCGCCGACGGCGAACGTCTCGACGCCGACGAGCGCGCCCTGCACGCCGATCGGGCGCGCGTCGCGACCGCCCTCGACGGCCGCGCCGAGTCGTGCGGGGCGCTCGCGGCGACACTCGGGGCGGACGAGGGGGCGGTGTCCCGGTTGATCGTCGCTCGACAGCGGCGCGATGCGGCAGCCGACGACGTCGCGTCGCGCCGGGCCGAGTTCGACGAGGCACTCCGGGCCGCAGGATTCGAGACCGCTGAGGCCCTCGACGCCGCCGCCCTGCCTGCCGACGAACTCGAGGCGCTTCGGAGCCGCGTCCAGGACCACGACCGAGAGACGGACCTCGTAGCGTCGCAGCTCGCCGCCGACGACATCGCGGCGCTCACCGGCGACGAGACGGCCGATGTGCCGGCGGCCGAACTCGCGCTGGCCGACGCTCGGGAGGAGTTCGACGCCCTCGCGGGGGAGGCGTCGGTCGCCGCCGACCGTGCGAGTCGGGCCGGGCGGGCTCTCGCGATCCTGCGCTCTGCTCTGGCTGCCGCCGCGGAGGCGTCGTCGCGGGCGCGCGCGGTCGTGCGGATGGCGGACGTCGCGTCGGCGTCGGGGCCGGAGAACGTCACGGGCGTGACCCTCGGGACGTACGTGCTGCTCCGGCGGTTCGAGGAGGTCCTGGCCGCGGCGAACGTGCGGCTCGGGGTCATGTCGAGCGGGCGGTACCGGCTCGAGTCGTCGGACGTGCGTGAGAAGGGGTCGGGGTCCCGCCGCACCGGGTTGGCGTTGACGATTCGCGACAATGCCACCGACACGACGCGCGATCCGAAGAGCTTCTCGGGCGGCGAGACCTTCTACGCGTCGCTGAGCCTCGCGCTCGGCCTCGCCGACGTCGTGCAGGCGGAGGCCGGCGGCATCGACCTCGGCACGCTCTTCGTCGACGAGGGATTCGGCACGCTCGACCCCGAGACTCTCGACGCCGTGATGAGCGAGCTCGGGCGGCTGTCGGCCGGCGGGCGAACCGTCGGCATCGTCAGCCATGTCGACGAGCTGAAGCAGCGCATCGCCGACCGCATCGAGGTGCGGCGGCTGCCCGACGGCTCGTCGACGCTGCGCACGACCGTCGGGTGAGGTTGGCCGGAACGCGGCCGCTGGGGTCACGGCAGGATGGAGCGATGCTCATCCGGCCCTTCCAGCACACCGACGACGAGACCGAGCAGGTCGTGGCCCTGTGGGAGGCGTGCGGCCTCACCCGCCCGTGGAACGACCCCCGCAAGGACATCGCGCGGAAGATGACCGTGCAGCCGGAGCTGTTCCTGGTCGGCGAGCAGGACTCTCGCGTCGTGGCCACCGCCATGGCCGGTTACGACGGTCACCGCGGCTGGGTCTACTACGTCGCCGTCGATCCGCGCCTGCAGGGAGGCGGCCACGGAGCCCGGCTCATGGCCGAGGTCGAGCGGCTGCTCGTCGAGCTCGGCTGCCCGAAGATGATCGTGCAGGTTCGGCCGACGAACGAGCGCGCCGTCGGCTTCTACGAGCGCATCGGCTTCGAGCCCAACGAGGCGCTCGAGTTCGCGAAGCGCTTGATCCCCGACGACTGAAGCGCGGCGCGGCGCGACGGCGGGCGGAGCGGCGGGCGGCGGGCCGCACAGCGGCGGCGGGTACCCTCACGGGGTGACGATCGAGTATCACCGGCTCCTGCGCGCCCTGCCCCGCTACCGCTGGTGGAAGCCGATTCTCGCGGTGCTGATCGGGTACTCGATGTACTTCGCCGCATCGCTCGTGTGGCAGGAGGGCGTGCTCACGGTCGTGCAGGCAGTCGGTGGCGCCTCGGCACGCGCCCAGCTGGTCAAGGCCGTGACGCAGGATCAGCAGAACGCCTCTCAGCCCCTCGTGCTGCTGTTCACCCTCGGCTCCCTCGCCACCATGCTGCCGTCGGTCATCCTGGCGGTGCGTCTGGTCGGCCTGGGGACGGCCGGGCAGCTCACGAGCGTCGTCGGGCGACTGCGCTGGCGCTGGATGGCGTCGTGCGTCGTGCCCGCCCTCGTCTACATGGGCCTCACGCTGGGGCTCGGCTACGTCGTCCCGGTCTCGTGGCAGGGAGGGGCTTCGGCGAACGGAGCCCTCGTGCCCGTGTCGAGCGTGGTCGTCTCGCTCGTGATCATCGTCCTGCTCGTGCCGCTGCAGGCGGCCGGCGAGGAGTTCGCGTTTCGCGGTCTCGGGCTGCAGGCCTTCGGATCCTGGTTCCGCTGGCCGGTCGTGGGCATCGTCGTGCCGACCGTCGGGTTCGCGTTCGCTCACTCCTACAACATCTGGGGCAGGATCGACGTCGCCGCTCTCGGAGTCTCGTTCGCCTACCTCACGTGGCGCACCGGAGGCCTCGAAGCCGGCATCGTCGCGCACGTCGTCAACAACGTGGTGGTGTTCGGTCTCGCGGCGCCGTTCGCCACGTCGCAGCAGTCCGACGGGAGTGTCGGCGGCGCCCTCATCTCGATCGTCGCGTCGGCGGCGTACGTGGGGATGATCGAGTTCCAGCTGCGGCGTCGTCACCCCGCGCGCACGGCCCCTGGGTTGTCCACAGGCACGGCCTCCGCGCCTCCGGTCGTCGGTGGCGCCTCGTAGGATCGTCGCGTGACCACCGCTCTCGACCTCGACCAGCGCCCTCCGGGCCGCGCGCCGCTCGACGTGCTCCACGACGTCTTCGGCTACGAGTCGTTCCGCGGCAGCCAGGCGGCGATCATCGACCAGCTCGTCTCGGGCGGCGACGCCCTCGTCCTCATGCCCACCGGCGGCGGCAAGTCGCTCTGCTACCAGGTGCCCGCGCTCGTCCGCGACGGCGTCGGCATCGTCGTCTCGCCGCTCATCGCCCTCATGCAAGACCAGGTCGACGCGCTCGAGGCCGTCGGCGTGCGCGCGGCCTTCCTCAACTCGACCCAAGACGCGATGGCGCGGCGCGAGGTCGAGCAGGCCTTCCGCGAGGGCGACATCGACCTGCTCTACCTCGCGCCCGAGCGGCTCCGGCTCGAGTCGACCAAGCAGCTGCTCGACTCCGGGCGCATCGCCCTCTTCGCGATCGACGAGGCGCACTGCGTCGCCCAGTGGGGCCACGACTTCCGGCCCGACTACCTCGAGCTCTCGGTGCTGCACGAGCGCTGGCCACAGGTGCCGCGCATCGCGCTCACGGCGACCGCGACCGAGGCGACGCACCGCGAGATCTCGGCGCGCCTCGGCCTCGACGACGCCGCGCACTTCGTCGCCGACTTCGACCGGCCCAACATCCAGTACCGCATCGAGGCGAAAGACTCGCCGCTGCAGCAGCTCCTGCGGCTGATCCAGACCGAGCACCCGGGCGACGCCGGCATCGTCTACTGCCTGTCGCGCAACTCGGTCGAGAAGACCGCGCAGTCGCTGGTCGATCGCGGCATCGACGCCCTGCCCTACCACGCGGGTCTCGACGCGGCGACGCGACAGCGCAACCAGTCGAGGTTCCTCCGCGAAGACGGCATCGTCATGGTCGCGACGGTCGCGTTCGGCATGGGCATCGACAAGCCCGACGTGCGCTTCGTCGCCCACCTCGACCTGCCGAAGTCGGTCGAGGGCTACTACCAAGAGACGGGTCGAGCCGGCCGCGACGGCCTCCCGTCGACCGCCTGGCTCGCCTACGGCCTGCAAGACGTCATGCAGCAGCGGCGGATGATCGACCAGTCCGAGGGCGACGCCCAGCACCGCCGCGCTCTCTCCGCCCACCTCGACGCGATGCTCGCCCTCTGCGAGACCGTCGAGTGCCGCCGGGTGCAGCTGCTCGCGTACTTCGGTCAGCAGTCGACCGCCTGCGGCAACTGCGACACCTGCCTGAACCCGCCATCGTCGATCGACGGCACCATCCCCGCACAGAAGCTCCTGTCGACCATCGTGCGGCTGAAGCGCGAGCGCAATCAGCAGTTCGGCGCCGGCCACCTCATCGACATCCTGCTCGGCAAGCGCACCGACCGCGTCGCGTCGAACGGCCACGACGCCCTGACCACGTTCGGCATCGGCGGCGACCTCAGCGACGTCGAGTGGCGCGGCGTCGTGCGGCAGCTGCTCGCGCAGGGCCTCCTCGCCGTGTCGCCCGACGGCTTCGGCACGCTCCTGCTCACCGAGGCCTCGAGCGAGGTGCTCTCGGGTGCTCGCCCTGTGCGGCTCCGCAAAGAGCCCGAGCGCGTGCGGGCTTCCCGATCGGGGCGGTCCGGTCGCGGTTCCGGGCGGGCCCAGGCCGCAGGAGCAGCGGCAGCCGCCGCCGACCTCCCCACCGACGCGCAGCCGCTGTTCGAGGCGCTCCGCTCCTGGCGCGCTGCCACGGCGAGGGCGGCCGGAGTACCGGCCTACGTCGTCTTCGGCGACGTCACCCTCAAGGGCATCGCCGCCACACGCCCGTCGACCCTCATGCAGCTCTCGGCGATCTCCGGCGTCGGGCAGAAGAAGCTCGACACGTACGGCGCCGAGGTGCTCGAGGTCGTTGCCCGCGAGGGCGGCGGTACCGATGGCTCGACCCGCGCCGCCGCCGAAGGGCCAGTCGCCACCGGCGGCCCCGTCACCTCGTTCGACGAGCCTCCCCGAGACATGGCGCCGCTCGACACTGTGCCGTTCGATGACGGGGGCCCGTTCGACGAGCCTCCGTACGACCCGTACGACGAGTCCGTGCCGCCGGAGGAGTGGCGGTGAGCGTCTCGCGGGCCGAGGAGGCTTTCAGCGCCGAGGGGGCATCGGCCACGGGCGGGTCTGCGGCTGCTCCTGCGCCCGAATCGGTCTGGACGACGGCCGACAGCCCCCTCGCACGGCCCCTGATCGACGACCTCGCCCGCGACTACGACGCCCGGTACGAGCCGAACGACGGCATCCCCTCGTCGGCCGAGCTCTCGCGCTACCCCGCGGAGCTGTTCGACGAGGCGCACGGCGGGGCGTTCCTGATTCTCCGGCAGGGCGGGGAGGCCGTCGCCGGCGGCGCGTTCATGCGCGAGTCGCCCGACGACGGCGAGATCGCCGAGATGAAGCGCGTGTGGACCCACCCCGACCACCGTCGGCGCGGACTGGCGCGAAGGGTCATGGCCGAGATCGAAGACGAGGCGCGGCGCCGCGGGTACACCACGGCGCACCTCACCACGGGCGCCCGGCAGCCCGAGGCCCTCGGGCTCTACCTCGCGCTCGGGTACGAGCCGCTTTTCGACGTCGACGGCGACCTCGAGGCGATCAGCTACCTCCGCTTCACGAAGCCGCTGTAGGCGGTCGGCCCGCCAACCGCGAAACCCCACGACTTTCGAATCGCATGCGACACGAGAACCCAGAAGGAGACGACAGATGAAGGTGGCAGTCCTCGGACTCGGGATCATGGGCAACGGCGTGGCCCGCACGCTGCTCCGCGACGGCTTCGACGTCGCGGTCTGGAACCGCACGGCCGAGAAGGCCGCTCCGCTCGCCGACGCGGGCGCAACGGTCGCGGCGACGGCGGCCGACGCCGTCGAGGGCGCCGACGTGATCCTGTCGATCGTGTTCGACGCCGACTCCGTGCTTGCCGTCCTCGACGAGGCTGGGCCGACCGTGCCCGCGAACGCCGTCTGGGCGCAGTGCTCCACCATCGGCCTCGACGGCACGAAGGCGGTCGACGCGAAGGCGCAGGAACTGGGTGTCACCCTCGTTGAGGCCATGATGCTGGGCACGAAGACCCCGGCCGAGACCGGGAAGCTCGTCATGCTCGCCGCCGGCGACGCGAAGGCGATCGAGATCGTGCAGCCCGTGCTCGACTCGATGGGCCAGAAGACCGTCGTCGCGGGCCCCTCGATCGGCGACGCCTCGGCGCTCAAGCTCGCCGCCAATGCGTGGATCGCCACGATCACCGCCGGCACCGCGCAGTCACTCGCGCTCGCCGGCGCGCTCGGGCTCGACGCGAACCTCTTCCTCGACGCGATCTCGGGCGGCGCGTCCGACAGCCCGTACGCCCACGTGAAGGGCGCGTCGATGCTCTCCGGCGACTGGCCCGCCTCGTTCGCGCTGGACGGGCTGCGGAAGGACATCGGGCTCGCGGGCGACGCGGCTCGAGGCTCCGGAGTCGACACGACGTTCCTCGACGCCATCGACGCGGTCTACGCGCGGGCGTCGGCCAAGGGCCACGGCGGCGACGACATCGCGAGCGTCTACGCGGGGTTCCGCGACTAGAGACCCGACCGCCGGCGAGCCGCCCGCGCCGCCGCTTGCCGCCCACACACGCGCCGCCCGCGCGAAGCCCGCGCATTTGTTGTTAATCACAACAATTGGTCTTCCGCAGGGGCCGGGCGTCATGGCAGAGTGCTCCCATGACGTTCACCGCCGAACACGAGTTGAACTGGGCCGGTACCTACGCGTACGGCGCGACTCGCATCCTGAACCCGACCAGCATCCCCGAGCTTCAAGATCTGGTGGCCCACCAGCCCAAGATTCGCTCGCTCGGCACCCGCCACTCGTTCAACCCCGTGGCCGACGGGCCCGGAGTGCTCGTCACCACGCTCGGCCTGCCCGGCGAGGTCGTCATCGCCGACGACCGCCGCTCCGCCGTCGTGTCGTCGGGCCTCCGCTACGCCGACGTGGCGACGGAGCTCGAGGCGGCCGGCCTGGCCCTCCACAATATGGGGTCGCTGCCGCATATCTCGGTCGGCGGTGCCACCGCCACGGGGACGCACGGATCCGGCGTCGGCAACGGCTCGCTCAGCACCGCCGTGCGGGGGATCGAGTTCGTGGGCGCCGACGGGGAGCTCCGGTGGGTGCGGCGTGGGGATCCTGAGTTCGACGGAAGCGTGATCCACCTCGGCGTTCTCGGGCCGGCGACGCGCCTCGAGCTCGACGTGCAGCCCAGCTACCGCGTGCGACAGGACGTCTACCTCGGCGTGCCGTGGGAAGCCGTCGACGGCCCGAAGCTGCGCGAGGTCATGGGGCTCGGCTACAGCGTCAGCCTCTTCATGAACTGGGGCGACGACATCACGCAGATGTGGGTGAAGTCGCGGATCCCCGACAACGAGGCCGACATCGAGGTGCCCGACGAGTACTTCGGCGCGCCGCACCACTCCGAGCGCGCGTCGTTCATCGGCAAGGAGGACAACACCACGCCCATGGATGGCTCCGTCGGCCCGTGGTCGACGCGCCTGCCGCACTTCAAGATCGAGTCGACGCCCTCGAACGGCGACGAGATCCAGGCCGAGTTCTTCGTGCCGCTCGACCGCGGGTCGGAGGCGCTCGCCGCCGTGCGCACGCTGTCCGCCCGGATCCGGCCGCTGCTGCTCGTGACCGAGCTGCGGGCGATCGCCGCCGACGACTACTGGCTGAGCGAGACGCAGGGTCAGGACTCCCTCGCGATCCACTTCACCTTCGGCAAGCACCCCGACGAGGTCGAGGCGCTTCTGCCGCAGATCGAGGGCGTGCTCGAGCCCTTCACGTCGCGCCCGCACTGGGGCAAGGTGTCGTCGCTCACCCCCGAGCAGTACCGCGCGCGCTACTCGCGGATGCCCGAGTTCCGCGCGCTGGCCGAGAAGCACGACCCGGCCGCGAAGTTCGGCGGCGGCTTCGTCGACGCGATCCTCGAGCGCTAGCCCCGCTGCTCGCCCCTCCTCATCCCAAAAACGACTCTCCCGGCCATATTTCCGGTCGGGAGAGTCGTTTTTGGGAGGGGTAGAAGCACAACCAGGGCGCAGGATCAGGCGGGCTGCTCCTCGAGCATCGCGTCCGCGCGCTCCGGCGAGCCCTCGGCGAGGCCGGCCGCGATCGACCGACGCGACGCCGCCCACATCACGATCCCGGCGACGAGGACGAGCCCCTCGCTGACAGTCAGCGCCCAGATGATGCCGTCGAGGCCGAACCAGAGGTTCGCGAGGATGACGATCGGGATGAACAGCACGCCCTGCGTGATCGACATGATGGTCGCCGGCAGCGCCCGCCCGGTGGCCTGGAACATCGAGGTGATGAGCCCGGTGAAGCCGTTGAAGACCATCGAGACGAGCTGCGCCGTGAGGATCGTGGCGCCGACGGCCAGGTAGGCGGGGTTCGACACGAAGGCGGTGAAGACCTGGTCGCGGAAGACGAAGACCACGACCGCGAACAGCAGGGTGATGGCTCCTACGGCCACGCCCGCCCCGCGCATCGACGACCGCAGCCGCGCGGCGTCGCCCTTGCCGAACGAGTAGGCGAGCAGCGGCAGCACGCCGATGGTGATGCCCATGACGAGGAACTCCGGGACCTGGGCGATCCGCACGGCGACGCCCATCGCGGCGAGCGGTCCGTCGCCGTAGTGCACGGCGAGGTTGTTGAGCACGAGCGAGGTGACGATGAGGAACGCCGACTGCAGCAGCTCGCCGATGCCCACCCCGAAGACCGGCTTCATCACGGCGGGAGACAGGGTGAACCACCGCGGAGCGAGGCTCACGTGCTCGCTGTGCCTGGTGAGCCAGAAGGCGAAGTAGGCGACGGTGATGAGGTTCGAGAGGCCGATCGAGAGCGCGGCTCCTGCGACCCCCCAGTGCAGCACCAGGATGAACAGCACGTCGAAGACGAGGTTGCCCACGGTCGACGCGATCAGGCCGATCATCACCTGGCGGCTGGCGCCCTCGGCGCGCACGAGCTGCTCGAGGCAGAAGGCGGCGGCGAGCACGGGCACGAAAGCCAGCTCGACGCCGACGAAGGCGCTGGTCGCGGGCACCGCGGCGGCGTTCGCGCCGAGCACGGCGACCAGGGGGTGCAGGAGCAGCAGCCCCACCACCGCGATGACGGCCCCGACGATCACGGCGCCCCAGAGCGAGAACGACGAGACGTGCTTGATCTTGTCGGCCTCGCGCGGGTCGTTCTCGCTGGCTCCGAGGAGGCGGGAGATGAGCGACGATCCGCCGGCTCCGAAGACGCCGCCGACGGCCATGATCAGGCCGAGGATCGGGGCGCCGAAGGTGACCGCGGCGAGGAGGGTGGCGTCGTGCAGCGAGCCGATGAAGCCGGCGTTGACGACGTTGTAGACGGCGCCGACGATCATCGCGGCGGCCATCGGCACGCAGAGGTGCACGAGGGCGCGGACGATGGGGGCGGAGGAGAGGTACCAGCGGTCGCTGCGGACCGTGTCGGAAGACGTGGTGCTCATGGTGGTGCTCCTTTCGGGCATGCCCGTCTCCGGGCAGCGCTGTGCTGCCCGGTCTGTCGGGCGGAAGATGTGGGTGTCTGGAGGGGCCGGGCGCTAGCGCGTGGGGCGCGGAAGCCGGGCCGTGATCTTCGTGAGCAGGCCGATCAGGGTCTGCCGTTCGTCGTCGTCGAGGGGGCTCAGGATCTGATCCTCGAGCTGCTGGACGAACTCGTCGAAGCCGTCGATCATCGCCGCACCCTCGGCGGTCGCGTAGACGCGCTTGCTGCGTTCGTTCCCGTCTTCGGTGCGTCGTTCGATCAGCCCGCGGGCCTCGAGCCCCGAGAGGAGGCTCGAGACGCTCGCCGGCGTCGTGCGGGTGATGGTGGCGATGTCCTTCTGGATCGAGCCGGGGTTCTGCACCAGGTAGCCGAGCGCGAAGCTCTGCTGCTGGGTGAGGTCGCGCTCCTGCGTCCAGTCGCTGCCGGCCTTCATCTGCGCCCAGCCGATCCAGCGGAGCAGGCCGAGAGCGCTGGTGAGTTCGATCTCCGGTTCGTCGTTCATGATGAGAACTCTAACTGTTAGACATCAAACTGTCAAACCTCGAACTGAATTCTTCTCCGGTGGACGAGACGGGAAAGAATGTGCCCGCGGCCAGCGTTGTGTCGGGGGCTGGGGGTACTGTTCCCCCGGATTCCCCGCATTTCCTGGGGTACACGGAGGGGTACAGACGCTCATGGCAACCGACTTCGACCGGCCGCGACTCGAGGCGGCGGTCCTCGAGATCCTGAAGGCCATCGGCGACGACCCCTCGCGTGCCGGGCTGGCGGACACTCCTCGCCGCGTCGCCGACGCCTACGAGGAGTTCTTCGCCGGGCTCCGGGTCGACGTCCCCGCCCTCCTCGGCGGCAGCGTCGTGGCGGCCTCAGAGGGCGAGCTCGGCGAGCTGGTCATCGTGCGCGACATCGAGTTCCGGTCGGTCTGCGAGCACCACCTCCTGCCCTTCCTCGGCGTCGCGCACGTCGCCTACGTGCCCGGCACGCAGATCGTCGGCCTCGGCAAGATCCCGGGGCTCGTCGACGCCCTCGCTTCCCGTCCTCAGCTGCAGGAGCGCCTCGGCGAGGAGATCGCCGACGCCCTCTCGTCCGGCGTGGGCGCGGCCGGCGTGCTCGTGGTGCTCGACGCGGTGCACGGCTGCGTCACCTCGCGGGGTGCGCGCCAGACGCACAGCTCGACGGTCACCATCGCCAGCCGGGGCGTCCTCGCCGACGCGGCGGGGCGGGCTGAGGCCATCGCGCTGATCGGTTCGGGGCAGACGCCTTCGACCTACGCCTCGGCCGTCGCGACGGCCGACGTCGCCGGTGCCGTCGCGGGCGCGGGCCGCTCGTGACCGACGAGCTGCTCGAGCCGCCGGCCACGGCGCCGCCGGGCCCGCTGCTGCCGTCCCTCCGCAGCCCGATCCGCACGATCGGCCGCCGCACCTTCGACTTCGACCGTCAGATCGCCGTCATGGCGATCGTCAACCGCACACCCGACTCGTTCTTCGACCAGGGCGCCACCTTCGCCCTCGACCGCGCCGTCGAGGCTGCAGTCAGAGCTGCCGACGCAGGAGCCGACTGGGTCGACATCGGCGGCGTCAAGTTCGCGCCCGGGCCGGAGGTCCCCTCGCACGAAGAGGCCGAGCGCGTGGTGCCCGTGGTCTCCGCGCTGGCCGCACGCAGCGACGTCGTCATCTCGGTCGACACCTTCCGCGCCGACGTCGCCGAGGCGGCCATCGCCGCCGGTGCGAGCGTCGTCAACGACACGACGGGCCTCTCCGACCCGCGTCTCGCGCCGGTCGTCGCCGACAGTGAGGCGACGCTCGTCATCACGCACTCGCTCGCCGCGCCCCGGCAGCCTCTGCCCCATCCGCACTACGACGACATCGGGCGTCAGGTCCGCGAGTTCCTGGAAGAGCGCGTGGATCGCGCCCTCGCCGCCGGCATCCCCGAGTCGCGAATCGTCGTCGACCCGGGTCATGACCTGAACAAGAGCACCGTGCAGACCCTCGAGATCACGCGCCGCCTGGGCGAGATCGTCTCCCTCGGCTTCCCCGTGCTGGCCGCGGTGTCGAACAAGGACTTCGTCGGCGAGGCCCTCGAGCGCGAGAAGCCCGAGCGACTGGCGGGCTCGCTCGCCGCGGCGACCGCCTGCGTCCTGCTCGGAGCCCGGATCGTCCGGATGCACGCCGTGCCCGAGTCGGTCGACGCGATGCGCATGGTCGAGGCAATCCTGGGGTGGCGGGCGCCGGTCAACCCCGTGCACAACGTATGAGCGAGGGCGGGTCGGTGATCCTGCGCCTCGATGGCGACGGGGGATCGCGGCGTGAGCTGACCGACGACGATCTGCGCGAGCTGTACGCCCCGGCATCGCGCGAGGTGCCCCGGCTGCGGGCGAACTTCGTGGCGAGCGTCGACGGCTCGGCGACGGCTTCGGGTCTGAGCGGTGCGCTCGGCGGGCCCGCCGATCATCGCGTGTTCGCGGTCCTGCGCGAGCTGTGCGACGTGATCGTCGTGGCCAGCGGCACCGTTCGGGCCGAGGGGTACGCGGGGCCGCTCGTCGAGGGCGATGCGGCCGGGCGGAGGGTCGCGCAGGGTCTGCCCGCGCATCCTGCGATCGCTGTCGTCAGCGGCACGCTGTCGATGGACCCGGGGTCGGAGTTCTTCGCGACCGCTCCCGTCCGCCCGCTCGTGCTCACCTGCGACGCGGCGCCCTTCGATCGCCGCGAGGCGCTCGCCGAGGTCGCCGACGTCGTCTCGTGCGGCACCGACACCGTCGAGCCTCGCCGTCTCGTCTCCGAGCTGCTGGCCCGGGGCCTGGCGCAGATGCACTGCGAGGGCGGCCCGTCGCTGCTCGGGTCGCTGATCGAGGCCGACGTGCTCGACGCCCTGGCGCTCACCGTCAGCCCCTCGCTCGAAGGCGGGCTGGGCGGCAGGATCACGCGACGCGACGGCTCGCCGATCGACCTGCGGGCCCTCGAACTCGACCACGTGCTCGCCTCGGGGTCGATGCTGCTCACGCACTGGACACGTCGTCGCTGAGAGCGCCTGGCCCCTGACTCCTGAGAGCGCCCGGTCGTCTGCCTCTCCGAGCGCCTGGTCGTCCGTTCCTGGGAAACAGGGAAGAATGGTCCGGTGAGCATCCTCGACTGGCTGAACGACGAGCACGCCGTGCTGCCCGTCGCCGCGGCCATCATGGTCGCCGCCGTCGCCGCCCTGCTCGAGTCGGCCGTCGGCCTCATCGTGTGGGTGCCCGCCGCACCCGTCGTGATCGTTGCGGCCGCGGGGCTCGCGAGCGTTCCCCGCATCCTACTGCTGATCGTCGTGGTGGCGATCGGCAGGCTCGCCGGCGACAGCATCGCGTTCGGCTATGGCCGGCGGCAGGGTGCCCAGCTCGCTTCGTCGCCGATCGCCCGCCGCATCGGCCCCGAGCGCTGGCAGACCGCGACCCGGGTGCTCGACCGCCGCGGGCCGATGGCCGCGCTCCTCGTGCGCCTCGTGCCCGTGCCGCGCACCCTCACCCCCGCGATCGCCGGGGCAGGCGGCATGCCCGCCGGTCGTTTCGTCCCTGCGAGTGCCGTCGCGTCGCTGTGCTGGGCCGCCCTCTGGGTCGTCGTCGGAGTGCTCGCACGGGCGTCGTTCCACGTGACGGAGCCGTACCTCGGGGTCGGCGGCTGGCTCGTGGTCGCCGTGCTGGCCGTGATCGGCGCCGTCTACCTCGCCGTCCGCGCGCTCGTGCTGCGCCTGCCCGACGGCGACCCCCGGCGCGTCCTCGGCGACTCGTCGGTCGCGGGCATGGCGCCGCACCCCTCCGGCGACGACACCGGGCTGCGGGTGCGACTCTTCCACGAGGACGAGTGGCGGACGCTGCCGAACGTCATCTCGGCCATCCGGATCCTCCTGCTGCCGGTCTTCGGTGTGCTGCTCGTCGTGCACCACTTCTGGAGCGCCATCGTCGTGCTCCTGCTCGTCTTCGTGAGCGACTTCGTCGACGGGTTCATCGCGCGCCGCTTCCATCAGACGTCGAACCTCGGAGCCTGGCTCGACCCGGTCGCCGATCGGCTCACCGTCGTGTTCGTGGTCGCGGCGTTCGCGGCCTCGGGCATCGTGCCGTGGCAGCTGGTGCTGATCCTGCTGATCCCCGACATCCTCTCCGGGCTCTGGGCCGTGTTCTCGTTCAACGGCGCCCCCGACGTGAAGGTGTCGAAGGTCGGTAAGGTCCGCACGGCACTGCTGTTCGTCGGGCTGTTCATGATGCTCTTCGGCGAGGCCGTGCCGATGTTCGAGCGCGGGCTCGTCGGTGTCGGCTTCGCGTTCTTCGTGCTCGGCGTGGTCGGCCACTACATGGCGATGGCGCGCAACGCCCGCGGGCTGATCACGCTCTGGCAGCGCCAGGCGCTCGGTGTGCCGCTGTCGGCTCCCGCGGCGCCCGTGGCTCCGGCTCCGCGCGACTCTTAGGCGCTTCAGGGGGGCCGCCGACGCCGGCCACAGCGTGTCGGGTGAGGGTGGATGCCTCACCGACCCGGAGGAGCCCTCATGAACATCCGTGAACGCGGCCGCCGCAGCGCGCGTGCGGCCACAGCGGCCGTCGGCGTGCTCGGCGTCGGCATCGCGTCGTCGACCGGACTGCTCGTCTGGCACGAGTCGACGGCGGCGTCGGGCTCCACCTCTACGTCATCCGACTCGTCGACCACGAAGTCGTCGTCTTCGGGCGCAGGATCGTCGACGGACTCCTCGAGCACCGGCTCCTCGACCGGCTCGAGCTCGTCCTCCTCCACGTCCTCCGGCGGCTCGTCGAGCGACTCGAGCTCGTCGAGCGGCTCGTCTTCGGGCAGCAGCTCGTCGACCACCACGCCCGTCACGGGCTCGTCCGGCTCGTCGTCGCAGGCGACCACGACCGGCTCCTGACCCCGCCCCCCGCGCGACAAAACGCGACACCTGCGACGTGGCGATGCGTCGCAGGTGTCGCGTTTTGTCGCGGGGCGAGGGCAGGAACGGGCACCCAGCGAGCGTACGGAGACCTCATAGGGAAGCCACTGCGAGGCCAGGGCCACCCGCAAGCCGGCCCCGTCACAGTGGTCTTCCGATCGAGAGAAGGGACGGACCGGATGAACACCACCGCCATGACCCGCGAGGCCGTCGTCGACTGGCCGCTCTGGAGCACGACCGCCCGGATCGTGGTCACCGACGCGATGGCCCTGCCGAGAGCGAGGCAGATCGCCGACCGGATCCTGCTGGACGTCGAGATGGCCTGCAGCCGGTTCCGCCCGGACTCCGAGGTGTCGAGGATCGCTGGCCGTGCGGCCGACGGCGTCGAGGTGAGCGACATGCTCGCGGCCCTCGTCGAGCGCGCCCTCCTCGCGGCCCGCGACACGCAGGGCGACGTCGACCCGACGCTCGGCGGCGTGCTCGACGCGCTCGGCTACGACCGCGAGGTGCGCCTGCTGCCGCATCCGCAGCACGGCGACGAGGCGTCCTACTCGGTCAGCGTGGCGATGCCCCGCGACCCGGGCTGGAAGCGCGTGAGCCTCGTCGGGCGGACGCTCTTCGTGCCCGACGACCTCCGCCTCGACCTCGGCGCGACGGCGAAGGCCATCGCCGCCGACCTCTGCGCCCGAGCGATCAGCGACGAGCTCCACGTCGGCGCGCTCGTGGCCCTGGGCGGCGACATCTCGACGGCGGGGCCGTCGCGCGATGCGCGGGGCTGGACGATCACCGTGCAGGACCTCCCCGGCGATCCTGCGACCACCATCACCCTCGCCGACGGGTTCGCGGTCGCGACCTCGAGCACGCAGAAGCGCCGGTGGGTGCACGACGGCCGTCAGCTGCAGCACATCCTCGACCCGCGCCTCGGGTTCCCGTCGCCGCCGGTCTGGCGCAGCGTGACCGTCGCGGCGCACAACTGCTACCGGGCGAACGTGCTCACGACGTCGGCGATCGTCCGCGGTCGGAGGGCCCTCGAGTGGCTCGCCCGCGGCGACGAGCCGGCGCGCCTCGTCGACACCCACGGCAACGTCGTCCACCTCAACGGCTGGCCCGAAGAGCCCGCCCCCGAGATCGAGTGGCGGCACGCAGGATGAGCACCGGGAGCCTCCGGTGAGCGAGGCACTCTGGGCGATCGGTCGCGGCACCGGGATCGCATCGCTGATCCTGCTCACGATCTCGGTCGTGCTCGGGATCGTGACGCGCTCGGGGCGACCGCTGCCAGGCCTGCCGCGCTTCTCGGTGACGCTCGTGCACCGCAACGTGTCGCTCGCCGCCTCGCTCTTCCTCGTGGTGCACATCGTGTCGCTCATGTTCGACTCGTACGCGCAGCTCACGCTGCTCGACACCGTCGTGCCGTTCTTCGGCAGCTATCGGCCACTCTGGCAGGGCTTCGGCACGGTCGCGTTCGACCTCCTGCTCGTGCTGATCGTCACGAGCCTGCTGCGGCGGCGTCTCGGACCGCGCCTGTTCAAGGCGATCCACTGGGCCGCCTACGCGATGTGGCCGATCGCCCTCGCGCACGCGATCGGCAACGGGACGAACGGCACCGAGGGCTGGTTCCTCATGCTCGCCGGCGCCTCGGTCGCCGCCGTTCTCGGCGCCCTCGCCTGGCGTCTCACCACCCGTTTCATCGAGTACCGGGGCGTGCGCGCCGAGCTCACGCCCCGCATCCGGCCCACCGCACCCCCGCCGACCCGACTGGAGACCCGATGACGCTCACGCAGCCCATCCACACGACCGTGGCGCCGCCCGCCGGCGTCCGCCGCCTCTTCGCGACGCCCGGCGCCGACTGGCGCTCGCACCTCGACACCTACGGGCCCATGCCCGGCGACCACGACGAGGGGCAGCTGCTGGCAGAGCTCGAAGCGTCGGGGCTCTCGGGTCGCGGGGGAGCGGGATTTCCTGCCTGGCGCAAGCTGCTGGCGGCAGCGGCGGCTTCGCGTGACGAGGGGCGGGCGGGCGCGGGGAGCGGCCGGGCGGGTGGCGGGCGGGGTGCCCGCGGATCCTGCGCCCCCGTCGTCATCGCGAACGGTGCCGAGGGCGAGCCGCTGAGCCGCAAAGACCAGACCCTGCTCGCCCAGGCGCCCCACCTGGTGCTCGACGGGCTGCTGCTCGCGGCGTCGGTGCTGCGGGCGGGCGACACGGTGCTCTACGCGACCGAGGCGTCGCTCGGGCCCGTGCGTCGGGCGATCTCCGAGCGGCAGGATGCGACACGCGTGCGCCTGATCGTCGCTCCCCACGCCTTCCTCTCGGGGGAGGCCACCGCCGTCGTGCGCGCCGTCTCGGGAGGCCCGGCCCTGCCCCGCGACCACGCCTTCCGCCTCACGACGTCGGGTCTGGGCGGGGCGCCCACGCTCGTCCAGAACGTCGAGACGCTCGCCCACCTCGCCCTGCTGGCCCGCTTCGGCGCGGCGTGGTTCACGTCGGTCGGCGTGCCCGGCGACTCCGGGACCCGGCTCGTCTCGATCTCGGGCGACGTGCCGGTGCCGCAGGTGTTCGAGGTGCCCGGCGGGGTTCCGCTCGGCGAGGCGCTGCTGGCGTCGCGCGTGGCCCTGCCGTCGCTGCGGGCCGTGCTCGTGGGCGGGTACCACGGCGCCTGGGTGCCGGCGTCGGCGTTCGACGCGCCCCTGTCGCCCGTCGGGCTGGCTCCGTTCGGCGCCGCCCCCGGAGCAGGCATCCTGATGGCGCTCGGCGCGCATCGCTGCGGTGTCGCTGCGTCGGCGGAGATCGCGACCTACCTCGCCGCGCAGTCGGCGAAGCAGTGCGGACCGTGCGCCAACGGGCTGCCCCGCCTGGCCGAGGTGCTGCAGCGGGTCGCCCGCCGGGAGCGCGCACCGTGGCTCCGCGACGAGGTGGCCCGGCTCGCGGCGGTCGTGCGGGGTCGCGGATCGTGCCACCACCCCGACGGCACGTCTCGATTCGTGCTCTCGACGCTCGACGTGTTCGCGTCCGACGTGGCGGCGCACCTCGAGGGGCGTTGCGAGGTGGCGTCGTGACCGGCGGCTTCCGGCCGACGGGGTCGGGCAGCGTCAGGGCGCAGGATCGGCGACAGCCCGCCGCTCCCGACCCGTCGCTCCACATCGACTGGACCCTCTGCGACGGCCGCGGGCTCTGCACCGAGCTGCTGCCCGAGCTCCTGAGTCGCGACGAGTGGGGCTACCCGCTCTCGCCCGACGGCTCGGACGTGCGCGTGCCGCCCTCGCTCGTCCCGGCCGCTCGCGACGCCGTCGCCCTCTGCCCCCGTGCGGCCCTCCGCCTCCGCGGGGTTGCCTAGAGTCCACTCGAGGTGAGTAGCGTCAGCCGCATGACACGTCTCACCACGCCCTTCGGGGCCAAGACCACCGCCGCCGAAGTCCTCGAGGGGGTCGACCTCACCGTCCGCCGCGCCGTCGTCACGGGCGGCGCCTCCGGCATCGGCATCGAGACCGCCCGCGCGCTCGCGGGCGCCGGGGCGGACGTGACGCTCGCCGTCCGCAACCTCGAGGCCGGGGCCGCAGCGGTCGACGACATCGTGGCGACGACGGGCGCAGGTGCCGACACGGTCCGGGCGTCGTACCTCGACCTCTCCGACCGGTCGACTCTCACCTCGTTCGGGCAGCAGTGGCAGGGCCCGCTCCACATCCTGGTCAATAACGCCGGAATCATGGCGACACCCCTCACGCGCACGCCCGAGGGCTACGAGCTGCAGTTCGCCAACAACCACCTCGGCCACTTCGCGCTCGCCCTGGCGCTCCACGACGCCCTCGCGGCCGGTGCAGACGACGCAGGAGCAGCCGCACGCATCGTCAGCCTGAGCTCGACGGGCCACCTCCGCAGCGACGTGGACTACGACGACCTCATGTTCGAGCGTCGCGAATACGACCCCTGGGTCGCGTACGGCCAGTCGAAGACGGCCAACGTGCTCTTCGCCGTGGGCGCGTCGGCGAAATGGGCGGGCGACGGCATCACGGCGAACGCGGTGCACCCCGGCGGCATCATGACGAACCTGCAGCGCCACATGGACCCCGCGGAGTTCGTGCGGCGCGGCTGGGTCGACGAGAACGGCACGCCGAACGCCGTGTTCAAGACGCCCGAGCAGGGTGCGTCGACCTCCACGCTGGTGGCCGCCTCGCCGCTCGTCGAGGGTGTCGCCGGGCGCTACTTCGAGGACGCCAACGAGGCCCTCCCGTTCGACCCGTCGCGCCCCGGCAGCGGGGTCATGCTGTACGCCCTCGACCCCGAGTCCGCCGACCGGCTGTGGAAGGTCTCCCTCGACCTGATCGCCTGACCGCGAGGCCGCCGCGGGAGGAGCCGAAACAACCCCGCAGTGAGCCGGAAACACTCCCGCAACGCTCCGGCCCTAGGTTCATCACATGGGAGACCTCTTCGACGGATACGCCGGCTCCGCGAGCCGCACGATCCGGCCGGGTGGTTCGGGGGCATGGGACGAGATGTTCCAGGGTCCCGGCTCGCCCCGCAGCATGTACCGGGAGATCCACTCGGCGCTCGACAGCATGACCCAGGACGAACTGCGGGGGCGCACCGCGGCGCTCGCCGACTCGTACCTCGCTCAGGGCGTCACGTTCGACTTCGCCGGCGAGGAGCGCCCGTTCCCGCTCGACGCCGTGCCTCGGGTCATCGAGCAGGCCGAGTGGCAGGACGTCGAGAAGGGTGTGAAACAGCGCGTCCGCGCCCTCGAGGCCTTTCTCGCCGACATCTACGGCCCGCAGCGCTGCGTGGCCGACGGCGTCATCCCGGCGAGCCTCATCACGTCGTCGCACCACTTCCATCGGCAGGCGGCGGGCATCGAGCCGGCGAACGGCGTCCGGATCCAGGTCTCGGGCATCGACCTCATCCGAGACGAGGCCGGAGCCTGGCGCGTGCTCGAGGACAACGTGCGAGTCCCCTCCGGGGTCAGCTACGTGATCTCCAACCGGCGGGTGATGGCACAGACGTTGCCCGAGCTCTTCGTCTCGATGCGCGTGAGGCCGGTCGGCGACTATCCGAACCGGCTCCTGCACGCCCTTCGTCGCAGCGCCCCGGTCGGCGTGGAGGATCCGACGGTCGTCGTGCTCACGCCGGGCGTGTTCAACTCGGCGTACTACGAGCACACGCTGCTCGCCCGCCTCATGGGCGTGGAGCTCGTCGAGGGCCGCGACCTGTACTGCTCCGGCGGCCGGGTCTGGATGCGCACGACAGCCGGCCCGCAGCGCGTCGACGTCATCTACCGCCGCGTCGACGACGAGTTCCTCGACCCGCTGTCGTTCCGGGCCGACTCGGTGCTCGGTTCGCCGGGCCTGCTCATGGCGGCACGGCTCGGCACCGTCACGATCGCGAACGCGGTGGGCAACGGCGTCGCCGACGACAAGCTCGTCTACACGTACTTGCCCGACCTGATCCGGTACTACCTCGGCGAGGACGCGGTGCTGCCGAACGTCGACACCTGGCGGCTCGAAGACCCGGGCGCCCTCGAGGAGGTGCTCGACCGGCTCGACGAGCTCGTCGTGAAGCCGGTCGACGGCTCCGGCGGCAAGGGCCTCGTGGTCGGGCCGGCCGCCAGCGCGAAGGAGCTCGACGAGCTGCGCGCCCGCCTGCTCAAGGACCCGCGCGGCTGGATCGCGCAGCCGGTCGTGCAGCTGTCGACCATCCCCACGCTCGTCGACGACGGCCTCCGCCCTCGCCACGCCGACCTCCGGCCTTTCGCGGTCAACGACGGCGACGACATCTGGGTGCTGCCCGGCGGGCTCACCCGGGTGGCGCTGCCGGAGGGGCAGCTCGTCGTGAACTCCAGCCAGGGCGGCGGGTCGAAGGACACCTGGGTGGTCGGAGTCGACGCCGGCACCTGGTCGCAGGGCCAGAGCGTCAGCTCGCTCGTCACGTCGCAGGCGGCGCCGACCGCGTCGATCCCGATCGTCGCGGCCGACCACGTGCCCGACCACTCGCCCCAGGACGACCCCAAGCGCGACCAGCAGTCCCAGCAGCAGCAGGCGCAAATACCTGGCCCGCACAACGTCAGCCAGGACGAACAACAGCAACAACAGCACTGCAGGGCCCACGAGGCCCCGGAGAGGAAATCATGCTGAGCCGGATCGCCGAGAGCCTGTTCTGGATCGGCCGGTACATCGAGCGCGCCGACGGGACCGCCCGCATCCTGGACGTCCACCTGCAGCTGCTGCTGGAGGACCCCTGGATCGAGGAGGACGCCGCCTGCCGCAGCCTCCTCAGCGTCATGGGCTCCGACGCGCCCGCCGACGTCGAGATCACCCGCACCGACGTGCTCTCGATGCTCGCCGTCGACCGGCACAACCCGGCGTCGATCGCTTACTCGCTCGGCGCCGCCCGCGAGAACGCCCGACGCGCCCGCGAGATCGTCTCGACCGAGCTGTGGGAGTGCCTCAACACCACCCGCGCACGGATGCCGCGCAAGGTGTCGAGCGAGAAGGTGCACGAGTTCTTCGCCTGGGTCCGCGAGCGGTCCGCGCTCGCCGTGGGGATCATCGAGTCGGCGACCAGTCGCGACGAGGTGTGGCAGTTCTTCACCCTGGGTCGCTCGATCGAGCGCGCCGACATGACCGCGAGGCTGCTGGCCACGAGGACTCTGACCGAGGCGTCCGGGCCGTCGTGGACCACGATCCTGCGCTCCGTCGGCGCGTACGAGGCCTACCTGCGCACCTACCGCGGGGTGCCGAGCGCCCGGAACGCCGCCGAGTTCCTGCTGCTCGACCGGCTGTTCCCGCGCAGCGTGCTCTTCGCGATCTCGCGGGCCGAGTCGTGCCTGCGCGAGGTCGACCCGAACACGGCGCGGACGGCGTCGAGCGACGCGGGCGTCCGTATCCTGGGCCAGATGCGCTCCGAGCTCGAGTACAAGCCGATCGCCGAGATCCTCGACGACCTGCCCACGCACATGGACGCCGTGCAGTCGGCTACGTCCGCCGCGTCCGAGGCGATCCGCCAGCGCTACTTCCCGACCAGCGCCGCGCCGACCTGGGTCGGTGAGAGGTCGTGAGCAGGCTCAGGATCCGACACGTCACCGGCTTTCAGTACGACGGCGAGGCGAAGGCCTCCTACAACGAGGCCCGCATGCTGCCCGCATCGACCGAGAGCCAGTTCGTGCTCTCGTCGAACCTCCGGATCGAGCCGAACTCGGGCGCCCACGAGTACCTCGACTACTGGGGCACGAGGGTGTCGTCGTTCGAGGTGCTGCAGCCGCACCAGCAGCTCTCGCTCACGGCGACGTCGCTGATCGAGGTGCGCGGCTCGTCCCACCCCTCCCACGACGTGTCGTGGGACCAGCTGCACGACCTCGCCGCGAGGCGCTCCGAGTTCGTCGAACAGCTCGACCAGACGCCGCTCACCCAGCCGCCGGCGGAGGTCGTGCACCTCGCCGAGCGCGCCGTCGCCTCGACGACGACCCCGTGCGAGGCGGCCCTGCGGATCAACGAGGAGATCGGCGACCGCGTCCGGTACCTGCGCGGCGTGACCAACGTGAAGTCGACGGCGGCCGACGCCTGGAAGGCCGGCGCGGGGGTCTGTCAGGACATCGCGCACATCACGCTCGGTGCGCTGCGCAGCGTGGGGATCCCGGCCCGGTACGTGTCGGGGTATCTGCATCCGAAGCCCGACGCGGAGCTCCGTGAGACGATCGTCGGCGAGTCGCACGCCTGGGTCGAGTTCTTCTGCGGGTCGTGGACCGGCTTCGACCCGACGAACCTCATCGACATCGGCGAGCGGCACGTGGTCGTCGGCCACGGGCGCGACTACAACGACGTGCCGCCGCTGCGCGGGGTGTACGGCGGGAGCCGTACGTCGAAGCTCTTCGTCACGGTGGAGATCACCCGCGAGGCGTGACCCTGGACTTCGCAGTCAGCCGCGAGAGTCCGCGATCTGCTGATGTCGCCGGCTCGACATCAGCAGATCGTGGCTACTCAGCAGCTTCGGTAGACGTAGTCCTTCGAACCCGGCGTCGTGAGGTCGCGGTCGCGCAGCTCGGTCATCGGCGGCGTGTGCTTCCGGGCGCAGACCTGCGCGAACGTGCCCCGGAGGTCGTCGGTGTACTCGATGTCGATCACGTGCTTCCCGTAGACCCTCGTGTACTGGTCGCACTCGTCGAACGTATCGCACTCCTCCGACACCGCGAAGTCGTAGCCGATCTGCGTCTTGCCGCGCGACCCGAGCTGGTCGGTGTTCTTCTGCCCCGCGGCGAGGTCGCGGTCGTGCGCCTCCGCCACGAGCAGCTTCGCGAACGCGATCGCGTCGTCGAGGGTCAGCTGCTTCTTCGACCGCGTGTACGAGTCCAGGTTGTCGAACTCGACGGCACTGAAGCCCTTCCGCGCGCAGAGGTCGGTCGACTTGGCGATGATCTTCGCTGCGGCGGTCCGCTTGGCGGCCGTCGAGATGTCGATGATGTGCTCGTCGGGCCAGCCCGGGTCGACCAGCGGCGCACCCGAGGCCGCGTGCAGGATCAGATCGCTCGGCCACTTCACGTCGGGCTGCGTCTGGAACCCGTTCACGTAGCAGATCGAGTAGACGCCCTTCGCGGGCTTGGACGTCGAATCGCGGGTCACCACGGTGACGCCCTTCGGCGGCGTGTAGGCACCGCCGAGCTGGTAGTCGGCGGCGCCCGTGGTCGGCGGCAGCACTCTGTCGACGTGCTCGGAGTCGCCCTGCGGCGACCCGGCGCTGTAGCTGCATCCTGCGCCCGCCATCATCAGGCCCGACGCGATGGTCAGGGCGAGCAGGATCCGGGACGCGGCTTTCACCCTCGTACGGTACTCGACGCCCAGGCCGCGCCGCGGCCCCGCGTCAGTGCGCCACGCGGCGGTGCGGGTGCGTGTCGGCCACGGCGGGCGGGAGGGGGGTCGTGAGGCGGGAGCGGCGGTCGGCGCGATCGGCGAGGGCGGCGTCCCGCGCATCCTGCCGATCGAAGACGACCTGGGCGAGGGCCGCGATCGCGACGATCACCCCGGCGATGAGCAGGGCGACGCCCACGAGGAGCAGCCCCGCGACGGTGAAGTCGAGCTGCCGCCCGGTGAGGCCCGAGCTGCCGATCGCTCCGTCGGCGACGAGGTGCTCGTAGCTCCTGACGGTGAGCACGGCTCCGCCCGCCGCGCACACGGCGGCGATGCTGGCGCTGATGATCCCTCGGCTCATGTGCCGCTCCCTCGCGACGGTCGATCGCGTGGTGAGGCGATCTCGTGCCGTGAATCTAGCCCGTTGCGCCCTCGGAGGGAACCCCCCGAGCCCTGTCGGCGCCTACTGCCGCGCGAGCGACTCCTCGGTCTGGAGCCGCGCGGCCGCGGCCTCCTCGCGCTGGACCAGGATCGCCTCCGTCGCGGGCATCCCGTCGCCGTCGTGCCGCACGCGGAAGCTGAGCCCGTGGCCCACGTTGTGCCGCACGCGCAGGTGCTGGCTGCGCACCAGCCAGGTGAGGGCGACTCCCGCGGCCACGAAGCCGGCGGCAGCGCCGACCCCGATGGCCTCGCGGGGCCCGAACGTGTTCGCCACCCA
Source organism: Frondihabitans australicus (assembly GCF_003634555.1). NCBI lineage: Bacteria > Bacillati > Actinomycetota > Actinomycetes > Micrococcales > Microbacteriaceae > Frondihabitans > Frondihabitans australicus. The sequence continues at coordinate 3,516,846 of NZ_RBKS01000001.1, forward strand.
GCCCACGATCGGAGCGCCGATCGGCGTGCCGCCGGTGAAGATCGCCATGTAGAGGGCCATGACCCGGCCGCGCATCTCGGGCGCTGCGCCGAGCTGCACGGTGCCGTTGGCCGTCGTCATGAGCGTGATCGACGAGAGGCCCACGGTGACGAGCACCGCCGCGAAGCTCCAGTACGTCGGCATGAGGGCCGCGACCGTGCAGGTGACGCCGAACGAGATCGACGCCATCACGAGGATCCGCATGCGCGGCCTCTCGCGCCGAGCCGAGAGCAGGGCGCCGGTGAGCGAGCCGACGGCCACGGCGCTGGTCAGCAGGCCGAAGCCGTCCGACCCGACGTGGAACGCCCCCGTCGCCATGGTCGAGGTGAAGATCGGGAAGTTCATGCCGAACGTGCCGATGATGAAGATCATGATGAAGACCACGATGAGGTCGGGACGACTGCGGACGTAGCCGAACCCCTCGCGGATCTGGCCCTTGGCCCGGACGACGCGCGGCTTGAACTCGAGCTCGCAGACCCGGATGAACCTCAGCGACGCCAGGACCGCCAGGAACGACGCGGCGTTGATGAGGAAGACGGGCCCCGTGCCCACGGCCGCGATCAGCACGCCGGCGACGGCCGGGCCGATGAGCCGGGCGCCGTTGAACGACGCCGAGTTGAGCGAGACGGCGTTCGTTAGCTTCTTCGGCGGCACGAGCTCCGAGACGAAGCTCTGGCGGATGGGAGCGTCGACCGCCTGGACGATGCCCATGACGAGAGCGAACGCCCACACCATCCACAGCTGGACGACGTCGGTCACCACGAGCAGGCCCAGTGCGAGGCCGAGGGCGCCCATCGACGCCTGGGTGACCATGAGCATCCTGCGCCGGTCGTAGCGCTCTGCGATGAGACCGGTGATGGGGATCATCAGGATCGGGGGCAGGAACTGCAGCGCCATCGTCACGCCGAGCGCCGTGGCGTTGTGGTTCGTCAGGTGCGTCAGCACGAGCCAGTCCTGGGCGGTCGCCTGCATCCACGTGCCCGTGTTCGACACCAGGGCGCCGCCGAACCACAGGCGGTAGTTGAAGACCCTGAGGCTCGAGAACATGGCGCTCACGAGCGGGCCAGCTCTCGCAGGATGCGCGTGGCGTCGGCGAGCGTCTTCCGCTCGTCGGGCGTGAGCTTCGCCAATCGCGGCACCAGCCACTCATCGCGCCGACGGCGGGTCTCGAGGATGAACGAGGCGCCCGCCTGCGTGGCGCGGAGGACGACCTTTCGCCTGTCGGCGTCGTCGGTGCCGCGCTCGACGAGGCCGAGCTCGACGAGCGCGTTGACCGTGCGGTTCATCGAGGGAGGAGTCACGCCCTCGTGCTCGCTCAGCTCGCCGATGCTCAGGGGCTCGTTGGCGACGATGTAGCCGAGGGCCGCGCCCTGGGCGTCGCTGACGTGCGTGTCGGCCTTCTGCTGCCGGAGTCGGCGCGAGAGGCGCAGCACCCCCTGTCGCACGTCGGTGGCGAGCTGCGCGTGCGGAACGGTGCGGATGGCACCGGTGGTCGTGGGCAGGGGAGTGAGGTCTGACATCGGTGCTTAGTCTAACAAATTAGTTTGGCTAACTACATAGCGATCCCGAAAGGCGTACGATAAACGACGGTTGTCGTCAAACGTGACGGCACGCGCGGATTTCACCAGCACCAGAACGAAGGAAGACATGAGCAGGTTCGAAGGCAAGGTCGCGATCGTCACCGGTGGCGGCTCCGGCATCGGCGAGGGCATCTCGAAGGCCCTGGCCGAGGAGGGCGCCTCGGTCGTCGTCGCCGACCTCAAGCTCGAGGCGGCGCAGCGCGTCGTCGACGAGATCACCGCCGCCGGCGGCACGGCCACCGCGTTCTCGGCCAACACCGCCAAGCCCGAGGACAACGAGGCGACCGTGAAGTTCGCCCAGGAGACCTACGGCGCTCTGCACCTCGCCGTCAACAACGCCGGCATCGGCGCCCCGGCCCACAACATCGGCGACTACGACATCGCCGCCTGGGATCGCGTCGTCGGCGTCGACCTGAGCGGCGTCTTCTACGGCCTGAAGTACGAGCTGCCCGCGATCGTCGCGGCCGGCGGCGGCGCGATCGTCAACATGGCGTCGGTGCTCGGCTCGGTCGGCATCGCGCAGAACGCCGCCTACGTCGCGTCGAAGCACGCGCTCATCGGCCTGACGAAGGTCGCGGCCCTCGAGTACACGGCCCAGGGCGTCCGCACGAACGCGGTCGGTCCCGGCTTCATCGACACTCCGGCCGTGCGCGCCGCCCTGTCGCCCGAGCAGCTCGCCGGGCTCGAGGCCGAGCACGCCTCGAAGCGCCTCGGCACCGACAGGGAGGTCGCGGCTCTCACGCTCTTCCTCCTCAGCGACGACGCCTCGTTCATCACGGGGTCGTACCACCTCGTCGACGGGGGCTACTCGGCTCACTGAGCCACCGGCTCCTGCGCCCTGCGGGGTCGTGGTGCAGACTCGCACCATGGCCCTCGCAGACGTCGCCCGCACCGACCGCACCTACGTCGACGCGTTCGGCGTCGAGATCACGTACTACGTCTGGGCTGCGCCGTCGCCCCGCGGCGTGGTGCAGCTGGCCCACGGCGTCGGCGAGTACGCGCTGCGCTACACCGAGCTCGCCGAGAACCTCGTGCGCGCCGGCTACACGGTCTACGCCGACGATCACCGCGGCCACGGGGCGACGGGCATCGCCCAGTGGGGTGAGGGCTCCGGCCGGCTCGGCCACCTCGGCCCGGGCGGGCTGAGGGCGACGCAGGATGCACTGCGCCAGCTGACCGGGATCATCCGCTCCGAGCACGACGAGACGCCCGTCGTCCTGCTCGGCCACTCGTGGGGGTCGCTCATGGCCCAGAACATCGCCAACGAGCACGCGTCGTCGTACGACGGGCTCGTCCTTACCGGGACCGCCTACCGGACGCCCGGCTCGATGAACGGCGGCGACCTCAACAAGCGCCACGCGCACCTGGGCACGACCGGGTTCGAGTGGCTCAGCCGCGACCCCGCCGTCGCGCAGGCGATGTCGGTCGACCCGCTGGCCGTCGAGGCGAGTGTGCTGAAGCTCTTCGGGCTCCGCGACTCGCTGCGGTTGTACGGCCGCCCCGGTCGAGATCTCGCCCGCGACCTGCCCGTGCTGATCATGGTCGGCGACGACGATCCGCTCGGCGGGGCCAAGAGCGCCGAGAGGCTCGCCCACGCCTACCTGAACCGGAGCCACCTGACCGACGTCGAGCTGATCGTCTACGACGGCGCGCGCCACGAGGTGTTCAACGAGACGAACCGGGCGGAGGTGACGCAGGATCTGATCGCCTGGCTGGACGACCGCTTCGCCGTCGGCACAGACCCTGCGGCCGACCCCGCCGCCGGCCCCGCCGCCGAAGACCCGTCCGCGCCCGCGGAATAGGCTGGCGTCATGCACGGTGAGTACAAGGTCCCCGGGGGAAAGCTGGTCGTCGTCGACCTCGACGTCGAGGACGGCCGGATCGCCTCGTTCCATCTCGCGGGCGACTTCTTCCTCGAGCCGGACGACGCGCTGGAGGCGATCGACCGGGCCGTCAACGGACTCGACGCCGCGGCGGACTCGACCGATCTGGCGGCCGCGATCCGCTCGGGTCTGCCCGAGGGCACGCAGATGCTCGGCGTCACGCCGGAGGCGATCGCCGTGGCGATCCGGCGCTCGCTCAGCCGTGCCACCGACTGGCGCGACTACGACTGGCAGATCGTGCACGACGGCCCGGTCTCGCCCAACATGCACCTCGCCCTCGACCAGGTGCTCACGGAGGAGGTCGGGGCGGGACGCCGCGGGCCCACCCTGCGTTTCTGGGAGTGGGACCAGCCGGCCGTCGTCATCGGCAGCTTCCAGAGCCTCAAGAACGAGGTCGACCCCGAGAACGCCGAGAAGTACGGCTTCGAGGTCGTCCGCCGCATCTCCGGCGGCGGCGCGATGTTCATGGACGCCGGCAGCGTCGTCACCTACTCGCTCTACGCGCCGGGCGACCTCGTGCAGGGCATGAGCTTCGCCGACAGCTACGCCTACCTCGACGAGTGGGTGATCACCGGCCTGAAGTCGATGGGCATCGACGCGTTCTACCAGCCGCTCAACGACATCACGAGCGCCAAGGGCAAGATCGGCGGGGCCGCGCAGAAGCGGCTCGGCAACGGCGCGCTCCTCCATCACGCGACCATGAGCTACGACATGGACGGCGACAGGATGGTCCAGGTGCTCAGGATCGGGCGCGAGAAGATGAGCGACAAGGGCACCACCTCGGCGGCGAAGCGCGTCGATCCGCTCCGCTCGCAGACGGGCCTTCCGCGCGCCGAGATCATCGAGCGCCTCAAGCAGACGTTCACCGGCCTGTACGGCGCGAGTACCGGTCACGTCACCGAGTCCGAGCTCGCCGCCGCCTCCGCCCTCGTCGAGTCGAAGTTCGCCACGCCCGCCTGGCTGGCGCGCGTCCCCTAGCCCGTCGCCCGAGGACTAGGGCAGACGTTCCGCGATCCTGAGCCCTCATCGCCAGGGGGCACCGGCCAATGCTCCGGCTACGCGCCGGACGAGAAGATCGGCATGGTCGTGCAGATCGGACTTCGTGACCCGGATGACACGCCAGCCTGCTTCGGCGTAATCCTCGCGACGGCGGATGTCTTTCGCGAACTGCGCAGGATCGGTGCGGTGCTGGTCGCCCTCGTACTCGACGACCACTCGAACAGCACGCCAGATCAGATCGGACTCGCCCAACCTTCGCCCTCGATCGTCGCGGACGATGCCGTTCACCTCGGGCTCGGGAAGCCCCCTCCTGAGCAGGAGGAGCCTCAGTGCGGTCTCCTGGGGTGAGCGGACCCCGGGCCGGGCGAGGCCCAGGGCTTGCCTCAGTGCTGTGATGCCGCGTCTGCCGCCCTGCTCGCGAGCGCGTCGACGAGCGCGGACTCGGGCAGCAGCCTTGCCTGAGCCAGCTTCGACCACCGTCCCATGAGTGCGTCGGCCAGGGCGACCAGAGCATCGAGTGACAAGGTCTCACCGCACTGGCACCAGGCCTCGATCGGTGACACGACGGGCAGGCCTTGCACCGTGAAGATGGTCGCCTGTACCAGCCGGTGACCTACTATTCCGGGACGCCGCGGCTCTCGGCCGTCCACGGCAGAGACATGCAGTGGCGTCTCGGGATGCCCCGGTGGCAGAGGCAGTCCCCACAATCGTGCGGCCGTGGCGTGGCTGAAGGCCTGACCCGGCAGCAGCGCCGGCGCATAGTCGAGGCAGAGGTCGGCGTGGGTCTTCGGTGGCTCGCGCGAGCGCATGCCGTGGTGCGGCGCCTGGAGGTCCTGCGAGCGGAGTCGCCACTGCGTGGCTCCCGCGAGGCGGGCGTGTGCGACTCGGAAGGCGGGCGCGGAGACGGGCAACGGCTGGCTTCTCATGCGTCGAGCCTGGCCGAACGAGGCCTGGTCGATGGCCCCTCCGCCCAATCTGTGGACAGCTCCCGCTCCCAACCCGACGAGCGTCCACAGATGGCGGAAAATGGTCGAGATTTCCGCCGTTTGTGGACGGTCAGCGGACGGGGGCGGGGGGAGGGGCAGAGCGCGCAGGCTAGAGGGGACGGAAGCCGATCACCTGGGCGGCGACGGCGCCGAGCACGCTCGGCTTGGCGGGGTCGATGGGCTCGGTGATGGCGCTGGCGCCCCGGGGAAGCTTGACGGTCGCGATGATCCGCTGGCCCTGCGGCGTCTCGCCGGGCGCACGACCGTGCACGCCGATCACGAGAGTCGCCTCGCCGTCGCTGACGCGGTACTCGGTGTATCCGCGGGTGCGCCAGGTGTTCGTGATGACGCCCTCGACCGCGCCGACGATCGCGTGGCGCTCGCTGGCGTCGATGAGCTCGGCGATGGTGTGCGTGGCCGCCTCCGGAGTGGTCGCCCGGAACGGCGCGCGGCTGAGGGCACGCAGGCGCTCGAACGGGTCGGCCCCCGCGGCCTCGGCCGCCTCCACGATCTCAGCGAGCAGGAGCTCCGCCTCCGCCGACGGAAGCGCGTTCAGGCGCTGGCGGAACACCGGCGACACGAACGCCCGGGCGTCCGGGTCGAACGAGTCGAGGAGCGCATCGAAGCGCGCGAGGAGGTCGGCGAAGGTCACTCAACAATCGTCCAGGAAGCGCCAAGTCGCCGTAAGTCCACGTTGGGGGGCTCCACGATCGGGGGGCACGCCGTTCCCCGGGTCCTGCGCCCGGATCGGCTACAAGCCGGCGCCGTCAGCGACGCGTGAGCTCTTGGTACTCGGGGTGGTTCTGCACCCAGGTGGCGACGTACGAGCACGCCGGCACCACGCGGAGGGTCCCGGACGCCTTGACGTCGTCGAGGGCGTAGCGCACGAGCTGCGAGGCGTAGCCCTTGCCCTGCTCTTTCGGATTCACCTCGGTGTGGGTGAAGGCGATCTCGCCGCCCGAGACCTGGTAGACGGCGAAGCCGACGGGCTCGCCGTCGGCCGTGATCGTGTACTGGTTCTGGGCTTCGTCATTGTGCACTTCGACGGACATGTCAGGCAGGCTACCCCGCGCCGGGTCGGAGGACGCCGGGAGCGACGTCACGACGGGCGCGGGACGCCGGGAGGCCCGCCGGAACCCGGCAGAATAGGAGGATGCCCGTCTCCTGGACTCCTGCGTCAGCCGACACGGTGGTCCACGGCGACAACCTCGACGTGCTGCAGACGCTGCCCGACGAGGCGTTCACGGTCATCTACCTCGACCCGCCGTTCAATACCGGCCGCAGCCAGACGCGTCACGAGACGCACTCGGTGCGGGGCACGCGGGCCGGCGCCGTCGCCGGCTTCAAGGGCGTGCAGTACGAGCGGATCCGCGGCGACCTCATGAAGTACGACGACCGGTTCGACGACTACTGGTCGTTCCTCGAGCCTCGTCTCGCCGAGGCCTGGCGGCTGCTCGCCGACGACGGCACGCTCTACCTGCACCTCGACTACCGCGAGGCGCACTACGCGAAGGTGCTGCTCGACGCGCTCTTCGGCCGCGCGAGCTTCCTCAACGAGATCATCTGGGCGTACGACTACGGCGCGAAGAGCCAGCGGCACTGGCCGACGAAGCACGACACGATCCTGGTGTACGTGAAGAACGCCGCGTCGTATCACTTCGACTCGTCGGCGGTCGACCGCGAGCCCTACATGGCGCCGGGCCTCGTCACCCCCGAGAAGGCCGCGCGCGGCAAGCTGCCGACCGACGTCTGGTGGCACACCATCGTGTCGCCGACCGGTCGCGAGAAGACCGGCTACCCCACGCAGAAGCCCGAGGGCGTGCTGCGGCGCATCGTGCAGGCCTCGAGTCGCGAGGGCGACTGGGTGCTCGATTTCTTCGCAGGATCAGGCACCACCGGCGCCGTGGCGACCGCCCTCGGCCGGCGCTACCTCCTCGTCGACGAGAACCCCGAGGCGATCGCTGTCATGCGGCAGCGTCTCCCCGGGGCGTCGTTCGAAAAGGCGTGACCTAGGCCGACTTGAGCAGCTGCTTGAAAGCGCTTCCGTGGAAGACGAGGGGCTCGAGCGACGCGTCGGTGTAGAGGCCGGTGACCTCGAGCAGGATCATCTGGTGGTCGCCCGCCGGGTACTCGGCGTACGCCTTCGTCTCGAGCCACACCGGCGACCCGTGCACGAACAGGGCGCCCGAGTCGCTGGTCTCGAGCTCGAGGTTCTCGAAGCGCGTCGACTTGTCCTTGGCCGCGATCTGGCGTGCCGTCTGGCCGTGGGTCTCACCGAGCACGGAGATGCCGATGCGGTCGGCCTTCTTCAGCGTGGGCCAGGTCGTGGACGTGTTCTGCACCGAGAAGGCGACGAGCGGCGGCTCCATCGAGACGCCCACCGTGAACGACGACGCGACCATGCCCTCGCGCTCGCCGTCGACCTCGGCGGCCAGCGCGACGACGCCGGACGGGAAGTACGAGAAGGTCGTGCGGAGCAGCTGCGAGTCGGGGGAGTACGGGGTCAGAGCCATGATCGAGTCCTCTTTCGGGGTGGTGCGTCCATGGTGGCACTCGATTGTTGAATTCAGATTACGCCGATGCAAAAAAGGTGTATCGAATGGTTCAATTCGTGCGTATGGGCCGCTGATGCCCGAGATTCCGCGGATCCTGCGCCCGTCATAGTTCGTAAAGCCGGTGTCGACCGCCGGCGCGGGCGCGACGCGAGAGGGCTTTCCGCCACCCCGCGAGGCCGTTCGGCGGCGCTCGTCAGCGACCGGGGATGCGGATGCTCCCCGTGTCGGGCGCGACCGGGGAGCCCATCCGGTTGGCGGCCTCCTGCGCCTTGAGGGCTGCCTCTTCGGCCGAGATGGTGTCGGCTGCGGCGTCCTTCGCATCCTGCGCCGCCGCCTCGTCGAGAGCCGAGCGCGTGCGGAGCGGGGCCGGCCGCAGGAAGAAGCTGAGGATGAACGCGATCACGACGACGGCGAGCGCGATGGTGAACACCGTGACGCAGGCGTTCGCGAACCCGTCGAGGAACGGCGCCTTGAGAGCCAGGGTCGCCTTGTTGAGGAACGACGTGTCGCCGTTCAGCGCGTTGCCGAGCGCCGAGAAGTCGCCCGTCGACGCCTTCTTGAGCAGGGCCAGCAGGGTCGCGTTGTTCGGGTCGGAGAGCACCGACGGGTCTTTGAGCGCCGCCGCCTGGTTCGCCGCGAGCGTCTTGTCTTTGAAGGCGTCGGGGATCGTCGTGCCGAGACGCGAGAACAGCACCGAGAACAACACCGCGGTGCCGAGGGTTCCGCCGATCTGCCGGAAGAACGTCGACGACGACGTCGCCACGCCGATGTCGCGCGGCCCGACCGAGTTCTGCGACGCGAGCGTGAGCGTCTGCATCAGCTGACCGAGACCCAGACCGACGAGCACCATGCCGATCGAGAGGTACCACCACGGCTTGTCGTAGGTGAGCTGCGTGAACCAGGCGAAGCCCAGGATCATGAAGCCGGTGCCGATCGGCGGGAACATCTTGTACTTGCCGGTGCGCGAGATGATCTGGCCCGAGACGATCGACGAGATCATGAGGCCCAGGATCATCGGGAGCATCTGGAATCCCGACTCCGTCGGCGTCGACCCGTTCACCAGCTGGAGGTACAGCGGCACGGTCAGCAGGGCGCCAAACATGCCGAAGCCGACGAACACTCCGAGGACGGTGGCCATGGAGAACGTGCGGCTGCGGAACAGCTTGAGGGGGATCAGGGCGGCGTCGCCCATCCTGCGCTCGGTGGCAATGAACGCGATGATCGCGAGCCCGCCGATGATGTAGCAGGTGAACGCCGCGGCGCTCGCCCAGCCCCACGTGCGGCCCTGTTCGGCCACCAGGAGCAGCGGAGCCGCCGCCACGATCACGAACACCGCGCCGAACCAGTCGATCACGACATTCGCCTTGCGCTGCTGCCCGGGGATGTGGAGGAACAGCGACACGATCACGAGAGCGATCACGCCAATCGGCACGTTGAGCAGGAACACCCAGCGCCACCCGGTGATGAAGAGGATCTGGTCGGCTCCTGCGAACAGCCCGCCGATCAGCGGGCCGATCACGCTCGAGATGCCGAACACGGCGAGGAAGTAGCCCTGGTACTTCGCGCGCTGACGAGGAGCGAGGATGTCGCCCATGATCGTCAGCGGCAGAGCCATGAGGCCGCCGGCGCCGAGCCCCTGCAGACCGCGGAACGCCGCCAGCATGTACATCGACGTCGAGAACGACGCCGCGAGCGAGCCGACCAGGAAGATGCCGATCGCGATGAGGAACAGCGGCCGCCGGCCGAACAGGTCGGAGAGCTTGCCGTAGATCGGCGTCGCGATGGTCGAGCAGATCAGGTACGCGGTCGTCACCCAGGCCTGGTGGTCGAGGCCGTGGAGGTCGTCGCCGATCGTGCGGATCGCGGTTCCGACGATGGTCTGGTCGAGCGACGACAGGAACATCCCCGCCATCAGTCCGAAGATCACGAACAGGATCTGCCGGTGGGTCATCAGGCCCTGCTGCTCGACCGGCGAGGTCGTCGTGTCGACCGTCTCTCCGCGTGCTGAACGGCTGCGTGCTGAACTGGCGCTGGACATCGTCTACCTCTGATCCTGGTGTGAGAGTTGCGCGTGAGGCTCACGGTACGCGCGAGACTGCGATGTTGTTTTGGTAGCGTTGCGCCCGGCTTCCGGGGTGATTCCGCTCTCGGGGCGGAGAGGTGTCGGATGAAGCGCAGGGCGTTCCTGGCGGGTGGCGTGGCTGTGGCGGCGACGGCTGCGCTCGCGGCGTGCACGGCGGCTTCGGCGGGTTCCGGTGCGTCGAAGGGGGCGGGCGCAGGATCGGCGACTGCCGTCGCGACTCCCGCTGCTCCTCGCGTCACGTCGCTCTCCTCCACGTCGGGGTCGCTCGTCGGCGGAGAGACCGTGGCCCTCGCCGGCGTCTCGCTCACCGGCGTCACGCGCGTCGTGTTCAACGGGGTCGACTCGCCGTCGGTCACGGCCGTCTCCGCGACATCGGTGAAGGCCGTCGTGCCGAGCGCCGTGAACTTCCAGCCGTCGTCGGGCGGCGTGGTCGCGTACAGGGGGACGACCGTGGTCGCCTCGGCTCGCGCACTCACCTACACCTGGGCGCCTCGTACGGGCGTCGACAAGCAGATGCAGTACGCCTTCGCGCACTGGAACGCGCCCACCTACAACCCCGCCTACCTCAACTTCGACTCGGTCGGCGGCGACTGCCAGAACTTCGTGTCGCAGTCGCTCCTCGCGGGCGGTCTGCCGAAGTCGTCGTCGTGGTTCTACGACTCGGCCTCGTCGCACTCGTCCTCCTGGGGCTACGCGCCGGCCTTCAACGACCTCGCGCCGTCGCTCGGCTTCACCCGGCTGACCAGCGCACAGGAGTCGCAGGTGCAGATCGGCGACCTCGCCTACTTCGACTGGAACGGCAACGGGATCCCCGACCACGTGATGATGGTGAGCGCTGTCTCCGCGGCGGCGACGTCTTCGGGCTCGGGCTCGTCGGCGAGCGGCTCGACGAGCGCAGCGAGTTCGAGCACCATCATCAAGCTCGTCGGCCACAACCTCGACTACGACTACCGCGACCTCCAGACCACCATCACCAAGGACCACCCCGGCGCCACCGTCTGGTTCTACGCCCTCCCGAAGTCCTTCCGCTAGCGCCGAGTGTCCGCATTCGGCGGAATTCGGGGCTGATTCCCGCCATTCCTGGACTCTCAGCGGGCGTTTACCGGGCGGGGCGGAGAAGTGCGGGGACGAGCACCAGGGCCGCCAGGGCGAGGGCCGCGACGGACGCGACGACGGCGAGCCAGACGACGCCCTGTGCCCCGGGCGCCAGCAGGGTGAGCACGGCGAACGCGATGGCCTGGCAGGCGACCTGCACCGCCACGTAGCGGAGGAGCGGGGCTCGCAGGAGCCGCAGCTGCACCCGCGCCCGCAGCGGAAGCCAGGCGCACAGGCTGCCGAGCGTGAAGAGCAGGTGCCCGGCCGCGAGGACGACGGCGAACTGCCACGTGTAGCCGCGAGGGCCTGCCACGACGAGCGCGAACGCCCACTGCAGGGTCAGCAGGGCGACCATCGGCCCGCGCGGCAGGAGCATGGCGCCGAGGATCAGCAGCAGCGACACGACCAGCCAGCCGCTGACTCCGATCGCGACCCAGGCACCCAGGATCCCGACGACACCCGTCGCCGCGGTGAGGACGAGCGCCGGCATCGTCCGCCCGAGCGCGGGGAACCCGGGGGCGCGGCTCATCGCACCCTCCTGGGTCGGCTCAGCATGCGCAGCTGCACGCTCGCCGGCATCGACGAGGGGCCCGTGCCGCCCTTCAGCGGCTGCCAGCGCACCGGCTCGACGCCCGAGGCGACCATGCCGTCGATCCGATCGTTCCGCTCGACCATGATCAGGCTGTAGGCGGCGCGTTCCTCGTGGGTGAGGCGCCGCACGTCGGGCTCCGGCAGGGTGTCGACGGCGATCACCCGGTGCCCGGTCGAGGCCCAGGAGATGGCCATGGTCGCGGCGGGGTCGTCGAGGAAGGTCGACAGGACGATCACGAGCGAGGACGCGGGCACGAGCGGGGTTCGCGCGTTGCGCACGGGCTCGCCGGTCGGCGCCGCGAGGGCGATCGTGGACTGCAGGCGCTCGAGGTGCCGGGTGCTCCCGCCGGGCTCGACGGAGCGGGCAGTCCCCGCGAGGTCGCGCAGGCCGACCCGGTCGCCGGCCGCGATGTACGCGGCGGCGAGCGACGACGCGGCCTCGCGGCCGAGGTCGAGGGAGGTCGCGTCGGCCGTGGCGCCGCGCGCTCCCGACCAGAGCGAGACGTCGGGGCCGAGCTCGTCGCGATCGTCGAGCACGAGCATGACGATGGCGTCGGCGGTCGAGAAGCTGCGGCGCACGTAGAGCTCGCCGGGCCGCTGGGAACGCCTCGCGGTCGCCTTCCAGTCGATCCGGCGGAGCCGGTCGCCCGGGGCGAAGAGCGCGATGTCGCGGAACTCACCGCCGTCACCCGGGGTCGCCGACGAGTGTGCGCCGGTGATGCCGACGACCCGGTGCGGCAGCGGGAGGCTCTCCATGCGCAGCCGCGGCGGCGGGATCAGCCGTCGGCTCGCGGGGCCGGGGTCGGGCGACGTGAGGGCGGTGCCGCGGGCGCCGAGCAGCGAGTAGTGCAGGCGGACTATCTCTTGCGGGCCGGAGTGGGTGACCGGGATCCTGCCGCCCACACCCGCCCTGGCCGTCTCGGCGTCGACGGCGAAGCGGTGCGTGAGGTTGTCGGCCGAGACCAGTTGCACGGCGACGCCGTCGACGGCGTCGGGCAGGTCGAAGGTGATGCGGTACCCGACGCCGGTGGCGTCGTCGTCGGGGGCCAGGCGCGTGCCGACCGTCACCTCGGCGTCGCGCCGGGGCCGCCGGTCGAGGCCCAGAGCGATGCCCAGGATCGCCGGGAGCGCGAGCAGGGCGAACTCCGCGCGGCCCGAGACGAGCGCCACCCCGAGCAGCAGCGCGACTCCGGCCCCGCTGAACGCCACGGGCGGAGTCACCGACCAGCGTGGGCGCTCGCGCGTGGTGTCGGCAGGCGGGGCGGGCGGGCCGGCGTCGGGGGGTGGGGGTGTCACGCGGGCTCCTGCGACCCGGTCGAGAGCGCCCCGCCGACGGACGGCGCGGCCGCCTGCGAGCCGGCACCGCGAGCCCCGACCGCGGGCGGGCCGGCGACCTGGGCGACGATGCCGGTGACGACGGCGGCCGCGTCGACGCCGTTCGCCCAGGCCTGCGGCGTCAGAGAGATGCGGTGGGCGAGGACGGGGACGGCGGCGGCCTTGACGTCTTCCGGGGCGACGAAGTCGCGGCCCTCCATGACCGCGCGGGCGCGGCCGACGAGCATGAGGCCCTGGGCGCCGCGCGGCGAGGCGCCGACCTGCACGTCGCGGTGCGTCCGGGTGCCGTTGACGAGGTCGACGCAGTACAGAGCGATGTCGGGGTCGACGTGCACGCTCTCGACGGTCGCCTGCATCGAGCGGAGGGTCTCGGGCGTGATGACGGCCTCGACGCTGGCGACCTCGCGCTGCCGGGCGACGCGGTTCAGGAGCACGCGCTGCTCGCTCTCGCGGCTCGGGTAGCCGACCGACAGGCGCACCATGAAGCGGTCGAGCTGCGCCTCGGGCAGCGCGTAGGTGCCCTCGTACTCGATCGGGTTCGACGTCGCTATGACGTGGAACGGGCTCGGCAGCGGGAAGCTCTGCCCCTCGACCGTCACCTGCCCCTCCGCCATCGCCTCGAGGAGCGCAGACTGCGTCTTCGGCGACGTGCGGTTGATCTCGTCGGCCAGGAAGAGCCCGGTGAAGACCGGGCCGGGCCGGAACACGAACTCAGCCTCGGCCGGGGCGTAGAGGAACGAGCCGGTGATGTCGGCGGGCAGCAGGTCGGGCGTGCACTGCAGGCGACGGAAGTCGAGGCCGGTCGCCTCGGCGATGCTGCGTGCGGCGAGCGTTTTGCCGAGACCCGGGACGTCCTCGAAGAGCACGTGACCGCCGGCCAGGATGCTCGCCAGGGCCAGCTCGAGCGGCTCGCGCATTCCGACGACGACGCTGCCGACCTGCTCGAGGATCGCGGCGGACAGTCGCGAGACGTCGCCGATCGAGAGGGCGGGCTCGGTGGAGGGGGTGGACGTCGTCACGGGCGGAAGTGCCTCTCGGTGCTGGTGCCGGCGTGTCCGCCGGGCGCGGACGGGCTGCCGAGCCGCTCGAGGGCGGTCAGGCAGCGCGTGAAGGTGGACAGGTTCAGATTGTTCTGAGACGGCGTGAGCAGGATCCGCACCACACCCGGCGCGAGATACCTCTCGACGGCCTCCCGGTCGGCGGGGTCGTACAGGTCGAGGCCGTAGAGGAAGAGGAGTCGGTGCCGTGTCGCCTCGCGGACCCGGGCGAGCGACTGCCCGCCGACGCCGCCGCGCGTCTTCATCGACCAGCTCAGCGTCTCGAGGTCGCGCCGAGCGCCGGGCGTGCGGCGAGCGGGAGGCTTCGGCCAGTCGATCTTCTCGCCCTCCTGCACGGCGATCCAGGTGGCGCCGACCGCGGCGAAAGCGACGGCCACGAGGGCCGACTGCGGGATTCCGAGGCCGAAGTACCAGACCACCCCGCCGATGACGACGGCGAAGACGATCACCGCGACGGAGAGCCGGCGCAGCGGGGGAGCGAAGAACCGCACGCCCTTCACGACGTGGCCGCCCATTGCCGCTGCAGCGTGAGGAGGGCGGAGCGCGCCGTGTCGACGTCGTCGTCCGTGGCGACGTGGTCGCCGAACCGAACACCGAGATAGAGGCGCCGGAGCTCGGCGAGAGCCGCCGGGTCGACGTCGACGCGCCGGAGGATCCTCGTCGTGAACTCCGTCGGCGTCTCGGCGCTCTGGCGCTGGAAGCCCGCGTCCTCCGCAGCCTCCTGCAGGCCGAGCCACGCCTCGACGATCGCGTCGGTCGGCCGACGACCACCGTCGAGCGCATCGAGCGCTCGCTCGAGGCCGCGCCGCAGGTAGGGCATACTCGTCTCGATCGAGGGGTCGTCGGGGAGGCTCTCGAGGTCGGGCACGGCCTGGAGCTCGCCGCCCGTCCCGTCCGGCCGGCGACGCCGGTTCAGCAGCCAGCGCACGACGAAATAGGCGATCGCCGCCAGGAGGACGACGCCGAGCACGATCGCGATCCAGCCCAGGTTCGGCACGTGCACCGCGGTGACCGGGGGCTTCGGCGTCGGGGTGCCTGACCCCTGCGGCATCGGCGTGCTCGTGATCACCGCCCTGGTGGGGTGGAAACCCGGAAGCCAGCGCGGCCCGGTGAAGTTCAGGGAGCCGCCGACGGCGGCACCGACGGCGATGAGCACGCCCAGACCGCCGGCCACGAGCACCGCGACCGGCGCTCGCCGCTCGGTCGTGGGCTCCGCCATTCCCGAAACGCTACCCGACGGGGCTGTGGCGACCGTCGCGCGCGGCGGTCACCTGTGGAGAACTCGAACGATGCACACGACCCAGACGGATCGGATGACGAGGACGGCTCAGACGGCCGCAGGCACGCCGGCCCGCAGGGGAGCCGTGGAGGACGCGGTGATGCCGAGGCCGTCGAGCGCCTTCTCGAAGATCCGGAGACCTTTCATGCCGGGCAGGCCGGCGATGTTGGCGTCGAGCTTCTGGATCTCCTTGCGACCCTCGGGGCCCGACATGATCTGGTTGAAGACGAACTGGACGTCCTCGCGCTCGCTGATGCTCGAGCCGACGGGCGCCCAGAATTTCGAGAGCAGGAGTCGGGTGAGCTTCTGTGCGCGGGTGCTCTTGAGCAGGCGCTCGCGGGCCTGCGACACGTAGAAGGCGACGTGACGCGTCTCCTGCTTCGCGATGCGGCGCAGGAGCTCGCCCAGCACCGGATCGGTCTCGAGGTCGGCCATGCGCTTGTACGCGCTCACGGCGGACCACTCGTTCGCCGCACCCCACGACATGTGCACGGCAACGAAGTCGCTGCCGACGATCTTGCCGAGCATGGACTGCTTGATCGGGTCGAGGCGGTCGCGCCAGCCGAGCTTGAGGCGGGAAGCCCGGAGGGCGTCGTAGTCGACGGTGATGCCGTGGACGTCGAGGACGGCGCCGAGAGCCTCGCCGTGCCAGAACTCCTCGCGGTTCCACATCGTCATGAACGTGGAGATGTCGCCCTCCTTGTGCGAGGGCGTGGTGAGGAGGTCACGGGTGTAGCAGACGGTGTGGTACTCGACGTCGCACATGTACCGGAGCACACGGAGCGACTCGGGTGAGAGCGGGTTCTGCCGGAAGTGATCGAGATCGAGGTCGTCCCAGCCGAGGCGCTCTGAGCCGGCGGCGTACTTGTCGATGTCGAATGCCATTGCATACCGGAGGCGGCATATATTGCCGACTCCTGCTCCTTCCGGGTTCTACGCGTCTGCGACGCCTGTCGACGATTGTATGTACTTCGAGGTCTCGCCGTAAGGGCCTCGCTTCCAGTTTCGGATCGCCCACCTTCTTCGGAGGGCCTCCCGAGACAGATTGGGGTCGGGGTTCACCGCACTGGGATTTCCCAGGAGTTCCAGCCAGACGAGGTCGGAGTGGCTGTCTCCGTAGCCGTACGAGGAGGCCAGATCGAAGCCGTTCCGTTCGGCGTACTGCTTCAGCCAGGCCGCCCTCGCCTCGTCGACGAGCGGCGGTGCCGCGAGGTACCCGGTGAAGATGCCGTCACGGGCATGCATCGTTCCGGCGACGACCTCGTCGAAGAGCCCGGCCAGCGGCTGCGCGAGCGTGCCGATTGAGCCGGTGACCAGGATCGTGCGATGGCCGGCCGCGCGGTGGGCCGCGATCCGCTCCAGCGCCTCGGGCATGGTGTGCCGCAGCATCGTCTGCGCGAAGCCCTTCGAGACGACCTCCTCGAGCCGCGCGACGGGCATCCCCTCGTAGCGCCTCAGGAACGACCGGATGAACTCGCCGCGGTCTCGCTGCTCGGCGCGGAGGTAGCTCGGCAGGGAGGCCAGCAGGGAGGCGACCTCGCCCGGCCAGGCGGCCTTCCCGAATCCTGCGCCCCTAACCCAGAGGTACTGCTCGACGATGTTGGAGTCGACGACGGTGCCCTCGAGGTCGAACACCGCCACGATGTCGCTGCGCTGGGGCAGCGGCGGCTCGGCCCGCTCGACGGAGCCGCCGCGCACGGAGAACGCGCGGGTCATCGTCGTGATCGCCGGGAAGTGGATCTCCTGGAAGAACTGCTCCCAGTCGATGTCGGTCACGTCGAAGCCGACGTCGACCGACACCTCGGCCGGCTGCGTGGCGACGAGACGGGCCTGGAGGGCCTTCGTGTGGCCGTCGTCGAAGATGATCTCGGACTGGATGTAGTGACGGTAGAGGTCGGTGAGGCTCTGCAGCGACTCGAGGTTGCCTCGCCGCTCGTCGACGTCGGCCAGGATCCGCCTGGTCCGGTCGCTCGCGGGCAGCCGGACCACGAGGCGCTCGCGGGCGTCGTTGATCCGAGCCCGGAGGCGGACGGCGCGCTCGACGCGACGGACGCCGGGGAACCGCCAGTCGGCGGCCTCGATCGAGCCCTGGTCGGGCGTCGGCACCGGGTGCGCCGTGAAGAACCGGTTGAGGTTCGTGAACATCCGGTGGATCGGGAACGGGTTGCTCGCACCCGACGACGAGTGGAAGTACTGGGGCTCGCCCGCGGGAGCGGGATTCGCGGCGACGAGCAGGATCACGTTCACGACGAAGTCGACCGGGATCACGTCGAGGACGCTGTCGGGCACGCCAGGGAACTCGGGCAGCATGCCGCGGCCGTAGGCCATGATCAGCGGGTCGGCGACCTTGAACCCGTCGATCCAGCCTGGGTACGGGTGCCGCAGGGCGCTCTCGACGATCGCGGGCCGCACGAACGAGAGTCGGTGGCCGGCGGCAGCCCACATCTGCTCGGCGGCGCGCTCGGCGAACGCCTTGGTGAGCGTGTAGACGTCCGTCCAGCCGAGGCTCTCCGCGCGGGTGCGGCCGTGGTCGACGAGCTTCGCCTTGACCCAGGCGACCCGCGCCTCCTCGGCGTGGCTCGAGACCGCGAGCGGCCCCTCCTTGCCGTGCTTCGCGCGCGCCTCGGCCAGGAAGCGCCGCAGCACCTCGGGCTGGCGCGACGCAAGCTCGACGCGGGAGCGCGCGGCCCGGGCGGCTTCGAACTCGGCCCGCCAGTCGACGTCGTGCGTCAGCGACGCCTCGGGGAAGATGCCCTTGCGCAGGCCGCCGACGTAGGCGGTCGACACGTGGACGACGTGCGGGTCGGTGCCCGTCGCGAGCAGCGCCTCGTAGAGCCCGACCGCGCCGCCGACGTTCGTCTCGAACGCCTGGTCGATCGGCGGGTCGAACGACACGCTCGACGCCGAGTGGATCACGAGATCGAGGTCGTTCGGCAGGGGCGGAACCGAGTCGAGCCCGCCCTCGAGCACGCGCAGGCGCTCGGCGATGGCCTTCTCGACGCCCTCGGCCCCGACCTCCTCGCGCCAGCGCTTGAACACCGGCTTGCGCAGGAGGTGGCGCAGACGGTCGTCGCCCGAGGTCGAGCCTTTCGTGCGGATCAGCAGCGAGACCGTGGTCGCAGGATGATCGGACAGCAGCCGCTCGAGAATGGCCTGGCCGACGAACCCGGTGCCCCCGGTGAGCAGCACGTGCGCCGACCCGAGCGAGACCCCGAGGCCCTCGAACGCGAGGCCGTCGTCGAACGCCGGCACAGCTGGCCCCTTCGGTGCGCGCGGGCTCACGGGAGGAGCTTCCGGGTCGTCGCCTGGCCGACGCGCGCATCGAGACCGGGCAGCCCGGCGACGCGCGAGCCGATGCTCTCGGCCGCGGCGAGCCCTTCGGCGTCGCCGAAGACGTAGCGCTCGAACATGTCGCGGTCGGCCGCGGCACGCTCGACGGCCCCGATCGGCCAGACGGCCGTCAGCAGGGCGGCGCGCGTCTGGCGCACGGCGCGGGTGGAGTCGCGCAGACGCCAGTCCGCCTCGTCGGCGAAGAACGCCTCGTGGCGGGTCTTGATGTGCTGGATGCGCTCGAGGGTGGCGACGAGCGCCGGCGAGCCGGAGTTCTGTTTCACGCGGTCATATGCCGTTCGAAGTATCCATTCGTCGATGAGGCCGAAGGTCATGTGGGTGCAGACGATGGGAGCGCCGAGGCCGACCGCCGCGAGGGCCCGTCGGACCGGCCCGGAGCGCTGCACGATCTCGTCCGCCGAGCGTCGGGGCGACCCCTCCGGCACGGTCTTCATGCGGGGCATCCCGTTCGCCTCGACCACGGCGTCGAGGGCGTCGGCCATCCAGAACTTCTCGAAGGCCCAGGTCACGAGGAAGGCGGTGACGCGGGCGTCCTTGTGGGTCGCGGTCACGAGCAGGTTGCGGAGGTGCTCCATGGTCGCCGACTCGAGACGGGTCAGATAGCGCAGCATCTCGAGGGTGGCGGTATCGAGGGGAGCCGACTCGTACGCGGCCAGGTCGAGCTCCGACCGGAAGTTGCCCTGCGCCGTGCGCGTGAACTCGCGGATGTCGAACGCGCCCGCGTTGCCCGCAGAACTGCTGGTCGTCATGGATGCTGAACCTCTCGGGGCCGGTCTTCGGCAGTGATCGATGCACGAAGATGCCCGAAGGCACCGTATCGTAAGCGGCATGGCTGTAGCGCTCGTGACCGGGGGCACGTCCGGCATCGGTGCCGAATTCGCCCGCCAGCTCGCACATCAAGGGTACGACCTCGTGCTCGTGGCCCGAGACGAGGCGAGGCTCGCGTCGATGGCGACGGAGCTCGCAGCGCGCGGTCGCGCCGTCGAGGTGCTCGTGGCAGACCTCGCGAGTCGAGAAGACGTGCAGCGGGTCGCCGAGAGACTCGAGGATCCTGCGCGCCCGGTCGACCTGCTCGTGAACAATGCCGGTTTCGGCATGCACGTGCCGCTGACCTCTCCTGATGTCGCCGCGCACGACCGCGGCTTCGAGGTCATGTGCCGAGCCGTGCTCGTTCTCTCCGGCGCAGCGGCGCGCTCGATGAGGGCGAGGGGCCACGGCAGGATCGTGAACGTCTCCTCGACCGCGGGCCTCCTCGCCATGGGCACGTACTCCGCCATCAAGTCGTGGGTCACGTCGTTCTCGGAGGGCCTCTCGGTCGAGCTCCGGGGCACCGGCGTCACCGTGACGGCCCTCCTGCCCGGCTGGGTCCGGACCGAGTTCCACCAGCGCGCCTCGATCGGCACCTCGAAGATCCCCAACTCCCTGTGGCTCGGCACCGAAGAACTCGTCAGCGCATGCCTGCGCGACGTCGAGAAGGGCAAGGTCATCTCCGTTCCCACGATCCGCTACAAGGCCCTCGTCGGGCTCCTCCGCCACGCGCCCAAGGCCGCCGTCCGGGCGGTGTCGGCGGCGATCTCGTCGAGCCGGTCCAGCGAGTCGGCGGGGCACGAGCCGGGCGCGCCCGTGGGCTCGGCCGGCGACGCTCACCAGGCGGGGTCGTGACCGTGAGCGAACGCGACGACGAGCGCGAAGAGGCCCCGTCGGCTCCTGAGGCCCCCAGTCACCCCCGGCTGTCGCGGGTCGCCGACCGCGTGAGCACCACCGCCGTCGACATCAACGACCGCTTCAGCTCGGGCCTGCACGCCTCCGCGCGCTTCGTCGCGCAGCGCTGGGTGATGAAGCCGACCGTGTGGTCGATCACCAACGTCACCGTGCTCGGCCGCGAGAAGCTCAAGGGCCTCGAGGGCGGGTTCGTGCTGATCGCGAACCATTCCAGCCACCTCGACGCGCCGCTCATCGTCGGCGCCCTGCCTCGCAAGCTCTCGCGCTACCTCGCGACGGGCGCGGCGGCCGACTACTTCTTCGACGTGTGGTGGAGGCGGGGGCTGACACGTCTCTTCTTCAACGCATTCCCGATCCAGCGCTCCGGCAAGGCCAAGAAGAAGCGGAGCTCGCGGGAGGACCCGTCGGTGAGCGCGGCGTCGCTGCTCCAGCGCGGATTCCCGGTGCTGGTCTTCCCCGAGGGCACCCGCTCGAAGGACGGCACCATGGCCCGCTTCAAGCCGGGCGCCGCGCGTCTGGCCGCCGCCTGCGACGTGCCGATCGTGCCGCTCGCCCTCATCGGCGCCAACATCGCCCACCCGCGCGGATCCCACTGGCCGCGACCCGGCCGTCTGCCGGTCGGCGTCGCGTTCGGCGAGCCGATGCGGCCGATGGTCGGCGAGAACCCGGTCGCGTTCTCCGAGCGGCTCCGCGACGAGATCCTCCGACTCAAGAGTCAGTATTCCGCCGATATCCTTGGCGAGTCCGCACCGTCCGAAGGAGCACACCCGTGACCGATCTCAAGCCGAAGACCGCCCCGGGCGCAGCGACCGGCCCCGACGTCAAGCACATGAAGTGGTGGGGCTGGGGCGTCGAAGGGGTGGCCTTCCACCACGAGGACAAACCGAACTTCGCCCCCTTCGTCAAGAAGATGGTCGGCGTCGACCTCTGGGCCGATGCCGTCACCGGGGCGCCGTCGTTCGACGACCTCGACATCCCCGCGTCTCACCTCACCGAGCCGGTCGCCTCGGCCCTGGCCACCATCGTCGGCGAGGGCAACGTCGTCTCGGGCGACCTCGAGCGCGTCGTCCACACCTACGGCAAGAGCATCCGCGATCTCTTCCGCATCCGAGGCGGCGTGTTCCCGCGCGTGCCCGACGTCGTGGTCTACCCGGCCACCGAGTCCGAGGTGGCGAAGATCGTCGCCGCTGCGGTCGAGCACGACCTCGTCCTGATCCCGTTCGGCGGCGGCAGCAACATCGCGGGTTCGCTCGAGCCGATGGCACAGGAGCAGCGGACCGTCGTCTCCCTCGACATGGGCCGCCTCGACCGCGTCCTCGACATCGACGAGGACGCCGGTCTCGCTCGCATCCAGGCCGGCGCCCAGGGCCCCGACATCGAGGAGCAGCTGAACGCCAAGGGCTGGACCCTCGGCCACTTCCCCGACAGCTTCACGCACTCGACCCTCGGCGGCTGGGTCGCCACCCGCTCGTCGGGCATGCAGTCCGACAAGTTCGGCGACATCGCCGACATCACCCGCGGCCTGCGCGTCGTCCGCCCCGAGGGCGTCGTCGTGCTGCGACCGCTGCCGTCGACGTCGACCGGGCCGAGCCTGCGCGAGATGATCCTGGGGTCGGAGGGGCGGCTCGGCATCATCACCGAGGTCACCGCCCAGGTGCACCGCATCCCCGAGAAGCGCGAGATTCTCGCCTACTTCTTCCCGACCTGGGAGGCCGGCCTCCGCGCCATGCAGGCGATCGCCGAGAGCGACGCCACCCCGTCGGTCACGCGCGTGTCGAACTCGTTCGAGACCGAGATGTCGCTCGCGACGTCGAAGGAGTCGAAGGGCATCTCGGCGCTGCTGAACCAGGGCGTGCAGAAGTTCATGCAGCTCAAGGGCTGGGACCTCTCGAAGATCTGCCTCTCGTTCATCGGCTACGAGGGGTCGTCCGAGCACGTCGACCGCAACGAGAAGCTCGTGTCGAAGATCGTCAAGAAGCACGGCGGCTTCGGCGTCGGCAAGGGCCCGGGCGTGCTCTACGACCAGAAGAAGTTCGACACCCCGTACCTCCGCGACTTCTTCATGGACCACGGCGGCGCGGCCGACGTGTCCGAGACCGCTGCCCCGTGGTCGAAGCTGCTTCCGCTCTACAACGAGGTCTACGCCGCCGCGGGCCGAGCCTTCGAGAAGATCGGCGTGCAGGGCCTGCTCATGGCGCACCTGTCGCACTCGTACCACTCGGGCGCGTGCCTCTACTTCACCTTCGCCTTCGAGCATGGCGACGACGCCCTCGGCCAGTACGACGTGGTGAAGAAGGCGATCCAGGACGCCTTCATCCAGGAGGGCGGCACGCTCAGCCACCACCACGGCGTCGGCCTCGAGCACGCTCCGTGGCTCGCCGACGACGTGTCGGCGGCGGGTGCGGGTCTCGTGCAGACGCTCTTCGACGCGACCGACTCGCAGCGCATCTTCAACCCGGGCAAGGTCACGGGCCACTAGCCCGCTCGCCCTGCGACAAAACGCGACAATCGCGACGCTCTGAGGCGTCGCGATTGTCGCGTTTTGTCGCGCAGGGCCCGCTACGAGGCTCGGGGGCCCCCTGCGGACGGCGAGGTCAGGCGCCGAGGGCGGCGTCGACGATGGTCTTCGCCTGCTCCTGCACCGTCTTCAGGTGCTCCGCCGAGACGAACGACTCGGCGTAGATCTTGTAGACGTCTTCGGTGCCCGACGGCCTGGCCGCGAACCAGGCGTTGTCGGTGACGACCTTCACCCCGCCGACGGCCGCCCCGTTGCCGGGAGCCTCGGAGAGCTTCGCGGTGATCGGGTCGCCGGCCAGCTCGGTCGCGGTGATGTCGGCGCCCGAGAGCTTGCCGAGGCGCGCCTTCTGCTCCTTCGAGGCGGCGGCGTCGACCCGCTGGTAGATCGGCGCGCCGAATCGCTCGGTGAGCTCGTCGTAGAGCTTCGACGGCGACTTGCCCGTCACCGCGAGGATCTCGCTCGCGAGGAGCGCCAGGATGATGCCGTCTTTGTCGGTGGTCCACACCGAGCCGTCGCGACGGAGGAACGACGCACCGGCGCTCTCCTCGCCGCCGAACGCGACGGATCCGTCGACGAGCCCGGGCACGAACCACTTGAAGCCGACCGGAACCTCCCAGAGGCGACGGCCGAGCGACTCGGCCACGCGGTCGATGATCGACGACGACACGAGCGTCTTGCCGATCGCCGCGTCGGGGCGCCAGTCGGGCCGGTGCGCGTAGAGGTACTCGATCGCGACCGCGAGGTAGTGGTTCGGGTTGAGGAGGCCGCCGTCGGGCGTGACGATGCCGTGCCGGTCGGCGTCGGCGTCGTTGCCGGTCGTGATGTCGAACTCGTCCTTGCGAGCGACGACGCTGGCCATGACCGAGGGGCTCGACGGATCCATGCGGATCTTCTCGTCCCAGTCGAGCGTCATGAAGCGCCAGGTCGGGTCGACGCCCGGGTTCATGACGGTCAGGTCGAGGCCGTACGCGTCGCGGATCGCCGCCCAGTACTCGACGCTCGCCCCGCCGAGCGGGTCGGCGCCGATGCGGATGCCGGCCTTCC
The DNA here is from genome assembly GCF_003634555.1 of Frondihabitans australicus. Classification (NCBI taxonomy): domain Bacteria; kingdom Bacillati; phylum Actinomycetota; class Actinomycetes; order Micrococcales; family Microbacteriaceae; genus Frondihabitans; species Frondihabitans australicus. The sequence continues at coordinate 3,540,964 of NZ_RBKS01000001.1, forward strand.
TGATCGCGTCGAAGTCGATGACGTTGGCGAGGTCGGTGACGTACGAGCGGAGGAAGTCGTGGCGGCCGGGGCTGACCATGCTCTTCTTCACCTCGGCGTTGCCGCCTGCGATGATCTCGTTCGCGCGGTTCGCGATCCACGAGGTGGCGTCGCTGTCGGCGGGGCCGCCGTGCGGCGGGTTGTACTTGAAGCCGCCGTCGCGGGGCGGGTTGTGGCTCGGCGTGACGACGATGCCGTCCGCCTCGTCGTCGTGCGAGGCGTCGTTGTTGTAGACCAGGATCGCGTGAGACACCACCGGCGTGGGCACGTACCCGCCCTCCGCGTCGGCCAGCACGCTCACGCCGTTGCCTGCGAGCACCTCGAGCGCCGTGCGCTCGGCCGGCCCCGACAGGATGTGAGTGTCGCGGCCGATGAAGAGCGGCCCGGTGATGCCCTGCCCGGCGCGGTACTCGCAAATCGCCTGCGTGATCGCGGCGATGTGGGCCTCGTTGAAGGCGGTGTCGAGCGACGACCCGCGGTGGCCGGAGGTGCCGAACACGACCCTCTGGGCCGGGATCGAGACGTCGGGGATCAGCTCGTAGTAGGCCGCCGACACCTCCTCGGGGTCGATGAGGTCGCTGTCTTCGGCGTAGGTTCCCGCGCGGTTGGTCATGGGATCATCCTGGCACCCCGCGAGGCTGCGCGACCCAGGCGCGGGCACGCGGGCGCGGGGCGACGGCGCGGTCGCGCCGGGCGCGGGCCCCCGCCGGGTCGGGCGGGTGTGCCGATAGGCTCGGACGCATGCCAGAGCCCGCCTCCGATCCTGCGACCACCTACTCGTACCTGGGGCCGGCCGGGACCTTCACGGAGGCCGCGCTGAAGCAGGTGCCCGAGGCGCAGGGCAAGACCTGGCGCAGCGTCAACAACGTGGGCGAGGCGCTCGCCGACGTCGTGGCCGAGCGCAGCGTCGCGGCCATGATCGCCATCGAGAACTCGATCGACGGGGGCGTCTCGGCGACTCAGGACGCGTTGGCCAACGTGCCGGGCCTGCGGATCCTGGGCGAATATCTGGTGCCCGTCGACTTCGTGCTGGTCGCGCGCCCCGGCACGACGCTCGATGACGTGCGCGTCGTCAACGCGCACCCGGTGGCGTACGCGCAGACGAGGCTCTGGCTCGAGCGGGCACGCCCCGACCACGAGCACCTGCCGGCGACGTCCAACGTCGCGGCGGCCGTCGCCCTGCTGCCCGCGGTGGACGATGCGGGGCCAGGATCAGTGGGTCCGCTCGCTGACGCCGCAGTCGCCCCGCCCGGCATCACCGACCACTACCCGCTCGAGGTGCTCGCCCGATCGATCGGCGACAACCCGAACGCGGTGACGCGCTTCGTGCTCGTCGGCCGCACCGGCGCGGTGCCGCCGGCCACCGGCTCCGACAAGACGTCGATCATCGCCGAGCTGCCCGACGACCGCGCCGGCGGTCTGCTCGACATGCTCGAGCAGTTCGCCACGCGCGGCATCAACATGAGCCTGCTGCAGTCGCGGCCGATCGGCGACGCCCTCGGCCGGTACCGGTTCGTCATAGACCTCGACGGGCACATCCTCGACGAGCGGGTAGCTGACGCGCTGCTCGGGCTCAAGCGGTTCAGCCCGAACGTGAAGTTCCTCGGGTCGTACCCGCGCGCCGATCGCGAGCAGGTGACGGTCGTGCCGCGCTACGACAACACGGCGTTCGTCGAAGCGCGCGACTGGCTGCGCGCTCTGGTCGCGGGCGAGCCCGGCGACTGACCGGCAGGGTGCGGGCGAGCCCGGCGACTGACCGGCAGGGTGCGGGCGAGCCCGGCGACTGACCCTACGCCGGCACCCGCACCGTGAGCGCGAGCGGGTCGATGCGCGCCCTGATCGCGACGGCCATGCCGTGCGAGTCGCCGTCGAGCTCGAAGTCCTGCGGCGAGTCGAGGCGCACCACGAGCTCGGAGCCCTTCATGTAGCGGACCGTCTTGAGGTCGGGGGCGAGCCGCATGATCTGGCGACCCGCGCGGCTCCGGCGCAGAATGCCGTTCTCCCACACGATCTTGACCCAGATGCCGATCCAGTCGATCTTGCGCTCGGGGCGCAGCGCGACGATGTCGAACAGGCCGTCGTCGATGGCAGCGTCGGGCAGCAGCAGCAGGTTGCCCGGCAGCAGGCCGCAGTTGCCCAGGATGATCGTGTGCGTCTTCATCGACTTCCGCTCGCCGCCGTCGAGTCGGTACTTGATGGTGAGCGCGTTGTTGTCGCGCAGGCTGCGCGCGATGGCGTCGACGTAGGCGAGCCAGCCGACCCGCTTCTTCAGGCGGTCGTTCGTGTTGGCGAGCATCTGCGCGTCGAGACCGAGCCCGGCCATGACGACGAACACGCGCTTGTCTCGGGTGCCGTCGGGGTTCTCGATCTCGACGAGGCCGAGGTCGATGCGCCGATCGGTGCCCGAGAAGGCCGTGCCGATCGACGAGTCGAGGTGGTCGAGGGTGAGCTTGAGGTTGCGCGCCAGCAGGTTGCCCGTGCCGGAGGGCAGCAGCCCCAGCGCGACCTGGGTGCCGCGCAGGGCCTCGGCGACGTTGCGCACGGTGCCGTCGCCCCCGGCGGCGATGACCATGTCGGCGCCCGCCTCCATGGCGGCCTTGGCCATTCCGAGCCCAGGATCGTCGACACTCGTCTCGTAGAAGAGCGTCTCGGCCCACCCCGCCTTCTTCTGGTGCTTCCGCACCGACTTCTTCAGTTCGGCGAGGTTGACCTTGATCGGGTTGTAGACGACGGCGGCCGTGCGCTTCGGCGTCTCGTCGGTCGCGGGCTCACCCGCCGCCTGGTCGCGCGGCCGCGCCGGGACGGCGGGCGCGGGAGGGGACGGCGGAGTGCTCATAGGCCCCACCGTATTCGACGCCGAGGCACGCCGCGTTACACCTGTGGAAAACGTGAGCCCACCCATGCGCCATCCGGACTCCTTAGACTGGCACGGTGATCGATCCGCAGCTGCTCCGCGACGCCCCCGACCTCATCAAGAAGAGCCAGAGGGCACGCGGCGACTCCGAGACCGCGGTCGACGACGCAGTGGCGGCCGACCTCGCGCGCCGCGAGGCGATCACCGCCTTCGAAGAGCTCCGCGCCGAGCAGAACGCCTTCGGCAAGACCGTCGCGAAGGCCCCGAAAGACGAGAAGAAAGAGCTCGTCGCCCAGGCCCAGCTGCTCGCCGGTCGCGTCAAGGAGGCGCAGGCGGCCCAGGTCGACGCCGAGGAGCGCTTCGACGTCGCGATCCGGGCGATCGGCAACGTGATCATCGACGGCGTGCCGTCGGGCGGCGAGGAGAACTTCGCGACCCTGCGCACGCACGGCACCCCGAAGACCTTCGACTTCGAGCCGCTTGACCACCAAGACCTCGGTGAGAGGCTCGGCGCCATCGACATCAAGCGCGGCACCAAGGTGTCGGGCTCGCGCTTCTACTTCCTCCGCGGCGTCGGCGCCCGCCTCGAGCTGGCGATGATGAACATGGCGCTCGACAAGGCCATCGCCGAAGACTTCACGCCGCTCATCACCCCGACCCTCGTGCGCCCCGAGGTCATGGCCGGCACCGGCTTCCTCGGCTCGCACGCCGACGAGATCTACTACCTGCCCGCCGACGAGCTCTACCTCACCGGCACGAGCGAGGTCGCGCTCGCCGGCTACCACGCCGACGAGATCCTCGACGTCACCGACGCCCCGATCCGGTACGCCGGGTGGTCGACGTGCTACCGGCGCGAGGCCGGTGCGGCAGGGAAGGACAATCGCGGGATCCTGCGGGTCCACCAGTTCAACAAGCTCGAGATGTTCAGCTACGTTCACCCGGACGTCGCCGAGCAGGAGCACGATCGGCTCGTGTCGTTCCAAGAGCAGATGCTGCAGGCCTGTGAGCTCAGCTACCGCGTCATCGACGTCGCGGCCGGCGATCTCGGCTCGAGCGCCGCGCGCAAGTTCGACATCGAGGCCTGGGTGCCGACTCAGGGGACGTACCGCGAGCTCACGTCGACGTCGAACTGCACGACGTTCCAGGCCCGCCGCCTCGACATCCGCTACCGCACCGAGTCGGGCAAGACTGCCCCGGTGGCGACTCTGAACGGCACGCTGGCGACCACGAGGTGGCTCGTCGCGATCCTGGAGACCCATCAGCAGCAGGACGGCTCGGTGGTCGTGCCCGCAGCGCTGCGGCCGTACCTCGGCGGCCTCGAGGTGCTGGAGCCCGTGGCGTGACCTCGCAGCACGTCGAGGTGGGCGCAGGATCCGAGAGCCCGACCGTGGCCGGCGCCGCTCCCGTCGAGGGCGCCCGCCTGCGCGACGACGCCTGGCTGGTGGCGCTCGACGTCGACGGCACGATCATGCTCGAGGGCGGCGAGATCCCGTCGACGTCCGCCGCCGAGATCTCACGGCTGCACGACGCCGGCCACCAGGTCATGATCGCGACCGGTCGATCGGTGGCGTTCACCCTGCCCGTCATGGAGCGCCTCGGGCTCGTCTCCGACTACGTCGTGTGCTCGAACGGTGCAATCACACTTGGCCGTGATGACACCAGCGAGACCGGTTACCGCGAGGTCTACATCGAGGAGTTCGACCCGGGCGAGGTGCTCCGCACCATCAACGACCGCCTGGCCGACGCGAGCTACGCCGTGGAAGACGCCGCGGGGCAGATGTTCTACAAGGGCACGTTCCCGTCGGTGGCCTTGACCGACGACAGCCACTCGGTCACCTTCGACGAGCTCTGCGGCATCTCGGCCACGCGAGTCGTCGTGCTCTCGCCGTCGCACAGCCAGGAGGAGTTCCTCGGCATCGTCGAGAGCATGGGCCTCCACAAGGTCTCGTACAACGTCGGCTGGACCGCCTGGCTCGACATCGCGCCGTTCGGCGTGACGAAGGCGACGGCCCTCGAGCGCGTGCGGTTGTGGCTCGGCGGCACCCCGGCGCGCACCATGGCGGTCGGCGACGGCCGGAACGACATCGACATGCTGCAGTGGGCCTCCCGCGGCGGTCGCGGCGTCGCGATGGGGCAGGCGCCCTCCGACGTCATCGACGCGGCGAACGAGGTGACCGGCGCGGATCGCGACGGCGGACTCGGCGCGGTGCTCGCCACCCTTCGCTGAACGCTCGCGCCCTGCCCTTCGACGCTCGCACCCTGCCCTAAGATCTGGTGTGGGGGCCGCTGCTGTCGGGCACGGGCGCACGACCGGTCCCGGGGGAAGGTCGCACTGGGCATGGCACGCTCGTCTCGCATCCTGATCGTCTTCGGAATCGCCGCGGCGCTCGTCCTCGCCGCGGCGGGCGGCGTGTGGAGCTACGGCTACGGCCACTCGCTCGGCGTCACACTCGCGAGAAGCGCCGACCCGAAATCGCTGACGGTCGCGCAACTGAAAGCCGAGCTCGACCAGCCCCAGAACTTCATCAAGAAGGACTGGTCGACCGACTGGACCCGCACGTTCCGGTTCACGGAGGTCGATGACGCGGATGCCTGTCGCCTCCAATTCGACGACGTCGACCGCCTCGCGGGCCTCAAGGTCGTCGTCGAGCGCGAACTCCACGAGACGTCGACGACGCACCAGGTCAATCAGTCCGTCGGCTACACACCGCAGGCTGCGCACGTCGTCGCCGCCGAGAAGGAGTCGTTGTCGGGCTGCGGGTCGAGCGAGGAGTTCATCAGCGACAAGGGTGAGCCCGCCACGTTCGCCATGTCGACGATCACACCGGCCTCGATGGGTGTCCCGGCGTCAGACCCGGCGGTGTGCCGCACCGAGAAGGCGACGTCGAAGGACTACGAGTGGAGCTTCTCGGGCGACTACTGCACGATCGCGATCGGCCGCCACGTCCTCCAGGTCCAGGAGCTCACAGCCGACCCCGACGCGCCGGTCACCCGGGTCGGCTTCGGATCGATCGTGAAGGCGGAGTCCGCCGAGGTCGCTCGCGGCTGACCCGGCGGTCGCTTCGTGCGTCGCACAAGGTTTCGGCCATGGTGCCAGCGGACTTTCGCTGGTCGCATGGCCGAAACCTCGTGCGACATCGGTCGCGCCGGGGACGGCATGGGCAGCAGGAGCCGCGCCACGCGTCCGGCAGGTGCCGTCCGATAGACTCGCCCCGGCTGGCGAGCGCGTGCGCATGCCCGCCGGGAGGGCTGTCCGAGCGGCCGATGGAGCTTGTCTTGAAAACAAGTGGGCAGAAATGTCTCGTGGGTTCGAATCCCACGCCCTCCGCCCTCTGACGTCGGGCGACGTCCGCTGGCGTTCGGCCGACGCGGCCGGGCCGGAAGCGCCCGGGCCGGAAGCGGCCGGGCCGGCAGCGCCCGGGCGGCTCAGGCCTCGGCGGTCGTGACCGTCGCCGCGGATCCTGCCGCCTTGGATGCCCCGCCGCGCTTGCGCACCTCGCGCAGGACGATCTGCTCGGGGCACACGGTCGACAGGAAGTCGCCGACCGACAGCGCGAGGCGGTCCGTGACGAGCGAGTACAGGATCCGGTTGGCGTCGCGCCGCTCGGAGACCAGGCCGGCCTGACGCAGCACGCTCAGGTGGCGGGAGATCGTGGGGCCCGAGGCGGCGAACTTCGACGCGATCTCGCCGGCGGCGAGCTCACCGTCTTTCAGGTCTTGCAGGATCTGCCGCCGGGTCGGATGGGCCAGGGCGGTGAAGATCTCGCTCGCGGAATCTGCCATGGTTGCACTTTAGCACCTTAGCTAGATACAGTTTAGCTCCATTGCGAAATAGCGAAGGAGCGGGTCATGAAGATCGCGATCACAGGCGGTACCGGTTTCGTCGGGCGGCACCTCGCCGCCGAGTTCGGCGCACGGGGCGATGACGAGGCGGTCGTCGTCTCCCGGCGCACCGGAGTCGAGATCGACGATGTCGACGCCCTCGCAGCTGCGCTCGCAGGCTGCGACGCCGTGGCGCACTGCGCCGGAATCAATCGCGAGATCGGCTCGCAGACCTTTCAGCGCGTCCATGTCGACGGCACGGCGGCGGTGATCGAGGCCGCTCACCGCGCCGGGGTGCGGCGGATCGTGCTCCTCAGCTTCCTGCGGGCGCGACCCGACTGCGGCTCTCCGTATCACGAGACGAAGTGGGCGGCTGAAGAGCTCGTCCGCGTCTCGGGCCTCGACCACACGATCCTGAAGTCCGGAATGATCTACGGGCCGGGAGACCACATGGTCGACCACGTCACGAAGGCCGTGCGCACCTTCCCGATCTTCGCGACCGTCGGGTTCCGCGAGCGGACGGTGCGGCCGGTGGCGGTCGACGACGCGGTGGACGTCCTCATCGCCGCCCTGCACGGGCGCATCGCCGAGCCGACCGTCGCCGTGATGGGCGCGGAAGAGCTCGAGCTCGGCGCGGCGGTGCGGCGCATCGCCGACCTCGCCGGCGGCCACGCGCTCTACGTGCCGGCGCCGCTGTGGTCGATCCGGCTCCTGGCTCGGGTCGCCGAGCGCGTCATGGTCGTGCCGCTCGTCGCCAAGGCCCAGGCGATGATGCTCGGCGAGGGCGTCAGCAGCCCCCTGCCGCTCGCCCCGGAGCCCGAGCCGCACCTGCGCCCCGCACACGGACTCGACCCCGACCGCATTCGCGCCGCGCTGCCCGAGGGCGGGTTCACGGCGCGCGACCTGCGGGTCGTCGCCTGGCTGGCGCGGCGCCGACGGTTGCGCTCGGGCACGACGGTGCGGCCCGCAGGGTCGCACTAGCGAGGCCGAGGGGCGCCGGAGCCGCCGATACACTCTCGGCATGCCCGTCACGCTCCGCGCCGTCCTCGCCACCGACCTCCCCGCCCTCTCGCAGTACCGCCTCGACGCGGCGAAGGAGACCGGGTTCGAGTTCTTCGGCTTCACGGCGGCGAACGCGCTCGAGCGTCGATTCGCCCAGGACGGCCTCATCTCCGACGCCATGGGCACGCTCGCAGTGATCGACCACGAGGGCGCGCTCGCGGGGAGCGTCGGATGGTTCGCCGTGCAGCACGGCCCGTCGACGTCGGCCAGGGCTCTGAACGTGGGCATCGGGCTCCTGCCGGATTCGCGCGGTCGCGGCATCGGCACGGCGGCCCAGCGGCTCCTCGCCGAGTACCTCTTCGAGAACACGCTCATCGAGCGGCTCGAGGCGGCGACCGACGTCGAGAACGTCGCCGAGCAGCGCTCGCTCGAGAAATCGGGCTTCACGCGCGAGGGCGTGATGCGGCACGCGCAGTACCGTGCGGGCTCCTGGCACGACATCGTCCTCTACAGTCGCCTGCGCGGCGACGTCGCCCCCGCCTGACGGCGGGTCGCCCAGGGGCGCCGCCTAGGCTGAGAACATGGCCACCGTCCTCCTCGTCCGCCACGGCCGCACCACCGCGAACGCCTCCGGGGTCCTGGCCGGCCGCACCGCCGGCGTCCGCCTCGACGAGACCGGCCGCCGCCAGGCCGCCCGCACGGCCGAGCGCATCGCCGCCGTCCCGCTCGCGGCGGTCGTGTCGAGCCCCCTCGAGCGCTGCCGCCAGACCGCGAGGTTCATCCTCGAGGCGCAGGCGGCGCAGGAGCCGGCGAACCCCCTCGACCTCGCCATCGACCGCGCCATCACCGAGTGCGACTACGGGCAGTGGCAGGGCCGCGCCATCAAAGAGCTCGCCCAGGAGAAACTCTGGTCGATCGTCCAGCGCCAGCCGAGCGCCGTGACGTTCCCCGGCGGCGAGTCGATGGCCACGATGCAGTCCCGCAGCGTCGCCGCCATCCGGACGCGCGACGCCGCCATCGAGAGGGAGCACGGCGCAGGAGCAGTGTGGGTCGCCGTCAGCCACGGCGACATCATCAAGTCGGTGCTCGCCGACGCCCTGGGCATGCACCTCGACCTGTTCCAGCGCATCAACGTCGGCCCCGCGTCGATCTCGATCGTCCGCTACGGGGAGTCGCGCACCGACGTCGTCGCGACGAACTCCGACGCGGGCGACCTGTCGTGGCTGCGGGCCGCGCCGCCCGCGCCCGAGGCGACAGTCGGGGGCGGGGCGGGCAACGCCGCGGGGTGATCGAAGGGGGCCCCGAGAGGGCCTCCTGATCCTGAGCCGAGGCACAGCGGCCCTCGTAGAATGGGGGCATGCCCACCATCGTCCACGGGTTCGACTGGCCTGACCGTCTCGTCGTCGGCACCATCGGCGCGCCGGGCGCGCGCTCGTTCTACCTTCAGGCCCGCGACGGCTCACGCGTCGTCAGCGTCGCGCTCGAGAAGCAGCAGTCGGCTCTGCTCGCCGAGAAGGTCGACGAGATCCTCGACCAGCTCCGCGAGACCGAGGGCAACCGCTGGAGCGTGCCGCAGGCCACCCCGGTCGAGCTCGTCGACAACGACCCGCTCGACCAGCCGGTCGAGCCCGAGTTCCGCACCGGCGCGATGACTCTCGGCTGGGATCCGACGACGGCCCAGGTCGTCATCGAGGCGTACGCGTTCGACGACTCGCAGGAGGAAGCCGACCCCGACTGGCCCGACGCCGAGGCGCCCGAGCCGACCGAGATGATGCAGATCCGGATCCCCGTCGGCACGGCGCGCGCCTTCGCGACGCGCACCCTCGAGGTGGTCGGGCAGGGCCGGCCGATCTGCGATGTGTGCGGGCACCCCATCGATCCTGAGGGCCACACCCACACGTTCTCCGACGAGGTCTGATGTCGGCGGAGGCCGCAGCGGGAGGCTCGGAGGCCGCAGCGGGAGGCCCCGTGGGCGCCGACGCCCTCGACACCGAGCCGCTCGAGATCGCCAGCCGCATCACCATCGCGTCGAACGCGACGTTTCTCGGCACCATCGCCGGCACCCCCGTCGTCTACAAGCCCGCCGCGGGCGAGAAGCCGCTCTGGGACTTCCCCGACGGCGACCTCGCCGACCGCGAGCGGGCGGCGTACCTCGTCTCGGAGGAGTTCGGCTGGGACATCGTGCCCCGCACCTGGCTCCGCCACGGCCCACTCGGCATGGGCATGGTGCAGCTCTGGCAGGACGTCGATCCGGCACAGGATGCAGTCGACATCGTCGCGCCCGAACTCGTCCCATCGACGGGCTGGAGACACGTCTTCGAGGGCTACGACGAGCGCGACCGGCCGGTGGCGCTGATCCACGAGGACTCCGAGGCGCTGCGCCGCATGGCGGTGTTCGACGTCGTGGTGAACAACGCCGACCGAAAGGGCGGGCACATCCTCGAGATGCCGGGCGGCCACCGGTACGGGGTCGACCACGGGCTCACCTTCCACGTCGAGCACAAGCTCCGCACGGTGCTGTGGGGGTGGCTCGGCGAAGAGCTCACCGACGCCGAGCTCGCGGCGGTCGCGCGGGTGAGGCGCGCCCTCGACGAGGAGTTCGGGCTCACCCTCGTCGACCTGCTCGACGACGACGAGATCGACGCGTTCGCGAGGCGGTGCGACCGGCTCCTGCGCGACGGGGCGTTCCCCGAGCCGCACGGTCGGATGCCCGCGGTGCCCTACCCGATCTTCTAGAGCCTGCCGTGGGTCACCACGACCGCAGGCCCCAGCCGCGCCCGCCGAACAGGTCGTCGAGCCCGCCGCCGCCCGAGCCGAAGCCGCCGTAGCCTCCGCGCCGTGAGCCGAGGTACGACCCCACGACCGCCGCCCCGAGATCGTCGGCCTCGGGGGCGACGACCGAGCCGTCGACCCGCCTCGCCATGGCGTCGATGAAACGCGCGAGCCCGGGGTCCTCGCCGAGCCGGAAGAACGTCGTGTGCGCGCCGATCCGGCGCGACGCGTCGAGCTCGCGCACCGTGTGCGCCACGGTCAGCGGGTCGGGCGGGTAGCTGAACCAGGCCTGCCCGTCGGGCTCGAGGTGAGCGGTGGGCTCGCCGTCGGTGACGATCAGCAGAACGGGCTGCTCATTCGGGTGCTTGCGGAAGTGACGATTGGCCAGCAGGAGCGCGTGATGCAGGTTCGTGCCCTTGTCCCATTCGGCCTCCATGCCGACCAGCTTCTCGATCTCGATCACGCTGGCATGCCGCCCGAACTCGATGAGCTGCAGGTCGTCGCCGCGGAACCGCGTCGAGATGAGCGTGTGCAGCGCCAGCGCCGTCCGCTTCATCGGCACCCAGCGGTCGTCCATCGCCATCGAGAACGAGGTGTCGACGAGCAGGGCGACGCAGGCCTGCGTGCGCGCCTCGGTCTCCTGCACCTCGATGTCGGCCATCTCGAGTCTGACGCCGCCGCCGTCGAGGCCGCCCTCGCCCGCGGTGCGGACGATCGCGTTCGTGATGCTGCGGGTGACGTCCCACGGCTCGGTGTCGCCGAACGCCCACTCGCGGGTCGCGCCCGAGCGATCGCCAGCCGCGCCCGCCTGACGCATGTCGCGCGCGCCCTGGCGGCCGGACATCGTCTCGGCGATGTCGCGCAGCAGCGACTTGCCGAGCTGCCGCATCGCCTTGGGCGAGAGCTTCAGCTCGCCGTCCGAGCCGCGCTTGACGGCGCCGGAGTCGCGAAGCGCCTTCTCGAGCTGCTGCAGCGTGCGCGCGTCAACCGCGGCGTCGTCGCCGAGCTGTCGTCGCAGGGCCTCGAGGTCGAGGTCGTCGAGCTGCGACCCGGGGCGCGACTGAGCCAGCTGCTCGGCGAGCTGGTCGAGGTCCGCCAGGTCCTGGAACACGCCCGTGCCGTCGCCCAGCCCGAGCCCCTCCTGCCCGTCCATGCGCTCGGAGCCGCCCCAGTTCTCGCCGGGGCGGAGGTCGCGGAGGGCGTCGTCGAGCTGACCCAGCTGCGACATGAGGTCAGGGCTTCCGAAGGCCTGCATGGCGAGTTCGTCGAGCTCGTCTCGCTGCTCCTGCGTCATCGAATTGCGCATGCGCTGCGCCGCCGCCGCCCGGGCCGCGAGCGAGTCGATGAGCTCGTCGATGTTCTGCGGGTTCTCGGGGAACTGGTCGCCGTGCTTCTGCATGAAGTCGTCGAAGTCCGCCTGGGTGTCTTCGCCGCGACGGTGCTTGTCGAGGAGGCCGTTGAGGTCTTGCAGCATCTCGTTCACGGCGGCCCGGTCGGCGTCGGTGGCGTTCTCGAGGGCCTGCTTCATGCCGGCGAACCGCTGGTCGAGCATCTCGCGGCCGAGCAGGTCTTTGATCTTCTCGTAGTCCTGCTTCGCGGCGGGGCTCTGCCACTGGTAGTCGCTGAGCTCCGACACGGCGGCGGCGGGCGAGGGGGAGAGGCTGTCGAGCTGCATCTCGGCGAGGGCGCGGTCGCCGTCGTCCATCATCGCGTCGCGGGCGAGCTGCTTGCGCTCCTCCAGCACCGCGTGGTCGAGCAGCTGCTTGATCTCGTTCAGCGTGCCGTCGAGGTTGTGCTTCTGAGCCAGCTCGCGCCGCTTCTCGGCGACGCGCCGGGCCAGGTCGTCGAGGCCGGGCCGCCGGTTGCCGCCGCGCCGCAGGAACTCGCGCATCGCGTGCTCGGGTGAGTACCCCGCCATGACCTCCTGCCCGATGGCGTCGAGCGCCTCGGTCAGGTCGACCGGCGGGGCGAGCGGGTCGGGCCCGCCGTCGTACCGGATGTAACGGCTGCCGCGATGCAGCCGGCGGTTGCCTCTAGAAGCCATATGCCGCCTCGCCGTCGCCGCTCTCCTTGCTGATGCGCCGTGCCAGGTACAGCCCCTCGAGCGCGAGCTCGATGGCGCCGGCGCGCTCGCCGTCGTTCGTGGCCGACAGTCGCGAGCAGATCTCGTCGTACAGCTCGCTCTCGCCGAGCGACGGGAGGCCGGCGAGGAAGTCTCGGGCGGCCACCTGCTCGCCCGTCGTCACCATCGACCCGTTCTCGAGCGCATCCACCAGGATCCCGAAGTCGACGCCCCGGAAGTGCTCTCGGACGGTCTCCGCCGTCGCGGCCCGCAGAAGGTGCTCGAGGATGTCGTCCTCGCGCCCCTCCTCGCCCGACTCGAACTCGATCTTCCCACCGAGCACGTCGACCGCGGTCTCGAGATCGATCGGGCGGGCGACCGCCTCGGGCTCGCCCTGGCGCGTGGCGCGGTGGATCGCGGCGGCGGCGATGGTCTCGGCTCCGGCGATCGCGAACCGCGCGCTCACGCCCGAGCGCTGGTCGACCGCGGTCGATTCGCGGAGGCCCCTGGTGAAGCGGGCGAGGATCTCGATGAGGTGGTCCGGCACCTCGGCCACGAGGTCGGCCTCCTGGCGGATCACCGCGACCTCGTCGGCGAGCTCGGTGGGGTAGTGCGTGCGGATCTCGGCGCCGAAGCGGTCTTTGAGGGGTGTGATGATCCGGCCGCGGTTCGTGTAGTCCTCGGGGTTCGCGCTGGCGACGACGAGCACGTCGAGCGGCAGGCGCAGCACGTAGCCGCGGATCTGGATGTCGCGCTCCTCCATCACGTTGAGCATCGCAACCTGGATGCGCTCGGCGAGGTCGGGAAGCTCGTTGATGGCGACGATGCCGCGGTGGCTGCGCGGGATCAGGCCGAAGTGGATCGTCTCGGGATCGCCGAGGCTGCGCCCCTCCGCGACCTTCATCGGGTCGACGTCGCCGATCAGGTCGGCGACCGAGGTGTCGGGCGTCGCGAGCTTCTCGACGTAGCGCTCGTCGCGGTGCTTCCACTCGATCGGCAGGGTGTCGCCGAGCTCCTTGCTCTTGCGGATGCTCGCGTGCGTGATCGGCTCGTACGGGTGCTCGCCCAGCTCCGAGCCGGCGATGACCGGCGACCACTCGTCGAGCAGCCCCGACAGGGTGCGCAGGAGCCGCGTCTTGCCCTGACCGCGCTCGCCCAGGAGCACGACGTCGTGCCCCGCGATGAGCGCGCGCTCCAGCTGCGGGATCACCGTGTTCTCGAACCCGTGCAGGCCCGGCCACGGGTCGCGCCCCGCTCGGAGGGCGGCCAGGAGGTTGTCGCGGACCTCCTGGCGGAGGGACTTCTGGACGTGGCCCGAGGCGCGAAGCTCGCCGAGCGTGGAGATGGTGGGAGCGCTCACGAGCGCCACGCTACGCCGGGCCGTGTGTCGTCGGGGTTACGGTCTCCCGTCCGTTCGCCGAGGGCGTGACCCGATCGCGGGGTGCCCACATCATTGTGAGAAAGCCTCAGTCTTGGGTAGCCTATGAGCCAGTTGGGTGGCCGACATGCGTTGCCCGAGCCGACGAGCGAGAGAGCCGACTCGATGACTACCGAAGCCCCCGTGAGCACCACGTCGACCGGCGCAGCGTATGCCCGTCACGGTCATGCCGTCGAAGAGCTGGCAGTGTCGGTCTCCGAGCGAGTGACTGCTGAGGTGTCGGCTCGCTGGGTCGAGCCGACGGCCCCGGTGAAGGAGATCCGCAACCGCTACGCCGCGGAGCGTCAGGGCATCGCCGCGGTCTTCGCCAGGATGCGCGACGGTCTCAAGCGCTACGACGTCACCCTCGAGGAGTGGAGCAGCTCCACGACCACATCGGTGACTCCGGAGCAGCTCCTGCGGGAAATGACCGCCTTCGCCGAGGCGCTGGAGAAGTCCAAGCGTCCGTTTCTGGCTGTCAAGCGCCTCGAGCAGCAGAAGGAGTTCTTCGCCGCGGCGGAGAAGATCCAGCAGACCCACGCCGACGTGCTCGAGACCCTCCGCCGCCGCGAGAACGACGCGATCGTCGCGGCGCACCAGACCGCATTCAACTCGTGGCTGGCAGCCGTGAGCCGTGACGCGGACGCGATCGAGGCGTCGGTCCGCGGCGATATCGAGCGGCTGCGTGCCGAAGAGCCGAACCACGCCGCCCCGGCGTGGAGGTCGCCGTCGCGCGCCGATCGTGAAGGTGTGCCCCAGCCGATCGTCGAGGTCGGCCGAGTTGGCCTCACCGACTGGCACTTCGACGCGGTGCACTCCATCTGGGACGAGAAGACGACCGACATCACTCGCACCGTCAACTGGTCTGCTTCCGGGCTCGGCCTCGACTTCCCCCTCGCCCTCGATCTCGATTCCCTCGGGGGATTCGTGACGGGGTCGCGCGAACTCGTCGAGTCGGCGGTCGTGCAGCTCCTGTCACTCCTTCCCCCGGGCATGCTGTCGGTTCAGGCCGTCGACCCGGTCGGCCTCGGCGAGTCGCTCAACTTCCTCTACGGTCTCAACGAAGCGGGCGACAAGGTCCTCGGCGACGCGGTCTGGACCACCGCGGAGCAGGCTGCGCGGCTCCTCGTCGAGCTCGAGAAGCACGTGACGTTCGTCACGCAGAAGTACCTGCAGGGTCAGCACAGCACCCTGACCGAGTACAACCTCGCCGCTGGCGAGGTGGCCGAGCCGTACCGCGTGGTGCTTCTCTACGACTTCCCCGCCATGTTCACTCGCGATGGAACGTCGTGGGACGAGGAGAGCATGACCCGCCTCCGGAAACTCGCCGGCGTCGGTCGTCGGTCGGGCCTGTACTTCTTCGCGGTGTCGTCGACCGCGCCGACCGGGTCGAGCGCGCTGTCCGAGCTCGTGGCGCTCTATCCGCAGTCGACCTTCGGAGCGCGCACGTCGGCGCCTTCAGCCGACCGGGTCGACTCGATGACCCTCGACTGGTCCTTCGCACCGGTCGGGGCACCGGACCGCGAAGCCCGCGACGACGTCTTCTCGCGCGTCCTGCGGGGTCTGGACTCGCAGGAGTCGACGAAGGTCGAGCCGTCCAGAATCGCCGAGCTGGCACGTGCGCACGAGGCCAAGATGCATGCCCGCGGCGTCTCGGCCGATCTGGCCCTCGCCGATCCTGCGGATGCCTCGACCTGGTGGCGTGGCTCGAGTGAGAAGGGCATCACCTCGCGCTTCGGCCGGATGGGAGCCTCCGGAGTGGCCGAGGTGGCGTTCAACTCCAAGATGGAGTCGAGTGCTCTGATCGGCGGCCGCGTCGGATCGGGCAAGTCGTTCCTGCTCCATTCGATCGTCATGGATCTCATCACGCAGTACTCGCCCGATGAGCTCGAGCTCTATCTGATCGACCTCAAGGAGGGCGTCGAGTTCAAGGGCTACGCCGACGCGCGACTTCCGCACGCTCGCACGATCGCCATCGAGAGCAATCGTGAGTTCGCCGTGAGCGTTCTCACGTCGCTCGATCGTGAGATCACGAGGCGAGGAGAGCTCTTCAAGGGCACTTCCGGCACGACGGTGGACCTCGACGCCTACCGGTCGCAGACGGGCCTGGCGCTCCCACGAGTCCTCCTCGTCATCGACGAATTCCACAAGCTCTTCGAGCGCGAGGACTCGCTTCGTCGAGAGGCGGAGGCGCTCCTCGAACGCCTCATCAAGGAGGGGCGTGCCTTCGGCGTCCACGTGATCCTGGGCTCGCAGTCGATCGCCCTGGTGGGTTCGGCCTTCCGGAGCGTGGCCGGGCAGATCTACTACCGACTGGTTCTGGCCAGTTCGGAGGAGGACTCCAGGATCCTGCTCGGTGAAGGGAACCCCGACGCCCAGCTGCTCAGCCGGGCGGGCGAGGGGATCATCAACAAGCAGGCGGGACTTCGCGAGGCGAACGATCGATTCCAGGCGGCCTTCTGGGACCCCGACCACCGGGCGCGGATCCTCACCGATCTCCGTGCCCGGGCCGATGCCGCGGGATTCGCTGCCGAACCGGTCGTCTTCGAAGGCCAGGCGTCCGTATCGGCGGACTCGCTGTCGGCCGACGAACTCCGACGGAGCAACCCGAACGGCTCCCTGTCGCTGCCCGCGGGAGCGACCATGACGCTTGATCCGGCCACACAGGTCGTCCTGGAACGGGCGCCGGGAGCGAACCTCCTGATCATCGACGACGAAGGGGTGGACACCCTGGCGATCTCGGCGGCCGCCCTCCGGGCGGTCGGGATCGACGTCCTCTTCGGCGACTTCGGAGCGTTCGGATCCAGTCACGAGCCCGTCAAGGACTCCCTGGCCGACCTCGGTGTGACGATGGCATCGCAGCGCGCCCTGCCATCGCTCCTGGAGGCCCTCGTCACCGAGCTCGACCGCCGGATCGCGCTGGGCAGCTACTCCGAGCCCGCCAGGGTGCTCATGCTCGCCGGCTTCCATAGGGCCCGCGACTTCTCGCCGGAATCGGTCTACGACGAAGGCAGCAGTTCGCGGGCGCTGCAGCGCCTCCTCAAGGACGGCCCCGAGTTCGGCGTCTTCACCATCGCCCAGGTGGATCGTCCCGCTGCTCTCGAGAGGCGACTCAGCTCCGAGGCCCTTCGCGAGTTCGGCCAGAAACTCCTCTGCACCATGAGCGCGCAGGACTCCCGCCATCTGATCGAAACCGACGCGGCGTCGAACCTCAAGGTCAGTGAGGTGATCCTCGACGACTACGACGGGGCCACGAGCACGGTCCTTCGAAAGCTCAGCTTCCCCGGTGTCGCATGGCTCGAAGACCAGAGGGTCGGCTGACATGGTCGGCGGTGCGGAGGTCACCACCGAAGCGGTCGCGGACCTGGCCCGGGATCTGCGGGCCTACGCGTCGAACTCCGGCCGAGCGCACGTCTCCGCGCGACGCGGCCTCGACTCGGCGGTCTCGTTCGTCGAGGAGGTCGTCGCGACCCGACGCCGGGCCGCACAGTCGGCCAGGTCGGAACTCGACGCGGAGACGGCCCGGCAGGAGCGCGCCCGCCGAGAGCGCGAGCGACTGGCTGCTCTCGAACGCGAACGGGGTCAGGAGTCGTCGGCCTACGGCTGGTCTCTCCCTCAGGACACGTCGTGGCAGGACGAAGCCGCGCTGGCAGAGCTGAGACGCCGACTCCGCGAGTGCGAGATCGCCCTCGAACGAGCACAGAGGATCTCCGGAGCCGTGTCGACTCGCGCCGCTGAGGTTCGGAGGCTGGTGGCGTCCCACGCCAACGCAACGGGTCAGATCGTGGACAAGACGATCGACCTTCTCGGCCTCGAGCACGCCCAGCTCGAGACCTACCTGAGTCAGACCTCCGCTCCGGGAGGAGCCTTCTCGGCGGTCTCGACGCCCGCGGCGATCGAGGGGCCGGCGTCCGTTGCCGACGCCGCGCTGCCCGAAGGGTTCGCCATGGTCTCGCTGGCCGACATCGACGACAACGGACGCGTGACGGGCCCCGAGAGCTTCGGCAAGGGGTACTCGCCGCGCGACCTCGAGTGGGCGCACGAGGCGTTCCTCGAGGTCGTGCTGCCGACTCTGAGGGCGGGCGGCGGCATCGACGACCTCCGCCTGCGAGACGCGAACGAGGGGAAAGTCGGGACACGCAGCTTCTCCGACACGTTCGGGGGCTTTCTCGGCGACTCCGCGATTCGCCTCACGCCGATCGGCGACCGGTGGGAGATCACCAACGGGGCGCACCGCATCTGGGTCGCCCGCCACATGGGGCTGGAGTCCATCCCCGCCAGGATCGGAGCGGCCCACCGTGGCGAACATTGACGAGGGGATCCGCGACCTGAGGCAGGCGATGGATCGCCGGGTCGCAGCGGAGTCGCGGGCCTCGGGACTCTGGCGCGACGTCGTCTATCGACGCCTCCAGGATCGGATGCTGACGCCCCTCCAGGTCGAGGACCTGGCGCTGCTTCGCACCCTCACCGACGCCGACGCCGAGATCTCCCGGCTCCTGCGCGAACTCTGAGCAGTTCGCCTCCGACCACTACGACTCCCACCCTTCCTGACCGACACGACAGAAGAGAGACATCATGGCTGGCGTCATCGCCGACCCGAAGGACCTTCGCAACGTCCGAAGCGCCCTCGACCGCTGCCAGAAGGACATCGACCGCGCTTTGGCGCAGGTTCGCGGCACGCTGCGCTCAGCGAACTGGCGCGACGACCGCAGAGTGAAGTTCGAGAAGGACCTCGAGAGCCTGCTCGGGTCGATCGCGCGGTTCTCGAAGGACGCCGACGAGTTGAAGACCTACCTCGGTCGGAAGGCCGACGAGCTCGACCGCTTCCTCTCCAACTGAGATGGCCAACGACTTCGACGCTCGGCTCCGCGACGTCAGAGCGAGTGCAGCACGGCACCGTTCGGCCGACGTCGTCTTGATCGTGCTGACCCTGCTGCTGTCGGCCACCGTGCTCGTGCCGTGGCTCCTCGGACGATTCCTCCTCCGTGACACCCTGTTCCGGCCGGAGGCGTCGTCCGTCTTCGACATCGCCATCCGCAAGAACGGGACCTACTTCCTGTCGGACTGGACCGCCGGCCTCGCCGTGCTCTTCGTCTTCCTCGGCCTGGCGCTCGTCCTGCGACCGTGGTCGCTGCGCATCGGACGGGTCGTCTTCGGGTTCCTCTTCCTCGCTGTCGGCGCGGGAGTCTTCGGGCCGGTCAGCTCGCACCTGTGGAGCCTGGACGAGCACGTGTCAGCCGACCGTCTGCGCACCACCGCCTACCCGTGGAGCGACACGAAGTACGAGTGCGACGAGCAGGAAGCCATGTTCAGCGGCGACCTCTGGCAGGCGCACACGGCCCGGACCGAGGGGCTCGACGGTGGCTGCGATCGCATCGTCGTCTACAAGGGGTGGGAGCCGGTCGGCTGGGCGCAGCTTCCCCACGGCAAGACCGAGTCCTCCCTCGTGATCCAGAACAACGGCCTGGTGCAGGTCAAAGACGACAACGGGCACGTCATCACGTCGTTCGCCATCTGGAAGCCGCCCATTCAGGGCGCCTCCGGCTGATCGGCGGGCGGCCGGGCGAGGTCAGGCGTGGGCGGGCGCGCGGTGGGAGGGGTGAGGGGCGTGAGCCGGCTCCTGCGACGCCGCGCTGTCGACCGACGGCTCGAGGGCGAGCTCGTCCTCGCTGCGCAGGCGGACGTCCTCCTGATTGCGGAAGTGGCCGGCGACTGTCGCGACGAGCCCCAGCACCGCCCAGCCGGCGAGCACCAGCCACGCGAACGTCGGGTTCGCGTCGGGGAAGTACGACAGGTCGCGCACGAGTGTGGTCGAGGCTCCGGGCACGAACCACTGGCCGACCGCACCCCACGGCCCGACGAGGAACTGCTCGGGCTGCGTCGCAGCCGACAGCGGGTTGCCGACGAGCATCGTCGTGACAGACCCGAGCGGCACACCCATGCGGCCGATGAGGGCGTTCATGCCGACGACGAACGAGGCGGTCGCGGCCATGGTGAGCGAGATCGCGGCGGCGTTGAGCCAGAACGAGCCGAGCAGGATCCCGAAGAGTCCCTGCAGCAGAGACGTCACCCCGACGCCGGCGAGCACGGCGTACACGCCGACACCGACGAGGCGGCGCCAGGAGCCGGTGACGGTCAGCGCGATGAGGATCCCGCCCAGGATCCCGCCGAGCACCAGAGGAAACGACGCCGCGCTGAGGCCGAGGCCGCGCGAGTCCTGCGACGAGAGCGGCACGACGTCGTGCACGGTGGCTCCGACGCCGGAGGCGACGCCGGTCATGATCTGCGTGACGGCGGCGCCGTTCGCGCTCGCCGTGAGGACCTCGGGTCGGGCGGCGGCTGCTGCGGTCGCGCCGGCCGCCGCGCTCGCGCCGCCGGCCGCCGCCGAGCCCGTGCCGCCCGCCGCAGCCGACGCCCCGAACGTCGCGGGCAGGACGATCGCGCCGTCCACGTCGCGCGTCCGGATCAGCTTCACCGCGTCGGCCCGCGAAGCGACCCGCGTGACGTCGAAGGCCCCGGGGCTCTTCTTGTCGAGCGCCTGCTTCACGCCGGCGACCTGCTGCGAGGTGCCGCTCACCGCGACCGGCAGGTCTTTCACCGACGAGGTCATGGTCGGCCAGATGAAGGCGAGCAGGATCACCGCGACGGCGACGGCCGCCGCGACGGCGAGCAGCACGGTGCGGGCCCAGGCCGTGCGGTGGGTGACGGGTGTTGCGGTGGTGGACATCTCTGCTCCTGGATCTAAAACGAATGTTCGTTCTTTATTGTGAGAATGCAGAGACGAGTTGTCAAGAACGAACGTTCTTTTTTAGAATCGGAGCATGCCCAAGGTCACCGCCGAACACCGCGACGCGCGCCGCCGCGAGATCGCGCAGGCGGCGCTGAGGCTCTTCGCGCGCAAGGGATTCCAGGGCACGAGCGTGGCCGACATCATCGCCGAGAGCGGCCTCAGCGCCGGCGCGATCTACGGCAACTACAAGAACAAGGACGAACTCGTGCAGGCTGCCGCGACCGAGCTGCTCGAGTTCCGGCTCTCGAACGCGGCCGCCATCGACGACGGAGCGCCGCCGCGGCCGCCGGGCGAGATGGTCGAGCGGATCGTGCACGGCATCACGTCCGAGGTCGCCGACCTCGGCGTGCTGGTGCAGGTGTGGGGGCAGGCGACGCTCGATCCGGCCATGCGCGAGGCCACCACGCGGGTGGCCGAGAAGCTGCGCGACACGTTCGAGGAGTACCTCGTCGACTGGTACACGCGCGGTCTCGGGCTGCCGGCCGGCGAGGCCGCGACGGCAGCCGCGAGCACGGCCTCGCTCTACGTCGGCATCATGCAGGGCTACGTCGTGCAGTCGACGATCTCGACGACGTTCGACGCCGAGGCCTATCTCGCCGCCGTCTCGTCGCTCGCCCCCGTCGCGCCACCGCGCGCCTGACGAGTCGCTGCGAGGAGTGGCGTTTCACGCGAGGAGCGCCGCCGCGACGCCACTCCACGCGTGAAACGCCACTCCGCACGTGCGCGGGCTAGGGGGCGGGCGGGGCGACGGGCGCAGGATCCGGCATCACCGGCAGCGACGCCAGTCGCCTCGTGCGCGCCCACACGAAGAACCCCGTCAGCGTGAACACCCCGTAGAAGACGTACATGATCGCCGACGCCCAGTACCCGGCGCTCAGCAGCAGCGGCACCCCGACGATGTCGACGGCGACCCAGATCAGCCAGAACTCGACCCAACCCTTGGCCATGCCGTAGGTGGCGAGAAGCGAGCCCATGAAGATCCAGGCGTCGCTCCAGACGGGCGGGTACGAGCCGAGGGCGGAGAAGATCGGCGTGAGCACGGCGGTTCCGGCGACGAGGGCCACCGCGAGCAGGATGCGGGTGCGCAGGCCGGCCCAGACGGGTTCGACTGCGCCTGCTCCTGCGCCCTGAGTCGACGCGTCGCCCGACGAGCGGACACGACGGCGCGTGCGCTGCCACGCCCACCACCCGTAGATCGAGACGACGATGAACATGACCTGGCGGCCCGCCTGGCCGAGCAGGTTGACCGGGTTCGGGGTGTCGAAGACGGCCCCGAGGAAGACGGTGAAGAGCAGCACGTTGCCCGCGATGCCGATCGGCCACGCCCAGACCTTGCGGCGCATGCCGCCGAGCGCCGAGACGAGGCCGAAGAGATTGCCGATCACCTCGCGCCAGAGCACGGTCTGGTCGCCCACCTGGAAGGTGGAGTCGAAGAGCCAGCGGATCGCGTCCATGCTGAGATCATCTCAGAGGCAAGGGAGGCCCCGCTCCGCCAGAGAGGTGTCGGCCGCAGAGAGAGGCCCCGCTCCCAGGGGCCGCGGGGGTAGGGGTTGGCGGCCTCCCATCCTGGGAGCGGAGCGGGGTCGCATGAACGCGCCCTCGGCAAGGGCTTCGCTGCCTGGCCAGGTCTCGTATCCCTCCGTGACCGGCCGCCGCGATCTCCTTGTACGCAGAGGATCGCCCCTCGTGTGGAGGGCGGCAATACGTCAAACGACGTAGTTCGATGCGGCGCCGGGGCTCAGGGTGAGGGGACGAGCGCCTGCTCCTGCGCCCTGCGCACCCGCGGCCGGTAGCTGGCGAAGAGCACCCCGCCCACGACGAACGCGCCGCCGACCACCTCGGGCACCGACGGCACCTCGCCGAAGACCGCCCACGAGGCGAGCACGCCGATCACCGGCACGAGCATGGAGAACGGGGCGACGGTGCTCGAGGGGTAGCGGGAGAGCAGCGTGTTCCAGAGCCCGTAGCCGACGACCGTCGCGATGATCACGACGTAGAGCAGGCCGAGGTCGGCGGGCAGGGCGTCGAGCGTGAACGCCGTCGCGAGCGCGTGGCCGACCGTGCGCGGGCCCTCGACGACGAGCGCCAGCACCGCCATCGGAATCGGCGGCACGACCGACATCCACAGCGTGAGGTGAAGCGGGTTCGGGGCCTGGGCCTTGCGCGACGAGACGTTGCCGAGCGCCCACCCGAGCGCACCGCAGAGCACGAGAACCAGCGGCAGGATCGCCGACACCTGCGCCCGGTACACCGCGATCGCCGCCAGCCCCGCCACCGCGATGCCGATGCCGATCGCCTGCCGCCTGGAGATGCGCTCGCGCAGGAACAGCCCGGCGAGCATCACCGTGAACGGCGCCGACGCCTGCAGCACGATCGACGCGAGCCCCGACGACACCCCGGCCGACATGCCGAGGTAGAGGAACGCGAACTGCACGATCCCGAGACACGTGCCCACCGCGAGCAGCCACCGCACCTTCACCCTCGGCCGCGGCACGAGGAACACCGTCGGGATCGCGATCAGCACGAACCGCACGGCCACCGTGAGCAGCGGTGGGAAGTGCCGCAGCGCCAGCTCGGTCGCCGGGAAGTTGAGCCCCCAGCACACCGCCACGAGCGCGGCGAGAAAGCGGTCGCGGGGCGTCATGCCCTCCATCCTCGCCCGGTCGCAGGAGCCGCGACAGAGCCAATCGCACCCGCGTGGCTCCGCACAGCATCCCGGCAGACCCCTGTGAACCCGCGCGCGGGTCAGCCCGCGTTCAGTAGATTCGTAGGCCTTGCCCGCGCCCGGACACTCGTCCGTGCCTGCCGTCCGGTGCTCCTGCGCCCGTGACGAGCGATGAAAGGACACAGTGACAGACCCCCTCGACCGCCTGCCCGCGCCCTCTCCCGCCCGCGACCGCTCGCGCCGCGCCGCCCGTTCGGCTCCGCTCGCCCGCCACGGCCGTCTGCCTCGCCGGAGCCCGTGGAAGGCGCTGGCGACGACGGTCGCGGCCGCCGTGGCCGTCGTCGCGGTGAGCGGCGCCGCCGTCGGCGCGATCGCGCTGAAGCAGGTGAGCGACGACCTCGGCCCGGGGGTCGCCCTTCAGGGCGAGAAGACCGAGCCGGCGGTGAAGCAGCCGGGCGCGGGGCTCGCCGCCTACAAGGGCGGGTTCAACATCCTCATCGTCGGCACCGACAACGACCCGAAGCAGGGCACCTCGTACGGCGTGCGCGATGCGACCCTGAACGACGTCAACATCCTGTTGCACGTCTCCGCGGACCACACGAACGCGACGGCCGTCAGCATCCCGCGCGACCTCGTCGTGCCGATCCCGTCGTGCCCGCGCACGGACGGACAGGGCTCGACCTCCGCGCAGTCGGCGGCGCCCATCAACTCCGCGTACGGCGACGGCGGGCTCAACTGCGTCGTGCAGACGGTCAAGCAGCTCACCGGAGTCGACATCCCGTTCGCCGGGCAGATCTCGTTCAACGGCGTCATCGAGATGTCGAACGCGATCGGGGGAGTGCCCGTCTGCGTGAACAAGCCGATCCACGACCGCTACACCGGGCTGAACCTGCCGGCGGGCACGTCGACGCTGTCGGGCGCCGACGCGCTGGCGTTCCTCCGCTCGCGGCACGGCGTGGGCGACGGCTCCGACCTCGGTCGCATCTCGAGCCAGCAGGTCTACCTGTCGTCGATGCTCCGCACGATCAAGTCGGGCGGCGTTCTCGGAAGCCCCACGAAGCTCTACGGCCTCGCTCGCGCCGCGGCGTCGAACATGACCCTGTCGAACAGCCTCAACAGCACGTCGACCCTCATCTCGATGGGCAGCGCGCTCCGCGATCTGGACTTGAGTCGTGTGAACTTCGTGCAGTACCCGGGCAGCACCGCGGGCACGGGCATCTACGCCGACAAGGTGCAGCCCGACACGGCCACCGCGGCCGAGCTGTTCGGGGCGATCAAAGCTGACCGGCCGTTCACGGTGCCGGCGGGGTCCACGGGCATCGGGTCGGAGTCGAGCGCTGCGGCCGGGACGGGCTCCGGCGCCGCGACTGGTGCCGCCGGGGGGTCGGGTACCGCGAGCGCGGGGGCCGGCGGCGCCGGGGCGGCGGGCGGATCCTCGGCGGCGGCCGGGGGCTCCGGGGCGGCGGGCTCTGCCGCGGGCTCGGGTGCGGCGGGGTCTGCGGGGTCGAGCGCGTCTGGGTCGAGCGGCGGGGCGACGGCTCCTGCGACCATCGGCTCGGGAGCCTCGACGGGCGCGGCCATCTCGGGCCTCACCGGGCAGACGGCCGCCGATCAGACCTGCTCGGTGGCCTACCGCTTCTAGTCGAGGTGGTGCGTCGCCCGCCCGTGTCGCCCCCGCCCCCGCCGCATTTCGCGACCGGAACGGCGCTCCGGCCTCATGCGTCACCGATGTTCCGGGGGCCTCGGGGCGAACCGGTCGCGAAATCGAGACCGCGGCCGGGAACGAGGAGAGCCGCCCCGCGAGTAACCATCTCGCGGGGCGGCTCCGTGTCACTCGACCGATCGGGGATGTCGGGAGTGGAGACCCTGCGAGGCCGGGATCAGGGGTGTTCGGCCTCGCAGGGCGCTGCGTCTGGCGGCGTCGCCAGTGAATGTGCGCCCCACATCGGCGCGATCAGGTGTTCGGGCACCTGCTCGTCGGGATACCGCCGTCGGGAGTGGGGCTGGCTGATGGAATGACTCTAAGTGGTCCTCATTATGGAGGACAAGAGGACACGCGCACCCAGATCGGGGGTCAAAAATGTGGGCCTTAATGCGGACAAGCAGGCGCAGGATGCACGGGGTGAGTTCACACCCGGCCACCCGCTATAGTTGAGGCCGTGTGCTCGCGCGAGCGAGCGCCACGGAGCCGTCGCATAGTTCGGCCTAGTGCACCACCCTGCTAAGGTGGAGTCCCCTTTTTGGGGACCGTGGGTTCAAATCCCACCGGCTCCGCTTCCGGGTCGATGACGAATCTAAATCCATTTGATGACGTATCTCGATCCGCGCGAAAAGCCCCCGATATTTTCGGGGGCTTTCGTTGTTCTTGGCGCTCGCCACCGCGGTCTCGGCGAGGACTTCGCGGCGGAGGACGCCCCGCGGGCGCGTAAAAGGCCCCGGCACGCCCATTTTTGGGCGCGCCGGGGCCTTCGTCGTTCAGATGTCGCTCTGGAGTCGTTGGCAGTCCTGTTCCGGGGCGCGACGATTATCCCCGTCCAGCGCAGGGTTTTTGGGTGCCGCCGAGGTCTTTTCTAGGTCCTGCTGACCACGACAGTCGGGCGGGCTTTGTAACCCCGCCTGTAGTGGCTTCGGTCGTTGCGGTCCCGGAGTCTCTTCGGGGGTCGCCGGCGTGCACCGGGTTTGGGCATGGGGACGGTAATGCCCGTTCGGAGCTTGATGGCCAGGTTCTTTTGCTCGAGTTTGAAGCGCTCGTGCATGTACTGGGCGATGCGGGTCATGTTGAACGCGACGAGCATGAGCGCCCACGCGAGTTGCGCGACGGCAAGACCACGCATCGGACGGTTGGTCGGGTCGGAGAGGACGGATGCATCGTTGTGGAGGAAGTCGTTCGCGGACTCGCTGCTGGCGCGGTCAGCCTTGTAAACGCGGTTGTGCGCGCGTGTGGCGTAGCCGTACTTCTGCCCGGATTCCTTCTCGCTCTCGGCAATGGGGATGTTGAGGGACTTCTTGCAGCAGATGTCGACGTCTCGTTCGAGAATCTGGCTCTCGTTGATGGGGGCGAGGTTGTCTTTCTGGAGGGCCTTCTTCGTCATCGTGCGGAGAGGGCAGTCGACGGTGGCGGAGTCGCCCATGGCGGGGCACTGGTACTTGACACTGCTCGGGTTCGGGTTGTGGTCCTTGATGTGCAGCTTGTACGCCTGCCGGAGGTCGATGTCCCGCCAGTACTCCTCGACCGTGATGAGGCCATCGTCGTACCGGATAGTCGCTTCGAGCAGCTCCTTGGGTGTGCTGGCGCAGTACCAGTCGCCTTCGACGAAGTGCGCACCTCCGAATCCGTTGGTGATGCCCTTCTGGCCGCCGACCTTGCCGCCTTTGTAGTCCTTGACGACCTTGATGCCGCGTTCGCGCAGGGGGCGGTGGAACTTCTCGACGGTTAGCTGGGTGTAGCCCTTGTCGAATGAGAGGCGGCTGATTTTGGTGCCTCGGCCCATGATGATGTCAACGAGGGCGATGGTGTGCTCGCCGATGCGCTTGTTGGGCGCGCTGAGGCTGCCGGCGTAGGCGAGCTGCGGTGGCGCGAGGGTGTTGTCCGCGGAAGGGTCTTCGTAGACGCCGAGCATGACATTGCCCATGAACGCCATCTGCCAGTCGGATGCCACCCACGTTGTGACGCCCGCGGAGTCTTTGACGGCGGCGCCCTTTTCGACCGGGTAGAGGCCGGCCTGCGGCTCGAGGACGACTCTTTCGACTTCCGACTCCGGGTCTTCGGGGTCCATGTCGGCGTACCGCTCGAACTTCTCCAGGCCGTTCGTGTCGCGGCGCCATGGCGCCAGCTGTGACACCGCCTCGAGAGCGGTCTGGTCGACGGTTAGGGCCACCGTGTTTTGGCGGCGAACGGAACGGGGGAGCTCTTCGAGGGTCATCTGAATGAGCGCGCAGGTGAACTTGTCACCGCGCGACATCATCTCTTCGACGAAGTCCTCATTCTCGGCCAGGTCTTCTTCGAGCTTCTCGCGCTCGAGCCGGCCGATGGCGCACTTGCGGCCGCCGCCCCAAGCGTCCCACGTTTTCGTCAGACGGCGAACAGCTCGCCGGGCGAGCTGGTTCCAATTGCGCGTGGTCCCGTCGAACAGGTGGGAGATGCCGAGCGCTTCTTTGGCGGCGTTGGTGAGTCGGTGCCCGAGGGCGTGGCCGAGGATGGTGCCCTTGAGAGCAGACCGTTCCGCGACGAGGACCAACATGAGGGTGAGGATGACTTCATCGTCGATTGTGGGCTTTCGGCCGCCCCGGTACCTTTCGGCGCTGTCGGCCTCGCGCCACTCGCACACGAGGGTGAGCACGCCGGAGCGGCGAAGACGCTGCCTCCATCGTAGGACGAGGCCCTTGTCGATGCTCGACGTGTTCAGGGAGCCGGAGACGACCTCTGCCATCGGCATGAGCCCATAGAGGGTTTCGTCGAAGACGTCGTCGATGTCGACGTCGCTGCTGTACGCGCTCACGCCTTCGCCGCCTTCATGACGTCGTGAAACTCGCTGACGAGGTCCAGGTCGTCGAGCCGGCTGAACGGCTCGTATCGAGCGACCAGTGCCTTGATGGACGCGTAGCCGGAGAGGTGCGTAACAATTCGGAAAGGGAGCCGGTCGAGCATGTCGACAATCCACGTGTCGCGCAGTTTCATCTGGTCCGGCGCGCTCTTCAGCTTAAAAACGTGAGCTCCGTGCTGGACTCGCCATCGGGACGTGGCGGTACCTGGCCGAACGATGTATTCCGAGGTCGACCGCTGCTCGAGCGCCGTCAGGAACCCTGGGGTCCACTCGGCCCGCATGGCAACTTGCCTGGCGTTAGCACCTTGGACATCGATGAGGACCGTGTCGCCGTCAACGCAGACATCGGAGGGCCGAACGAAGACGATTTCCGGAGTCCGAAGCCCGGCGCCGCCGGCGAGAGCGACAGCGGCCATGGCATCGACTCTGTTTCGAAGGGCTCGCGACGAAGCCCAGCTGCGGGCATTAGCGAGCTCGTTCTTTGTGTAGACAGACACGGTGCCGCGTTGCCCAGAATGGCGGCTCTGCAGGCTTCGGCCGGTGCTGTGCAGGACGAACCGCTGAAGCATGCTCTGGTAGGCGGTTCTCGTGTTCACGTTCGTGTAGACCGTGTGGAGGAAGCGGCGAAGGAGCGTGTCCGTGAACAGGTCCGTGACGTTCAGAGGGGTGTGCATCTCGAGGACCGCCCACAGGACGAACGCCGTCACCCGGTGACTGAGTTGCGTCACGTAGGTCTCTGAGGGCGACGGGTACGAGCCAAGTAGCGGCGCGAGGAAGTTCTGGATGTCCTCCCACACGCCGGCGGGCGCAGTTTGGGTGCGCCGCATGTTCTTCATCGCCTTCTTTGCAATGCGCGTGTTGTGCTCGTTTCTATGAGCATATTGTGCTAGAGCGCTAACGATTTGGGTAGAGGGGATTTCGACCGAGGCGGTGGCGGAAGGAGTTGGGATCATGCCCCGTCTATGCGCGGAAAATCGAACAGCCGTATCTGAAGGTAAAATCCCAGATCAGGGATCGTTTTCCTTGAATGGTCGGGCTGGAGTGGCCCGTTCGCATGTGGCGTGCCCACCGCATGCGACAGCACGTCAGAAGACTCGGCGGGCGAAGCGGAGATCAGCTATGCCCAGAATGAGACCCCGAGGGGCCCACCCTGGCGAGTTGGACTATTCGGCCTCGTCGACGGTGCCGTCGAGCCGCGACGCTTCGTTCCAGGTTTCCTCGGATGCCCATTCGGAGGGAACGAGGCCGTGGTCGTCCCAGTCGACAAGGGAGTCGATGAACCAGTCCTCGCCGATGGTGGCGTGCTCGATGAGGATGATTTGGAACTTCGGGGCGAGGTCCAGGCAGAAGTCAAACAGTTGCCGCACCATTCGCCGGACGACGTCGTTGTCTCGGTCGCTCGACCCGGATTGCTGTGTCTGCGAGGGCTGGTCCAGCATCAAGAGCGCCGGCACCGGGCGGCCATGCGTGACAAACCAGTGATGCAGTGCAAGGTGGGCGGCCACGTGGTAGCCGACCCAGTTCTCACCACTTCCGATGCGAGCGAGCGGGCGAGGCCCGCTGGGTGTGTCGGCGACGACAGTGAGGTGCTTCGGGTCGAGCCAGACTCGGTCCGAGTGTTCCACTTCCAGCGTCTGCGCGAAGTTGGTCAACGTCTCATTGACGGAGTCGAGGATCGCGATCATCCGAGCGTCGGCATCTTCGTCGAGGGAGCGCTTGAGCATCTCGACTCGTTCGGCAGCCCGTTCGGCGGCGATTCTCGTCGTGTCCGGGTCGCTCTCATTCACCTCGGCGAAGTTCGCGAGGGTTGCGTCGATGCGACCGCGAATGAATTCTCGGCTGGCGGGAGTGCCACGTTCGCCTGGCGTGCCTGCGGCGGACTCGAGGGCTGCGAGGGCGTCATCCGCGGCGACGAGTTCGCTTCGGATCCGGCTAGTTTCCTCCGTCAACCGCGCCAGCGCCTTCTGCCGGGCTGGGCGAGCGGCCGCCAGCAGTTCGATTTCGCCCTCGAGACGGGTAAGTCTCGCGTTGAGGTGGTCCGCGGTGGGGTCCTCGCCCTGCAGAAGCTGCGTGCACACGGGGCACCGTGCAGCCTCGCCGGGCTCACCGGTCAGGCCGATGCTGTGCAGGCGCCCGGCGTGCTGGCGAATCGCGGAGCCGTACCCGGACGCTCCTGCCGCCGACTCGAGAAGCAGGTCCCGGTCGTCGAGGACCCGTCCGAGTTCCTGACGCAAGGTTGAGCGCCGTGCTCTGAGCGCTCGTGTTCGGTCCTGAGCTTCGGCGACTGTCTCCGCGTTCGCGAACGTTTCTGTGTCTCGATGGCGGACTGTCTCGAGGATGCCGCGCAGCACCACGACGTTAGTGGACTCTTCCGCGTCGGTGAGGCCGACCGCGTGTGCTTGCCTTAGCAGTGACTGCAGCTGCTCTCGCGCGTTCTCGACGGTTATGGCGGCGCGATCCGCTGCGAGGCGGGCGGCGCGAAGGTCTCGCTCTGCGGAGGCGAGTTCCGCGCGTTTCAAAGCCTGGTCGCCATCGATGGCACCCAGGAAGAAGGGGAGGGCGTTGCGAATGGTACGTGCGACACCGTCATCCGATTGTCGGTGGAAGAGGGTGTCCGACCGGGCTATCTCGTCCTGCCGTTGGAAGAGGAAGAACGCCGCGGCGCCGAGGGTGACGGCGAATGGGCCTTGCAAATCCCCGTTATCGAGTCGCGCGTCCCGTAACCCGATTCGTTCTCCGACTTCCACTCGCATGGAAACGGAGTCGGTGTTCGGGTGCAGCTCGGCGTGCGTTGGAAGGTCCAGGGTGTCGCCGCCGAAGCGGATCATGGACTGGCTGGTGCCTTTGTGGTCGTCGGGGACCCTCGGGCGGCCTAGGAACACACGTGCTCCGTCGTCGAGTTGCCAGAGAGTGCCGAACCAGGCGACGGTCAGGTCGATGATGCCCGCCGGTATCGATGGTTCGTCGCGTCCCAGGCAGAAGTCGACGATGTCCAGGAGGGCGGTCTTCCCGGTGCGTGACGGTCCGGCGACGATGTTCAGCTGGCCGGGGCGGAAGAGAACTTCGTGGACACGACCGTCAGTGTGAAAGAGAGCGACCTTCAGGAGTTGCACGGTGCTTATGGTGTCACGCCGAGAACCGCGAAGACGGTCGGCACGCTTCCGACATGGGCGAACCACCGCCCAAGGAATCCGGCCGTGGCCATGATGGACCGCAGCTCGTCGCTGTTCGACTTCGGGATGGAATCCCGGATGGTCCCGCGAAGTCGACCATCAGTGAGTTCCAGGGAGCCGCTGTTCAACCCCCACCGAAGGCCTTCCCTCACGTAGGGCGCGAGGCTCGCGGCCCGCCGGCCGATGCCCGCGTGGATGACCGGGTTCTCTTGAACCCACCGCGGAAGATTCGATGTGATCCGGACTGGAACGACATCCCGCGTTCCCCCGTGCAATGCCATCGGTGCGACAAGGAAGCTGAGTTCCCACGGCATCAGTTCACCGCTGTGCTTAGCGTGCCGGTACGCCGCGGCGGCGATGAGTGCGGCGATGAGCGCCGGGTTCAGCATGGCGGCGGCTGCGTGGGAGCGGTTCTCCCAGTGCGGGAGGCCATCCAATGTGCGCGGCGGGGCGTCTGTCATTCGCGACCCACTGTCACCGACTCCAGGAGAGCGTTGAAGTCCTGGTGCCAACCGTGGTGACCCTCGTCGGCGATCTCCATCTGCACACCGTGCCCGTAGAAGGTATCCGCGTAGTCGGATCGGATCTTCATGGAGGCCAAGGTGCGCAGGGCGTGGAACAGTTCACGTCCCTTTGCTTTCTTCGTCTCCTCGGTTGCGTCCCGGGGCAATTCGTCGCACATGGCGTGGAACCGCCACTCCCATTCGGTAGCGAGGGAGTTCTTGAACGAGTCGAACTCCCGCATCTCGATGAGGTCTCGGTCCAACCAGTCCGTGGTCTGCTCGACCTGCCGGTAAAAGTTGATGATCGACATCTCGACGAGCCTGTTGTTCAAACCGATGAGGTCCATCTGTCGAACGAACAGTCGGTCGCCGTGGTCGGCGACGATGCCGGACCAGGCGTCCTGATCGACCTCGTCGACCGTTGTGTAGAGAGCATCGCCACCGAATCGCCTGCTGAGGCGGTCGATTTCCGTGGCGAGCTGCATGGCGTTGATGGATCCGCGGGATCCTCGCAGCATGTCGAGGGCAACCGCGTGCCACCAACCGAGAAGCGCCTGCTCGAGGTCCTTCTTGCGCGCTGCGTCTCGAGGCGGGATGAGGAACAGTTCGCGGCGGATCTCGGCGAGTACGTCGCCGGTGGATTCGTCGAGGACTTCGACTCGCTCGAGGAGATCGTGGCGGGTCGAGTCTGTTAGTGCCAGCCAGGCGTCGCGTGAGGCTTTGGTTTCCGCGTTGTTGGATGATTGCGCGGCATGATTCAGGAGCTTGAGGGCCCGTGTCGAGTCCCGGTCGCTATCAGGTCGTAGAAACGAAGCGGCTGATCCTTGCGGCGCCAGCGACGTCGTGACTAACGCCAGTCTTGGGCCATGCGCCGCGAGGAACCTCGCGTCATCCATCCACACCTGGACCGTGCGCCACCAATCGTCCGACTTGTCCGTCAAGGGCTTCGTGCCAGGCTTGTGCGATTTGAGTTGCAGCAGTTCGGTCGGAGTGCCCTCGTCGTCCCAGGACACGTCGTCCCATTTCTCCAGGAGAATGCCCTGGTCGGGGCGGTCTTTGCCGAATCGGAGGAGTTCCAGCAAACCCCACGCGACCTGGTGAAGATACCCGACCGCACTCGCCGATGCGTCATGACTGTTGCTCAAAGCAGCCCCCTAATCTCCTCGAGTCCAGACGATACCGGGTAACACCGTCGCCGATACCTATGCGGCAGACGGGCGGCCCGACGTGGGGAGAGTCACTTGTCGGCGAATGGCAGGACGGCGTCGAGAGCTTCTGCCGACCGCAGGCCCGCAAGCTTCAACAATGGTTTCAGCCGCGTCCCAGAGTTGAGGTGCCCGACGAGCCACGTCGCCCGCATGCGGCGCGTCGTCAACGGAATCTGCGGGCCGGTTCGCGCGACGAAGTCGGTGATGAGGTTTGCGTTCGACCCGCGCTGTCCGGTCCGAAACGCCCAGCCCGTACCACCCGTCACGGCGCACCGGGTGATGAGGAGGTCGAGCCAGACCCCGTTGACGGGTATCTCGCGCTCCGTCCCGCCGACGACTCTGACGGTCCCATCGGCCAGCGACACGTCTTCGAGGCGTTGTCGGATGATCTCCGCCCCGGTGAGGCCGGCACCGAACCCCAGGGCGAGGAGCGCACCGGTGGAGCTTGTGAGATCGTCGTTACGCATCGACCGTGACCAAGACCGCAGCAGTGCCAGTTCGCGGTCATCGTAGGGTTTAGATGCCTCCGACTTCGCGAAGGTACGGATGAGGTCGGAGGTGCTGCCGCCTCGAATCGCTTCGGCTACTCGTCGGACGCGGGCTCGCATCGTGCTCTTCCCGCCCGGCGTGTAGTCCTTCAAATACACCTGAACGAATCGTTCGAGAGTCCGCGGCGAGAGGACGTCGGTGTCGTTCAAGGGGATGTGGTTGATGAATGCGTAGTGGACAAGCCTTGAGACCACCGGGTTGAGTTGGTCGCGGCTGTACACGACGAGGGGTTCCGCCCGGGCTACGAGATCGTGCACGTACGGGGCGATGGCCTCCCAGTCGCGTTGCGGCAGCTTGGGCTGGTATGGCTTTGGTTCGTTTCCCATGTCGTCACGGCCGTCCTAGCCTTGGCCGGGGGCTGTTGGCCCGTACGCTAAGCGCATGGGACGGCCGAGCAGAATGACGCCTGCTGAGCTTGCGGCGCCCCCGTGGCCGGAATCACCGTCAACTGACGCATTGGGTGAGACCGCCCGCCAGTTTGTCCTCAACGTGAGAAAGGTCATGGACGGTCGAAGTATTCGCGCCGTCGCCCTGACATGCGGGGTTGGCAACGTCACCCTCGCCAACCTTCTCGCCGGCCGCGCATGGCCGGATCTCGCCACCATCGCCCGGCTCGAAAGCGGCCTCGATGCGGACCTGTGGCCTGGACGGAGAGCTGACTGAGACTCCAGCACATTGTGCTCATAAAAATGAGCATAGGGGTGCGGGATGGCGGCGTCCAGTCAGGCCGTGCGCCGGTCTGCGGCCACCCTGTAGAGCCGGCTGTCGTTCAGGCCTGAGTCTTCCCACCTCAGGGACGTGAATCCAGAGTCGAGAGGGCGCATTCGCTCGAAAACCGCCTAGGTATCACCTCAATTCAGGCGTGAATGTGGCCTATGCGGCGAAGTGCAGTCGCGCAGATACGCGCGCTACCGGCCGCGGCTTCCTTAGTGTCCAGCAGGGTTCGGAAGTCTTGGGTCTCTCCTTCGCCGGGTTCGTGCGGCGGGAATCGTGGCGGCCCGGAAGGTTCTCGAACTTGGTCGAGACACCTTCCGGGACGCGTTCGTTGTTGTTTAGTTGGCGGAAGTAGGGGTGAGGCAGACGCCGAGTCCGGAATGGAAGACGGCGTTGGCGGCGGTGGTGCCGTAGGCGAGGAGGACGGACCCGCCTCGAGGTCCGCCCTGGGCCCGCATACCGGTGCGACTGTCGATGTACTTGACGGTTTCGCGGATGAAGCAGGCGATGGTTGCGTCCTGGATGGCGTTCTGGACCCACCTGTTGTTGGTGCCCGTGCGGAGGAGGGCGATGCCGTCGCCGTGGTCGCGGAGCTTGTGCCCCCAGAGGCCGAGGTCGGCATCGGGCTGGTTCATCCACACGGTTCCGTGCCACGCAGCGTAGATGCTGTCTTCGAGGGTGGTGATGTGCTCGGTGGCGTTGACGTGGGACTTGTCGGCGCCGGGGGAGCACACGTCCATCGAGAACTTCCTGATGCCGTACTCGCCGGTGGTGAGGTTGAGGAGGAGGTTTGACGGCGCGCACCATCGGGCGATGGCGGCGACGGCGGTCTCGCTGGTGGACCCGGTCTCCATGGTGGAGGCCGGCGTGGAAATGGGGGTTGATGAGTTAATCACCCCCTTCCTGTGCCTCGGGCCGCAGATCGGCTGTGGGTCGTCGATTTCTGGAGCGTGTGGCCGCCAATTCAGTGGGTAACCGCAGCGCGTATGTCGTGGAAGTGTCCGTCTTCCGCTGCGCCTGCTGCGGCGCGCTACGGTCGGCGTCATCCGTGGGATCCAGGTTGAGGTGCACCCCCTGTTGGTCGGAAGCCTTCCGTTCGGAAACGTCGCGCTTCGGACCGCACTGATGCTGGCTCGTACCGGTCCCACTACCGTGGATTTTCTTTGTCTCAACGTGTACATGCGGCGAAAACGGAGACGTCCCGGAAGATTCTCGAAATTGTGTCGAAGAATCTTCCGGGACGTGGTGGGTGGTGGTCAGCTGGCGAGGATGGGGGTGACGCAGATGCCGAGTTCGGAGTGCAGGACGGCGTCGGCGGCGGCCTTGCCGTAGGCGAGGAGGACGGACCCGGCGCCGGGGCTACCCGCGGGTTTGCCGGTGGAACCCTTGATGAAGCTGATGCGGCCGTTGATGAAGCAGGCGACGGTTGCCTGCTTCAGGGCGGCCTGGAACCACTTGGTGTCGGGGCGGGCGAACACGAGCGCGATGCCGTCGCCGTGGTCGGCGAGCTTGCGCATCCAAGGGGCGATGTCGCTATAAGGCGGGTTCATCCACACGGTGCCGGCCCACGGGGTGGTGAGACCGTCTTCGACGATGGTCAGGTGCACGTCGGCCGGGACGTGGGTTTTCTCGGCGCCGGGCGAGCAGACGTCCATCGCGAAGCGCTCGATGGCCAGCGCTTCGAAGATGTGGCGCGGCGTGTACCACTCGTCGGTGGCGCCCTTGGCGGTCTCGTGGGTGAAGCCGGCTTTCTTGGCGGAGACCGGCGTGGACTGAGTGGGGTTGGGTGAATGTGTCACCTCCTCCCTGTGCTGGATCAGATATGCCAGCCGCGGATTTGGCCGTCGCGGAGGGCAGCTCGCCGGACTGACCACGCGTCTGACGAACGGTTGCGATCAGGGTCGACTTGCGATCTTGACGCCTTTCGCGGCAGGTACAGCTATGGAGGGATAGAGGTATATATATCTGTCCTCTATCTATCTCTCTCTTCTCTACATAAGAGAGATAGAAAAGTAAGTAAGTAAGTCAGGCCTCCGAAATGGCTCTGCAGCCCTGATTATTCGGGGTTTCCGACGACTTGTGCCGGACTTGAAAGCGGCCAGCGGAATGGGTCGATTTCGGGGATTTTCGGCGAATCGTCACGTTCGAGAGGGACACCGACGCACTTGCCCGATCAGAGTCAGCGCCTGTCCATTCGTCGATTCACGGTTTCTCCACGCGCGCGGCATAGAACGCGCCGGAAAACCTTCGCTACCGCGCTCGCTTGTCGAGTACCGGGCCGGCACAGTATCCAGGTCAAGCGCTTCCTCGCGCGCTAATACGAGCGTGCTGGGCGCGTGGCCCAAGCCGGGGGATCCGAAATATCCGATGGGAACTCGTGCGCACCTGGTCGTCCTCAAGCGTCGAGCCGGGCTAGCGTTCGCCACGGCACCGCCGCCGCCACCGCCTACGCGAAGCTCGGTGCGCCGGAGAATATCTTGCCGAAACTGCCCAAACAAATGCGCAACGCGGGCATCGGCCAAGTCGCACCTGGTGCAGCATGGGGCGGCCGCGGGCGTACTCGACGTAAGGGTCTGCTGCGGCCCCTGTCAGGCGGCCGTCAAAAGTCCTTGGCTGGCTTGTCGCCGGGAAATGGAATCCAGCGTCCACCATTGGCAGAGCGGCCCGTTGTTCTCTTGCAGTCGCAACTGTCGCATCCGCTCGACGAGTGATTCCTGTAGAAGTCGTGCGGACACTCGCACGACGGACTAGGCGAATGGAGGGTTTCCGCGCGGGCGAGTACTTGCTTCGTAACTTTCACCACGGCATCGCTGTCGGCGAGGTCTCGAGCCCAGAGCTGCACTCCGACCTCGTGAACCAACTTCGCCAGGGCGTCGAGCACCTCGGCTTCATCGGCTCTTGTCGCCCACCCGTAGTGAGCACCGGTCTGACCAGTGGTCTGCAGAGCAGCCGTGGCCTTTTTCATCGAGTCGATGATCGTCGTCCGTGCGTCGCGTTCCATGTCCCCAGAAGTCACCCGTCCACGCTAGGGGAGGTGCGGCGAGAACTAGGACCATCGGGTCACCCCAGAACGGGGCCCGCACCTGGTCGAGTTCCCCTGGCATAGACGCGTCGTCAGCGTCCGCTGGCCGTCATCAACCACATTGGAGACCCCGTGCCCACCATCTTCTTCGCCCCGTCCGGTCGGCACAGAACCCTGTTCGGTGACCTGTCCGTCGAGGAACTCACCACGGAAAGCGGATCCGGAGAAACCCCGAAGCAGAAGTTCGTCCTCGAACTCGCCTCGCACCTGACAGAAGACGGGCTGGCGCGACTCGACGATGCACCTCCCGGGTGGCGGTGGACCGTCACGGTCCCCGAGAACGCTGAAGTTCCCGCGCCGTGGTGGCGCGAGAAGTACGGAAACCTGCACCCCGAGGAACTCCGGAACGCGAAGGCGATCCGGAACGCAGACTGGCCGGACACCTTCACGGCCCAGGTCGCCGATCTCGGTGACGCTCTCGAACGCGACGGCTACCGGACCCTCAACCAGGCGCCGGCCAGCTGGGTCTGGGTTGCCGGCGGCAGGGAATGAACGCGGGACACACCCTCCTTCACCGAGGCCACGCTTCAGGTTCCGGCTCGTTCTCGGCGATCACCGCCGCGATAGCTCGTTCATGCTGGCAAGCCCAGGCCACGGCCGAGTTGAAGGTCTGGAACGCCTTCAACCAGAGCCGCTTCCCGTACTCGTTGCGGCAGTGCGCGTACACGTCGTAGACGAATGTCCCGCGCTCGGGCCGTTTCAGGACGTAACCGATAGGTGTCGGTGTTCGCCGGATGAGCCAAACGCCTTGCCCGCCGGGAACCGGCGGGATGGCGAACGGGTGAGAATCCGGGCGCCGGCGAAAGATCGCATCAACGCTCTCACCGCTGCCTCGAACTCCCATGGCCGGGACGATACGGGCCACCTCTGACGGGGAGCGTCTCGGCATGGGCCCACCCGCGTGGAATGGCCAGGCGTCTTCGATCTTCCAATCCCTAGGCACTTAGTGAGCGGAGTCCTGACGTTCTTGACGAAGGTTCCTAGGTACGGCATTCCGTCACCGGCGATCTCGGTCAGCGCGCAGCCTGAGATGACATCAGCGGGGCATATCGGCCGCGTAAGTTCGGAATTCAGTCGGCGCGGTGTGGAGGCCCCAGATGGTGTCGGCGAGGGCCTCCGGTTCGTGGCTGGGGTCGCCGCCTCCGATGCCGAGGGGGATGATCAGCTGGGCGACGTTGATGTTCTCCGGTTCGAGGGCGTCGTGCAGGAGCTGCGCGTAGGCGCTTTCGCCGGCGAATGCCACGGAGGTTCCCGTGACCTTTGGGCCAGGGCGGACGGCGCTGCCGCCGTTGACGAAGATGATGCTGCCGCCGCCTTGTGAACGCATGCCCGGGATGACCTGGTGCGCCGCGGCGACTGGACCGTAAATCGAGAACTCGACCGGACCGACCAGGTCGGCCGCAGTGGTCTCCAGGACGGGTCGCATGAACGCCTTTGCGGGCAGGGGGCTGTACTGCAGGACGGTGATCTCCCCGAGTCGATCCGCAGCGGTGGTGAGGCTGCGGACGAGGGAGTCCTGGTCTCGGACGTTTGTGGGGAAGCCGGCGGCGGTGATGTTTTCGCCTGCGAGAGTCGTCACCAGATCGTCCAGGCGCTGCGGGTTTCGAGCAAGGAGCGCGACGCTGAATCCTTCGCGGCCGAAACGTCGAGCGACGGCGAGTCCGAGCCCGGGTCCTGCTCCGATGATGGCGATGGTGCTCATGTGTGGCTGCCTTTCCTAGAAGTGACGGCGTTGTGCCTCGACGTGGGGTCCTCGAGCCGAGGATGAATGCCCTTGCATCTAGCGTGCGCGTCAGCGCAAGGGCCTTCACAGGAAGACCGCAACGGGCCCGAACTGACGCGTACCGGCTTCTCCGATAGAGCTCACCAAATGGCCCGTAGATGCCCGGAATAAACGCGCGGCAGTTGTCGTGAGTTCGAACGGTTTACACGTGATTCGTCAGAGGTTCGTCTGCGCCTCGAGGAAGTCAGGGTAGCGGCCGCCCTCGATAGTGACGGAGTCCGACAGCTCCGTCAGGCGCGCAATGTCAGCGTCGTCGAGGTCAACATTGGCGGCTGCGACGTTCTCTTCGACGCGGTGCAACTTCGTCGTTCCGGGAATGGGGACGATCCATGGTTCCTGGGCCAGGAGCCACGCGAGGGCGATCTGGCCGGGCGTGACGCCTTTGTCCTTCGCGATCTCCTTGACGCCGTCGACGAGTCGGAGGTTGTTAGTGAGTGCGTCGCCTTGGAACCGCGGGATGCTCGCGCGAAGATCGTTCCCGTCTTCGAATGCCGTGCCGGCGCTGATGGTTCCCGTGAGGAAGCCCTTGCCGAGGGGGCTGTAGGGGACGAATCCGATTCCGAGTTCCTGGCAGGCGCTCAGGACGCCTTCTTCGGGTCGGCGCCACCAGAGCGAGTACTCGCTTTGAATCGCGGTGACGGGCTGGACGGCGTGGGCACGGCGTATGGTCCGTTCGGCGGCTTCGGACATTCCGTAGTTCAGGGAAGGAACGCCAGGGAAGTTAGCGGAGTCGGTGCCGGGCACGCCACGCAATTGCGACTGGGGGCTAAATGCTCCCAGAGGGAGGGGGACTGCGGCGGCGTTTGAGCCCCAGAATGTCCTCGTTCTTCTTTCTCGGGCTAGGGGACGGCGCTGCAGCAGCCGGTGTGTGATTGTGGCGAGTTAGCGCCTGGTGGAGTCGGCCCGGGTCAGAGTGTCGCGGAGGCTCGCCCGTGCAGCGGAGTAGCGGCTACGGGCCGTCGAGGCGGGGATGTCGAGGATGATGGCGGCCTCGACGAGAGAGAATCCATCCCAGTGCACGAGAGCGACGAGGTCCCTCTGTGTTTCGGGGAGACGTTGGACGAGGTCGCGGAGGTCCGATGCGTCGCCCTCGTCGTCGGCACGGTAGGCGCTCTGCGCCGCTCGGAGCTCCAACCGGAGAAGTTCAGTGTTCGCGTCGGCACGTTGCCGGCCGCGATGATGGTTGGCGAGTGTTCTCCTGGCTACGCCGAAGAGCCACATTCGGGTTTCTTCGTTCGAGTCGGGAAGGTCGTCGATGCGCCGCCAGGCGGTCAGCATCGTGTCGCTGACGAGGTCGGCGGCGTCCTCGAGGATGTCCACGCGGCGGGCGAAGTATGCCAAGAGGTCTCGGGAGGTACGTTCCACCGCGGTCCGCAGGCGTTCGTCGCGGCGGCGGGCCCGCGAGTCCGCGAACGGGGCGACGTTCATTCGCCGTCCGTCCGGTGGCAGGCGATGTCTTCCCCGACGCCGTAGCCCGTGAGCCCGCGCTTCTGCATGCCTTGGTCCAGCAAATGGATGGCGTAGTTCGCCACCGCTTCGGCACGGTAGTAGGCCACACCGTTCGAGGTATCTGTGTTGTCGAGGTAAGCCTGGCTCTTGGTGTACTTCACGGCCGTGTCGACGTTGATGCTGCGGAGGTCGACGGTGGAGAAGATCTGGTGGGCGATCTTCTCCTTCCACGCGGGAGTGTCCGTGATGTGGAGGTTGATGAAACAGGCCGACGTGGAAGTCACTTGGACGGTGGCGCGCGCGTCGGGCACGACGCCGGGCGAGTAGTAGAACGGATTCCAGTTCGGCAACGCCGCCGCTGCCGCGGTTGCCGTGGACGCGGCGACGACGGCGACGACCGACGCCGCGATGATCGCATTCCTGCGCCGCGTCCGCGGCCTGCTCACGGCGGCTTCTGCTGCGACACTAACCGCGTCGAGTTCACGGTCGATGCCGTCACCCGCGACGGTGACCCGTGGCGCGCTCCTTGCCAGCAGTTCGTCGAGTTCGCCGTCCATCACGCTTTCCCCATTGGATTCCCTCATACCCAGTACATGTCCGGCAACCGAGGGAACGTCCAACCAGTGTGCGACTCGAACCACCAGCCTGGAACCGAGCTCCGTCAGTCGCCGGTATTCGCTTTGTCCCAGTCAGGTGCGCGGACAGCGCCATAGGCGACGGCGATGCTTGAGTATCGATAGGAGCGTTTCGGCGCTGCCTCTCATTGGAGTCGTTCGATTCTGATGACCATGCTGGTCCAGCGTCTGGTGGGTATGCCGTCGCCGCGGATGTCGAGGATCATGACCATGTCGGCACCGATGGCAACTCGGCTCATGCCGAGCAGGGATCGTTCTTCGCCATCCTTGCGGAGGTTTTTCTCGTCGTCGTCGTCGTCCGGGTTGGGGGTGCGGCGGGCTGTCATCTTGTCGAAGTCGATGACGTATGCGGATCCGTTCATGGTCGTGACCAGGTAGACGCCCTCGGTCTGGTCGATGTTGAGCATGATGGGGTCGGGGCTGTCTGTCATTCGTGAAACCAGTTCTTTCCGTTGCTGTCGGCGCCGTACCGGCCGGGGAGGCAATCCGCCGGGGGTCCCGATTGGGAGCGGTGGATGGCGGCGGTTTCGAGTTCGGCGCTTCCCGCTTCTCCGCGGATGAACCGCCACCTGAGCTGCTGCCACTCGTTATCCCCTTCGAGACAGCTGAGCCCGTAGCGGGCAGTCACCCGGCTGACTTCCCGGTCTCGGTCTGCTGCTTCTCCGGTGGTGAAGGTGAGGAGGGTGTGCATGATGCTTTCCGCTTCTCTGCGGTACTCGTCGAAGTCGTCTCGGTACGTGCCGCCTCGGGGCGGTGCCGCCTCGAACCGGGCAGACGCGGCGGTGGGTTCGATGGCGATGGGAACGACGGTGTGGGTGTCATCGTGGAGCAGCATGGTGCCGCTGATGCGCGGCGGAATCAGGCGCACGTCGATGATCGATGCGTAAATCGTCACTGGGGTTCACCTGCCTGCCCGGTGGGGCCAGCAGGCGGTGCTCGGCGTTCGTTTCGGAGCTTCTCGGCTCGCCGGTTGAAGTCGTCCCGTGCCCGTTTCCATGCGGCTACATCGTCGAGAGGCACGGCGGCGTGCTCGGCCTTCACGGCGTGGAGCGCGTGGAGCATCGGATGTTCGGGGCCGTGATCTCCGGGGAGCCGGAGGATGTACTCGTGCATGAGTCGCCGGGATGCGTCATACAGGAGGTCGAGGAGGGTGTCGGCGCCGTAGTCGGTCGGGTGCTGGATATGCGGAAACTGGTCTTCGTCGTTGGTCGCCATCATTCGAGTCCTCGAGGTCGTTCACCGGTGAGCTCCCCGACAAGCCCTAGCGCGTCCTCCAGGAACGGTTCCGAGTTCGGAAGAAGGTTCTCCCCATCGGTGTGGCGGTGCATCGGTTCCCCGAGCATCCCGGGCCGGTTGAGGACTAACCGCCCAACTTGCATCGCCATCAGCGGTTGCTCTCGTCGTCATCCACGTATTCGACGTCGCCGTCGAACCCGGACGCATGAAGGATCTGCCGGAGACTGTCCTCGGTGACGACCATCTGCCCGATGGACGTGTGAATGGCGACCAGGCGGCCGATACGACCCCGTGCGTCACGGAGGGCATCGTCGACGCCATCGACCAGGTCTGTTGAGCGGGGCTCGGTCGCGTGCAGGGGGACGAACGCGAGTTCGTGCTCGTTGTCATCCCAACCGACACCGACTCGAAGCCGTTCACCGGTTGCGGCATGTTCGTAGGCGAGGGAGCCGAACGGATGTCCGTGCTGGAAGGTCAGGTCCGACCCGGTGCGCGTCCACCCGTCAAGGTCGGTGACGGGCCAGGCGGTGACGGCGATGGCGCCTTCGCCGAGGCGAAGCCCGGTGATGAGCGTCTCCCCATCCGTCGTCTCCATGTCGGCCTCACCGGCAACGTTTGATCCATCGGCTGTCGCTGCTTCCTCAGCGGCCTCGGGGATGCCGAGGAATGTGTAGCCGATGCGCTGCAGGCCGAGGCCGGCCGCGTCGAGGATCCCGTCTTCCATCTGCGTGGAAAGAACCTGGGTGCCGATGAGCGCGTTGAGCGACATCAACGCCGACACGCGCGCCTTCGCGTCCGCCTCCGCCAGTGCGGCAGCCACCTTTTCAGGGTTTCGACCGGCGACAGCTTTCTGGTCATGGAGGTACTTGCATTCGATGGACTCGAGGTTTGTGTTCCACCGGACACCGATGCGGATGTTCTTCCCGGTCGTGAAGTGCCGGTACCAGAGGTACCCGTAGGGTCGACCGCCCGGCATTTGGAGGTCGGCGCCCAAGAGCTCATGGGCTGTGGACTTGTGGGAGGCGTTCCATCGCGGCACCCGCGCCCAGCCGGGGGAGAACGGAACTGGAATCAACTTCTGGTTCCGCGAGACCACCGTGTACATGCTTCTGGTGCCGTCCGAGTCCTTCGATGTCACAGCAGAGCCTCAGAAAAGGCCGATTTGCTGGCGTCATCAATGAAGACCCGGTCGTAGCGGGGCGGATCCTCATCGATGGAGAGCGCCGGCCACAAAGGGCTGCCATCCGTGACGGGTGCAACCCGGCCGCCACGGAGGGTGAGATGGTGAAAGGAGGTCACCTCGTCCCCTGGTCTTCCGGCTTGGTCGCGGGCGTCGATGACAAAGGTCATGTCAGTGCTCTCGCCGAAGCCTCGAGGTAAATCGAGGATGCGTTGCGGGGAGGCGGTCTTGTCACGTTCATGCATGTGCCGCTCCGCTGTCGTTGGCTGAGTCCTGTGGCCCCATGAGCGAGCCCTGTCGACCGCGGATGCGCTCCACGCCTGACTTCTCGGGGCTGGAGCAGGAGTCATCATGGTGGCTATAGTAATAGCCACATGGACGCGAGCCAAGCACAGATTCGGATCACCGTTTTCGGTGGTCTCGTTGCGCGCGCCGACTGGCTTGCCGTGGTTGCGGTGCCAGCCGGAGTGAGCGTGGACATTGTCGACTTCGGCTACAGGGTGACCGTCATCGTGACTAGAGAGGCGGAGGTGGCGACGGTCGTGGCAGATCTGGTGACAGGTGATGCGGCCTTGTCAACGGTGGAGACGGCAGATTCACCCGTCGTGATGCTTGCCCGTCGGATTCTTGCCGCGCGCATGGCGATGGGCGTCGCGGACCCGGGGCCGCCGGCCGGCGAACCCGCAACGGAACTGCGGGCACTCATCGAAGCGACTGGGGCCGTGTGGATCAGCACGGATCCTGATGACGAGGACAGCGGGATGTCTGAGGAGGGTTAGTTGTCTCGGACGGAATGAGACGTGTAGAGGTCCGCGTTCAGTGCTAGTTCGAGCCTGCCGATGGTTGCAAGGTCGGGCCACGCTCGTCCGGCCAGCACGTTGAGGACGGTCATGTGATTTAGGCCCGCCTCGGCGGCGACCGAGCGGACGCTGCGATCACCGATT
This sequence comes from Frondihabitans australicus, assembly GCF_003634555.1. Classification (NCBI taxonomy): domain Bacteria; kingdom Bacillati; phylum Actinomycetota; class Actinomycetes; order Micrococcales; family Microbacteriaceae; genus Frondihabitans; species Frondihabitans australicus. The sequence continues at coordinate 3,585,387 of NZ_RBKS01000001.1, forward strand.
TCGTCCCGTAGCCGAAGGACGAATTGTCTGGCGATCTCGGTTAGGCGGTCCTCCGAAGGCACGTCGGGCCACGGGTCGGGCGCACCGTCAACGGGGAGGGCGCGCTCGGTCCTGGGCATGTTCCCAGGGTAGAGGACATGGGATCAGCGGAGCCGGGAGAGTCTGATGTCGCTGTGTCACCGCGATGGCCGACGGGCGTGGCGGACTTTGGCGATTCCACCGTCCAGATGCTCGGCTTCAGGCTCGGTCGGTCTTTCGTCTTCGCGTTCCAGAGAAGAATTGCAGGCACGTGATCAGCGCGAGCGCTGCTGCGGGAACGCCGAGGAGATCCTTCCACGGAATCTGAGTGAGGACGGTGGGGGAGAACACGGTGGCCGCAACCCCGAGAACGGCAATGGTGAAAAGGGACAGGCTGACGCGGAGGGCCGTCTCGTGTGCTGGGCGTTCTGGAGGGAGGAGGTCACGCTTCTCGTCCGATGTCGGGTACGGCGCGAGGACGATGCGGCATGCGTCCTCCGTCCAGGAGGCGAACCAGGCGGAGGGAGAAGTCTCGCCTGCGCTGAGGAGCCGGCGTGCACGGGATTCGAGCAGCGGCTCGAACAGTCGCTCCCAGGTGAGTGCGGCTGCTCGGTCGGATTCGGCGACGGCTGTTCGGGCGAATCGGTTGCGGAGGACATGCTCGATTTGACGGGCACCGCGGAGAGCCAGCTCTTCAACGACCTCTGGCGGGCGTCGCTTCGCAACGGCTTGAGCGAGTATGTCTCGCTGGACGGTGATGGACAGGTAGAGGCGCCATTCGAATGGTGCACGGAGGTCCCACGTGCGCTGTTTGAGCGCAAGCGCGACCAGCAGGGTTGCGAAGTCGAGGAGGAGGAAAAACGCCGGCACCAGCCACAGCGATGCATCTGTCCCGAGGAGACTCCCGGCCGTGGCGAGCAGAAGCAGGCCAGTGAGGAGAAGGAGCCATCCAGCGAGCACGGGGAGCGCGAATGCGGCATCGAGGCCGGAATCGACAGTCCTCGTTGCGTGACGGACACGAGCGTCGAGTTGCCGAAACGCACCTGTGCGCCCTCGAGCCTCGGGTAGCGATTTTCCGAACGCGAAGGGAACGAGTCGAGGAAGCCGCGCGAGAGTCCGCTCGACACGAGTGGGGATGGCGCGCACGGAGTCGAATGTCCCGACGTTGCTGGCTACGGCAAGCGTCACCGCCCATACCCCCAGACCCCAGCTCTGCACGTACAACAGGTCGATGAATAGGTCGCCCATGCCTACCCCCTTCTCCGGCATCGCCCCGGTGGGGCAGCGTCACCCTACCGGGCACCGGAGACACCCGCTGGCTGCCCGTGCACGTTGCGAGCCACACGCAAGGGTTCCGTCGGCGCATTCGAGTCAAACGACGCGAGACAGACATGCCCTGCCCCTGGGACCGTGTTCTTGCAAGTGAAACACCGGCGGATCCCCCACCCCGGGTGAAGTCGGCTCCGTGCCGAGAGAGCTCTATGCCTCTCGGCACGGATGCCGTGAGGTGGCGCGAGTAACTCGTCGACAGACCGTCGAGTGCGAGCCAAAGCCATACGTGCCTTGCCCAGGACGGCGTCGAGACATGTTCACCGAAAACTCGTGTCTTGGGCAACTTGCGTCTGATAACTATCGAATCGCAACGAGGAGAAGCAATGCCTTACATCACCGCGAAAGACGGCACGAAAATCCACTACACGGACTGGGGCACCGGCCCGGTCGTCGTCCTCAGCCACGGCTGGCCGCTCAGCTCCGAGGCCTGGGCCGTCGAGCTGATGCTGCTCGCCGACAAGGGCTACCGCGCCATCGCCCATGACCGCCGCGGTCACGGCAAGTCCGACTGGACGTGGGACGGCAACGACATGGACACGTACGCGTCCGACCTCAACGACCTCATCGAGGCTCTCGACCTGCACGACATCACGCTCGTCGGTCACTCGACCGGCGGCGGCGAGGTCGTCCGCTACGCCGCTCAGCACGGTGTCGGCCGGGTGAAGAAGATCTTCACCGCGGGTGCCGTGCCCCCGATCATGCTGAAGTCCGACTCGAACCCGGACGGCACCCCCATCGAGGCGCTCGACGCCATCCGCGAGGGCGTCGCCACGGACCGTTCGCAGTACTTCCAGGACCTCGCCGTCCCGTTCTTCGGCGCGAACCTCGAGGGCGCGAAGGTGTCCCAGGGGTCGAAGGACGACTTCTGGCGTCAGGGCATGCGCATGAGCATCAAGGGCGCGTACGACTGCATCAAGGCGTTCTCGGAGACGGACTTCACCGAGGACCTCAAGGCCCTCGACGTTCCGATCTTCATCGCTCAGGGCGACGCGGACCAGATCGTCCCCATCAAGGCGGCTGCTCTGAAGTCCATCGAGCTCGTCAAGCACGGCACCCTCAAGGTGTACCCGGGTGCCCCGCACGGCATCGCTGGCGACTACCAGAAGGAACTCGACCAGGACATCCTGGCGTTCCTCGCCGACTAGTCGGCGTCGCGTCACAGGGCCGGCCATCGTCAGGTGGCCGGCCCTTTCGTGTCCGGTGTCGCCGTGCGGTTGTCGCGGCGACCGTGGACCGCGCGAATGAGTGACGAGGCGAGTCGGGTGACGACGATCCACAGGCTCAGGACGATGAACGGTTCCAGATGGATGGCGTCCGGGAAGTAGCTGACGTCACGGACGGCGCGGACTGTTGCGCCCGTGGGGAGAAATCGGCCGATCGCCGAGTACACGGGCGGAAGCAGTTGAGGGGCGACCGCACCGCCGGAGGCCGGGTTCGACACGATGGTGAACAGCAGCCACGTGGGGATCAGGATCCATCGGCCGCCGACAATAAGGCGGAACAAAGTCACCGTGGAGCCAGCGGCCATCATCCCTAGAGCGAGGATTCCCCAGAGCGCGAACAGGGGTGTCGTCTCGAAGTGGCCGGCGATAACCACGGTGACGCTGAGCATCAACGAGACGATGGCGACGCGGAAGACATCCGCCGCGAGAAATCCTGCCTCGGTGAGCTTGGGGGCATTCGTCCGAGTCTGCATTTCGCTGACAGTGCCGACGATGATCGTCGCGAGCGCCACATAGAAGATGACGAGACCTTCCGGGTCGTGAGCGTGGAGCGGGTGCAGGTCGTCGACCGTCACGGGTCCATTGACGCCGGCTTCGAGTGAGGGCACAAGGGAATCGAGCATGTTCGCAACGATCAGGCTCGCTGCCGCAGACGTCAGCAACGTGTACCGACCGTCGGGCCGGGCGACCAGAACGCCGTAGACGTCCTGCCGTTCGATGGCACCGCGCGCCGTCATCTCGTTGTCGAACCGGGACACCCGGTACGTGGTCCGGTCTTGCGCATCGACGACGTCGTTCACTTGCTGCGTGAGGTTGGTCGGACCGACGACCCCGATGGGGACATTCCTTGGAATCGGCTCGCCGAGCGCAGAACTGTAGCTGGCGAGAAACAGGGACCCGACGACACCTGTGACAAGAGTGACGACGATGACGGGAAGAGAGCGACGCACGGCACCCCGAATGCGTCCGGTGTCGAGTGCGGTGGTGATCCGTGGCACGACAATCCAATCTCTTCGGCTGGTTCATCGTGCCGACGCGTCGTCGTGTGCGCAGTACTTTCGGGGCGACTCGGGTCATTTGTCGTCACGGTCCCACCACCTCGTGCCGGGTGGACATCCGCTGCGTAGGTGGGGCCACGGGGAATGAGGTCGTTTGGCCTAGTCGGCACCCATCCCGACCTGACATCCTTGGACGCACGGCGCGGCTTTCGGGCCGGCGAGGCAGGAGCGACACATGGGCAGAGCAGGGACGGTCGGCGGCGTGAGTACACACAAGAAGATCGCCTTGCTCGTCTTCAACGGCGTCAAGATGCTCGATTTCACGGGTCCCGCGGAAGTGTTTGCCGAATCGAACATGTTCGGTGGAGACTACGAGCTGTTCTATGTGTCGCCGGCGGGGGACGCGGTGACGACGTCCATCGGCATCGAGGTCGGCGCCCACCTGTCCGCGTTCACCGATGACAGATTTGACACCGTTGTCTTGCCAGGCAGCGAGTTGGCTCCGCCGGTCTTCATGACCCCCGCCGTCCTCGCCGCGGCGGAGAGCCTCATCGCCCGCAGTTCCCGGATCGCCTCGATTTGTAGTGGCGCGTTCATCCCGGCGTCCCTCGGACTTCTGGACGGTCGAAGGGCCACGACGCACTGGAAGTTCGTAGACGACCTGGCCAAAAGGTACCCTGCCGTTGACGTCGAACCCGACGCGATTTTCGTCAAGGACGGCAACCTGTACTCGTCCGCCGGCGTCGCCGCGGGAATCGACCTCGCCCTGGCTCTCGTCGAGGAAGATTTCGGAGCCGATGTCGCCCGCAACTCTGCACAAGGGTTACTCGTCTACATGCAAAGAGCAGGAGGCCAGTCGCAATTTTCCGCGCCATTGACCGTCCCGTCGCCAACGTCCCTGGTCGTGCGAACGGCTGTGGATCTCATCAAGGAAGACCCGGCCGGTACTCACACCATCGACAACCTGGCCCGGCGGGTTTCGGTCAGCCCGCGCCACCTGACCCGCCTTTTCCGCGAAGAGATGGACATCACCCCGGCTGAATACGTGGCCATGCTTCGACTCGACATCGCGAAAGCGATGCTCGACGGTGGCCACTCCATTGCTCATACGGCCGAGGCGGCCGGCTACCGAAACGCCGAATCCCTTCGCCGGGCGTTCCTGGCCCGTCTGGGCATTTCACCGAGCGGCTACCAGCGCCGATTCCTCTCCACGCAAGTCGGAAACCAGGTGTCGACTGAGCCGGAAGTGGCCACCGCGTAACCGCCACCAGGTGTCTTGATGGCCATAAGTGAGGGATTCACGGCCAACTTCGTGCGGGTCAGCACGTCTTCACCGGTCCACGCTTGTTCTAACCGTCGGCTGTTGCTCCTCTCGTGCTGGCGGCGTCGAGGTCAGGAGACGACATGCGCGCGCGGGCATCCCTGTTGGGTGACTACCTGCGCACGCGCCGTGACCTGGTCCAACCCGAACAGGTCGGGCTTCTCCGGGAGCCAAACAGGAGAGTCCCGGGTCTTCGCAGGGAGGAGGTGGCTGCCCTCGCCGGAATCAGTTCCGAGTACTACCTACGACTCGAACAAGGTCGAGACCATCAGCCGTCCGATCAGGTCCTCCGATGCTTGACCGAGGCTTTGAACCTGAGCGCAGACGAATCCACCTATCTGCACAAGCTCGCCCGGCCCTCCACGAGAAGTGCAGATCCTCTCCAACAGGGGGGTGACGCAGCTGTGGTGCGACTACTGGAGAGGCGAGCGGGAACGCCGGCGTTCGTGGCGGACAGCAATTTCGACATCGTCGCCTCCAACGCAGCCGCCGACCTTCTCGGCGCAGGCGCCCTATCGGCCGGGCGCAATCGACTCGTCCAGGTGTTTTCCCGACGCCAGCATCACCCGCGATGGGCACAACAGGCGGCCGAGACCGTTGCGATGTTCCGGATGCACGGCAACCCTGACGATCACCGCTACCAGGAGATCGTCGGCATGCTGTCCGTGCGGGACGACGACTTCCGCCAGATCTGGGCCCGACACGAGGTCCTGTCCGCCAGCTCTGGCACGTGCATCGAAACCGTGGAGCCTTTCGGCCTCGTCGAGTTCGAATGGGAGTCCCTCCTAATTCCAGGGTCGGACGGGCTGATCGTGACCACCTTCCACGGCGCCCCCGGTACACCTGCCATGGGTGTGCTCGCCTTCGTTGCCACCCAGTGCGCCGACCGGCAGGCCATCAACGCGTCATAACGTGTCGCTAGGCGTCGAGAAGTTGGCGCAGACGCGTGAAAGCCAGGACAGACTCCTGCGAGTCCACGGGACGCCAGATGGACAGGACGAACTCGAAGTCATTCGGCACGAGTAGTTCTTGATACTCGAGCTCAACCGGCCCGATCTGCGAATGCATGATGGTCACCCGCGACGAGCGGGCAGCCGGCCTGTTGTCGTGGGCCCAGGCCGTCGCGAACGTCTGACTGTGAGCGGAGAGCTCGCCGATGAGCTCCCGGAACGAGGCGTCTTCCTCGTGCTGCTCCAACGAGTCCCGAAGCGCCGAGGTCAGCTGTCCCAACGCATCCACCCACCAGCTGGCGTCCTGTTGCCTGGGCGCTTCGAGGAAGACGAAGCGGGCGATATTGGTCCGGGGCACGAACGCGCCCGTCAGCTCTTGCGCCAATGGGTTCGACGCCACGACGGTCATGTGCCGGTCTCGCACGACAACGGGAAGGTCGTGGACGGATTCGACGAGCGCAACCAGCGCACCGGGGACTCGACAATCAATGCCTCCGCTGGTCATAGGAAACCGTAGTCACAGCCGAACGTTTGTCGGGTGACCCTGCCATTACTAGGCGTGCGCTTTCCGGCGAGAGCACTGACTCCTACCGGTTCCGAATGAGGCCAAATGACCCTCGATCCCGTCGCCTCTCGTGCCGCAGGATGACGTGATCGCGTGAAAAACGACGACTTCGAGGGGAGCGCGCATGAAAGCCGAACCGGCCCCGACCGTGAAACTGTTCGGGGAACAGTTCAGCGCTGATGCCTTTCAGATACGCGACTTCTTGACCCGCAGCGTCGTCCATTTCGACTGGATCCCCATTGCAAGCGACCGTGAGTGCGAAGCGCGACTCGGTGCGCCCATCGGCGACGCGGCGCTGCCCGTGGTCGAGTTCCCCAACGGTGAGCGCCTCCGCAATCCCACTCTTCGTGATATCGCCATCCGGCTCGGATGGGTGGCGTCGCCTCGATACGGCGAATATGACCTTTCCATCTACGGCGCCGGACCAGCGGGGCTGTCCGCCGCCGTCTACGCCGCGTCGGAAGGTCTCCGCGTGGTGCTGCTTGAACGCGAAGCCGTCGGTGGCCAAGCAGGATCCAGCAGCCTCATCGAGAACTACCTGGGCTTTCCCTCCGGTATCCGAGGCGCGGACCTCGCAGAACGGGCCCGGCAGCAGGCTGTGTCATTCGGGGCTGAGGTTCTTCTGATGCGCGAAGGCATCCGCGGCACGTTCTACGACGATCGCATCCACGCAGACCTGGCCGATGGAGGACACATCGTCGCTCGGGCGAATATCTGCGCCACCGGCGTTGAGTGGCGGCGCCTCGGCCTCGCGTGTGAGGACTCCCTCATCGGTCGAGGGGTGTACTACGGTGCGGGCACGAGTGAAGCGTCGCAGTGCGCGGGCGAGCACGTGTATGTCGTCGGCGGCGCCAACTCTGCCGGCCAGGCCGTCATGAACTTGGCCGCCCATGCGACGAAAGTGACGATGCTCGTCCGTGGGCAACGCCTGTCGGACACCCTATCCGAGTATTTGGAGTCGCGGATTCGCCAGGCGCCGAACGTAGAGGTTCTCACCGACACGCAGATCACGGCTCTCCACGGTTTTCAACGGCTCCGGGGCCTCGAACTGACGAACTCGCGGACGGGCGACGTCTGGGATGTCGAGACGTCCCGCGTGTTCATCTGTATCGGGGGAGAGCCAGACACCGCTTGGACGCAGGGAACGGGAACCATCCGCGACCGACTCGGGTACCTCGTGACGGGGCCCGACCTTGTCGACTATCCCGATCTCCGTGGTCATTGGCCGCTCACACGCGATCCGTTCTTTCTGGAGACGAATGTCCCCGGGTCATTCGCGGCGGGTGACGTGCGGCACAACTCGATCAAACGGGTCGCGTCGGCGGTGGGCGAAGGGGCGATGGCAGTCACGTTTGTCCACCGTTACCTCGCCGAGGGCGACCTGGCGGCGGCCGGAACGAAGGGACGTTGAACTTCATGGATGACACTGCCGCTGAGGAGGGTTTTGTGCCCGTGGCGTCGGACGCAGGTCGGTACATCGACCGGCCGAACGCCTTCTTCAATGCCCTGCTCACGGAGCAATTCGTGCTCGAATCGGCGCGAAGCATCACGGTCACCGAGTCGAGCAGTCGTGCGTCGCTCTATCTGACGACGTTGTCGAGCTCTCTCGTGGCGTTCGGTTTCCTGACCCACACGGAGTTCGCCATCGGATTCCTCGGCGTCATCATCCCTGTCATCGTCCTGCTGGGAGTATTCACGTACGAACGTCTGGTGGAGACATCGCTGGAAGACGTTGTCGCTCTGGCGGCCATTCAACGTATTCGACGTTTCCACGGACGTCTCCTCCCAGGGGCGTCGACGTACTTCATGACTCCGGCTGGTCGCCACGCGCCGAACGAGCTGCTCGACATCGGGCATCCGGCGTCGTGGAGCCGCGTGTTCTTCACCATGTCTTCCGCCATCGCCGTGGTCAACTCCATCGTCGCAGGAGCAGGCATCGCCATCCTGCTGAACCAGCTCGGTGCGCGGGAAGACTATTCGATCGTCTTCGGCATTCTCGGTGCCGCAGTGTTGGCCGTCCTGCACGGTTTCTACCAGCTGAGGCGTTACGCGATCGTGCAGAAGCTTGTCGACGAATCCGAAGCGCTGGACGAATTGGAGGCCGAATTGTGACTGCAGCCAACAGCATGGCGACGTCCGCCGGACAGCCGCAGTGGGTGCACGCCTATGTCACCGGAACCGGCCCCGTCGTCGTCGCCCTTCACGGTCTCGGCGGCGCGGAGACCGACATGGTCTCGCTCGCCCAGCAACTCGCCGCTGATGCTCTCGTCATCGCGCCGCGAGCAGGTGTCCTCGAGCGGGGCATCCACCGGTGGGTGCCCCGTTCGAAGCCGCGAACGAAGAAGCAGTCCGGGCTCATCGAGACAACGGGGAAGCTGGCTGCATTCATCAGCGAGACGATTTTGGAGCAACGGTTGGAGTCTCGCCCTGTCATCGTCACCGGATTCTCCAGCGGTGCCGATATCGCGCTGGCGCTCGGCATCCTGCATCCGGGGCTGGTCGATGCCGTCGTCTCCTTCAGCGGCACCTACCCCCTCGGCGACCTTGACGTCCCCGACGGACTCGAGGGGGAACGCTTTCTCCTTGTCGGATCCGACGGCGACACTGGCACGGATGGAATGACGTTGCCCCGTCTGGCTGCCGAGCTAGAAGCGCGACATGCTTTGGCAGCTGTCCGCGTCCGGCCTGGCGGACGCCAGATCACGGCCACCGACGTGGCAACGGCACGAACGTGGCTGGGTGAGCAGTTTCCTGAGGCCGACGGGCTCTAACGCCGACAACGGACTACGGCCTGTTGGCGAGTTCGTCCATCCAGTCGGAGGGGACGCGTTCAGCTGGGCCGGGAACCGTCTGCGACAACGGGTGGTGCTGAGGGTTAGCCAGCCGCGGACCGTCGATGAAGTCCTTGACGGTGTAATCCCAGAACCATGTTTCGTTGGGTTCGAAGCTTTGAATGATGAAGTGCCCCGTCTGCGCTACATGTCGGGACGCGTGCCGATTTAGGGAGTCGTCGCAGCAGCCGATATGGCCACATGATGCGCAACGGCGAAGGTGGAACCACCACGATCCGGTCTGTTCGCATTCGACGCAACCGCTTCCGCTCGGCGGCACAGCCCGGTTGATCAGTTCCTCGTTGATTCCCATGAGCCGACTGTGGCATGGACTGCCGCGAACGGGCTCGGGTCGGTTGACTCGATATGCCCAGGACCGGGAGAGCTGTGTTGGCGGATCGGGTCAAACAACGCTACTCGAGCGTTGTTGGTGTCCGTAGCGTCGTCGCCGAACCAATGACCGCAGACGTGGAAGGGGCCCCCTCGTGTCGGAGCCGATCGAGAACAGCATTCGGAGCGCGCAGAAGGCCGTGGACGTCATCGATGCCAACGCCGTCCCCTACGTCTTCGGGATTCCGGGAGCCAAAATCGACGCATTATTCGACGCGCTGGCGCATGGCTCTGCAGCGACCCTCGTCGTCTGCAGACATGAACAGAATGCGGCGTTCATGGCGGCGGCGATGGGGCGGCTCACGGGGACTCCCGGCGTCGTCGCGGTGACCTCCGGGCCGGGAACGAGCAACCTCGCCACGGGGCTGCTGACCGCGACCACGGAGCAGGACCCAGTGGTGGCCATCTGTGGAGCGGTGCCTCTGCCAACGCGGCTCAAACGGACCCATCAGTCGATGGATGCGGCGGCATTACTCTCGACTGTCACGAAGCATGTCTCAGAGGTGTCCGCACCTTCCAACGTCGGTGAAGCGGTCGCCAACGCGTTCCGCGTGTCCGTGACCGAACCGCAGGGAGCCACCGCGGTCGTGCTGCCCGCGGACGTCCTCGCATCTGCGACACAGGCAACGATTACGGCCGGCGCCGCTCCTGCCTCTCTCGGACCCGCGTCGTCGACGTCGATCGCCGACGCAGCTGCCGTGCTGCTCAAGGCGCTTCGACCGGTGATCCTCGTCGGTCTCAGGGGTGCGACTCCGGTGGCCAGCGCTGCCATTCGTCGGCTGATGTCGGCGACCGGGCTGCCGGTGGTCGAAACATTCCAGGCGGCCGGTGTCGTGTCCCGGGAACTCGAAAGCCACTACTTGGGACGCGTTGGTCTTTTCCGGAATCAGCCCGGCGATGACGCCCTCGCGAACGCCGACGTCGTGCTGACCATTGGCTACGACCCGGTTGAGTACGACGCCGCGTTGTGGAATGGGACCGGCGACCGGTCGATCATCCACCTGGACACCGTCCCGCCCGATCTCGACGTGAACTACCAGCCCGAAGTGGAACTGCGCGGAGACATTTCAGCGACCATCGACGAGCTCCTTCCCGACCTCGAGCGGATGGTGCTGCGCGAGGATTTCCTTCTCGATGCGGCGGAGTTGCGGTCGCGGTTGAGCGATATCGATGACGACGCGCGGCAGTGGAACGGTGCTGACGGTCGAGTCAATCCGGGTGCGTTGGCGTTGAAAATTCGCGACCTCGTTGACGACCGGACGACCGTCACATGCGATGTCGGCTCCGTGTACATATACATGGCCCGACACTTCCGCAGCTTCGAACCACGCCATCTTCTCTTCAGCAACGGGCAGCAGACATTGGGGGTGGCGCTGCCGTGGGCGATGGCTGCGTGTCTCGCACGCCCCGGGCAACCTGTTGTGTCTGTCTCCGGTGACGGAGGCTTTCTGTTCTCTGTCCAAGAGTTGGAGACAGCCGCACGTCTAGACCTGTCGTTTGTTCACGTGATCTTCCGCGACGACAGTTATGACATGGTCGGCTTCCAGGAGCAGTTGAAGTACGGCCGGAAATCGGGTGTGGAGCTCGGCCCGTACGACATCCCGTCGCTCGCCGCTGCGTTCGGCGCTACGGGTGTGGTGGTGCAGGGCGCGGCCGAGTTCGAGGCCGTGTTCACGAATGCTCTTCAGACGCACGGTCGAACGCTGATCGAGGTTCGCGTGGATTACAGCCGGAATGTAGACCTCGCCGCGCTGCTGCCAGAGGAAGCGTTCGAGTGACCGAGACGGGGGAGGCAAAAATGGGTGAGCCACAGGGGGGTGGCGGGCTTGCGCACTGGGCGCGTCAAACACTCGCCCGATCGTGGGGCGACAAAACGGCCCGTCCTCGCATGGAGGACGGGAAAGTCGTCTGGCAGACCTCGACGATGGAAGCGCTCTTGGCGGGCGTCTTTGACGGTGATGTCTCCGTCCACGACCTCCTCCGCCACGGCGATTTCGGGCTCGGCACGTTCAACGGACTCGATGGTGAGATGGTCGTCCTCGACCGCATCTGTTACCAGTTGCGCGCTGATGGAACGGCCTCGACGGCCGGCCCCGATGAACGCAGCCCGTTCGCGGTCGTCACGACGTTCTCGCCGGACGCCGTTCTGGATATCGACGAGCCAACCGACAGGCTCTCGTTGCTGTCCAAGATCGATGAGGTCCTGCCCAGCAAGAACATCATCGTCGCTGTCCGAGCCGATGGTGCGTTCTCGACGATGCGCACGCGCACGGTGGCCAAGCAACGTCGGCCCTACCCGCCTTTTGTCGACGCGACGAGCGACGAGTCGGAACACGCCCTGGCGGATGTGTCGGGGACCCTCGCTGGATTCCGAACTCCGGACTTCGAGGAAGGGATCTCCGTCGCCGGCTACCACCTGCACTTCCTTGACGGGGTTCGTCAGTCCGGAGGCCACGTCCTTGATTTCACGTTCGAAAAGGGTCGTGTGGAGCTGAGCTTCTCGACGGATGTGCATCTCAGTTTGCCTCGCTTCGGAGCGTTCCTGACGGCGGACCTCACCGGGCCTAATGTGGCCGCCGACATTCATAGAACCGAGTGACGTCATCCAGCGGGGCGGTCGTGTTCGTTCCGGAACCGTGCAGCGAGGTCTTTGCGTGAGGCGACTTTCCATTTGCCGTAGATGTTTCGCACGTACGTGGTGACCGTGTGGGGTGACAGGAAAAGATCGTCGGCGATCTGCTGCGTGGTTCTCCCCGCGGCTACCCGCTCAGCGACTTGGAGCTCCCGGCTGCTGAGGACAGACTCTTCGAACTCTGGGCGTGTCGCACGCTGGCTTACGCCGACAGTGCGGAGCCGCCGCCGGACACGGTTCCATGGATGGGTGGCGCCGGCGGAGTCGTAGAGATCCGCGGACTCAAGCCACGACATCGTGGCTTTCTCTTCGGCCGTGGCTGCTTGTAGGACGCCAAGGTCCTCCAGGGCGCACGCCAGCGCGAGTCGCCTATCGACAGTTCGGTACGCGGCGACCGCTTCGCTGAGCTCTGCGACGGACCGCTCCGCGAGCCCGACCACATGGTGTGCCACGGCGGTGGCGAGGGGGAAAGACGGGTTTGCTCTGGCTCTGCCGACCGCCATGTTCACAACCTTGGCGACATGCTCGGAGTCGCTTCGGCGAAGAAGCATCCGGCACAGTTGCACGTCGTCGAGGAAATCGGCTGGTGCCGCAAGCCCGAACACCGGTGCGTCCAGAGCCGCGGTAAGCGGGGTGAGGTACGCGTCGGCCGTGGACCTGTCATGATTCTCGTCTGCTTCGAGAGCCAACAGCCAGTGCGCAACACCCGCCATGTCGGTGGCCCGCGACAGGTCCTCGATCATCGGACGGTACTTGTCCAGCCCGGCCCGGTCGCCCTGGTGAACGGCGGCCCGGAACAGGACGTAGCCGACCGTCGTCGCCAGTAGCTGCCCGAGCGGCAAGTCCGCGTGGAAGTCCAGGACCGCCTCGGCGGTTGCGCGAGCCCTCCGCAGGTGGCCCTGGTCGAAGAGGGCGCGGGCGCGAACCATCATCCAGTAGGCGGTGGCCGTGGCGTTGTGTCGGCGCTGATTCTCGAGGACGTTGGCTGCCGCGATGCGCTCGGCGCGTCCGGGATCACCAAGAGCGTCTGTCAGGAACGCCAGCCAGAGACTTTCGGGTAGCCACTGGGATTCTGTCGTGCCTGGAAGAGAGGCGATTCGGGCTACCGCGGACACGATTTGTTTCGATGCGTCGTCGAACCGGTTTCGGTAGAACGATCGGATGGACTCGCTGGCGTCGAAGGTGGCGAGCGCCAAAATGTTGGAGGTGTCCTGCGCGAGTGGTCGGCCTTCGTCGAGTAGCTTTTGCACGGCGTCATGCTCTCCAAGGCCCGCGAGTGCCTGCGCTTTGACGCTGAGAAGCCCTGCCTTGGTGAAGGCGGGGATCCCGTCGAGCTGCAGGCCGGCATTGGCTGCGTCAGCCGCCGCCCGAAACGAGGACTCGGTGCGGAGTCGGGCGATGCCAAGGCGAAGGGACGCTTCTTCCGGTGCGGGGAGGGACCCTTCGAGGGACGCGACGAACGTTTGCGCTTCTTCGCTGAGACCTCCTTGCCACAGCACGGGAAGAAGATCCGCGATCAGCCGCTTCCGTTCCTCTGGCCTGTTTTCCGTTTCGATAGCGGCACGCGCGAATTGGGCGGCCAGCGCGGCGTCGGATTCGAATGTGCGTTGGGCGGCGCTGTGGAAAGTCGCGGCAGCGTCAAGGTCGCCGCGTTGCGCCACTCCTAGCAGGCGCGATGCGATGGCCACGAGGTACTCGCCGTCGGTGTGCGCGACAGCGGCCGCCCGGCGCTCGAGGATGCGTCTGGATTCGGCGGGAATCAGGGACTCAGCGGCGTCTCTGAGTAGGTCGTGCCGGAACGCTACGCGAGTGCCGTCGTCGGTCAGCAGTCCGGCCTCGATGGCGTCGACGAGGGGGAGCGCTAGGTCGTGGACCGAGGTATCCATCAATTGTGCAAGTGACGTCAAGCGAAATTGTCGGCCGAGGATCGACGCGGCGAGGATGAGTTCTCGGGGTCCGGACGGAAGCCGGGTGATGCGTTCCACGAGGGCCTGGCCGTGTGACGCGTCATGTCCATCGCCGACGAGTTCGGCTCGACCACCTGCTAGGTCGAGCTGGTCCGCGTCTGAGAGCGCGCGGAGCATCTCCAGGACGAGCAACGGCATGTGCTCGGCGCCTTCCATGTGGCGCAGGAGACCTTTGCCGGGGGTCACGCCGATTCGGTCGGAGATCATGGCGGAAACGTCGTCGTCTGAGAGCGGACTGAGGTCGAGGGTGCTTCCGGAGATCGTCAGTGCGGAGATCGTGTCACTCACCGAGGAGGTGAGGCCGCCGGAGCGGACGGTCACGATCCAGGTGACCGCCATGTCCCGCAGGTGCCGGATGAGGGACCGGAACACGGCCAACGTGCTGGTGTCGCACCATTGCAGGTCGTCGACGAAGACGACAATGCCGCTGCCCGCGGCCGCGCGTTCCATGCGCTCTTGGATTTGCTGAATCAGCCAGTACCGGGATTCGGGGGCGCTGACCAAGGACTCGAAGTGTTCTGCGGAGATAAATGGGGGTTCTGCCCCGAGGAGGATGTCGGAGATTGCGCCCAGCGGCACGTTCTGGGATTCGGGTCCGGGGCGGCAAAGTGTGAAGAGGATGCCACGTTGTCCCGCTGTTTCCAGCGCCGACGATAGGAGGCGTGTTTTGCCGGCGCCCGCGGAGCCGACGATGACGAGGTTGCGGGCGTAGCCTGCCTCGAGTGCATCGAGGCTGTCCTGCACTGCGCTCTGCTCTCGTGGCCGACCTCGCAGGGGGAACGCCGTGTCTAGTCCTTGGAATGCTCGCCGTGTGAGGCGGCTGGCGGGGACTGGACCGGCCACCTCCGTGGGGGCGTTCACCGGTTGGGTGGCGGCAGGCTCGGTCATGATGCCTGGCCGTCGAAGAGGGACCGGAGCGCACGCCGGGAATTGACGCCCCATTTGGCGTACATGTGCCGGACGTGGCTGGTGACAGTGTGCGGGGAGATGAACAGGTCGGCGGCGATCTGTTGGGTGGTCAGGCCGGCGGCGACTCGCGCGAGAACTTCCAGTTCCCGATTGGTGAGGTCGGTCGACGGTGGCGCCGCCGCGTCCCGGGGGAACACACCGATGCTCCGGAGCCGCATTTTTACGCGATTGGATTCGCGCGATGCTCCGCTGGATTCGAACAGCGCGAGAGCTTCCTGCCACGCCGATTCGGCATTGCTGGCGTCGTCGCCGGCCCGGAGAATGCCGATGTCCTCGAGGGCGGACGCGAGGATCAGGGGACGTGCGATGCGCCGGTAGTACTCCGCGGCGGCGGCGACGGCTTCCGCGTCGTCCTCACGAAGACCATGGAGGTGCAGCACGATCCCCCGGCACAGGTCGTTGGTGGGGTTGAGTTCGGCGCGCCGGTCGGCTTCGCTGATGATTCGGGCCAGGCGGTCCGGCCGGCCAGCTGCGAGCATCATCCGCGCGAATGTGACGTCGTCGAAGAAGTCGGCGGGTGACGTCATGGACGGGACGGGTTGTTCGAGGGTGTCGTAGGCCTCCTGCGTCAGTGCCGTTGCTGCCGCCCAGTCGCCGTCTTGCTCTGCCTCCAACGCGAGAAGCCACTTCCCGATCCGTCGTAGCGGCTGAGACGCGGCCATGGACACGGCGAACCTCCGGTATCTGTCGAGGGCGGGCCGGTCGGCTTGCAGTAGCGCCACCCGGAACAGGACGAGGCCGATGGTCGATTGTGAGATGAAACCGTTTTCGAGGTCGTCCGCGAGCTCCAGGGCCGCTTCAGCCAGAGTCTTCGCTTCGTCAAGGCGCCCTTGGTCGAGGAGGACTCGGGAGCGGAACATCGTCCAGAACGACGTCGCGACTATGTCGTGCAACGCCTCTGTTTCCGCGATGCCGTCCTGGGTGATGCGGTCGGCGCGTGCGGTGTCGCCGGTGCTGTTCGCCAGGCATGCCGGCCACAGCCCTTCGGGCAGCATCCTGGACGGAGGTAGCGATCCTGCGTTCGACACACGCTTCATC
Organism: Frondihabitans australicus; assembly: GCF_003634555.1. Lineage (NCBI taxonomy): Bacteria > Bacillati > Actinomycetota > Actinomycetes > Micrococcales > Microbacteriaceae > Frondihabitans > Frondihabitans australicus. Next base: position 3,601,621 of record NZ_RBKS01000001.1, read on the forward strand.
GCTGACGTGATGAGGGTGAGGGCGTCATCGAAGGCGTTCTCGTTGAAGGCAGCCATGGAGTCGCCCGTTTCGATGAACGCCAGCGTCATCGCATCGCCGGCGACGTCCGCCTCTGTTCGGGCCGCTCGAAGCGTGGCTCGCATGTCGTCGTGGAGCCCTTGGTTGGCCAGGCTCATAGCTTTCGAGGCGAGGAGCCTGGCTCGGAGGGTGGAAGGGATTCCGGGAAGGGCGAGTCCCGCATTTGCGGCGTCCATGGCCTCTTGGATGGTGGTTTCGGCTTGGATGCGAGAGACAGCGAGCCTGAACTCTCCTTCTTGCTCGGGGGTGAGCCTTCCCTCGAGGCGTGCGAGGAGTTCACGGGCTTCGGAATGAAGCCCCCCGGACCACAGCAACGGCAGGAACCGGGCAGTGAGCGCCGCATGGCAGGGGAGGGCGTCGACCAGCTGGATGGCTCGGAGCGCGAATTGTGCCGCCTGCGATGCGTCGGCGGTTGTGAGGGCGTCGGCGGCGTCGCTGAGGATGTTGGAGGCGATACGGTCTCCTCGCTTCGCTGATGCGGCCACTCGTGTGGCTATGGAGAGGAGGGGGTCGCCTTCTTTGAGGAGGATGGACGCCGCTTCCCGGATGAGGAGGTCGCGGAGCGATGGGGGGATGGACTGCTCCACTGTCTCGCGGACGATGTCGTGTCGGAAGGCGGCGCGGTGGTGTCCGTCGTCGATGAAGACGCCTGCGTCGGTCGCGTCTTTTGCGGCGGCTAGCAATTCGTTCTGAGGCATTTGGGTGAGCTGTCCGAGGCTGGACAGGGTGAAGCGGCGCCCGAGCACGGAGGCTGCCTGGATGACGTTCTGGGTTGCCGCCGGCAGCCGTCGAAGCCGGCTCATGGTGGAGATGCCGAAGCTTTGGGGAATGGCGCCCGTCTCCATCGTCGCGACGCCGTCCTGGGTTGTGACCAGGTGCTCGTCCTCGAGTCCCTGGACGAATTCCTTGACGAGTAGGGGCACGTTGCCGGTGCGTTCGACGGCCTCGAGGACGGCGGCGTCGGGGGTCGCGTGGAGGAGGTCTGACACCATCGCCTCAACCGCCCTGGTGTCGAGCGGTTCGAGGTTCAGCACGTCTCCGCTGGCCCGATGGGCGTCAACGGTGGCTTCGACGTCGGCGGACTGTTGATCGGCTCGGACGGCGAGTAACCACAAAATGGGCATGTCTGAAAGTCGGTTGGACAGGGTCCGGAGGATGTTGAGGGATCCTGGGTCGCACCATTGCAGGTCGTCGACGATGAATGCGACACCGCTGTCGAGAGCTAGTTGCTCTACAGTTTCCTGCACCTGTTGCGCGATCCAGTATCGCGAGGCCGGGTCGGTCGTGTGCGGGTCCAGGGCGAGGCGGGTGCCGCTGCGTGAGGCTTCGTTGATGGCGTCCAGTAGCGGCGCGAGGGGCATCAGAAAGGATTCGGGGTCGGGTCGGCAGAAGATGATGTTCAGCCCGCGTTCTCGGGCGGTGTGGGCGGCGTCCTGGAGGGCTCGTGTTTTGCCGACTCCGGGGATGCCTCTGATGATCAGGGTCTGGGATGTCCCGCTGTATAACGCGTCGATAGTCGCCGTGATGCGGGCCGTCTCGGCGGCCCGTCCGCGGGTGGGAAACCCGTCGCTGTTCGAGAGCCCCTGAACGGCGCTCGAAGAAGTGGTCTGTCGTGGTGTGCCGAACTCCCTCACCGCCATCTCCTGTCCTTGGGGCGTATTCGGAGTCTATGAATGGGCCGAGTGAGCGCGCGTGTCCCTCCTGATACCCCATACGCCGAGGTGGCCTTGTAATCGTTGGGTCCGGCCGTGGAAATCGGACATGTGGCACGGGTATCTGGTCATAGTCGGTCGTTCGGCGGACACGCGCTCGCGCATCGGATGAAGGGTGACCCTGCGAGGGGCAGGATTCTGGAGTGATCATTACCCGACATGGTTGAGCCGTTTGACGCTTGGGTCGGAGGAGCCTGGGCGACAGAGTCGCAGCATGACAACTTCTACGACGAACAGGTCGGTCATCCGGGCGGTTCCCGCCGCGTGGCACGGCATCGGTTTCTGGATTATCGCTGTCGTGTTCACGACGGTCATGGCGTATTCGACTGTCCCCACGCCTCTTTATGTGCTTTACGAGGCGCGTGACGGCTTCCCCTCGTTCGCTGTGACATTCATCTTTGCCGCCTATGCGGTCGGCGTGGTCGCGAGCCTCTATTTCGCTGGTCACATCAGCGATTGGGTGGGTCGGCGTCGCATCATTCTCATCTCCGTCGCCGTGGAGATTCTCGCGTCCTGCCTGTTCATCGCTTGGCCTGACTTACCGGGGCTGCTCGTGGCCCGGTTCGTCAACGGCGTCGGCGTCGGCATGTTGACGGCGACTGCAACAGCCCATCTGAGCGAGCTCAGGGTCATCTCGCGCTCCGACGGATCAGCGGACGCCTCCACCGTGTCCGGCGTCGCCAACCTTGGCGGTCTCGGCTTGGGACCGCTCATCGGCGGCCTGTTCGCCGAGTTCCTGCCCCAGCCGTTGCTCGTGCCGCACGTGGTCTTCCTCGCGTTGTTCGTCGTCGCTGTAATCGGTGTGGCGCTGGTCCCGGAGACGGTTGTGAAAGAGGAGATCCGGCCGGCGTACCGGCCACAGAAGGTGTCCGTTCCGCGAGAATCCCGGGCGGTGTTTTTCGCCGCTGGCGCGGCCGCTTTTTCCTCGTTTGCTGTGTTCGGCCTGTTCACGTCCCTCGCTCCGACGTTCCTCGTCGTGACGCTCCACGAAACCGACCGCCTCGTCGCAGGGGCGGTGTCGTTTTCGGTGTTCGCCGCGGCGTGCCTCGGGCAAGTGCTCCTGTCGAAGGCTCGGATCCGCACACAACTGAATGTGCTTCTTGCCCTCCTCCCCGTGGGCCTGGTGGGTCTCGCCGTCGGCGCGGCCGCCGCGTCACTCCCCGTGTTCGCTGCGTCGGGCGTCGTGGCTGGCGCCGGAGTGGGCCTGCTGTTCCGTGCGGCGCTGTCGACGGGAGCGTCGCTCGCGGGCGCCGAATCCAAGGGTGAAGTTCTGGCGGCGTTGTTCCTCATTGCCTACGCCGGGTTGTGCATCCCCGTGCTGCTTGTCGGCGGTGCACTCGTCATCGCATCGCCGCTTGCCGTCCTGCTGGTCTTCGTTGTGCTCGTGCTGACAGCCGTGCTCGTCTCGGCGATCAACATGCGGCGGCGTCACTGAGCGGACGAAGCAGCCGACACTAGGCGCCGCGGGACATTTCCGGCGAATTCAAGCCGAGCAGGGCGTCGCGGAGACCCGCGCGTGCGGTGACGCCGAGCTTGGGGAAGATCCGGTACAGATGTCCGCTGACGGTTCGCGGGGAGAGAAAGAGCTGGTTTGCGATCTGCTTGTTCGACAGCCCAGCGGCCGCCAGGGAGGCGACGCGCTGTTCCTGCTCACTGAGTTCGATTCCGTCGAGGCTCGCGGGGGTCGGCCCTGATGCTCCGCCAGCGACCCGCAGCTCGCTCTGCGCCCGCTGGCGCCATTGCTCGGCCCCTAGGGCTTCGAAGGCCGCCGCGGCAAGCCGGAACTGTGTCCTGGCTTCAAGCGCGTGCATGGTGCGTCGGAGCCATTCGCCGTATGCGAGGCGGATTCGCGCGATTTCGAATGGAGCTTCTTGCGGTTCCACCAGCGACAACGCGGACTCGAAGAGTGCTCGGGCATCGGTGCGTTCGTCGATGATGGCCCGCGATGCGGTGACGATCATCGTCTGCTTCGGGGCGCGCCGGGAGCCCAAGGCGGCCTCCGCGGCCCTGATCAGTTCCAGGCCGTGCGCCGGCATACGCAGCCGGGCCGCAGACTCGACCGCGTCGAGGAGTTCGACGGGGCCGTAACCGTGCTCGATCCAGTGGCCGCCGACCGGGGGTTTCGCCGTAGATCGTGCGTGCGCGTCTTCGAACCTACCGAGTGACAGGTCAAGGGAAGAGCGTGCGTGGTCCGCGGAGCGGGCGACGAGAGGTGCGCCGTGCCGCAGCGCCCACTGGCTTGCACGGTCAGCTGTCGCAGACGCCCTGTCCGGGTGCCCCTGGACGGAGAACACGAGCGCTTGAAACGCGTCGGCGAGGGCCACAACGGTGCCCGCCTGGTACCGCAACGCCGTTGCTCGGGCTTTGTCCATCGCGTCCACCGCCTCGTCGAGACGGCCGCGCTGGAACGCTGCGACGCCCGTCCGGCACATTCTGAACAGGCCGAGGAGGTCGTCGTCGTTGCCGGTTCCGGCCATGAGCTGCTCAACCCAGTCGCGTCGAGGATCCGTCGCATCGAGGATCGACCAGGCAACATGCAACGACACGAACTTCCACGGTTCCCCGTCTGCGGCCGATTGGCGTGCTGCGTCATACAGCGGTGCGTTCGCGGGGGACGCGGTGCTCTGCAGGCAGTCCTCGACGACGCGGAGAATCGGGTCGACGTCGCGTGTGGCCGTTTCGCCCACGGCCTCATCCCACCAGGCGTTGTCTCCCCGCAGGAAGCACAGGATCTGCAGTGTCGCTGTGAGGGCGTCTCCGGTGGCTGAGTGCATGCGAGGGGTCTGTGCCAGAGCAGCGAGGATGTTCCTCTTCGACTCGCGGACTTCGCCGCGACAGAGGGCTTGCGCGAACTCGAATCCGGCCCGCATGTCGACAGGAACCTGACCATCAGGGGTTGCGAGCTTGGCCGTGACATCTTCGAGAACAGGGAACGCGCCGATAAAGCCGGCGATATCCGCTGCTCGCGCGAGCTGCTTCTGCTTATCCTTCCGACTCTTGGACAGGCGTGCCGCTTGCAGGTAGGCGTTCACGGCCTCATGAGGGCGGCGCGCTTCAAGCGCTTCGCCTGCGACGGCGACGAGGTCGCCCGCCAACGCATCGTCGGCCTGTGTGGCGGATGACGCTCGCACCAAGATGCGGAACCTTCGAGGCAGGTGCTCGCACGCGGTGATAACGGTCCGCACTTCGGTGAGCTCCGCTTCGGATGCCTGGGAGAGAACGATGGCGCGCGTGACGGGATCCGCAAACTCCGGTCCGTTGTCGCCCTCGATGAGGACCCCGGCGTTTAACGCATCCCCGATGGCGGCGCTGTCTTCGGCGATGAACGGCGGAACGATGCCAGCGAACTCCACGGTAGCGACTGCTGCTTTCAGGACGACGGTTCGCGCCGAGTTGCTCAGACTCTCCAAAGCGTTCCGGCTTGACCCGGACATCTCATCAAGCCGCGGATAGCTGGCGGGGAAGATCGCTGAGCGCCGCTTGGACGACTGCGCCGCCCACGCCCGACCGACAGCGTGCAGGATCATCGGGTTCCCCTGCGCCAGATTCGTGAGCATGCGCCGACGCGCGGGAGGCAGATCGATCACGTTCTCCCGCAGCAACTGTTCCGCCTCACCCACGTCCAACGGGCGCAGGAAGACGTGCGGGAGGTCATTCCACCCCGGGATGAGTCTCCGGTCGTCCACCGCAACCACGCACACGGCGCTGGAGTTCCTGACGACGTGGGTGAGAATGGCGTGCAGATGAGCCTGGGCGGCCCGCTCCAGGTGATGGAAATCGTCGACCAAGACGACATGCCCGCGCGCCAGCGGACGTGGAACAGATGCGGCGTCGACATGCATCCCTGGCGCGTTCGCGCTCCCGCTTGGCTCACTCTTCGGGGCCACGACCGGCCACAGCGACATCAGCGGTTCCAGCGACGACGCCGAGATCACGGGATCGCCGGCATGGGCTCTCATCTGCACGACCTCGAGCCCTTCACTGCGCGCTGCGGCGGCAGCACCCGCGAGTGCGAACGACTTCCCGAAACCTGTCCCTCCTTCGACGATCACGAACCTGTCCAGGAACGTCGATGACGGGTGGAGCGCGCGGGCGAAAGCTTCATCAGCTTGGACGGGGCCGCGAACGGCCCTCTCAGCGGACATCTCGATGGTCATTGTCGCTCCAGAGATTGATGGCATCGATAAGGGCGGACGTCGAAACGTCCGCATTCGGAGACACGCTTGCAAGTTAGGGGACTCTTCGCCGGCCGCACATCACCCCTGCGTTGAGACGACCTCCCCTCCTGCGTCCGACGCAACCTCCGCCGGCCGTCGGGAAGCAAGCCTCGACATTGGGCAGTGCGCCGACCGGGTCGAATGACTCAGGCGCAGAGACGGATCTTTTTGCCACGCTCGACGCAGCAGACCCTGACCACACAGGCAGCCCGGTACAGGAACGCCGCATGACTCGCCGCACCCGCGAACCCTCATCACTCGATTTCACCTAAGGCTCGGTGCTCAACATGACCTTCCCCGCAGCACCGAAACCGGCCCGCCCTACACGGGCCGGAAAATGGGCCGCTGAGTTCGCTGGCACGTTCCTTCTGACCTTCGGTCTGGTTGGAGCGGCAACCTTCTCGGCGGCCCACGTGGCCGGTGCCGGCACGCCGGCACCCGTCGGCATCCTGGGAGTGGCGCTCGCTCTCGGACTCACCGTGATCATCGGCGCCTACGCGTTCGGGCCCATTTCCGGCGGGCATTTCAATCCCGCCGTGTCACTCGGTCTCACCATCGCCGGTCGTCTTTCGTGGCGAGATTTGCCCGAATATGTGATCTCCCAGGCGCTGGGCGCCCTCCTTGGCACAACCGCTGTCCTCGGTATCGCGGCCGGCGCCGGCCACACCTTTCTGTCTGCTGCCGTCAATACGGGTTTCGCGTCGAACGGATACGGCGGTCACTCGCCCGGTGGATTCGGCATCGTGTCGGCCATCATCGTCGAAGTGGTCGGCACGGCCGTTTTCGTCTTCGTGATCCTCGGCGTCACCAACGCCCGCTCGAATCCCAGCGTCGCCCCCTTTCCCATCGGCATCACCCTGACGCTCCTGCTCCTCGTGGCGATCCCCGTGGACAACGCCGGCTTCAACCCGGCTCGCTCGCTTGCCACAGCGGTATTCGGGGGAGGACCCTGGATGGGCCAGTTGTGGCTCTTCGTCGTCGCTCCCGCCGTCGGGGCGGCGATCGCAGGAGCCAGCAACCAATTCCTGTTCGAGACGGCCACAAAGAATACGGACGCATCCGATGGACAGTAACTACCGTGGCGTCGCCTGGGTGCCACCAGTCGGGATCGAACGGCTGGGGCGCCATCGACGCCGCTGGTTCCCCCGCCGCGTTCCACCCGCAACCCACGGCGACCACGCATCATCATTCACGGACATCACGTACGGTGACTTCTTCAAAGCCGACGGCGAATGAGCAACCGCGCTGACGGGACCCGTGTCCCCATCGACGCCCAAAGCATCGACGCACCGCTGACCAAAGCGGCCGTCTTCCTCACCCTGACCGTGAAACCAGACTTAGACGACGCCGACGCTGTGCGAGACATCCTCGACGGCCTCGATGACCTGATCAAAACAATCGGCTTCCGGGATTTGGCAGCTCGACTCACCTGCGTCGTCGGCCTCGGACCGGGCCTTTGGAAGCGGCTGTCACCAGGAAGCGCACCAGCAGAACTTCACCCGTTCGTCCCCATCGACGGGACACCCCACCGGGCGCCTTCAACCGCCGGCGACCTGCTCTTTCACATTCGGGCGGACAGGCCCGACTTCTGCTTCGAACTGGAACGGCTTATCCTCGCCACCCTCGGAGAGCACGTGCGGATCGAAGACGAGGTGCAGGGATTCCGCTACTTCGACACCCGGGACCTCCTCGGCTTCGTCGACGGCACCGCGAACCCCGTCGCCCAAGAACTCGACGCCGCAGCTCTGGTCGGGGCAGACGACCCGACGTGGGCCGGCGGCAGCTTCATCGTCGTCCAGAAATACCTCCACGACCTCACACGCTGGAACGATCTGACGACCGACGAGCAAGAGGCCATCATCGGCCGGTCCAAAGCAGACAACATCGAACGCGACTCAGACGCCGAAGAGCGGCCCTCGCACAAGACGCTCGCCACCATCACCGACGATGACGGCAACGAATACGACATCCTCCGCGACAACATGCCTTTCGGCAGGCCGGGCGCAGGAGAGTACGGGACATACTTCATCGGCTATGCCGGACACCTGTGGGTCATCGAGAAGATGCTCCAACGAATGTTCCTCGGAGAAACCCCCGGGCAATACGACCGCATCCTGGACTTCTCCACAGCCGTCACCGGCGCCACCTTCTTCGCCCCATCCCGTCAGCAGATGGCACTGCTCGCCGCCGGCCCAGCGGCGGCAGCCATGGAGAACACCGCAGCGTCAACCGACGGCTCCTCCTCAGCGCCTTCGAGCGCGCCCACCTTGGGCATCGGTTCCCTAAAAGCACCCACCGGAGAGTGACATGAACCACTTGCTGCGAGACCTAGCCCCGTTCGGCGTCGACGCATGGACGATGCTCGACGACGAAGCCCGAAGCCGACTCACCGGGTCGCTTTCTGCACGTCGAATCGTCGATTTCGATGGCCCGCTCGGCTGGAAACACTCGGCCGTCGACCTAGGGCGGACGGACCCCCTGACGTCAGCGCCTTCCTCCATCCAGGCTCGCCGCCGCAAACTCCTGCCGTTATCGGAACTCCGAGCCGGATTCCGACTGAGCAGAAACGAACTCCTCGATTTCTCCCGGGGCGCAACCGACATCGACCTCGGACCGCTGGACGAGGCTGCTCTCGCGCTGGCCGCGTTCGAGAACGAGATCATCTTCCACGGGTGGTCCGACGCGGGCATCACCGGCATCGTCGAAGCGTCCTCCCATGCTGACGTCGCCCACGATGGTGAAGCAGCGTCCTATCGCGACAGTGTCGCCGAAGGCGTCGCCGCACTGCGCCGCGCAGGCGTGGACGGCCCCTACACGCTGGCCGCCGGACCCGACGATTGGGTTGCCCTCGTCGACACGGACGATGCCGGCTACCCGCTGCGCAAGCAACTGCACGGCATCCTCGGCGGACCCATCGAGTGGACTCCCGGCCTGCGGAACTCGGTCATCGTCAGCGCACGCGGAGGCGACTACCAACTGACCGTCGGTGAAGACTTGGCCCTCGGCTACGCGTCGCACGACGCAACCACCGTCGACCTCTACGTGGAGGAGACCCTCGCGTTCCGGGTGAACACGCCAGAAGCCGCCGTCCGTGTCGTGCCGCAGCTCTAAGCGGGCTCGGGGTCGCCAGCCGAAGACAGCTCCGATGACCGTTCTTCGCACCACCGCGACCGCACCCGCTCGACCGTCATCAAGCCTGACGTCGACCCGGCGCCACCACGCACCCTTCGCCTTTCCGTCTGGCTTGTGTCTGCGACACAATGCTGACGACGGGTTCCACTGTTTCGCTCCGAGGAGATGACATGGCCGGATTCGAAGGATTCGCGAGCCGCCGGCAAACCGACCCGGCTCTTCCACCAGGGCAGCACCTGGAGCGGGGTTTCCCGGTCCTGTCCGCCGGCCCAGACCCGAACATCAAGGTGTGGGAGCTGCAGGTCGCCACCGAGACCGGGCAACGCTCCTGGTCGTGGGACGACTTCCTGGCGCTGCCCCAAGAGGACATCACCACCGACATTCATTGCGTGACCAGCTGGTCCAAGCTCGGAACCCACTGGCGGGGCGTGTCCGTCGACACCCTCTTCGACGGACTGAAGACTGAGCAGAGGTTCGCCATGGCCCGCTCCTACGGCGGATACACCACGAACTTGCCCCTGGAGGACCTCCTGGGCGGCAAAGCGTGGGTCATGCACACGTTCGAAGGTCGACCTCTTGCTTCCGAGCACGGCGGCCCGGCACGCCTGTTCGTCCCCCACCTGTACTTCTGGAAGAGCGCCAAATGGCTGCAGGGCATCCAGACCATGGCCGTCGACCGGCCAGGCTTCTGGGAGAACTACGGATATCACAACCACGGAGACCCATGGAAAGAGGAACGCTACGCGTGAGCACCGACTGGCGCCCCGCCATCTGCGTTCAGGGCCGACCCGAGACGTTGAGCTCTCGGAGCATCCGTCTCAAAGTTGACAACCTCGGACCGGTCGTCGCCGGTCAGCACATCGACATTCGGCTGACGGCCGACGACGGCTACCAGGCTGTTCGTTCCTATTCCCTGTCTGCGACACCTCGCGGAGGCCCTGGAGGGACACCGCTGGGTAACAGCGAAGTTGAAATCGCTGTCGAAGAACTGCCCGAAGGTGAAGTCTCCCCGTACCTTGTCGAAGCTCTTGCCCCCGGAGACCCGCTGGAAGTCCGTGGACCCGTTGGCGGCTGGTTCGTCTGGCACCCCACTGATTCAGAGCCAGTGCAACTCATCGGTGGCGGATCTGGCGTCGCCCCGCTCGTCGCCATTCTCCGCGCCCGCATCGCTTCAACCAGCGCTGTACCGATGCGGCTGCTGTACTCCGTCCGTGCTCCTGACACCGTGTACTTCGCCGACGAACTGGCCAGCTACACCACCTCGCCCAACATCACCGTGGATCTGGCGTACACGCGTGTGGCTCCACACGGTGAGGCTCGCCCGCCCGGGCGTCTCACCGACCGGGACATTGAGAACTTCGTCCAGGAACCCGGCTCTGGAATCGTGTACGTCTGTGGCCCGAACTCGTTCGTCGCGGCCGTCACCGACTTGCTCCTCGCCCGCGGCTACGACTCCGCGGCCATTCGCACGGAACGCTTCGGAGGAGCCTGACGACCCCTGCGAGGTCCGACACCATAGGCGTCACGTCCGAGTGCCGGGTGGTCATGCCCGGGTCGCACTGGACAGAGCGTGCGCTCGCGGGCTTTCCGTATCAGGCGATACAGGGGACGAGGCGTCCGCGGAGGCGGCGGCAGAAAACCGCATTGCGCCACGGGTCCTCCACGCACGTCACACTCGTCGCGGGATGGATCAGGCCGAAGAGTTCCTTGCCCGTCGGCGGAGCCGGCCGGGGCGGGTCGGCGGTCGCGAACGCGGACGACACGGCCTCGTCCGACGCCCTGTCGACGTATTCGAAGGCTCCCGGCCCGCCGATGACGATCAAACGCACACGCCGCCGGGTGCCGCGTCCGGACGACAGCCGGAGCACCGTCAGGTCGCCACGGAACTGGATCATCCCGATGGACAGTCCCGCCTGCGCCAGCCACCACGCCGCTGCTTCGCCGGCACGCGGGGCCGTCACGATCTGCACCCCGAGGGGTCGCAGCGCGTTGACGCTGCCCGTCGGGTACTGGGTGGTGCTCATCCGTGCAACTGACGCCAGACGGTGATCTGGCAGTCGTGAACCTCGAAGCTGGCGAAGCTCATCAACTCCCGGATCGGCTGGCCGGGGAAGCCCAGCAGGAGGGCTTGTTCGACGAGGACGCGGTCACCGCACGTGGCCACATGGATGGGCTCGATTCGGAAGATCTCGAAGTTGTCGATGATGGCTTCGCACAGCCGTAGGACTTCGCCGCGGCCCCGCACGAGACTGCACGTACTCGGCTGGTAGACGACGTGTGTGCTGAGGAACGGTTCGAGTTCGAGGACATCGTGGGTGTTCAGATTGTCGATGAAATCGCGGACGACGAGCTCGTGCTCGACGGCGGTCGTCATCTTTGCAACGGCTTCCTCAAGAGGGTCGAGCATGGTGTCTCCTTCCGTGATCTGGTGACATTCACTCTCGCCGGAGTGCGCCCGGCGCGGTTAGGTCAGATGTCTGCAAACCGCCCGCGTTTTTCCTGCCTGACCGCACCTTTTCCCGGAGCGTTATCGAGCGAGTGAGGTCATCGGACCCGGACTCTGGTGGACAGGTCAGCTGACTCTTCCCCGAGCCAGGTCGCGGACCATGTCACCCACAGCACAAGGCCAGGAGCGTGCAGACATCGCTCGGTCCACGCACGTTGCGCGAGCTTCACTGGACCGCACTCCTCGCGGGACGTGTGGAGCGGCGGCGCCGGTCGCGGATTGCAGGCGTCGCGGTTTGCGTTCTACGCGGTTCCGCCGTTGACGTGCAGGTTCTGGCCGTTCAACCAGCGGGCACGACCGGCGAGCAGGGAGACGACTTCGGCGATGTCGGAGGGTTGTCCGAGACGTTCGAGCGGGGAGTCTTTGGCGAGATCCGTGAGGGCGGGTCCGTCTTTCCCTTCCAGGAGCTGTGGCGTTGCGACGCTGCCCGGGGAGACGGAATTGACGGTGATGTTTCGGCCTCGCGCCTCACGGGCCAACGTCATCGACAACGCCTCGACGGCTGCGTGTGACGCGGTGGTGATGCTTCGGCCGGCGGGCGTCAGTCGAACGTCTGCGGAGGCCATGTTGACGATGGCGCCGCCGTCGCGGACGAGTTGCAGTGCCAGCTGGTTCACCGTCAGCGTGCCGAGGATGTTCGCCTTGAGGATCTGATCGGCGGCTCGAAGGTCCAAGTGGCTGAGGAGTCCTTCGAAGGTCCGCGACGCCGTGTGGACGACGACGTCGACACCGCCGTACTCGGCGAGGACCATGTCGAACACGTAGCGCATGTTTGCCTCGTCGGTGATGTCGCCGGCGACGGCGATGGCTTCACCGCCGTCGTCGATGATCTGGTCGACGATGTCGCGAGCTTTCTCGGCGTGGGTGAAGTAGTGCACGGCGACACACATGCCGTCGGCGGCGAGACGCCTGCTGATCGTTCCTCCCAGGGTCCCGGAACCGCCGGTGACGAGTGCGATGCGGCTGGTCGTCGTCTTCATGTCGAAATCTCCTGGCGCGTGTGACGGCCGATAGCAGGTGTCGTACGTCATCGGCGTCCCGCACCGACACCATCGATGTAGGTGCCGACGTGGTTTCTCAGACCCGAACCGTCTTCCAGGACGTTGTCGACGACGATCGGGGTCTCCCACGTCATGCCGAGTCGCAGCGCTGTCGCTTTCAAGGGCACGAGGAACTGGTCGATGGTGAAGTACTGGGGCCGGCCCGGTTCGTATTCGCGGGCGTCTTCCGAGGTGGAGACGGCCACTTGCAGGGACTTGCCGCGGAGGAAACCGGGACCGCCGTCGTCGCCATACGCCCAGCCCCGTTCAAGGACGCGGTCCATCCAGTCTTTCAGCAGCCCGGGGACGGAGTACCAGTGCAATGGGAACTGCAGAACGATGTGGGTGTGTTCCAGGAGGAGCCGCTGTTCGAGTTTCGCGTCGATGATGTGGTCGGGGTATTCGGCGTAGAGGTCGTGCAGGGTGACGTCCCCCTTCTCGAGGAGTGGTTCCGCGAGCGATGCGTTGATCCTGGCCGCCTCTTTGTTCGGGTGGGCGAGGATGATGAGTGTCGACATGCCTGCTCCCGAGTCAGTTCGTGGGCGTCGGTTGCGGGGTCGACTCGAACAGCGGCGATGACGTGTCGCCGGGGTCCGCAGGATTCGTACCGGCCGGTGTCGGCAGCAGAGTCTTGTATTCGTTGAGCGCACCGGTCAGGATCGGGATCCGAAGCATCTTGCCGGTGCTGGCATCCGACTGCACGAAAACACGGATGAGGGCACCGGGTTCGACGTGCAGGTCCGAGAGGATCATCTGCTCGTCACCGGGTTTGGTGCCCCGGAACAGCATCGACGTCGGTGCCATGGAGAGGGTTTGAGTGACCCGTCCGTCCGTCGTGTCGTACTGGAAGCGAACGTCGGCGGGGGACGCACCGGTGTTCAGCAACGTCATGCTCAGACTGCCCGTCTTCCCGTCATTGCTGATGAGAACGGCGTTGCGGACCTCGATCGAGCCGATGTCCGCATTCGTCCCATCGGTGACGTCTTTGATGTACTGCGTCTCCGTAGGGATGACGAAGTTGCAGCCGGTGAGGCCCGTCGCGGCCCCCACGGCGATGGCTGCGATGGTGACGAGTCGTTTCATGCGAAAGCCTCCGTTCTCTGGGTTCCTCCGATCTTGAAAGACGTGCCGTAGGTGCCGAGTCAGTCATTTGACGGCATCCGGTGCCGACGACTCCATCTCCGCCATTCCGAGTCATCTGACGCATTCGGTTGGCGCCAGGTGACCGGCAGGGTGGCATCGGGCGAACCGGGGACCGAACCGTCGGCAATCCGGTGCGATTCCGCGGCCCCGAACGGAAGGCAAACGTCATGGCGAAAGTGCTCTGCGTCCTCTACCCGGACCCCGTGACGGGGTACCCGCCGCAGTACGCACGCGACAGCATCCCGAAGCTGACCGAGTACCCGGGCGGGATGTCCTTGCCGACGCCGTCGACCATCGACTTCACCCCGGGGGAGCTGCTCGGCTGCGTCAGCGGGGAATTGGGGTTGAGGAAGTTCCTGGAGTCTCAGGGGCACGAGTTCATCGTCACATCCGACAAGGACGGCGCAGACTCGGAATTCGACCGGCACCTGCCCACGGCAGACATCGTCATCTCGCAACCGTTCTGGCCGGCCTACCTGTCGGCGGACCGCATCGCCAAGGCTCCCAACCTCAAGCTCGCCATCACCGCAGGAATCGGTTCTGATCACGTTGACTTGGACGCGGCGATTGCCCGGGGCATCACCGTGGCTGAAGAGACGTACAGCAACAGCATCAGCGTGTCCGAGCACGCGGTCATGCAGATCCTCGCACTGGTGCGCAACTACTTGCCGGCACACGAGTGGGTCGTCAACGGCGGGTGGAACATCGCCGACAGTGTCGAACGCTCCTACGATCTCGAAGGGATGGACTGCGGTGTCATCGCGGCCGGGCGGATCGGGCTTGCCGTTCTGCGCCGACTGAAGCCCTTCGGCGTCAAGCTGCACTACTTCGAACGTCGGCGCCTCGCGCCCGAGATCGAAGAGGAGCTGGGGCTGATGTATCACTCCGACGTCGAATCGATGCTGGAGATGATCGACGTTCTGTCCATTCACGCGCCGCTGCAACCGGAGACGTACCACCTCTTCGACGACGCGATGATCGGGAAGATGCGCCGCGGGTCGTACATCGTGAACACGGCGCGGGCCGAAATCATGGAGCGCGACGCCGTCGTTCGCGCTCTTCGGTCCGGTCAGCTCGCGGGTTACGCCGGCGACGTCTGGTATCCGCAACCGCCCGCGGTCGACCACCCGTGGAGGACGATGCCCCATGAGGGGATGACGCCTCACATGTCGGGGTCATCCCTCTCGGCGCAGGCACGTTACGCGGCCGGCACGCGGGAGATCCTCGAAGACTGGTTCGCGGGGACCCCGATTCGGGAGGAGTACCTCATCGTCGACGGAGGCAAGCTCGCCGGAGCCGGAGCCGTGGCGTACACGACCGGCGGGGCGTCAAGCCCTGGCAGCAGTGGCTCCTGACCCGGAAAGGAGCCACGCGGGGACGGTTGCGGGCATCTCGTTCGCCGCCTTCGCCGTCCCCAACTTCCGGAAGTTCGCCATCGGCCAGGCCGTCAGCCTGATCGGGACGTGGACGGAAACCGTTGCCCTTGCCCTGCTCGTCCTGCACCTGACCAACTCCGGGTTTCTCCTCGGTCTCGTCACCGCCGCCCGGTACGTGCCGGTCCTGCTTTTGACCCCGTATGCCGGGCTCATTGTGGACCGGTCCTCGAAGCGTCGCGTCCTGCTGGTCACGCAGACGGGCCTGGCCGGACTGTCGGTCGTCATGGGCACATTGGCTTTCGCCGGCCGGGCGAACCTCCCCGCGGTGTTCACTATTGCGGTCGCTTTCGGCTGCCTGTCAGCTCTCGATAATCCGGCCCGGCAGGCTTTCATCCCCGAGATCGTCGGCCGCGACCTGATTCGCAATGCGGTGACCATCAACAGCACCTTCGTCAATGTCGGCCGGGCTCTCGGACCGCTGCTCGCCGCAGTTCTCGTGGCAACAGCCGGTATCGGCTGGTGCTTCTACATCAACGCGGCAAGTTTCGGAGCGGTCATCATCGCCCTCACACTTCTCGACCGTGCTCAGCTCGCCCCGACCGTCCCGGTGCCACGAACGAGGGGGCAGTTCACCGCGGGAGTTCGTTACGCACTCACCGTGCCGACGATCATCGGACCTGTCCTGATGATGGCGTTCATCGGCACGTTCACGTATGAGTTCGAGGTGAGCCTCCTCCTGCTGGCCCGAACCCTCGACGGCGCCTCGCCGTTGGCGTACAGCTGGCTGATCGGAGCGTTCGGAGCCGGATCCGTTGCGGGAGGCTTGTACTGCATGCGCCGCCCGCAGACCGGAGTCGCGCGCCTCATCCGCGCCTGCGTCTTGTACGCCGCAGGCCTGGCCGCGGTCGCTGTTGCCCCGGTCCTGTGGTTGGCCGTCGGACTGATGTTCGTCGTCGGTCTTGCCAGCATCACGTTCCTCACCACCGGGAACAGCACCATTCAGCTGGCCGCTCGACCGGAGATGAGAGGTCGTGTCACTGCGCTGTGGTCGACGGCGTTCCTCGGAACAACCCCAATCGGTGCGAGCATCATCGGTGCCGTCGGCGGTGTCAGCCCGCGGCTCGCAGTCGGCCTCGGTGCGGCAGCCTGCGTGGCGGCTCTAGGTGTCGGCGTCACCGTTTCGCGGTCATCGACTCGAGCGACGCCCGGGACGACACCACCAGAATGACGGCCGCTGCGACGAGCACGAACGGCAGCACCGGCGCAATGACAGGAACGGATGAGGACAGCGCCGTTCCGGCGAATGCGCCGGCGGAGAGCGACAGCACGATCACCACCTGGATGGCTTTCGACCCTCGTTTCCGGTCGGCGAGCTCCTCCATGACGCTGGTCAACGTTCCCGTGACGAACGTCGTCGTCAGCCCCGCCGCCCCGGAGATCTTCTTCGCCAGGACCGTCTGAAGTCCGAGCGCCGCTGCGGAACAGCCGATGAACGCGCACTGAAGCGGCAGCGTCGTGTGTCCCTCCCACACCAACCACTCGGCCACGATCACGAGTTGCAGGCCCGCTGCAACCACGGCGACCCCTAACAGCCGAAGGGTCGCCAAAGACGAATCCGCGTTCGCGGTTGGTCGTATCACCCAGAAACCCACAAAGCTCGACCCGGCGAAGCAGACCACAGCGGTCACCGCGCCCGCCAACGTCGACAGCCAGTCCGGCCGGGAGAACAGTCCCGCGAGGACGAGATTCCCTGTCATGTTCGCGGTAAAAATCCCGCCCAGGAGAAGGAACGCGAACGCGTCCGTGGCGCCGGATGCGAGAGCAAGAAGAACCAACGCCAAGTGCACCCTCGCCCGCGGCGTCGCCTCGCTGGTCATTGCCGGCCCGGGTGAAGTGTTCGCTGATGTCATGGACCAAGGGTGGGGCGCCCTCCCTCCGCACGACAGAGTCGTTTGGCCTCCATGTTCATCCACCGGTGCGTTCATTCCGGTCGCGAACCGGATGCCGACCGCCGAAGAGACTCGACAGCCTGTCAAAGGTGAGCGCCGACTGCGAGGCCTGCGGAAGCCCCGATCAAGCACGTCACGAGCACGCCCCACACGGTCGCCGCTGCGAGAAACCAGCGGCCCTGCCGGGCCAGGGACAACGCTTCAACGCTTGCGGTGCTGAACGTGGTGTAGCCGCCGAGCGCGCCCGTTCCCAGCACCATGACCCACTGCGCCGATCCGGGAGCCGCGAACGGGAACGTCGTCACGACACCAAGAAGAAAGGAACCTGTGGCATTGATCACCGCCGTCGGCCACGGCCACACGTGAGGGCTCTTCGAAGCCCACCTGCCGACGGCGTACCGGACCAAGGCGCCACCGCCTCCAGCCGCGCAGGTCAAGATGAAAACCGTCACGTTCACGAAGCGACCCCCTCGGGAACAGACGCCGGCTCCGGTGCGGGCTTGATGCGCGGCGAGAACAGACGATGCCCGGCCCACGCGGCCAGAACACCCGCCGAAACCAAAGCGAACGACACGGCGATCGCGAGCACGAAAGCGCCACGGCTGAACAGGATCGTTCCGGCCAGCGCCATCGTGCTGTACGACGTGAACCCGCCCAGGACGCCGACTCCGATGCCGACGTTCAACACGTCCTTCATCCCCCGGCCGACGCCGGCCCGTGACGCAACAGCCGACACCGCACCCAGGACGAACGCGCCGACGACATTGATCGCGACCAAGCCGACCGGGAAACCATCTCGTCCTGGCGCAAGCATCTCGCCAGCCGCACGAGCCCCGGTACCGACAAAGCCGCCGACCACCACGAGAAACACCCTGAATACCGTCATGGCCACACTGTCGCGGATCAATTGACCTCCGAGAACAGTCACTTGACCTCACCTGTCGGCCGGGCTCCCGGACAGGTCCGCGCGAAAGCGAGTCAGCCTACTCATTCGCCAAACGTCGACACCTTCAAGGATTGAAGCCCACCGGCCATCACACACAAGGAGGACGACATGGCGACGGAACTCGCGGCCGCCGAACAGAAACTGCACCCCCATCGCCATCACCGTCACGGCTGGTGGTGGAAGACCCTCATCGCCGGGTTCATCCTCTGGGCGATCACCATCGTCGTGACCGCAGTCACCCGAAACGTCAACCTCATCCCGACGTTGATCCTCCTCGGCAGCTTCCTCGTTCCCTTCGCCGTCGTCCTATTCGCTGTAGAACGCGTGAAAGGCTCCGTCAGCACCCTGCAGCTGGTCCTCGCATTCTTCGTCGGCGGGATCTGCGGCGTCCTCGGCGCATCACTGCTCGAATCGAATCTGCACCAGTCCGTGTGGATGTTCGTCGTCGTCGGCTTCATCGAAGAGTTCGTCAAAGGCGCCATCGTCGTCATCGTCGGCTGGCGAGTCGTCCCCAAAACCGCCACTCAGGGAGCGCTGCTCGGCGCCACCATCGGGGCCGGGTTCGCCGCCTTCGAATCCGCCGGCTACGCGTTCAACGCCGCCATCACATCGCAGGGCATCGACCTCGTCTCTCTTCTCCACACCGAAGTCCTGCGGGCCATCCTGTCGCCGGTCGGACACGTGCTGTGGACGGGACTGCTCGGAGCCGTCGTCTTCGGCCTCGCCAAGCAGCGCCCCCGATTCCGGTGGTCTTTCCTGATCCTCGCCGCCTACGCCACCATCGCCCTCCTGCACGCCCTCTGGGACTCGACATCGGAACTCGCCTCCTACCTGGCGTTGTTCCTCACCGGGAACGCCACCGCCGTCCTCGAGCACGGCTTCCTGCCGCAAGGCACAGCAGACGCCGTCAACACCCTCGCCACCGTCTTCTACATCATCGGTCTCGCCGTCGACGCCATCATCGGCGTCCTCATCCTCATCCTCGTGCTCCGGCACTACCGCCGCGCCGAACGGCTCCACGCCGCCGAAGCGACGTGGGACGACCCCGACACGGCGTGGTGGACCCACTAACGCCAATCGAATGGGACAGGAAACATGAATCGCGACATCCTGCACGACGCCCCCGGGCACCGCATCCGCCCCGACGACCTCGAGCTACCGCCTACGGAACCCGTGGTCATCGAGTTCACCCGAACCAACTTCGACACGTTCACCTCCCCGGACGCCGGCCTGTGAGCGGCCGCGGGCAGGCCGCGAACGCATCCCGCTCAGGGCGGATGCCTCGCCTTCACAGCGCCCGCATCGTCCACGCGAAGAACTGGCACCAACGCGCCCAAGAACGGTTGAAACCAGGCGACCGCGCCGCTGACGTTCTCCGCAACGCCATGGGCAGTTGACCGTTCGTCGGAGCGTTCATCCTCTTCATGCTGGTATGGGCCGGCGCGAACAGTGTCCGTGGAGCATGGGACCCCTACCCATTCATCCTCTTGAACCTGCTCCTCAGCATGCTCGCCGGGCTGCAAGGCGCCATCCTGCTCATCTCCGCCCGCAGGCAAGACGCCATCGCCGCCACCCTCGCGCAAAGCGACTATGAAACAAACGAAGCGGCAAAAACCGACATCGAACGGCTCCTCGACATGAATCAGCAGCAGCTCCAACTCATCGAGACCCTCTGCGCCGCCCTCAACGCCACCCAGACCACCAGCCCCTCCGACGAGGCGGCGACGCCGAACCCGTCGGACCTTTGAAAGGCAACCATGCTCATCGACCTCTCCGGTAAATCTGCGCTCGTCACCGGGTCAACCCAGGGCATCGGGGCCGCCATCGCCCTGGGTCTGGCCAGGGCAGGAGCGGAAGTGGGTATCAACGGCCGCACCGCTGAACGAGTGGACGAATCCATCGCCTGGCTGCAAGCGAAAGCACCGTTGGCGCGTTTCGTCCCGGTACCCGGGAACATGGCCGACCAGCAGCAGGCCACTGCGGTCGCCGAGTTGCTTCCCGACTTCGACATCCTCATCAACAACCTCGGCATCTTCGGATCCGCCGACCCGCTCTCCATCGACGACGCCGAGTGGAAACGCTACTTCGACACCAACGTCCTCTCCGCCGTCCGACTCACACGCCTGTACCTCCCGGCGATGATGACCAAAGGCTGGGGGCGCATCCTCAACATCGCCAGCGACTCCGCCGTCGTCACCCCCGCCGAGATGATCCACTACGGCATGAGCAAGACCGCCCTACTCGCGGTCAGCCGCGGCTTCGCGAAGGCAGCCGCCGGCACCGGCGTCACAGTCAACTCCGTCCTCGCCGGCCCGACGCACACAGACGGCGTCGAGGACTTCGTCTACGAACTCGTCCCCCGGTCGTTGAGCTGGGAGGAAGCGGAGCGGCAGTTCATGCTCAAGTACCGGCCGCAAAGCCTGCTGCAGCGGCTCATCGAACCGGAAGAGATCGCCAACATGGTGGTCTACCTAGCATCCCCAGTCGCTTCCGCGACCACCGGCGCCGCCGTCCGCGTCGACGGCGGTTACATCGATTCCATCGTCCCGTGACCGACCCCACCGCGCAGCCGTTCCTGCCCGACGAGCACGGGCTCCGACGGGACCGGCAGCTCCGGCTCTACAACGCAAACACACTCACGGGCGACCGAGAGCGGCAAATCCGGGCAGCGTGTCGCGGAGCGGACCCCTACGGGACGGTTCTTCCCGCCTGGATGACGGAAGCGCTGCTGCACGAGATCGACCGGCTCCGAACCCAGCTCGACACTGTTCTCCGCCAGAGCGGGAGCGATGCCCCACCCGAAAGCGAGAGCACTCATGAACGTGGATGACATCCGCCGCGCCTACCTGCAGTTCATGCTCGAGCGCGGTCACGTACGTATCCGACCCGCGAGCCTTGTTCCGGACGACACCACGACATTGTTCACCAGTAGTGGCATGCAGAGCCTGCTGTCGTTCTTACTGGGACGTCCTCACCCCGACGGAACTCGCCTGACCGACGTGCAACCGTGCCTGCGAGCTCAGGACATCGACGACGTCGGCGACAACCGGCACACCACATTCTTCGAGATGCTCGGGAATTGGAGCCTCGGCGCCTACTTCAAAGAGCAGCAGATCCGGCAGTTCTTCAACTTCCTGACCGACATCATCGGGCTCGACCCTGCCCGGCTGTATGTCACCTGCTTCCAAGGCGACAAAGAGCAGGGCATCGCCCGCGATGACGAAGCCGCCAGCATCTGGCAGAAGGTGTTCGAGGAAGCGGGCGTCGAAGCACGCATCGCAGTCATCGGCAGCCAGCAGGACGGGGACCGGCGAGGCATTCTTCCTGGGGAACGGATCTTCTTCTACGACGCCGACCAGAACTGGTGGAGCCGCGGAGGGTCCCTCCCCGGCACACCCTCCGGCGACCCGTGCGGCCCGGACAGCGAGGTGTTCTTCGACTTCGGCCCGCAACACCACGACGGCCGTTTCGGGCTAGCGCACCCAGCAAGCGACGGAGGCCGCTTCCTCGAAATCGGCAACCAAGTGTTCATGCAGTACCGACGCGAAGCCGACGGGTCGTTCGTCCCTCTCGAACGCCGCGACGTCGACTTCGGCGCCGGACTGGAACGCATCGCCGCGGCCGTCCGGGACGATCCCGACATCTACCGCATCGATGTCCTCGCGCCTCTCATCCGCACCGTCGAAGCCATCGCCAGCACCTCCTACGACAGCGACCCGACCACGATGCGCATCATCGTCGACCACGTGCGGGGCGCCGTGTTCCTTGCCGCGGATGGAGTAGTCCCCTCCAACAAGCAGCAGGGCTACGTGATGAGGAGGCTTCTCCGCCGCGCCATCGCAGCGGCCCGCCGTCTCGACGTCACCGACCATTTCTTCAGCCGTCTTACCGACGAAGTCATCCGCAACTACGCCGACACCTATCCTCAGCTCGCCGCCCGTCGAGAGTCCATCACCCACCTTCTCGACATGGAGGAGAAAGCCTTCCGCCACACGTTGGATTCCGGATACCGGGAATTGCAAAGGCACACAGGGACGACGCTGTCCGGGCAGGACATTTTCCACCTGTCCGACACATTCGGGTTCCCCCGCGACGTGACCTTGGAAGAAGCGCGGCGGCTCGGAAGCGCCATCGATGCCGAATGGGACTCCGACTTCGCCAACGCCCTCGAGGCCCAACGACGCCAGTCACGGCAGCATTCACCACTCGGCGCCGGCAGCACCCCCGACACCAAGTGAATCGCCGATGGCCAGCGCAGTAGCCGCCGTGCTGTATGTCGTCATCGTGTTCGTCGGCGTCGCGGCCGAGAACCTCGGGCTGCCGCTCCCGGGACAGTCGCTTCTCGTCACCGCGCTGGCAGTGAGGCATCACACGGACACGTCCGGATGGCTCATCGCCGGGACGGCCGCCGCCGGAGGCGTCGTCGGAGACACAGCCGGATACGTCACCGGACGCAAGTTCGGAGACAGGATCATCGCCGAGGCATCGCAACGATTCCCGCGACTCATTCCTGCGTCAGGCGTGAAGCGTGCCCGCACGGTCGTGAACCGGTACGGCACGGCTGGTGTCGCCATTGGACGCTGGTTCCCCGTGCTGAGGATCTTCGTCGCCCCGACGGCCGGTGCGTTGCGCCTACCGTACCGAGCATTCCTCCCCGCGAGCATCGTCGGATCGGCCGTGTGGACGGCCGTCGTGTTCGGCGCGGTGACCATCGCGGGTCGAACCGCCCGAGAAGGCATACACGGGGCGACGTGGATCGCGCTCGGTGTCGCCGTCGCCGTCGCCGTCTCGGCGACGGTCGCCCGGTTCCGTTCCCCGCACGTGCAGGATCTCCAGACGCCGACAGCCGCCGGCGACCCGGTGCCTTGGCGTCGGGTCGGGGCTGTCGTGGCCAGACGGGCCTGGAGCGCCTGCACCGAGTACCCGTTCACCGTGGCTTTCACGGTGGGGTTCGTGACCATCGGTGTTGTCACCGGCGCACTGTGGCACGCCATCGACTCGCGACCGGATTTCGTGAGCCTTGCGTACGGGGCGCCGAACTTCGCGGAAGGGCGCTGGTGGACGTTGGTCACGGGCTCTCTCGTCGCCGCCGAACCGTTGCACTATTCGCTGTTCCTACTGATCTGTCCTGCCGCGTTATGGGCGTATGAGCGACGCGCGGGAACAGGAAAGGCGGTGATCGTTTTCACCGCTGGTCAGCTCGGGGCGGTGCTCATCACGGCGGCGCTGCTGACGGCGCTAGCCGGCACCGGGTGGGTTTGGCCCCGCGCAGTTGCCGGCGATCTGGACGTTGGACCGTCGGCGGGTTACCTCGCCGTCCTTGTCGGAGTCTTCTGGCGTGCTCCGCAGCCCTGGCGTCTGCGCGGCCTCACCGCGGTCGGCGCCATCGTGACCGTGTTCCTGCTGTTCAGCGGGACGGTCGCCGACGTCGAGCATTTCGTTGCCGTCGCCGGCGCGTTCGTGTTCCTGAAGAGACCAGGTCTGGCGGTTGGCTCTCTTCACGAACGTCGGCTGTTCGCATTCGCCGGAGCGCTGATGCTCGCCGCCGTGCCGTTGCTGACAGCCATCGGCCCAGAAGTCGGTCCGTTCGAGGTGTCTTTCGACGGGCTCGGCACGTGGATCTTCGTCGGTGTCGACATCGCCGTCGCCGGTCTGCTGACTTTTCCCCTTCACCGAGGACAACGAGCAGCGTGGCGGATCATGGTGCCGCTCGGGGTGTGCAATGTCGCCGTCGGGGTCAGTTCTCTCGCCTTCACGAGTGACGAAGCGATTGCGACGATCATTCGGCTGCCGACCGCCTACGCGGGATTGTGGTTGGTGGCCACCGTACTGCTGGTCTTCTCTCGGGACGCGTTCGCTGTCACTCGGCGGAAAGTTGGTCGAGAAGTCGCCGTCGGTCGCGACGACGCAGTGCGAGCACTTCAGCAATGGGGCGGCGAGTCACTGTCTTGGATGATCACGTGGCCGCACATGGAGTATCTCCGCGTCCGTGAATCCATCATCGGGTTTCAACGCCACAGGCCCGTGGCGCTGATCTTGGGGGACCCTATCGGCCCGGTCGCCGGCGCAGAGTCGGTGATGGAAGACATTGATCGGCAGGCCCGGCGTCTGGGCCTCACGCCGTGCTTCTTCGCCGCGAGTGAGGCGACACGGCACAGCGCTCCGCAGGGATGGGCGTCGCTTCGTATCGCAGAGGATGAGGTCGTCGACCTGGACGATGTCGCCTTCACGGGAAAGAAATGGCAGCCGATTCGCAGCGCCGTCAACAGGGCTGGACGGGAACGTGTGACCCTTCGCATGGTGACCCTTGAAGACGAGCCGGTCGACGTTCTCGAGCAGGTTCGGTCCATCTCCGATGGGTGGGTCGGCGATAAGGAGCTGCCGGAGATGGCGTTCACTCTCGGCGGCGTCGCGCAAGCCCTTGACCGGCACGTTCAGGTGGCGTTGGCTGTCGATGCCGCGGAGATCGTGCAGGCTGTCCTCAGCTGGCTGCCCGTCTACGGGGAGGGCGGTTCCATCCGCGGATGGACGCTGGATGTCATGCGACGCCGTGACGGAGCCATGCCCGGGGTGATGGAGTTTCTCATCGCGGCTTCTGCACGGTTCTTTCACGATTCCGGAGCGGAGTTCGTGTCCTTATCGGCCGCGCCGCTGGCGCCCGGCGGTGCCGACGTCGAGAAGCCTGAGCGGACGGTCCTCGACCTGTTGGCGAGGGTCTTGCAACCGGTGTATGCGACCGGCTCCCTGGAGTCGTTCAAACGAAAGTTCAACCCGGTTGGTGCGCCGCTGTTCCTCGTCTACCGCGACGCGGCGGATCTTCCCGGAATCGCTGTCGCTTTGACCCGCGCGTATTTGCCGGGCGTGACAGCTCTGCAGCTGAGCCGGGCAGGTATCGCGGCGATACGACGATGACCGTGTCGGAGAGGCCACATCGTGTCTCGACTCTCGGAGTCAGGCGCCGGGACCGGCCGCGTCGTCGGCCATCTCGAGGTATCCGCTGAGCCTGCCAGTGAAGTCGTCGGACGGCCGATAGGCGGCGTCGGCCAGAGCCTTCTGGTACTCGGTCTGCAGCTCGTCGAGGGCGCCGTCGATCTGCAGGACAGCGAGGGCATCCTGCTGGTTCCGGTCTAACGTCACCAGGAAGCCGATGGCCCGGTCGATGTCTTTGGCGCCGTGATAGGTGAATGTCGACACGTTCTCTCCGCTCGTTTTCGAGCAACCCTAGGGCCGTCCCGGCCTGACGAACGGAGTTCGAGTACTAATCGGGACATCCCCGACCGGGCTGGCGAGATCAGGCGATGCGGGCCGTGGTGAGCCGGGTTGACGTGTCGGCGATCGCTCGCAGTTGGGCGTCCGAGGCGGACAGATGGCTCATCTCGATGAGCGCCTGCGACACCAACACGATGTGAGACGCGAGCGGAGCCACGGCCTCCGGTGAGATGGCGTACCGCTCCTCGTCGACGGCTTGACGGATCCGGCGGGCCATGGAGGCTTCCATCTTGTTGATGGTGTGAGCTCCGATGCGTCGAACTTCCTCGATGCGCGGGCCGAGTTCGGCGAGGGAGTTGATCATCAGGCAGCCGCGTCTGTCCGGGTGTGATGAGCAATCGGCGATGATGGCCGAGAAGTAGTTCCCGACGGCCGATTCGAAGTCGCCCACGTGCGTGCGGATAATCTCATCGACGAGCGCAGCCCGACCGTCGCAGTAACGAGCGAAGACGGCGAGAAACAACGTCAGCTTGTTGCCGTACGCGGCGTAGATGCTGCCGTTGCCCACCCCGGAGCTGGACGCGATCACCTCGATGGAGGTTCGCTCGTAGCCGCGCACCCAGAACACCTCTTGGGCGGCGTCCAGGAGGCGTCGCTCGTCGAACTGGCGGGCTCGGGCCATACGGTCACGTTACAGGCAGGTCCCGTTTCGGTGAACGCCGACTTTCCTCACCGACCCCGCCGGCACGGGCTGCCGCCATGGTCCGACCGTTCGGCGATTCCGTGGTTCAGCTGACGGGGTGATCTTCCCGCACGGGGAGGCGCCAGTTCGGTCGAACGTAATGGCAGGTGTACCCGAACGGGTTCTTGATGAGGTAGTCCTGGTGCTCTTCCTCCGCTTCCCAGAACGGGCCGGCGGCGGTGACCTCCGTGACGACCTCGCCAGGCCACAGGCCGGACGCTTCCACGTCCGCGATCGTGTCGATGGCGATTCGGCGCTGTTCGTCGTTCGTGTAGAACACGGCCGAACGGTAGCTGCGGCCGATGTCGTTGCCCTGCCTGTCGAGGGTGGTGGGGTCGTGGATCTGGAAGAAGAATTCGAGGATTTCGCGGTACGTGATGACCTCTGGGTCGAACGTCACCTCGACGGCTTCGGCGTGGTCGCCGTGGTTGCGGTAGGTGGCGTTGGGGACGTCTCCGCCCGTGTATCCGACGCGGGTGGAGATGATTCCGGGGCGGCGGCGAAGGAGGTCCTGCGCTCCCCAGAAGCATCCGCCGGCGAGGATCGCGATTTCGGTGGTCATTTGCTTGTCTCCTTCGCGGTGGCGCGGAATGCGTCGTCGAAGAGGGCGAGGTACTCGCCGTAGCCCTGTGCTGCCATGTCGGCGAACGGGATGAAGCGCAACGCGGCCGAGTTGATGCAGTACCGGAGGCCGCCTTCGGACGTGGGGCCATCGTCGAAGAGGTGGCCGAGGTGGCTGTCGCCGTGGGCGGATCGGACTTCGGTGCGTCGCATGCCGAAGCTGTTGTCTTCTTTCAGCACGATGTTCTCCGGGTCCACCGGCTTGGTGAAACTCGGCCACCCGCAGGCGCTGTCGAACTTCCTGGTGGACACGAACAGCGGCTCGCCGGAGACGATGTCGACGTAGATGCCCGCCTCGTCGTTGTCCCAGAATTCGTTGGCGAAAGCCGGCTCGGTGGCTGCTTCCTGCGTGACCTGATACTGGCGGGTGGTGAGTTTGGAGATCGCGTCGGGCGATTTCGAGTACTTCGTGGACATCATGGATTCCCTTCGTCTCGTCGTTTCATGCTGACAGGGTTCCGGGTCCGGCAGATAGGACGGATGACTGCATTTCGCGGCGCACGTCGATGGTGGGAGCTGATGCCGCTTCGGGTGTCAGCGGCCTGCTGCGGTCTCGGGCCGGTTGAACCGGTGCAGTAGGGCGGCCAGGGCAGAGATGTCGTCGGCGGGCCAGTCGGCGACCCGTTGGTAGAACTCGGAACCTCGAAGGTCCAGTGCCGCGGAGACCTGCGTGCGTCCGCGTTCCGTGAGGGAGACGATGGTGCTGCGCCGGTCCGTCGGGTCCGTTGTCGTGTCGATCAGGCCGTGGTCTTTCATCTGCCGTATCAGGTTGCTCGTCGAACCACGGTCCATGGCCACCTCCGCGGCCAACACGCTCGGTTTGGCCGGGCCGAAATCGAATAGCCACCGCGCGAGATGAAAAGCCGCCGGACGCAAGGCCGGGTGGAACCGTGCCGCTGACCGCTCGGTAAGGGCTCGTGAGGCGGCGACGAGGGCGCTCAGTTCTTCACCCAGAGCGAGCCGCGGGTCGGGCGGTGTTGTCGGTTGGGACGCGCTCACGGTGCCCACCCTACTTGTATAGTTGGTAAATGCCAACTATCCGCCTATGGTTGGTAAAAACCAACTACATGGCGTGTGGCGTCAGGGCAAGGAGTTTGTGCTTGTGAAGGATCTGATGATCGTCGTGTTGACGGGGGCGACCAGCGGTCTCGGGCGAATCGTGGCCCGGCGGCTCGCAGTCGATGGCGTGCACCTCGTCTTACCTGTCCGGGATGAACGCCGTGGTGACGACTTGCGGCAGGAGCTTCACCGTCTCGCCACTCGTTCTGCGGTCGACGTGTTCGTCGCCGACCTGAGCCTGATGGCTGACGTCTCGCGGCTCGGCACGGACATCGCGGCAGCCGTCGACCGTGTCGACGTCCTGATCAACAACGCCGGCCTTCATGCCTTCGCCCCGCGCGGCACCGTCGAGGGATTGCCCGAGATGATGGCGGTCAACTACCTGGCACCGTGGCTGCTGACCGAGAAGGTGATGCCAGCTCTCAGCCGTGCCAGCGGGGGTCGGGTGGTGAACGTGGCGTCGGAAGCATCCCGCCGTCACGGCACGCTTGGGCTCCCGTCAGACCTCACTGACACCAGGCCGTTCACCGGCCGGCAGTCGTCGGCGCTGTATGGGAAGACGAAGCTGCTCGACATCATGTTCACCATGGAACTGGCGCGCCGAACCGCGGCCGCGGGAATGACCGCGAACTGCCTCGACCCGGGATTCAATGTCACGGGGCTCGGCCGCGAGCTGTCGTTCGCCGCCCCTCTGGAGCGAGTGCTGAAGGCTTTGCGGATCGGCGACCCCGCGCGAGGCGCGCACCTCATCCACCGGGTGGCTACCAGCTCGGAGTTCGACGGCGTCACCGGCGCGTACATCGGTGTGCGTCATGCGGAGCCTCTTGTCCCCGCCTGGCCGGCTGGCGACGAGGCGCTTCAGGAACGCCTGTGGGATGACACGGCCGCCCTGCTGGAGCCGTGGCGGTAAGGCTCCGGGCGGAGCCGGCGTCAGTCCGAGATCAGGTCCTCCTCGGCGGACACCAGGTCGGCTGCCGCGGACTCGATGGCTGCGTCTTCCGAGTCGTCGTCAACGTCGTGCGAGCTCTTGTTGCCGGGTGCGGATTCCATGCCAGGACGCTACGAGACCGTTCGCTGTGGCAGGAGCGTCATTTGACTCCATGCGGCCTGGAGTTCGCTGCCTCCGACAACCCCGCGTCGAGGGTGAGGAGATCTCCTCGAAGCTTGTTCAGATAGGCGTCTTCGCCGGACGTGCCGATGCGCTCGAGCGCCTCGGCGATGTCTCGTCGCGCCGCCGCGGTCTCCCCGAGCCCGACGTAGGCACTCGCTCGTCTACTCAGTGCGCCCGCGATGCGCAGCACCGAGTCCAGATCGTGGGCGAGGTCGAGGCTCTGCTGGGCGGCATCGAGAGCTTCCTCGAAGCGGCCTAGGGCTTGCAGGTTGGATGACATCTGATCGAGGATGCTCGCCTGCGCCACGCGACTGGCCACCGTGTGTGCCCGTTCACCGTGATCTCGGATCCGGGTCAACAATTCCCCGTATTCCGCGAGGCCTCGAGCGTGCTGCCCGCGTTGCGACTGCACCTTGCTGAGGACGAGGAGTGCCTGAGAAACGCCGTCCAGTTCGGATGCTCGTTCGAACGCGACAAGCGAGGCCGATGCCGCGGCATAGCTTTCGTCGAGGCGTTCCTTATGGCTGGCCGCCCAGGCGACGTAGAACAGTGCCCATCCGAGCTGCTTATCCCCCTTCGCGTCTCGGGCAAGGTCGGCGGCCCGGCGCCCGGTGTCGATGGCGGCGTCGTGGTCACGGCGCTCGACGATCTCCGCCCACGCCACGTAGCCGAGCTGTTCGGCTTCGAGGGCCGAGTTGCCCAGGTCGTGGGCGGAGCGGGCGGCGAGAGAAAAGAATTCGTGCCACCGCCCCCATTCGACCCAGAGGTCGGAGAACCAGTGCAGCGCGTCGGCGGTGTCGACGATGCGTCCGGCGTCACCGGCGGCGGCAATCGATTGCATGGCCGGCCACCAGTGCGCGACCTCGAGTTTGATCCACGCCCCTGCCGTGTCAGCGTCGGGAAAAGTGAGCCCCTCATCCGCTGGTCTGTCCGGGCGGCGGTCTGTTTCGAACCAAGCGCCGGCCCGTTCGAGGCTGGTGAGGAACCATCGGTGCAGCGCCTCTCGACGGCGTCGCACGCCCGATTCGCCCTCGACTGCGAGCAGCCGCTGAGAGGCGAACAATCGAGTCAGGTCGTGCATGCGGTAGCGGACGTTTCCTCGCGCATCGAGCAGCCCTAAGTCGGTGAGCTGATCGAGACCCGCTTCGGTTTCCAGAACATCGGCGTCGAGGGTCGCGGCTGCGATGCGGGCGTCGAAGGTGGCGCCGTCGATGATGGAGATGCTGCGGAACAGTGTTGCAAGGCCGTCGTCGAGGTCGCTGTAGGAGAGGTCGATGGCGGATTCCACCGCAAGATCTCCGGCGACGAGAAGTCGAAGCCGATCCTCCGCCTGCGCCATCCGGTCGATGAAGTCCTCCGCCGTCCACGCGGGGCGGCTGGCGATCCGGTTTCCCGCGATGCGCAACGCCAGAGGCACCCGATCGCAGAGCATGGCCAGTTCTGACAAGTCCGTGTCGATGCGCTGTCGTTCGGGGATGAGCCGGGCCAGGAGCCGCGTGCTGTCGGTGTCGGCCAGGGGGCCGACCCACACTCTGTGCGGCCCTTCCAAGCCGGCGAGCACCCTCCGTGAGGTGACGACGACGGATCCGGCCGTGGTGCAGGACAGGACGGTGCGGACTTGCGCTTCGCTGCCCGCGTTGTCCAGCACGACGATAGGGGCGTATTCGGTGGTGGCCGCCGCCCACATCTGACTGGCGGCGTCGAGGTTCGCCGGCACCTTCTCCGCGATGTCTGGGATCTGTCGCAGGAGCGCGCGGAGGACCTGGACCGGGGCCAGCGGGTACGCGTTGAACCCGTCGAGGTCGACGAACACGATGCGGTCGCCGTCCTGGTTGAATCGGCTCAGCGCCTCGACGGCGATGCTGGTTTTACCCATCCCGGGAGGGCCGCTGACGACGACGACTTTCGCGCCCGACGTCGTGTCGTCGTTGAGGAACGCAGTGACCTCCGCGATTTCGTCATCGCGGCCTGTGAAGTCAGCGACGCGATGCGGTGACAGGGCGGTCACCCGGGTACTGGCGGGCTGGGCAAGTCGTTGGGCCTTCGCGGCGCCTAAGAAGTCTTCCCGGTCCGCCGGCGTGAGGTCGAGAGCGGCGGCGATCATCTGTAGTGTTCGGCGCTGGGGGATGCTGCTGATGCCCCGTTCGATGTCGCTCAGCGTTCGCGCGCTGACTCCGGACCGCTCCGAGAGGCCTTCGAGGGTCAGGTCCGCGAGCAGTCGGAGCTGTCGGAGTTGCGCTCCGAGGGGGAGAGTGGTCATCGAGCCGGTCGCAGTTCTGCATTGTTTCTGCATGGCGCCGCGCCAGCCTGGTCCGCTGTCATTGGCTGAGGGCACATGACATAAGCGTGGCAGGGCGCCCGGTCCCGGACAATGCGACATCCGTCTCGACTCGGACCCACACGACGAGGGAAGTGAGGGCAGCATGACACCACCCGCCATCCCCCTGCCCTCGTGCGAGGCTCGACCGTCAGCTCATCCCACCTCCGGCGGGGTCCAGTCATGAACAGCCGGTCGACGCTGCTCGGCGACTACCTCCGAACCCGAAGGGACCTGGTCCAGCCGGAAGACATCGGTTTGCTGCGAGAGCCGAATCGACGCGTGAAAGGACTGCGTCGCGAGGAGGTGGCGGCGTTGGCCGGCATCAGCCCGGAGTATTACCTCCGACTCGAGCAGGGGCACGCACATCAGCCATCCGAGCAGGTGCTGAACTCCCTCGGGAGAGCGCTCGATCTCGACCCTGCCGCCATCGACTATCTCCATCGCTTGGCGCGGCCGAGCAACCGCACCGAATCGAACCCTCGATCCCGGGCGACGAAAGACGAGCTTCAGCGACTCCTTCGGCGCACCGCGGACCGGCCGGCTTTCGTCATCGACGACAACATGGACGTTGTGGCCGCCAACCCTCTGGCCGAGGTGCTGGGGCCCGGGGCCATGTCCACCGGTAGCAATCGCCTCGTTCGCATGTTCTCCGACGAATGCCGGGGCATGTACGACGACTGGGCCGAACGCGCCGCGGAGATGGTCGCTGTGCTCCGCATGCGTGCGGACCCCGAGTCGTTGCGCCTGCAGCAGATCGTGGGTGAACTGTCGATGCACAGCGTCGACTTCCGGCTCCTCTGGGCTCGCCACGACGTGCACGTGTTCACGTCGGGAACGTGCCTGGAAATGATTCAGCCGTTTGGTGCGGTCGAGTTCGAATACGACGACCTGCGGATCATGAGTCACCCGGACCTGACGTTGACGACTCTGTATGCAGCTCCTGGCAGCATAGGTGCCGGCGTCATCGCCTACGCCTCCGCTCGACTCACCAGCGCCACCGAGACGGCCGATATCGACCTTCTGCCCTGATCCACGGCACGGGCCGCCCGCATCTCCGACCGGGGGATCGGGGACGAAGGCGACCCGCGGATTTACGCCACGGGTGTCAGATCGTGCGCCAGCTCCCGTTCCTCGTCGTCGCTCAACGACGTCTGCACGACGGTTCCGCCGAACGGTGCGAGCGCGTCCGCGAACTTGTCCTGGGTGAGCTTGGTCGCGTAGATGACGACGGCGGAACGTCCCCGGGCAAGTTCGGACTTCACCCGGTCGCGGAATGCCGCGTTGACGCCCGTCTTGTCCAGGCGTGCGACGAGTGCCCCGATCGCACCGCCGACGACCAGGCCCACCAGTGGAACGAAGAAGAACAGACCGATGAGAGCGCCGAAGACCGCCCCGCTGGCCGCCGCCAATCCCACCCGGTTGCCCTGGTCGGGCATCTCCACTCGCGTCTTCCCCTTGTCGTCGACGTGGACGAGCGCGAGGCCCGCCAGTTCGATGATGAGGTCGCGTTCGAGTGACTGCACCGCTTCGAAGGCGGCCTCCGCCTTCGCTTCGTCCTGGTACGACAAGATGATGAGATCCGCCATCGCGGTTCCTTTCCTCGGCTGCAACGACCGGCGCGGAAGCGCCGACAGTGGGTGGGCGGTGCCGCCCATCCCCGTCACGAGTGTCCCGGGATCGTCGCCCAACAGGCCTGCGTCGGATGACCCGAATCGGCTGTCTGCCTTGGTCATGGCTCCCTCATCGAGAGAGCCGCGGCACGCGGGGCCCAGCGCTCGGAACACATCGACGGCGACGACGAATGGACCGGGCACACCGCCGAGGAGGACACCGAACCGGTCGGCTAGAACCTGCAACCGAGGCAACTGACTGGCACGACAAAGAAAGTTAGAGCCGCCACCTGAGTCATTCGACGCGCTGCGCCATCGACATCACCCGGCCATCCCGCAACGGATTGCCGGGTGGTGTCGTGTTTGATGACTCGAACCCGCCGAAGGCGCCCCAGCAAGGGCGCCGACGTAGGTACGGTTCCCCCATCCATCGAGGATGAAACGGAGACCCCATCGTGAATGCCGGCACCCGCAAAACTTTCCACGCGCTCCTCGGCGGGAAAGCCCCCCGAGACCTCAGTTGGGACAAAGTCATCGACCTGTTCGAAGACATCGCTGACGAGGTCCACCGAGAAACCAGCGACCGGGTCGCCGTCACGATGGGCGGCCACCGGACCGTATTCCACCGACGTCACGACGGACGGCTCAGCCTCGACGACATCGAACAAGCCCGGCACTTCATCCGCACCGCCGACGCCCCCGGCATGCCCGTCCATCTCCTCGTCGTCGCCATCGACGACGAACGCGCACGACTGGTGACCTTCGATCTCGACCAGGCAGCGACCGTCTCCACCGAACACGACCTCACCGACAGCGACGACCGGTCACGACACCTGCGCACCGTCGAACGGCACACGGGACGTGACGATGCCCAAGAGGAGAACGCGTTCTTCGACACCGTCGCCGCAGACATTCGAGCCAGCGGACACCTGGACTTCGTCATCCTCGGTCACGGCACCGGAAAAGCAAACGCTGCCGCCGGGCTCCTCGACCGGATCCGCGCCCACCACCACGACATCCTCGAACGGTTCGCGGGCGTCGGCGACATCGACCTGTCCGCCGCAACACTCACCGACCTCGAAGACGCTGCTCGGGCTGTCCTCGACAACGGGTTCTGACGCGCGACAGACACCACGCCGGACCGACGTTTGCCGTCGTCACTGAGCGAAAAGACAGAAGTGGTGCCGAGTGACTTCACCCCGGCACCACTTCTGGTCGTGTTGTGCCGGGCGACTACTTGCGCAGAGGCGTGATGCCCTGAGTCTCGCGGGGGAACGTCGCCAGGACGTCCTCCGGGATGTTCAGATGCTGCGACACCAGCGCCGGCGGGACGTGCGCCAGCCAGTTCGCCAGTGACACTTCCTCGTACCGGTCGCTCTTGAACGTCTCGATGTAGATCAGCTGTTCGTCGCCGGTGTTCTCGACGTAGTGGCCGAGGTTCCTCTTGACGAGGCCGACGTCTCCGGCGTGGAAGTCGGTCGTGTTGGCGTGCGGGCCCGTGTTGAACACGGTCATGCGGCCGGACCCCTTGAGGAAGTACTGCCATTCGTCGGCGTTCGGGTGCCAGTGAAGTTCGCGCATCGACCCGGGTTCCAGGATCGTGAGAGCTGCTGCGACCGTTTTCGACGCCGGGAAGTTGGTGCTGTCGGCGATCTGGATGCTGCCTCCGCTGTTCTTCCGCGCCGGAGCGGACTGCGACAGTCGGAAGATCACCGCCTCCGTGTCGGGCTGCACACCGGCTGACGCGCGGTCGGCCTCGAGGTCGCCGGGAACGTCTCCGGGGAAGATCCACAGGTTGTGCAGCGGAATGTCCTTGAACACCTCCTGGGCGACCCCGAAGTTCTTCGCGAGCACGTCCGGCGGGGTGTGCGCGAACCAGTCGCTCAGCAGCAGCGTGTTGCTTTCCGACTGCGCGCCGTTGTCGAATGCGAGGACGAACTCCGCGCCGCTGGGGCCGAGACCCTGCAGCGAATGGGGAAGGCCCGGCGGAAAATACCAGAGGTCGCCTTCGTTGACGTCGTCGACGCTGGGACGTCCGTCGCGGCTGAGAGTGGTGATGCGGCAGCTTCCGCGGGTCATGATGGCCCATTCCGCGGTCTGATGCCAGTGGAGCTCCCGGATTCCGCCGGGCTCCAAGTACATGTTGACGCCGGAGATCTCGTCGGAGATGTTGAAGTCCGCCTGGGTGACCTCACGTGCCCAGCCGCCGCGTTGCACACGCCTCGGGGAGATGTTGAACGATGACCAGAAGAACGGCTGAGTGCTGATGTCCGTGGCCGGCGCGTTCATCTGATTCGGGAACTGGCTCTCGAGCACCGGGTTCCGAGGCCCGGTCATGACGAGGCTGCTCGGGTCGTCTGCGACGTTGGGCAGCCCTTCCTGCGGAAGGTCGGGGTTGCCGAGGACCGGTGTCTCGTGATGCGGGGCCGTTGATTCTTCAGGTGTCATGGGTCTCTCCCTTATCGAAGCGAACGGGCTGCTCGCCGTCTTTCGATCACACCGGAACCGTGGCGGGGCACGACACGGGCGTTTGACTCGACTGTGGCGGCCGGTCAGAACGACTGGAAGCGCATGCCGAGGTCCAGCCCCGCCGCCATCATGATGTCCGCCTCCGACAGCCCGGGTTTCGCTCGCGCCGTCCGGATGGACGCCCGGGTGAACAACCCGTTCGCGACCGCCAGATACCGGTATGCGTCGGCGTAGCGAACCTCGCCGTGGGGTCCACGGAAATGCTCGCTGAACACTTTCTCGAGTTCCCGGATGAGCTCCACTTTCTGCTCCGCGTCATCCAGTGAGGGAACGCCGACGGCCATCCCGACCGTGTACTCGATGGCGCGGAATAGGTCGTCTCGGTCCTGGTCGCGGACGTGCAGGTCGGGCAGTTCCGGGACAAGCTCTGCGGTCATCGCAGTCTCCTTCGCTGATTGGTTGAACGGGACTGGTCGGTCACGGTCGCGAGAACGGTAGAGATGCGCCGAGACGCCGGCCGTACTCGGCGATGGACCGTGCTTCCGCGGTGCGAGCCACGTCGTACACCGACAACGCCACCTCGGGAATGTGCGTGCGCAACGCGTCGCTGAGCGCCATCGCGTCGCCGGCCGCTTTCGACGCCCCCATCGCTGTGTGTGGGCGGACAACGCAGGCGGCATCGCCGAGAACAACGACGCGACCGCGGGCGAACCGCGGGGCGACGTAGTCGGTGATCGCCTGAAGGAATGGTTCAGGTTCCGCCACGACAGCGTTTGCGAAGGGCGCCGGAAGTTCGTCGTTCGCGTCGCGGACGAGCAGTGTTCGCAGGTCGCCGGGCAGGTCTCCTGGAGCGGTCGACAGGCTCGCCTCAGGCCGGCCGGAGGCGACCATGATCTGCCGCAGATGCGCCGGGGAGATGGGACGGTACCAGACCCAGTTGTATCGGCGTCGTCCAACGACGGTCTCCCCATCAGGGCCTGGGACGAGGTAACCGAGCATGTGAGCCCGAGTGCTGTTGAAGAACGCGAACTTCTCCAGGAGCACCAACGCGGAGTCTGCCTCCAACGCCGTCTCCGGGATGAGGCCACGCCACGTGGAGTAGCCGACATAGTGGTTGTCGTGGTCCGCCGGGGCGACGTATCGCCTCACGACCGAGGAGGCCCCGTCCGCCCCGATGATGACATCGAACTCGTGCGCCGCACCATGCTCCACCTCGAGGAGAGCGTGCGACCCCACCGTGTCGACGTACCGGACCTGCTGCCCGAGCAGGTACTCCTTGCCGGTCAGGCGAGCCCGCAGTTGTTCATACAAGTAGTCCCACGACACCTGCGTCTGTGGTGTTGGGTCCCGTTGGATGACGCTCCCGTACCGGTTTAAGGTGATCCGCTCCCGCGCGGAAACGCCGACTCCTGCGGCATCCCGCAGCTGCAGGCGCAACAACAGCTCGTACAGGTCTGGTTGCGCGACCAGGCCGGCGCCGCGGCGCGCCAACCCGGAATGGGACCGTTCGAACACGGTGACCGCGTGGCCGTCCTGCTTCAACAGGGTCGCCGCGAACAGCCCGCCGAGCGATCCGCCGACGATGCCGATGCGGAGGCGTTCGAAATCACGGTCGGTCATTCTCACCCTCCGAAGCGCTCACAATCCCCACCTGCCGAACGCGGGTGGGGGGTCGGCGGCGACGCCGCCCCACGAGATTGCCGGGACGATAGGCGCGGGCTCCACGGGCATTTGACTCGACCTGTCTCGGAGGCAGCCTGGGCGCGATCCACGTCGCTAGGGTCGACTGGTGATCACCCTGACGGTAAGCCCACCTGACCTCGCGCCCACCTGGCTCGGTGCGATCGCAACGGCCGCAGGCGTGGTCGTCGCCATCGTTGCCATTGTTCTGACCATCCACCAGATCCGCACGACTGGTGCCCAGATACGCTCTGCAGCGGCCGCCGAGTCGAGGGACAGCGAAAGTAGGACCAGGCCGTATGTGTTCGCCGAACCTACGATCAGTATCGCGGGGTCTCCCACATGCGACATCGTGTTCTTCAACACGGGCAACTCAGTAGCCCGAGGCGTCACGCTCGAGGTGACAGGGCAACCATTTGCTGCTCGATTTGAGGGCGACATCGTGGGGCCAGCGCAGGCCAATGCGTTCGGCCACGGATTCGACATGGCACCGCATACGCGACGTCGATTCTTCTGGCACTTTCCGGAGAGGCCCAGTGCGACCCCGAGTGGCGCCATGGGAGCGCCTCGGAAGGGCGAGATCGTCATCCGCTACACCTGGGCTCCCGACGACGGGAGAGAGCGGCGACAGTACGCAGAGCGGTACACGTACAACCTCGACGATCTCATGGCACTCGCCCCTCAAGCGTGGAAGGGTGCCGAAGCATCAAACACATCAGACGACGCTCGGAATGCCGTCCTCGCGCTACGTGCCATTGCGGGCAACCTTGGCGATTTGAACCGCTGAGGATGACGCGGCAATTCGCCGTGTGACGACTAACCGATGCCGCGTCCGAGGTGTTGTGCCCGTCCATCGAGGCCGGATGACGCCAAGGAGTGGGCCCCTCGCGTTTTCAACAGGAGTGGGCGGAACGGCAGTGCAATTTAGCGATCTGCCCCGATGTGCTCGAGTGCTTCGCTAATGAGGTCCGGGACGACCTCAAGAGCTGCATCCAGGAGAAACTCCACCTTCGACGCAATAGGACTGTTCGACAGCGATAGGGTCTGAGTCCAATCGTTCGGCGCGTATCTCGCAATCATGGAAAACGAGTACAAGATCAACCACCACGACATCAACGGCGCGAACGCTTGGTCGTCGGGGCTGAGTTGTGGGAATACGAGATCATGGCTCCGATAGCGCTGCGTGCCTACTGGAATGTACGTGTAACCAGAGCGTGCCATTTTGATCTCGTCGCGCCGCTGGACTGCAAGGTTGATTCGTCCTGCGTTGCGAATCAAGATTGAGCCATCCGGACCGTGGACAAGTCCGAAGGCGCGGAGGGCGGGGTACTTCGCCATTGTCGCCAGAACGACTTCGTCCTTGACCTCGCCGCTCAGGTCGAGTCCGGGAGCATCGACCTCGAGGCTCGTCGGGAAGATCAACTCGGGCACCATGGCGTAGATGCCTTCCGGGTTCAGGTAGGGCAAGGCTCCGTCGATGGAGCCAAACGTCAACTGGAACTCCGGGATCTGGCTTACCAAACCAGCCAATGGCACGCTTCCGGACGTCGACGGTGAATCCAGCACTGTTGAGACACGACTGAACAGGTCTGTTCGCGGACGTCCCGAACGAGCTTTGGCTATAAAGACGTCCGAGTGTAAGAAGTCTCTTTCTCCGATTTCCGGCTGAAATTGCAGACCGTGTCCGTTGCCCTTCCACACCTCGGTGGCGAGATTGCCCGTGTCCGGCCCTAATTTGTCGCTCGCAGCCCCGAGTGCGCGGCCAGCCTGGGCCAATCCATAGAACAGATTGAGGGGCCGGCTTTCGTACCCGATGAGGGAGGCTGCGGTGAACTGCTGTTGAGCCTGTTCTAGGCCCGTTTGAAAGACAAGGCGCCTCTCATCATCCGAATCAAATACGTCAGCAAACGACTTTGGCAGGTCCGCTCGAAGCGAACGGATTGAGCGCCATGATTCGGCCGGGGTATTAGCCCCAAGGGAGAAGACCGTCTTCGGCATGCCTGAAGCTACTACCGCCCGGAGAGGGCAACTCGAAATATCTGCTCTGGCCGTCAGGCCCGCGCATAGACGTCAGGTCAACCACGAAGGAGACCTGATGTCGACCCTTGACCTCGCCGCCCGCCTCGAAGCGTTCGCAACGGCAGCCGCCGCGAAACACAACGGAAAGTACGACTACAGCCGAGTCGCCGAACGATTCGTCAACGCCCACACGAAAGTCACCATCGTGTGTCCCGACCACGGCGATTTCGACATGACTCCGAACGACCACAAGCGAGGCCAGCGCTGCCCGGACTGCTCAGGGCGACGCGGCTCATCCGCAGCCGCTCGCCGAGACCTCTTCATCCGACGCGCCATCGACACCCACGGCGACCGGTACGACTATCGCGACGTCGTCTTCGTCGACCAGCACACGCCGGTTGTCATCATCTGCCCGGACCACGGTCCCTTCGAACAGCGCCCCACGAACCACCTCGACGCGGCCGCACCTCACCACTGTGGCGAGTGTGCCATGGACAAACGTCGCGCGAGCCTCAGCACATGGGCTGCATCCCGACCGGCACCTCGACGCGACAAAAGGACAGGAGAGTTCCGGCCAGCTCGTGTCGCGAAACGACGTCAGCCCTCGACGGCGCCGCGAGAAGAGCGTGGCGCTGCCTGACGGCAGCGCCCCGACGCGATTCACCTCATTCGAGCACAAACTCCGCGCACATCAGTCGATTGAGTCCCTGTCGTTGCGCCGGGAAAACATCTGCCGAGCTGAAATACCGTGGCGTCCCAACTTCTTCAGTGTCCGTTTCGACGAGCTAAAGATTCTTCTGGGGTTACTCGCGGAGTTATGACCGAACGCGTCAGCAGAGGACTGCGTTGCGCAACTTGGGCTGGCGTCCCGGCAGCCAATCGCCGCGAGCCTCAAGCGAGGCCGCCGGTGCGTGCAGCGTCACTGCAACGGACGGTCGCAACGTTGTTGCGGTGAGGTGCTTCTCCTAGGTCCCAAAGATGTGTCTGCCGCTGTCTCTCTGAATTGCCCCGACCGCGATCTGTCCTGAGGATCGCTGGACTGGAGATGAGTTGTGCCGCGAAAGGCCCATAGCGAGATTGTCAGGGTCGTTGACCTGAGTCTCGGGACTGCTCTTGGCGTAGCCGCGCTTCGCGTTGCCTACGGCGCGCTTCTTCTCCAACAAACGCCCCGGGACTCGTTTTGGCCAACGCCTGCGCGTGGTCTCTCCGGAGGAGCGCGAAGCGCTCGCTTGGCCGGAGCGGCCACACGACGACGTTGTAGTCCTCGACAGCCTCGTTCACTACTAAGTCCCAGGCGGTACTCCTCCCTCTGGCCGTGATTCTCACTCCATAGGCGCTTCGATCGATCGACGCATACTCGGGCGGCCGGAATGTGTCTCCATCCGGGCCGTAGAAGTAGAGGGGTCCAGAGGTCACTAAGCGTCCTGAGCCGACGTCCGATGAGGGGGCGACTTGAGGGGGTTCTTCGTCAACGAGAGTCGCGTAAATGCGCACCGGTCCAGCGGCGACGCCGGCCATGACAGCCAACGTCCCATCGAAATCGCTCACTAGGCCGTTGATCATGCGGTCGGTTCCGGTGCCGAAGTCATAGATCGCGCGACTGCTCAGATAGAACAGGTGATCGTCAACGTGTATGACACTGCTCGTCACTGGCTCATCTCCCGATTGTTATGGATCCGCGCATAGACCACCTGTGGCCGCGAACGCGGCCCAGAACGGAGCCATCATGCCGGACAAGACTCTATTCGCATTCGACGCGCATAACCGCGTCGACGTCGCCGTGATCACCGACGACCTTCACGTGACCATCGGGCCGCACGACACCGTCACCATCCACGGATGGGAGGGCACCACCGTCAGCCTTGACTTCGACGACACCTGCGACATGGTCGCCGTGCTCGCGGACGCCGTCACGATCTTGAGGGATCGCGGTCACAGGCCAGCCGAACGTCCGACAAATCCGTAGCCGAGTGACCTACATACGAACTGATGCCGGGCAACATGTCGGTCACGTCTCGGACCGCGATGCGGAAAACGACGACACATGCAGAGACGTCCACGGGGCCGTTGGTGTCCGCGTCAATCCAGGTCGAAGAATTCTGCTGCTTGACGGCGAATCTTCGCAAGCCGCTTGCTGATCGCGGAGTGGTTCGCATAGCCGAGGATCTCGGCGCACTCGTGTAGCCGCTGTTCAGGAGGACGACGACTTCGCGGTTCTTCGCATCCAGCACAGCCAGAAAGTCGTTCGTGACTAGGTTCCCGTCGAAGTCGCTGCCCGGTGCCTGCACCAGGTCGGCGTCCGTCAGCTCGACGAACTTCACGGACACCTTGGACCGCTTCTTGTAGAGCTTTCGTTCGAAGTCCGCGCGGGCGTTCGACCATTTGTTGCTGAAGTCGTCTTCAATCCTGTTCGACCTGACCGCGTCGATGATGTCGCGGAGCCGCCCCGTTTCGTCCGCGGCGTCGACGACCTCAACCAGTGCGTGTGCGGCGTCGTCCTCACCTGTCCAGATTTCTCCGCCCATCCTGGGTCCACCGCCGACGACTCCCGGGAGCACGTCGCCGTTGGTCAACATGACCGGCCCGGTAGGGGATGCGTCCTGCACGATGGGTAGTTCGCGCAGGCGGGCCTGCATGACTTTTGTGACCGCGGGCATCCAGAAGTCCAAGTTGTGGGCAAGGAGGCGGATCGGGTCATCGCCCGAGAACGCTCCCAGCGTTGACTGGGAGGTGATGCGCGGCCACACGACCGATGCCCACGCGCGTTCCAGCCGGGACGCGAAGTCCCCGGGCAAGTGGCGGTCAACGTTTATGTAGTCGACGAGCGGAGGCCACTGACCCGCCTGCATGTACGGGAGGGTATGCCGGGCGAGAGTTTTCTGGGGCAGCAGGTGCAACAGCGGCGCGTACTCGTAGTACCGCGACTTCGTCTGCGGGATGAATTGAATGTTCCGGTCGCCCACGTCGGCGAGTTTCGCGAGGGGGTCGGGGAGCTCGTCGATGTCGAAGTAACGACGGCGGTACTGCGCTGACTCCCACACCAGGTTCCACTTGCTCATCGCCACGACCAGTTCGTCGTGCCGGTCCCTTACCGGGATGACGACGTGACTCACCGGGTCGGGGTTCACAGGTCGGATGATGCCTTTGAACAGGAACCCGGCGGACATGTTCACCATTCGCGGGAACTGGTCGGGGTCGACCTCCTCGGTCGTCAAGAACCGCCGGAGAGGATCGCTGTCGTCGCCCCGCGAGGCTGAGGGCGTGTCTGTCTGTGAATTGATGGTCATATCTCCTGGACGGCATCGGAGGCGTGCTTCGTTCCGTCGCGGGTGATTTTATTTCGGGGCGGCGTCCTTCGAACGTGTCGGGATGATGACCCTCCCGAGGTCACGCCAGCGCCATGGGGCGCGTCAGCCCCCTCACAGGCGACCGGTGGCAGAGGGAATTTCTGAGAGAACGAGGGACTGGAGACGGCACACTGGTGTGCTGTCGGTCGGATGCCTGCCGACGCTGGGGCTCGTGCGGCGCCGCTTTCCGCGACGACCGACGCGACCTCCCGATGGTCGACGACCTCGTGCCGGCTCCAAGCAGGGTCAGTACGGGGTCTGGCGGTTGTCGTCAGCATGTGGGTCGGGTCGGACTGGTAGACGCGCGATTCGCGCGGGGCCCTTCGGCGCCGGTCGAGCCACCTCGCGGATCGGAAGCACTGTCAACTCACCAGCAGGCATGGCGGTACCCGTCGGTTCCCAATCGAGCCACCGGGAAAGGTAGCGAGCACCAAGACCACTGGCCTCAGCCGCCTGGTCGTGTCCGGAGGGGCCCGGGAAACGCTCGCGGAGCGCTTTCTTCAACCACACAGCGCTCTCGTTTCCCGGCCGGAACGGTTCATCACGGTTCCACCGCCGTGCCGAGATTTGCTTGTAGAGCGACCGGGCTTGGGCTTCATCGATGACACCGAGCTCCCGGAATCTGAAGACGAACGCTTTGATGGAGTAACCCCATTTCTGTTTCAGCGTTGCCATGGTTCCGAGCGTCACCCGACCGCCTGCGTGGTGAAGGTCCTCAAGGGCCGAATCTCCCGGTACGAGGAATGCCGCCGCGAATCGATTCGCCTCGCGTTCCATTCGAGCGGCCTCGGCCGGAGCCGCAGGTTGCGTCGCCCCGGCGTGGAGGACAAGATGCCCGAGTTCATGGGCGACGGTGAAACGCTGACGGTCGCCGGGAAGGTCAGATTCTGGGTCCCGGGACGGCCG
Source organism: Frondihabitans australicus (assembly GCF_003634555.1). Lineage (NCBI taxonomy): Bacteria > Bacillati > Actinomycetota > Actinomycetes > Micrococcales > Microbacteriaceae > Frondihabitans > Frondihabitans australicus. The sequence continues at coordinate 3,644,813 of NZ_RBKS01000001.1, forward strand.
TGCGACGCGAATGACAGGTGTGCCGTCGACTGTCAGCGACATCCCGAGGTGCCGCCCGAGTTCACCATCGAGAGGCAGCACGAGGCAGCCCAGTCGTTCTGCGGCTCGGATCACGCTCGGTATGACCTGGGTTGAGGTCAAGCCGGCAGCCGTGCGGGTATCGGCTGCGATCCGGTCGATTGCGTCGTCGTCATTGAGGTCGCCGTCAAAGACCGGGACGGACACGGGCATGACGCGAAGGTTCGCGGCCCGGATCACCTCGACGGCGGCCACGGAGTCGAACATGGTGCGGTCGACTACGCGCTGGGGTGCGTCGGCGTATGCGCGGAGCTTGGGCCGGTCGAAGTCGACCGGCCATGCCTTCAGTAAGTAAGCCGGGTCACAATCAAGGACGTCCGAGAGAGAGGCGATGTCGTCGGCGTCGGCGTCGAATCGCCCGTTCTCGATCATCGAGATGGCGCCAGAGGCCATTCCTGCGCGGGCGGCCAAGTCGGTCTGGGTCAGGCCGGCAGCCAGTCGCAGACGTCTAACACGCTCGCCGAGCGTTGCCACCGCTGACGGTGACTCGTTTCTGGTCATACGGGTGTTCTACCCCTGTTTACCGGATTGCTCGGATTCGTCGACGTCCCAGCCGTCGAGCTCGTCGCCGTCGTCGGGGGTGAACGCGAAGCCGCCGCCGACTGTCGGTACGTCGAAGTAGTGGGTCCATCCGAACTCGAAGTACTGCACCTTGGTGTCTGTGCGCCCGCGCACTTCTGCGACTAGGAACCGCAGCCGGTGAGTGTCGTCGACGAACCACGCGAACACGTAGGGCATCAGACGCACGAGTTCGTCGTCGGCAATGCCGCCGAACGATGACCCCTTGTTTGCGATGACTCGCAGTTCTCCGTTCACGTGCTTGGCGCCGCGGAGTCGGATGAGGGCGTACTCGTCGCCGTTCAGCTCGAAGATCTCCCGAGCTCCACCGCTACCGTCACGCTCGTACATGCCGGCCCTGATCGCTGCCCGGCTGAACTCTCGCGCGATGATGGCGCGGATCATGGATGACCGTGTGTGGTTCGTGTCGGTGAACGAGGGGTGCAGCTCGAGGGCGGCCGACACCGTCCCGCTGTCTGCTTCGAACCCTTCGGCGACGTCGACAGCGACGTCACCGAGCTTCTGCACCAACTCACCACACAACGCGACCATGGACATGAGGATATTCGATCGAATGTCACACTGCAACGGTTTCTCGGGCGTGGCGTCGAGATTCGTTGCATCACCGCAGACTCCACGCAACCCGGGAGGCGCACGTCACCCGGGACCATGACAGGCATCCGGAACGGGTGAAACCCAAGGACTCTGGCGATGTCGCACTGCTAAAGATGGTCTCCGACGGCGCGGATTGCGCCCGCACCATCGCAGAGATAGTCGAGCGCGACCAGCGTGCGCGCGACGTCGCCATCGAAGGTGCGAAGTACCCCATCAACCTCTACGAGGCGGCCGGCAATCAGCTTCCTCGCGCGGCTGCCGCTGAGAGTCTCCAGTCGTGGAAGGCCGACGACGTGTTCGGCGATCGATGCCTGGCTGGCCACGTTCGAGGCGGAGCTGACACGCCTGAAATTGCTTTGACGTCGTCGTCCGACGTCGACGCGGCCGGGCTCGTCACGTTGCACGGCAGGGGCTACAGCAGAGTGGTGGCCAGAGCCACGGACGCAGGCGCCGGCTTTCTCGAAGCGGCCGACTGGACAATTCACGACCCTGGCCACACTCTTCGGCGGGTGGCCTCGCCCCGCGCAAACGACCTCCATACCCGTTGCCTACGATCGAAATGACGTTCCATGATGACGTCGGGCGGAGAACAGCGTCGCGAAGCGTTCCGGCAAGAACGAAGGGCGCGCTCGACTGACCCGACCGCGATTTCGAGACGTGAACTTCGGCGGTCAGGCGCACCAAACGGCCCGTGAGGAACCAGCCCCTGACCTGGGATAAGTCTGGAGGAGGGGAAAATCTGGCGCCGGCCAGGGGAATCCCAGATTCGCATCGGTCATGGCGCCCCGAAAATCCTTACAAATCCAGGCCTCGCTGAGATACGTCATCGACCCGCTTCCTTCTAGTCGCTCGCTGCGCTCGCTCCCGGGGCGGAGCCTCAGTGCTTGTTTGGCCGCCTCCGGCGGCGCGCGTCAGCGCATCGCTCCGCTCGCTCGACGCTGTGCGGCCATCGCTGCGCTCGGCCGCGGCGCTGGCTCCGCTCGGTGCTTGCCTGGCGGCCTTCCGGCCGCGCGGGTCAGCGCATCGCTCCGCTCGCTCGACGATGCGCGGCCATCGCTGCGCTCGGCCGCGGCCGCGCGGCATCGCTGCGCTCGCCGCTGGGAGCGCGACACAACGCGACACCCGCGACGCTCCACCGCGTCGCAGGTGTCGCGTTTTGTCGCGGGCGGCGGAGGGGAGGGGGGAAGGGCGCGACGACGACTCATAGGTTCGGCGGGTAGCGTGTGAGGGTCTGTCTCCCAGCAGAATCCTCGAGGTCCACGTGTCGTTCCCGCCGCCCTACGGCCAGCAGCCCCTGCCCGAGCGCGATCCGCGGCAGGGCGACGGCCAGCAGCCTCAGCCCCAGCCCCCGCAGTACGGCTACGGGACGAGCGGCGGCTACGGCTACGGCCAGCAGCAGCCCGGCACGCCCTACGGCCAGAACCCCTACGGCCAGAACCCCTACGGCCAGTCCCAGGACAACCCCTGGGGCCCGCCGCCTCCGCGCCGCCGGCGTCCCAGCCGCCGCCTGATCATCGGCCTCGCGGGTGCCCTCGCGTTCGTCCTCGTCGCCGTGGTCGGCGTCGTCTCGTTCGGCCTCGTCGGCAGCGGCAACGACACCGCGACGGCGAAAGCCCTCGAGGCCCGCTACACCCAGGCGATCGACTGGCAGCACTGCAGCGGCCAGTACTACTGCGGCGCGATCGAGGCGCCGCTGGACTGGTCCAGCACCTCCAGCAAGTCGATCCGGATCGCCCTGATCGAGCATCGGCCGAAGACCGGTGAGGCGAAGCAGTCGATCGTCGTGAATCCGGGCGGGCCCGGCGGCTCCGGCGTGAACTTCGTCGGCTCGTCGGTGCTGAACGCCGTCGACAAGACCATCGCCTCGAAGTACAACGTGGTCGGCTTCGACCCTCGCGGCGTCGGCTACTCGAGTGCGGTCAAGTGCTACGACGCGGCGAACACCGACACGTACCTGTACGGGATCCTGCCCGGAGCGATCGGCTCGAAGACCTGGCTGGCGGCTCAGACGAAAGCGCAGAAGAAGTACGGCGAGGCGTGCAAGACGAACACCGGCGACCTCCTCGCCCACGTCGACACGACCAGCTCGGCGCGCGACATGGACCTCATCCGGGCTGACCTCGGGGCGTCGAAGCTCAACTACATCGGCTACTCGTACGGCTCGTACCTTGGCACGATCTACGCCGGGCTCTACCCCGGAAAGGTCGGCCGCTTCGTCTTCGACGGCGCCGACGATCCCTGGTACGGCGACGCGTCGGGCATCAGCGACGACCAGACGGTGCAGCAGGCGGTGGGCTTCGAAGACGATCTGAAGTCGTGGATGAAGGCCTGCCTGGCGGGGAGCGCCAAGGCGGTGGGTTCCGGATCCTGCCCCTTCACGGCCACGAGCGTCACAGCCGGCATGGACGACGTGCAGGCGATGCTGGCGAAGGTGCAGAAGTCGCCGCTCGACAACTCCGACGGCCGAAAGCTCGGCTCGGCCACCCTCGCGACGGCGATCTTCTCGGCGATGTACGACACCTCCGAGTGGCCCGCGCTGACCAAGGCCTTCGCGGGCGTGCAGGCCGGCGACCCGAAGGCGGCGTTCGCGCTCGCCGACGCCTACAACGACCGCACCTCGTCGGGGAAGTACTACGACAACACGTCCGACGCCTTCCTCGCGATCACGTGCCTCGACGACGGCGGCGACAGCTTGAGCGATCAGAAGAAGGAGTTCGACGCCCTCAAGAAGAAGGCGCCCGTGCTCGGCGTCTACGAGTCGTACGGTGCGATCACCTGCAACGAGTGGCCCGAGAAGGCCGTCGCGGCGCCCGCGCCCGTGACGGCGAAGGGCTCGGGCCCCATCCTGATCCTCGGCAACACCGGAGACCCCGCGACCCCCTACGCAGGAGCAAAGGCGCTCGCGAAACAGCTCGACAACGGCCACCTCCTCACCTACGTCGGCGAGGGGCACACGATCTACGGCCAGGGTGTCAGCTGCATCGACACGCGCGTGGACTCGTACCTCGAGACCGGGAAGACCCCCGCGGCGGGCATCCGCTGCACGAAGTAGGTTCTCCGCCTCCGGGACGATCCGCGCACCGTTATCCGTCTGTTACCTTGGCGGGATGCACCCGGGGGAAGCTTCAGAGCCGTCAGCGCCGAGGGGCGAAGCGAGCGCCGAAGCGAACTCCACTGCGAACGCCGAAGCGAACGCGACCTCGAACGCCACGCCGCTCGCCCGCCACGGTCGGCTGCCGAGGCGCCACCCGGTCGTCTCGCTGATCAAGGGCCTCGCGATCGCCCTGGTCGTCGTGGTGGTGAGCGCCGGATCGATCGGCGCGATCGCCACCTGGCAGATCCTGGGCGGGGCGAAGCCGACGGCGCAGTTCACGGCAGCCGTGCCGTCCGGAGCGGCGTCGACCGCGCCGGCAGTCAGCGCGTACTCGGGCGAAGTGAACATGCTCGTCGTCGCCACCGACACCCGGACCGGCCAGGGCGCGGCCTTCTCCGACCCCGCCGACCAGCGCGCGTCGTCGGGAGCCGGGCAGAACGACACGAACCTCCTGGTGCACATCAACGCCGACCACTCGCAGATGCTCGTGATCAGCCTTCCGCGCGACCTCGAGTTCCCGTTCCCGGCGTGCCCGAACGGCTCAGGCGGCACCACGCCCGCGAGCAGCCAGGCGATGCTGAACACGGCGCTCGTCCGCGGCGGGACGAAGGGCGGCCTGCAGTGCGCCGCCGACGCGGTGAGCCAGCTGACCGGCGTGCGCATCGACTACGCCGCCCTCGCGACGTTCTCGGACGTCGTCTCCATGTCGAACGCGATCGGCGGCGTCACGGTGTGCCTGGCGACGCCGATCGACGACGACAACGTCACGCCGGCGCTGCACCTGAAGGCCGGAAACGTGAACCTCGTCGGCGCGCAGGCCGGTGCGTTCCTCCGTTCGCGCGAGGGCGTCGGCTACGGCGGCGACACCAGTCGCATCTCGAGCCAGCAGATCTTCATGTCGGCCATGATGCGCAAGATCGTCTCGGCGGGCACCCTCACGAACCCGGTGAAGCTCTACGGCCTGGCGTCGACAGCCGTCCGCAGCGTCCAGCTCTCGTCGACCCTCGACCCGAAGACGCTCGTCACGATCGGTCTCGCCATCAAGGGCATCGGCCTGTCGAACATGGTGTTCCTCGCCTACCCGAACCTCCCCGACCCCGCCGACAGCAACCGGGTGATCCCCGACCCCGCCGGCGTGGCGATCCTCCGCTCGGCGCTGCAGAGCGGCACGCACGTGGCGCTCTCGCCGAACAGCCTCGGTCAGGCGGCGGTGACGCAGTCGCCGGCGGCACAGGGAGCGCCTGCGACGTCGGCCCCGGCGACGCCTCCCGCTGCTCCTGCGACCAAGCCTTCGGGCGCAGGATCAGGAGCCCCGACGCCTCAGAGCACCTCGGCCGTGCTCCCCGGCACCGCGACGGGCCAGAACGCGTCGCAGCAGACCTGCGCGGCCAAGAAGTACTGAACCCCAGCCTCCGGAAGAGGCACAAGTGACCCCTGGCCAGGGGATTGTGGGCGCACAGGAGATCCGTAGACTCTCGCCCATGCCGTACTTGTTCGAGGCCGTCACGGTCATCCTCATCATCGTGGCGCTCGTCGATCTGATCCCGCGCCAGGACCACGAGATCCAGCACATGCCGAAGGTGGTGTGGGCGCTGCTGATCATCCTCATCCCGGTCGTCGGCGTCGTCCTGTGGTTCGTCATCGGTCGCCAGTACCGGGCGCCGCAGCAGTACCGCACCACGCGCGACCCGCACGAGACGTCGGCGCCGATGCCGCACCCGGCGTCGAACCGCGTGAAGACGACCGAGGAGGAGCTCGCCGACCTCGACCGCGAGATCGAGTTCTACGAGAAGCAGGCGAAGCTCAAGCGCCTCCAGTCGGAGGTCGACGGCGCACCCGACGAGCAGACGACCTAGCGTCCGGCCGGGCCGACCAGCACTGCCAGCGGCCGCGAGCCTGACCAGCAGCCGGTCAGAGCGCCGAGGAGATGTACGGCGTGGAGTGGCCGCAACCCGAATGCGCCCACTCCACACCGACGGTCAGGAGACCAGACCCGACATCCGGCTCCGACACGACGAATGTAGCGTGACGCGACACGTGCTGTCTGTCCGTCATACAGCGGACACGCCTGCCTCCGAATCGGTGTCGGCCTCGGTGGCGGCCACCGCCGCCGGCGGTGACTCCGGGATCGCCGGATGCCCTCGACGCCCACTCACGATGATCACGATCAGGCCGAAGATCGCGGCGGCGATGGCGACGTCCTCGTTGATCTTGAGACCGAACAGGTAGAACTCGGTGGGGTCGAGGCGGAGGTACTCGAGGAAGGCGCGCGCGGCGCCGTACCAGAGGAAGTAGAAACCGGCGGTCTGCCCGAGCTTGAGTGCGAGGCGTCGGCCGACCGTGAGGATCAGCACGGCGCCGAGGATGTTCCAGAGCATCTCGTAGAGGAAGAGCGGCTGGAACAGCGTCCCGGCCGGCACGCCCGCGGGGTAGGCCGCGTTGTCGGGCGAGATCTGCAGACCCCACGGCAGCGTGGTCGGGCCGCCGTAGAGCTCCTGGTTGAAGTAGTTTCCGAGCCGGCCGAAGGCCTGCGCCAGCAGCAGGCCGGGGATCACGGCGTCGGCGAACAGCGCGAACGGCACCTTCGCCCGGCGGCAGCCGATGTAGGCGCCGAGCGTGCCGCAGAGGATCGACCCGAAGATCGCGAGCCCGCCCTCCCAGATCGCGAAGACGTTGAGCAGGTTGTCGCCCGCGGCGAAGTAGTCGCCCGGGTGCGTGACCACGTGGTAGAACCGACCGCCGACGATGCCGATCGGCACCGCCCAGATCGCGATGTCGATGATGGTGCCGGAGCCGAGGCCCCGCTTGACCATGCGGCCGTTCGTCACCCAGCATGCGATGGCGATGCCGACCACGATGCAGATCGCGTAGTAGTGGATCTCGAGGGGGCCCAGGTCGAAATGGTTGACCGGGGGGCTGGGTATGCCGCCATGGAACATGCTGTCGAGCATGGATCATCCGCCCCAGGAATTCATGCGAATCGCCTGAGTGCCGCTCATCCCCGGTTCGCGTGCCCGGTGCGGCCGTGCTACATCGCGGCGCGACGAGGCAGCAGCAGGAGCATGGTGACGCCGATCACGATCAGCACGATCGACCCCACCGTGAGGAACGCCGACAGGGCCACGAGCGGCAGCAGGATCATCACCACTCCCGCCAGGAGGCTCACCACGCCGGCCACGATCGTCAGCCATCGCGCCCCGCCGACGTAGCCGACGGCTCCGCCGATCAGGCTGCTCGCCCCCTCGAAGATCCACGCGAAGCCGATGAGGTAGCCGAGCACGGACAGCGAGCGGAACGGGTCGATCCAGCACAGGATGCCGGCGACGAGCGTGAGCGCCCCCAGGATGCCTGCGAACCAGCGCATTCCCCGGGTGAGGTCGCTCGCCGTGTAGGAGTGCACGATCCTGCGCAGTCCGACGACCACGAGAGCGATGCCGAAGACGATGGCGACGGCCACGAGCGACGTGCCGGGGAAGATGAGGCCGATGAGCCCGAGAACGATCGCGACGACGGCGACGCCGATCACCCAGCCGCGGTGGAAGAGGACGGTGTTGCGACTCAGCGGCGTCGGCGTGGCCATGGTGTCCTCCAGTGATCGCGGAGAGGAAAGCGCCCGGGTGCGGGCGTACTGAGCGTACGGGGTGACGGCGATCGAGGGCCAGACGGGCGCCCCCGCGTGTGCGCCAGGGTTTCGCCTGGACGTCACCGCGATGTCACCCGTTCGGGGTTAGATCGGTCTGTCCACGACGATCACGCGCGGACGAGCTCAGGGGAGAGAGACATGCGACGATCACTCGCACTGGCGGCACTCGCGGCCGCGGCACTGGCCGGAGGGCTGCTGACCGCGGCTCCTGCGAACGCCGTGCCATCGACCGGCCTCGTCATCGACGAGGTGTACGGCGGCGGCGGCAACTCGGGCGCCACCTACACCAACGACTTCGTCGAGATCGCCAACCAAGGCGCGGCGGCCGTCGACCTCAGCGGCTACACGGTGCAGTACCACTCGAAGTCGGCGACCGGCACCTGGCAGGCGACGACGCTGACCGGCTCGATCGCCCCCGGCGACTTCTACCTCGTGCAGGAGGCGAAGGGCTCCGGCGGCACGACCGCCCTCCCGACCCCCGACGCCACCGGAACGATCGCGATGAGCGCCACCGACGGCACCGTCGCCCTCGTCGACGGCACCACGGCCCTCACCTGCTCCGACAGCGCCGCCTGCGAGTCGGCCAGCGTCGACCTCGTCGGCTTCGGCGGCGCGGCGCTCGCCGAGGGCAGCCCCGCCACGGGCGCTTCGAACACGGCCTCGGTGCAGCGTCTCGCCGCGGCCGACACCGACGACAACTCGGCCGACTTCGCCGCAGGCACCCCGACCCCGGGCGCCGCGAACACCGCGACGGCCCCGACCGGCCCCACCGGCCCGGCGCCGACGCCCGGCGACGTGCGCATCCACGACATCCAGGGCGCCTCGTGGGTCTCGCCGCTGAACGGCCAGAATGTCGAGAACGTGCCCGGCATCGTCACGGGTCTCCGCACCTCCGGCAGCAGCAAGGGCTATTGGATTCAGGATCCGACGCCCGACAGCAATCCCGCCACCTCCGAGGGCGTCTTCGTCTACACCTCCACGACCCCGACCGTGAAGGTCGGCGACTCGGTGCTGGTCACCGCCACCGTGAAGGACTACTACCCCCTCGCCTCGGGCGACACGACGGCCACCACGTCGAACCTCTCGGTGACCGAGCTGGAAGACCCGACGGCGTACGTCGTCTCGTCGGGCAACGCTCTGCCTGCTCCTGTGGTCATCGGCCCCTCGTCGGTGCCCGCCACCTACGCCCCCGACCTCTCGGGCGCGAGCATCGAGTCGACCCCCATCACTCCGACCCGCTCGGCGCTCGACTACTACGAGTCGCTCGAGGGCATGCGGGTCGAGGTCGACGACGCCCGCGTCGTCGGCCCGAGCGACCAGTACGGCGAGCAGTACGTCACCACGAAGCCGACCCAGCTCGAGAGCGCCCGCGGCGGCACGCTGCTCACGGCCGAGAACGCCACCCCGTCGGGTCGCCTCGAGGTCGTCGAGGCGTCAGGTGACAACCCCGAGGTCTCGGTCGGCGACGTCTTCACCGGCGCGACGGTCGGCCCGATCGACTGGTCGCAGTACGGCGGCTACACGCTCGACGCGACGACCCTCGGCGCGGTGAAGAGCGCCGGCCTGACGGCGAGCGTCGCCACGAAGGCTCAGAGCGACCAGCTGTCGGTCGCGACCTACAACGTCGAGAACCTGGCCCCGTCGGATCCTGCGTCGAAATTCGCTGCCCTCGCCAAGGGCGTCGTGACCAACCTCGCCTCGCCCGACATCCTCACGGTCGAGGAGGTGCAGGACGACACCGGCGCCACGGACGACGGCACCGTCGCCGCGGGCACCACGATCGACAAGCTGACGGCGGCCATCGCCGCGGCCGGCGGACCGACCTACTCGTCGCGGGAGATCGACCCGGTCAATGACGCCGACGGAGGCCAGCCGGGCGGCAACATCCGCGTCGTGTTCCTCTACAACGCGAAGCGGGTGACGTTCGACGACCGCGGCTCGGCCTCGACGAACCGCTCCACGACGGCCACCGCGGTGACGAAGGTGCACGGCTCGCCCGACCTCACGCTCTCGCCCGGCCGCATCGACCCGACGAACTCGGCCTGGACCTCGAGCCGCAAGCCGCTCGTCGGCGAGTTCACCTTCCGCGGGCGCAAGGTCTTCGTGATCGGCAACCACTTCGACGCCAAGCTCGGCGACCAGAACGCCGACGGCCGGTTCCAGTACCCGGCGCAGTCGTCGGCCGCCCAGCGCCAGCAGCAGGCGACGCTGGTGCACGACTTCACCGCGCAGATCCTCAAGGTCGACAAGAACGCGGCCGTCGTCGTAGCGGGCGACCTGAACGACTACCAGTTCAGCCCGGCGCTCGCGACGCTGACGGGGAAGCCGCTTCACGGGACCGGATCGCCGATCCTGACCGACCTCATCACCACGCTGCCGGCGAACCAGCAGTACACGTACGACTACGACGGCATCAGCGAGGTGCTCGACCACATCCTGGTGACCAAGGGCGTCGGCACGCCCGACTACCAGGTGATCCACCTCAACTCGGAGTTCGCGAACCAGGTGTCCGACCACGACCCTCAGGTCGTTCGGATCTTCGGCCACGCCGCGCCGCCGTCGAACCTGGTGCCGCCGTCGGCCGCCGCGCTGAGCTACAGCGACGCGCTCGACAAGCTCGTCTACAAGGGCACCGAGGTCGGCGGCCTGTCGTCGCTCGCCTACGACACGCGCTCGGGCGCCTGGATCTCGGCGGTCGACAACCACGCCGACGACCCGTCGCGGATCTGGTTCTTCCGCAACCTGAACGACCCCACCGTGACCCGTCAGCCGCTCGTGCTGAAGAACACCCAGGGCGTGCCCTACACCGGTCTCACGGCCGACAACGAGGGCCTCGCGGTGCTGCCCGACGGCGACTACCTGGTGAGCTCCGAGACCGAGCCGTCGATCAGGATCTTCGGTCGCGACGGCGTCGAGAAGAGCCAGCTGCCGGTGCCCGGTCGGTTCGCCGTCACCGGCACGACGCTGAGCGGCGCAGGGCTCTCCGGGCCGGCCGTGCCGGGCGAGGCCACCTCCAACGCCACGCTCGAGGGGCTGTCGATCTCGCCGTCGGGCCACACGATCGTGGCGGCGATGGAGGGCGCGCTCTCGGGCGACGTCTCCGCCGCCGGAGACGCCACGTCGCACCGTCTGCTCGTCTACACGGAGAAGACCACGTGGACGCGCCACGGGCTGTCGACCACGTGGGTGCTCACCAAGCAGGTAGGCTACCGCGCCGACACGGGCAACCGGATCCCCGAGGTCGCGCTGGTCTCCGACGACCGGCTGATCGTCGAGGAGGCCGCGTTCACGGCCGACGCCGGCAACTCGGTCGAGCTGTACTCGGTGTCGGGGCTGTCGCGCGCGGCCGACGTGAGTCGCGTGGCGAACCTGTCCGCTGCTCCTGCGTCGCAGATCCTGTCGAAGACGCTGGTCGCCGACCTGGTCAAGGGGCCGACGCTCGGCGCCACCGCCCTCGAGACGCAGACGAACCCGCTGCTCGACAACTACGAGGGCATGGCGATCACGGGTGTCGGGCCGGGAGGGACCGTCGGGGTCAGCCTGATCTCGGACGACAACTTCGGCGCCCTCCAGCGCACCCGCGTGCTCAACCTGGCGGTGAAGCTGCCCCGCTAGCCCTTGGTGAGGTGCGCGGCCAGGAAGGTCATCTGGGCGGGTGCGATGCGGCGCCAGTACGCCGAGTCGTGCCCGCCCGGCGTGAATCCGCCGGCCGGCCTCGTCGCGAATCCGGCCACGTAGTCGCGGTCGTTCGGGCAGAACCCGTCGCCCGTGCCGCAGTCGACCCTCACGGCTACGCCGTCGAGAAGGTGCTGGCGGCCGTACAGCGTGTGCTCGGCGAAGTCGGCGGCGCCGTCGAAGGCCGAGGCGGTCGCCCGGTCGGCAGTGTGCCAGAGGGCGACGCTCTCAGCCGTGACGGCCGCCACTCGAGCGGACCCGAGCTGCCCGCCGATCAGCAGCGCCCCGTACGCGCCCATCGACCAGCCGAGCAGGCCGATGCGACCCGTGTCGAGGCCCTTGGAGGCCAGGAGCGGGAGGAACTCGTCGGCGACCATCGCTCCGGAGTCCTCCCCCGTCGCCCGCCGATGCCAGTACGTGTTGCCGCCGTCGACCGACGCCAGAGCGAACGGCGCCGCTCCGGACTTCACCGCGGCGGCCAGGAACCGGTCGAGATGGAAGTTCCGGTCGAACGCCGACGCGTGCGAGCCGCCGAAGCCGTGCAGCACGACGGCGACGGCAGGTGGTCGCCCGGAGTCGAGCCCGGCGGGTAGGCGATCGAGTAGCCGACGGTCTTCCCGAGACGCTTGGGTGAGACGAAGGTGCCCGTGACGACCGCTCCCGCGGCGACGTGCGGCACGGTGCCCGCGGCGCCGTCGAGCCCGAGGTCGCGGTAGATCGTCGAGCGGCCGGGCAGGACGCCGCGGTCGACGGCGACGGCGCCCGTCGCCCCGGCCAGGACGACGGCGGCACCGCCGACGAGGAGCGTGCGGCGGGCCAGGCGTGAGGTCATGTCGCGACCGTATCCGCCCGGCTCCTGCGCCCACCTCGGTCTCGGGAGTGACGAGAGCGGTCCTCGAGACGGATCTGCCGGACACTCGTATGACTGCGGGGCACGCAAACCTGCGTCGCGTGCAGATTCACGCTCTGTTCACCTACCGGCCCTCGTTCGGGGGGCTTCGCCGTTGATAAACAACTCTTATGCGACTCATGGGAGATCTGAAAGGCTGGCGACGCATCACTGCGATCGCCGTGTCGGCGGGCGTGCTCTGCGCCGCCGCAGTGGGGGTCGGCAGTGCCGCCTCCGCCACTACCGCGGCACATTCCGGGGGAAACCAGCGTGGCACCACGATCACGACGACGGGCCTCAAGGCGGGTCAGATCAAGCACGTGTGGCTGATCATCCTCGAGAACAAGTCGTACGACGCGACCTTCACGGGCCTCAACCAGAACTCCTACCTCTGGAAGACGCTGCCGAGCGAGGGCGTCCTGCTCAAGAACTACTACGGCACCGGCCACTCGTCGATGGACAACTACCTGTCGATGGTCTCGGGCCAGGCTCCCGAGGAGGACACCCAGGAGGACTGCTCGGTCGCCAACACGAACTTCGGCAGCAACTCGTCGATCGTGACCAAGGGCGCGAACAAGGGCCAGGTCGCCTCGCTCGCGAACGCCTCGCAGCCCAGCAAGGCGAACGCCGCCAACGGCCTCAACGGCTGCACCTACCCGACCGACACCCCCACGCTCTTCAACCAGCTCGACGCCGCAGGCAAGACCTGGAAGGGCTACGCGCAGGATCTCGGCAACCAGACCGGCCGCGAAGACGGCGTCTGCGGCGCTCCCGGCTCGGCGTCGAACAATCCGACGACCAACCCCACGTACCTCAGCGCGACCGCGGCTCACCCGCTGCCCGCCGGAGTGACGAGCTTCACCGGGGCCCAGGCGAACGACCAGTACGTCGCGAAGCACTTCCCCTTCCCGTGGTTCTCCAGCCTCACCGGAGCCGTCACCACGAGCGGCAAGGTCACGCCCGCTCTCACGAAGCCCGTCCAGGGCGGCACCGACTGCGACTCGAACCACATCGCCAACCTCGACTCGGCGAAGAACGGCCTCTACAAGGACCTCCAGCACGAGTCCACGACGCCGGCCTTCAGCTGGATCACGCCGAACAACTGCTCGGACGCGCACGACGCGGTCTGCAAGGGCAACAACCTCTCGGGGTCGTTCACGAAGTCGGGCCAGCCGATCTACCAGGCCGGCACGCCCGCCCCGCAGTCGACCACCCCGGTCAACTACACCGGCGGCCTCTACGCCTCCGACCTGTTCCTCAAGTACTACATCCCGATGATCGAGAAGTCGGCGGCGTTCAAGGACGGCGGTCTGATCGACATCACGTTCGACGAGGCCGACCCGCCCTTCACCTACTCGGGCAACAGCTTCAACAACGCGAACGCCTACGGCCCCACGCTCGCCGACCAGCCGAACGCCGCCAACGGCATCAAGACCGACGCCGCAGGTGAGAACCTCTACGGCAAGAACGTCACCACGGAGCCGACCGGCGTCAACTCGACGCTAGGAACCGACTCGCAGGGCAACCAGCTCTACCCCGGGCCCGGCAACAACTCGTTCATCGACCGTCCGCCGGTGTGCACCTCGACCTCGCCGAAGGTGCCCGCGAACTGCGTGCCCGGCATCGTCGAGGGCGGCTCGGGCAGCAGCCCGGCGGCTCGCAACGACACGGCGCTGGCATCGACCGCGACGAGCTTCGTGCTCGACGACTCGATCCTCGCCGACGACACCGGCCGCATGGTCACCGACACGACCGACACGACCGGCCCCGGCGGCACCAGCCCGATCCCGGCCAACACGTTCGTCGGCACCGTGAGCGACACCGGTCCCAACCCGGCCGCCACGAACGCCAGCTCGGTCATCAACGGCTCGTTCCAGCTCGTCGACGCCTCGGGCAACCCGGTCACCCCGACGGGCAGCGTCTCGAAGATCACGCTGAGCGCCGAGGGAGCCCCCGGCTACCTCACCGCCGGCCAGACCGCCGACCCGCTGTACGACGCGAAAGACGCGACCCCCGGCGGCGGCGACACCGGCAGCGTCCTGATCAGCCCGCTGATCAAGCCCGGCACGGTCTCGACGACGTACTACAACCACTACAGCTGGCTGCGGACCATGGAGGACATCTTCCAGGTCGGCGAGGGCCGCGACCGCCAGTCGCTGCCGGGCGGCTCGGTCTCGGGTGGCGTCGACGGACTCGGACACCTCGGGTTCGCCGCGCAGCCGGGCCTCGCGCCCTTCGGGCCGGACGTGTTCAACAACACGGGGAACAGGCACTGGTGAGCTCCACCGCCTACAACGCACGACCCCAGGGCCGGCTCGTCTCGCGAGCCGGCCTCTGGGCCGTCGTGGGGCCGCTGGCTCTCGCGGCGGGGTTGGCTGTCGCGGCGTGCTTCCACGCTGCTCCTGCGACCTCGGCCGCCGAGCCCGCCTACGGCACGATGCCCGCGTACCTGAAGAAGATCGCCGGCGACGGCACCGACGCGATGCTCACCGGCACCGCGGCGCGCCCGGCGCTGACCTCGGAGGGCGACACCGTCAAGGTGATGCTGCCCGGCGGAGGCTCGGTGCGGATGGACGTGACCGGGCCGGTGGTGCCCGGCGAGGGCCTCCCGTTCCAGGCGGACTACACGACCTGCACGTGGACGATCACGCTCTCGCACGCGACGAAGAACGTGCCGATCGTGCTCACCGACATGTCGACGCTCGACCAGGTCGGCACGATCTACAGGCTGTCGCGGGTGCCGCACGAGGCCGCGCCGCCGACGTCGATCGGGCCGGGGCAGTCCGAGACGTTCGAGGTCCGGGCCGACATGAAGGTCGGCGAGGGGCTGCTGCGCTGGGCCCCGGGAGCCACGGCGGGCTCGAACTCCAAGATCCTCGCCGAGTGGGACTTCGAGGTCGAGAACGACTGAGCCCGATCGGCCGGTCGAAAGGCCGGCCGGTCGGGTCGTGTCGCGGAGGGCGACGCATGTCGCCGGACCGTGAGTAGGCTCGGCCTCATCGAGCCGGTCGATCAGGGGCCGGCCTGACGAAGGGTCCGTCATGGACATCGTGCTCTTCATCGTCGAACTGCTCGTGGTGCTGGCCTGCATCGTCATGGGCACGCGCTCGAGCGGCGTCGCGCTCGGACTCTGGGGCGGCCTCGGCGTCGCGATCCTGGTCTTCGTCTTCCGGCTGCCGCCGGGCTCGCCGCCGATCGACGCGCTCCTCATCGTCATCACCGTCGTCGTCGCGTCGAGCGTGATGCAGGTGGCCGGCGGCATCGACTGGATGGTCTCGGTCGCCGCGAAGATCATCTCGGCGCACCCGAAGCAGATCACGCTGATCGCTCCGCTCGTGGCCTTCCTGTTCTCGGTCGGCGCCGGCACCTCGAACATCCTGTACCCGCTGCTGCCGGTGATCCAGGACCTCTCGTACCGCAACGACATCCGACCTTCGCGGCCCCTGTCGCTCTCGGTCGTGGCGACGGGCGTGGCCCTCGCGTGCAGCCCCGTGTCGGCGGCGATGGCCGCGATGGTGACGCTCACCGAGGTGCCGCCGTACAACTTCGAGCTCGTCGACATCCTCAAGGTGACGATCCCCGCGGCGGTCGTCGGCATCGTCATCTCGTCGTTCGTGATCCGGCGCCTCGGCAAAGACATCGCCGACGACCCCGAGATCCAGGCGAAGATCGCCTCGGGCGAGCTCGCTGCGCCGGGCGCCTCCTCCGACGCGAAGCAGGCCGAGGTGACCGTCACCGCGGCGGGTCGCAACGCGGCGATCATCTTCTTCCTCGGGGTGTTCGCCATCGTGGCGTTCGGCCTCTTCAAGGGCATCCGGCCGCTCGACGCCGAGGGGGCGGCCGTGAGCATGACGCCGATCATCGAGGTGGTCATGTTCGTGGTCGGCACTCTGATCCTGCTCATCTCGCGGCCGAAGATGGCCGAGGTGCCGACGACGACGGTGTTCCGCGCGGGCATGGTCTCGGCGGTCGCGCTGTTCGGGCTCGCCTGGCTGACCGACACGTTCCTCTCGCACTACACGAAGGAGATCTCGTCGTCGATCGGCGGTCTCGTCACCTCGGCGCCGTGGATCTTCGCCATCGGCGTCTTCCTCGTCTGCGTGCTCACCACGAGCCAGTCGACGGCGACGCGGACGATCGTGCCGATCGGCCTCGCGGCGGGCATCCCTCTCGGGCTGCTCAGCGGCATGTGGGCCGGTGCCTTCGCCGGCATCTACCTGCTGCCGACCAACGGCTCGCAGATCGCCGCTGCGAACTTCGACGTGACCGGCTCGACGAAGCTCGGCACGAAGCTCATCGACCACTCGTTCTTCGTGCCCACCCTCGTGCTCGCGGTCTCGACGATCGTCGTCGGCGCGATCTTCGGGCTCCTCTGGGGGTGACCCAGGGCTGCGTTCCGGGGCAGGGCGCAGGAGCGGCTACGCGCCCTCGCGGTAGGCGTCCCACGCGCTCCTGCAGGCCTGCGCGATCGCGTCCACGCGCGCGTCGTCGGGGGTGATCCAGCCCTCGCCCGGCTGCGTCAGCACCGACGTGTTCTCGGGGCCGAGCAGGAACTCGCGGAGGAACTCCGACTGGACGGCGTCGAGGGCGAGGTCGGGTGCGCCGTGAGCGGTCGCCGGTTCCTGCGGCTGCCTCTGCTCGCGCACCGCGTCGAAGCGGGCGCCGGCCTGGATGATCTCCTGGCTGCCGAGGTACGGCACGTTCAGCTGCACGGCGTCGTCGGGCTCGTCGAAGGCCGCCCCGAAGGCTCTGCGGTGCGCGCCGGCGAGGCGGCGGAGGCGCGCTGGATCCATGGTCACCACGTTGTCGCCGCGCCTCTCGCCCTCGGCGTCGCCCCGGTTCGAGAGCGCGACGACCGCCGGCAGGCGGTCCGCGGGGTCGCGGTCGACGTCGATCGCGCCGTCGACGCGCGTGGTGTGGTTCATCGTGTCGTGGAACGAGAGCGTGGTGAAGGTGCGGCTCTCGCCGCCGCGCGCCGCAGCGTCGAGGGCGGCCTGGGGGAAGCGCTCGATCAGCTCGTCGCGGGTGCGCTCGTAGACGCCGAGGCCGCGGTCGGCGGTGGTCGAGAAGGTGTCGGCGAGCTCCTGCAGCCCGGCCTCGTCGGTGGGCGGCGTGATCAGCGGGTAGAACGAGAAGGTGACGGGCCGGATCGCGTCGACGCCGGTGAGGTCGGTCTTGACGCCGCGGCCGGCTTTCTCCACGCGGGCGAAGGCCTTGCGCAGGTCGGCTGTCAGGTCGGCGGGCTTGGCCCGGTTGGGATCGCGGATCATGCGCGGATGCGGGTTCTCGACCGCCACGATGCGCTCGTCGATCTCGGCCCAGCGGCGCACGACGGCGCTGGTCGAGACGTCGGTGAAGTCGTACTGCAGGCGGCGGGTGAACTCGGGGGCGAGGAATCGGTCGAGCTCCTCGGGGATCGCGGCGCCGGCGTGCGGGCAGGAGACGAGGAGGTCGGCTGCGGCGATCGCGTCGTCGAGGGTGCGGCCACCGTCGGCCTTGCCCTTCCAGAAGGTGATGTCGTCGCTCGTGAAGGTGGTCCCGGCGGGGATCAGCACCCGTGCACCGTCGCTCATGGGGGTGACTGTAGGCCTGGTGGCCCGCCCAGGCGCGTCGCTGCCCTGGGGCGAGTTGAATTCCTCAACAGCACCGATCACACGCTCACGACAGGAAGCCGCCCGTGAAGATACGCATCGACAGCGTCGCCAATCGTCCCTTCGAAGTGGTTCTCGAACCCTGGGGCACCGAGCTGACTCTGGACGCGGGTGACTGGTTGGACGTCCGGTTGCCGGATGACTCGGCAGGCCTTGAGGTCACCTACCACGAAAGAGGATTCCTTCTCGGTTTTCGGGAGGACGATCCGATCATCGAGGACAGGGCAGGAAACATCGTCCGGCCCTGAGCCTGCCGCGGCGGTGGAATAACCTCTCACGAGGGCAGCTACCTCGCCGCATTCGACCCCAAGGGACGGACTTGGAACTCACACGCATCGGGTTGTGGACGCAGCAGTCCGGCGACGGCCTGCCTGCACCGGAATCGCTCGTGGACTCGAACCGCCCGCTCGACGAGCACACCCTCGTCGCCGACTACCTCGAACGAGGCTTCGTCTGCCGCGCCTACCTGGGGCGAGCCACGTGTCGACTTTGCGGAACGGACCTGGGCAGCCTGGAACTCACCGATGGGTCATTCGCGTGGCCCGAGGGCCTGCCCCACTACCTTCGAGCTCACGGCGTGGCCCTTCCCGAGGAATTCATCCGCTACGTCCTCCAACGCGTGGACGCCCTCGAAGAAGCCTCCGGTCAAGTCCGCTGGTGGATCGAGCGGACATCCTCGTCGCCCGTGGACCACCCCTAGCCTTTTGCACAACGCGCCGCTCGTCGCACAGATGACGCCAGCCGTAGCCACAAGGCCGCGTTTGATCTCAGACGCTTCGACGGGCAGAATGGTGGCACATCGCCTGGGGCATCGACGCCAGGCTTAGGGCCTCTTCGGAGGCCCTATTTCATTTGCCGCGCGATGCGACGGTCGGGGTTGGGGAGCCATTCGGCAGGTCGAAAGAGCGGGACCGTCTCGGCCATCACAGGGTTGGGCAGCAGGCTCTCGGCGAGCCTGCCTGTGCTGATCCAGACGACACGCTCGTGGCCGCATTCCATGAGGTCTCGGCTCTCGCGACCGTGCGGAAAGACGAGGAAGACACGTTTGCCGAGTTCCGTGGCAACGAGCCGAATGGGCGTTTCGAGGTCGGAATCGTTGCTCACGATCACGTAGACGTCAGCGGTGTCGAGGAACGCGTCGCGAACGAGGTACGTGGCGAGGTTGACGTCGGAACCTTTCTCTTCCGGGCGCCACACGTCGACCATCTCGGACTCCGACGGTTCGCGAAAGCGCCGCCGGTACCGAGACGCTCGGACCTCGAAGCGTCCGAGGTGAGTTTGCAGTCTTTCGATCGTTGCGAGGGCGCGCAGGTAGACCATCTGACGCGCCACGATGCCCGGATCGCCGGGACTTGCCTTGCCTTTGAGCACGGCAGTGAAAAACCGGACAAGGTTAACCTCGTAGTCGACGAAGATTCTGTCGAAGAGTTCCACCGGATTGAGCCAGCGGTAGTCGCTCTCGCGGAGGAGGCCGTTGTAGAGGTTGAAACCGTCGACGTAGACATTGACGCGCATCCGATATGTCACCTATCAAGACTACGTGCTCGCGCGGTCGCGCGGGTCGACCGAGTGGGCAGGCGGTCGCTCGAGGTCGACCGATCGGCACGGGCACGGCGATCGGGCGGCGGTACGATCGCCATATGGATACCGTCTTCGTCGTACTGCATGTCGTCTCGGGGGTCTTCCTCGTGGGCCCGATGGCCATCCTGCCGATGGCCGGTCTCCGCACCCTGCGCTCGGGCGAGGCCGGCGCGGTCGCCACGACCGCCAAGTCGGTGCGCCTGTTCACCTGGCTGTCGCTGATCGTCGTGATCTTCGGCTTCGGCGCCCTCGGAATGAGCGACCCGAAGTACCACACCTCGTTCACCTCGACCTGGATCTGGCTGTCGCTCGTGGCCTACGTCATCGCGATGATCGTCAACCTCGTCGTCGTCATCCCGGCGATGCAGAAGGCCGCCGGTGCCGCGGGCGGGGCAGCGGTCGCAGGATCCAAGCCGGCCGGTTACTCGCGCATCTCGGCCGGCTCCGGCATCTCGGCACTCCTCCTCGTGCTGATCGTCGTCCTCATGGTCTGGAAGCCGTAGCCCCCTCTCGTCTCCGCACGCGCACGCCGCGGCCGCGCGCAGCCCACGCCGACGAACACCGCCGACGCGTAACGCACCGTCTACCCCCGCGTCACATTCGCCACACCCGTCACAGAAAAGTCTTCCGAGATTCGGAGGATGTGCCTACATTGGGTGACATCGGGGCACCCAACCCCGCAGTGGGAACGGTGTGCGCGCATGTCTTTTCTGACCCGGAGGCCGAGCGAGAACCGTCAGAGGAGGCCACTCCTCGGCGTCATCGCCGCGATCGCCGTCGCCTTCGTGGTGGGCGGCACGGCGTTCGCCGCCCCCGCCGCGGCGGCTGACACTGGCGCGCTCACGCTGAGCAAGACGGTCGACCAGGGCCAGAGCGGCTCGTACGCGCCCGGCGACGAGTTCACGTATCAGATCGCCGTCGGGTGCGACGACAACGACTGCCAGAACGCGGTCATGACCGACCCGCTGCCCGCGGCGTTCGCCGGTTTCACGATCGAGTCGACGACGACCAGCCCGAGCGCCAACCCGAGCACGCAGTCGTACAGCGGCTGCACCACGACGGTGACCGCGAACTGCACTCTGACGGTCGCCTACCGCGAAGCCCTCGGCACCGGCGTCGTCGGTATCTCGGCCGGCGACACGTACACGACGAGCATCACGCTCCGGGTCCCCGCGAACCTGCCGCCGACCTGGCCGTCGAACGGCCAGGCGATCACGAACACCGCGAACGCGACCTCGACGACCGCCACTCCGGCGACCGATCAGGCGCAGGTGACCGTGAACATCCCGATCACCGTCGGCACCACGCTCGGCAAGACCTGGGCGCCCGCGACGCAGCAGTTCGCCCCGGGGGCCGCCTCGACCATCACCCTCATGCCCCGGAACACCTCGAACGTGCCCGCCGAGACCCTGTTGACGCAGGATCCCACCTCCGCCCAGAACGGCGCCACGTCGCTGGGGTCCGACGACCCCTTCGCTCTCGTCGACTTCACCGGCTTCGGTCCGGTGACGCTCCCGGACGGCGCGACCACGGTGCAGGTCGACGCCTACGTGTTCAACGACGCCCTGGGCGCCTACGAGTGGGTGCCGGGCCAGCCGAACGCCCCGGGTGCGATCGCCTTGCCCGCGGGCGTCGACCCGAGCGCCGTCGCGGGCCTCCGCTTCACCTTCGCGGGCGCCGACGGGGCGCAGCTCACGGGCGCAGGAGCAGCGGGAAGCGTCGCCGTCTCCGTCGCCCAGCGCGCCACGAACCGTCAGACGGGCGCCTCCCTCGTCGCAGGCGGAAGCCTGACGAACCAGGCGACGTCGACCGTGACGGTGCCCGGCCAGGCTCCTGCGACCGCCTCGGCACAGGCCCCGTACACGATCACGCCGCTGTCGACCGCTGTGACCGCGACGAAGTCCATCTCGCCGGCGAAGATCCCCGCCGGGACCACCGCGACGGCGACGATCGGCGGCAAGAACACGTCGAACGGCCCTCTCGACAGCCTCAGCCTCTCCGACACCGACTACTTCACGCCGAGCATCGCGTTCGGCGGCTTCAGCGCCGGAGTCTCGTATCCGACGGGCGCCACGGCGGGCAGAGTGACCTGGCACTTCGGCGACGGGACGACCACCACGGTGCCGTTCGGCAGCGGGACGACGCCGGCCACGCCGACGGCTCCCGCGGGCTCCTACGTCTCCGGCTTCAGCCTCGACTTCACCGGTGCCGTCGCCGTGAACGCGACGGCCACGGCGCAGTATCTGATCGCTCCCGTGGCCGACACGGTCGCGCAGGCCGACGGCTCGGTCGCGACGACCAACACCGTCGACGTGACCGGCGCGAACGCGGCCGGCCCGTCGAGCGCCGCCGCAAGTGCGCCGCTGCAGATCTACTACCCGCAGATCCAGCTGGGGCTGGCGAAGACGATCTCGCCGCAGGCGCCGGTCGCTCCCGGCGGCACGGTCGTGGCGCAGCTGCCGGCGACGACCGACCCGAGCACCGCCTACGTGAACCCCGACACGATCGTCGTCACCGACGTCGCACGCCCGGGGCAGGCGAACGACTTCTGGAACTCGTTCCAGCCCACTGCGATCGCCCCGACGCAGGTGCCGCGCGGCTCGACGCTGCTCGTCGAGTACTCGACCGACGACGGAGCGACGTGGCAGACGCTGACGACGGCCGACGCCACCGCGGCCACCCAGGTGTTCCGGTACGACATCGATCCGGCGCTGCAGCCGTCGATCACGGGCCTCCGCTATACGTTCTCGAACCCTCAGGGCTTCGCCCAGGGCGTGACTGTGAGTCCGAACACGGTGTTCCAGGCGCAGGCGAATCTGCGTGACGGCACCGGCCCGACCTCGGTCGCAGGAGCCGCGGCGAGCAGCTACCAGAACCACGCCACCGCCGTCGGCACCGGCGAGGTGACCGGCCTGCCCGACCTCCGAAGCGCGGTCGTCGCGGCCGACGCGAACGCGCGGATCCAGACCTTCACGGGCGAGGGCACGCTCCTCGCGAGCAAGGCCTGGACCAACACGTCGTTCTCGCGCGACATCACGACCCTCGACGCGCAGTCGGGCGAGCAGGCCGGCACGAAGCTCGGCTGGGGCGTCAACTCGACCGGCTACTCGTCGCTGACCGTGACCGACTCGGCCTCGAACCAGCAGGACCCGTCGCAGACGGTGTTCCAGGCGTTCAACCTCGTCCGCGTCGCCCCGGTGTCGTTCACGGCCGACCCGCTGATGCAGTGGGATCAGGTGACGACGCTCGAGCTGTACGAGAACGGGGCGTGGGTCACCGTCACGCCGCCGACCGGCTCCTGGATGTCGTCGACCGGGTTCGCCGGGTACACGCTGACGTCCGCCCAGCAGGCCGCCACGACGGGCATCAGGATCACGGTCACGCCGAACGACCCGGCCCGCGCCGCGTCGACGAACCCGCTCGCACCGCCGGTCGGCTCGGGCATCGCGACGTCCGCCGGCAACCAGCCGCGCTTCTTCGACCTCGTCTGGCAGCTGCGCAACACGGTGCGCGTGGCGAACGGCGCGGGCCCCTGGGTGACGGCGACGCACGGCTACAACGAGCCCGACGCCGCGACGATCGACAACACGGTCGGCGTGGCCGGGACCCAGAACGGCGCGGCGGTCGGTCCGCGCGTCGCCGACGACACGATCACGCTGATCGATCAGCCGCCGCTCGTCGCGGTGACCAAGGCGAGCCAGAAGTCGAGCATCGTCGTGCCGCAGCCGGGCGACGTGCCCGCCGCGGGTTATCCGACCAACGACTTCACGGTGAAGGTGCAGAACGACTCGGCGTCGCGCGCCTCGTACCTGCGGGCCACCGAGCCGATGCCGTGCGACGCCGGCAGCACGGCCGCCTGCAAGACGGACGCCTCGGGCTTCGCGGCGAACCCCTACGCCACCGCGGTCTACTCGCCCTCGACGAACCCCTTCGAGCGCTTCACGATCACCGGCCTCGTGTTCGCCGGCGTCACCCCGCAGATCAGCACCACCGCCTCGACCGTCACGCTCTGGCACTACGGCGACGCCGGGGCGCTCACGACCTCGACGGTGACGCTCGCGCAGGCTCAGACCCTCACGGCGGCCCAGCTCGCCGACGTCGTCGGCGTGAGCGCCCTCTACCAGGGCGCGACACCGACGACGACCGGCGGCACGATCACGAACACCGCGCCGATCACGATGACGCTCCACACGCAGGTGCGGCAGACGCTCCGCAGCGACCCGGTCGCCTTCGTCACGCCGTTCAGCGTCGACAACTACGCGTTCGCCCAGAGCTACGACCCGGTGCTCTTCCCGTCGGGCGCCCAGTCGACGCCGACCGACGTCTCGCATGCGACCGTGGCGCTGATCCAGGGCAAGCTCGACGTGACGGCGTCGAAGTCGTTCTCGCCCACGACGCTGCTCGAGGCGAACCACACCGCCCCGGTCGCGGTCACGCTGGGCGCGACGCAGGGGACGGCCGCGTCGGTCGCCGCGTCGCAGGTGACGATCACCGACACCGACCCCGCCTTCTGGCAGTCGTTCCGTCTCGCCTCGCTCTCCGCCTCCGACGTGACGCTGCCGGCAGGAGCCGGCGAGGTGCGGGTCGACGTCCAGACGAACGGGTCGGCGACCTGGCAGCTCGGCGCCTTCGGGCCCTCTGCCGTGCTGCCGTCCGTCGATCCTGCGACCGTGACGGGCATCCGGTTCGTCTTCGACCGGGCCGACCACGCTCTGCTGTCGAACACCGCCCCGCCCGCCGCGTGGTCGGCGAAGGCCGTGCTGCACGTGACCGTGCTCGACGACCTGCGCGGCACGACCACGCCGGTGCCCTACCCCAGCACGGTGAGCGACACGATCCAGACAGCCTCGCACCGCTACGCCGACTCCGACCTCTACCCCGACGCGAACGCCGCGGCGACCGCGTCGTTCTTCCTCGACCCCGGCACGTTCCGGCTCGACGTCGCGAAGGACCCGCAGAACGACACGCACACCGTGGTCGTGGGCGACACGATCCCGTGGACTCTGAGGTTCACCAACACCGGCACCGGCTACCTCACGGTGCAGAACCTCGTCGACACGCTGCCGGCGAGCATGGAGTGGGACGGCAACACCCCGACGTACCAGGACTCCGCCGGCGGGCTCCTGCCGACGTCCGGGGTCTCCGTGGCCTTCGACCAGACGGCGAACGCGCTGACGTTCACCTGGCCGTCGGGCGAGCAGAGGCTCGCGCCCGGAGAGGCGTTCACCGTGACGCTGGGGCTGATCCTGCAGCCCGGGCTCACCAGCGGCCAGCACTCGACCAACCAGATGGTCGTGACGACGGCCCAGTCGCTCGCGGCGTGCACGAACACGTCGGGCAACGGCCAGGGCACGGTCTCGGGGCTCCCGTCGACCGAGTGCGGCACGACGAACTACGTCACGCCCCAGCCGGGGCCGGCGCTCTACACGTCGAAGGGCGTGAAGGGCGACGTCACCGACGCCCTGCCGACGATCTCGGGCGCCGTCAACGTGAACAGCCCGGCGACGCCCTGCGTCACCGACCGCCTCGGCTACTACCGCTACCCCTGCGTCGCGAACACGCAGGTCGGCGGCACCGACCAGTGGCGTCTGGCCGCGGCGAACAGCGGCACGGTGCCGTACCGCGCGCTGACGCTCGTCGACCCGCTCCCGACCCGCGGCGACCGCCTGCTGGCGACCGGGTCGTCGCGCGGATCGACCTTCCGGCCCGTCTTCGACGTCGCCTACGGCATGAACATCACCGCCCCCGCCGGCACGACGATCACCTGGCAGGTCACGACCACGCCGAACGTCTGCGTCGGCACCGGCGCGACGTCGTCGTGGACCACCAACCCGACCTGCACGGGCGCCACGTGGGTCGACGGCGCCGACTACACCGGCGACGGCACCGACGTGACGGGGCTCCGCGTGATCCTCGACTTCACGACCACCGCCACGGGCACGCTGGCACCGGGCGGGCGCGTGCAGGCCCTGTTCCAGACGATCGACCAGCCGCAGACGGCGCAGGATCCGACGGGTGCCCCGACCACCGCCCCCGTCGGCGCCGAGCTCGCCTGGAACCAGTTCGGAGCGGTCGCCACGACGACGACCCGCGCCGCCATCGCCCCGCGCGCCCCGGTGAAGGCCGGAGTCACTCTCGCCGGCGGTTCGCTGACGATCACGAAGACGATCGACGGCCCGGCCGCGGCCGACGCGCCGACCTCGTTCTCGGCCGACGTCGCGTGCACGGTCGCCGGGCAGCCCGTCGACCTCGGCGGTCAGTCGCCGGTCACGCTCGACGCGGCCGACCTCTACACGGCGACGATCCAGGGCATCCCGCTGGGCGCGGCGTGCTCGACGACCGAGGCGGGCGACTCGGGGAGCTACGGGGAGGCGGCGAGGAGCGTGTTCCCGGGAGTGGTGCAGATCCTGTCGCCCGCGGGTTCCGACGGATCGACGCCGGCGGGCCAGGCGGTCGTGCTCACCAACACGTACGACTTCGGCCAGCTGGAGCTCGACAAGACCGCCGAGTCGCGCACCGTGCGGATCGGCGACGCCATCACCTACGACATCACGGTGTCGAACCCGGGCACCTTGCCCGCGTCGGACTTCTCGGTCTCGGACGACCTGCCCTCGAACGCCACGTTCGTCTCGGCCGACGGCGGCGGCACCTTCGACTCCGGGATCGTCACCTGGCCGATCGCCTCGCTCGCGCCGGGCGACTCGACCGTCGTGCACGTGACGCTCACCTACGACTCGTCGGGGCTCGTCACGAACCAGGCGGTCGTGACGCCGCCGGCCGGGCCGACTCCGTGGGCTCCGACCGAGACCGTCGACCCCTGCTCCACGGCGACCGGGGCGCCCGCCGACGCGTCGTGCTCGACCGTGCAGGTGACGCCGCCGGCCGTGACCCCGCCGGGCGGCGGCGGTCAGGGCACCGGTCACGGCGGCAATCCTCCCGGTGGCGGCAGCGGCACCGGCCCCGGAACGATCCCGGGCGGGGGCTCCGGCTCGAACGCAGGAGCAGGCGCGGACCCCGGCACGACTGCGCTTTCCGGCGCACTGGCGTTCACCGGCTCGAACGCCGGCTGGCTCCTGGCGCTCGGTCTCGCCCTGCTGGCAGGCGGAGTCTTCGTGCTCGGACTGGCGCGCCGCAAGCGCCGAAACACAACAACCTAGGCAACGCACGTTGAGGTTTGCCGCGTAAAAGGTGCGAGGCAGCCGTGTGAAGATCTTGTTTCGGGTGCTCGCTTGCCCCGTTCGGGGGGAGTAGTTTCCTCGCAGCGCCTCTTTTTGCGTCGCGTGCACGTTGCCCGTGCTCGCCCCCGACACAAGGAAAGCCTCTCTTATGTCATCCACCAAAGCGCCGACCAGCGCTCTCCCCGACAGCGGGCTGAAGCGCCAGATCGGCTTCATCGGCCTGATGTGGGCCTCGGCCGGGTCGATCATCGGCTCCGGCTGGCTCTTCGGACCAGAAAAAGCTCTCGACCAGGCGGGCCCCGCCGCGATCATCTCGTGGGGCATCGGCGCCATCGCGATTCTGATCCTGGCCCTCGTCCACGCCGAGCTCGGCGGCATGTACCCCATCTCGGGCGGAACAGCGCGGTTCCCCCACCTGGCCTTCGGCGGAGTCGCGGGTGCGTCGTTCGGCTGGTTCTCGTGGCTGCAGGCCGTCACGGTCTCGCCGATCGAGGTCACGGCCATGATCAACTACGGCTCGACTTACTTCCCGTTCGCGAAGGGTTGGCTCCGCAAGGACGAGACCCTGACGCCTCCCGGCATCATCGCGGCGATCATCATCATGCTGGTGTTCGTCGCGATCAACTTCCTCAGCGTCCGCGCGCTGGCGAACACGAACTCGGCTGCGACCTGGTGGAAGATCGGCGTCCCCGTCTTCACGATCCTGGTCCTGTGCATCGTCGGCTTCCACGGCTCGAACTTCGGCGCCGCCGACGGCTTCGCACCCGAGGGCGTGAAGGGCATCATCTCGGCGATCCCGAATGCGGGCATCGTATTCGCGCTCCTGGGCTTCGAGCAGGCCGACCAACTGGCCGGTGAGTCGATGAACCCGAAGCGCGACATCCCCCGCGCCGTCATCGGGTCCGTCGTGATCGGCCTGGTCATCTACCTGGCCCTGCAGGTCGCCTTCATCGGCGCGATCCCCGGCGACAAGCTGCTCCACTCGTGGACCGCGACGGCCACGCAGTTCGCGGCCGGACCCTTCGCTCTCATCGCGATCGCGGCCGGACTCGGCTGGCTGGCGTTCATCCTGTACGTCGATGCGGTGATCAGCCCCGGTGGCACTGGCCTCATCTACTTCACCGCTACCTCGCGCGTGTCGTTCGGCCTCTCGAAGAACGGCTACTTCCCCCGCATCTTCGAAGCCACCACGAAGAAGGGCGTGCCGTGGTTCGGCCTCATCATCGCCTGGGTCTTCGGTTGCATCTGCTTCCTGCCGTTCCCCTCGTGGCAGTCGCTCGTCGGGCTCATCACGAGCGCCTCGGTGCTCATGTACGCCGGTGCACCGCTCGCCCTGGGCGCGTTCCGCAAGCGCTTGCCCGACGTCGAGCGCCCCTTCCGCCTCCCCGGTGCGATGATCCTGTCGCCGCTGGCGTTCATCGTCGCCAACCTGATCATCCTCTGGACCGGTTGGGTCACCGACGTCAAGCTCGGCGCCTGCATCGTCCTGGGCTTCATCATCATCGGGCTCAACCGTCTCTTCAAGGGCAACTCGACGCCGGTGCACCTCAACTGGCGAGCCGCTCAGTGGCTGTTCCCCTACCTCGTCGGCATGGCGCTCATCGTCTACCTGTCCGACTGGAACCCGACCGGCCCGAACATCTTCCCGTTCGGCATCGACATCCTGGTGACCGCGGTCTTCAGCGTGATCATCTACTTCTGGGCAGTCCAGACGTCGCTGTCGACCGGTGAGATCCTCGTGCTGGTCGAGGAGACCCAGGTGCACGCCGAAGAGGTCGAGGCAGCGATGCCCGACGTCGCGGCCTAGCCTTCGCATCACGCCCTGCGGGGCCGGACCGATTCGGTCCGGCCCCGCTTCGCGTTGTCTGGGGGAGCGGGTCGGAGCCCTGTGCGCAGGCGGTGGCGCGGATCCTGCGGCCTAAGCTGGATTCGTGGAAGCAGGAGCCAGTCGCCGAGTCGGCCGCCCCCGCGACCCGTTCATCGAGGGCCGGCTGCTGCGCGTGACGCAGGAGCTCATCGCCGAGATCGGCATCGAGGCCCTCACCATGAACCGCGTGGCCGAGCGCGCCGGGGCGTCGAAGGCCACGATCTTCCGCCGGTGGGACGACAAGAGGTCGCTGATCCGCGACGCGGTCGCCGCGTTCGACGTCGACACCACGATCCCGAACACCGGGGCGCTGCGCACCGACCTCGACGAGCTGATCCGCACCTGGGTAAGCCCGATCGGCTACCCGCCCGCCGAGTTCCGGCACGTGATCGCCGCCATCTCGCGCGACCCCGACATCTGGCGCGCGTACGACGCGGCCACGCACGCCGAGCGCACCCGGTCGCTGACGGCCGTCGTGCGTCGCGCCGTCACCCGGGGTGAGGCGCCCGCGGTGCGGTACGACGCCGCGTTCGTCACCCGCGCCGTGCACGCGCTCGCCGTCGAGCACGCCGCCCAGCGCGAGCTTCCGCTCGACGACGCGTTCGTCTCGCGGGTGATCGACAGCATCGTGGAGCCGATCCTCGGCGTCGGGCGCGACCCCGAGGCCGATGCCGCCGACGTGGCCGCGGGCATCCCCCTGCACGTGCGCCGCTGACGCCCGCCCGCGGTCGCCGGCTCTCGCGCGCCCTCCAACACCAAATTTCGGACAAAACTCCAACGAAGTCAGTGGAGTTTTGTCCGAAATTTGGTGTGGAGGAGGCGGCGGGGCTAGGCGGAGACGGGCGCAGCGTCGACGAACGCGCGCAGCTCGTCGGCGAGCTGAGCCACGAAGGGCTCGCGCAGGATCGACGTGTGCTCGGCCTCGATGACGATGTCGCGCCGGTCGCCCGTGAGCACGCCGTCCCAGGCGAGGGGCCCGTCGGGGTTCTCGTCGGCGAGCACCAGCGCGGCACGGCCCGGGCACGGCCGCACGACGTGCTTGCGCATGAGCAGCACAGAGCGGTCGAAGAACGAGTCGTACTGGCGCTGGCCGCGATGAACGAGGTAGCCCGCGAGGTGGGCGCGGATCTGGCGGCCGTACTCGTCGCGCGGCGGCAGGCCGTCGGGGACGAGCCGGTGCAGGAGGACGGACGGCAGCGCCTTCACGCCGGCGAGGGCTCGGATCGGGCCGGTGGCCAGCGTCGGCTCCTGCCCCCCGGAAACCGCGAGGGACTCGTCGGCCGCAGGCGACTCTTCGGAGTCCGCCGTCTCGACGTTGCGCGGCAGGTACGTGTCGAGGATCGTGACCGACTCGACCTCGCGCCCCGCCTCGGTCAGCTGCCGCGCGACCTCGAGCGCGACGACACCGCCGAACGAGTGGCCGATGAGGCGGTACGGGCCCGACGGGTGGAGGTCGACGATCGACCTCGCGTGCCGGGCGGCCATGGCCTCGACGCTGCGGTCGGGCACCGCGCGCCGCTCGATGCCGTGCTGCTGGAAGGCGTGGAACGGGCTGTCGGGGAAGCGCTTCGCGAGGGGCAGGAAGGTGAGCGCCAGGGCTCCTGCGCCCGCGAACCCGAAGAACGGCGTGCCCGCCGCGTCGGGGTGGAACGAGACGACGTCGGGGTTCGCCGGCTCGGGCGCCGCCTCGGCGACGACCCGCGCGGTGAACTCGCGGAGGGTCGGGTGCTGCAGGATCGCGGCGGACGGCACGTCGACCCCGAAGTGCTCTTTGACGAGCGAGAGCAGCTCCTCGGCTGACAGCGAGTCGCCGCCGAGCGCCATGAAGTCGTCGTCGGGCGCGAGCTCGGGCAGCTCGAGCACCTGCTGCCAGATGGTCGACATGGCCAGCTCTCGCTGGTCCATCGCGTCGACGTCGGGCCGGCGCTCGGGCACCGGCGGCAGGGCGCGGCGGTCGATCTTGCCCCGCTCGGTGCGGGGCAGGGCGGGAAGCTGGACGATCTCGGAGGGCACCATGTACTCCGGCAGCACCGCCCTCAGGGCGCGGCGGATGGCGGCGCTCGACGGGGTGCGGCCCGACTTCGACGGCACGACGTAGGCGGCCAGCCGTGTCGGAGCGGGCGGCGTCGCCTGCGAGATCTGGGGGATCACGACGGCCTCGGTGATGTCGTCCATGGCCAGCAGGGCGCCTTCGACCTCGCTCGGCTCGACGAGGTAGCCGCGGATCTTGACGCCGGCGTCGCCCCGCCCGAGGAGGTGCAGCACGCCGTCGGCACCGACCCGGCCGAGGTCGCCCTGGCGCACGAACGGCACACCGTCGCCGTCGACGCCGAACTTCTCGGCGTTCAGCTCGGGTGCGTGCCAGTAGCCGCCCGAGAGGTAGTGCGAGACCACGAGCACTTCGCCCGCCTCGCCGGGGGCGACGTCACGCCCGTCGGCGTCGACGATGCGGACCGCGCGGCCGCGGAACGGACGCCCCGCGGGGAGCGCGCCGTCGCGGACCTCGTCGCCCTGTTCGACGACGTGCACGGCGATGCCGTTGGTCTCGGACGACCCGACCTCGTTCATGAAGCGCGCGTGGGCGGGCAGATGGGCCAGGATCTCACGGACGTCGCGGCCGTGCACCGCTTCGCCGAGGGTGCTGATGATCGAGACGCCGTCCAGCATCTCGCCCTCCCCGAGGGCGGCGACGATGCCTCGCACGAGGTGCGGAGTGCCCGCGAGCGTCGTGATCTCCCCGGCGCGCATCAGGGCGACGAGCGGGGCCAGCCCGGCGTCGCGCGGGTCGACGAGGACGGCGCGTGCGCCGGCGATCAGGGTCAGGAGCAGGTTCGCCGAGCCGGCGACGAAGGAGAGCGGCAGCACGATGGCCGAGCTGTCGCCCGGTCCGATCTTCCGGAGGCCGAGGACCCCGTCGATGTCGTTGACGAACGCGCCGTGCCGCTGCACGACGCCCTTCGGGACGCCGGTCGACCCGGAGGTGAAGACGATCTCGAACGGATCCTTGCCCTCACGGGCCGCGCCGGTGGCGAGCCGCGCGTCGGGGACGTCGTCGACGTCGCCGGTCCGCGCGGAGGCGGCGTCCAGGAGCTCGTCGAGCGACAGCAGCGTCCGGAGGCCCCCGGGGCCGCGAAGGGTCTCGGCGAGGCCGCGGTGGCGGTCGTCGACGAGAGCGAGGGCGGCCGTCGACAGCTCGACGATCTGGGCGAGGCGCTGCTCGGGCAGGTGCGTGTCGAGGACGACGCGGATGCGGCCGGTCTTGAGCAGCGCCATGAGCGCGACGACCGCTCGGGAGTCGTGCGCGAGGACGGCGGCGATCGGCCGGTCGTCGTCACCCACCGCGTCGAGGATCGCCACCGCGACGGCATCGCTCAAGCGGTCGACCTCGGCGTACGTGAGGGTGACGCCGTCGGCGTCCAGTGCGGCGGGCGAGTCCGGGCTCTGCGCGACGGCGAGACGCCAGTGCGTCAGCAACGACTTCGGCGGCCCGGCGTCGGGGTGCCGCTCGGAGAATTCGGGGTCGTCGAAAGGAATTCGGGTGCTCGAGAGCATGTCGGGTGGTCCCTCGGGTAGCGGTTGCGGAGCTTATTCGGGTGCGCGCCGCTCGTTCATCGTAGGCACACGGCGACTGTCGGGAAAGTGAACTCTTCGGTCGTCAGCCGGCGGGCGACGACGGCCGGAAGGCGCGCACAGCCGCCGCGAAGGCCTCGTCGACCGCGTCGAAAACCGTGTGTGGGCCTGGTTGCTGGAAGACGTCTTCGCGATCGTCGTTGCGCACGAGTTCCTCGAACGCGACGTCGTGCCTCATATGTCCTCCGGCTCCGCCGAGGCCAGTCTCCTCGATTCGACTATCACTTCCAGTCATAGTCGAACTTCCAGAGCAGAGCGTCGAGTGCCCGATCGTCCAGGTTCGGCTTGGCCGACAACATCACAGTCCTCACACGAACATCGGCCTCGGCCCAGTCCTCCCGGTTCCAGTCGGTGGGGATGGCATCGAGGATTCGAACGGAGTCTTCGGCTTCGCGCTTCGCCGCGTCCGAGAACCGGCCGTCTTCAGCGCGCCACAGGAGGGAAGGGACTGCTGACTTGCCTCGGCCGAGGTACGCGATGACGGCACCGCTGAGCTCTGATTCACTGAGCATCGACCCTCTCCATCGTCACATTCACTATGCGGGGCAGGCTGGCATCGTTGCACCGCAGACACGACAGCTGTCACAGGAGCCCGTCGATGGAAGCCTGCGCCTCGGCGACGACTGCGCGTCGCTCCTCGTCCGTGAGGAGATCAGGCGAGACATGGAACCGAATATCTCGCCAGATCCACTCGCAGGCATCGTCGACGGAGTCGAAAACCGTGTGTGGGCCTGGTTGCTGGAAGAAGTCTCCGCGGTCGCCGCTCGCCCAGATCCGTACGCCATTCGATCGGACGATGTTGAAGGCGGTTCCCTGGACTCGGTCCGTCCAACCGTGATCGACGGGTTGGTGGTAGACCGTCCGATCGACCTCCAACCCCAGGTCCTGTACTCGCAGCCGAAGGTCGCTGTACTCCATCAGGGGACCACCTTCAGGTATCCGGCGTCGACGAAACGGTTGATGCCGCCCTCGAAATAATATTGGACGCCCATGCCAGGCTGTTCGAACCATGGAGCTATGGGACCTTGGAGCACGCTGGCCGGCAGAGGCTTCACAACCTCGTAGCGGACGGTGGTGAAGGCGGTCGAGAGGCGATCCGGCGGCATCGCCACGTCTGAGAATGGTGTCCCCGGCAAGGTCGCGAACTCGCCGTTCGCGACACCACCGGCGCCAGTTCTTGCGGTGATCCGCGAAAGCGTGTGCCCCACCGGCACTGTGTTCGGCACGGCTGTGCCGGGTACGAATCCGTTGTCGCCGGGCCATTTCCATTGCGCGTGGAAATCGGCGTGCGTCAGGCCTGCGAAATAGCGACGGAACCACTCCCTTTCCGTCAGGCTTCCGTAGAGCGCGTATGGAGTTGGTACGCCAGCAGCCGACATGGCGAACGCCGACTTGAGCTTCCGGAGCTGAACTACGTAGACCCGCCTCATGCTCAGCGTTCCTGCAATCGAACCGAGCGACGCACCTCCTACGAAGCCGTCGAGTGCGGCGTCCTCGAGATCGCCGCTGGGATCGGTGATGAGAGTCGCGCCGACATTCGACACGGCACCACCGACACCGCTGACGACTGAGTCGCCGGCGATCGTCACGATGCGGATCGTCATCTGGTCACTGAGACCCACGACCTCCCCGAGAGGACCGGCGGCTCTGGCGACGGTGGCGACGACGCGCGAGACGGACGAGCCCAGCTCGGCGATGAAGCTCAGGATGCGCGCGACCGCTGCAGCGACCTCACCACCTGCCGCAAGTCCCGCGGCTGCGTCTGAGAGCCCTGCGGTGACTAGGGTGAGACCGACGCCGATCACGGCGGTGGCGCCGATCTCCTGAAGCAGATCCTGCAGCACCCGCTCGGTCTCCAGATGGACCATGTCGATCTGATCGGCCAGATCACCCGCGGCGGTCGCGAGGTTCCGCGACTCCTTCGCCAGAGCGGACACCTTCGACCGCACCGTGGTCACCGTGGACTCGATGGCGCCCTGCTCGGGCGTGCGCGTTTCGGCGAGAACGGCCATGATCTTCGTCGACCCGGCACCGTGGACGGCGTCGAGGTCGTCAGCGAACGCATTCCATACCGACTTCGCGTGCCGGAGCTTCCCGGTGTCGCCGTCGGGCCACATGTCACCGATGAAGTTCGCGACGTACTCCCACCCTGGGATGTCGGAAGACCTGGACCCACCGGCTGCCGACGGAGGCGCCGCCGAACACGCCAGCTCGGGAAGCGACGGAACCGTGTAGCCGGGCGCGTGGCCCGACTCGCCGCTGGAGAGCCAGTCGGCCGTCGCGTAGTTCAGTCCCGTCACCGACAGACCGGCCGCGATCTGCCCGAACGCGTTCTCCAGAGCATCGATGCCCGAGATCGCGTCGGCTGCGACGTCATCGTACTGAGTGGCCCATTTCACTCCCGAGGGGTCGGACCCCGCCATCTGCGACGAGCCGGATAGGCCCGAACGCAGCGTCGCCCCCGCCGACGCGATCGCCCGCGCCACCGAACCAGCGTGATCGGACGCGGTGAGGAAATCGCGCGGGTCCACATCGAGCACGATTCCAGGCATGCCGGCGAGGCTAGCCAGGATATGTATATCCGCAAGCCGCGTGGACGCCTGGTCGGGAAGTGCTAGCGCGCGATCCGGAAGGCGCGCACAGCCGCCGCGAAGGCCTCGTCGACCGCGCGTCGGCGGATCCCCGGGCTGTACAGCGCGTGGTCACCCGCCGGATGCTCGAGCACCGTGAGCCGCCCCGGAGTCCGCTGCAGCCGCGAGACCGCGTGGGGGCCCCGGTGCGCCCGGAAGATCTCGGCGTCCGACGGCGACAGCAGCACGACCACGTCGGTGCCCGCCGCGAGAGCTCGGCGGAGGTTCGGCTCGGCGAACTGCACCACACCCCGCGACGCGAGGGCGAGCAGCAGCGGGTACGGGAGGCGGCGCTTCGCGACTGCGACGAGGCGGTCTCGGAGGGCGGGTGTCGGTTCCTGCGCCCCCTCGACTGGGTCGACGCCCTCATGGGGTGCCTGCGGGGCCTGCGGCACGACCCGGTGGTCGTTCACCGCCAGCGCCGCGACGAACGCCACGCGCGACGGAGCCGCGACGAGACCGACCCAGGAGCCGACGCACATGCCGACCACGCCGACCTTCTCGCGCGGGAGGTCGAGGGCGTCGAGCACGTCGGCGCCGTCGTCGAGCCACTCCTGCGTGAAGAGCAGGTTCGGCTCGTCGGCGACGACGGGAGCGCTCTCGCCGGTGCCGCGACGGTCGACACGCAGCGAGCGGATGCCGAAGGCGGCGAACCGCCGCGCCAGCTCGACCTGGTACCGCGTCGTGCCGATGCGGTGCTCGGCCGAGCCGTTGTGCAGCACCACGATCGGCAGGTCGTCTGCTCCACCCGCAGGCCGGGTCTCGACGGCGAACAGCGAGTGCGGGCCGAGGCGCCGCAGCGACTCCTCGTACTCGGCGCCGTCGAAGGCCGCTCGGGCCGTGACGACGGGCGCAGGAGCAGCGACACGCGCCCCCGCCCCACCGCCGACCCGCTCCGCGAGCCATGCCGACACCACGTCGACGCTCGCCGCCGGGATCGTCGACTCGATGCTCGAGACGTCGAGGGCGTTCTCGTGCCCCGGCACCTCGACCACGTCGAGCCGGTCGGCCACGGGGCGGAGCGTCTTCGGGAGCGTACCCGCGGCACCGGAGCGCACGGCGACCAGGGTGGGGAGCGACGTCGCCACGAGCGGGTCGTAGTCGAGCGCGGCGATCTGCTCGGCGAGCCAGTCGGGCAGCTCGGCTCCTGCGATCTCGACGGTGTCCTCGGGGGCGGGCTCGGCGAGCGGGCCGACCTCGATCTGGTAGATCGAGCGCTGGCGGCGCAGCCACTGCCGGCCCGACGCCGCGGGGTCCCACAGCACGAGGGCGGCGGGCGCAGGATCCGACGCGGCCGCGAGCGACGCCACGAGCGCCCCGCTGCCGAGGCCGACGTAGGCGATCGACGCGCAGCCCGCGTCGCGAAGCGCCTCTGCCGCGACGGCGGCGCCGCGCGAGAGCGACTCGGCAGTCACGTCGTGCGTGGAGTCCCCGAACCCGGGGTGGTCGTAGCGCGCCGCGGCGAGACCCTGCTCGGCCAGACGGTCGGCGAGGTGGCGGAGGGTGCGGTAGGCGACCGTGTACTCGTAGCCGATCGGCGGGCAGATCACGACGCCGGTCGTCGCCGCGCCGTCGGGCACGTGCAGGGTGGCCAGCACCTCGCCGCCGCCGAGCCAGGTGTCGACGACCGTCACCGGTCGCCCCGATCGCGGGTCGCGGGCGGCGTCGGCCCGGTCGGCCGGGCGAGGCGCGGCCTCGCTCGTCGTCATGCGCCGACGTGCGACAGGCCGAGGTCGGCCTTCACCGACTCCGGCCACGCCGCGACATCGAGACCGTGCGTGCGCAGCAGAGCCAGCGTGACTCGCTCGAGGCCCCAGGCCATGCACGAGGAGTGCGCCGGAGTGCCATCGGCCTGGTCGATGCCGAAGATCGGGCCGAAGTGCGCGCCCGCGTGGTTGCCGGAGGCGATCGCGGTGCCCTCGTCGAGGTCGCCGTAGATCTTCACGACCACCTCGAGCTTCGCCTCGTCGGCCAGCTGGTTGGAGGCGAGGAACTTGCCGGTGCGGCCGAAGAACGGGTCGTTGGCGGCGACGATCTTCGCGTCGAGCCCGAGCTCCTGCAGCCCCTTGACCTGGCGCTGGCTCATGACGTCGCGGAACGTCTTGGCAGCGGCCGGGTCGCCGAGGAACACGAGCTCCTGCATGCGGAAGGCCTGGAGGCGCATCGGGTCGTTCGACGGCTCGTGGCGGAACGAGAAGCCGCGCACGTTGATCACGCGGCCGCCCTCGGGCAGGGTGCCGCGGAGGCGCTCGTAGACCGGGTGGCAGACCGCCGAGACGAGGGTGGTCTCGGCCGGGACGAGATAAGGGTCCCACGCCTCGCCGCGCTCGCGCGCCGC
The DNA here is from genome assembly GCF_003634555.1 of Frondihabitans australicus. Taxonomy (NCBI): domain Bacteria; kingdom Bacillati; phylum Actinomycetota; class Actinomycetes; order Micrococcales; family Microbacteriaceae; genus Frondihabitans; species Frondihabitans australicus. The sequence continues at coordinate 3,682,240 of NZ_RBKS01000001.1, forward strand.
GATGAGCTGGCGGTGGTCGGCGTCGGTGCCGCGGAAGCCGTTGACCGTGCCGGCGAGCTGCGGGAACGACACGATGTAGTCGGTCAGCTCGTACTCGTCGCGCGACATGACCGGCGCGAAGCGGTAGCGCTCGGGCTTCTGGTCGGCGAACGAGCGTGCGACGTAGGCGCAGAGGCCGTCGACGATGTCGTCGAAGAGGCCCGAGCGGCCGTAGAGGCCGGGCTGGCCGGCATCCACGAGGAGCCCTGCGGCCAGGATCTCGGCGCGGAACTCGTCGCGCGCGACGTCGAGGGCGCTGCGTTCGTCGGCGGCGGCCGGCGCGTCGGTGGTGGGCGTGGTGCTGAGCGTGTCGGTCATCGGCGGGACTTCTTTCGCTGGAGCAGCGAGAGCTGCGCGTTGTTGGCGAGGATGCGGTCGTTGTTGATCATGACCGCGGTTCCGTAGCTGTCACGGAGGAGACGGCCGAGGCTCACGTCGGAGTCCTGCCGGTAGCCCGCGATGCCCGTGACGAGCATGGCGCGGGAGACGATGTCGATCAGCGACTCGGAGGCCGTGATCTTCAGCGAGTTGAAGGCGATCGCGTACGGCACGCTGGTGAGGGTGCGCGGCTGGTCGCGGAGGTCCTCGAAGGTGCGGAACGCGTCCGCGACGACGGCCTCGAAGGCCGTGACGGCGCCCAGGAGCTCGGCGAGACGCGTGGCCGACGGAGGCAGCGTGCCGATCGACTTCCTCGCGGCGCGCTGAGTCGCCGTCGTGGCGCGGTCGGCGGCGGCGTGAGCGATGCCCAGCCACACCGCGGCCCACAGCGAGTGCGACACGGGCAGCATCGTCTCGGCCGAGATCGTGGCGTAGTCGACGTCGAGCACGTGGTCGGCGGGCACGTCGGCGTGGAGCTCGAAGCCGGGCGACGCGGTGCCGCGCATGCCGAGGGTGTCCCACTCGCCGATCTGCGTGAGCGTGGTCGACGTCACCGGGCAGACGACGAAGACCTGGTCGGAGGCCGGAGCGTCGGCGTTGCGGCGGGCGGTCGCGAGCACGACGTCGGCGTGGGCGCCGTACGAGATGACCGGAGCGGTCTTCGCCAGCGAGACGCGGCCGTTCGGCTGCCGGTCGACGAAGCAGCTCGACGTGCGGATGCTGCCGCCGATGCCCGCCTCGGTCGTGGCCGAGGCGAACAGCGCGCCCTCGCGGGCGAGGGTGAGGAGGACGTCGCGCACGGCGTCGTTCTCGAGGCCGTGACGCGTGAGGCAGAGCACCTGGATCTGGTGCATCGCGAAGATCATGGCGCTCGCCGAGCAGGCCTCGCCGACGATCGTCGCGATCTCGCCGAGCTCGGTGACCGAGGCGTCCTCGCCGCCGAGCTCGCTCGGCACCGCGGCGGCGAGGAGGCCGGTGTCGCGGAAGGCGGCGATCGCCTCCTGCGGGAACCGTGCGCGCGAGTCGACGTCGTCCGCGAAGCGCGCGGCGATGTCGGCGACCCGCTGGGCGCGCTCGACGAGCGAGCCCTCGCGCGTGATCGATCCCGCGAGCAGGTCGCTCACCGGGCGTCCGCGGCGGCGTCGGCCGGAACGAGGCTGCGCGCGGCGGCCTCGATCGCGGCGATCGTCGCGAACGTGTCGCGGCTGAGGAGCTCGTCGGGGAACTCGATGTCGAGCTCGTCCTCGAGGGCGAGCATGACGTTGACCGTGGCGTGGGAGGACAGCCCCGCCTGGTAGAGGTCGTCGGTGTCGAGGAGGGACTCGACGGGGCTGGTCAGATGCCCGTAGGCGCTGAGGGAGGCGCGGATGGCGTCGTTCACGATCCGGGGTTCCTTTCGGGTAAGGAGCGTCACGGCGGTCGCGAGGGCACGGCCGGTGTCGTGACTGAGCGAGATCTCGATCCTGCCTACTCCCTGGTGGAGGGCGGCCTCCCGGGCCAGGCCGTGAAGCCTCACCAGGGGAGCGCCCGACGGGGCGTTGGCGATCTCGATGTCTCGGTAGGGCAGGGCTGCCGACGAGGGCAGTCGCAGGATTTTCGCGACTGCCTCCTTCCCGGCGAATCGCGCGGCCAGCCGTTCCGGGTCGCGCGCACTCTGGCTGAGCTCGAGCGGGGTGAACAGTCGGCCGAGGTAGCGGTCGCCGAACGCCGCCACCGAGCTCTCGAGGTCGGACACGGAGAAGACATCCGTGCCGATTCGGGCGCGCGGGAGCATGACGGGCAGGTCCCCTCGGGTAGGGAAGTCGCCGGGGCGGGTAGTTCCCGGCACGCTCGATCGTACTCTGCGGCCATGTCCTCCATCTAGGGGACACGAGACCCCCAAGAGGGGGTGACAACGGTGACAGCCGCGCGATTCTGCCCAGCGGCCGGAGATGCGACCATGGAGGCATGACCGCCACGCTCGTCGCCAAGGGCCTCGCCGGTGGCTACGCCGCCCGCACTCTGTTCGAGGGGCTCGACCTCACCGTCTCGCCGGGCGACGTGATCGGCGTCGTCGGGGTGAACGGCGCGGGCAAGTCGACGCTGCTCGGGATCCTGGGCGGCGGAGTCCAGCCGCTCGCGGGCACCGTCTCGCTGGCGCCGCCCGACGGGTTCGTGGGCTTCCTGCCGCAGGAGCACGAGAGGGTCGCGGGCGAGACCGTCGCCGCGTACATCGCTCGCCGCACGGGGTGCGCGCAGGCGTCCGTCGAGATGGACGATGCTGCGGCGGCTCTCGGCGATCCTGCCGCCCCGGCCGACGCGAACGACGTCTACGCTGGGGCGCTCGAACGGTGGCTCGCGGCGGGTGCCGCCGACCTCGACGAGCGCCTGCCCGTCACGCTCGGCGAACTCGGCCTGACGCTCTCGGCCGACGCGATGATGACGTCGCTGTCGGGAGGGCAGGCGGCCCGAGTGGGCCTGGCCGCGCTCCTGCTCAGCCGCTTCGACGTCGTTCTTCTCGACGAGCCCACCAACGACCTCGACCTCGACGGGCTGGCACGGCTGGAGGACTTCGTGCGCGGCCTGCGCGGCGGGGTGGTGCTGGTGAGTCACGACCGCGAATTCCTCGCGCGCTGCTGCACCTCGGTGCTCGAGCTCGACCTGCCGCAGTCGTCGCATCGGCTCTTCGGCGGATCGTACGAGTCGTACCTGGAGGAGCGCGAGATCGCCCGCCAGCACGCCCGTGACGCGTTCGAGGCGTTCGCCGACACGAAGGCCGACCTCGTCGCCCGCGCCCGTACCCAGCGCGAGTGGTCGAGCCAGGGCGTGCGCAACGCGATGAAGAAGGCGCCCGACAACGACAAGATCCGGCGGAAGGCATCGGTCGAGTCGAGCGAGAAGCAGGCGCAGAAGGTGCGGCAGATGGAGTCGCGCATCAAGCGGCTCGACGAGGTCGACGAACCCCGCAAGGAATGGCAGCTGCAGTTCACGATCGGCTCGGCACCGCGGTCGTCGTCGGTCGTCTCGACGCTGTCGGAGGCCACCTTCACGCAGGGCTCGTTCACGCTCGGCCCCGTCTCGCTGCAGGTGTCGGGCGGCGATCGCATCGGCATCACCGGGCCCAACGGCGCGGGCAAGTCGACGCTCCTCCGGGGCCTGTTGGGAACGCAGGAGCCGACGACCGGCACCGCGTCTCTCGGCGCGAGCGTCGCCGTCGGTGAGATCGACCAGGCCCGCGCCCTCTTCGCCGGGCCCACGCCGCTCGCTGCGGTGTTCGAGGGCCTCGTCCCCGACCTCGCGCAGGCGGAGGTGCGCACACTGCTGGCGAAGTTCGGCCTCAAGGCCGACCACGTGGCCCGCCCCGTCGGGGAGCTCTCGCCCGGCGAGCGGACCCGCGCGGGGCTGGCGCTGCTGCAGGCGCGGGGCGTCAACGTGCTCGTGCTCGACGAGCCGACGAACCACCTCGATCTGGCCGCGATCGAGCAGCTGGAGGAGGCGCTGGAGTCGTACGACGGCACCCTGCTGCTCGTCACCCACGACCGCCGGATGCTCGACACCGTGCGCCTCGACCGCCGCTGGCACGTCGACGCCGGTCGTGTCTCCGAGCTGTAGTCAGCGCGCGGGGACGCCGGCGAGGGCGTCGCGGAGGAGCGCGACGTCGGCATCGGCGTAGAGCTCGGCGATGGCCGAGTCGTTGCCCGTGCCGGAGACGTTGCGTCGGGTGAGCGACGAGATCTGCGTGTCGGGGATCGACAGGTAGCGCGCCGGAGTCGACGTGACCTGGCGGACCCGTCGCCCCGCGCGGATCGCCGCCCAGTGGAGGTAGAGGTCGTCGGTCTTCGGGACGCGCTCGAAGCCTTCACGGCCGCGGGTGCGCAGCTCTTGCTGGAAGGCGGGCGGGTACAGGATGCCCGAGACACCGACGCCGAGGTGCGTCACCGCCGGCCGCGACGACGTGCACGCGCGCCAGGCGGCGTACGGGGCGATGCCGTCGGCGCCGACCACGATCTCGTGCGCCCGGTGGCAGACGACGTCGTCGGGGTGCTCGTCGTGCGCCGTCAGAAGGTCGGCGAGCCAGGTGATCGGGTAGAAGCCGTCGTCGTCGGCGGTGACGAGCGGAACGTCGAGGGCCGACGTCGACTCGAGGTAGGGGAGGTACTTCTTGTGCGGCCCGAGGTCGTCGCAGAAGCGCACCTGCAGACCGTGGCCGATCAGCCTCGACAGGGCAGGCGACGGCAGGAACTCGCCCGGCTGCTGGTCCACCCACAGGATGATCTCGCGGGGCTTCACGCTGCCCCGCGCGATGCTCTCGATCGCGAGATGGACCGACTCGAGCCGGGTGCCGAACGAGGTGAGCGAGACGACCACCCCGGCGTCGCCGGTGATCGAGTCGTGCGCGGAGGCGTTGCGGAGAGCCAGAGACATGGCGGCCAGGTGCGAGAGGGCTCTCTCGCGGACACGGGTGGCGAGCGATCGGGCGGGCAGATGGGAGCCCTGGCGCGGGGGCGGGGTCATGAGAGAAGTCTAGCATGAAGAATATCAGTGGCACGAGGAGCTGTCATGATCCTGCGCCCTCGTGTGCCGTCCGCCCGAGAAGAGGGCCGGAGAGACGGGTGTCGCCGCGGGCCTATAGCCTCAACCTATGAACTGGAAGAGGATCGGCGCCATGTTCGCCGGGATCGTCACCTTCGTGAACGTTCTCATCCGGATCGGGGCGGTGATCACGGTGCCGCGCAAGAGGCGTCCGACCACGGCGCTCGCGTGGCTGCTGGCCATCTTCGCGTTCCCGATCCCGGGCACGATGGCGCTCAACCTGTTCGGCTCGACGCTGCTGCCCAAGGGCCGCCGCGAGAAGCAGCAGCAGATCAACGACTTCATCCTCGACACGACGTCGGGCCTCGACCTCGTCACGAAGGAGGAGAGCTGGCCACGCTGGTTCGGCTCCATCGTCGACCTCAACCGCAAGCTGGGCGCGATGCCCCTCGTCGGCGGCAACGACGCCGAGCTGATGGACGACTTCGCCGTGACGATGCGCGCGATGACGGCCGCAGTCAAGAAGGCCACCCGGTACGTGCACGTCGAGTTCTACCTCTTCGCCTACGACAAGGCGACCATCGAGTTCTGCCACGCACTCGAAGACGCGCACCGGCGCGGCGTCACGGTGCGCGTGCTCTTCGACGACTGGACCACCCGGCGCAACCCGGCGTCGAAGAAGACGATCGCGTGGCTCGAGAAGACCGGGATCCCCTACCGGGCCATGCTGCCGGTGCGGCCGCGCACGATCCTCTACCGGCGACCCGACCTGCGCAACCACCGCAAGGTCGTCGTCGTCGACGGCACGATCGGGTTCATGGGCTCGCAGAACATGGTCGACCCCGACTACAACAAGGCGGTCAACAAGAGGCGTCACCTGCGCTGGAAGGACCTCATGATCCGCCTCGAGGGCCCGGTCGTGGCCGGTGTGAACGCCATCTTCATCACCGACTGGTACGCCGAGACCGACGAGCTGCTCGCGCGCGAGGCCGACCCCATCCACGACGTGCAGGATCCCGACACGCTCGACTGCCAGATCGTGCCCTCCGGCCCCGGATTCGAGGGCGAGAACAACCTCCGGCTGTTCAACGCGCTCGTGTACGGCGCCACCGAGAAGCTGATCATCGTCAGCCCCTACTTCGTGCCCGACGACTCGATGCTCTACGCCATCACGACCGCGGCCCAGCGTGGCGTCGAGGTGCAGCTGTTCGCCTGCGAGGTCGGCGACCAGTTCATGGTGTACCACGCGCAGCGGTCGTACTACGAGACGCTCCTGCGGGCCGGCGTGCGCATCTTCCTCTACGGCAAGCCGATCGTGCTGCACGCCAAGCACTTCACCGTCGACGGCGACGTGGCCGTGGTCGGCTCGTCGAACATGGACATGCGCTCGTTCAGCCTCGACTTCGAGGTGTCGGTGATGATCCGCGGTCGGCGGTTCGTCAACCGGCTGCGCGCCATCGAGGACGACTACCGGTCGAAGAGCCGCGAGCTGTCGCTCGCCGAGTGGCTCGACCGGCCGCTTCTGGCGCGGATCCTCGACAACGTGTGCCGGCTGACCGCGGCGGTGCAGTAGCGCCGGTCGCTGACGCGAACGGGGGCGTGGCGGCGGGGGCTCGCGGCGCTCTAGGATTCCGGCACAGCAAGGGGGAGACATGCGCATCAGGAGGGTGGCCGCGATCGCCGGCGTCGTCGCGGCGATGGTCGTCGTGGCCGGGGGGACACTCGTGGGGGCGGGGGTCGCGCTGCGAGCACCCGCGGTGAACGCGTCGGCCGGCAAGCCGTACCCGATCCTGGGCCCCATCACGCCCGCAGGGCACCCCTACGACGAGCTGGCGATCCTGCGCCGGCAGCGGATGTCGGACGACGTGCTGCCGGCCGCCGCGGTCAAGAGCCAGGACGGCTCGGGCCCGAAGCTGGTCGCAGGATCCGCACGTCTCCTCGTCTCCCGCGGCCCGGACACGGTCTGGCTCGTCGTGAACAGCGCCGACGAGGTCTGCGTGATGGACATCGACGCCGGCGGCGGCGGCGCCACCGGGTGCACGGAGCCGAACGTGATGGCCACGGCAGGCGAATCGCTCGTCGACGTCACGCTCGGCGGCGGGCACTTCTCGGACGGCATTCAGGTGGTCGCCGACGGCGCACCGGCAAAGGGCGTGATCCACAGGGGCTATCGCCAGGTCGCACCCAATGTCTGGATGAGCAAGGGAAGCCACGCGACTCCCGTGCACCAGGCGTCGGCACCGCACGACCCGCTCGCCTTCCCGCTGCAGGCGCCGTACTCGCACTTCGCAATTCTGCGACGGCCGCAGACGGCAGCGGACGCTCCTCCGAAGTCCTGGTACTCCGACGACACGACGGACGACAGCACCCTGGTGCCGTCCAGCGTCCGGTACGCCGGCAGCTACAAGTCGTACCGGGTGTACGTCGGGGTCGAGGGAGACGGCGAGACCTGTCTGAAGACCTCCGACATGTCGATCTGCGGCATGGACCTGGGACCCGTCTCGGCCGGGCTGGGCGACAATGGCAAGGACGGCTCGATCCTCCTCGTGCGCGACAGCGGCGACCACGCGAACGGCATGGACAAGGGCTCGATCCGCATCGGGCAGAACGTGTGGTGGACGCCGCAGGGCTAGAGCGTGCGCGGCGCTACGGCCGGGCCACACCGCCGTAGAGCTCGGGGCGCCGGTCGGCGAAGGCGTCGGCGCGCTCGGTCCACGCCTTCGAGCGCGAGTCGGCCGCATCGATGTCGGCGTACGCGATGCCCGTGCCCTCGCCGACCTCGGCGACGACCCAGCCGGCCGCCGAGATGATGCTCGAGCCGTTGTTCCAGTCGACGCCCCGCTCCGTGCCGGTGCGGTCGGCGCAGGCGACGGCCATGCGGTTGATGCGCGCGGCGGCGGCTCCGGTCTGCACCTCGGCGACGCGTTCGCCGGCGGGCCGCGGGGCGAACGGCCAGTTCGTCGGGACGAGCAGGATCTCCGTGCCGGCGAGCGCCGCGAGGCGGGTCCACTCGGGGAACTCGAGGTCGTAGCAGATCATCATGCCGAGGGTGCCGTGGGAGGTGCTCACCACGGGAGGGGTCTCGGATCCTGCGGTGAAGAACTTCGGCTCCTCGTCCCACAGGTGAACCTTGCGGTAGACGGCGCGGACGCCCGAGCCGTCGACCATCGCGGCCGAGTTGTAGACGTTGCCGTCGTCGCCGAGCTCGGCGAAGCCGCCGACGATCACGGCGCCGGGGCGGGTGGAGGCGAGCAGGGTCCATTCGTCGAACACGGCCGCGTCGGCGGGGATCGCTGCGGCGCGGGCCTCGTCGGCGGACTCGAAGACGTAGCCGGAGGTGACGAGCTCGGGGAGGACGACGATGTCGGCCCCGGCGTCGAGGGCGGTGGTGATGGCCGCGGCGGCGCGGACGAGGTTGCCGGCCTGGTCGGTGACGTCGGGTGCGACCTGGGCGACTGCGATGCGGGACATGCCTCGGAGCCTAGGCCTCCGGCTCCTGCCCCGCAGCCCCCGCTTCGGCCGACGGTGCGGGCGCGGGCACGTAGGTCAGCACCAGGGTGCCCGACTCGGTCACGAGCGAGTTCGTGAGCGTGAGCGGGCGGCCGGGTGCGCCGTCGCGCCACAGCTTGCGGCCCGAGCCGACGGTCACGGGGAAGAGCATGAAGCGGTACTCGTCGATGAGGCCGGCCTCGCTGAGGGCGTTGAAGAGCTCGCCCGAGCCGTTGATGAGGAACGACGTGTCGCCCTCGGCCTTGAGCGCGGTGACCGCGGTGACGACGTCGGCGTCGGCGTTGAGGCGGGTGGCGTTCCACACGAGGTCGTCGGTGCCGGAGGTCGCGACGTACTTCGGCATCGTGTTCATCTTGACGCCGAACTCGCCGGTCTCGGCCTCCATGGTCGGCCAAGCCTGCGAGAAGCCCTCGTAGGTGACGCGCCCGAGCAGCAGGGCGTCGGCCTCCATGAGGTTGTCCCACTGGAAGCGCTGCAGCTCTTCGCCGAAGTAAGGCCCCGACCAGCCGGGCTCTTCGAAGACTCCGTCGAGGGTGAGGTATTCGACCGCGATGATTCGTCCCATGCTCGCGAGTTTATGGGCTCCCCGGTCTCATGCGTGAGGTGCCACGTTCTGCTGATCCCAGACCGCGAGCATCAGCAGATCGTGGCACCTCACCTGCGTTGCGGAAGAGCTAGCGAGGCGTCAAGGCCCTTCGGTAGACGGCGACGAGGGCGTCGGCCGAGTGCTCCCACGAGAGGCCGGTCGCACGGGCACGGGCGGTCGACGCGAGCGAGGCGGCGCGCGCCTGATCCTGCAGGATCCCGCCGATCGCCGACGCCCACACGCCGGGCGCGCGCGACGCCAGCACGACCCCCGTCACGCCGTCCACGACGGCCTCGCGCAGACCGCCCGCCGCCGCGGCGACGACCGGGGTCGCGGATGCCGCCGCCTCCAGCGCGACGAGCCCGTACGTCTCGGAGTGCGACGGGATCACGACAAGCCTCGCCTCACGCAGCAGCGCCGCGAGGTCGGCCCGCGACTGCGGCCCGACGAAGCGCACCCGGTCGGCGACGCCGCTGGAGGCCGCGAGGGCGAGGAGCTCGGCGGGGTAGTGGGCGTAGTCGACGCTCTCCTCGCCGGCGATCACGAGCTCCGGCCGGAGGGAGGCGGGCACGAGCGCCAGCGCCTCGATCGCCAGGTCGAACCCCTTCAGCGGGTCGAGGCGGCCTGCCGCGACCACGAACGGCGACTCGGCGCGATCGCCGGGATGGAAGAGCTTCGAGTCGACCCCGGGCGCCACGACGCTGACCCGGTCGAGCTCGGCGCCGAGCCGCTTCACGACGGTGTCGGCCTCGGCCGCGCTGATGGCGATGACCCCGTCGGAGTTCTGCGCCAGCCACGACTCGCCGGCGAGGCGGCCCGGCGACTCGGGCCGCTCGCCCTCCGACAGCGGCGACGACGGGTCGGCCGCGATCGAGTGGAAGCTCTGCAGGTGCGGCACTCCCATCCGCCCGGCCCACGGCAGCGCCGCCATGCCCGAGAACCAGTGGTGCGAGTGCACGATGTCGTACTCGCCGAACGAGTCGAGCGCGAGGCCGAACGCCTTCATGAACTCCTCGTGGACGCCCTTCGCGACCGGCGTCGCCGGCCCCGCGTCGACGAAGTGGAGTGTGACCGACTCGTCGCCGTCGTCGCAGGCGCTCGCGGTGAGCGGCGTCGACACCGGCTGGTCGGGCGACGAGCGCCGCGTGAAGACGTCGACGGTGTGCCCGAGCGCGCCGAGCGCGACGGCCTGGTTGCGCACCACGACGTTCATGCCGCCCGCGTCGCCGATGCCGGGGTCGCTGGCGGGCGACGTGTGGAGGCAGACGAGGGCGATGCGCAGGGGAGCCTTGGGCTGAGAGGGCACCAGTCGAGCGTATCCGGCTGCGACCCGCATCACGCGTCCGTGACGGGTCGCAGGAGCCGGGGGACGCCCGCGCGCGAACGCTCCCAGCCCTCACCCCGTAGAACTGACACATGCCCACCTCGTACCCGTACCCGCTCGGAGTCTCGCTCGTCGACGGCGGAGTCAACGTCGCCGTCTACTCCGAGACCGCCACCGCCGTGTGGTTCTGCACGTTCGCAGAAGACACAGCCGACGACTCGCCCGACGGCGGCGACCCTGTGGAGACCCGCACCTGGCTCACCGAGCGCACCGGCTACGTGTTCCACGGGTTCGTGGGGGAGGTCGGGGCGGGCGCCCGGTACGGTCTGCGGGTGGACGGTCCGTGGGATCCTGCGAACGGTTTGCGCCACGACGTCGAGAAGCTCTTGCTCGACCCGCACGCCCGGGCCGTGGAGGGCTCGTTCGACTGGGGGCAGGCGCTGTTCTCGCACGACTTCGGCTCGGAGACCGCGCGGAACGACGAGGACTCGGCCGCCGCCATGCCGAAGTGCGTGGTCACCGACGACTCGTTCGACTGGGAGGGCGACCGGCGCCCGCACGTGCCGCTCGCCGAGACGATCGTGTACGAGGTGCACGTGAAGGGCTTCACGAAGCAGCATCCGGGTGTGCCGCAGGAGCTCCGGGGCACCTACGCGGGGCTGGCCAACGCCGCCGCCATCAAGCACCTCACCGACCTCGGGGTGACCAGCGTCGAGCTCCTGCCGATCCACCAGTTCGTGCAGGACGACACCCTGAAAGACAAAGGGCTGTCGAACTACTGGGGCTACAACACGATCGGGTTCTTCGCGCCTCACAACGAGTACTCCGCGTCGGGTCAGCGCGGGCAGCAGGTCGCCGAGTTCAAGGGCATGGTGAAGGCGCTGCATCGGGCGGGCCTCGAGGTGATCCTCGACGTCGTCTACAACCACACCGCCGAGGGCAACCACGAGGGGCCGACGCTGTCGCTCAAGGGCATCGACAACGAGGCGTACTACCGGCTGGTCGAGGGTGACCGCGGTCACTACTTCGACACGACCGGCACCGGCAACAGCCTCAACGTCGGGCACCCCGCCGCCCTGCGCCTGGTCATGGACTCGCTGCGGTACTGGGTGACCGAGATGCACGTCGACGGGTTCCGCTTCGACCTCGCCACCACCCTCACCCGGCAGGACGGCGACGCCGAGAAGCACTCGGCCTTCCTCGACCTCTGCCACCAGGACCCGGTGCTGAACTCCGTGAAGCTCATCGCCGAGCCCTGGGACACCGCCGGCTACCAGGTCGGAGGATTCCCCGCCGAGTGGTCGGAGTGGAACGGGAAGTTCCGCGACGACACCCGCGAGTACTGGGGCGAGGGCGACGTGCTCGGCACCTTCTCGCAGCGCGTCATGGGCTCACCCGACGTCTACCAGGGCGACCGGCGCTCGCCGCTGGCCTCGATCAACTTCGTCACCGCGCACGACGGCTTCACGCTGCGTGACCTCGTGTCGTACGCGTCGAAGCACAACGAGGCGAACGGCGAGGACGGCCGCGACGGGTCGGACGACAACAACTCGTTCAACGGCGGCGTCGAGGGGCCGACCGACGACGAGGGGGTGCTGTCGTGGCGTGCCCGGCAGCAGCGGAACCTGCTCGCGACGGTGCTTCTGTCGGCGGGCGTTCCGATGCTCCTGGGCGGGGATGAGATCGGCCGCACACAGGGCGGGAACAACAACGCCTACTGCCAGGACAACGAGATCTCGTGGTTCGACTGGGATTCGGTCGATGAAGGGCTGCTCTCGTTCACCCGGTCGCTGATCACGATTCGGCGGGAGTCGCCGGCGCTGCGGCCGCAGTGGTTCCGCACCGACCCGGTCGTGTCGGGGCTCCGCTGGGTCGAGGTGCTGCGTGCCGACGGCAACGAGTTCGCCGACGCCGACTGGCAGAACCCCGAGAACCGCGCCGTCATGTTCATCGTCGGCATGAAGGGCGCCGACACGTTCGCCCTGCTGACCAACTCGGCCTCGAACGGCGTCGAGTTCACGGTGCGCGAGGCGCCGGGGTCTGCGTGGGAGCTGGCGCTGTCGAGCGACCCGTCGCAGACGGTGACCGAACCCGTGTCGACGCTGATCGTGCGCGACGCGTCGTTCACGCTGCTTCGGTCGCGGGCGTCGTGAGCGTGCTGCTCGCGCGGGCGGCGGTCGCGGGCGGCGTGACGGCTTCGGCCTCGCTCTAGGCTGGGGGCATGCAGCGCCGCTCCGTCACGATCAGGTCCATCGCCGAGGTCGACTGGCGGGAGTACCGCTCGCTGCGGCTCGAGATGCTGCAGGACTTCCCGATCGCCTACGGCGAGACCTTCGAGCACGCGTCGCGTCAGCCCGAATCGGAGTGGCGCATGCGCGCCCGCCGGGGGCAGGATCCCCGCAACTGCCTGCTCGTGGCGATCGACGACGCGACCATGACCTGGGTCGGCACGATGGGCGGCTACCTGCCGCCGTCGGGTGTGCCCCTGCTCGTCGGGGTGTACGTCGCGGCCTCGCATCGCGGACGCGCCGCCGGAGTCGGTGACGGCCTCCTGGACGGCGTGGAGGAGTGGGCGCGCGACTTCGGCGACACCCTCGAGCTCGACGTGCACGAGGACAACCCTCGCGCGATCCGCTTCTACGAGAGGCACGGCTTCCGCGACACGGGCAACCGCATCCGCTACGACCTGCCGCCGGGCGGCCTCGAGTGGCGGATGGCGAAGCCTCTGGCCTAGTACACCTGGCCGGGCTGCGTCTGCCCCGCGGGCGCGCTGGGTGTGGAGTGGTCGTCCGAGTGGCCGGGGCGAGTCTGCTCTGGGGCCTCGGGGTGTTGTGTGTCTTTTTCGCCTCCTCAACTACGTAGTTGAGGAGGCAAAAAGAGAGCGTGTCACCCCCGAGCCGGCAGCGGCGGTGTCACCCCCGGGTCGACAGCGGGACGACGGCGTGGGCGGCGCGAGGCAGAGCGACAGCGCGGCCGCGTTCGTGCGCGACAGCGAGAGGCCCGAGCGCGAGGGCTACGGCGAGGTGAGGCGCTGCGACGGGCGACAGGGGGCGACGATCACGGCGGGGCGGCCGTCGGCGTCGTGCGAGTCGACCGAGGCTCCGAGGCCGAGCAGCTGCACGCGCGACTCGCCGTGCCTCTCGAGGATCGACGCCGTCCAGGCGCACAGCGCCGCGTCGATGAGGTCTTCGCGGTGCTTGTGGGCGGGCCCTTCGAGCGGGGAGCGCTCGTCGAGCAGCGCTCGCGTCACGGGGTGCGACTCGAGTCTCAGGGGAGGGTCGGCCGAGCGGAGTGTCGCGATCCTGCGCACCAGGTCGTCGGTCGCCTCGGCTCGCCGCTGCCGGGCCACGGCGGGCGGCACACCGCGCGGCAGCCGCTTGTAGCGGGGGCGTTCGTCGTCGTAGCCGAGCTCGTCCATGCCGACGAGCGTCGTGTACGGGTAGCACTCGACCAGCCGAAAGGCAGGGGGCGCAGGAGCAGCGGCACCGCTCACGACCACAGCCCCCTCCGCCTCGAGACGCCCCCGCAGAGACACCCCGCCCAACCATTTCAGGGCCTGGTTGCTGGCGTTGGCCGAGACCTTCCAGCGCCCGTAGGCGCGGCCGACCTGCTTCTCGCCCTCGCGCATTCCCGTGGCGTTCGGCACGACGAGCGGTGCGTCGATCGCGACAAGAGCTTCGGGGTGGCCGTCGGGTGCGACGGCCCGTGCCTCGCGCAGCACCCACTCGGCGACCGCATCGATGCCGCGCGTCCAGCCGGCGGCGAGCACCGTGCCGTTCTCGTCGATCGCGCACAGACCGGTCTCGTTCGCGGGCCGCGTCGCCGTGCCCTCGCCCCAGGCCAGGTCGACGCCGATGAACCTCACCCGGGTCAGGCCTCGGGGTCGACGCCGACGCTCGTGATGCGCGTGCCCTCGGGCAGGTCGCGGGAGCGGTCGAAGACCTGGCCGACCAAGGTCCAGTACACACTGACGTCGTTGAGTTCGACGTTGTCAGGTGAGTCCGTTCCGCCGAGGAACAGCGGGATCCTGTAGCCGAGGCACTCGTCGAAGTCGAGCTGAGGGGCGCCGTTGGCCTCGCGCCAGGCGGCGTACGCCTCCGCCCCGAGGGTGGTGGCCGCGGCGTCGGAGCCGAGGAAGCCGATGAACTCGTCGAGCGGCGCCACCTCGCCCTCGTACTCGCCCGAGCCCACGTTGGCGATCACGACGACGGGCTGGCCGTCACCTTCGCCGGGTCGTGCGGGCCGTGCGCCGAACTGACGGCCGAGCCAGTCGATGGCGAAGAAGGCTGTGCCGGGGGCGACGTCGCGGGTGAAGGCGGCTGTCACGAGCTCCTGCGCCTCGGCCCCCGACTCGGCGTTGTGGAAGCGAAGCAGCCCCCGGTCGAACGACCGGCCGCAGTAGTTCGCGTCGGCGAAGAGCGACCCGAAGGGCGCAGGAGCCCACGTGGTCAGGTCTCCGTACACGGTCTCGTCGGGCGTCAGCATCGGTGCGCTCTCATTCCTTCAGCGTAGGTGCGGTCAGCGGGGCCATGCCGGGCAGGGCGAGGATGCCGGCTTCGAGGCGCCGTCGTTCGTTCTCGACTCGGTCGAGCGGCCAGACGGTCGATCCGCCGTATGCCCAGATCGTCGACAGGAGCGAGAGGTCGCTGAGTAGCATGCCCACCCGTGCTGCTCGGGGCACTACGCATCCAATCGTCGACGGGTCCAACCCGATCAGCTGTCGCATCTCGGGATCGTCGAGCGGGTGCTTGAACATCGGCTCGTCGGTCTCGAGGAACAATGGTGTGTACGGGGGATCGAAGAGGCCAGCGCTGAGCGAGCTGAGATCAACGGTCAAGCCTTCGCGCGCCGCGTACCAGAGTGCGTCATGCCTGATCATGCGGAGCCCAGCGAACTGTCCCCAGTTCATCAGTGGGATGAGCGCGACGCGTTCCACGATCCGCAGAGCTCGATCCCAGTGCCCATAGATGCGGAGCAATTCGAGGGCCTCTTGAAGGCCCGTGATCGACACCTGCCCGCGGAACGTCAAATGCTTGCGGCTCTGCTGGATCATCGAGACGGCGGTTCTTGGAAGGTTGAGAGACGACACATCGAGAAGTTCGGCAATGGCCTCGGCGTGGTCGTGGTTCGCCTGGCGCAGAATCGTGTTGATCTCTCGCTCGGTGTCAGAGGTGTACTGCTCTTCTGACGTCATGGCGCCATGCCGGGCAGAGCGAGAATGCCTGCCTCGAGACGCTCGCGCTCGGCCTCGACGCGGTCGAGCGGCCAGACCGGTGAGCCCCCGTAAGCCCAGATCAGCGACAGGTAGAAGAGATCGCGGAGGAAGAATCCGGGGCGTTGTGTTGGTGGCAGGACGTACTGAGTCGAGTCGGTCGTGGCGTTGAGGCCCAGGCTCGCGCGCATGCGCGGATCATCCAGGGGACGGAAGAAAACTTTCGAGTCATCGTCGAGGTCGACGGGAACGAATCCCGACGGATCGAAGACGGTGCGCGACAGTGATGCCGCCACGTTCGTGTCGCCCGATCGGAGAGCGTGCCAGCGGGCCTCGTGGACGATGCCGCGGGGGAGCTGGAAGAGGAACTGCTGCTTGTACGGCATGTCAGCGATCATCTGAACGATTGGCAGCGTCTCGTTCCAGAAGCCCAGGAGGCGGAGGATCGCGAGCGCGTCGTGGAGGTCGGACTGCTTCCGTTCTCCGGTCAGCGACGGCGACTTCGCGGCGCGCGCGACGAAACTCTTGGCGACTCGCGGGAGCTCGGGCAGGCACGAGGTCAGGATTCCGGCTATCTCTGCAGAGTGCCCGCTGGTCACGTCGCGAAGGATGGCGCCGCCTGCGGCGATCTCGTCTTCGTGGGTGCTCATTCCGTCCATCCTGCCTCCTATTGAGGAGCCGGTTTGTCGCCCGGTGGAACCGCTACACCGAGCGGAGGGTCGATGATGATCACTCGCGTGTAGGGCTTAGTGGGATCGATGGCCGCGTCACGCTTGATCTGGGCCGCGATCTGAGCTCCGATGCTGCGATTGACCGAGCTGTCCAAGAGCTGGAGGTTCGTGGGGTCGATCGGGTTGCCACCGAGTTGGAGCTCGTGGATGTGGTCCACGTCTTGTCCAGGGTGTGGTGTCGAAAGCGGCAGACCGTGGTCTGCGTTGTAGATGGGAACGGCGTTCACCCGCGGAGGCGGCACGGTTGCGACGAGCTGGCCGGTCGCGGCGATGGCGTTCAATTGGCGGGCCTTCTTGGAAGCCTGCGCAATCTGGAACGGCTTCCACTTCGGGTTGTAGTACAGCACAAGCGTCTTGTCGTCCTTGCGCGGCTGCTTCTGGGTGATCCACTTACCCTCGGCCTTGTCTTCCGCACCACTCGGCAACGCGTACGGGATCCGCGTGGGATCGTTGCGCGGCACCTTCGAGCCCTTGCCCGGAGCAAGGCTCGGCGCAGTCGGCGGCGCGATCGCCGTGAGACCGCCGACCGCCGCGGCACCGCCCGCGATCCACGGCAGCGCCCCGATCTGCACGAGCTCGGGGTCCTCGATCACCATTGTCTCGAAGATCGACTCGATCTCGGCGATGAGCTCTTCGCTGGCCTCGATCACCACGGTCTCGACGGTGCCGGTGGCGGCGCCGACCGCCGCCTCGACGGTGAGCCCTTCGGCGACGACCGCGGCGCTCGCCGTGGCGACCTCGCCCGCGTCGGCCCCGGCCGCGACGGCGTCCGAGATCCCGAACGTGAAGACCGTCAGGCCGAGCCCGGCGGCACTGGTCGCGGCGACGGCGGCGACGAGAGAGACCAGGATCGCCGTGGTCGCCGCCCACGCCGCCACGTCGGTCGCGATCATCGTCGTGAGGAACGACTGCATCGAGTCGCAGAACTCGGCGAGCTTCGTGAGCTGCGCCGCCAGCTGCTTGACCGTGCCGCGGAGGCCCGGGAGCTCCGACGAGGTCATGCCGTCCAGGGGCGCGGAGGCCCCCGAGACGTGCTGCGAACGGACCGCCCGGAGCCCGTCGCCGAGCGACGACCAGGCGGCGGCGGCCTGCCCCATGCGGAACACGTCGGCCGTCGGCCACACCGACTCGATCACGCTGGCGACCAGCTCCCAGCCCTCGGGCTTCGCCTTGCCGTCGCCGCCGATGGCCGACGGGGGAGCGGAGAACGTGTCGCCGAAGGTGGTCGGGCCCGAGCGCGGCACTGCCCCGGAGCCGGACGACGCGGCCTCGGCTCCTGCGTGGTTCTCGCCCGTGATCTGCACAGCGGCCGACACCCGCGCGATCGCGCCCGAGAGTGAGGTGAGCGCGCGGAAGAGCTGGGTGGCGCCGCGGTCGTAGTCGGCGCCCCAGGTGCGGCCGTGGATGTCGGTGCCCGACATCGACCCGGTGCCCGCGAGCGACGACGACGCCTCGTGCACGTGGGTGCTCAGGGCGCGCACGGCCCCGTCGAGGGTGGCGGAGACCTCGGAGTACGCCGACGGGGTGACCTTGACCTTCGCCATCGTCACACTCCCCACAGCCGTGCGTTCGCCGCCTGCACGGCGGAGTAGTTGGCGTGGCCGGTCGACGCGTTGGCGGCCATGACGTCGAGTCCGGCGTGGATGGTCGCTGCTCCTGCGGCCCACTGCTGCTGCAGCTCGGCGAACGTGGCCGACGCGTCGCCCGTCCAGTCGGTCTCGGTCAGCGCTCGTGCCGTGGCGTCGATCTCAGAGCGCAGGAGCGCGCAGTGCTCGACCAGCGCCTGCACGTCGCGCTGCACCGCCGCCAACCGGTCGAGGTCGACCTCGTAGCCTGCCATCACTCGCCCCCTGCGGTCGATGGGCCGAACGCACTCGAGCCGGTCTCGGCGTCGCGCGCCACGGAGTCGTCGGTGGTGCGGTAGAGCGCCGCCGCCTGCGGCAGCAGCGCCGCCATGCCCGCCAGGGCCTGCCGAACCTCGGCGATGCCCTCGACGACCTCGGCCCAGCCCTGCCCGTAGCCGTCGGCCGCGCGACCCGACCAGTCGCCGCCGATCAGCCCGGCGACGGCGCGGTTCGCCACCTGCACCTTCTCGTCGAAGGCGGCGAGGCTCGTCGAGAACTGCGCGCCGGCGTGCTCGAGAGCCTCCGGTGTGACGCGGAACTCGGCCATGATCTGTACCCCCTGCGCATCGACCGTACCCCGATGCGGAGCGTCGCGACAGGCGGCATTTCTGCCTACACGCCCGCCGCCGTCTCTCGTCGACCCTCGCGGGACGAGGGGCGCAGGAGCTACGGCACGAACCGGTACCCCATGCCCTGCGCCGTCACGAGGTACCTCGGCTGAGCCGGCACGGGCTCGAGCTTCTTGCGCAGCTGCGCCATGTAGAGCCGCAGGTAGCCGGTGTCGCGGGAGTGGTTCGGCCCCCACACCTGCTGCAGCATGGCTTCGCGGGTGATGAGCTTGTCGGGGTTCTGGACGAGCAGCTCGAGCAGGCGCCACTCGGTGGGCGTCAGCCGCACCGGCCCGCCGGGCGAGGTGACGGTGCGCGCCGAGAAGTCGACGACGGTGTCGCCGAACGACGTGGTCGGCTGATCGGGTGACGCGACGACGCGCCGGGTCAGCGCGCGGATCCGGGCGAGGAGTTCGTCCATCGAGAACGGCTTCGTCACGTAGTCGTCGGCTCCCGCGTCGAGGGCGTCGACCTTGTCGCCGGCGCCGGTACGACCCGAGACGACGAGGATCGGCACCTGCGACCAGCCGCGCAGGCCCTCGATCACGCCGACCCCGTCGAGCTTCGGCATGCCGAGGTCGAGCATGATCACGTCGGGGTGGTGCGCGATCGCCTGCGACAGCGCCGCCGCGCCGTCGGCCGCCGTGATGACGTCGTAGCCCTGCGCGCCCAGCGTCACCCGCAGCGCACGCAGGATCTGGGGGTCGTCGTCGGCGATGAGGATCTTCATCGGGCTACCTCCTCGGTCGCGTCGTGTCGTTCGGTCGAGTCGTGCCGCTCGGTCGAGCCCGGGCCAGCGGGCGCAGGAGCAGCGGGAAGCGCCACGACCATCGTCAGCCCTCCGCCCGGAGTGTCGTCGGCCTCGAGCGTCGCGCCCATGCCCTCGGCGAACCCCTTCGACAGCGCCAGCCCGAGACCCAGGCCGGTCGTGTTGTCGGTGTCGCCGAGACGCTGGAACGGACGGAACACCTCGTCGCGCCGCTCCGCTTCGATGCCGGGCCCGTGATCGGCGATGCGGAGCTCGACGCGGTCGTCGAACGCGCTCGCCGACACGATGACCCGCGTCGGCGCCCCGTCGGACTCGCCGTCGGCTCGGCCCCGACCCGGCTCGTGCCGCAGCGCGTTGTCGAGCAGGTTGACGACGACCCTCTGCAGCAGCACGGCGTCGGCGAGCACCGGAGGCACCTCGTCGAGGCGGAGCTCGACGTCGTCGGGCCCGAGGCCCAGTTCGTCGAGCGACCCGAGGACGACGTCGTCGACGTCGACCTGCCCGAGCGAGACCGCGAGCACGCCCGCCTGCACGCGGCTGACGTCGAGGAGGTCGGTGACGAGCACGGCCAGCGACTCGAGGCTCTCCTGCGCGGTGGCGAGGAGCTCGTCGCGATCGGCGGGCGTCCACTCGACGCCGGGCGAACGGAGACCCGACACCGCGGCGGTGGCGGCGGCGAGCGGTCGGCGGAGGTCGTGGCCGACCGCGGCGAGCAGGGCCGTGCGCAGCTGGTCGGCGGCGGCGAGCGGTGCCACCTCGGACGCCTCGCGCGCCAGGGCGCTGTGCTCCAGGGCGGCGTCGACCTGCGCCGCGACGACGGTGAAGAGGCGGCGGTCGGAGAGCGCGATCTGGGGCCCGCGGAGTTCGAGCACGCCGTGATCGCCGGCGGGGACGGTGACGATCTCGTCGCGGGAGGCGGGGGCCGTGCGGCGATCGGATCCTGCACCCTGACGAGCCGGCGGCACCACCGCGCTCGAGGCGACCTCGACGCCCTCGCTGAGCACCCTGACGCCGGTCAGTCCGAACGCCTCGCGGGTGCGCGTGAGCAGGGCGTCGAGCGCGCTCTGCCCGCGCAGCACGCCGCCCGCGATCGTCGCGAGCAGCTCGGACTCGGCGAACGCCCGCGCGGCGGCTCGCGACCTCCGGGCGGCCTGGTCGACGACGTAGCTGACGAGCAGGGCGTTCGCGACGTACAGGCCGAGGGCGAGCAGGTGCAGCGGCTTCGCGATCGTGATGCTGTGCAGGGGCTGCACGAAGAAGTAGTCGAGGGTGAGCCCAGAGAGCACCGCGGCGAACAGGGCCGGCCAGATGCCGCCGACGAGCGCGACGACGACCACGAGCAGCTGCAGGGCGAGCACGTCCGAGGTGAGCGTGTCGGCCGAGCGGAACGACGCGAGCAGCCAGGTGACGAGCGGGCCGAGGACGAGCGCGAGGGCCATTCCGACGAGGCGGCGCGGCAGCGAGAGCGAGCCGCCGAGCCGCGGCAGCGCGAAGGCCCCGCCCGCCGACGAGTGCGTGACGATGTGGACGTCGATCGCCCCCGACTCGCGGATCACCGTCGCGCCGATGCCCGGCCCGGTGAGCGCGGCGGCCAGACGACCGCGCCGGCTGACGCCGATCACGAGCTGGGTCGCGTTCTGCGCGCGGGCGAACTCGACGAGGGTGCGCGGAACGTCGTCGCCCAGGATCTGGTGGTACGTGCCCCCGAGCCTCTCGGCCAGCGTGCGCTGCTCGGCGAGGGCCCCGGGATTCGCGTCGGCCAGGCCGTCCTGCCGGCTCACGTGCACCACGATCAGCTCGCCGCCCGCCGAGCGCGCCGCGATCCGTGCGCCGCGCCGGATCAGCGTCTCGCCCTCGGGGCCGCCGGTCAGGGCCACGACGACCCGCTCGCGGGCCTCCCAGGTGGAGTCGATGCCGTGCTCGGCGCGGTAGGCCTTGAGGGCCGACTCGACCTCGTCGGCGAGCCAGAGGAGGGCGAGCTCGCGCAGGGCAGTGAGGTTGCCGAGCCGGAAGTAATTGGACAGCGCGGCGTCGATCCGTTCGGCGGGGTAGACGTTGCCCTCGGCGAGTCGGTCGCGCAGCGCCTGCGGGGCGAGGTCGATCACCTCGATCTGCGAGGCCTCGCGCAGGACCGCGTCGGGCACCGTCTCGCGCTGCGGTGCGCCCGTGATGGCGGTGACGACGTCGCTCAGCGACTCGATGTGCTGGACGTTCACCGTCGACACGACGTCGATGCCGGCGTCGAGAAGCGCGGCCACGTCTTGCCAGCGCTTCTCGCGCGCGGAGCCGGGTGCGTTCGTGTGGGCGAGCTCGTCGACGAGAGCGACATCGGGATGCCGCGCGAGGACCGCGTCGACGTCCATCTCGTCGAGCACGACGCCGCGGTGCCGCGACGACGCACGGGGGACGACCTCGAGGCCGTCGACGAGGGCCGCCGTGGCGGCGCGACCGTGCGTCTCGACGAGGGCGACGACGACGTCGCGGCCCTCGGCGCGCAGCCGCGCCCCCTCCTCGAGCATCGCGTACGTCTTGCCGACGCCGGGAGCGGCGCCGAGGAGGACGCGCAGGCGGCCCCGCCTCACGACACCTCTCCTGACGACACGGCACTACTCCTTCGACGACAGTTGGGCGAGCGCGATGTTCAGCTCGAGCACGTTGACCGTGCGCTCACCAAGGTATCCGGCCTCGCGGCCCTCGATGCGGCTCTCCACCAATCTGTGGACAACCGCCTCGGAGAGCGCCCTCACCCGGGCGATCCGGGCGACCTGGTCGAGGGCGTACGCGGGGCTGATGTCGGGGTCGAGGCCCGAACCCGAGGCCGTGAGGGCGTCGACCGGCACGGCCGCCGGCGAGATCCCGTCGGCGGCGGCGACGGCCGCGCGGCGGGCCTTCACGGCGGCGATCAGGTCGGCATTCGAGGGGCCGAGGTTGCTGGCCGAGGAGGCGGAGGCGTCGTAGCCGCCCCCTGATCCTGCGGCCGAGGGCCTCGACTGGAACCACTGGGGCAGCGGCTTGCCCGACTTCGAGGTGAAGGCCTGGCCGATCAGCGAGGAGCCGACGACGCGGCCGTCGGCCGACACGGTCGAGCCGTGCGCCTGGGCCGGGGCGATCACCTCGGCGATGCCGGTGACGAGCGCGGTGTAGGCGACGCCGAGCACGACGGTGAAGACGAGCATGGCGCGGAGGGCGACCCACCACTGGCGGGCGAGGGAGCGGGTGTTCATGAGACTCCTCAGAATCCGGGGATGAGGCTGACGACGAGGTCGATGAGCTTGATGCCCGCGAACGGAGCGACGATGCCGCCGAGCCCGTAGACGAGCAGGTTGCGGGTCAGGATCGACGAGGCCGACGCGGCGCGGTACCGCACGCCCCGCAGAGCCAGCGGGATGAGCGCGACGATGACCAGCGCGTTGAAGACGACCGCCGACAGGATCGCCGAGGCGGGCGAGTGCAGCTGCATGATGTTGAGCAGCCCGAGGCCGGGGAAGATGCCCGCGAACATCGCCGGGATGATGGCGAAGTACTTCGCCACGTCGTTCGCGATCGAGAACGTGGTGAGCGCGCCGCGGGTGATGAGCAGCTGCTTGCCGATCCTGACGATGTCGATGAGCTTGGTCGGGTCGGAGTCGAGGTCGACCATGTTGCCGGCCTCCTTCGCCGCCGAGGTGCCGGTATTCATCGCCACGCCGACGTCGGCCTGAGCGAGGGCCGGCGCGTCGTTCGTGCCGTCGCCGGTCATGGCGACGAGCGAGCCGCCCTCCTGCTCCCGCCGGATCAGCGCCAGCTTGTCCTCCGGGGTGGCCTCGGCCAGGAAGTCGTCGACGCCCGCCTCCGCCGCGATCGCCCGCGCGGTGAGCGGGTTGTCTCCCGTGATCATCACCGTGCGGATGCCCATCGCGCGCAGCTCGGCGAATCGGTCGCGCAGGCCGGTCTTCACGACGTCCTTGAGGTGGACGACGCCCAGGATCCGCGGGCCCGCCACGGGCGACGACGTCGCGACGACGAGGGGCGTGCCACCGCTGTTCGAGATCGACGTCACCGCGCGATCGAGTTCGTCGCGCTCCTGCCCCGTGAGCGGTCGCACCGACTCCACCCAGGCGATCACGGCTCCGGCGGCGCCCTTGCGGACGGTGCCGCCGTCGGGGAAGTCGACGCCGCTCATGCGCGTCTGGGCCGTGAACGGCACGATCTCGCCGACGCTCGTCGACGGGACTGTGAAGTCGCGCCGCACGGCGAGGTCGACGATCGACTTGCCCTCGGGCGTCGCGTCGGCGAGCGACGACAGCGCGGCCGCCTCGATCAGCGACGCCTCGTCGACGCCGCTCAGCGCCTCGAATGACGCGGCCTGCCGGTTGCCGTAGGTGATGGTCCCGGTCTTGTCGAGCAGGAGCGTCGTCACGTCGCCGGCCGCCTCGACCGCGCGACCCGACATCGCGAGCACGTTCCGCTGCACCAGGCGGTCCATGCCGGCGATGCCGATCGCGCTGAGCAGCGCGCCGATCGTCGTCGGGATCAGGCACACGAGCAGGGCGATGAGCACCGGCACCGACACGGCCGCGTTCGAGTAGGCCGCCACCGGGTCGATGATCAGCACGACCACGACGAAGACGATCGACAGCGACGCGAGCAGGATGTTCAGCGCGATCTCGTTCGGCGTCTTCTGCCGGGCCGCGCCCTCGACCAGCGCGATCATGCGGTCGACGAACGTCTCGCCGGGCTTCGACGTGATGGCGACGACGATGCGGTCCGAGAGCACGCGGGTGCCGCCTGTGACCGCCGACCGGTCGCCGCCCGACTCGCGGATCACCGGGGCCGACTCGCCCGTGATCGCCGACTCGTCGACCGAGGCGATGCCCCACACGATGTCGCCGTCGCCGGGGATCAGCTCGCCCGCGGTCACCACGACGGTGTCGCCCAGCCGCAGCTCGGCCGACGAGACGGTCTCGACGGGGGTCGAGAGGGCCGCAGGATCCCCGGACCCGGCGTACCGGCGGACGCGCGACGCCGAGGTCGACGTCCGCGTCTTCCGGAGGCTCTCGGCCTGCGCCTTGCCGCGCCCCTCCGCGACGGCCTCCGCGAGGTTGGCGAACACGACGGTCAGCCACAGCCAGATCGCGATCGCCCAGGTGAACGAGCCCGGCACGGCCGAGCCGCCCGACGACCCGCCGCCGCCCCTGCTGTCCGAAGAAATCAGCGGCGCGGCGATCGCGAGCACGGTCGCGTAGGCGGCGCCGACCTCGACGATGAACATGACCGGGTTCCGCCACATCGAGCGGGGGGAGAGCTTGCGCAGGGCGCCCGGGAGGGCCTCCACGAGCTGGGCGGCGGTGAACGCGCGGCGTGCGGGCGAGGAGGCTTCGGGATCCTGCGCCCTGGTGTCGGTGACGGTGGTGGACATTACTTGAGCCCTTCGGCGAGCGGCCCCAGTGCGAGCACGGGGAAGTAGGTGAGTGCGGTGACGATGAGCGAGACGCCCAGCAGCAGGAGGACGAACTGCGTGCCGTGGGTCGGGAGGGTCCCGGCGGTGGCGGGCACCCGCTCCTGCGAAGCCATGGAGCCGGCCAGGGCGAGCACGAGCGCGATCGGCACGAAGCGGCCGAGGAGCATGACCACCGCGAGTGACAGGTTCATCCACGGGGTGTTCGCGGTGAGTCCGCCGAACGCCGACCCGTTGTTGTTGGCGGCGGAGGTGAAGGCGTAGAGCACCTCGGTGAAGCCGTGGATGCCGGGGTTGAAGATGCTCGTCTTCTCGACGCTGGTGCGGACGCCCGGAAGCGCGAAGCTCAGCGCGGTGCCGGCGAGGGCCAGCGTCGGCGTGACCAGGATGTAGATCGACGAGAGCGTGATTTCCCGCGCCCGGATCTTCTTGCCGAGGTACTCCGGCGTCCGCCCCACGAGCAGCCCGGCGATGAAGACCGTGATGATCGCCAGCACCAGCAGCCCGTAGAGGCCGGCGCCGATGCCGCCCGGCGCGATCTCGCCGAGCATCATGTTGATCAGCGCCATCATGCCGCCGAGCGGGGTGAGCGAGTCGTGGGCGGCGTCGACGGCGCCGGTCGAGGTCGTGGTGGTGGTCGTCGCGAACAGCGTCGACGACCAGATGCCGAAGCGCTGCTCTTTGCCCTCCATCGCCCCGCCCGCGAGCCTCGTCGCCGTTCCGGCGCCCGACAGCTCGAACCAGGTCATGAGCGCGAGCGACGCGGCGAAGAGCGTGCCCATCACGGCCAGGATCGCGTGCCCCTGGCGCCGATCGCCGACCATCAGGCCGAACGTGCGCGGCAGCGAGAACGGGATCGCCAGCATGAGGACGATCTCGAACAGGTTGGTGAAGGCGTTCGGGTTCTCGAACGGGTGCGCCGAGTTGGCGTTGAAGAAGCCGCCGCCGTTGTTGCCGAGCTCTTTGATCGCCTCCTGCGACGCGACCGGCCCGCCGGGGATCGTGGCCGAACCGCCGGTGAGCGTGGTCACGTGCGTGAATCCGTCGACGTTCTGGATCACGCCCGACACGACCAGCACCACGGCGGCCACGAGAGACAGGGGCAGCAGGAGCCGAGAGACCCCGCGGGTCAGATCGACCCAGAAGTTGCCGAGCGTGCCGGTCTTCACGCGGGCGATGCCCCGCACCAGCGCGATCGCGACGGCGAGGCCGACGGCGGCCGAGACGAAGTTCTGCACGACGAGCCCGGCGAGCTGGACACTGTAGCCGAGGGTGGTCTCAGGGCTGTACGACTGCCAGTTCGTGTTGGTGACGAACGACGCCGCCGTGTTGAACGCGAGGGCGGAGGGCACGCGGGGCAGGCCGAGCGAGTACGGCAGCACGGCCTGGAGCTCCTGCAGACCGAAGACGAAGACGACGCCGACGGCCGAGAAGACGAGGACGGCCCGGAGGTAGGCGCGCCACGTCTGCTCGCTCGACGCGTCGACCCCGACGAGGCGGTAGAACCACCGCTCGGGGGCCCAGTCGCGCGCGGAACGGAACATCCACGCCATGTACGCGCCGAGAGGACGGTGCACGACGACGAGCACGAGGGCCAGGGTCGCGATCTGCAGGAGCCCGGCGAGAGTGTCGCTCATCAGAACTTCTCCGGCCTGATGAGCGCGACCACGAGATAGACGAGCGCGGCGACTCCGAGGGCGGCCGCGAGGAGGTTGAAGACGATCACGGCCACGAGCCTGGCGCGCGAAAGGGCCCCCGTCGGGAGCCTTGACGACTTCCCTACGGGGGCCCGGGTGGAACTAACGCGTTCCTAACGCTCGGTGCGCACTGCGCGTGCTCCGCGCCTGCGTCCTCGCTTCGCTACGCGTCGAAGCGGGCGCGGCGGCGACGCGCCACGACCATGAGGCCGGCACCGACGAGCAGCAGCAGGCCGCCGCCGATCGTGGCGGGCACGGCGTCCTGCGAGCCGGTGAAGGCCAGGGTCTGCGTGCCGCCCGTCGAGGCGGGCACGATGGCCGCGGCCGGCGCCGCGAGCGTGAACTCGACCGGGCCGCCGATGGTGATCAGCGGGTCGCCATTCTCGTTGACGGCGGCCGAGCCGGTGCCGTCGTCGACCTGCGACACCACGATGAAGGTGTAGTCGTCGGCGGGAAGGCCGCTCGCGGTGACCGTCCAGGTGCCGCTGGCGCCCACGGGCAGGAACGTGCCGGTCGGGTCGGTGGCCTTCGGCTCGACGACGTTCGAGTCGGCCTTCGCGGCGCTCATCATGCGCGACGCCGAGGCGGTCGAGCCGCCCAGCTGGGAGTTGAAGTCGGCGGTCGTGTCGAGGATCACGAGGACCTCGGAGCCCGGGGTGGCCGTGCCGGAGAACGTGACCGACTTGCCGGTCAGCTTCGCGCCGGCGGTGGGGGCGGTGATGCCGGGGTCGCCGAGGACGGCGAAGTCGGCCGTCGCGACCCGGACGCTCGTCGTTCCGGCGACGGAGACCGAGTAGTCGCCGCCGGGGGCGTCCGCGGGCAGCACGAGCTGAGTGGTGTAGTCGCCGTTGGCGTCGGCCGTCGCGGTCGGTGCGGTGGTCGGCGTGACGACCTTCGTTCCCGTGCCGACGACCAGCGTGATCGGCTCGTTAGCCGCGAAGCCGGTCCCCGACACGGCGATGCCGGTGTCGCTGGCGTCGTCGACCGTGGTGGCGGTGACGTCGGTCGTGACCTTGGCGAGGCCGGCGCTCGGGGCGACGGCGAAGTCGAAGGTGACGGGGAACGAGGCGTCGACGGTCGTGCCGTCGGCGTTGATCTCCTGGACCGTGGCGCTCACGTGCTTGGTACCCGCGGCGAGGCCGGGGAAGGTGACGTCGGCGTTCCAGTTGCCCGAGGCGACGGCGTAGTTCGCGACCGTCGCGGCCAGGACCGGGCTGTCGGCGCCGTCGTTGTAGCTGACCGCCAGCGTGTCGCCCGTGATCGCGCCGGTACCGGCGAAGTCGACGACGTCGGTCGTGTCCGGCAGCGACGGCACAGCCGAGGCGCCGGGCGCCGGCGTCGTGACCGTGAACACCGGCAGCGGCACCGGCGCCGCGTTGGCGGCCCCGGCCGTGAACAGGGCCCCGCCGAGGGCGAGGCAGAGGGCGGCGGGCACGGCGATCGCGGTGCGCGCGGAGATGTTCTTCACGGGTGTCCTTCGGGTTGCGGTGAGTGCGCTTTGCAGCGTGTTCCGACTCACCGGCTCCGGAGACGCCCCCCGACCGTCGATGGGAACTCGACGATCAGGTGCACCGTATCAACAACCTGAGGGATCACCAAGATCTTTCACAATGCGCAACGGCCAATGGCCCCCGAACGGGGTGCGCCGCCGTTGGTAGCCTGGTCTCTCACCGATCAGGAGCACGCATGACGGCCACCCCGCCCGCCGACGCCCGCAGCGACCCGCGTCGCGAGCCGACCGAGCAAGACCTCCGTCGCTGGCGTCGCTACCTCGCCGACGAGAAGGCCGAGGGCGCCGTCTACCGCGACCTCGCCCGTCGCCGCACCGGCGAAGAGAAGGCGATCCTCCTGTCGCTCGCCGAGGCCGAGGGGCGTCACGAGCAGCACTGGCGCGACCTGCTGGGCGACCGCGTGGGGCGACCGGTCGGCACCGACCTGCGCACGCGCATCCTGGGCCTGCTCGCCCGCCGCTTCGGGTCGATCTTCGTGCTGGCGCTCGTGCAGAGCGCCGAGGGGCGCTCGCCGTACGCGACCGACGCCGACGCGACCGAGGCGATGGCGGCCGACGAGCGGATCCACGGGGAGGTCGTCCGAGGGCTCGCCGAACGCGGCCGGTCGCGGCTCTCCGGGTCGTTCCGCGCGGCGGTGTTCGGCGCGAACGACGGTCTCGTGTCGAACCTCGCGCTGATCCTGGGCGTCAGCGCCACCGGCGTCTCTCACTCGATCGTGCTGTTCACCGGCATCTCGGGCCTTCTCGCCGGGGCTCTCTCGATGGGCGCGGGCGAGTACGTCAGCGTCACCTCGCAGCGCGAGCTGCTCGCCGCGTCGGCGCCCGACCCCGAGGCGCAGACCGTGCTGCCCGACCTCGACGTCGACGCGAACGAGCTGGCTCTGGTCTACCGGGCGCGCGGCATGGAGGCCTCCGAGGCCGACGAGCACGCCCGCGAGGTCCTGGCGGCCCTGCAGGTGCGAACAGGGTCGATTCCGGTGCAGGACGCCAAGGCCCTCCTCACCTCGCCGCTCGTCTCGCCCCCCGACGCCGTGGCCGCCGAATCCGCCGCCGTCGACGAGCACGAGGCGATCGGCTCGGGTTTCGCTGCCGCGTTCTCGAGCTTCCTCTGCTTCGCGTCGGGCGCCGTCGTGCCGCTGATCCCGATCCTGTTCGGGGCCTCGGGTCTCGTCGCCGTGATCGTCGCCGCCGTGCTCGTCGGGCTCGCGCTCGTCGGCACCGGCGCGGTCGCCGGCCTGCTGTCGGGCACCTCGCCGCTGCGCGGGGCGCTCCGTCAGCTCGCGATCGGGTACGGCGCGGCGGCGGTCACGTACGCGCTCGGTCTGCTGTTCGAGGCGCGGTAGGTCGGGCCGGGCGGGTGTCGCCGATCCTGCGCCCGCCTGCTCGCCGATCTGGCCGCGGGCCGCAGGAGCTCAGATGGTGCGGTCGAGCTTCCACGCCAGCCACGAGGTGGCCAGCACCACGCCCGCCGAGAGCAGCCTCGCGCCGGTGAGCACCCCGGGCCCCGTCGCCATCGACACGGTGAGGTCGCTGCCGATGCCGATCGAGAAGATCGCGCCCGCCGCGGCGAGCGTGGCGACCGTCGCGAGGCCGAGGAGGCCCGACACGAAGCCGTGACGGCGGCGGCCGACGGTGTCGCGGGGGTCGCGCGACCAGACCGCGGCGCCGCTGCGCACGATCGCGAGCCACAGCATCGAGACCGCGCAGGCGCCGCAGACGTCGCTGACGCGGTGCCAGCCGTAGGCGACGGTCTGCTCGGCGACGACCGCGGCGAAGACCGTGCCGACCAGCATGATGAACGGCTTGAGGTGGCGGCCGAACGCGGTGGCGAGGCCGAGCACGCCGACGACGGCGATGGTGACGTGCCCGCTGGGGAAGCTGTTGCTGAGGGTCAGCGACGTGAGCTCGGGGCGCGGCGCGATCGCCTTGATGATCTGCGAGGTCGCGATGGCGCCGACGATGAGGATGCCCGACTGTGCGGCCGCACCGGGCCGCCGGCGAAGGAAGGCGATGGCGACCACGATGCCCACCACGACGAGGACGGCCGGGATCGAGATCGCGTCGAGCGCCTTGCCGTGGCCGAGCAGAGTGCGGCCGTCGACCGAGCGGAGAATGGAGTCCTCGATCTCCTGCCCCGGCTTCGTGAGCACGGCGACGGTGTAGACCCCGCCGAGGGCGATCACGCTGGCCACACTCGTGAGAACCCAGCGGGTCGGCACCTGCCGGCGGACAGCCGTCGGGGCGGTCACGGTGCTGGCATTCACCGTCATATCCAATCGCATCGCTCCTGACGATTGGCCGAAGCCTGCCCGCCAATGATCGGTGAAGCCGATCCACAGGATCGACACAGCGGCGGCGGAACGGGTGGTTGCGGGTGGTCTTCGGGGCACCCACCCTGCGGAGACAGGATGTCGCGCGGGTGGCCGCCGACGGGTGTGGGACGATACGACACGTGTCACCCGCACTTCCCGCCTCCGGCTTCCGTCGAGTGCGGTACTCGGGCGACCAGGGCACCTCGTACCGGACCGTCTTCGAGCGCGAGTACGGCGGCACCGGCCTCAGCCCGGTCGACGACTCGTCGACGGACTTCGTCTACACGATCATCGGCGACGACGACGTCTCGCTGCGCACCCTCGACACCGGCCGCTACCGCCGCACCGGCACCATCGGGGCGCGCCCCGACCACGTGGTGTTCTGGCTCCTGCGCGGCACCCTTACCATGGACTTCGGCGACCGCGTCGCCCAGGTGACGCCCGGCGCCGCCTGGATCTGCTCGGCCTCGGCCGCGTACCGCTTCGAGGCGGCAGACACCCTCTACAACAGCGTGCACGTGCGCGACGGATTCCTCCGGGAGGTCGCCGCCGAGCTCGGCATCGAGATCCCGCCCGGCGAACTCGTCTTCGAGCAGCAGGACGACCGCATCGCCGGCCTCGCTCCGCTCCGCACGCTCATGAAGGAGGTCGCCGGCACCTTCGGCGACCCGTCGCTGCCCGCCGACGAGCGTCGAGAGCTGGACGCCAGGATCGCCGAGGCCGTCCTCGAAGTGTTCCCCGTCCGCGTGGGCGGCACCGCGATCGGGGCGTCCGGCCGTCTGCGCGACGCCGTCTCGTTCGTCGAGGCCCACGCCGCCGACGAGATCACCCTGTCGGACATCGCCGACGCGGCAGGGCTGAGCGACCGCGGGGTGCAGCAGCTGTTCAAGCGGAACCTCGGCACGACGCCGATGTCGTACCTCCGCGACGTCCGGCTCGATCGGGTGCGGCAGGAGATCCTGTTCTCGCCCGACAGCCCCGTCGGCGGCATCGCGAAGGCCTGGCGGCTCAACCACCTCGGGCGCTTCGCCTCCGAGTACCGGCGGCGCTTCGGCGAGCTGCCGACCGAGACGGTGCGGTCGCGGGATTCGTAGGCTTGCCCGTTGTCTCTGGCCTCGTCCTCGATTCGCGGCCGGGCCCGAGCTCGTGTAAGGTTTCTCGTGGCCATTCGGCCGGTCAACAACCTGCGCGCTCGTAGCTCAACGGATAGAGCATCTGACTACGGATCAGAAGGTTGGGGGTTCGAGTCCCTTCGAGCGCACGTATCTACTGGGATGGGCTTCGCTTCGGCGGGGCCTATTCGTCGTTTTCCAGTCTCGGTCGACAATTAGTCGATAAAAAGTGAGTGACTCCCACCAGAATTTTGCCGCGTGGCGCGCGACAATCTGGTTCGAATGCGCGGCGGTCAGGCATCTCCACGCGTGAGATTTAGTGTCTCGAGGCACGGGGGATCAGAAAGTGGTCGGCGATACTTGACGAGTTCGTGTCAGAGCCGGCCTGCCTAAGGTCGCGCTACTCATGGTGGAGGAATCGCCTCGATGGCGTCCTTCGTGGTCGCGCCTCCTCGATCGATGTTCGCACGGGTGGAAGAGGCGCGATCGAGTAAGTTCGGGTCGCTCTTGGAGCACTCGATCCATGACACGAGCGCATCCTGTATCTCTTCCGTCACGCTCCGATCGTCAAGCTGGGCAATGACGTCCGGCTGGCCTCACAGGTCGTTCGAAAGGGCTGCTGTCGGTTCGGTTGACTCCTGCGCGGTGGGGATTTCGGTTCTCACGGGAGGATGGATGATCTCGTGCTCCGCGACTTCTCCGCGACGCGACTGGACGAGTTGTGGCTGACCGACATTACCGAGCACTGGACGGACCATCACCGAGCACTGGACCGACGAAGGCAAGCTCTACCTCTGCGCGATCAAGGAAGTCTGCTCGAACCGGATCGTGGGCTACTCGATCGATTCGAGGATGACCGCCGAGCTGGCCGTCGCGGCCCTTCGGAACGCTGTCGCGCTTCGAGAGCCCGTCGGGACGAAGGTGCACTCGGACAGAGGCTCGCAATTTCAGTCCAGGAAGTTCGTGGAGCAGTTGAAGGAATTCGGGATCACGGGGGCGATGGGCCGGGTCGGCGCCTGCGCCGACAATGCGGCGATGGAGTCGTTCTTCTCGCTCCTGCAGAAGAACGTTCTGAACCGGCAGCGGTGGCGTTCGCGGCGGGAACTGCGGCTGGCGATCGTGACCTGGATCGAGCGGACCTATCACCGCAGAAGACGGCAACGCCGACTCGCCCGGCTCACCCCGATCGAGTTCGACATAACCAACTCACAGGCCGCTCACGCGGCGTGAAAGCCCGTAACAAGACGAGTCAACTTAATGGACAGCAGTCCCCTGCGAGAGACGGCAGAAGATCGGTCCATCGCCCGGTGCTGAGGGTTTCGGTCAGGTTGCCGTGGCTCGAATCACGATGAGAACGGAGACACCGGTGAGAGCGGCCAGTACGACGAGTGCGCCTGCGGAGAACCAGGTTCCCGGTCGTCCTTTGCGGAAGTTTCGGCTGGCCAGGATCAAGCCTGCGAGAACTGCTGCTAGACCGCCGATGAGGGGAAGCGCAACACTCACGTAGAAGCCCGTGTCGGTGCATTGATTGTTCGCCGGCCGATCGGAGCACTGCGTGTAGAGGTCGAGGTTAAGGCCGAAGATCTGCACGGTCGAGATGAGGACCCCGACGAAGCCGACGGCTGTCAAGATCGTAAAGGCGGCGTGATCGCGACGAGATGCTGTCGAAGGCGAGGGCGCCTTTGTTCGGCTCACCGGCGGTTCCTTCGCATTTCTCGATCGTTGTCCACAGCGGTCACGAGGTCCGGTCAGCTGGCGCGGCACCAGTTGCTGATGAAGTCACCGCCCGAGAGGCTGTCCGGATGAGCGATGCTGGCGACTGCGATCACGGCAGTCCTGAATCTCATTCGCGTCATCGCGAATCCCCCTCAAGATCCCGACCCCCCGATGATGCCGATGAGGCACATTCAATACCCTCGCTGGGGAGGTAGACGACTCCCCCGAAGGGGGGCGTGACGCACGCGGCTGGGGACGCAAAAGGCCCTCGCCTCATGTGAGGCGGGGGCCAAGTGCGTGGAGAGGGCGACTCGTTAGCGGCGTCGGAAGTACCCGTTGACGCCGACGAACATGAGGATGGTGGCGACGATGACGGCCACGCCGCCGATCCAGCCGAACGCGTTGCCGCCGGAGGCCGCGCCGACGCCGACGCCGATCACCTGAAGGATCGCGAGGACGAGGAGCACGATGCGGGCCCAGTTGCGTCCGTCGCGCATGCGAAAGACGATGATGACCTCGATCACGGCGAGGATGAACGCGAAGACCGCCCCGCCGATGAAGACCGGCCCGACACTTTGGGCGGCCGCGGCGCTCGAGTGGTTGCTCGCCAGGCTGATGATGCCCTGCAGGATGTTTGCCAGGACGACGACGAGCCAGATGATGAATGAGACGGTGACGGTGGTCGGTCTGCCGGAGGTGGTGGAGGTCGACATGTCGATCCTTTCTTTGAGGCCGCTGGGTAGCGGAACTAGAGAAAGCGAACCACGTTCGAGCCCATCCGTCCGGCCGAGCGACGCTCAGGGGAAAGCGCGGCCCCTGACGACAGGAGCGAGGCGCGCTGTCGTGGGGGCATGCGCCTCGCTCCCCGGGAGCATCGCCACACGATGGCGGCCCTACCTCCGTTCAGGAGGTCCGTAGAACTTAGCCGTTCGCGCCTGAACGCCGCTCACGCGGATCGCAATCCGGATGCGAGGCGTCGTGTTCACGAGGCTTTGGAGTGGGAGCGAGACGCTGCTGGGGATGCGCGTCTCGCTCCCGGGGGCCGCCAATCCGGCTCGGCCCAGCTCGCGATCACAACGAGCAAGTCGGACGGTACGCCAGGGGATCAGCTGGGTTGCACAGAGAAGGCCCGGAGTTGGACCTGACGCCACTCCGGGCCTGCCGGTGAAAACGCCAACACCAGCACGATCAGGCTAGACGTGCTTGGTTCTCGTGAGGCGTGTCGCAGTCGCGATGCGCACTCGTCCTTCGCTTGCCCCTGAAGCAGCGATTGCCAGCGCAGCAATTGTCACCAAAGTAACGGCGTGAAAGCCGGCCCGGGAGCCTAGCGGAGGACAAGCCCGGGCCGGCGTCAGCGATGTCCGGTCCCTGACGGAGCCACGCTACGTCTTCTTCGCGACTAGGCGTCCTGCCGGTATCCACGGTGCGAAGTGGCCCGGCCGGATTGTGACGAAGCGGCCGGGCCTGCTGCCCGACCTCACGCACATGCCTGCGTCTGCGGGACCGGGTAGCTGCGTGCATGGTAAGCCGCTCGGGCGGAGATGGGCCGCGTCGTCGGCGCCTCGGATCAGGGAGACTGCTTCGACGCGGCCCGGCGCTAAGTAACCAGCTGAGCGTCAAGGTGACGATACTCGTGTGCTGACAGAGGGTCATGTCCCCCTCTTCGGGTCAAGTCATGAATCTGAGAGGCCCATCCATGAGGGAGTGTGCCTATGGTGGTCGTGTTCCCGGGGATGGGGGTCAGCGTCCCGGGATGCTCCCGCAATTTATGCCCGCCGGTCTCACCACCCGGCTCGGGCCACGCAGGGGGCGGGCCCCCACCTTGACGCACACCAAGGTGGGGGCGTCCAAACCTACGTCGACCTGGCTGAACATCGAAGATCAGACAGTTTCTACAGTCAAGAGGACCTCGCCGCGACTCGTCCGGGACCTCGAGATGGCATCTGCCCTCACCGTTACCGGCTGCACTGTCGCTCGCCGTGGCAATGACGATCTCGACGAGTACTACCTCAAGGGCGGCGAGCGGCATTCACTAATTTGCCGGTTGGAGGAGTCAGCCCCGCCCTCTGCGGTCGTCTGCGGAGTCGTCCTGATCGAGAAGACGTGACCAGCGCAACGCCTGACATACGAGAAAGGCGGCGGGGCCTCCATGAGGTCCCCGCCGCCGCACGCGCATACCCGAAATGCACGTCCCAAGTCGCTTCACCCAAAAGCGACGTGAACATCGTTGTACCACGCTCAGATAGCTAGACGCTCAAAATAAGTGAGGGCGCTGCCAAGTTCGGGTCAAGGCAGCGCCCTACCGACAACCAGCCCTGTCTGCGCTGCCGTGGCGGGGTGGGAATCGCCTCCGGACACGATAGGCCGATTCCGAGCCGCGCCACAAAGATTGTCACCTACCACTCAGAGGTGCCCCAGCACCCGTAAGAGGGTCTCTCGATTTCTGGCCCACGGACGACTCTTGAACGGTCGGGGGTGGTTCCCTGATGCAAAACCCGGGGCTTACCTCGGCAGCATCACCCGGTAGGTTGCCCGGGAAGGTCTTCACCGTCGCCTTCGAGAGTGGCGGCGGTGAGACCCAGCTCGACCATGACACGCGACGGGAAGAGGTAGCGGCCCTCAGCCAGATGTCGCCCGACCACTACGCGCGACTCGAGCGCGGCGCGGCCCCCAGCCGTCGGAGCAGATGCTCGCATCCATCCCGCAGGGGCGCCACCTCAGCGTGCCCGAGGCGATCATCTGCTCGTGCTCGCCGGCTACCGGCCACCGGCGCCCCCCGAGCGACCATGTCGGGCCCGGCCTCTCCCGGATCCTCGACCGGCTCGCCGACACGCCCGCGGAGATCCTCTCGGAACTCGGCGTGCCCCTGCGGAAGACCAGGCTCGGGGTGGCGCTGACGGAAGACTGCGCGCATTTCGCCGGCCAGGAGCGCAGCGTCGTGTACCGATGGATCACCGATCCTGCGAGCCGGAGCCCCTACGCCGAGAGCGAGCACGCGTTCCTGTCACGGCTGCGGGTGTCGGGCCTGCGGGATGTCGCCGTGCGGCGCGGGCCCGGGTCGCGAGCCGCTCGGATCGTCGACGAGTTGCTGACTCGCAGCGACGAGTTCCGTCGCGTCTGGTCACGCCAGGAATTCGGGCTCTGGCCGCGGAGCGTGAAGCGTTTCGTGCACCCCGAGGTGGGCTAGCTCGACCTCGAATGCCAGGCCCTCATCGACCCGGAACACTCGCAGTACCTTCTCGTGTACACGGCGGCTCCCGGAGCGAGAGCGCCTGCGCCTGCTCTCGGTGATCGGGGCGCAGACAATCGGCTGAAGTCGTGCTGGGGCCGCACCGGATCCGGTCGACTGCCCGGTATCGAGGGCCTCCACACCGTGGTTCAGTCGTCATCGCGGAAGCGGGCGAGCGACGCGAAGGCGTCCTTGAGGCTGGGATACAGCGAACGGTAGACGTCGAACAGGTCGTCGTAGCTGCCTCGGGCCGACGCATCGGGCACGAAGGTCTTCGTCGAGTGGGTCATCCGGTTCGCGATGTCGCCGAGGTCGCTCTGCCCGTCGAGGTTCACCGCCGCCGCCGCGAGGACGCCCGCGCCCAGTGCGACCGTCTCGACCTCCGACGCCAGGTCGATTTCACGCTGGAGGACGTCGGCGAAGATCTGGACGAGCGTCTCCGACCGCGACGCGCCGCCCATCGCGATCAGGTGCGTGGGCGAGGCCCCGGTGTCGGCTTCGATGAGGCCGAGGAGAAGACGCGTCTCGAGGGCGAGCCCCTCGAAGGTGGCGCGGGCCATCTCGGCCGCCCCGTGGTAATCGCCGAGGCCGACGAACGCGGCGCGCGCGTGGGCGTCCCAGTACGGCGTCTCGGCACTCGTGAGATACGGCAGGAACAGCAGGCCGTGGGCTCCGGGCGGCACCTCGTGCGCCATGCGCGAGAGCGCCTCGTTGCCCTCGGCCGTGTCGGGAAGCCCTGTGATGGCGTCGCGCAACCACGCCAGCGAGAGGGCACCGGAGGCGATCAGCCCCTCGAAGGTGTAGCTGCCGGCCCGGGGCGACGACAGAGTCCGGTAGCTGCGCGACGTCCGGTACGCGTCCCCGTGCACGCCGAGCGTCAGCGACGTGCCGAGGCTCAGGTATGCCCGGTCTGCCGAGAGGACGCCCGCCCCGAGACCCGCCGACTGGCCGTCGCCCGCTCCGGCGACGACCGGGAGCCCCGCCGGCAGGCCGGTCTCCACGGCAACGGCGTCGGAGACTCGGCCGATGACACTCCCGGGTGCGGCCAGCGCGGGCAGCTGCGCGGTCGACAGGCCGGTCATCGCGACCAGCTCGTCCGACCATTCGAACGTCGACATGTCGACCAGCGACATGGGGTCGGCGCTCGCCGCCGAGGTGACGAACTCGCCCGTCAGCCTCCACACCAGATACCCGTGGACGTCGACGGCCATCGCCGTGCGAGCGATCGTGTCGGGCTCGTTCTCGCGCAGCCAGATCATCTTGTAGAGGCTCGGGGTCGTGCTCGGCGGCTTGCCCGACAGGGCGTGGACCTCGTCGGTGCCGTACGCCTCGATCTGGCCTCCGGCCCGCGTGTCGAGCCACAGCATGGCGGGCCGGATCTCGCGGCCCTCGGCGTCGAGACACACGAACGTCTCCCGCTGATGCGCGATGCTGATGGCCACGGGAACGCCTGCGCCCGCCGCGTTCAGCTGTCCCATCACGTCCCGGGCGGTCGACCGGAGCGCGTCCCACCAGTCGTCCGACGACTGCTCGCCCCAGCCCGGATGGGGCGACCGACGGTCGAGCGGCGCACGGCTGCTGGCGACGGCCGTCCCGTCGGCGTCGAAGGCGACCGCCTTCACGCCCGTCGTCGAGGCGTCTACTCCCAGCACGATCGGGCTCATCGGCGGGCCTCCGCGACGACGACCGGCGGCAGGGCGGCGGCGCTCAGCTCGGTCAAGGGATCCCCGGCTCCTGAGATCATGCGGTGGACCGCGTGGAGGAGCGGCAGCCGCGACTCGGCGTCGTCGAACAGCTGGGCCGCGAGCGCGACCGCGAGCCCGGCCGCGGGCACTCCCTCGACCGTCTGCTTCTCGGCGACCATCGTCTCGAGGGCGTCGTGGGCGGTCTGCCCGGCCCCGATGCGGCTTCCGTAGACCTTGTTGCGACCGGAGAGTCCGGTCACCTCGAGATCGCCCGTTCCGGCCAGGCCGTAGACGGTGTCGATCGATCCGCCGATCCCGCGCGCCACGATCGACATCTCGCGGACCGACTGCGCGAAGATCGCCGACTTCAGGTTGTGCCAGGGGTGCGACGTGGCGTCGGCGAGGCCGTCGGCGAATCCGAGCGCGATCGCGAACACGTTCTTCAGTGGCGCCGCGACCTCCAGCCCGAGATCGTCCGCGATCGGCTCGACGTGATACGAGTCGGTCTGGATCAGGGCGGCCACCGATCGCGCGACGTCGACGTCGCTGCAGCCGTAGACGGTCGCGGTGGGGCCCCCGGCGGCGACCTCGTTGGCCTTGCACGGGCCTCCCACGGCGACGATCGACGGAGCCGCGAGCTCCGCCTCCGAGAAGTGGCGTCGGATCGCATCGGGCAGGAGTCGGATGGCGCCCGACGGGTCCGCCAAGAACCCCTTGCTGGTCAGCCCGAGCACGCCGACCGTCGACAGCCACGGTGCGGCGCGGCGGACGACGGCGTCGACGCCCTCCGAGGCGACCGCCAGGAAGACGAGGTCGCTCCCGGTGAGGGCGGCTTCCAGCTCATCCGAGCGGAACAGCTGTGTGCCCTCCGCGACGTGCACGTCGGTGCGGGGATGCGGGGCACCGGCGGCGACGAGATCGAGGACGTCGTCGTCGAGCCAGGTGCCCCAGAGACGCACCGAGTGCCCTCGTTGGCGCAGCGGCGTCGCGAGCGCGGAGCCCATGGCTCCTGCACCCAGGATCGTGACGGTCGTGCCGGTGCTCGCCGGCGGGTTTCCAGGCATCGTGACTCCTTCGTCGTGATGCGGCGTGCCTACGCCGCCGGTGCCGAGAGCAGGCTCTCGATCGTGTCCATCTGTGTCGGCGAGAGGGCGCCCGCCGCCAGCACTCCGGCGTCGTCGACGACCTGGGCGACGGTGCGCATGCCGGGGATCGGGATGCACGCGGGGCTGCGGGCCAGGAGCCAGCCGAGCGCGCCCTGGGCGAGCGTCCGCCCGTCTTCGGTGAGGACACCGCGGATCCGCTCCAGACGGCCGAGCCGGTCGCCCTGCTCTCCGTCGAAGTCCCAGGAGCGGCGGACGTCCATGGCCGAGAACGTCGTCTCGCGCGACATCGACCCGGTCAGCAGCCCCATGCCCAGCGGGCTCCGGACGATGCTGGCGAGGCCGTTCCGCTCGCAGACCTCGAGGGTCGCGGCGTTCCCGCTCAGGATGTTGAACGCCTGCTGGATCGCCGCGCAGTGCGGGCTCCGCGCGATGTACTCGGCGCGCGCCGTGTCGTCGGTGCTCCAGCCGAAGGCGCAGATCTTGCCTTCGGCCACGAGCTCTTCGAGCGTCTCGATGACGTCGTCGACGTCGGCGATCTCGTGCTGGCCCAGATGGAACTGGTAGAGGTCGATGGCGTCGCGGCCGAGGCGCCCGAGGCTCGCCTCGCAGGCCTGCCGGATGTACGCGGGCGACGCGTCCGTTCCCGGCGACTCGCGGGTTTCCTCGTCGTACGTGTAACCGAACTTCGTCGCGACGACCACCCGATCGCCGAGCGGGCCGAGCACGCCGCCGAGCACCCGCTCGCTGTGGCCGCACCCGTAGACGTCGGCCGTGTCGAAGAACGTAATGCCGGCGTCGAGCGCGGCGTGGATCGCGGCCACGGATTCGTCGTCGTCGACCACGCCCCATCCGATTGGCTCGCCTCGGCGCCAGTGCGGGCCTCCCATGGCCCAGGAGCCGAGGCCCACGGCGCTCACGACGGGGCCGCCGCTGCCGAGGGTGCGAGGGGCGGCAGGCGATTGCGGCATTGCATTCTCCTTGAGAAACTTTCGCGAAATATGTCGCTCCATGATGAGCCTAGCCTTCGGAATGCGTTTCGCACGGAAGCGAGCGATTTTCGCGACCAACGGTCTCGCGGGGGGCCGGGCGGCTACTACAGTGTCGCCATGTCGGATGACCTTCTGACGCCCACGACAGGGCGAGTCACCCTCGCGGTGATCGCCGATCAGGCCGCCGTCTCAGTGTCGACGGTGTCGAAGGTTCTGAACGGCAAGGGCGGTGTCTCGGATCCTGTTCGCGCCCGCATCGAAGAGCTCCTACACGAGCACGGCTACAACCGCCGCATGCCCGCCGAGCCCGAGCGGCCGCTTATTGAGCTGGTCTTCTACGAGATGGAGACTCCAGGGGTCTACGAGGTGATCAAGGGTGCCGAGCACGTCGCGCGCGCGAACGGCCTGGGCCTCATCGTCACGCAGAGCGGCACCCGGGTGCACCCCGACGACCGCTGGATCTCCGACGTCGTGCGGCGGAAGCCGATCGGCGTGGTGCTCAATTGCTCCGACCTCACGGCATCACAGAAGAAGCAGCTCCGCACACGGAATATCCCGTTCGTGGTGCTCGACCCTGCCGGCAGCCCCGCCCCGGACGTGCCCTCGATCGGCTCCGCGAATTGGTCGGGTGGCCTTCTGGCGACGCAGCACCTCATCGAGCTGGGGCACCGCGACATCGGCATCATCACAGGGCCGGCCGAGATGATGTGTTCGCAGGCGCGAATCTCGGGGTATCGCTCCGCACTCGAGGCGGCCGCTATCCCATTCCGGCCGGAGTACCTCGTCCCCGGCGAGTTCCTCCAGAAAGACGGCATCGCGGGCGGGACGGCGCTCTTGTCCCTGCCGAACCCGCCCACCGCGATATTCGCGGGCAGCGACCTCCAGGCCCTGGGGGTGTACGAGGCCGCTCGGTCTAAGGGGCTCTCCATTCCCGATGACCTCTCAGTCGTCGGCTATGACGATCTGCCCCTCGCTGAGTGGGCGGGGCCACCGATGACAACGATTCGACAACCGATCGTCGAGATGGCAGAGCAGGCAACTAGCCTCGTTCTCCGGCTGAGCACGGGAAGCGCGCCCGAGCGAGTCCGCGTCGAATTGGCGACGGACCTCATCGTGCGCTCCAGCACGAAGCGCTTTTCGGGATAGCCCGCCAAAGAAGACCGCCCCACGCCGATGAGATCCCGGCTGGGGGCATTGGTTTTGCGCTGCGTTTGTACGAAACTTTCGCATAAAAAAGAGATTCTTGACAAGCTTTTTATCGCGCGGGTACCTTGCCAACCAGTCGCTAGTCGCAAGGCGATGCACCTGAGTTCCCGCAATTCCCTGGCAGTGTCGCCACGCAATCAGGCGGCACCAGGCACGGTCACAAAGCTGTGGCCGTCGACACTGGAGGAGAAATCATGTTCCGCAGTACACGGACGAAGCGTCTGGTTCGCCTGACCGCAGTCCTCGCCGCAGCGAGTGCGGCTGCGCTCGGTCTCGCCGGATGCAGCGGCTCCGGGGCGGGCAGCGCCGGGTCCGCCACCTCGGGCAACAT
Organism: Frondihabitans australicus; assembly: GCF_003634555.1. Taxonomy (NCBI): domain Bacteria; kingdom Bacillati; phylum Actinomycetota; class Actinomycetes; order Micrococcales; family Microbacteriaceae; genus Frondihabitans; species Frondihabitans australicus. The sequence continues at coordinate 3,723,864 of NZ_RBKS01000001.1, forward strand.
CACGTGGTGGGGATGGACGCCGCAGCCCAACAACGCGAAGACCTACATCGCCGACTTCAACAAGAAGTACCCGAACATCCACGTGACCTACAAGCAGGTCACGATCGACGGCTGGAACGCCGCTCTGCGCCCAGCCCTGGCATCGTCGAACGGCCCGGACGTGTTCAACATCTCACCCGGCCAGTACATGACCGCGTTTGCCGGCTCGGCGATCGACCTGAAGCCCGCCGTCGAGAAGGCGCTCGGCAGCGACTGGAAATCGAAGTTGGCTCCGACCAACGTCACGGGACTGAGCACGTCAAGCGGGAAGCTCGCGGCAGTCTCGGCTGGATCGACCTCCGCCGGATCTCTGTGGATCAACGCCGACCTCTTCAAGAAGTACGACCTCCAGCCGCCGAAGACCCTCGCCGACTGGAAGAACGTCTGCTCGGTCTTCAAGTCGCACGGCGTCGGCTGCTTCGTGCAGGGCGTCGGCCAGGTCGCGTTCGACCAGGACACCCTCCAGTCGATCGCCGACAGCGTCCAGCCCGGCATGTGGACCAAGGCCACTCAGGGCAAGGTGAAGTGGACCGACCCGGTCTTCGTCAAGACGCTCGACATCTGGAAGTCGATGTTCAAAGACGGCATCTTCGAAGACGGGGCCCTGGGTGTGCAGCAGTACCCCGACGCGAGCAATGACTTCATGTCGCAGAAGTACGCGATGGTCATGATGGGTACGTGGTACATGCAGTACGCCACTCAGGACGGCATGTCGGCCGCGATCTCGGCGGCGGGCGTCGGCACCCCCGTCAAATTCCCGATCCTGCCCATCAGCTTCCCCGACGTCGCGGGCAAGGGGAACCCGGCGACGCTGTTCGGCGACTCCGACTACGGCCTGGCCGTCAACGCGAAGTCGAAGCAACAAGCGGCCGCGACCACCTTCGCCGTGTGGCTCGGAACGTCGAAGGCCGGACAGCAGGCGATCGCGGACGGCCTCAACGACATCCCGTCGCTCAAGGGCGTCAACGCGAACTGGGATGCGATCAAGCTCGTCGACCCGACGACGCAGAAGTCGGCACTAACCACCCTCACCCAGCAGGCCACCGCCTCGTCCGAGCCGCGACTCAGCACGGTGAGTGCGAACCTGCAGACGGCGATCGGTGTGGCAGCTACGACGGTGGCGGCGGGTAAGGCGACGCCGGCCCAGGCAGTCCAGACCCTGCAGACCGCGTCCACCTCGGCCGGGAGCAACTGACCGGCGACGTTCCGAGCGAACCGCCTTCGACAATCGATCAAGGACGACACTGTGGCATCCACGACACCCGTCACCGTTCCCCGACCGCGAGACACGACACCGCGTTCTCGCGGCGGGGGGCGCCCCGCAAAGCGACTCCAACTACGGCCCTCCGGACTCCCCTGGATCCTGCCGGCCCTAGTGCTCGTCGTCGGCCTCCTCTATTACTGCATCGGCTACACCGGCTACATCTCGACGCTGACGTGGAACGGCACTGACATCGAGAAGCTCCACGTCGGGCTGGCGAACTACGTGGCGGCGCTGCAGGATCCGGTGTTCTGGAAGGCGCTGTTCCACACCGTCGTCTACTTCGTGACGACGTTCGTGATCCAGACCGCGCTCGGCGTCTTCTTCGCCCTGCTGCTGCACTCGCGGGTGCGGCTCGGCGCGCTTTACAAGATCATCCTGTTCGTGCCGGTGGTGCTCGCGCCGGCCGTGATGGCGCCGGTGTTCCGGCAGGTCTTCGCCGCCGACGGGCAGTTCAACTTCGTGCTCGACCACATCGGCCTGTCGTCGCTGGCGCAGCCCTGGCTGGCGCAGTCGAGCACGGCCCTACCGGTGATCATGTCGATCACGATCTGGGAGTGGACAGGCCTCACGTTCATCCTTTACTACGCGGCCATGGGCCAGATCGAGCCGGAGATGCTGGAGGCCGCGCGGCTTGACGGCGCGGGCAACGGGCGCGTGCTCTGGAGCATCATCTGGCCGAGCCTCCGCGGCACGACGACGGCACTGCTGATGCTCAGCGCGATCAGCGCGCTGAAGACCTTCGACATCCCGTACCTGGTCACCGTCGGCGGGCCGAACTACTCCACCGAGTTCCTCGGCACGCTCATCTACCGACAGTCGATCCCGCAGAGCAACGTCGGGTACGGCGCCGCCCTCTCGATCCTGCTGCTGATCCTGGCCCTCGGGCTGGCGATCGTGCTGCAGCTCGTCGGGCGCGAGAGGAAGAACTGATGTTCATCGAAGCCCGCTCCCGCCGCGCGCGGATCATCATGCAGGTGGTGCTGAGCCTCGCGGTGCTGCCCTACCTCTTCCCCCTCATCGCGATGGTGCAGGGATCCCTGTCGGGCCAGGGCTGGACCAACTACGCCCGCGTGCTCGCGGTGCCCGGCTTCGCGCTGTTCTTCCGCAACAGCGCGATCATCGCGGCCATCACGATCGCCCTCGTGCTCGCGGTGACGATGCTCGCGGCGTTCGGCTTCTCGAAGCTGCACATGCGTGCCCGCGAGATGTACTTCTGGGCTCTGCTCGCCTGCCTGACACTGCCCGAGGTGGTGCTGCTCACGCCGCTCTTCGTGACCGCGTCGACGCTGGGGCTCTACAACACGTACTGGTCGGTGATCCTGCCCCTCGCCGCCCTGCAGGTACCTTTCGCGGTTCTGCTCGCAAGGAACTTCGTCAACGGGATCCCCGATGAGCTCTTCGAGGCGTCGCGAGTCGACGGTGCCAGCGTTTATCAGTCGTTCTGGTACATCATCGTGCCGCTGACTCGTCCGATCATGGCGTCGATCGTCATCATCACCCTCATCGCCGCGTGGAACGACTACCTGTTCCCGCTCGTGTTCTTGCAGGACACGGGGACGCAGACAGTGACTCTCATCCCGCAGTTCTTCGTGGGCCAGTTCACGAACGACCAGACGAAGGTCCTCGCCTCGGCGGTCATCACGGCCCTGCCCGAGGTCGTCGCCTATCTCTGCCTGCAGCGCCTGTTCGAACGCGGCCTCGCCGCGGGCGCTCTCAAGTAAGACCAGCACACCCCACCGATCAGAAACCCCTCCGAAGGAGAACCATGCCTCTCATCCGAGTCGACCTCGACCGAGCCCTGTTCGACGAGAAGCACGACCAGATCAGCACCGAGATCCACCAAGCGCAGATCGATGCACTCGAGATCCCCGCCGACGACAAGTTCCAGACCTTCCATCCTCACGGCGCGGGCGAGCTCAAGTTCGACCCGACCTACGGCGGCGTCGACCGGCAGAGCCTCGTCATCATCCAGATCCTGATGGTGCGTCGCTACACCGTCGAGATCAAGCGTCGCCTGTACCGCGCGATCGTCGAACGGCTCGAAGCCATCGGGATCAGGCGCGAGGACATCCAGATCGGCGTCGTCGAGAACTACTACGAGGACTGGTTCGCCGGCACGCTCGCCGACTGACGAGCACTCGCGACCGACCGAACCACCGATCACAAGGGATCATCATGACTTTCCACACTCCGCTTTCCGTGCTCTTCATCGGCGGCACAGGAACCATCAGCGCCTCGAGCGTGCGCCGAGCCGTCGCCGACGGCATGACCGTCACCGTCCTCAACCGGGGCGTCAACGCGGCCTCCCGCGACCTGCCCGACGAGGTGACGTGGCTCACCGCCGACGTCCACGACCCCGAGGCGGTCACGAATGCGGTCAGGGACAGGACGTTCGACTCGGTCGTGAACTTCCTGTCGTTCACCGCGGAGGACACGGCCGCGTCCGTCGACCTCTTCCGCGACCGGACGAAGCAGTACATCCACATCAGCACGGCCTCTTTGTACGGCAAACCCGTGTTGCAGGTGCCGATCACCGAGTCGACGCCGATCCACAACCGGTTCGTGGCCTACTCCCGGGCCAAGATCGAGGCCGAGAGAGTGCTCCAAGAGGCCTACGCGACGAGCGACTTCCCGATGACGATCGTGCGTCCCTCGCACACCTACGATGACGCCAACCCACCGCTTCCCGGCGGGTGGACCGTCGTGGACCGCATCCTCCGCGGCGCCGAGATCCCCGTGCACGGAGACGGCACGTCCCTGTGGACCCTCACCCACTCCGACGATCTCGCCCAGGGTCTCATCGGCCTGATCGGCAACCCCCGTGCCATCGGCGAGGTGTTCCACATCACCAGCGATGACGTCTACACCTGGGACCAGATCTACACGATCGTCGCCGAAGCCCTCGGCACGAGGGCGAACCTCGTGCACATCGCGTCCGAGATGTTCACCGTGGCCGCACCCGAGTGGGGCTGGTCGGAGCTGTACCGGGGCGACCTGGGCCACAGTGCGATCTTCGACAACACGAAGATCCGCCGCTTCGTCCCGAGTTATTCGCCGCACCTGACGTTCCATCGTGCGGTCCTGAGAATGCTCGAGTGGCGCTCCGCCCATCCTGAGTCGACCGGATCCGACTCGAGCACCGAGGCGATCCTCGACCGGATGGTCGAGGGCTACCACCGTTCGCGGGCGGTCTTCGAGTCGCTCACGCCGGCACTCGCTCACTGAGTCCCCCAGTGCACACAGGGGCGAAGAGATGACGCAGGGGCCCGGCCGACGTCGACTCGGTCGGTCGGGTCTCCCCGTTACGGCGATCGGCATCGGCACGAGCCCTCTCGGTGGCATGCCGAGCCTCTACGGGTACGACGTCGGCGAAGAGCAGGCCATCGCCACGGTCCTGGCCGCCCTCGAAAGCCCGGTCCGTTTCCTCGACACGTCGAACGGCTACGCCGATGCAGAGCGTCGAATTGGAGCAGCCATCGGCCGCCGAGGTGGCCTGCCTGACGACTATGTGCTCGCAACAAAGGTCGATCCGTTGCCGGGGAGCCTCGATTTTTCCGGCTCCCGCGTCCGCGCCTCGTTGGAGGAGAGCCTGACCCGACTGGGCGTTTCCCGCCTCAAACTGCTGTACCTTCACGACCCGGAGAGAATCAGCTTCGAGACGGCCATGTCGACCGGTGGGCCGGTCCGCGAGCTCGTCCGTCTCCGAGACGAAGGAGTCGTCGACCATCTTGGCGTCGCCGGCGGCGACCTGACCCAACTCGCCGCCTATATCGACACGGACATCTTCGATGTCATGCTCACCCACTCCAGGTTCACGCTGCTGGACCGCTCGGCGTCAGAGTTGATCGACATCGCGCACGCCAGGGGAATCGGGGTCGTGAACGCGGCCCCCTTCGCAGCCGGCCTCCTCTCGCGCGGGCCCGGCAAGCAACCCGGTTATGCCTATCCCGCCGATGACCAACGACTGAATCGCAAAGTCGACGAGATGATCGAGGCGAGCAGCAAGTTCTCGATCCCGCTGGCCGCGGCAGCTCTCCAGCTCTCGCTGCACGACGAGCGCATTTCGTCGACCGTCGTCGGAATGTCGTCGCCCACGCGCCTGCAGTCCCTCGTCGAGCTCGCACAGGTGCCTATACCCGAGGAGCTGTGGACGGCGTTACACAGAATCAGCCGATGATCCTCCGAGTACGAGCGAGCCGAGCGACTCCAACAGGACTCATGCAGCCGTACATGCAACCGAGAGAACCGATGACTCTACACGAGCAGAAGTCGTCGGGCTGCAGAGAAGTCGGACCCCTTCGTATCCAGTCCCGGTCTCCAGAGTCGAGGCCGATCCCGACGTATCCGGCCCGTGGGACCGCATCGTCACGTTCACGGAAGGCATCGGACTTTCGTCGGCAGGGCGCGCGGCCGCACGTCGCCGGACGAGGTCCAGCCCGTCGCCAGCTAGTGCGTCATCGACCTGACGACGGAGTTCCGGGTGAGGTCGAGGAACGACCCTGCAGCGACCTTCCGTCGGAATCCAGGTAATCCCGCCACGACCGAGTCGGTGTCCAGCCGAGCAGGCGGCGAGCCTTCTCGGTCGTGATGCCCGAGGCATCCGGTCGTTCCAGAGGACGAAGCTCGATGCCTTCGCCGTAGTAGCGGCGCAGGATCTCGGCGAAGTCGTGGCCGCCGGCGTTGTCAGCCGCAGCTATGTAGAACACCTCATGGCCGGGGAGATCCGATTCGGCCGCGAGAACGAGCGCGTCGGCGAGGTCGTACACGTCGATGTAGCTGCCGAAATTGGCGCTCACCTCTGACGCGTCGCGAACCTTGGGTCCGAGGTTGGACTCGTAGTTGTCCTCGTTGTGCACCGTGCTGGGCCGGATCGAGATGGCACGCAGATCGGAGCGCCGAACAGCGGCGTCCATCAGCTGCTCGCCGAAGGACTTCGAAAGCGCGTAGGGATCCTGCGGGTACAGCGGGTGCTGCTCGTCGACGGGCACGTAGTCGGGCAGGAAGTCCCTTTCCGGGAAGAAATTGCCGACGATGCTCTCGCTCGACACGTTGACGAACCGCTTCACCCCGAATCGGACCGCCGCTTCCACGAGGTTGAACGTCGACATCAGATTCGTCTGGAAGACCACGTGCGGCGGATGCCCCGTCGGCTGCGGGATCGCCGCGACGTGCACGACGGCGTCCGCTCCTGCGACGACGGAGAACGCGGACCCGGCATCGGTGAGGTCTGCCATGACGTAGCGGCCCGGCACCACCTCACCCGCGTCGAACACCGGGCGGACGAGGTCGACTCCGACCACGTCATGGCCGGCATCGACGAACGCCCGGACCGTGGCGCGGCCCACCTTGCCACGCGACCCCGTCACGACGACGCGCACGTCAGCACCCTTCCGCGACTGAGAGCGCTTCCGAAGGGTTCGAGTGGGCGTTGGATTGTTCGTAGTCGGTGAGCACCTGGACCTTCTCGGCCGAGGCGCTGGACTCGTCGAAGCGGTAGGTGAGCCACTCGCGCACGTTGCGGCGCGCCAGTTCGATGCCGACGACGCGCTGGCCCATGCACAGGATCTGCACGTTGTTCGAGAGGATCGACCGCTCGACCGAGAACGAGTCGTGCGCGGTGACGGCGCGGATGCCGGGCACCTTGTTGGCGCTCATCGCGACGCCGAGGCCGGTGCCGCAGATGAGGATCGCACGGTCGGCGTCGCCGCGGGCGATGATCTCGGCGGCGGCGATCGCGACCGACGGGTACGGGGTGTGGGAGTCGGCGTCGACGCCGACGTCGATCACGGAAGCGACGCCCTCGTTCTTCTCGAGGTCGCCCTTGATGATCTCCTTGTAGTCGAAGCCGGCGTCGTCGGCGCCGATGACGAGTCGAAGCTGATCGGTCATGATGCTCTCCTTCTGTCTGGTTTGTTACGAGCGGGCGTCGGCGAGGACGCCTGCGATGGTCTGGGTGATGAGGGCGAGCGAGACGGCGCCCGCGTCGGGCGTGCCGAGGCTCTTCTCGGCGTGCGGGCGGGCGCGGCCCATCTTCGGCAGGAGGTCCTTGGTCGCGTCCGCGGCGGCGGTCGCCACGTCGGCGGCGGCCTTCCAGGCGTCGACGAGGGTGTCTCCGGCGTCGATGCGCTCGGTGAGGGTGTCGCTGAACGGCACGAGCACGTCGACCATGGTCTTGTCGCCGACCGTGGCGCCGAAGTCGAGGATCTCGGACTTCGCGCTCGCGACACCTTCGGCGATGCGGTGCCGCGACGCGGGCTCGGTGTCGGTGAGTGCCGCTCCGACGGCGGCGAGGGCCGAGCCCCAGAGGGCGCCCGAGGTGCCGCCGGCCCGGTCGGACCACGCGTCGCCGGCGAGGTTCAGCACCGTCTCGGCTCCTGCGCCCTTGCCCGACGCGTCGCGGGCGGCGTCGACGGCGGCGTGGACTCCGCGCTGCATGCCGATGCCGTGGTCGCCGTCGCCGGCGACCGCGTCGATGCGGCCGAGCTCGTCGGCGTTCTCGTCGATGGTGCCCTTGATCGCTTCCAGGGCGGTCACGACGAGCGCGGCAGCCTCCCGCGATTCGGGCGAGGAGTCAGGGATGGCGGCGGCGAAGTCGTCCTCGTCGTGGATGTCCGCTGCTCCTGCGACCTCGGCGACCGCGCCCTTCTTGTAGGCGGGAGCGTCGCACGGAGCCGACCAGAAGCCCTCGAGCTCGTCGTCGAGCCAGAACAGCGTCAGCGAGGCGCCGGCCATGTCGAAGCTCGTGACGAGCTCGCCGACCTCGGGCTCGACGATCTCGATGCCCTTCTCGGTGAGCAGCTGGTCGATCTTCGCGTAGACGACGAAGAGCTCTTCGTACTTCACCGAGCCGAGACCGTTCAGGATCACGGCCACCCGCTGCCCGGCCGCCTGCTCGACCCCGTCGGGCAACTCGGCCAGCAGGGTGTCGACGAACAGCTCGGCGAGGCCGTTCGCGGTCGGGATGTCGGTCTCGGAGATGCCGGGCTCGCCGTGGATTCCGAGGCCCACGGCCATGCGGCCCTCGGGCACGGTGAACAGCGGCTCGTCGGCACCGGGCAGCGAGCAGCCGGTGAAGGCGACGCCGAACGACCGGGTGCGCTCGTTGGCCTTCTGCGCGACCGCGACCACCTGGTCGAGGTCGTAGCCGGCGTCGGACGCCGCGCTCGCCACCTTGAAGACGGTGAGGTCGCCGGCGATGCCGCGACGCTTGTGCTTCTCGTCTTTCGAGGCACTGGCGACGTCGTCGGTGATCGTGACGGTCTGGGTCGGGATGCCCTCGGCGCGCAGCTTCTCTTGCGCGCGGTCGAAGTTCAGCACGTCGCCGGCGTAGTTGCCGTAGCTCAGCAGCACGCCGCCGCCGTTGTTCGCCGACTTCGACACGGAGCGCACCTGCTGCCAGGACGGAGACGCGAAGAGGTTGCCGAGGGCGGCGCCGTGGGCGAGGCCCTGGCCGACGAGGCCGCCGAACGCCGGGTAGTGGCCCGAGCCGCCGCCGATGACGACTGCCACCGATCCTGGTGTCGAAGCGGTCGACCGCACCACCCCGCCGTGGACCTTGCGGACCCAGCGCTTGTTGGCGGCGACGAATCCGTCGGTCGCCTCGTCGGCGAAGTCGGTGGGCTCGTTGTAGAGACGAGTCATGAAACGCTCCCTTGGGTTGGTGTCGACGGCGACTCGATATTCGGATCGAGCCTCTTCTGGCCTCTGTTCCGTGTGGTCGCGGCGTGGTCATCGTCAGCGCCCGAAATCACGATCGTGACGTCACCCCTCGCACGGAACGGCGCGAGCTGGACCTCGGTGACGCCCGAATCCGTGATGAGTGTCCATGGCTTGTCCAGGGGCGCCCACGCGTCGAACGCCGCGAGGCCGAATTTCGAGCTGTCGGCGAGGACGTAGATGTCGCGGGCGTGGGCCATCATCAGCTCTTTGAGGCGGGTCTGCACCGGGCTCGCCTCGCAGATTCCGAACCGTGCGTCGATGCTGTCGGCCCCCAGGAAGACGCGATCGGCCGTGAGCCGCGTCAGGGCGAGTTCGGCGAGCGGGCCGACGAAGCCCTGACTGATGCCACGGAGATCGCCCCCGAGGGAGATCACGTGGATGTTCTCTGCATCCGCGAGCTCGGCGAGGGCTGTCATGCCGTTGGTGATGACGGTGAGTCCGCGTCGTGACCTGACGCGCCGGGCCAGCCGCCCCACGGTCGTCCCTGCGTCCAGGATGACGGTCTCGTCGTCGAGGACGAATCTCGCTGCCGCTCGCGAGATGTCTTCCTTCTGCGCCACAGCCATGACGGCGCGCTGACCCAGCGACGGCTCGCCTGACGGCGATGCGGCGATCGCCCCGCCGTAGGTGCGGGTGAGTTCGCCATCCGCGGTCAACGTCGAGAGATCTCGCCGGATCGTGGAGGCCGTCACGTCGAAGAGCCGGGCCAGGTGATCGACATCGACGAGACCATCACGCGTGGTGACGTGCACGATCTGCGCACGTCGCTCGCGGGGCCTCAGCCGGTCGGGCTCGTTCGTCACTCGAGCTGCCATGGCGACCTCCGCTTCGCTTGCGCGTAGTGCGCACCTGTGCATCCTACCGGCTCGGATTGCGCGCATTCGGGGGACCGTCTCCTTCGCGCCATCTCCCTTACGCCACGACGCAGGGGGCTTGAGATGTGCGCGTAATGCGCAGTATGGTCACACAGTGCGCGATTCGCGCAGACTCGACGGGCGACGAAGTCGTCGTCCCAGCGACCGGAGGTCTTTGTGAACGACACACGCAAGTCGTCATCAGGCGGAGTGTTCCTCGTCTGGCTCACCGTGTTTCTCGGTTGGGCGGTGACGACACTCGATCTGCAGATCGTGAGCTTCGTGCAGGCGCCCATGGCGGAGTCGCTGCACATCAGCACGAAGGAGGTCGGCAACGCCTTCTTCCTCTACGCCGTCGGTCTCGGACTCGGCGCCCTCGTGCTCGGGTACTTCAGCGATCGACTCTTCGGACGCCGGAAGGCGTTCCTCTACGGCATCCTGGGCACCGTCCTCATGACGGGGCTCACGGGTCTGGTCCAGAACGGCCCGGAACTCATGGTCGTAAGGTTCCTCGCGGGGTTCTTCTCGGGCGGTGAGTGGGCGATGGGCCTCGCGATGCTCTCGGAGTTCGCTCCGACGAGGCGCCGGTCGATCCTCCTCGCCGGAACCCAGGCCGGCGTCGGCGTCGGCTACGGCCTGGCCAACGTCTTCGCGCAGACCTTCGGTTCTCCGACGGCTGCGGGCTGGCGCGTCGCCTACCTCGCTTCCTTCGCCTTCGCGGCCCTCGCCTACCTCGTCCGTCTGCGCCTGCGCGAGTCGCCGCAGTGGAGCAAGCTCCGGGACGATCAGGCGGCGCGACCAGGCGAGTTCTCGCAGGGCCTACGCGCCCTCTTCGCCAAGAAGCAGATCCGCTACACCGTCATAGCCCTCGTGGTTGCCTTCCTGATCGGCGCACCTCAGGGCGGATGGGACTTCAACTACCCCGCCTGGTACGCGCACGGTGGCATCACCGGCCACTCCATCCCGGCAGTGTCGGGCAACACGCTCACGTACGCGTATGAGATCGCCCTCATCGTCTCGACCGTGTTCGGCGGATGGTTCATGGACCGGGTGTCAGCGAAATGGACCCTTCCCCTCGTGTGGATCGCGGTACCGTTCACGCTTCTCATCTGGCTCGCCCCCTTCACCCAGGGCGTCTTCCCGATCGCGTCGTACCTGTTCGTCGCCGGATTCTTCCGCCAACTGGGCTGGAGCGTGACGGCCGCCTACTTCGTGCTGCTGTTCCCCACCCGGATCCGCGGCGTCGGCATGGGCCTCGCGGTCGTCGCCGAGTGGTCGCTCGGATACGGCACGTCCGCCTTCTGGGGCACCGGCCTCGTCAGCGCCGGCAACTGGAATCTGTTCTGGCTCCTCCAGGTCATCCTGCTCGCGCTGATCCCGATCCCGATGGTGATAGCAGGTATCGAGACACGCGGTCGCAGGCTCGACTTCCAGGAGGAGCCCCGGCCGCTTGACAACGCGGCACCGGAGCCGGATGGTGGCGTGCGTGCGCACGCCTGAGCCTGGCGAGATCGGCCGCGTGGGCGACGTCGGCGAGGACGACGTGCTCTCCGCGCTCGCCAGGGTCCGCGACGGCCGGATCTACGATCTTGATGCCGGACGATTCGTGGGCATGCCCCAGTGGGACGGCCATCCGACCTTCACGCTGACCCCGTACCGGACTCCGCGAGGCATCCGGCAGGCCCGCGACATCGAGCTGTTCGCCGAAGAGGGCAACGCCGCCGGCGTGAACATGATCACCGAGCTGATGATCGCGGGCATGCACACCGGCACCCACCTCGACGCCCTGTGCCACATCACCGACGCGGACGACACCATGTACGGCGGATACGGCGTCGACGACCACTGCGGCGACTTCGGTCCTGACCGGGCCGACGCCGCCACCATCCCGCCCCTGGTGCTCCGCGGGGTCCTCCTCGACGCGGCTCGTCACTTCGGCGTGCCGTCACTACCGGCCGGGCGTGGCCTGTCGGCCTCGGACCTCCGCGACATGGTCGAGGCGCAGGGCATCACGATCCCCGAGAAGTCGTGCGTGCTCGTCCGTTCCGGACTCATGTCGGTCTGGCCGGATCGAGAGCGCTATCGGGAGAGCGACGGCGCCGGCATCGACCTCGATGCGGCACGATGGCTGATCGACGACCTCGGCTGCGCCGTGATCGGCTCGGACACGTCCACGGTCGAGCAGATCCCCTCGACGGCGCCGGGGAACCCTCACCCCGTTCACGAGTTCGCACTGCGGAACCGTGGCGTGCACCTTCTCGAGAACGCCTACCTGGAAGACCTCGCCGCCGACGGTGTGTACGAGTTCGCGCTCGTCTGCCTGCCGCTGAAGATCGCGGGAGCCACCGGCTCCATGGTCCGTCCGGTGGCGATCGCGTGACGTGCTCGGCCCTCCCGGGCGCGGGGGATCGATCGACCGCGCCCGCTCGTGTGCTGCCTTCCTGGCTCGTGGTCGCCGATGACGTCACGGGAGCACTCGACTCGGCAGTCGGATTCGCGGGAGCGGGCGTCGTCGAGTACGGGGTGACCGCGCCGGCCTCGGCCGACGTCGCCGCAGTCAGTACCGGATCACGCGCGATGGCCTCGCCTCCTGTCGCGCTTCCGGCCGGGGTTGATCCCGCGCGGTTCGAGCGCCTCTACATCAAGATCGACTCGACTCTCCGAGGCTGGCCACGCGAACACGTCGAGGCGGTCATGACCCACTGGCACCCGGGGTCCACGGCCATCATCTGCCCGGCCGCACCAGCACTGGGCAGGATCGTGCGGAACGGTCGCGTCTACGTCGACGACGAGCCCGCCAGTCTGTCCGCGGCGGGCCGCGATCCGATCTCTCCGGCGCGTGCGGATCTGCTGACGGACCTCTTCGGGGCGGCTCTGATCCCGGTGTCAGCGCTTCCCGGCGCGATCGGACGAGTTCCGGCGGTCGTGGTCGACGCCGCGACCGATGCCGATCTGGACGCCATCGCCGCCATCGTCGCCACCGCGGGACCGAAGGCCGTCGCCGTCGGTTCGGCCGGTCTCTCCGCAGCCCTGGGCCGGACGTTCCCGCGTCGGCCGTCCCGGCTCGGGCGAGTCGAAGACGTGATGCTCGTCGTCACGTCCGTGCATCCGGTGACTCGGGTTCAGGTCTCCGAGCTCGACCCGGGCGCGCTCGTCGTTCTCCCTCCGCAGCTGGACGATGAGCGCATCACGCACGACGACGCCCTTCGGACCGCGCGCTCCACCGCGACGCGGGGAGCGGAGCTCCTGCGCTCCAAGCCGGGTGCGGCCGTGATCGTCGTCGGAGGCGACGGCACGGACTCCTTCCTTTCAGCCGTGGGCGCCGAGGGCATAATCGTGAACGGCGCCCTCCTGCCCGGTGTCCCTTTCGGTCGGGTCCGTGGTGGTCCGGCCGAGGGAACCATCATCGTCACCAAGTCCGGAGGCTTCGGCACTCCCGACACTCTAAACGACCTCATCCACATCCTGACCGAGGAGACCCCGAAATGACGCTTCCCACCCTGGCTCTCACCCTCGGCGACGTCGCCGGGATCGGCCCGGAGATCACCGCGAAGACCCTGCTGCTACACCCCGACCTGCGGCGGCGCGCGCGTCCGGTCGTGATCGGCGACGCCGACGCGATGCGACGGGGCATGAGCTTCGCGGGCCTCGATCCCGAGCGCCTGCTCGTGATCGACGATCCGCGCGCCGCCCGCAACGACCCGGAGACGATCGAGCTCGTCCAGACCGGTCCGTCGCTCGCCGACGTGACGGTGGGCCAGCTGAGCGAGGCCGCGGGAGACGGCGCCTACCGCTTCGTGGTCGAGGCGTGCTCGCTGGTGAAGTCCGGCCGCGCCGACGCCATCGTCACCGCCCCACTCAACAAGGCGGCCATGCATGCAGCGGGCCACGACTTCGCGGGGCACACCGAACTGCTGGCGCACGAGTTCGGCGTGACCGACTTCAGCCTGGTGCTGTCGGCCGACGACCTCTACGTGTTCCACCTCACGACGCACGTGTCGCTGCGACAGGCGATCGAGGATGTCACCCCGGAGCGCACCGGTCAGGTGATCCGCCTCGCCCACGGTCTCGCGCGCGCGCTCGGCCGCCCCGACGAGACGATCGCCGTCACCGGGCTCAACCCGCACGCCGGCGAGAATCGTCTCTTCGGCGACGAGGACGCCGACATCCTGCTGCCCGCCATCGAGAGAGCGCGGGCCGAGGGCATTCCGGTCGACGGCCCCATCCCGGCCGATGCGCTCTTCCCCGCCGCCATGCGTCGCGGCCGCTGGAAGCTCCTCGTCGCCTGCTACCACGACCAGGGGCACGCTCCGTTCAAGTCCGTCTACGGCGACGACGGAGTCAACATCACCGTCGGCCTGCCGGCTGTGCGGGTCTCGGTCGACCACGGCACGGCGTTCGACATCGCGGGCACCGGGTCAGCGAACGAGGCGAGCATGCTCCTCTCCTGCGAGCGGGCCGCCGAGCTCGCGCCAGGCTGGGGCGCCGTCGTCGAGGCCTTGCAGGAGCCGCGCGGCCGGGTCTCGCGATGAGGCTGACGGGCTTCGAGGTCCTCGACTGCGACCTCGGCTGGCGCACGATCTCGTTCGTGAAGATCAGCGCCGACGACGGCTCGACGGGCTGGTCGGAGTGCACCGACAGCTTCGGCTCGGGAGGGCTCCAAGCGGTGATCCTGTCGCTCCGCGACCGAATTCTGGGACAGGATCCGAGACGGCTCACGCACCTGATCGGCTCGCTGCGCTCCCTGCTCTCACCGGCGCCCGGCGGCCTCAACCAGATGGCGGTGGGGGCGGTCGAGAACGCGCTCTACGACCTCGTGGCCCGGCACCACGGCATGTCGGTCGCCGAGATGCTCGGCGGCACGGTGCGCGATCGCATACCCGTCTACTGGTCGCACTGCGGCGGGTACCGGACGGGGGCTGCGGCCGCCCTCACGGGCAACGAGGCCCTGACCTCCTACGACGACGTCGAGCGTCTCGGCCGGCAGGTGCGCGATCGCGGCTTCCGCGCTCTCAAGACGAACGTCATCTCGTTCGCAGAGAGCGACGTCTCGGGCAGGCCATTCGCGTGGGCTCGGCACCCGGCGGCGGGCGGGCGGGCGTACGACGATCGCATGATCGCGGACACGGTCGACACTCTCGCCGCCTTCCGGCGTGGGGCGGGGCCGGATCTCGCGATCCTGCTCGACGTGAATTACAACTACCTGGCCGACGGGTACCGGCGCATCGCGCGGGCCGCCTCGGCCTTCGACCTCGCCTGGCTCGAGCTCGATGGCCTGGCGCCCGGTGAGCTCGCGGCGCTGCGGGCGGCGGCGGGCATGCCCGTGGCGTCGGGGGAGTCACTCTTCGGACTGCCGCAGTACCTGCCGTACCTCGCGGGCGGAGCAGTCGACGTCGCGATCGTCGACGTGGTGTGGAACGGCATCGCCGAGGCGGTGTCGGTCGCTCGCACGGCGGCCGCGCACTCGCTGGCGGTCGCTCCGCACAACTTCTACGGCCACCTGTCGACGATCATGTCGGCGCATTTCTGCGCCGTGACGCCGAACCTGGCGCTCATGGAGGTCGACGTCGACGGCGTGCCGTGGCGCGACGACCTCGTCGACGTGCCGCCGGTCATCGAGCGCGGCGAGCTCGTGCTGCCCTCCGGCCCTGGCTGGGGTGTGGAGGTGAACGAGGAGGCGATCCGTGCCCACGCACCGCGGCGGCGCTAGGCGCCGACGTGCGGCACGCCTCCGTCGAACGAGAGTCGCGCCGCGCCGATCGACCACGTGAAGCCGTCGTCGGGATCGCCCTGGAAGAAGAGATACTCCTGCCCGTCGGCGTCGCGGAAGTAGCCCGGGTGGCCCGACTCCGATGAGTTCCAGGTGCCCGGTGCACCGGCCGCGACGAGGGGTTCGGCGGAGCCCCGGGTCCACGTCCGACCGTCGGGGCTCGTCGCCCAGCCGATCTGCTGCGGGCGGTTGTTGTAGGCGCCGGCGTAGAACATGGTGAACGTCGAGCCGTCCCATCTCAGGGTCGGCGCCTCGACGCATTCCTCTTCCCATTCGAGCTCGGGCGCCAGGGCGGGCCCGTCGACCGAGAGCTGCTCCCACGCGTCGCGTCCGAAAGTGCTGTCGCGGGAGGCGCGGCTCGTGCCGATCATCTGGATCCGCATGTCAGGATCGCGGGTGACCCACGCGAGCAGCACGTGCTCGCCCGTGTCGACGAGGTCGGCGTCGATCGCACGGCCGCACGTCCAGTCGCCCTCGGGCCGGAAGACCGGGTTCTCGGGGTTGGCCTCGAACATGAGCCCGTCGTCGCTCACGGCGTGGCACAGGGCGTCGAGTCGGCCCTGGCCGTAGGTCTGGAAGAAGAGGTGCACGCGGCCGTCGATGACGATCGCACCGGGTGCCGCGGCTCCCGTCGCGTCGTAGTCGCCGAACGGAGCGAGGGCCGCGACGGTCGACCAGGAGACGAGGTCGCGGCTCTCGGCGATCCCCACCGACCAGCCCGCGGGCTCGTCGTCGCTCGGGGAGGGCAGCGAGAAGTACATCAGGTAGCGCCCGCCGAAGCGGATCACGCTGGGGTCTTTGGCGTATGGGCGGCCCCGCCGCGAGGTGTCGCCCCACGGCGGGCCCAGGAGGGTGACGGCGCTGCCGTCTTCGAGCGCGTCCATTCCTCTTCTCTACTCCCGATCGCGTGTCAGCTCTTGATCTGCGAGGTGAGGGTGTTCTGGAGCGTCGTCAGGGACTCCTTGGGCGTCTTGCCCGAGAGCACGTTCTGCCCGAACACGGACATGGCCGGGGTGCTGTCGACCTTCGAGACGTTGGCGAAGAGCGCGGTGTTGCCGGGGGCCGCCCAGGTCTTGGCGATGGGCTGCCAGTCCTGCACGATCTTCACCTGGTTCGGGTCGGACTGGAACTCGGGCGTCGAGGCGATGGACTTCAGGACCGGGAGGCCGATGCCGGTCTTCTGCGTCCACAGCTCCTTCATGTGCTGGTAGTAGTAGGTCACGAACGCCTCGGAGTCCTTCTGGCTCGGGGTGTTCTTGTACATCATGATGTTGTTCGGGAAGTACAGCGCGCCCTTCTTCCCCGCCGCGCTGACGAGCGGGTCGCCGACCACGAGCTGCGAGGCGACGGAGCCGCCGACGTTCGCGGCGAGTCCGGGCACGTCGATGCCCATGCCGAACTTGCCGGCCTTCCACTCGGAGTTCGAGTTGGTGGCGGTGTAGCTCACCGAGCCCGGGTCGACGTAGCCCTTGCTGATGTTCTCCTTGATGAACTCGAGCGCCTCGATGTTCGCCTGCGTGACGAGGTTCGGCTTGCGCTCCTCGTCGAAGATGCCGCCGCCGTTGTTGATCATGAAACCGGTGATCATCTGGAAGGCGTTGCCGGCGCTCGAGTCGCCGTTGGCCGCGAACCCGTAGACGCCGATCTTCTTCAGAGCCGCAGCGGCGTCGAGGTACGACTGCCAGTCGGTCGGGGGAGTGGCGCCGGCCTTGTCGAGGAGGTCCTTGTTGTACCAGAGCACGCGCATGTCGAGGTTGTAGGGGATCGCGACGTAGCCGTTCGGGGTCTTCATCGTGTCGAGGAGGCCCGGCAGGAAGTCGTCGTAGAGGCCGTTCGACTTCCAGCTGTCGAGGAGGTCGTCGGCGTGGGCGATGAAGCCCTGCTTGTCGAAGAGGAACGCCTGCGTGCCGCCGCCGCTGCTCACGGCGGGGTTGGTCTTCGACGCGACCGAGGTCGCGAAGACCTGGTTGAAGTTCGCCCACTGCACGGCCTGGTAGGTGGCCTTCGGCAGGCTGCCCGAGGGCTTGTAGGCCTCGGTGATCTTCTTGTCGAGCGGGTTGAACGCAGGGCCGCCCCAGGGCATGTTCCAGAACTTGAGCGCGCCGCCGGATGCAGATGCGCCTCCGGTGGTGCACGCGGCGAGGGCCGTCACGGCGGCCGCGCCTCCGACCAGGCCGAGGAATCCTCGGCGCGACACTGATGCTGTGGAAGTCTCCATCGATTCTGTCTCCCTTTCTCGACGTAGCGTTGAGGCCGCAGTTGTTTTGCGCAAGATAATGGGACCTTGCGGGCGGGGAGAGTATGCATGCCCGACTCTGCATGGTCAAGATCGAGGTCTTTGCGCAAAGCATTCGGCATGAGGCGCGCTACGCTGTGGCCATGCCCGGTCGTCCGACCTCCACGAAGCCGACGCTGGCGACCGTCGCGAAGGCAGCCGGGGTCAGCGTGCCGACCGCGTCGAAGGTGCTGAGCGGAGGCACGGACGTCTCGGCGGGCACCCGCGACCGCGTCATCCGCAGCGCCGAGCGGGTCGGCTACCGGCGACCGGGATCGCGGCCCGCGCGCCGGGGCGAGGCCTCGCGGATCCGTCTCGTGGACCTCGTGGTCAGCAACATCGAGGGGACGTGGGCGAACGGCATCCTGAGCGGCGTCGAGTACGCCGCCACCGCCGCCGAATGCGACGTCGTGATCACGATCGCCCGGCCCGGTCGCGACTGGGCGGCGCGACTGCTGCGTCGGCCCTCCGAGGGAGCCGTGGTCGTGCTCGTCGACCCCACGTCCGCACAGCTCGCCGGCCTGCACGCCGCGGGGATCCCGGTCGTGATCATCGACCCCATCAGCCGCCCGCCCGGCTCGGTGCCCAGCGTGGGCGTGACGAACTGGCAGGGGGGCCGGGATGCCGCGCTCCACCTCCTGGAGCGGGGCCATCGACGCTTCGGCGTGATCGGCGGCACGCGCTCCCATCTCTACAGCCGCGCCCGGATCGACGGATTCCGGTCGGCCCTGGACGAGTCAGGCGTCGAGCTCCCCGCCGCCTGGACGGGCGTGGGTGACTGGGATCGCGAGACCGCCCGCGGTGTCGCCCGCGAGATCCTGGGCGGGCGGCAGCGGCCGTCGGCGCTCTTCGCCTGCTCCGACTTCATGGCCGTCGGAGCCTACGAGGCCGCAGCCGAGCTCGGGCTGCGGATCCCCGACGACCTCAGCATCGTCGGCTTCGACGACGTGCCCGAGGCCGAGTGGGCGCGCCCCCAGCTCACGACGGTCCACCAGCCCATCCACGAGATGGGCGCGGCGGCGCTCCGGATGCTGCTGCGACTCCAGCAGGAGGAGCGGGTGCCCGAGGGCGCACCGGCGCCGCGCATCGAGCTCGCGACGCATCTCGTCGTGCGGGGCTCGACCGGCGTGTGGGTCGAGCCGTGAACTCGAACCGTGCCGGGGTCGACTACGCCGAGCTCAGCGCACGACACGGGAACTTCGAGTAGCCCCGACCCTCTCCACCAGCGAGAGGAACACCGACGCCGTCCAGGTCATGCTCCGGTCACGGAGCCCCGCACCTGTGACGGCGTCGAAGTTCTCGGCCATGCCGGCGTCCGCGCAGGTCGCGACGAACCGGTCGGTGACGTCGTCGGCGAGGTCGCCGTGCCCCGCGCGGCGGAGGCCGTCGACGAGCAGCATCGTGGAGGGCGCCCAGATCGGCCCGCGCCAGTACCCGTCGGCCTCGTAGAAGGGGCTGTCGACCGGCTCGGTCGCGAACCCGTGACGGGTCAGGTAGCCGCCCTCGAGGAGCCGGTCGACCGTGGCGCTCCGCTGCGGCTCGGGCAGCATGTCGCCCAGCACGAGCGGCATCGTGAGGATGAGGCTGTCGGAGTCGATGACCGCGCCGGTCAGGGTGTCGCGGGCCACGAAGCGCCCGTCGACCCAGAAGCGCGAGCAGAGGGTCTCGATGGTCCGCTCGGCGCGTCCGCGCCAGTCGACGGCGTCGGAGGGGCGGCCGAGGTGGTCGGCCATCCGCGCGAGCGCCAGCATCTGGAGGGCGAGATAGCTCAGCAGATCCGGGCTCTGCACGGGCACGCCGACCCCGAACGTGGTCGCGTTGTCCCAGCCGGAGTCGTTGCCGTGGTTGTACGACGGAATCGCGTCGTCCCCATAGACCCGGTGCTCGAACCACCAGTCGGTCCAACGGCGCAGCGGCTCGTACAGGGCGGCGATCGCGTCGTCCGAGAGGCCGTCGCGGTCCATCAGGTGCGAGATCGACCATCCGTGCACCGGCGGCTTGACGAAGTTCCGCTCCACGCCGGCGTCGTTGACGTAGTCGGGGAGGCACCCGTGCTCGTCCTGGTGGTCGAAGATGGCGAACAGCTGGTCGGCCGCCGCCTCGGGGTCGCGCCACAGGGCCATCGCGTTGAAGCAGTGGTCCCAGCTCCACACGTTCGTCATCCGGTTCTTCGACATGAGCATGCTCTCGCGCCGGAGCTCGCCCCCGGCCGGCACGATGGCGGCCCAGGTGACGAACGCGGCGAGCCTCACGGCGTCGGCCATGCGGTCGTCGTCGGCCGCCTCGCCGCCGTGGACGGCGCACCACCGGTCGAAGTCCGCCTGCGCGACCTCGGCCGTGCGGTCGAGATCCTGCACGGCGTCTCGGGGCACCGCGCTGCCGTACTCGTCGATGACGAGCGACACCGGGCCGTCCGCCGCCGAGACCCGCAGCTTCGCCTCGGAGTTCCGGATGCCGTCCCACCGGGCGTCGAAGCGGGTCCGCCCGCCGACCACGCGGATCCGGTAGTTGCGGTTGGCGCCGCTGTCGACGAAGCGCCACGCGTCCGCCGACTCCTGAAGGACGGCGTCGTACTGAGACACGGCCCGGAAGTCGAGGGTGAGCGAGCCGCCGGTGACGCGCAGCTGGGCTCGACCCGGGCCCGACAGCACCACCTGCACCGTCGTGCCGTCATGGCGCAGCAGGAGCCGGCCGGCGTGCGTCTCGCTCGAGGCGTCGGCGCCCCCGTCGAGCAGCAGCCGGAGGATCTCCCGGTGACGGGCGTCGCCCCGCACCGTTCGCAGGTAGACGCCGGACTCGTGCTGGTCGACCATCCGGGAGACGGCGAAGTACGAGCCGCGTCGGCTGAACGGCGTGGTCGCGAGGTCGACGGCGAGGGGGCTGCTCTCCGGGCTCACGCGTGCACCCGCTCCCCGTCGAGGACGGCCCGGTGGCTCGCACCGGCCGCGATCTCGACGACGTAGGGCTCGGGCGCTTCGGCGCGGAGGGTGCGGAGGTCGATCTCGAACGTCCGCGCGTGATCCGCCTCGTTGACCAGCGTGAAGGAGTCGCCGTCGACCGTGTAGGCGAGGCGGTAGGCCTGCTGCCCAAGCGACACGCGACCGGTTCCGGTCAGGCGCGGCGTGACGGCGAGGTCGGCGGTGAGGCTCGGCTTGATGCCGAGATACTCGGTGAACAGCACCCACGAGAACACGCACGGGTACTCGTAGTAGTGGGCGGCCCCGTGCCACGGCGAGCCGTCGACGTAGTACACGTGGTCCATGTCGTAGCGCTCGCCCATGGCGAAGTCGTCCAGCGCCCCCTGCGCGGCCACCCGGCGCAGCTGGTCGAGGAGCATGGCGCCGTCGCGTCGCCAGGACCAGAAGGCAGCGTCCCAGCTCCAGTAGCGGCCCGCCGCGCAGAGGTCGTACGGGCCGGCGTCGCCGATCTCGTCGTCGGTGTAGTCGGCGATCCGCGCGGCCAGGAAAGTCGGGAAGCGCTGGAACTCGTCGAGCTCCGCGTCGACCAGGTCGATCACGTGCGACGTCTGCTCGGCCGACGCGAGGCCCAGCACCACCGGGAGCACGTTGGCGAGGAGGTGGATGTGGTCGTGGACGACGCCCGACCGGTCGACCCAGTCGACGAAGCGCCGGGCGTCGTCGTCCCAGTGGCCGAACGGCACGGGCGCGCCGACCGTCGACGCGATGCGCTCGGCGAGCGAACGGTAGGCGCCCGCCCGGTCGTCGCGGTCGAGCATCGCCTCCAGCTCGGCGAGCAGCCGGAACGAGTGCACGGCCAGCGCAGCGGCCATCGTCTCGCGGCCGTCCTTGATCACCTGGTCCTCGTAGTAGACGTCCGACCAGAGGCGTCCCTGCCGATCGACGCAGTCCTCGATCGCGGACGCCGCGCCCTCGATGTCGGCGATGTTGGCGGCGAGCCAGGCAAGGTCCTTCGTGCGCGCGACGTGGAGCCAGATCGACTCCAGGACCTCGACGTTGCCCGTGACGAGGAACATCTCGGCGTTGGCGCTGCCGTCGACGCTCGACCGACGCACGTGGTACTCGCGGTCGCCGTTCGGCTGGATCGCGCACGGGTCGCGCCACAGCTCCTGTGGGTCCTCTCGCATCACGCGCAGCTGCAGCTCGATCATGCGGCGGACGACGTCGTCGTCGGTCCGGTCGCCCCAGGCGACCCGGCCCTTGATCTGGAACTCGTGGTCGACGTCGGGGTAGGTGCCGACGTACTTGTCGGCCAGCGTGCTGACGACGAAGCCGCTCGAGTCGGCGAATCCGGCCGCCACGGTCCGCTCGATCACCGAGGGCAGCATCGTGCCCCAGTAGAACGCCGCCGCGGCGTCGGCCAGCTCGCCGCCGTGCTCCAGGTCGAGGTCGAACTCGCCCCCGTCGACGTCGGCGTGCGGCCTCGCCCGGTGCGCGCGGAGAGTGGCCGAGTCGCCGCGCAGGAGCACGCGAGTGCCGCCCGGCACGGCCGTCGCCTCGACGACGCCCTCGCCCGTCAGATGCCAGGCCGGCTCGTCGGCCGTCGGCGACGGCGGGAGTACCCAGCAGGAGCCGCTCCCCGACAGCGAGACGGGGCCGGCCCCGCTCGGCAGCACCCAGCGTCGCCCCTCGCCGTCGATGTCGGTCACGACCACCGGCCCCTCGGCGAACAGCAGCTCGATGGCGTCGCCGCCCTCGGCCGCGAGCACCCAGGTGCGATCGTCGAGCGATCGGAGGGTCGAGGGAGCCGTCGGCGAGGGCGGCAGGGGAAGGGCGGTCGTGGACATCGGCGTCGTGACTTCTCTCGGATGGAGTGGACGGTGCGGGGGAGTGCGAGTGCGCGGCCGGGTGTTGACGATCCGGCCGATGTAGCCCATTATGCAAACTTGTAACGAAAACTTGCAAGACGGTTGCAACGTGTTCAATGATGATCCCATCACCCACGCTGCCCGTCACGATCGAGGAGGATCGAGAGATATGACCGCAACGACGCGTCACCCCTGGCGCACCCGAGCCGGCGCGCTCGCCGCAGGCGTCGCCGTTCTCGCGGCAGCCCTGACCGGCTGCTCGTCGTCGCCCTCCGGCGACACCGGCTCGAAGACCCTCACCGCCTGGGCCTGGGGCGCACCCGCCGTCGGCATGAAGGCCACGGCCAAGGCGTTCGAGAAGACGCACCCGGGCGTGAAGATCACGGTGCAGGACGTCGGCAACCCGGCGATCTGGGACAAGATCACCCCCGGCATGGCGGCCGGCGGCACCGGACTCCCCGACGTCATGGACATCGGCGGCGACTACATGTCGAACTACGTCGAGACCTTCCCCGACGGCTTCGCGAACCTCAGCGACCAGGGCGCCGACTCGCTCGCGAAGGACTTCCCGAGCGGGCTCTGGAAGGGCGGGCAGGACGCCAAGGGCACCCAGTTCGGCATCCCGTTCGAGGTGAACACGAACCTGCTGTTCTACCGGAAGGACCTCTTCCAGAAGGCCGGCGTCGACATCGACTCGATCACCACGTGGGACCAGCTGCTCGCGGCGGGCAAGAAGATCAAGGCCGCCACCGGTGCGCAGCTCTTCGCCGTCGACAAGGCGGCCTCGCAGGCCGACGCGGCGAACCTCTTCGAGATGCTCGCGCGGCTCGAGGGCACCTTCTTCTTCGACAAGAAGGGCGACATCGCCCTCACCGACAAGGGAAACCTCGCAGCGCTGACGTTCCTGAAGGAGGCGAACGACGCCGGCCTCATCGCCGACATCCCGCAGTCCGCCGGCACGACGTCGCAGATGCTCGGACAGAAGCCGGTCGTCGCCACGATGCCGTACGCCTCCTGGCTCGCGGGCACCTTCCAGAGCACGGCGCCGGCCATGAAGGGCAAGTGGGGAGTGCGCCAATCGCCCGCCATGACCGAGGGCGGCTACACCTCGTCGTCGGCCGGTGGCACCTACCTCACCGTCGCCAAGTCGAGCAAGAACCAGAAGCTCGCCTACGAGTACGTGAAGTACAGCATGGCCACTCTCGCCGGCCAGCAGGTGATGACGAAGGCCGACCAGCTCTTCCCGAGCTACGAGCCGATGTGGAAGACGTCCGCGTTCAACCAGACCGACCCGTACTTCGGGATCAACACCAACGCGCTCGTGATCAAGGCCCTCAGCGAGAAGACCCCGCCGGACTACTACACGAAGGACTACCCGAAGGCGCTCAAGGTGTACGACGACGCTCAGACGCAGGTGCTCGTGAAGGGCGCCGACCCGAAGGCCGCGCTCGAGTCGGCCGCCAAGCTCCTGGCGCAGCAGACTTCGCGGAAGATCGCGGGCAGCCGATGAGTTCGAGCTCTCTGACGAGGGCGCCTCAGGCCCCGGCCCAGCGCCGGCCCGAGGCGCCCCCGCCCGGGGTGCGCCGGCGCTCGTGGGCGAGCCGACGCGCCCGGCTCACGCCGTACGTGTTCCTGCTGCCCGTGATCGTCCTGTTCATCGGGTTCAAGATCTACCCGGTGCTCTCCGCGCTGTACCTCAGCTTCACCCAGAGCGTCGACGGCCTCACGAAGTTCGTCGGGGGTGCGAATTACGGCAGGATCCTGCACGACCCGCTGTTCTGGACGGCCCTCGGCAACACCGTCGAGATCCTGCTCATCCAGGTGCCGATCATGCTCGTGCTCGCGATCCTCCTGGCCGTGGCGTTCAACTCGAAGCTGCTCAAGGCGCGGGCGTTCTTCCGGGTGGCCTACTTCGTCCCCATCGTCATGGGGCTGGTCGCCTACGGGATCCTGTTCTCCGCGCTGCTGGCGCAGAACGGCTTCGTCAACTTCCTGCTGAACGAGGTCGGCCTGCCGAGCGTGCCGTGGCTCGCGGACCCGTTCTGGGCCAAGATCTCGATCGTGCTGGCCATGACCTGGCACTACACCGGGCAGAACTCGGTGATGTACCTGGCGCAGCTGCAGTCGATCCCCGAGGAGCTCTTCGAGGCGGCTCAGATGGACGGCGCGAACCGGCGCCAGCAGTTCTGGCACGTGACGCTCCCCGGGCTCCGGCCGGCGATCCTGCTCACCGTCGTGCTGTCGACCATCGGCACCCTGCAGCTGTTCGACGAGCCGTTCGTGCTCACCAACGGCGGGCCCGACAACGCCACCCTGACCATCGGCATGTACCTCTACCAGAACGCCTTCCGGAACTTCGACTTCGGCTACGCCTCGGCGATCGGGTACGTGCTCGCCATCATCGTCGCCGCGATCTCCGTCGCCCAGATGATCGTGCTGAGGAGGCGCGCCCAGTGACCGTCCAGATCCCCATCCGAAGCAGCTCCCGGCGATCCGGTGCGTCGAGCACCGCGCTGAGCACGCTCGTCACCGTCGTAATCGCCCTCGGTGCCGTGTTCATGCTGGCGCCGTTCGCCTGGCTCATCATCGCCTCGACCCACGACACCGCCGAGATCTTCTCGTCGCCGCCCGCCCTGCTGCCCGGCGGACGGTTCTGGAGCAATCTCTCGGGCCTCTTCACGAACCTCGACTTCGGCGCCGCCTTCAAGAACTCGCTCATCGTGTCGGTGACCTACACGGTCCTCGGCATGCTGGTGTGCAGCTGCGCCGGCTACGCCTTCGCGAAGTTCACCTTCCGAGGCCGCGACGTGATGTTC
The DNA here is from genome assembly GCF_003634555.1 of Frondihabitans australicus. Taxonomy (NCBI): domain Bacteria; kingdom Bacillati; phylum Actinomycetota; class Actinomycetes; order Micrococcales; family Microbacteriaceae; genus Frondihabitans; species Frondihabitans australicus. Next base: position 3,749,387 of record NZ_RBKS01000001.1, read on the forward strand.
ACGATCATCGTGGCGTCGCTCGCCCTCCCCGGGCAGGTGACGCTGGTGCCGCTGTTCAAGATCATGGTCGACCTGGGCTGGCTGAACTCGTACCAGGCGCTGATCCTGCCGAACCTGGCGCTGCCGTTCGGCATCTTCCTGATGCGGCAGACGATGCAGTCCGTGCCCGACGAGCTGATCCAGGCGGCCCGCGTCGACGGGGCGGGGGAGTTCCGCGCGTTCTTCCAGATCGTGCTGCCCACGATGCGTCCGGCTCTCGCGGCCCTGGCGATCTTCCTCTTCCTCGGGCAGTGGAACGACTTCGTGTATCCGCTGATCATCCAGCGAACGCCCGACGCCTACACGCTGCCCGTCGCGCTGGCGACCCTGCACGGGGTCCAGGCGACCGACTACGGCCAGCTGCTCATGGGCACGTTCGTCTCCGCGATCCCGGTGCTGATCCTGTTCCTCTTCCTCCAGCGGTACTTCGTCGCGGGCCTTCTCGCGGGATCGGTCAAGCAGTGACGACGCCGCAGGATCGAATGCACCTGTCGCCGTTCTCGTGCACTAGTTTCGAGCCAGGAGAGTGACATGGCGACAGTGAGAGGCGCGGAGCCGGCCAAGCGCCGCACCGGCGCGCGGACGCCCGTGGGGAGCACGAGCCTCGCGGCCGTGGCGCAGGTCGCCGAGGTCAGCGAGGCGACGGTCAGCCGCGTCCTCAACCGCAAGTACGGGGTCTCCGCCGCGACGCGGCAGGCCGTCGAGGACGCCCTGAAGCAGGTCGGCTACGAGCGGCCGCTCGACAACCGGCTCGTGCTGATGCTCACGCCGAACCTCAAGAACCCGATCTTCGCGCAGCAGGCCGAACGGGTCGAGAACGAGCTGAACCCGTACGGTCTGAAGTCGATCATCTGCCCGGTCTACCCGGGAACCCCGCGCGAGCGCGACTACGTCGAGTCGCTCGTCGATGCCGGCGTCGCCGCGATCGTGTTCCTGTCGTCGAGCAACACCCTCCGCGACGCCGACCACCGCGTCGTCCAGCTCATCGAGTCGCGGGGCATCCCGTACGTGAGCATCAACGGCGGGTTCCCGGAGTCCGACGCGCCCGTTGTCTCGACCGACGACTGGCGCGCCGCCGAGATCGCCGTCGGCCATCTGCACGACCTCGGGCACCGCAGGATCGGGCTGCTCGCCGGCCCGGTCGACAACGTCCCTGCCGATCGTCGCGTCGAGGGCTTCCTCCGCGCGATGGCCAAGCGCGGCATCGAGGACGCCGAGGCGCTCGTCTCGCGCCAGCACTTCAACTTCGAGGGCGGGCAGCAGGCGGCGTCGGCGCTCCTCGCCGACGGGGTCACGGGAATCGTCGCGTCGAGCGACGAGATGGCGCTCGGCGCCTACCGCGCCGCCGAGCGGGGTGGCCTCAGCGTGCCCGCGGACGTCTCGATCGTCGGCTACGACGACTCGCCCATGCTCGACTTCACGGCCCCGCCGCTGACCACCGTGCGGCAGCCCACCGAGCGGATCGCCGAGAACGTGGGCCGGATCCTGACGGCCCTCATCGGCCACCGCGAGGTCAACAGCGAGGAGATCCTCATCGACCCCGAGCTCCGGCTTCGCGGTTCGACGGCGCCCGTCCGTCGCTGACGGGCGTCACGCCGAACCGCGGTCTCCGCGACGGCCGCCGGTCAGACGACAGCCAGCGCGCTGTCGAAGCCGGCGCCGTTGCTCGCGACGCCGACCAGCAGGATCCCGGCCCACTCGAGCGCGTGCGCCATACCGAGGCCGCCCGCGTCGCGCGGCTGCATGCCCATGCTGCGCAGGAGCCCGGCCACCGCCGCCTTGGCCTCGGCGTCCCCGCCCGCGAAGAGCACGTCGAGCGGCTCGTCCCTCTCGATGACCCCGCCGAAGATCGTGTTGAACGCCTTGACGACCTGCGCGTCGTCGGGCGCGACGGCGGCGATCCGCTCGGCGACCGAATGGCCCGGCGTGCTCACGAGGCCGGTGGCGTCGGCCGTGAACGGGTTGGTGATGTCGACGAGGATCTTCCCGGCCAGCGCGTCGCCGAACCGGGTGACGGCCTCGACGGCCCCCTGGTGGAGCACGGCGACGATCACGATGTCTCCGGACGGGCGGGCGCCGTACTCGCCGACGGAGGTTCCGTGGCCGATGCCGTCGGCGAGCTCCTGCGCCGCCGTGGTGTTGCGGCTCAGGATCTCGACGGTGTGGCCGTGCCGCGCCGCCCGAGTGCCGATCGCCCGGGCCATGCTTCCCGAGCCGATGATGCTGATGGTGCTCATGTGTCTGTCTCCTTCGTGTGCGCGGTTGCGTCGACGTCGTTAAGCGGAGGGGTGCCTCCTGTTATTCCCGCGGTGCTCGGTTACAGTGGCCGGGTGAGCATCACGCAGGGGCAGACGGCGCGGGTGCCGCGGCGGCGCGACGGCCTCGAGACGCACGCGAAGCTCATCGGGTCGGCGCAGCGCGAGTTCGCCGAGCGCGGCATGGACGCCTCGCTCGAGGCTGTCGCGCGAGAGGCGGGCGTCGCCATCGGCACGCTCTATCGGCACTTCCCGACGCGTCTCGACCTCCTCCTCGCCGTGCTCGACTCGCGCCTGGGCGAGTTCCTCGACGGTGCACGCTCGGCCCTCGAGATCGACGACCCGTGGGAGCGGTTCGTCGCCTACCTCGAGAACCTCTTCCGCGTGCAGGCGGGCGACCGGGGGTTCAACGACTTCCTCTCGCGTCGGTTCCCGGGCAGCGCCGAGACGGAGCGGATCCACGATCTGATGTGCCTGCAGATCGCCGAGGTCCTCGCCCGCGCTCAGGAGGCCGGGGTCGTGCGGGGCGACATCGCGCTGGCGGACATCGTCGAGCTGATCTGGTCGAACGGGCGGATGATCGACGCGACGCGCGCCTCGGCTCCTGCCGCCTGGCACCGGCAGCTGCACCTCATGCTGGACGCCTACCGGGCCGACCGCGCGCACCCCCTGCCCGAGCCAGCGCTGACCGACGCTCAGCTCTACGACGCGATGGTGCGGCTCAGCGCCTCCGAGTGACATGCGGCGTCACCGCACGCAACACGGATTCGGCCTCGAAGCAGGAGCCTGGGAACATTACAGGCGCTGCAACGATTGCAGTGTGCGATGAGCAAGGAGCACGAACCCCGTATGAGACGCCTGACAGGAATCAAGATCGCCGCGGTCGCGGCCGCCGCCGCACTGATGCTGGCGGGCTGCACGTCGACGAACAGCGGCAGCGGGTCGTCATCCGGCGGCAAGGGCGGGACCCTCACGATCCTGACCGACCAGACGGCGGTCCACCTCGACCCGGCGACCAGCCAGAACCTCGCGATCACGACCCTCGGCCTGATCGCCCGCCGCCTCACCACGTGGGACATCCAGCCGGGCAAGGCCGCCAAGGTCGTGCCCGACCTCGCCACGAACACCGGCGTCTCGAGCGACGACGGCAAGACCTGGACGTATCACCTGAAGCCGGGCATCGAGTTCCAGAACGGCAAGGCGATCACCTCCCAGGACATCAAGTGGGGTGTCGAGCGCTCGTTCGCGCCGACTCTCACCGGCGGCCTGAGCTACCACAAGTCGCTCCTCGTCGGCGGCGACACGTACAAGGGCCCGTTCACCGGTCAGTCGCTCGCCAGCATCGAGACGCCCGACTCGTCGACCATCGTCTTCCACCTGAACGCGTCGTACGGCGACTGGCCGTGGCTCGTGTCGATGCCCGCCTTCACGCCGGTGCCGACCGGCGACGGAACGACCCCCTCCTACGACACGGCACCGGTCGCCTCCGGGCCGTACCAGGTGCAGTCCGACCAGCAGGGCTCGCAGATCACCTTCGTGCGCAACAAGCACTGGAGCGCGAAGACCGACTCGGTGCGGACCGCCGGGCCCGACAAGATCGTGCTCAAGGAGAACCAGAACGACTCGACGACGGCGCAGACCCTCATCGCCGACGCCGGCAGCGCGAAGGACAGCTTCGACGCGACCTACCTGGGCGCCGCCGAGCTGAACCAGGTCCGCGCCAGCAGCGACGCCCAGAGCCGTCTCGCGACCAGCCAGGCCGGGCCCATCACCTACCTCGCGATGAACACGTCGAAGGGCGTGCTCAAGAACCTCGACGCGCGCAAGGCGCTCGAGTACGCGGTCGACAAGCAGTCCTATCGCCTCGCCGCGGGCGGCGCGACGGCCGGCACCTACGCGTCGACCCTCATCACCCCGGGCATCGCGGGGCGCCAGAACTACGACCTCTACAAGACCAAGGCGACCGGTGACGTCGCCAAGGCCAAGTCGCTCCTGAAGCAGGGCGGCGCCTCGTCCGCGAGCCTCACCCTCCTCACCCCGAACGACAGCTCGTCGCTGTCGGAGGCGCAGGCGCTCCAGGCCGGCATCGAGCGCACCGGCGTGAAGGTGACCCTGAAGCCCGAAGACACCGACTCCTTCTACACCGACGCGACGACGGGCGACGACTACGACCTCGTCCTGTTCAGCTGGCAGCCCGACTTCCCGTCGCCGAACGCCAACATCCAGCCCCTCTACGCCTCGTCGCAGATCGGCGACGGCGGCTACAACGTCTCGCACTACTCGAACGCGGCCGTCGACAAGCTCATCGAGCAGGCCACCGGCACCGTGAACCAGAAGGACGCCCAGACGCTCTGGGCCCAGGCCGACAAGGCCATCATGGCCGACGCGCCGGTGGTGCCGCTCACCTACGCGAAGCAGTCGTTCCTGCGCGGCTCCAACGTGCAGAACTTCGAGATCGCCGACTTCCCGGCCTACCCGAACTACCTCAAGGTGACCCTGGGGCAGTGAGCCCGTCTGTGGAACCGGTCCTCGTCGTCGACGGCCTCCGCGTCCGCTTCGGCGACGCGGAGCCCGTCGTCGACGGCGTCTCGTTCGAGCTCACGCCGGGCAGGGTGCTGGCCGTGGTCGGGGAGTCGGGTTCGGGCAAATCGGTCAGCGCGATGAGCCTTCTCGGGCTCCTGCCGCCCACGGCCGAGGTCTCGGGCAGTGCCACGTTCGACGGCGCCCAGCTCATCGGGGCGTCCGAGCAGGCGCTCCGCGAGGTGCGCGGGGCGGGCGTCGGCGTCGTGTTCCAGGAGCCGATGGCCTCGTTCACCCCCGTCCTCCGCCTCGGCACCCAGATCGCCGAGGCGGTGACCGCCCACCGGCCGCACCTGGCGAAGGCGGAAGTCCGCACGCGCGTGCACGAGCTGCTCGTCGCCGCGGGCATCGACGAGCCGGAGCGCGTCGCGCGGTCGTACCCGCATGAGCTCTCCGGCGGCCAGCTGCAGCGGGCCATGATCGCGCAGGCGCTCGCCGGCGACCCGAAGGCCCTCATCGCCGACGAGCCGACGACCGCGCTGGACGTCACGGTGCAGGCCGGGATCCTCGACTTGCTCCGCACGCTGTGCCGGGAGCGTTCGCTCGCGGTGCTGCTCATCACGCACGACATGGGCGTGGTCGCCGACGTCGCCGACGACGTCCTGGTGATGCGTCGCGGCGTCCCGGTCGAGCAGCGGCCCGTCGCCGAGCTCTTCGCCGACCCCTCGGCCGACTACACGCGCGAGCTGCTGGCGGCCGTACCCGAACTCGAGGCCGCGGAGCCCGACACGGCGATCCGTGGCGACGCGTCGCGCGGCGTCGACGCCGAAGCGGGCGAGATCGTCGCCGAGCTCCGCGACGTCGCCGTCCGCTACGCCCGCTCGGGCGAGCCGACGGTCTCGGGAATCGACCTCACCCTCCGCGCAGGTCAGACCGTGGGGCTGGTCGGCGAGTCAGGATCCGGCAAGTCGACCATCGGCCGAGCGCTCGCCGGCCTCGTGCCCGTCGTCGCCGGATCCGTCACCGTCGCCGGCATCGATCTCGCCACGGCCCGAGGAAGGCGGCTCCGCGAGCTGCGGAGCCGCATCGGGCTGGTGTTCCAGGACCCCGCGTCGTCGCTCAACCCCCGGGCGACCGTCGGGGCGAGCATCGCCGAACCGCTGGCGATCCACAGCGACCTCGGCGTCGAGGCCCAGCGCGAGCGGGTCTCCGGGCTCCTGCGGGCCGTCCGCCTCGACCCCGGGTACGCCGAGAGGTTCCCGCACGAGCTCTCGGGCGGGCAGCGGCAGCGCGTCGCCGTGGCCCGAGCCCTCGCGCTCCGGCCGTCGCTCGTGATCGCCGACGAGCCGACGAGCGCCCTCGACGTCACCGTGCAGGCCGCGGTGCTCGACCTGCTCCGCGAGTTGCAGGAGCAGTTCGGCTTCGCGTGCCTCCTCGTGAGCCACGACCTCGCCGTGGTCCGCTCGCTCGCCAGCGAGGTGGTGGTGCTGCGGCACGGCCGCGTCGTCGAGAAGGGCCGCACCGACGAGATCCTCTCGTCGCCGACCGAGGAGTACACGCGCATGCTGCTCGCCGCGGCCCCCGTCGCCGACCCGGTGCGGCAGGCCAGGAGGCGCGAGGCCTGGCAGCGGTTCGCCGACGAGGAGCGCCGAGGGGAGTCGGCGGCATGACCGCGAACGTGGCGACCGCCCCGGTGGCGGCTCCGACGGCCACGGGGTTCCGAGGCGTCGTGTCGCGGGTGCGTTCCGACCGCTGGGCCGTCGTGTCGGCGATCGTGATCGTCGTCTTCGCGCTGGTCGCGATCCTGGCGCCGGTGCTCGCGAAGCTCACCGGTCAGAATCCGTACAGCTATCACACCGGCACCCTGGGCGGCATCGGCGCACCCCGGGGCGCCTTCGGCGGGGTCAGCGCGACGCACTGGTTCGGGGTCGAGCCGCTCACCGGCCGCGACCTGTTCGCGATCGTCACCTACGGCGCGCGCACGTCGCTCGGCATCGGCCTCGCGGCCACCGTCGTGTCGATGGTGATCGGCGTCGCCGTCGGCGTGACCACGGGTTTCCTCGGCGGCTGGTACGACCGGATCATGAGCCGCGTGATCGACGTGATGTTCGGCTTCCCGTCCCTCGTCTTCATGATCGCGCTCACCGCGATCGTGCCGTCGAAGTTCCCCGCGACGGTGCTCGTGACGATCGTGATCGGCTTCTTCGGCTGGCCGTCCGTAGCCCGGGTGATCCGCGGGCAGACGCTCTCGCTGCGCGAGCGGAACTTCGTGGTCGCCTCGACCGCCATGGGAGCGGGCACCTGGCACACGATCCGCACGCAGCTGCTGCCGAACCTCGCCGCCACGATCACGGTCTACGCGACGATCTCGATCCCGTCGATGATCGGCGCCGAGGCCGCCCTGTCGTTCCTCTCGGTCGGCGTCACCCCGCCGACGCCGTCGTGGGGCCGCTCGATCGGCGACGCGATCGGATGGGTGCAGACCGACCCGATGTACCTCGTCTTCCCGGGAGCAGCTCTGTTCGTCATCACGCTCGCCTTCAACATGCTCGGCGACGCGCTCCGCGACGCTCTCGACCCGCGTCGCACGGTCACGGTCCGCCCGCGCCGGCGAGAGGGGGTGCGCGCGTGAGCACGACCCGGTTCCTCGTCACCCGCATCCTGGGCGCCGTGCTGGTGCTCCTCGTGATCGCCGCCATCACCTACGCCCTGTTCACCCTGCTGCCGACCAACCCGGCGAGGGCCATCTGCGACAAGCCCTGCACGCCCGACCGGCTCGCCCAGGTGAAGGCCTTCCTGGGCACCGACAAGCCGTGGGTCGTCCAGTTCCTCACCTACCTCGGCGGGATCTTCGCGGGCAGGAGCTTCGGGACCGGCTCCACGGCCCTCCACTGCGCCGCCCCCTGCTTCGGCTACTCGTTCCAGCTGCACGAGAGCGTCACGTCGCTCATCATCGAGCGGCTCTCCGTCACGGCCTCGATCGCCGTCGGAGCGGCGGTCCTGTGGCTCGTGGTCGGAGTCGCGGGCGGCGCCCTGTCGGCCCTCCGCCGGGGAAGCGCCGTCGACCGCGGGGTGATGGGCGTGGCGGTCGCGGGAGTCTCGGCGCCGACGTACCTCGTAGGGCTCCTGCTGATCCTCTTCTTCGGCTTCACCCTGAGGGTGCTGCCGACGAGCGGCTACGTGCCCTTCTCCGACGATCCGGTCGGCTGGTTCTCGCACCTCGTGCTGCCGTGGGTCACGCTCGCGTTCGTGAGCGCGGCGATCTACGCCCGGCTGACGCGGGGCGAGATGCTCGAGGCGATGAGCCAGGACTTCATCCGCACGGCCAGGGCCCGAGGGCTGTTCGAGCGGCAGGTGGTCGTGCGGCACGGGCTGCGGACCGCGATCCTGCCGGTGGTCACGCTCTTCGGTCTCGACCTCGGGTCGCTGCTGGGCGGGGCCATCATCACCGAGAAGGTCTTCTCGATGCAGGGCATCGGGTCGCTGCTGATCAGCGCGGTGTCGTCGCTCGACCTCCAGGTCGTCGTCGGCGTGACGCTGTTCGCCGCCTTCATGATCGTCGTGGCGAACGTGATCGTCGACATCGTCTACGGGGTGGTCGACCCGCGGGTGCGGCGTCGGGCCTGAGCTGTCGGCTGCCGCCGCGCTCACGTGAAGTCGCCGCTCAGGTGTCGAGCAGCTCCTGCGCGAACACCTCGTCGACGGCGAACCGCCGCGACAGGCCCTGCTCGTGGTGGTAGCGCAGGAAGGTCTCGATCGCGACGCGGTTCGCGGCCACTCCGAAGGCGAACGGGTCGGGCCCCAGCAGGGCAGCGTCGCGATCGGCGAGGTCGTTCAGCCAGGGGAGCATCGACGTGGCGAAGTTCGTCACGCGGCCGAGTGTCGCCCGCTCCTGCGCCCTGGCCTTCGCCTCGGCGCACGCGTCGGAGACCGCATGCGCCAGACCGGGCCTCGCCTCGACCAGGTCGCGGCGCATGACGAGCACGTGCGCGGGCGGGAAGATGCCGGTGCGCGCGAAGTACTCCTGCTCGACCGAGCGGTAGTCGACGAAGAGGCGCCGCACGCGAGGCGACCCCTCGAGGACGGCGCGAGGCACGTTGCCCGAGAACAGCGCGTCGATCTCACCTTGCTCCAGCATCGCGCCGAGGTCCGCGCCGCGAGTCGCCGTGCTCACGGCGACGCCGTCGGGGCGGGGCTGCGACACGTAGTCGGCCGGCGGCAGGGACCGCTCGAGCCCTCCGACGATCCAGCTCATCGACGCAGGATCGACGCCGAACTCGTCGGCGAGAACCCCCTTGGCCCAGACACCGGCGTCGTGGCCGTAGAGCGCGAACTCGCCGACGCGCCGGCCGGCGAGATCGGCTGGACGGTCGATCCCGCCGCCCTCCCGCACGAAGATCGACGACTGCCGGAACACTCGCGCCGGGAAGACCGGCAGAGCGACGAACGGCGGAGTGGTGCCCGCGGCGGCGGCCGCGTCGAGCGTGCGGAGGTAGTACGTGAGGCCGAGCTCGGCCACGTCGAAGGCCTGGTCGCGGATCATCGGCTCGAAGACGTCGGTGGCGAGGTCGCAGGTCGTGTACTCGACCCGGTCGCCGTCGACCGTGACGTCGCCGTCGATCAGGCCGCGCAGCATGTCGTACGGCATCGAGCCGAACCGCAGCCGTGCCGGGCTCATCGTCGGATCCCGTCGACGAGACGCTGCCAGTTCCGCCCCGCGATCGCCTCGCGCTCGGCCGCGCTGATCGGTGCGGACTCGAGGAACTCGCGGGCGCCCGCCTGCGATGACGCCTCGAACGGGTAGTCGGTGGCGAACAGGATCCGGTCGGCGCCGATCACCTCGATCGCCCAGCGCAGGTACCGCTCGCTGAGCATCCCGCTCGGCGTCACGAGCACATTGCGCCGCACGTACTCGGCGAACGTGTGCGGCAGCCCCGCCATCGCGGCCAGGTGCTCGAGCCGGTCGAGGTAGAAGAGCACGAGCTCGCCCCAGTGGCCGACGACCATCTGCAGCCCGGGGTGACGATCGAAGACGCCGCTCAGGATCAGGCGCACCAGCTGCACGCCCGAGTCGTAGTGCCATCCGATGCCGTGCGTGGCGAACCCCGCCGAGACCTCGGCGTCGAAGCCGTCGTAGTAGGCGGCCCGCACCGCGCGCGGCGGCGACTGCGGGTGGAGGTGGAGGGGCACGTCCATCTCCTCCGCGGCCGACCACAGCGGGTCGAGGGCGGGGCCGTCGAGGCTGGCGGCACCGGTGCGGCCGTAGAGCATGGCGCCGTCGAGGCCGAGGGTGGTCACGGCCCGGCGGAGCTCTCGGGCGGCGGCCTCCGGCGATCCTGCGGCCAGGGTCGCGAGGCCCCCATAGTGCTCGGGGTCGCCCGCGACCACTGCCGCGATGGCCTCGTTCGTCTCGATCTGCAGCGCCTCGACCTCGTCGGGCAGGAAGTTCTGCAGCCCCGGCGTGGTGAGCGAGAGCACCTGCACGTCGAGCCCGGTGGCCTCCATCGCCTCTCGGCGGTCGGCCCCTGTGCTCAGGAGCCGGCGCCCCGAGTCGCCGCTCGTCGACGGCTCGTACGCGAGGTCGCGTCGCTCGGGCGGGAGGTGCCCCCACGCGGCCAGCACGGCCGGGGTGACGACGTGCTCCTCGACTCCGACGAGGCGCATCAGGTGTCCAGGAGGCTCGGGACGAACACGTCGTCGCTGGTGAGCAGCTGCTTCGAGAGTCCCTGCTCGTGGTGGTAGCGGAGGAAGGTGTCGACGGCCTTCCGGTTGCGCTCGACGCCGTAGGGCCACCAGTCGTCGCCGAGCAGCTCGCGGTTCTGGGCGAAGAGGGCGCTGAACCACGGCGTGATGACGCCCATGTGCTGCTTCGACGCCTGGTCGAGGTAGAAGGCCTCGGTGGCGTCCTTCGCCGCGAGGAAGGCGTCGTAGATCGCCCGGGGCACCGCGGGGTGCTCGGCAACGATCTCGCGCCGGATCGCGACGACGTGCATCATCGGCTGGATGCCGGTGCGCCGGTAGTAGTCGCGCTCGACCGACGGGTAGTCGGGGAAGAGGCGCCGGATCGTGCCGCGCCCCTCGAGCAGTGCCTTCGGCACGTCCACGGAGAGCAGCGCGTCGATCTCACCGGCCTCGAGCATGTCGGTGAGAGTGCGACCGTCGGGAGCGTGCGTGATGTCGACGCCGTCGGGGACGGGCTGCGGGATCCAGTCGAACGCGGGGATCGGGAAGTCGGTGCCGCCGATCACCCAGCGGCACGCATCGGGGGCGACGCCGTACTCGTCGGCCAGGATGCCCTTCATCCAGACGCCGGGGTCGCTGCCGTAGAGGGCGAACTCTCCGATGGTCTTCCCGGCGAGGTCGCGCGGATCGCGGATGTCGCTGCCCTCGGCGACGAAGAGCGCCTCGTGCCGGAAGTTGCGGTTCGGGAAGATCGGCAGGGCGACGAACGGCGACTCGTCGGTGTCCCAGGAGCGCAGGAAGTACGTGAGGCCGTACTCGGCGACGTCGAGGTCGCCCCGGGCCATCGACTCGAACACGTCGGAGATGAGGGGCGACGACTCGAAGGATGCGTCGACCCCGTCGATCGGGATCTCGCCGTCGAAGACAGCGCGGGTGTGCTCGTAGCGGTAGCCGCCGATGCGGAGGTGCAGGTCGGTCATGTCGAACTCCTGTCGGACTCATTAGGTGAATGACTGTTCGCTTAACCACTGTGAACCCGATTCGACGGCGCGTCAAGATGAATTACTATTCACTGACAGGCGACTGTCAGGAGAGACCATGCCCCGCATCACCGAGCGCCGCCGCGTAGCGAACCGAGCCGCGATCGTCGCCGCCGCGCGCCGCTGCTTCTCGCGCGACGGGTTCCACCAGACGACGATGCCCGCCATCGCCGCTGAGGCCGGGGTGTCGACAGGAGCCCCGTACAAGTACTTCTCCGGCAAGGACGAACTGATCAGCGAGATCGCCGGCGACGCGTTCCGCGTGATCTTCGCCCCGCTCGAGCGTGCGGTGGCTCGTGGCGAGGCGCTGTCGATGACCGACCTGGTGCGGGCCTCGGTCACGCGGGCGACCGATGCGTCGGTCGTGGATGCCGCGGGCGACGACGTGCCGGTCGACGAGCTCCTGCGCTGCGCCGTCCAGGCCTGGGGCGAGTTGCTGCGCGACGAGGCGTTCCGGTCGCACGCGCAGGCCGGCTTCGACGAGATGCGGAGCAGGATGGCCGACTGCCTCCGCGCCGGGCAATCGGCGGGCATCACGCCCGCCGACCTCGACATCGATCAGGCGACGCGCGTCGTCATGGCGCTGTTGCACGGGTTCGTGCTGCAGCGCACGGCGTTCGGGCTCGCCGACACCCGCGGGTTCCTCGACGACGTCGATGCCGTCTTCGCGCGGGTGTCGGGGTCGGTGGGCTAGCCTGAGCTACGCGGCCGGCCGGGCGTCGAGCGCCCAGATCACGCCGAAGCGGTCGCGCAGCTGCCCGGCGAGCGGCGCCCACGCCGAGGCGCCGAGGGGCTGCCGGATCTCGGCACCCTCGACCAGGCCCTCCCATACACGAGTGATCTCGTCGGCGTCGTCCCCGCTGAGGTACACGTAGAACGAGTTCGACCCCTGGTCGTACGGCTGGCCCGGCCACACGTCGAAGGCCATCACCCGCACGCCCGACTCGGTCGCGACCTGGCCCCAGACGATGCGATCGGCCCACGCCGGGTCGTCCGACGCACCCATCTGGCCGTAGGTCATGGTCACTGCCTCGGTGCCGAGCGCCGCCGCGTAGAAGTCGAGGGCCTCGCGGGCGCGGCCGTCGAAGTTGAGGTGAGGGGTGGTCTGGATCGTCATGTCGACTCCTGTCGTGAGGCGGGCCGGTCGGCCGCGCTGAGAACACTCTCCTCGGTGATGCGGTCGGATCCTGACCGCATCTCGACGGAGAATGGACGACATGGCCGGCCCCTCCTCACGAATGCTCGAACTGCTCTCGCTGCTCCAGGTGCGGCGCGACTGGGGCGGCGACGTGCTCGCGTCGCGGCTCGACGTCAGCCCGCGGACCGTCCGGCGCGACGTCGAGCGGCTCCGCGACCTCGGGTATCGCATCGACTCGCTCCGCGGGCCGGCCGGCGGCTACCGTCTCGCGAGCGGGTCCGAGCTTCCGCCCCTGCTCTTCGACGACGACCAGGCCGTCGCCGTCGCTCTGGCGCTCGCCGTGGCTCCGGCGTCCGGCGCCGACATCGGCGAGGCGGCTGCCCGGGCCCTGGCCACGATCCGTCAGGTGATGCCGCAGCGGCTGCGGCACCGGGTCGATGCCGTCGAGGTGCAGACGTCGGGGCGGCAGGGTGTCGCTGATCCTGCGACCCTCGTGGCGGTGAGCGAGGCGACCCGCGCGCACGAGGTGCTCCGGTTCGACTACGCGTCGCCCGAGGGCACTGAGGGGGCGCAGGAGCGACCACCGCGCCGCGTCGAACCGCACGCGGTCGTGGCACGCTCGGGCCGCTGGTACCTCGTCGCGTGGGATCTCGACGCGAGCGACTGGCGGACCTTCCGCATCGATCGGATGACGCCGCGGACTCCCACGCGCCGCGCGTTCGCGCCGCGGGAGATCCCCGGCGGCGATGCGCTCGCGTTCGTCGCGGCGCGCTTCCGGGGCTCGTCGACGTCGGCCTGGCCATGCGTGGGCACCTGCGTCGTCGACCGGGCCGTGCGCGACGTGGCGCCGTACCTCGACGACGACGCGACCGTGGAGGCGCTCGGGCCGGACCGCTCGCGCGTGACGATGGGGTCGTGGTCGTGGGGGGCGCTGGCGGCGCGCTTCGCGGGGTTCGACGCCGCGTTCGAGGTCGTCGGGCCCGCCGAGCTGCGCGACGCCGTCGGCGCGGTCGCGGGGCGTCTTGCCGCCGCTGCTGGGGACTCGCGCCGCGCAACGTCGCGCTGAGCACGTCGTTTTGGCGTGTGCGCCGCTCCTAGGAGGCGCGCGCACGCCGGTCTGGCGCGCGGACACCGGTCGGCATCGATTAACCGCGACGGACGAGCGGCAGGAACAGGTCGTCGACGATCGAGCGGATCCGCTCCGGCCCCGGCACCTCCAGGCTCATGAGCAGGTCGTGGCGCACGAGGTCGAACGGCATCTCCAGGACGGCGCGGGGGACGGCGCCGAGGTCGAGCTCGCCCCGCTCGGCTGCCCGGCAGAAGATCGCTCGCACGGCCGCGTCGCCCTCGGGTGCCATCACGTGCTCGCGCACCTGTGTCGGCGTCATGCCCGTGTCGGCGAGGAGCCCGGCGAAAGACGCCGCCGCGGCGATCGCGTAGAACCCGGCGAGGGCGGTGCCGACGGTCGTGAGCTGCTCGAGCAGATCGCCGCGGAGGCTCCCGGTATCGGGCACGGCGATGGGGTGTCGGGCCCGCTGCCGTTCGAGTGCCGCCAGCACGACGCGGTCCTTGTTCGGCCAACGGCGGTAGAGCACGGGCTCGCTCGTCCCCGCTCGAGCGGCGATCGTGGCCATCGTGAGCCGCCCGTAGCCGACCTCGACGAGTTCGTCCCAGGCGGCGTCGAGCAGCGCGCCCTCCAGCTTCTCGCCGGAGCGGCGCCGGCGGACGGGTGTCGGGGTGTCGGTGGTCACACCGCCAGCCTAGAGAAGTTTTTCCTATCTTGACAATTCGTCAATCACAGTAGATAGTGATTGCTATCTACAGGAGGAGAAACCATGAGCGACACCACCGTCCTGATCGTCGGCGCCGGCCCCACCGGCCTGACCCTCGCCTGCGAACTCGCACGCCTCGGCGTGGCCTTCCGCATCGTCGAGGCGGCGCCCGGGCCGCAGCCCGGCTCCCGCGGCAAGGGCATCCAGCCGCGCAGCCTCGAGGTCTTCGACGACCTCGGCATCGCCGACCAGGTGATCGCGCACGGCCGGATGGGCATGCCGATCACCGCGCACCTGCCCGATGGCACCGAGCGTCGCACGGAGGCCGACGCCTTCACCGGGCGGCCCGACATTCCGTACGGGGCGTCGCTCATTACGCCGGAGTGGAGGGTCGAGGAGGCTCTGCGCGGGCTCCTGCGACGCTCGGGCGGGCAGGTCGGGTTCGGCACCGCCCTCGAGTCGTTCACGCAGTCGGGCACAGGGGTGACCGCGGTCGTGCGGGGTGAGGCGGGCCCCGAGACGATCCGCGCGGACTGGCTCGTCGGCGCCGACGGCGGGCACAGCGTCGTGCGGAAGGGCTCGGGCGCGGCGTTCGACGGCGAGACCCTCGACGAGGTCCGCATGATCGTCGCGGACGTCGACGTCGACGGGCTCGACCGCGACTCGTGGCACACCTGGCGCTCCGACGAGGGCATCGTGGTGCTCTGCCCGCTGCCGTCGACCGACGTGTTCCAGTTCCAGGCGAGCATCGCTCCGGGGCAGGATCCGGCACTCACCCTCGAGAACATGCAGGCGATCCTCGAGAGGCGCAGCGGCAGCACCGGCATCCGCCTGCGCGAGCCCGAGTGGCGCACGCTCTGGCGCGCGAACATCCGCCTCGTCGACCACTACCGCGAGGGCCGCGTGCTGCTCGCCGGCGACGCGGCGCACATCCACTCGCCCGCGGGAGGCCAGGGCATGAACACCGGTATCCAGGACTCCCACAACCTCGGCTGGAAGCTCGCCGCCGTCGCGAACGGTGCCGACGAGGCCCTCCTCGACACGTACGAGGACGAACGGCGTCCCGTCGCCGAGGGCGTCCTCGCCCTGTCGAACGCCCGCCTGCGCGAGACCCTCGAGAAGAAGGCGATCCCCATCCGCGGCAACGCCGACACCATGCAGCTGACGGTCGGCTATCGCGGGTCGTCGCTGGTCGCGGACGACCGGGGCGCGGCTGCCGACGATGTCGGCTCGGCTCCCGGCGACGCCGCTTCTGCTCCCGGCGACGCCGCTTCGGCTCCTGACGGCGTTCTGCGCGCGGGCGATCGGGCGCCCGACGCGACCGGGCTCGAGACCCTCGCCGGGACTCGACGGCTGTTCGAGCTCACCGCGGGCGGGCGGTTCACGCTGCTGGCCTTCGGGCCGGTCGACGACGCCGGGCTGCCGGGCATCGAGAGGCTCAGGATCCTGCGCATCGTCGACCGCCCCGAACGCGACGGCGACGTGACCGACACCTCGGGCGCCCTCGCCGCCGCCTACAGTGCGGGCCCGCGCACGCTCGTGCTCGTGCGGCCCGACGGCTACGTGGGGTGCGTGTCGGACGCCGGCGACGTCGGGGCCGTGCGGCGGGTGCTGGCCGCGTGCGGCGTCGCCGTCTGAGGGCGGGTCGGGCGGGCGGGTTACGCGATCCTGCGACCCCGGGCGCCCTCGACGACGCGGCCGTTCGCGCGCACGGTGAGCGTGACGGTGTCGTAGCGGGGGTGGCGCATCGAGGGGATCCAGCGGATCAGCCAGAGCCCCGCGGTGACCACGCTGAGGGCGAGGTTCGCGCACCAGCCGAGGTCGCGCTTCCGCTCGAGAGTGATCCGGTCGCCGGAGCGGTCGACGTAGATCCAGCCCCAGTCCATCCACTCCTTGAGGCCGGCGGGCAGCTCGAGGGCCGTGCGGGTCGCCTCGCGGGCGGCGGGCCGGTGCGACGGATCGAACACGCACGAGCAGTTGTGGGCGACCGGGCAGGTGATGCCGGCGCGGGGCCCTGCACCTGCGCGCGGCCCGGCGTCGATCGTGACCGCGATCGTGCTCATGTCGTCACTCTACTGCCGGGCCGCCGGCGACACTGCAGGGCCCCGAGGCACAGCCTGGCCCCGCGACACAGCCTTGCCCCCGGCGACAAAACGCGACACCTGCGACGTGCCGCGGCGTCGCAGGTGTCGCGTTTTGTCGCGCCGGGGCAGGCGTCAGCACTCGGGCCCGTTCGTCCACAGCCGGTCGGCAGTGCCTGCCGCGAGATGCCGCTGGTAGATCTCGACCTTGTGGTGGATCACGCCGAGGGCCTCCTGCAGATCGGCGACCTGCCGCTGCACGCGCAGCTCGTGCTCGCGGAGGAGGGCCAGCCGCTCCTGCTCGTTGCCGGATCCCTCGAGGACGAGCTCGGCGTACCGGCGGATCGCCGGGATCGGCATGCCCGACGACCTCAGCTTCGTGCAGACCCGCAGCCACTCGACCTCCTCGGTGCTGAAGACGCGGCGGCCGGCCGAGTCGCGCCGGATCGGCAGCGGGAACAGCCGCTCCTTCTCGTAGAAACGGAGGGTGTGCGCCGTGAGGCCGGTCTGCTCGCCGACCTCGCCGATCGAGAACGTGCGCTCCTGGGTGGTCGTCATGCTTTCACCGTAGCCGCTTGACCTCGAGTCGACTCGAACTCGTAGCGTCGTCCCGTCGTCGACCGTAGATCGTGCCGGCGACGGGAAGGACACCCCATGCAGACCTGGTTCATCACCGGCACCTCGACCGGATTCGGCCGTCTCCTCACCGAGCGGCTCCTCGCCCGCGGCGACCGTGTGGCCGCCACTCTCCGCACCCCGTCGGCCCTCGACGACCTCGTCGCGCAGTACGGCGACCGGCTCTGGGTCGATCGGCTCGACGTGACGGACGCAGGATCGGTGAAGGCCGTCGTCGACAGGGCCTTCTCCGCGCTCGGCACCATCGACGTGGTCGTGAACAACGCCGGGTACGGCGTCTTCGCCTCCGTGGAGGAGGCGTCGGACGAGCAGATCGAGCGGGTGGTCGAGACCAACCTGCTCGGATCAATCCGCGTGGCTCGCGCTGCCCTGCCGCACCTGCGCTCGCAGGGAGGCGGTCGGATCCTGCAGGTGTCGACCGCCGGAGGCCAGACGACGTACCCGAACTTCGCCTATTACCATGCGTCGAAGTGGGGTGTCGAGGGGTTCGCCGAGACGCTGGCGGCCGAGGTGCGGCCGTTCGGGATCGACGTCACCATCGTGGAGCCGGGCGCCACGCCCACCGGCTTCGGCGCGGGCCTCGACCGTGCGCCGGTCATGCCGGAGTACGACGCGACCCCCGCCGGCGACGTGCGGCGGGCGCTCGCCGACGGGGCGTTCCCGCTGCCGAACGACCCGGCCCGGATCGCGCAGGCGATGATCGACCTCGTCGACTCGGGCGAGGCTCCCTTGCGTCTGCCGCTCGGGTCGGACACCTGGCGCGACGTGCGGGCGTCTCTCGTGGCGCGGCTCGCCGAGCACGACGCCGCGCGGGAGGTGGCGCACTCGGTCGTCGCCGGGTAGCGGTGCCTTGCGAGTGTCGCCCGCCAGCCCGTGCGACAAAACGCGACACCTGCGACGCCACCGTGCGTCGCAGGTGTCGCTTTGTGTCGCGGGCGGGCACTATCGCAGGGAGGGCCCGCTCGGCGCGGGTCGCGGCGCTCATGTCGAAGGAGACCCATGCCCGTTCTCGAGAAGTTCAGTCTGCAGGGCCGCACGTCGGTCGTCACCGGTTCCACCCGCGGGTTGGGGCGCGCATTCGCCCTGGCGCTCGCGGAGGCCGGGAGCGACATCGTCGTCGTCGGACGCGATGAGGAAGCCGCTGCCGCCGCGGCAGCCGAGGTGGAGTCGAGGGGAGTCCGCGCGCACGTCGTGCTCGCCGACGTCACGAGTCGCCCCGACGTCGAGGGGCTGCTCGCCTCGTCGGTCGACGCCTTCGGCCGCGTGGACGTCCTCGTGAACAACGCCGGCGCCTGCATTCACCGGCCCGCCCTCGAGGTGACCGACGAGGAGTGGCGCGAGGTGATGGGCGTGAACGTCGACGGGCTCTTCATCGCGAGCCAGGTCTTCGGCCGGCACATGATCGAGCGCGGCGGTGGAACGATCGTCAACGTCGGCTCGATGTCGGGCGCGATCGTCAACCGGCCGCAGTGGCAGCCCGCGTACAACGCGTCGAAGGCCGCGGTGCATCACATCACGCGCAGTCTCGCGGCCGAGTGGGCGCCCCTCGGCGTGCGCGTCAACGCCATCGCGCCGGGGTACATGCGCACCGCGATGGCACCGGTCGACGATCCGAGGTTCCACCGGCACTGGATCGAGGACACCCCGCAGGAGCGCGCCGGCGAACCGGACGAACTCGGCCCGGCGATGGTGTTCCTCGCCAGCGACGCCTCATCGTTCATGACCGGCTCGGTGCTGACGATCGACGGCGGCTACAGCGTGTTCTGAGTTCGGGCGCTGAGGGCTCAGGATCGCGGAGACTCGCCCAGCTCCTGCGCCAGCATCACGATGATGCCGCTCGGGCCCCGCAGATACGTGAGGCGGTAGAGGTCGAGGTACTGCGCTACGCCGCGGAGCGGCAGGCAGCCGTGCCGGGCTGCCGCGGCAAGGGCGGCGTCGAGGTCGTCGACCCGGAAGGCCACCCGGTGCATGCCGATCTCGTTCGGCAGCGTCGGCTCGGTCTCGATCGCGTCGGGGTGGATGTACTCGAACAGCTCGAGCGCAGGGCGGCCGTCGGGCGTGTTGAGGACGGCGATCCGCGCGTGGTTGCCGTCGAGGCCGACGGCGGTGTCGGCCCAGGAGCCGCTCACCTCGTCGCGCCCGGCGACGACCAGGCCCAGATCGGTGAAGAACGCGATCGTCTCGTCCAGGTCGCGGACCGCGATGCCGACGTTCTCGAATGCGATCGTCATGTCGGGAGGCTACCGACGGCGGGGCTGTCGCGCCCGCCTTCAGCCGAGCGCGAGGACGGCGCTGGCGGCGAAGCCGAGGGCGAGCCCGCCGATCTGCACGGCGGTCAGCCGCTCGCGCAGCACGATGGCGGCGAGAACGACCGTGCCGATCGGGTACAGCGCGTAGAGCACGCTCACGGTCGGCAGCGTCGCGGCCGTGCCCGTGGCGTGCAGCGCCGCCTGGATCAGCGCGTTCGCCGTGGCGTCGGCGAGCCCGCAGGCGACGACGACCAGCGCGAGGCGGCGCGGGCCGCGAGACCGCAGCGGTCGCAGCGGCCCGAACTCGTCGGCGAGACCACCTCGAAAGGCATGGGGCGCAGGAGCAGCGGATCGCCGCACGACCAGAGCCACCCCCGCGCTCATCGCGATCGTCTGCAGCACCCGCGACACGACGAGCGGGGCGAGGCCTGCGTGCGACCCCGACGCGTCGTACGCCAGGACGATGCCGCCGAAGCCACAGCCCGCCACGGCGGCGCTGATGAGGCCGCGCGGCGTGAGCCGGGCTCCTGAGGCGTCCTTCACGCTGGCCACGAGGATCATTGCCACGAGCGCCGCGACGATCGCGACGTCGCCGAGCGGCGACAGCCGGGAGCCGGTGAGGAGCGAGACGGTCACCGGCAGGAGGGCCGAGAACACCGACGTGACGGGCGACAGGATGCTCATCGGCCCGATCGCGAGCGCCGAGTACAGCAGGACGACGCCGACCGCGCCGGAGGCGCCGGCAGCGAGACCCCAGACGAGAGTCCGCCCCGTGAAGCTCGCCCCGAGCAGCGGAAGGGCGATCAGCAGGGGCACGATGCCGATGCCCGCGGTCACGGCCGTCACGACGAGCGGGCGCAGCGAACGGGAGGCGAGGCCGCCCAAGAAGTCGGCGACGCCGTAGATGAGGGCGGCGCCCAGGCCGAGAGCGACGGTGATCAGGGGTGTCCTCCGTTCCTTGCGGCTCAAGCCTGGCAGACGAGTCTCGACAGGGGGCGGGCGGGGGAGGAGACTGTGCGCGACGCCGGGGTGCCCGGCATTCGGGCGAGGAGGATGTCATGGCGAAGGTGGACTACTTCGAGATCGGGTCGCCGGATCCTGCGACCACCAAGGCGTTCTACGAGGGCGTCTTCGGCTGGGAGATCGAGGCGCCGCAGGGCCCGATGCCGTACAACATGGTGAACGGCGGCGACGGCGGCGTGTGGGACACCACCGACCTCGGCGGCGGCTCGTACGCGATCTTCTACGTGAACGTCGACGACGTCGCGGCGACGGTCGAGAAAGCGGTCGCGTCGGGGGCTTCGATCGTGGTGCCGGTGACCGACAACGGGCAGATCCTCTTCGCGCACCTGGCCGACCCGCACGGCAATCGCATCGGCGTCTGGCACCCGAAGGCCTGAAGCGGTCGCGCCCGCGAGGTTCTCCACAGGCGGCGGTCGCGGGGGTCTCGGCGGCAATAGAGTTGTGCGTGGCCCGCCTCGCAGCGTCGCGATGAGTCGCGAGCCAGAACTGTTCCATGGTTCAGGAGGACCAAGTGACCGAATCCGCTCCCGTCGACCCCACCCAGACGCCCGGCTGGCAGAAGCTGGAGGGAGTGGCCGACGGCTTCGCCCCCGACCTCCGCGCCTGGTTCGACGCCGACCCCCAGCGGGCCGAGCGCTACACGTTCGAGGCGGCCGACCTCACCGTCGACCTGTCGAAGAACCTCGTGACCGAGGAGATCCTCGGCGCGCTCATCGAGGTCGCGAAGTCCGCCGGCGTCGCCGAGCGCTACCAGGCGATGATCTCGGGCGAGCACATCAACGTCACCGAAGACCGCGCCGTGCTGCACACGGCCCTCCGCCGCCCGAAAGACTCGGCCGGGCTCGTCCCGCCGGCCCCGTTCGTCGTCGACGGCGAGAACGTCGACGACGAGGTGCACGCGACGCTCGACAAGGTCTACGCGTTCGCCGACAAGATCCGCTCCGGCGAGTGGACCGGCGTCACCGGCAAGCGCATCGAGACCGTCGTCAACATCGGCATCGGCGGCTCCGACCTCGGCCCCGTCATGGTCTACGAGGCGCTCAAGCCCTACGTGCAGCCCGGCCTCGAGGCCCGCTTCGTCTCGAACATCGACCCGGCCGACGTCTTCGAGAAGACCGCCGACCTCGACCCCGAGACCACGCTGTTCATCGTCGCGTCGAAGACCTTCGGCACGCTCGAGACCCTCACCAACGCGCGTCTCGCCCGCGAGTGGCTCTGGGCGAAGCTCGCCGAGGCCGGTGCGATCGACGACACCGACGAGGCGCGCAGCGGTGCCGTCGCCAAGCACTTCGTCGCGGTCTCCACCGCGCTCGACAAGGTCGCGGCGTTCGGCATCGACCCCGAGAACGCCTTCGGCTTCTGGGATTGGGTGGGCGGCCGCTACTCGGTCGACTCCGCGATCGGCACGAGCGTCGTCATCGCCGTGGGCCGCGAGAACTGGCAGAGCTTCCTCGCCGGGTTCCACGCCATCGACGAGCACATGCGCACCACTCCGCTCGAGAAGAACGTGCCCGTGCTCATGGGCCTGCTCAACGTCTGGTACACCAACTTCCTCGGCGCTCAGAGCCACGCGGTCCTGCCCTACACGCAGTACCTCCACCGCTTCCCCGCCTACCTGCAGCAGCTCACGATGGAGTCGAACGGCAAGAGCGTCCGCTGGGACGGCTCCGCGGTCGTCACCGACACGGGCGAGATCTTCTGGGGCGAGCCCGGCACCAACGGCCAGCACGCGTTCTACCAGCTGATCCACCAGGGCACGCGGATCATCCCGGCCGACTTCATCGCGGTCGCGAACCCCGCCCACCCGCTGAAGGACGGCACCGGCGACGGCGGCGCAGTCCAGCCCGGCGCCGACGTGCACGCGCTGTTCATGGCGAACTACTTCGCGCAGACCAAGGCGCTCGCGTTCGGCAAGACCGCCGACGAGGTCCGCGCCGAGGGCACGAAAGAGTCGGTCGTCCCGGCGCGCGTGTTCTCGGGCAACCGGCCGACCACGTCGATCCTGGCGCCCGCTCTCACCCCGAGCGTCGTCGGCCAGCTGATCGCGCTGTACGAGCACATCGTCTTCACCGAGGGCACCATCTGGGGCATCGACTCGTTCGACCAGTGGGGCGTCGAGCTCGGCAAGCAGCTCGCCCTGCAGATCGCTCCCGCGGTCGACGGCGACTCGGCCGCGCTCGAGTCGCAGGACTCGTCGACCAAGGCGCTCATCGCCCGCTACCTCGAGCTGCGCAAGTAGCCCGGGCGCGGTCCGCCGCGAGCACGCCGCCGCGCTCCCGCTCTTCGGGAGGATCTTCGTGGTGCCCGGGAGGAAGATGTCGCCGTTCGTCACCTCGGCGGAGGAAATCGCGCCAGGATGGCATGTTCCGGAGGAACGACCTCGGCGATCTCCTCCCGAGCGTGACCAGACGCGGTTGCGCGGGCGGCGAGCGCAGCCCCCGGAGGAGAAAGCTCCTCCCTCACGTGCGAAAGCGGGCCGCAAGCGTCAAAGCAAGACGCTCCGGCGGACGCAACTCCTCCCGAGCGGCGGCGCGGTGCTCGAAGCAGTCGCGAACACGCGGGCCGAACGGCGACGCAAGGTGTAGATCATGAAGTGCGCGCGACGGCCGCGCGCGACGTCGCTGATCACGACGACGAGCGAAGCGGGGTGCAGCCTGTGGGTGGAGTCTTCGCCGCCGCGCTCGGGGCCATGGTCGCCGTGTTCGGCACGCTCGTCTGGCTCGGGTTCCGCAACGGCGACCGCCCGGACGACGCGAACACGTCCATCTCGGCATTCGTCCGGCCGGGGCCTCCGGGGCGTGCTGCGTGGGTGCGCATCTCGATCGCGAATCCTGCGCCCACCCCCATGCTCGTCTCGTGGCGATGCACGCCGATCGGCCATTCGCCGTGGGCCACCGCGCGCACCCTCCGCTCGCACACCGTGCTGCCGTGGAGGCTCGACGAGCGCTCGTTCACTCTTCTGGGAGGGGTCGACGCGTCGGCGACGCACGTCTGGGAGGTGCCGCTCGAGCTGACGGAGCGCGCGCGGATCCACTCGCGCGCGATCCGGATCGAGGTGCGCCTCGACAAGGACGCCCGGCGGCCGCGAGTGCAGACCGTCGACCTCGCCCTCGCGTCGTAGGGGTCGGGTGGCGCGGCGTCAGCAGCCGTCCGACCCCGGGGGCACGACCGTGTCGGGTCGGGCGTGCAGCACCGCGCGCAGGTACGTGGCGTACACGCGCGTCGTCAGTCGCGGCGAGTACGAGGTGTAGTCGAAGCACCCGCCCTGGTGCAGGCCGGCGATGAGCCCCACGACGACGTGCGTGCCGTGCGGCCCGGCGGCGAGGAAGGGCGAGCCGCTCACGCCGCCCTGGTAGTTCGAGCAGTTGAAGCCCGGGTACCCGTCGGTGTAGTACACCTTCGCCGTACAGGTGATCGGCTGGTCGTCGACCCCGGCGTTGTAGGCCGGGTCGGTGATCGTGGTGCCGGCGCGCGGCGCCGTGCCGAGCAGGTTCGCCCCGGTGAGCTGCTGGATCCTGCGGGCCCTGCCATCGATCGTCTGAGGGGCGATGCGCAGGATCGCATAGTCGCTCTGCGTATCGCCCTCCTTCTGCCAGGCCGGGTCGACGTACGCCGCGCTGATCTTCCACACGCCGTAGGGCGCGCGCCCGTCGACGTAGCCCGGCACGAAGCTCCAGGCGGAGGTGTCGCCGTAGACGCAGTGCGCCGCCGTGAGTACGAGGTCGTCCGTGGGGCTCGCGATCACGCTGCCCGAGCACTCGTGCCCGTCGGCGAGCGGCCCGCGGAAGATCGCGCCGACGGTCGGCGTGCCGTCGAACGAGTGGGCCGTGGGGGTGCCGGGAGGGGCGCCGTCGGCGGCGGCCGGGGCGGCAGCAGTCGCAGCGGCGGCGTCGGCCGAGGCCGACTGTGGCGCGAGCAGCCCGGCTGCGACGAGAGCGAGCGAGGCGAGGGCGAGAGGGACCGCGTGTGATCGGCGCATGGCCAGACGCTACTCCGGCGGTTCGACGTCGCGGGTTTCGGTCGTGTGACGCATCGAACGATGCGCCCGTGCATCACGCGCGACGGGCCACGAAGACGTTCTCGAGACCCGGCCGATCGGGAGCGTCGCGGACCTCGAGCACCTCGAAGCCGGCGGCTACGAGGTCGCCCGTGATCGCCGACCCGTCGCGAAAGCGCAGGGTCGACGTCGACTCGAGCGACTCGCCCGAGTCGAAGAGGTACCTGTCGACGAAGGTCACGAGCGGCGGTGCGACCATCGTGACCTCGAACCGGTGGGTCACCCGGCCGACGCCCGGCACCTCGTGCGTCGTCGTGGTCGGCGCCGAGGCCCACGCCTCCCAGGCGCGTGCCTCGGGGCGCCTCGCCTCGAACACGAGATGGCCGCCCGGGCGGAGCGCGGCGGCCGCGCCGGCGAGGGCCGCGTGCCACGCGTCGTCGGCCACGAACACCTGCGCGACGTTGCCCGTCATCGCTGCGAGATCGGCCCTGAGGCCGAGCTCGGCGGCGGTGACGGCGTCACCGTGCACCCAGGCGACCGCGTCGGCGCCGGGCTTCGAGCGTGCGACGTCGAGCGAGGCGAGAGCAGGATCCACACCGGTCACGTCGAACCCTCGGCCGGCGGCGAGCAGGGCGAACTCTCCGGTGCCGCAGCCGATGTCGACGATCGAGTGTGCGCCGAGCTCCTGCGCCAGGGCGAGGTAGGGGTCGAGATCGTCTCGCGGGCCGTCGAGGGCGTCGTAGAGCACGGCGAGGCGCGGGTCGTCGAACTTGGCGTCGGGCACGGCTCGAGCCTAGGCACGGGGAGGTTCGACGCGCCGCACCGCGGTGCACGACCGGACAAAACTCAGCAGGCTGAGTATCGTCGGGTCATGAGCACCGCAACCGCCGCCACCGGCCGCCGCACCGCCACGAGCGGCGACCGCACCCGCCAGATCGTCGTGGCCGTCAGCGCCCTCGTGGCCATCGTGGGCGACTTCATCGGCGCCGGCATCGTCGTCGGCACCCCGATCAATCAGGCCGCAGGAGGGGCGCTCGCCGCCGACGCCACCCTGATCGCCCCGGGTACGGGCGCCTTCCAGATCTGGGGCGTCATCTACCTCGGCCTCGTCGCCTACGCGGTCTGGCAGTTCCTCCCCGCGCAGGCGACGGCCCAGCGGCATCAGCGTCTCGGCTACCCGATCGCCTGGTCGATGCTGCTGAACGCGGCGTGGATCCTGAGCATCCAGGCCGACCTGCTGTGGCTGAGCATCCCGGTGATCGCGGCGCTGCTGGTCGTGCTGGTGATCGCGTTCCTGCGGACACGCGACGGCGCCAGCGACAGGGCCCTTCGCCCGACCGGCCGCCTCGACGCACTCATCACCGACGGCACGGTCGGCCTCTACCTCGGCTGGGTGTCGGTCGCGACGGCCGCGAACGTCACGGCGGGTCTCCAGGCCGCAGGATTCGACGGGCTCGGCATCGCTCCGGAGGCCTGGGCGGTCGTCGTGGTCGCCGTCGCCACCGCTGTCGGGGTCGCTCTCGCGCTCCGCGGTGCCGGGCGGATCGCGCCGGCTCTGTCTCTGGCGTGGGGTCTCGCGTGGATCGCCGAGGCGCGGCTCGCAGGCGCGCCGCATTCGGTGGCGACGGGCGTGGCCGGGCTCCTGGGCGCCCTGATCGTTCTCGCGGTGACCGTGGCGGTGCGTGCGCGGGCGGCGGAAAAGCACTGACCGCCCCGTCGTTCCGGGCGACAGGGCGGCGAGGCACGGCGAAATAAAAGTTAACGCGGGGGCCCTTGCGACGAAACGCGTGGACGCTTGACTTGATGGTGTCGGGAGGAGTGCAGACCTCCCGGCGCAGCATCATCCACCGCCCGCGAGATCACGCTTCGTCGAAAGGCAGCAGCGAATGTCCCTTCCTCTCATCGACACCTCGCCGACCTCGACATCCGTCGGTGCGCGCCGCGGTGCCGGCCTTCGCACCGTCGCCGACCTGACGCGGTACCCGTCGGTGCGGGGCGAGGTCGTGCACGGTGAGATGCGCGGTCGCGAGCTGGGCTTCCCGACGGCGAACATGGCTCAGGATGCAGTCGGTACCGTCCCCGAGGACGGCGTCTACGCCGCGCGGGTCATCATCGAGGGGCGCCTCTACGACGCCGCCGTCTCGGTGGGCGACAACCCGACGTTCGAGGGCGTGCCCGCGCGCCAGATCGAGGCCTACCTGCTCGACGTGAGCCTCGACCTCTACGGCAA
This sequence comes from Frondihabitans australicus, assembly GCF_003634555.1. Taxonomy (NCBI): domain Bacteria; kingdom Bacillati; phylum Actinomycetota; class Actinomycetes; order Micrococcales; family Microbacteriaceae; genus Frondihabitans; species Frondihabitans australicus. The sequence goes on from NZ_RBKS01000001.1 coordinate 3,776,049, forward strand.
GCAGATGGCCGTGTACTTCGTCGAGCGGATCCGCGGCAACGTCCGGTTCGAGGGCCTCGAGTCGCTCGTGGCGCAGATCGCCGCCGACGTCGAGAACGTGCGCCACCGGCTCGCCGCCTGACCCTCCCTAGTCCTCCCAAAAACGACTCTCCCGGCGTGATTTCACGTCGGGAGAGTCGTTTTCGGGAGGGCAAAAGGTCCTGTTACCGCAGCAGGGCCTCAGCCGAAGAGGTGCGCCCGCACGTGGTCGAGCGGCATCGCGTGCCCGGTGAAGAGCTCGAACGACGCCGCGCCCTGGTGCAGCATCATCGGCAGGCCGTTCATCGTGCGGCATCCGGCGGCCCGAGCGTCGAGCAGCAGCGCCGACGCGGCGGGCTCGTAGACGACGTCCGACACGAACAGCGACGGCCGCAGCACGTCGACAGCGGGCACGGGCAGCGGCGAGAGCCCCTCGAGCGGCTTCATGCCGACACCGGTCGCATTGGCCAGGATCGACGACTCGCCCACGGCCGACACGAAACCGTCGGCATCGTCGAGGTCGCCCACCGTTACGGGCACGCCGGTCGCCGCAGTGACGCGCGACGCCAGCGCGAGAGCTGCGTCGAAGAAGCCGTCGCGCCGATTGACCACACGCACCCGGGCCGCTCCCTCGAGCGCGGCCTGCGTCACCATCGCCGACGACGCCCCGCCCGCCCCGATGATCGTGACCGTGGCGCCCGTGACGGAGACCCCGTTCTCGCGGAGCGCGGCCGTCCAGCCGAGCCCGTCGGTGTTGTAGCCGGTGAGCACTCCGTCATGGTTGACGACGGTGTTGCAGGCGCCGATGAGGCGCGCGGCTTCGTCCACGTCGTCGAGGAGGTCGAGCACGGCGACCTTGTTCGGCATGGAGACGTTGAACCCCCGGGCGCCCAGGGCTCGCAGCCCCGAAACGGCGTCCGCGAGCTCCTGCGCCCCGACCTCGAAGGCGAGGTAGACGTAGGGGAGCCCCAGGTGCTCGAGCGCGAGGTCGTGCATGCGGGGCGAGCGGCTGTGCCGGATCGGGGTGGCGATCAGCCCGAGCAGCTCGGTGGCCCCATCGATTCGCACTCGGCCACCCTAGCGGGGGCGCGCCGCTAGACCGATGGCTCGGCCAGGGCCTCGGTCGCGGCCCACACGGCCAGCAGCCGCAGCTTCTCCTCCGACGGCGACGCCGGCTCGGCCGAGTAGGTGAGCACGGTGAGCCCCGGGTCCATGACGAGCTCCATGGCCTCGTAGGTCAGCTCGAGATCGCCCACCTCGGGGTGCCGCATGCGCTTGACGCCCGATCGGTGCATGCCGACGTCGTGCGACGCCCAGGCCTGGCGGAACAGCTCGCTGCGGGTCGACAGCTCGCCGATGAGGTCGCTGAGCGCCTTGTCGTATGGGTTGCGGCCGGCGGCAGCCCGCAGGATCGCGACCGAGTCGTGCGTGACATCGCTCCAGTCGACGTAGAAGTCGGGCGCCCCCGCGTCGAGGAAGGTGAAGCGCGCCGTGTTCGGCCTCCGTGCCGGATCGGCGAACACGGGGGCGTAGAGAGCTCGCGCCATGACGTTCGCGCCGAGGATGTCCATGCGGTCGTTGCGCACCCACGCCGGCCCCGAGAACGAGTCGAGCATGCGCTGCACGCTCGACCGGATCGTCGTCGTGACGGCGCGGCGACGCGTGCCGATCGAGGCGTTCGCGGTGCGCGAGAGGTCGAACAGGTGCATGCGCTCGACGTCGTCGAGCTGCAGCGCCCGCGAGATCGCCTCGAGCACGCCCTCCGAGACTCCGCCGAGGTTGCCGCGCTCGAGGCGCACGTAGTAGTCGACGCTCACGCCGGCGAGCAGCGCGACCTCTTCTCGGCGCAGGCCCTTCACGCGGCGGTTGCCGCCGAACGTCGGCAGTCCGACCTGCTCGGGCGTCACGCGAGCGCGGCGGGTCGAGAGGAACTCGCGGATCTCGGTCTTGTTGTCCACGGGTCTACGGTACGACGCCCCGTCGCGGGCAGACAGGGCCTGCCGGTACCCGTTCAGTGCGAAGGCCACCCGTTCAGCGGGCCGGCGGCGCGGTGCTGTCCCCGAGGACGAGCTCGGGCACGACGAGGCGCCCCTCGACGGCGGCAGTGGGATCCTGCACCTCGCGCACGAACCGCTCGACGACGATGTGCGCGATCGTCGAGACGGGCACCTTGAGCGACGTCAGGGTCGGCACGAGCGACCGCCCGATCACGCTCGAGTCGAACCCCGAGACCGACAGCTCCGGCCCGACGGCGAGGCCGACCGCAGCGGCGGCCCGGTAGACCGACACCGACAGCAGGTCGGACGAGCAGACGATGGCGGTCGGCCGAACGGCGGCCGAGCCGGCGGCAGGGCGCAGGAGCCGGGAGACCGCCTCGGTCATGTCGACGTGATCCCCCGGAGACTCCAGCACCCGCGCCGGAAGCCCGTGCTCGCGCATCGAGGTGAGGTAGCCGCTGCGTCGCTCGTCGTCCCAGTACGCCGAGGGCTCGTAGCCGAGGTAGAGGATGTCGCGGTGCCCGAGCGCGATCATGTGCTCGGTGGTGCGGTGCGTCCCGGCGACGTTGTCGACGTCGACCCAGGCCTGCCGGAGGCCGTCCGGCACCCGGCCGAACGCGGCGAACGGCGTGTGGGTCTCCTCGACGATGGCGAGCCGCTCGTCGTACCCGAACATGTCGTTGAAGACGAAGCCGTCGACGCGGCCGGAGCGGACCAGGTCGCGCATGCCCGCGGCTCCTGTGCTCGTCACCAGCACGTGGTAGCCCTGCTCGCCGGCGGCGCCGATGAGCGAGCGCATGAAGTCCATGACGATGACGTTGTCGGGGGCGAGCGAGGTCTCCATGAGCGGGTACGCCAGCTGCCCGCTTCGCTTCGACCGCATGCTCGAGGCGCCCGGATGCGGCGCGTAGCCCAGCCGGTCGACGACCTCCTGGATGCGTGCGGCCGTCGCCGACCCGACGCGCCCGGTCCCGCGCAGCACGTTCGACACGGTCTGCCTCGACACACCGGCGGCGTCGGCGACCTCGTCGATCGTGACGCGACGGGCGGCCATGGCAATCCTTCGAACGCTGTTGACACCGGGATCGGTGCGGTGACACTCTATCGGCAGCGGTGGTAGAACGTTCAACCTGAGTAGCCACGAGACACCGCAGCCGTCACACAAGGGAGTGAATGATGGGAACAATCGCATGACCCAGATCGCACTGGGCCGGTCGTCGACCGAGCAAGCCGCGCCGCCGAAGACGGCGGCAGATCACCGGACCAACCGCCGTCGCACCCTCACCGCCTACGGCCTCCTGGCCCCGAGCCTCTTCGGCACCGTGGTCTTCCTCGGCATCCCGGTGATCCTGGTGCTGATCTTCTCGTTCCTCAAGTGGAACCTCCTCACGCCGCCGAAGTTCGTCGGGCTGTCGAACTACCTCGACGTGTTCACCCATGAGGGTGCCGGGCACGCGCTGCTCGTCACCTTCTACTACTTCCTGCTCAACATCCCGTTCCAGACGGCGTTCGCGCTGCTCATGGCGCTCCTGATGAACCGGCAGGGGCGCTTCACCTCGATCATCCGCGTCGCCTGCGTGCTGCCGTACCTCGCGACCCCGGTCGCCATGGGCGTCGTGTGGCAGTGGATCTTCGCGCCCTCCACAGGTGTCGTCAACACGCTCCTGCACCTCGTCGGCGTCACCGGGCCCGACTGGCTGAACTCGCCCGGCTGGTCGATGCCCGTCGTCGCGTTCGCCAACATCTGGCAGTACGTCGGCTACAACATGCTCTTCTTCCTGGCCGGCCTGCAGGCCGTGCCGCCGACTCTCTACGAGGCCGCGGCGATCGACGGCGCGACCACCGTCCAGCGGTTCTTCCGGGTGACCCTGCCGCTCCTGCGCCCCACCATGCTCTTCGTGCTGGTGACCGGCGCGATCGGCTCGTTCCAGGTCTTCGACTCGGTCTACGTCATGACCAACGGCGGCCCGGGCACCTCGACGACGGTGATGAACATGCTCATCTACCAGAACGGGTTCATCGGGTTCAGGATCGGCGCAGCGTCCGCACTGAGCGTCATCCTCTTCGCCGTGATCCTGGTCGTCACCCTCGTCCAGTTCCGGTACTTCAACCGCCGCACCGTCTACGAGATGGTCTGAGGAGGGCATCATGACCGCAACCGCTTCTTCTCGCTCCGTGTCGGCCTCGGCGTCGGCCTCCCGCCGCACGGCCTCGCCCCGGCCGACCGCCGGCCGCGGCGTGCGCCGCGTCCTCTACGTGATCGTGCTGCTCGCCATCGCGGCGATCTTCATCACGCCGTACCTGTTCAGCGTCATGGCCGCGTTCAAGCCGTTGTCGGAGATCCAGGGCGACCGCGCCTGGGACCTCCCCAGCCACTTCACCCTCGACAACTTCGTGACGATCTTCACCCAGTACGACTTCGGCGGGTACCTGCTGAACACCGCAATGGTCACGATCATCATCACGGTCGGCCAGGTCGTGTTCTCGCTGCTCGGGGCGTACGCGTTCGCGCGCATCCAGTTCCCCGGCCGCGACGCGATCTTCTGGGGCTACCTGAGCATGCTGATGGTGCCGAACGTCGTCACGATGATCCCGCTGTACGTCATGATGTCGCGCGTCGGCCTCACCGACACCTACTGGGCGCTGTTCCTGCCCTACGTCTTCGGCACGCCGTACACGATCTTCCTCATGCGGCAGTACATCCAGTCGATCCCGTCGGAGGTCATCGAGGCCGCGCGTCTTGACGGCTGCTCCGAGCTCGGCGTGCTGCGCCGGGTCGTGGTGCCGATCTCGCGGCCGATCATCATGACCGCGACGATCATCGCCGTGATCTTCTCGTGGAACAACTTCCTCTGGCCGCTCATCGCGACCTCCTCGAACGGCCTCCAGGTCCTGAGCGTCGGCGTCGCGAACTTCAACTCGAACTTCGCCGCGCAGTGGAACCTCGTGCTCGCCGGCTCCCTGGTCGCGCTGATCCCGATGGTGATCCTGTTCGTCCTCTTCCAGAAGCACATCGTCAACTCGGTGAACCTGTCAGGAGCCAGCCGATGACCGCCATCACACGCCGACGCTTCCTCGGGCTCGCGGGCCTGGCCGCAGGATCCACGGCGCTCGCCGGGTGCTCGGCCGCCAACTGGGGGTTCCGCGGAGGCTCCTCGAGGACCGCCGAGATCACCTACGCGCTCTGGGACGCCCACGAGCAGGTCGGCTACCAGAAGTCGATCGACGAGTTCATGAAGCGCAACCCCGACATCAAGGTGACGATCGAGCAGATCCCGTACAACAACTACCAGCAGAAGGTCACCGCGCAGTACATCTCGGGCGACGCCCCCGACGTGTTCTGGGTCAACACCCCGTGGCTCGGCGACTGGGCGAAGGGCGGGCTCATCACCGACATCGCGCCGAAGGTGAAGAAGGCCGGGATCGACCTCGGGCAGTACCTCCCGAGCCTCGTCGACCTGCACCGCGACGGGTCGAAGCTCTACGGCCTGCCGAAGGACTGGGACACCATCGCGATCTACTACAACAAGAACCACCTCGCGAAGGCGGGCTTCCGCACGCCCCCGGCCGACCTGTCGTGGAACCCGAAGGACGGCGGCACGTACCTCCACTTCCTCAAGCAGCTGACCCTCGACCACAAGGGGCGCAACGCGCTGGACTCGTCGTTCGACCCGTCCAACATCGACGTCTACGCGACGGCGATGACCAACGAGTTCCAGGCCATGTACGGCTGCTTCTTCGCGATGAACGGCGGAGCGCTGCTGCCGCACGCCTACGCGACGAAGTCGTCGCTCGACACGACCGCCAACCGCGAGGCCATGAACTTCATGACCGACATGCTCCACGCGGCGCACGTCATCGTGCCGAACGGCGAGACCGGGCCGAACGGCGACTCGACGAACTCCGAGACGATCTTCGCCTCCGGCCGCATGGCGATGTGGCAGGCGGGCGACTGGAACACCGTCTCGCTGGCGCAGCTGTCGCAGTTCAAGGTCGGCGTCATGCCGATGCCGGCGGGGCCGAAGGGGCGGATCAGCGTCATCAACGGCCTCATCGACGGCATCGCGAGCAACACTCGCTACCCCGAGCAGGCATGGCGGCTGGTCGAGTGGCTCGGCAGCGCGGACTCTCAGCGGATCCTGGGCAGTGGCGGCTACATCTGGCCCGCGATCGAGAGCCTCGACCCGCTGTTCGAGGCGTACTGGAAGAAGCAGGGGATCGACGTGTCGCCGTTCCTGGCCGAGGCGAAGGGGAAGACGGTCAACTTCCCGGTCGGCACGGGCATGAACGAGGCGCTCACGAACCTCACGACGGCGCTCGGCCCGACCTTCCTCGGCGAGAAGTCGGTGTCGGCGGGGATGTCGTCCGCCCAGAGCATCTTCGACTACCGCATCTCGTACGCCACCTCCTGACGTCGTCCGACCAGCATCCCCTTCCCGACCTACCATCCCAGACCCCACCCGGCGCTGCCGGGCCCACCCCAGAAAGGACCCCCATGGTCTCCATCGGCATGATCGGCGCCGGCCAGTTCGCCGGCTCGTTCGCCAAGCTGTTCAAGATCCACCCCGACGTCTCGCGGGTGCTCGTGACGGATCTGCTGCCCGAGAGGGCCGCCGAGCTGAACGAGCGCGAGCACCTCGACGGGACCGTCGCCGACTTCGACGCCATGCTCGCGTCGGACGTCGACGCGGTCGCGATCTTCACGCAGCGCTGGACTCACGGGCCCCTCGTCGCCGCGGCTCTCAAGGCCGGCAAGCACGTCTACTCGGCGGTGCCCATGGCCATCGCCGTCGACGAGATCGAGACGATCATCGACCTCGTGCGCGAGACGAAGCTCACCTACATGATGGGCGAGACGAGCTACTACAACCCGGCCACGATCTTCGCCCGCGAGAAGGTCAAGGAGGGCGCCTTCGGCCGCATCTTCTACGCCGAGGGCGACTACGTGCACGACATGGACCTCGGCTTCTACGCCGCCTACCAGTACTCGGGCGGCGAGGACTGGAAGAAGACGGCGTCGTACCCGCCCATGCTCTACCCGACGCACGCGATCGGCGGCGTGCTCGGCGCGATCCCGGGCCACGCGGTGTCGGTGTCGTGCATCGGCGTGCAGGACCAGCGCGGCGACGGCGTCTTCGACAAGGAGGTCAGCCAGTTCGGCAACGACTTCTCGAACGCGACGGCGCTCTTCGAGCTCAACGACGGCGGCGTCATGCGCACCAACGAGATGCGCCGCGTCGGCTACCCGTCGCAGATCCGCGAGTCGCGGTTCCGGTTCTTCGGCACCGAGGCGAGCTTCGAGCAGCTGGCGGAGGTGAGCGTGTGGCAGGACAAGCACGAGGTGCACGACATCTCGGACAAGATCACCACGAAGCCGACGCTGGCCCACGACGATCCTGCGCTCGCCAATGTCGACCCCGCACTGCGCGACGCGTTCGTGTCGGGCTACGCCGAGGTGCACGACACGTCGCGCCTGCCGGAGGAGTACCGCGGCGTGCCGTCGGGCCACGAGGGGAGCCACCACTTCCTGGTCGACGACTTCGTGCGCGCCGTGGTCGACGGCACTCTGCCGCCGGTGAACGCCTGGGTCGCGGCGCGGTACACGCTGCCCGGCATCATCGCCCACGAGTCGGCGAAGCAGCACGGCGAGCGGCTGCCGATCCCGGACTTCGGCGACCCGGTGCAGTAGCCCTGCGCCTCCTGCTGCCTCCGGGGCTCCCAAAAACGACTCTGCACACGTGATTTCGCGTGTGCAGAGTCGTTTTCGGGAGGGCTACCGCGACACAACGCGACACCTGCGACGCCTTGCCGCGTCGCAGGTGTCGCGTTGTGTCGCAGGGGCTGGGTGGAACCGGTTCCATTTGTTACCATCGAGGAGTGACGAACGAGCTCCCGGCCAAAGCGGCGACGATCAAAGACGTCGCGCGCGCCGCCGGCGTCAGCGTCTCCGTCGTCAGCCGGGTGCTCAACGACGGCTCGGGCCCCGTCGCCCCCGACACCCGCGAGCGCGTCCTCGCCGTGATGGAGCAGCTCGCCTATCGTCCGCGCTCCGCAGCCCGCGACCTCAACCGCGCCACCGGCTTCTCCGTCGCGCTGGTCGTCCCCGACCTCACCAACCCGCTGTTCGCCCGCCTCGCCGACCGCATCGTGTGGGAGGCCCGGGCTCGCGGCGTGCACGTGGTGCTCATGACGACGCAGGAGGACCCGTATCTCGAGCGCGAGCTCCTGGTCTCGCTTCTCGACCGGTCCGTCGGCGGCGTCATCGCGATCCCCACCGGCGAGAATGCCGATCACTGGCAGGCTCTCCGCACCCACGGCATCCACGTGGTCTTCGTCAGCCGCTCGATCGAGAGCCTGCGGGGTATCGACAGCGTCAGCATCCGGAACACCGAGGCGGCCGCCGCGGCGACCACGTACCTCCTCGACCGAGGCCATCGCCGCATCGGGTTGCTCTCCGGGCCCTCGCAGACCACCACGGGGTCGCGTCGCCTCGGGGGCTATCGCGGCGCACTCGGGGCGGTCGGCATTGCCGACGATCCTGCGCTGCACCGCCATGTGCCCTTTCTCGGCCAGGCCGGCGCCGACGCCGCGGCCGCGATCGTGTCGCTGCCCGATCCGCCGACCGCCCTCATCGTGGCGAACACCGCCCAGGTCCAGGGCATCCTGGTGCGCCTGCGCGCCCTCGGCGTGCGCGTACCCGACGACCTCTCGGTGATCGTCTTCGACGACGCGCCCTGGATGGAGCTCGTCGACCCGCCCCTCACCTCCGTCCGGCAGCCCACCGACCTCATGGCCATGCACGCCATCGAGATCCTCGTGGCGCGGATGCAGGGGAGAGCAGGATCCGAGACCCGCACGGTGGAGGTCTCCGCCGAGCTGATCGAGCGCGGCAGCGTGGCCACGCGTCCCGTCGCCGCCGTCGCGGCCACCCGGAGAGGAGACGGCCCGCAGTGACCGCCACGCACGAGTCCGCCGTCCTGCCCGCGAGGGAGGTCGGCACCGCCACCTTCGACATCTCGCCCCTGATGCGCACGCTCGCGCTCCTCGGGCTCCTGCTGTCGATGCTCATGACCAACATCGACGCGTCGATCGTCAACGTGGCGCTGCCCACGATCGCGCGCGACCTGCACGTGGAGGCCGCCGACACCGTGTGGGTGACGACCGCGTTCCTCCTGGCGGTGTCGGCCTGCCTGCCGGTCGCCATCGGGCTCGCCACGAAGATCGGCCGGAAGCGCCAGTTCCTCATCGGCACGCCGGTGTTCACCCTTGCGTCGCTGCTTTGCGCGCTGTCGCCGACGCTGACCGACCTGGTGGCGTCGCGCATCCTGCAGGGAGCGGCCGGAGCCCTCGTCTTCGCCGTGGTGATCCCGACCTACCGGCAGATCTTCCCGCCGGCGCGGCTCGGCTTCGTGCTCGGGCTCAACGCGATGATCGTCGCGCTGGGGCTCTGCGCCGGGCCGACGCTCGGCGGCGTGATCCTGGCACACGCGTCGTGGCCCTGGCTGTTCCTCATCAACCTGCCGATCGGCGTCATCTCGTCGGTGCTCATCGTGATCGGCCTTCCGATGCGCACCCGTGAGCAGGCCGCGGCGGTCAATGTGCGGGGTTCGCTCGATCTCGTCGGTGCCGTGGTCGCGGGGCTCGCCATCGCGTCGTTCCTGCTCGGCGTGCACCAGCTCGCCGACCCGTCGGTGATCTGGCAGGCGGTCGTGCTGCTGGTCGCGTGCGGAGTGCTCGGCGTCGTGTTCGTGCGCATCGAGCGCCGCGCCGCCGTGCCGGTCCTGCCGCCGGCGATGTTCACCGGGCGGTTCCTGCTGGCGCTGCTGGCCGCGTTCTGGTCGTTCTTCGGGCAGGGCGTCGCGTTCGTGGCGCTGCCGTTCCTGTTCCAGACCGCGTATCACGCGACGCCGCTCGAGTCGGCGCTGCTCTTCACGCCGTGGCCTCTGATCATCGTGATCGTCGCTCCGATCTCGGGGCGGCTCGCCGACTCGCACTCGCCGGCGTTCCTCGCGGCGCTCGGCCTCACCGTCTTCACCGTCGGGCTGCTGTCGCTCGCCCTGCTCGGCTCGGCGCCGCCGGTGTGGCAGGTGCTGGTCTGCACGGGCTTCACGGGGCTCGGCTTCGCGATCTTCCAGTCGCCGAACAACCGCGACATGATGGCGTCGGCGCCGCCGCGGTTGTCCGGGTCGGCCGCGGGCATGCTCAACATCAACCGCACCCTCTCGCAGTCCGCGGGGGCCGGCGCGGTCAGCATGGCCCTCGTGATCACGGGCGCGTCAGCGGCCTCGCTGTCGTCGCAGGCGCACGCGGCGAACGTGGTGATGTACGTCGCGGTCGCAGGAGCAGCGATCGCCGCCGGCGTCTCGTTCGTCCGCCTCGCCGCCCTCCGTCGCGCTGCCCGCGCCGCCTGAGTCGTTCCTGGCTAGGTCTCGCGCCTCAAGCGTGTCGCCCTACGCGGTTCACATTGGGGGCATGCCAGGCTGGCTGAGTGGATACGCGACATTCTGGACTTCACGCGTGGGCTGACGAGAGCATGCGCACGGTGCGCGTCGCCGAACCGGCCTATCTCTTGGGCGCTGCTCTCACCGACACGGGAGCGGCCGAGCTCGCTCGAGACCGATTACGTGCCCTGTCGCCGTCGCGGCCAAAGCTTCATTGGCGTGATCTCGACAGTCGGCATCGTGAGCGGTCGATCGAGGTGATCGCGTCTCTTGGCGTCGACCTCGTCATAGTCTCCGCGGCGCCTCTCGACGGCCGCAAGCAGGAGCGCGCTCGCGCCCTCTGCCTCGAACGCCTGACCTGGGAAGTCGGTCAACGCGGTGTCCGCGACCTCATTCTCGAAGCTCGAACGCTGTCGCTGAATGCGCGCGATCGGCGGACGATCGCAAGCCTGTTCGGTCGAAACGTGATCCCCGCCCACATGAGAGTCGTTCACGGCGATCCGTCGAAGAGCCGATGCTCTGGATCGCCGATCAGGTGCTCGGTGCGTATGGGGAAGCGCTTGCCGGTCAGGGGCGATGGATGCAAGCGATCGCTGCAATGACCGAGGTCGTCGAAATACGTCTGTGAACGCGCGAAAGCCGGGTCCCATCAAAGGACGGGGTCCCGGCTTCAACTTTTCTCGCCCCCGAAGGAACAGAACATGGTCAATATATCATGCCGACCGCGGGGCTACCAGTCGGCGGCGGTCCGCACGGTGTGCACGAGCGGCACTCCGGGGCGGTAGCCGAGGTGCACGTAGGAGGGCGCGTCGAGCTCCACCACGTCGGCGCGGGCGCCGATCCTGAGCCACCCGATGTCGTCGCGCCGTAGGGCGCGCGCGCCCCCGCGCGTCGCCGACCAGAGGGCCTCGGCCGGGGTCATGCCCATCTCGCGAATGGCGAGCGCGATGCAGAATGGCATCGACGATGTGAAGCAGGAGCCCGGATTGCAGTCCGTGGCGATCGCCACCGCCGCCCCCGCGTCGATCAGCCGCCGCCCCGACGGGTACGGCTGCCGGGTCGAGAACTCGACGCCCGGCAGAAGCGTCGCGAAGGTCGACGACCCTGCGAGCAGCGCGACGTCGTCGTCGGTGAGGAACGTGCAGTGGTCGATGCTCGCGGCCCCGAGCGACACCCCGAGCGCGACGCCTTCTCCGGGCTGCAGCTGGGCCGCGTGCAGGCGTGGCAGAAGGCCACGCGAGATTCCGGCCTGCAGGATCCGACGCGTCTGCTCGACATCGAACGCACCCCGCTCGCAGAACACGTCGATCCACTTCGCGTGCTCCGCCACCGCGTCGAGCATGGGCCCGGTCACGAGCGAGACGTACTCGTCGGCGTCGGCGCCCGCAGGCACGACGTGCGCGCCGAGGAAGGTCACCTCGTCGGTGAGCTGTGCGGCCAGCCGGACCAGGCGCGCCTCGTCGTCGACGGTGAGCCCGTAGCCGCTCTTGATCTCGACCGTGGTGGTGCCCTGCGACCGCATCTCGGCGATGAGGCTGCGGGCCCGGCCGAGCAGCTCGTCGTCGGTCGCGGCCCTCGTGGCAGCGACGGTCGAGCGTATGCCGCCGGCGGCATACGTGCCGCCGCTCATGCGCGCCTCGTACTCGGCCGAGCGATCGCCGCCGAAGACGATGTGCGAGTGCGAGTCGACGAAGCCGGGGATCACGGTGCGACCCTCCGCGTCGAGCGCGCGGTCGGCGGCGGGCGCCTCGGCCGCGGGGCCGACCCAGGCGACGAGGCCGTCTTCGACGACCAGGGCGGCCTCGCGGATCTCGCCGAGCCGGGCTCCGGGTGCCGAGCCGGACGGGCCGCCGAACGCCGGGTCGTTCGTCACGAGCAGGCCGATGTTCCGCAGGACGGTGCTGGTCATGACGCAGAGCCTTCCACGAGCGCGGCGATGGAGGAGGCGAGCTCGCGGCCGACGTCGGACGCGGTGCGCGATCCCGCGGCGACCACGCGGTCGCGCACGACGTGCGACCCCGCGACGACGACGTCGGTCACGTCGGCGGAGGTCGCCACGAGGGGGAGCTGGAGGCTCTCGCCTCCTGCGGTCCGCACCGACGAGTCGTCGACGACGACGAAGTCGGCCAGGGAGCCGGCTGCGAGCGTGCCCCCGTCGGACCACCCGAGCGAGGCGTAGCCGGCGGCGCTCGCCGAGTGCAGCAGCTCGGCCGGCGTGAAGCGGCCGCGCTGGCCGGTGACGAGACGCTCGTCGAGCTCGAGGCCTCGGACCTCCTCGAACGGGTCGACGACGGCGTTCTGATCGCTGCCCAGGCAGAGCGAGGCTCCCGCGGCGAGCAGGGCCGAGCCGGGCCCGACGCCGTCGGCGAGGTCGCGCTCAGTGGTGGGGCAGAAGGAGACGTTCGAGCGGGAGGCACCGAGCATGCGAACTTCGCGGTCGGTGAGGTGCGTCGCGTGGACGGCGGTGAAGAGGGGACCCAGGATCTCGAAGTCGTCGAGCAGATCGACCGGCCGTCTGCCCTCCGCCGCCTCGACCTGCCGATTCTCGAGCGGCTGTTCAGAGACGTGCGCGTGCATGACCTCGTGCGGGAACTCGGTGCGCATGGCGTAGGCCGTCAACGCGTCGAGCGCACGCAGCGAGTGGGCGGCCATGCCGAGTCGGATCGAGTCGCCCGCGGTCGAGGCGACGCCGGGCGCGGAGTCGGCGAAGGCGTAATCGTCCGACACCTCGACCATGTCGTCGAGCGCGAGACGCAGTGCTCGGTGGCGCACGACCCACGCCTCGAACGTCCCGTCGCTGAAGCGCTCCTGCTCGGCCGACAGCGGCAGCGGCGCTCCGTCGTCGGACAACCCGCCCCGCAGGTACGCCGTGTCGAGCAGCGTCAGCCGGATCCCGACCTCTCGCGCGGCGGCGATCAGCGCCAGCCCCATCGCGTTCGGGTCGTCGTAGGGCCGCCCGCCCGGCCGGTGGTGCAGGTAGTGGAACTCGCCCACGGTCGTGTACCCGGCGAGTAGCATCTCGCTGAAGAGGGCGCGTGCCAGCTTGAAGTACGACGCGGGCTCGAGCGCCGCCGACACCTCGTACATCCGCTCGCGCCAGGTCCAGAACGTGCCGCCGCCGTCGTGCGTGCGACCGCGGAGGGCGCGGTGGAAGGCGTGGGAGTGGGCCGAGACGAGGCCCGGCAGGGCTGTGCCGCGCAGCACGACGTCGTCGGGGTGGGGAGACTCCGCCCCCGTCGTGACGCTCCCGATCCTGCCGCCTGAGACCTCGATGCGGACGCCGGATGCCGCGCCGCCCGGGAGGACGGCGCGCGGCACCCAGAACGTCGGCATCAGCCCTCGTTCATCGGGATGCGGATCCCGACTCGCGAAGCGGCGGCCTCGGCCTCCTCGTAGCCGGCGTCGACGTGGCGGATGACGCCCATCGCCGGGTCGTTCGTCAGCACCCGCGACAGCTTCTCGGCGGCGAGGGCAGTGCCGTCGGCGACCGTGACCTGGCCGGCGTGGATCGAGCGGCCCATGCCAACGCCGCCTCCGTGGTGGATCGAGACCCAGGTCGCGCCCGACGAGGTGTTGATCAGGGCGTTGAGCAGCGGCCAGTCGGCGATGGCGTCGGAGCCGTCTTTCATCGCCTCTGTCTCGCGATACGGCGAAGCGACGCTGCCCGAGTCGAGGTGGTCGCGGCCGATCACGATCGGCGCCGAGATCTCTCCCGACGCGACAAGCTCGTTGAACTTGAGGCCGGCGAGGTGACGCTCGCCCGCGCCCAGCCAGCAGATGCGGGCCGGCAGACCCTGGAAGGCCACGCGCTCGCCGGCCATCGTGATCCACTTCTTCAGGGACTCGTTCTCGGGGAACAGCTCCAGGATCGCGCGATCCGTCCGCGCGATGTCGGCCGGGTCGCCCGAGAGCGCCGCCCAGCGGAACGGCCCCTTGCCCTCGGCGAAGAGCGGCCGGATGTACGCGGGCACGAACCCGGGGAACGCGAAGGCGTTCTCGAATCCGGCGGTCTTCGCCTCGGTGCGGATGTTGTTGCCGTAGTCGAAGACCTCGGCTCCTGCCTCCTGGAACCCGACCATCGCCTCGACCTGTGCCCGCATCGAGAGCCGCGACTTCTCGATGAACGACGCGGAGTCGCTCTCGCGCGCCGACTGCCAGTCGTCGAACGCGACCTCGATCGGAAGGTAGGCGAGCGGGTCGTGCGCGCTGGTCTGGTCGGTGACGATGTCGATCTCAGCGCCGCGCGCGAGCAGCTCGGGGAACACCGAGGCGGCGTTGCCGAGCAGGCCGATCGAGAGGGCGCGCTTCTCGTCGCGGGCGGCGTAGGCGAGCTCGAGGGCCTCGTCGATCGAGGCCGCCTGCACGTCGAGGTAGCGGTGCTCGATGCGACGCGTGATGCGCGACTCGTCGACGTCGACGCAGATCGCGACGCCGTCGTTCATCGTCACGGCGAGGGGCTGGGCGCCGCCCATGCCGCCGAGGCCGCCGGTGAGGGTGATCGTTCCGGCGAGTGAGCCGCCGAAGCGCTTCTTCGCGACGGCCGAGAACGTCTCGTAGGTGCCCTGCAGGATTCCCTGCGTGCCGATGTAGATCCACGACCCGGCGGTCATCTGGCCGTACATGGTGAGCCCGAGGCGTTCCAGTTCACGGAACGAGTCCCAGTTCGCCCAGTCGCCCACGAGGTTCGAGTTGGCGATGATCACGCGCGGCGCCCACTCGTGGGTCCGCATGACGCCGACAGGCTTGCCCGACTGCACCAGCAGCGTCTCGTCGGCCTTCAGCGTCTCCAGCGTGCGCACGATCGCGTCGAACGCGTCCCAGCTGCGGGCGGCCTTGCCCGTGCCGCCGTAGACGACGAGCTCGTCGGGGTGCTCGGCGACCTCGGGGTCGAGGTTGTTCATGAGCATGCGCAGAGCGGCCTCCTGCGGCCAGCCAAGCGTGGTGAGCGTGGTGCCGCGCGAAGCGCGCACGGGGCGGGGACCGGACATGGGCGGTGTTCCTTTCGATGTGTGACGGCGACTGGCCCGAAATGTACGTGGCGGGCGGCGAGAGCGTGCGTTTCGGGCCACTCGACGACCGGGTGAGGTCAGGCGAGGGGCGCAGGAGCAGCGGCAGACGCCACCCGGGCGACGTCTCCGGCGCTCACGAGCTGCACCGCCGCCTCGATCTCGGGCGCGAGGAAGCGGTCGGGGCCGGGGCCCTCCACACGCGAGCGCAGCGCCGCGAGCACCGCAGCGCCCACGGGCCCGGCCGACAGCGGCGCACGCATGTCGATGGCGCGGCAGGCCGTGAGCACCTCGACGGCGACGACGCGCGTGGCGCCGTCGACCGCACGGCGCAGCTTGCGAGCGGCAGCCCAGCCCATCGAGACGTGGTCCTCCTGCATGGCCGACGACGGGATCGAGTCGACCGACGCGGGCACGGCGAGGCGCTTGAGCTCGGAGACGATGCCCGCCTGCGTGTACTGGGCGATCATGTGGCCCGAGTCGACGCCGGGGTCGTCGGCGAGGAACGGGTTGAGCCCGTGGCTGCGCGCCGGGTCGAGCATGCGGTCGGTGCGGCGCTCGGAGATCGAGGCGAGGTCGGCCGTCGCGATGGCGAGGAAGTCGAGCACGTAGGCGACCGGCGCCCCGTGGAAGTTGCCGTTCGACTCGACCCGGCCGTCGAGCGTGACGACGGGGTTGTCGACGGCGCTGGCGAGCTCGCGCGACGCGACGAGAGCCGCGTGGTCCATCGTGTCGCGGACGGCGCCGTGCACCTGCGGGGCGCAACGCAGCGAATACGCGTCCTGCACCCGCGTGAAGCCGGTGGTCTTCGTCGCGGCGATGAGCGGCGAGCCGGCGAGGGCGGAGAGCATGTTGGCGGCCGAGGCCTTCTGGCCGGGGTGGGGGCGCAGCTCCTGCAGGTCTCGCTGGAACACCGCGTCGTTGCCCATGAGGGCCTCGATGCTGAGCGCCGCAGCGACGTCGGCGGTGGTGACGAGGGTGCGCAGGTCGTCGAGGGCGAGCAGCAGCATGCCGAGCATCCCGTCGGTGCCGTTGACGAGGGCGAGGCCCTCCTTCTCGCGCAGCAGGATCGGCGAGATGCCCGCGGCGGCGAGAGCATCGCCCGCCGGCATCGCCACCCCGTGGCGGTCGCGCACGGTGCCCTCGCCGAGCAGCGCGAGCGCGCAGTGCGACAGCGGCGCGAGGTCGCCGGAGCAGCCGAGGCTGCCGTACTCGCCGATGATCGGGGTGATACCGGCGTTCAGGACGTCGACATAGGTCTGCGCGACGATCGGTCGCACGCCGGTGCGCCCCGTCGCGAGCGTCGAGATGCGCAGCAGCATGAGGGCGCGGACGACCTCGCGCTCGACCTCGGGGCCGTTCGACGCGGCGTGGCTGCGGATCAACGATGCCTGCAGCTGAGCGCGCTGCTCGGGCGGAATGCGCTTGGAGGCGAGGGCCCCGAATCCTGTGCTCACGCCGTAGTGCGGCTGGGGGTCTTCGGCCAGGGCCTCGATAACGGCGCGGCTCTCGGCCATCGCGGCGAGGCTGGCGTCGCTCAGCTCGACGCGGGCGTCGCGCCGGGCGACGGCTGCGACGTCGGCGGGCGACAGGGCTCCGACCGAGACGACGACGGGCGGGGTGAGGGGAGGGGCGCTGGTGGTCACGCGACCATTGGACTCCACCGCGGGCCGTCGCGGGCCGCTCGGCCCGCGTATGCTGTCTCGGATACGAGACGCAGCGCCCGGCTGTGTCGAGCGTGTGACAGGAGCCCCATGCCCTCGGTGCCCGCCGCGCGCCACGTGCTGCGCGTGATCCGGTTCCTCGCCGAGCAGGCCCGCCCGACCCACGCGGCCGTCGTCGCCCGCGAGCTCGACCTGCCGCGATCGACGGTGTACCACCTCCTGCGGGCGCTGCTCGACGAGGGCTTCGTCGTGCACTTCCCCGAGGAGAGCACGTACGCCCTCTCGACCGCCCTCGCTCAGCTCGGCACCTCGGCCGACCGCGCGACGAGGCTACGGCGACTCGGCACCCCGCTGCTCTCGCGCCTGCTCGCCGATGTGGGCCTGCCGGTCGTCGCCCAGCTCGGCATGCTGCACGGCCAGGAGATCGTCTACCTGGCGCAGGAGTCGGCACCCCGCGCGCCCTCGCTGGTGAGCGCGATCGGCGTGCACCTGCCTGCGCACCTCACGGCGACCGGTCGCGTGATCCTGGCCCACCTCGAGCACGCGCAGGTGCGAGCCCTCTTCCCCGACCGCGACAGCCTCGTCGACCGGCGCGGGGCCGGGCCGCAGACGCTGCGGCAGCTCGACGAGCTGCTCCGCGAGACCCGGCGGCGCGGCTGGGGCCTCGAGAACGGCGAGATCACCGACGGCTACGCCTCGGTCGCGGCGGTCGTGCTCGACCACAACGACTATCCGACGGCGGCGATCGGCGTCACGTATCGCACCGTGGCGGTCGACCACACGGTGCTGCCGGAGGTCGTCGCGGCGGTGCGGGGCGCTGCCGGCGCGCTCGGCGCGCGCCTCCGCGGCCGCTAGCCGGGCCAGCGCTCCGCGCTGAGGGCGTGGATGACCGCCAGCAGCTCTGCCCGGAACGCGTCGGGGTCGGCGGATCGCGGGAACACCTCGGTCTCGAGCGTGCGCGCGGCAGCCCAGGCCGTGGTGCCGGCCGGAGTGGAGGCGACGAGGGTTCGGCGGCGGTCCGCGGGATCCTGCGCCCTCGACACCAGACCGTCGCGCTCGAGGCGCTCGAGCGTGCGCGACATCGTCTGCTCCTGCACGCGGGCGCGCGTGGCGAGGTCGCGCTGCGAGGCGGGGCCGGGCTGCAGCAGGTCGAGGGCGATGAGGCCGGCGTGCGTGAGGCCGGCCTCGGCGAGGCGCTCGATCCAGGTGTGCTCGACGAGTCGCGAGGCCATCGAGAGCAGGCGGCCGGTCGGCCAGGTCGTCATGTCGGGCCCGGGGCCAGCGTCTGCCATCGCCCCAGCGTAGCCTCGATCGCTGAACACTCAGCCTGCTGAGCAAATCCACAGCCGACTGAGTATCGTCGGAGACATGACGACAGCACCCGCGCCTGACGACTCGACCACCAAGGGCGCGAGCACGCGCGCCCAGCGCCACCGCTGGGCCGGCCTCGTCTTCATCAGCGTCGCCGTCTCGATCATCATCGTCGACTCGACGATCGTGAACGTCGCCATCCCCTCGATCATCGGCGACCTCCACATCTCGACGAGCCAGGTGCAGTGGGTGCAGGAGTCGTACACGCTCGTCTTCGCCAGCCTCCTGCTCGTCTTCGGGTCGCTGGCCGACCGGCTGGGGCGGCGCCGGATCCTGCTGATCGGGGTGGTCGTCTTCGCGCTGTCGAGCATTCTCGCGGCGAGCACCGACAGTGGCGGGTGGCTGATCGCAGCGCGGCTCGTGCAGGGCGTGGGCGGCGCGATGATCCTGCCGACGACGCTCTCGCTCATCAACGCGACGTTCTCGGGGCGCGAGCGCGGCATCGCCTTCGCGATCTGGGGGTCGACGATCGGCGGCATGACGGCCCTCGGACCGCTGCTCGGCGGCTGGCTCACCACCGACTTCACCTGGCGCTACGCGTTCGGCATCAACGTGCCGATCGGAATCGCCGTCGTGATCGGCGTCGTGCTCTTCGTCGCGGAGTCGCGCGACCCAGGGCACGCCTCGCGCATCGACCCGGGCGGCGCGGTGCTCTCGGTCATCACCTTCGCGAGCCTCGTCTTCGGGCTGATCGAGGGGCGCACCTACGGCTGGTGGCTGCCCGCGACGAGCACCTTCGCCGTCGGCTCCTGGGTCTTCTCGCCCATTCCCGTCGCCTTCGCCGTGGCCCTGGTCGCAGGAGCAGCGTTCGTCACCCGGGGCATCCGCCGCGACCGCCGGGGCCTGCCCTCGATGATCGCCGTCGACCTCTTCCGCATCCCCTCCTTCCGCAACGGCAACGTCGCCGCCCTGATCGTGGCGCTGGGGGAGTTCGGCATCATCCTGTCGCTGCCCCTCTGGATGCAGGAGGTGCTGGGCTACTCGGCCCTCCAGACGGGCTTCGTGCTGCTTGCGCTCGCGGTGGGCTCGTTCGTGGCCTCGGGCTTCGCGGGCGCGACCTCGGGCCGGTTCTCGCCCGTGCGCGTGGTGCGCGTCGGCATCGTGGCCGAGATCGTCGGCGTCGCGGGCACCGGGCTCGTGATCTCGGCGACGACCGAGTGGTGGCAGATCGTGCCGTTCCTGTTCGTCTACGGCTTCGGCGTGGGCCTCGCGACCGCACAGCTCACCGGCGTCGTGCTGGCCGACGTGCCGCAGGAGCAGAGCGGGAGGGCGTCCGGCACGCAGTCGACGTCACGACAGCTCGGCTCGGCGCTCGGCATCGCGGTGCTCGGCACCATCCTGTACTCCGTGGCGGGCACGCCGTCGACGGCGGCGACCTTCTCGGCCGGTGCGCGCGACTCGACCTTCGTCGCCGCCGCGTTCCTCGTGGTCGGCCTGCTCGCGACGCTCCGTCTCGGCCCCGGCGGTCAGGACCGCGCGAGCACGCTCACCTTGAGGTCGGCGCGGGCCTCGAACCCCATCGACTCGTAGAGCCCCCGCGCCGGGTTGCCCTCGGCGACGTGCAGGAAGGCGCGGTCGCCGTCGGCGCGGATGCCGCGGATCACGTCGAGCATCAGCCGTCGGGCGTAGCCCCGCCCGCGCGCCTCGGGGTCGGTGCAGACGGCGCTCACCTCGACCCATCCCTCGGGGGCGAGCCGGCGGCCGGCCATGGCGAGCAGTCGCCCGTCGGCCCCGACGACGCCGCGGTAGCCGCCGAACTCGATCGTGCGTCGCTCGAACGGGCCGGGGGCGGTGAGGGTGGTCAGGCGGAGCATCTCGGGCACGTGCTGCTCTCCGAGATCCTGCGCCTCGTCGAAGGCCTCGTCGGGCGGGGTGACGCCGGTGTCGACCATCTGCGTGAGGCCGATCTCCTGCAGCGTCTCCCAGCCGGGCGCGGGGTGGAAGCCCTTCTCGACGAACATCGCCACGGCGCCCGTGGGGGCGAGGCGGCCGAGGGCCTCCCAGTCGTCAGCGGTCGGCGAGAGGCCGAGGGACGCGAACGGGGCGACGTCGGTCGGGTAGCGGGCGGCGCCGCCGTCGACCAGGGCGAGCGAGGAGTGACGCGTGCGCAGGGCAGCGCCGATGGCGTCGTCGAGCAGGTGCATGCTCAGGGCAACGGCGCGCGCCCCGCCCGTCATTCCCGAGGGCATGACGAGCAGGGCGCAGGAGCCGGCGTCAGCGCGTCGGAACGACGACCGCGCGCCCCTGAACCTTGCCCGCGTGCAGTCGCTCGTACGCGGCCGGCGCTTCGCTCATCGAGTACTCCTCCACGTGGATCGAGATCGCCCCACGCTTCGCCAACTCGACGACCTCCATGAGCTCGATGCGCGAGCCCCAGTTGATCGCGCGACCGGTGACGTCGAGCGGCACCGTGGTCTGGCCGATCGGCACGGCGCCCGAGGCGACGCCGACCACGACGATGTCGCCGGCCGTGCGGATCATCTTCGCAGCGAGGTCGGCGGTGGGCTGGATGCCGACGAAGTCGAACACCGCGTCGGCACCGAGGCCGCGGGTGAGGCCCTTGACGGACTCGATCGCGTCGGGGTTCGAGAGGAACGTGTGGTCGGCACCGACCTCGCGGGCGAACGCCAGCTTGTCGTCCGAGACGTCGAGCACCACGACGGTCGACTGCGTGAGCGCCTTGAGCAGCTGGATCGCGACGTGGCCGAGGCCGCCGGAGCCGATGACGACCGCGGTGGTGCCGGGCGTGAGCTTCGGCAGCGCCGACTTCACGGCGCGGTAGGGCGTGAGGGCGGCGTCGGTGAGCGACACGTTCTTCACGGGGTCGAGGTCGCCGAGCGGCACGAGGTGGCGGGCGTCGTCGACGATCATGTACTCGGCCATACCGCCGTCCGTGAAGATGCCGGGCGCGCGCATGCCCTTCTCGCAGTTGTTCTCCTCGCCCTTGGCGCAGGAGTAGCAGCGCCCGCAGCCCCACGGGCCGTAGACGAGCACCGACTCGCCGATCTCCACGTCGCGCACGCCCTCGCCGATCGCCTCGACGGTGCCGGCCACCTCGTGGCCGAGCGTGAGCGGCAGGGGTTTGAAGGAGTAGTCCTCGGCCGACGCGCCCATGATGAACTCGTCCGAGTGGCACGCTCCGGCGGCGGTCACGCGGAGGAGGATCTCGCCGGGCGCGGGGGTGGGGGTGTCGATCTCGACCAGCTCCGGGCGGGATCCGATGGTGCGGTACTGAAGAGCTCTCATGTCGTGCATCGTACGCCGGAAAAAGCAACGGTTGTCGTCTATTCCTCGCCGTCGAGCGACGCGCGCTACCCTGCTGGCATGGTGCAGTCGACCGCGGTGAAGCTCGGGGTGAAGCAGGGGTCATGGGTGGCCGCGTGGGGCATCGAGCAGGAGCAGCTGCTCACGCTGCTCGGCCCTCTGCCCGACCAGGTCGAAGTCTCGGCCGTCCTCGCCGACGAGGCCCCCGACGAGTCGGCGCAGATCGTCCTCCTCTTCGCCGACACGGTCGACGACGTCCACGCGCGCATCGAGGCCGCGTGGCAGTCGACGGCCGCGCTCGGACGCCTCTGGGTCGCGTACCGGAAGGGCGCGAGGCCGCTGCACCGCGACACCCTGCAGGAGGCGCTGGCCGTGCACGGCCTGAACGGCGTCACGCTCGTCGCCCTCGACGGCGAGTGGTCGGCCATGCGGGTGCGCCCGGCCTGACTCCCTTGTCCCGGTGGAGGCGCCGCCGGTAGGGTGGTTCCGTCGCGACCTGTACATCTTTTGTCTGATCGTCAACAGAAGTCGCCGACCGTCACTCACCCCCACAGGAGTCAACGATGACCAAGCCCCTCTCCGTCCAGCTCTACAGCGTCCGCGACGCCGTGGCGGCCGATCTGCCGGGCGCGGTGGCGCGCCTGGCCGAGATCGGCTTCACCACCGTCGAGCCCTACGGCTTCGCCGAGCGCCCCGACGAGTTCGCCTCGGCGCTCTCGGCGGCGGGCCTCACCGCTCCCTCGGGCCACGCGCCCGCGATCGACTCGGCCGACGCGGCCCAGATCTTCGAGGCGGCCAAGACGGTCGGCATCGAGACCGTGATCGACCCGTTCATCCCGGGCGACCGCTGGCAGACCGCGGCGCAGATCGACGAGACGGCGGCCCGCGTCAACGAGCTGACCGCGCAGGCGGCCGGGTACGGCCTCGCCTTCGGCTACCACAACCACAACTGGGAGCTCGAGACCTCGATCGACGGCGCCACCGCGCTCGAGTACTTCGCGTCGAAGCTCGACCCCGCCGTCGTGCTCGAGGTCGACACCTACTGGGCCACGCTCGGCGGCGCCGACGCCGCGGCCCTCCTCGGCCGCCTCGGCGACCGCGTGAAGCTCATCCACGTGAAGGACGGCTCGATCGCCGGCGGCAAGGAAGACCAGCGTCCCGCCGGCCAGGGCGAGATCCCGATCCCCGCGATCCTCGCCGCGGCGCCCAGCGCCCGCCGGGTCATCGAGTTCGACCAGTACTCCGGCGACCTGTTCGAGGCTCTCGCGGCCTCGTTCGCCTGGCTCACCGAGAACGACACGGCGGCCGCCGAATGAGCGCCGTCGGCATCGGCTTCATCGGGGCCGGCAACATCTCGACCCAGTACCTCGAGAACCTCACGAAGTTCCCCGACGTCGAGGTCCGCTTCATCGCCGACATCGACCTCGGCCGCGCCGAAGAGCAGGCGACGAAGTACGGCATCGCCGGCTTCGGCACCGTCGACGAGCTCCTCGCCCACGACGACACCGAGATCGTGATCAACCTCACCATCCCGGCCGTCCACGCCGAGGTCGGCCGCCAGGTCATCGCCGCCGGCAAGAACGTCTGGAGCGAGAAGCCCCTCGCGCTCGAGGCCGACGACGCCGCGTCGCTCCTCGCGGCGGCTCAGGGCGCAGGATTGCGGGTCGCCTGCGCTCCCGACACCGTCCTGGGCGCCGGCATCCAGACCGCCCTCCGTGCCATCGCGCGCGGCGACATCGGCGAGCCCCTCACGGCGACGACGATGTTCCAGGTGCCCGGCCCCGAGTCGTGGCACCCGCGCCCCGAGTTCCTCTTCGCCAAGGGCGGCGGGCCGCTCTTCGACATGGGCGCGTACTACATCACGACCCTCGTGCACGCCTTCGGCTCGGCCTCGCGCGTGCAGGCGGTCTCGTCGAAGTCGCACGAGACCCGCACCATCGGCTCGGGCCCGGCCGCGGGCACCGTGTTCCCGGTCGAGGTGCCGACGCACCACGCCGCGCTCATCTCGTTCGCGGGCGGCCAGTCGTCGCAGTCGACGTTCTCGTTCCAGCAGGCCCTGCCGCGCATGGGCTTCGTCGAGATCACCGGCACCGAGGGAACCCTCGTGCTGCCCGACCCGAACACCTTCGTCGGCGACTCGACGCTGTGGCGGTTCGGCAGCGACGAGCCCACGACGATCACGGCCGAGGGCTCCGAGTGGGGTCGCGGCACCGGCGTCGTCGACCTCGCCCGCTCGATCCGCGCGGGCGTGCCCGAGAAGGCCTCGGGAGCCCTGGCCTCGCACGTCCTCGACGTGATGCTCGGCATCCGCGACGCCGCCGAGTCCGGCGACGCCGTCACGATCGCCTCGCGGGTCGAGAAGCCGTCGCCGCTCGACGTCTCGTTCGACCCGGCCGCCTCGACGCTGTAGCGGCGTCGCGGGCTCGGGTCGCCGCTCCTGCGCCCCTTGCCCCTCCCAAAAACGACTCTGCGCACCGTACATACGGTGCGCAGAGTCGTTTTTGGGAGGGGGCAATGCCACGAAGGGGGGAGCACCGACGCGTGACATAGGAGTACCGTGTTGAGACACCAGCAGTGTCGAAGGGGATCAGCATGCCCGTGCCCGTGACGTCCGATGCGAAAGAGACCCGCCTGCTCCTGCGCGATCGCGTCCGCGGGCAGATCCAGGAGGCCATCCTCGACGGCACGCTCCTCGCGGGCGAACGCCTCAACGACGACGAGCTGGTGGCGTGGCTGGGGGTGTCGCGCACGCCGATCCGTGAGGCCCTCGTCGACCTCGAGCACATGGGCCTCGTGGTCATCGAGCCGAACCGCTTCACGGCGGTCGCCGACCCCGACCCCGCGATGGTGGTGCCGATCCTGCAGACCCTGGGGGTCCTGTACGGCGGGGTGCTCCGCCTCGCCGTGCCCCTGCTGACCAAAGCCGAGGCGAAGCGTCTCGCAGCTCAGGTCGACAGCTGTGTCGAGGCTCTCGACGAAGGAGACTTCCTCTCCGTCAACGTGCACACCGTGGCGTTGTTCGACGCGTTCGTCGGGCTGTGCGGCAACGCGCCGCTCATCAAGGCGACGCGCGACATCGAGTTCGGCCTCGCCTATCGGCTGCGCGTGCCGAACATCGTCGACCTGCTGCCCTGGGGCGAGATGCGCCAGCAGTACCTCGAGCTCAAGGCGGCGACGCTCGCGGGCGACGGCATCGCGGCCGAGCTGGCGGGCGAGGCCCTGCACCAGCTGCCGGTCACGCCACGGGGGTAGCGACCCGCTTCTCTCGGGGTGCCTCGACCGTCGACGCGGCGGGGCCGGCCGCAGCCAGCGCCTCGCGCTCGGCGAGCAGGTTCGCCACGGCCGGGGTCAGTGCTTTGGCCCAGAGCTTGTGCATCGTCGCCCACGACAGCGAGTCGCGGACGAAGAGCTGGTCCTGCTCGACGGTCGGGAACGGCACCGTGACGGCTCCGCGGGTGTCGGCGACGACCGCGCGGGTGACGGCGTTGAGCTCCTCGATTCCCGTGGTGATCAGCTCGGCGGCGGCGCCCGTGACCTCCTGGAATTTCCACATCGGCGGGATCTCGGCGACCACGACGACGGTCTCGGCCGAGGCCTCGTGCCGGATGCGCGCGATGATCCGCTGCAGCGACCTGCGCCACTCGTCGGGCTCGGTGCCGAGCAGCACGTCGGTGATGCCGATGATCAGCACGGCCGCGTCGGCGTCGTCCGAGACCAGGAAGGGCAGGTCGGCGGCGCCCGAGATGCTCAGCGTCGGCGACGTCGCCTCCGTCCACACGCAGCCGCGCTCGCGAGTCGCGGCGAGCTGCTGAGCGGTGCGGCTCGACGTCTTCATGCCGTGATGCAGCACGCCGTAGCCCGAGACCGCGATGCTGCCGACGAACGAGAGGCGGTCGGGGTTCTCGCCCGGCATGCTGAAGTCGGGCTCATCGGCCGGGAACGGGGCCGCGGTCAGCGCACGCTGGTACAGCCTCAACTGCACCCGCAGAAGGGGTTTGGCGAGGCGGAGGACGAGGGGGTGCGTGCGGTGGTTCATGACGGGGCGAGTCTGTCATGTCCTCCACAGTGCGGACACGACCCCCGAAAGGGTTTTGTCCGCAAAGCGCACCGGTCACATCCGTCACACGGGTCTCGTCAGCCCCAGGGCGCAGGAGCAGCCGCCCCGCCGCCCGTCACACCGCGTCGAGGGCTCGCATCGCCTCCTCGTCGAGAGTCACGCCGCCCGCGGCCACGTTCTCCTCGAGGTGCTCGATGCTCGTGGTGCCGGGGATCAGCATGACGTTCGGCGAGTGCGCGAGGAGCCAGGCGAGGCCCACCTGCGCGGGCGTCGCGCCCAGCCGGGCCGCCTGCTCCTGCACCGCAGGTTGGTCGGTGACCTTGGCCGCACCGGGGAAGCCGGAGCCGAGCGGGAAGAACGGCACCCAGGCGACGCCGTTGTCGCGGCAGACCGCGAGGGCGTCGTCGTCGCGCGTCACGAGATTGAAGAGGTTCTGCACGCAGGCGATGCCCGCCGGCAGCGCCTGCTCGATCTGCTCTGCCGAGACGCTCGACAGGCCGATCCCGTCGATCTTGCCCTCGTCGCGCAGGGCGATCATCTCGGCGAGCTGGTCGTCGAGCGGCACGATCTGGTCGCCCTCGGCGACGATGCCGGGAGGGCCGTCGACGCGGCGGAGGTTCACCACGGCGAGACGCTCGGCGCCGAGGGTGCGGAGGTTCTGCTCGACCTGCGCGCGCAGCTCGGCAGGCTTCTGGGCGGGCACGAGCGGCGGGTTCGCGCCCTCGACGTGCACGGCGCCGACCTTCGAGACGAGCACGACGTCGTCGGAATAGGGCGCGAACGCGGCGCGGAGGCGGCGGTTCGCCTCGCCGCCGCCGT
The DNA here is from genome assembly GCF_003634555.1 of Frondihabitans australicus. NCBI lineage: Bacteria > Bacillati > Actinomycetota > Actinomycetes > Micrococcales > Microbacteriaceae > Frondihabitans > Frondihabitans australicus. The sequence goes on from NZ_RBKS01000001.1 coordinate 3,802,686, forward strand.
AGAACTCGGCGGTGTCGAAGTGTGTGACGCCGAGCTCGAGGGCGCGGCGGAGGAGGCGCGTGGAGGCGTCGACCGCGAGGGGCTCCCTGACTCTGCTCTCGGCCAACTGCATCGCGCCGTAGCCGATGCGGGGCGTGTCGCGGCCGGCCAGAGGGTAGGTGCCGCCGGGTCGTGGGGTCTCGGGCATGGTGCTCTCTCGTCTCATCGGGGATACTGGAGTGCGAAGCGGAGGAGCCTCCGCCGCGACCGACGATAGCAAAACGGAGGAGCCTCCGCTAGTGGCGACCGACACTCCCGCACCCCGCGTGCGCTCCGACGCGGCCCGAAATCGCGACCGGCTGCGCGCCGCCGCCGCGGCGGCGTTCGAGGCGAGCGCCGGGTCGACCGCGGTCTCGCTCGAGGGCATCGCCCGCGACGCCGGGGTCGGCATCGGCACGCTGTACCGGCACTTCCCGACGCGCGAGGCGCTCGTCGAGGAGGTCTACCGGGCCGAACTGGGCGCGGTGTGCGACACGGCTTCGACCCTGCTCGCGACGCTGCCGCCGGCCGAGGCGCTGCGCGCGTGGATGGACCGCTACGGCGCGTTCGTCGCCGCCAAGCGCGGCATGGCCGAGACCCTGCGGGCACTCCTGAGCGCCGGGGTGGCATCGGCGCCCGGCGAGACTCGGCAGCGGATCCGCGCCGCCGTGGGCGAGATGCTGGCCGCAGGAGCAGCGGAAGGCACCCTCAGGGCCGACGTCGCGGCCGACGATGTCGTCGTCTCGCTGATCGGAGTGTTCCTCGCCACGGCCGAGGCACCCGACCGGGATCAGGCCGGTCGAATGCTCGACCTCCTCGTGGCGGGGCTGCGAGCCCGGGCCTGAGAGGCGACGTCGCACCGCCGCGTCGTCAGGGGAACGCCGCGGCGGTGGGGAAGGGAGCGGACGCGATCACAGCGTCCGCCCCCTGGAGAGCGGGCCAGGGAACCCGCAGCAGGGGTTCGGCACCCCGCCGGAACCGGTTGGTCCCCAGTGCGGGTGCCGCCCGTGAGGGTGACGCGTGCTCATCCGTCAGGCCGATAGCCGATTCGGCCAAACGGCGGTAATTTCTGCTGACAGGGGGTATTCACATGGCGAGAGTGCGCAGGCGGGCGAGCGTCGTGGTCGGCTGTGTCGCGGCCTGTGCTCTCGTGGTGAGCGCTACCGGGTGCACGTCTGTCGAAGTGCGGCCCGCAGACGTCATCGGCACGTGGCATGGTCCGAACGGTGGTGCGATCACGGTCTTCTCGGACGGGCGTGCAATATTCTCCGACTTCCCGCGAGTCGCTGCGGGTGGGGACGGTGCGGGCGTCGTCAGCGGCGCGGCGAAATGGTACATCGACCCGGAGGTACCTCACGAATACATCGAGTTCGTCGGCACGAAGATGACGTCGTCGGCCTTCAATCACAAAGGCTGGACGGGCAACGTGGTTTTCGGCAGGTCTCAGATGTACTTCTGGACGGCCGACCCGTCCGAGAACAAGAAGTACACCGTGACCCGCAGCAGTCGCTGATGGGCCGCGCCCGTTGCCAGTGGACGATGCTTGCTGCGGCTGGGGCGGCCCCGTCAGGTTTCAAGCCGCGACGTGAGCACGTTCGACGCGATACTGAAGCGCGTCTCCCGGCAGAGCGCGGTCTGGCGCAACATGAGGAAGCATCGATGGTCGTTGCGATGTCCAGGTTCCTCTCGCGACTGACTTCCTCCTTCGAATGACTGCGTCGGTTACTCGCCACACCCGCGGGATTTGAGATGATTTGAGATGAAAGTCGAGTTTCATCCCAAATAATCCGAGGAGCGTCATGCAGCCGAGCCCCTACACGCCGGGTGAGGTCGCCCGTACCGTCCCTGGTCGGGCGTCGCAACTCGCGGACATCGACGAGCGCCTGTCTGCGATGGTCGACCTCGGTCGACTGGTCGGGCGCATCCGAGTCGACCACGCACCCCGCGGGTTCGGCAAGACGTCGTTACTGCGCGAGTACCAGCGTCGTGCCGTTGCCCGCGGTGCCATCACGGCGTGGGTGACAGCTGGAGAGAGTCAAGGGCTCATTGCACAGATCGGAGCAGCGATCGCCTCTGCCACGGCCTCCCTGGGCGATGAAGCGAGTACACGTCTCCTCGACCGCATCGAATCTCTGAAGCTGACCATCGGTGCGCCCGGCATAGCGCAGGCGTCCGCGACCTTGAACGGCGAAAAGGTGCAGGAGCCCGTCGGTGTTCGCGGATTCGAGGCCGTCATTCGAGAGGCTGCGTCTTACGGTGCCGGCATCGTGATTCTCATCGACGAAGTCCAGGCCGCCGATGAGGCCGGCATTCGCACACTGGTCTATGCCTGGCAGCACCTGCAGGCGGAAGGCGCCGACATTCCCGCCGCAGTGTTTGCCGCCGGGCTTCCCAACGCGCCGGAGGTGATCGCCTCGGTCGTCACCTTCAGTGAACGCATTGCCTATCGTCGACTCGGACCGCTGGAGCAAGAAGCCGAGGAGATCGCCCTGGTTGGCCCAGCGCGTGCGCTCGGCGTCACGTGGACCCGGGAAGCGGTAGCAAATGCGCTCTCGGTAGCGCAGGGCTACCCGTACACCGTGCAACTGATCGGCGACGCCACCTGGGCCGCGGCGGGGCGCCCAGATCCAGGTCGAACGGTCGGTGTGGATGATGTCGAGCGCGGTCGGATCGCTATGCGCGACGACCTCGAGGCGCTTTTTCGAGCACGCTGGGCGCAGAGTGCGGCACTCGAGAGGCGGATGCTCTCGGCAATGGCCGCACGCGGCGACGATCCTGTGTCACGCGCCGACATCTCCGCCGACTTGCAGATACCCACCAATCACCTCTCGTCCCCGCGCGGACGCCTCATCGACAAGGGGCTCATTCAGTCGGCCGACCGCGGCATGCTGGAGTTCACCATTCCGGGCTTCGCCGAGTTCGTCCGCGATCAAGAAGGCGGTTGACACCATGACGTAGCGGCGAGGAGGCGGGCACCTGCCGTCGGCGGACCTCTGCGGGTGAAGCGCTACGCCGCGGGCCGCGACGGCACGATCCGCACCTCGTCGGCGGGCACCTGGCGGCCGGCCTCGTCGACGAATCCGACCCCGATCGGCCCTCCGGTGCGGCCGCGACGCAGCATCGTGGGGCCGTCCGTGCGCGGCAGGTGCTCGTCGCCCCACTGCTGCAGGGCGGCGAGCACGACGCGGAGGTCGGCACCGGCCGGGGTGGGCTCGTACCTCTCACGTCGGCGTGCGCCCGGCTCCTGGTAGTCGACCCTGGTCAGGATGCCGGCGTCGACGAGCGCGTCGAGCCGCGACGAGAGCACGTTCGACGCGATGCCGAGGCTCTTCTGGATCTCGCCGAAGCGGGTCTGCCCGTAGTGGATCGTGTTGCGGAGCACGAGGAAGCTCCACCGGTCGCTCAGCACGTCGACGCTGCGCTCGATCGAGCAGAGCGGGGTGTTCTCGGTGACGGCGGGGACTCGCGGGGACATGTGAGCAGGGTAGCTGTCTTGCGCAACGGAAGGGAGCCCTGGCCGGGCTCCCTTCGCGCTGCGATCGAGTGGCGTGACCGTCACCGGGTGGCGACGGGCGCCGTGGGGCAGGGCGTGTGGGCGGAGCGCACCGTGGTCCGCCGGGCCCTCGTGTGGACGCCGACCGCGAGCAGCATGCCCACCAGGCCGAGGATCGCGAGGACCGCCGTGAACCCGATCGCGACCGCCTCGACCCCGACGGCCGTGGCGACGAATCCGGCGGCGATCGCCGCGACGCCGAGCGTGACGTAGGCGATCACGAAGATCCCGGCGAAGAGGCCCGCCCGCTCGTGGGCGGCGACCTCGGGCACGAGGCTGCGCGTGCTGGCCGAGAACGTGCCGCCGAGCCCGGCTCCGGCGAACACCGTGCTCCCCCAGACCAGCGCGAGGTCGCCCGAGGCGAAGGCCGCGAGCAGGCCGATCGCTCCGACGACGATGGCCGCATCGCCCAGGATCTTGAGCAGGTGCGCCGGGATCGCGCTGGTCGTCACCGAGGCGGTCGCCGCGACGCCGAACATGACGAACGTGAGCACACCGCCGACGATCGGCGACGTGATGCCGAACACGGCGCCGAGCACGGTCGGCAGCAGCCCGAGGAAGAAGGTGGCGGTGAGGAACGTCGCGACGATGCTCGGCGCGGTGGCGACGAACAGGGGCCGCACCTTCGCCGGGATCGTGAAGCGGGGGGCCAGGGACGCGAGGGCACCGGGTCGCCGGGTCGAGGTCTCCGGAGTGAGGAGTGCGAAGACCGTCCCGGCCGCCATGACGACCGCGAGAGCGGCCCAGACGATGACGGCCGCCGACGCCGGGATCGCGAGGGCGACGAGTCCCGCGAAGAGGGCGCCGACCCCGAGACCGGCGGTGGACGCGAGGCTGGTCATGAGCGCGCCCAGCTTCTTGCGGTTCTCACTGGCGAGCTCGACGGCCGCGGCGCCGAAGCTGCTCGACGCGGCGCCCGTGGCGATGCCCTGCAGGATCCGGGCGACGATCAGCCAGCCGATCGACTGCGCCCCGAAGAACACCAGCACGGCCACCAGTTCGAGCGCGAGCGACCCGATGAGCAGAGGGCGCCGGCCGATGTGGTCGGAGAGCGAGCCGACGACGAGGAGGGCTGCGACCATCGCGATCGCGTAGACGCCGAAGGCGAGCGTGAGCATCGACGGTGCGAAGCCCCAGCTTGCCTCGTAGAGGGGCAGGAGCGGCGTCGGGGCGCCGGCGGCGAGGAAGAACGCGATCAGGGACGCCGAGGTGGCGGCGAATCCGACGCTCCGGGGAATCCGGATCCGGGAGGTGTTTGTGTCAGCCATGCCGCAAGTATGCACATCATTGATTGAACTCGCAAGCATCAATCAATGAATTTAGTGATATTCTCGGAGCATGCCACTCGGAACCGACTACGCGACGCAGCACTGCGCGATCTCCCGCACTCTCGAGGTCGTGGGCGAGCGCTGGACCCTGCTCATCGTGCGCGACCTCTTCTACGGGATCCGCCGCTACAGCGACATGAAGAAGCACATCGGACTCCCGCCGGCGACGCTCACGTCGCGCCTCAACGGCCTGGTGGAGGAGGGGCTGGTCGAGCGCGTGCCCGCGGCGAGCGGTCGCGACGAGTACGCCCTCACCGAGAAGGGCGCGTCACTCTGGCCGATCGTGTCGAGCCTCGCCCAGTGGGGCAGCGAGAACTACGTCGACGCCGACTGCCGGATGAGCTACACGCACCGCGGCTGCGGTCCGATCGGCCGCACGGGCGCGTGCGAGAACTGCGGCATGTTCCCCGCCGCGTCGCGAATCGACGTGCAGCGCGGCGACGGCGTCACGGAGGACGTCTTCGCCCAGGCCCTGCGGCGCGAGCCGCACCCGCTCATGGAGCCGCTGCGGGTGTAGTGAGTGCCCAATACCTCCCAAAAACGACTCTGCACACCCGGATTCGCGTGTGCAGAGTCGTTTTTGGGAGGAAGAACGTCAGGCGCCGATGGGGTCGGTCTCCTGGTTGTGCTCCTCGGCCAGCGCGCGACCCTCGTCGGCCGCACGGTCGGCTGCGAGGCCGTCGTCGTCGGCGATGTGGCTGAACGACGCCATGCCCGAGCTGCGCCCGCCGGAGAAGAAGTCGGCGTACGTGGCGGCCGTGTCGCTGGTCAGTCGCAGCGGCCTCTCGGCCGGAATCGTCCGCAGCCCCGGGGGCAGGTCGGAGAGCTTCCGCTTCGGGTACACCTGGATCCTGACGGGGGAGACACCGGGCTGGCGGTGGTAGTGGCTGTCCTCGACCAACGATCGCCCCCTTCCGGCATCGTGCGGACTCAGTGGAGGCGCGTCGAATCGCGCTCACGGTCCGTCAGGCGATCCAACCATCCCGGGCGCGTTCAGGCAAAGGAGGGGCCGACCCCCTTGACGGGGCATGCTCCGAGCCGCTAGAGGGCGATTCGCGGGCCGCAATGCGCAGGATCAGGGGGACATCCGGCGAGCGTCTGCCCTGAAATCGGACACTCGTCAGGCTATCGGCGTAGCCAGAGAGACATGGAACGCATCCACTACGCCGACGAGTCCGTCCTCACCGGGTCGGAGATCGCCCAAGGCCTGCTGCACTATGCCGCGGCGCTGGCGCGGCGGGGGACGTCGGCCACGGTCGACATCCCGATCCGGAAGCCCGACGGGACCCTCGGCCGGGCGAGCTTCCTGCTGGGCCCGGCGAGCCAAATGGTCTCCGAGAGCGAGGACAGCCCCTACGAGGAGATCGTCGACCCTGGCCTCCTCGAGTCGTTCGCCTCCGAGGAGTCTCGCCTGGCGAACCCGCAGGCGGTCGCGGCCGAGCAGCCCCGCGCCGGTGAACTGCCCGACGTCGAGATCGACCTCTAGACCGACCGCGTCAGGCCGGCTGCGGCGCGACGGCGACCTTCAGCGGCAGTCGCGCCTCGACCTCGCCGTCGATGACGATCACCCACGAGTAGCCGCCCGGCGCGGGGAACGTGAGGTCGTTGACGTTCAGCGAGAACGGGACGATCTGCTCTGACCCCGGCGACAGAGCCGGCGGGCGGCCGACTCGAAACGTCGTGCCCCACTCGGCGGTGACGCGCTGCTCGGGCTCGCGCGGGTCGGGCTGGGTCATCGGGATCACGACGCCGTCCTCCGTCTCGAGGTGCACGCGCAGCTCGTGGTCGACGTCGGTCTCGGTCCACTCGACGTGGATCATCACGCCGAGCGCCACCCGCGGGAAGGCGAACGGGAAGGTCGGCGACACCAGGAGGTCCCAGCCGATGCCCATCGCGTAGATCTTGCCGTTGACGGTCTCGGCCGAGTCGGCGAGGAAGGCGGTGACGTTCATGGGTTCCCCTCGGATCGTGGGGCTGGCACCCCCGGCGGGCCTGCGGCTCACGCCCTAGGCCGAAGCTACTGCGGGCCCCTGGAATTCCCTCGGACACCACCCGAGCCGAAGCGCAGGATCCGATCCGGCAGCGCCAGAAAGGCCCCCTCGTCGTCGCGCCCCACCCTCGGCTCGACGTCCGGCAGAACTCTCGACGGCGCGAGCCCCGGCGCCGGCGCCCCGTCGGCCGCGAGCTCGGCGAGCGTGTAGTACTGCGGCGGAAGCATGTCGACGAGCCCTGCGTCGGCGTCGTCGACCGCTCGTGACACGGGCGTCCACGACGCCGTGACCGACTCGGTCGACACTGCCGCCGCCCGCTGCCCGTCGGGCAGGTGCGCCGCGAAGAACCACACACGGTAGCGCCGCTTGTCGAAACGGGGCGTGGTCCAGCGCGCCCAGGGCGAGAGCAGGTCGGTGCGGAGGGCGAGTGAGTGCTCGGCGAGCACGTCGCTGAACGCCACCTCGTGCGCCTCCAGGGCGCTCCTTGTCTCGCGCCACGTCGGCTCCTGCGTGTCGACGAAGCCGTCGGCGGACGACGCGAGCAGCACGCCGGTCTCCTCGAAGGTCTCGCGGACCGCTGCGCACAGCAGCGCCAGCGCCAGCGGCTCGTCGACGCCGAGGCGCGCGGCCCACTCGGCCGGGGTCGGGCCCGAGACCTGCGGCGCCCCGTCGAAGTCGCGCGGGTCGACCGAGCCGCCGGGGAACACCGCCATGCCCGGGGCGAAGGCGAGGCTCGGCCGGCGGACGAGCAGGAAGGCCTCGAGGCCTCCGCTCGAGACGCCCGCCGAGCGCAGCAGGATCACCGACGCCGCATCCCGGGGCGACACCGCGACGCGGTCGCCCCGCTCGATCATCGCGTCGGCGCGGGCCACGGCGTCGCTCAGCCGCAGTCGCTCCTCGTCAGGCCGCCGCGTCATCGCGACCCCCGACCTGCTCGAGCATCCACCGCCACGTCGGCGCGAAGACGGGTTCGCCGTCGGGCCGCAGCGGCGTGCGGTCGTTCACGCTCCGCCCGTGCGTCTGAAGCGGCGTGCCCAGCACGCGCGTCGACAGCAGCGCATGCGACCCGGTCGGCACGTCGCCCCTCACCTCGTGGCCGAGGTGCAGACGCCGCCAGGAGCCGACGATCCTCGCGTGGTAGACGTCGTGCACGTCGTCGAACGCGTACAACCGCGACCGCGGCGTCGCCCCCGGGTGGTCGAGCCAGCGCGCCGACACCCGACCGTAGGTCTCGACCGGCGACGAGAACATGAGGACTCCCTGCACCTCGTGCAGGTGGCTGATGAAGCCGGCCTCGCCGCCGCCCTGCGAGTGACCGGCGAGCACGATGCGCGACCAGTCGATCGTCGTGCCGTGCACGTACTGCGACCAGTCCCCGGCGGGATCGTGCTGCTCGAGGTACGTCAGGGAGTCGTGCAGACGGTCGAGGATCGAGTTCTCGGGCCCGATCCTGCTGAAGCGCGACGGGTCGGCGCCCGTGAATCGGTTCTGCTGCACCTCGCCGTAGCAGCGGGCGTCGCCGAGACAGGTGCGGGTGACGCTCGGCCCGATGTTCCAGTAGTCGAGCCCGAGCACCGAGAAGCCCTCGGCCGAGGCGGTGCGGAGGAACTCGCGATAGCCGAGCGGACGCTCGCCCGTCGCCGGCAGGAAGACGAGCAGCGACGTGCCGGGCCCCGGCTCCTGCGCCGCCTTCGCCAGGTTCATCTGGTCGGGCTTCAGCAGGGCCCGCCGGGCGTCGGGCAGCCGGAACGACAGCCAGCCGTCACCGAGAGCGGAGGGCGACGCGGTCGGCTTCGCGGGACTCGACCCGTGGTTCGTGACGACCGCGACGATGCAGAAGAGCAGGATCGCCGACACGCACACGGCGACGAGTGTCGCGGTACGAACCCTCGCCCCCGGTCTCGCCATAGGTGCCACAGTACGATGGACCGGTCCGCCGAGCCCGAAAGACCCGATGAGCAGCGCCTCCCCGCAGACCCCTCACGCCCCCGCGACGCCGTCGGCACCCCGATCCCGCGCACCGCGCCTCCACGAGATCGACGTCGTGCGCATCCTCACCTTCGCCTGCGTGATCGGCGTGCACACCACCAGCCACACGGTCGCCTCGACCGACGTGCCGCTCTACGGCCTGCTCGCCCTGCTGCACTTCACCCGCCAGGTGTTCTTCGCGCTCACCGCGTTCGTGCTCGCCTACGGGTACTTCGCGAAGGCGGCCCCCGCGCCGTTCCTGCGGTCGCTGCCCCGTCGGCTCCTGCTGGTCGGCGTGCCGTACGTCACCTGGTCGGTGATCTACTTCGCGGCCTCGAACCTGCGCTCGCCGCACTACACGTTCGGCGAGGCCCTCGCGGCGCTCGGGCTGCACCTCGTGCAGGGCACCGCCTGGTACCACCTGTACTTCCTCCTCGTGACGATGCAGGTGTACGTGCTGTTCCCCGTCTTCCTCTGGGTGGTGCGGAAGACCGCGCGGTTCCACTGGCTGCTGCTCTCGCTGGCGTTCGCGTACCAGCTCGTCATCACGTGGTTCTACCGCTATTCCGCCCACTCGCTCGGGTTCGTGTCGGCACACTCGAAGAGCCTGTTCGTGTCGTACATCTTCTTCATCCTCGCGGGGACGGTGGCGGCGTACCACGCGAAGGAGTTCCTGGCCTGGGTGCGCTCGCACCGAGGAGTCGTCGCGATCATCACCGCGGCGACCGGAGTCGGCACCCTCGTGTTCTTCGGCGTCTCGATCGCCAACGGGGTGAGCCTCTACCGGGCCGGCACCCCGCTGCAGCCGGTGATCATGGTCTGGGCGGTCGGGGTCGGCCTCGGCTTCCTCGCCTTCGGCACCTGGTGGGCCGACCGCCGCGTCGAGGGCAGCTCGCTGGCGCGCGGAGTGGCCGTCGTGTCGGACCGCTCCTTCGGGATCTTCCTGGCGCACCCGATGATCCTGTGGCTCATGCTGTTCGTCGGCGACGACTGGGTCGAGGGGCACGTGCCGACGCCGTGGCTCACGCTGGTCTGCTACGTGATCGTCGTGCTGCTCGCCTACGGCATCTCGACCGTGGCGCGACGCACTCCGGTCAGTCTGCCGCTCGCGTGGCGCCCATGGCGCGCGCGCCGTCGCGGGCCCGCCGGGCCCGCCGTCGCGAAGCCGGCGGACGCCGCCACGGCGTAACGAGACCTACGACTGCCCGCCGACCGCGGGCTCACCCACGAACGCGTGGCTCTCGCCGGCCAGCTCGAGCCACAGCTCGGGGTCGGCGATCGTCACCCAGTCGCCTCCGTCGGCGTGGCGGGAGGCGATGCCGCGCGACACGAGGTCGTCGGCGCGCGCCTGGGGCAGCTGGATCACGAGCAGCTCGCCCTCGAGGTAGGCGAAGAGGTTGCCGTCGACGGTCAGGCCCTCGTCGGTGACCGTGACGTCGTCGTCTTCGTCCTGGCTCAGTTCGACGGTGACGTCGTCCCACGCGTTCGCGATGCGCTCGTCCATGCTGGTGCTGCCTTTCGTTCGGTGGCACCAGTCTGGCAGGGGTTCGCCCCCGCGTCCCCCCGTGCTGGTGGCACCCGAAGGCGGACTCGTGGCCGAATGCCGGCCGTTCGTACGCTGGGAGCCGAGTCGCAGGATCCTGCGCCCCGCCCCTGCCAGCCCCACCCGTCGCCGGCGCACCGGCCGTACCCCCTGGAGGACCCCGTGAACCCGACCACCGGCCTCGTCCGCGGTCTGCCCGCGTACACCTGGGTGCTCGTCAGCGTCGTCTCGGCCGTGCTCGGCGCGGCCGGCCTCGTCGGCACCGTCATCACGCTGCTCGCCCTCACCGCGCGCGGCATCGGCGGCTTCGACGCCGCGATCGCCCCGATGGTGGCGATGCTGCTCGGTCTCGTGGGCCTGTCGCTGTGCCTCACCGCCCTGCCGCGCGTCTCGCACCGCGAGGCGGAGGCGGGCTACACGACCGTGCCGCTGCTCGCCGGCGACCTCCCGCTGCGCGACCCGCACGACGGCCGCGTGCTCATCCCCGCCGGCACCGTCGTGCCGCTGCCGTACCGCGTCAGCCTGCGGCCCGCTCGTCGCGGGCTCGTCCCCGTCACCGCCGCCGCGTAGCCGCCCGGCGCGGCGAGGCCGGCTCGCGACCGCGGGCGTCGGAGGGGGCCGGTAGGTTCGCCGCATGAGCACTCCCGTCGTCACGCCCGAGCAGCGCCGCGCCCTGATCGTGCGCCGGCACCACCTCGGCGGTGGGGCCGAGAGTGCGGAGCAGGTGGCCGAGAGCCTCGTCGGGCTGCATGCCACGGATCCTGCGACCGTGTACCTCTCGGTGCTCGCCCGCGGCCGCGACCTCACGATCGCCGGGCTGCAGGAGGCGATGTACGAACGCCGCAGTCTCGTGCGCTGGATGGCCATGCGCCGCACTCTGTTCGCGTTCCCCACGGCGACGGTGCCGATCGTGCAGGCGGGCGTCAGCCGACCGCTCGCCGCGACTCTGCGGCGTCAGCTGGTCAGTCGCCTCACCCGCAACGGCACCGAGCCGGCCATCGAGGGCGACGTCGGTGAGTGGATCGAGTCGGTCGAGGAAGGTGCTCACGCGGCACTGCTCGCCCGGGGCAGCGCGACCGGCGTCCAGCTGAGCGCCGACGAGCCGCGGCTCCGCACCACGATCACGCCCCGCGCGCCCTCCGACCTGCCGGCGAACGTCACCAGCTCTCTGCTCGTCGTGATGAGCTGCGACGGCCTCATGGTGCGGGGCACGGCCACGGGGGAGTGGACCACCCGCCAGCACCGGTGGGAGCCGGTCGAGCACTGGTTCCCCGACGGGCTCCCCGCGCTCGAGACCGCCGACGCCCAGGTGTCGCTCGTGCGGTCGTGGCTGGGAGCCTTCGGGCCGGCCCCGGTGTCCGACCTCGAGTGGTGGACGGGCTGGACCAAGACGGCCGTCCGCGCCGCCCTCTCGCGCCTGCCCGTCGTCGAGGTCTCGCTCGGCGACGCCGGCCCGGGCGTCGCGCTGCCCGAGTCACTCGACGAGATCCGGGCGCAGGATCGCTCTGCCGCCGCTCCCGATCCGTCGATCGCCCTCCTCCCGTGCCTCGACCCCACCCCGATGGGATACAAGACCCGCGACTGGATGTTCCCCGGCGGCCCCGACGGGCACTACGACCGCAACGGCAACCTCGGCCCGACGCTGTGGTGGGGCGGCGAGGTCGTCGGAGTGTGGGGCGTCGCGGCGTCGGGCGAGGTCCGCACGCGGGTGCTCGTCGACCGGGGCGCGTCGGTGGTCGCCGCCGCTGCGGAGGCCGCCGCCACGCTGCAGTCGCGCCTCGGCGGCGCCGTCGTGCGCCCCGTCTTCCCCACGGCGCTCGAGCGCGCCCTCGTCGCCTGACCCGCCTGGTCAGGGGCCCGTGAGCGCCGCGTAGACGAGCGGCCCGAGCAACGCGGCCACCGCGTCGTCGATGTCGTCCGGGTCGTCGCCAGGCGCGGCCCGCAGCGCCTCGCACGCCGCCGCCCGCACCGGATCGCCGCCGCGCATCAGCGTGGCAACCGCCGGGTCGAGCTGCGCCGCTGCGAGGAGCGCGAGGTACGACGCCCCGGCATCGGTCGAGGCGAGGAACCCGGCCACGCGCCGACGGAAGGCGTCGAGGTCGCCTGGGTCGTCGGCTCCTGCGGCCAGATCGCGACCGGCGTCGACGACGCACGCCTCGTAGAGGATCTCGGCCTTCGTCGACCACCAGCGGTACACGGTCTGGCGGCCGACGCCGGCGCGCTCGGCGATGCCCTTCATGGTCATCGCCTCGTAGCCCTCTTCGACGAGCAGGTCGTCGACCGCCATGAGCACGGCGAGACGGACGGTCTCGCTCCGCGGGCGCCCCCGAGCCGCGGCCTCGCCGATCTTGGTCTGCATGCGACCACTATAACGAGACAGTGTGTCTCTGAACTGTGCTACGGTCTATTCGAGACACCATGTAACGAAAAGAAGGCCATGACCACCGCAGCAGCCCCCACCCGGTTCGCCGCCCTGCGCGACCGACACTCACGCCCGTACCTCTTCGCCGCGGGCCTCGCCATGATGGGCGACAACATCGAGCACGTCATCACCTACTGGGTGCTCTGGCAGAAGTTCCACTCGACGGCCCTCACCGGGTTCGAGATCATCAGTCACTGGCTGCCGTTCCTGCTGCTCTCGGTCACGTTCGGCGGGCTGGCGCAGCGCTACGACTGCCGCCGACTGATCCAGATCGCCCAGGTGCTGTTCATGTGCGTCTCGGTCGTCTGGGGCATCCTCTTCGCCACCGACACCCTGCAGGTCTGGATGGCGTGCGTCCTCCTCGTGCTCCACGGCTGCGCGGGCTCGCTCTGGGCGCCCGCCGAGCAGCTGCTGTTGCACGACTTCGCCGAGCCCGCCGACCTGCCGGGCGCGATCCGCCTCAACGCCACGTTCCGCTCGCTCGGCATCCTGTTCGGGCCGGCCGTCGGCTCGGTGCTGCTCCTCGGCCTCGGGCCGCACTTCGGCATCTGGGCAAACGTCGTGTTCTACCTGCCGATGACGATCCTGCTCTTCCGCACGCCCTTCACCGGCCACACGCGCGACGGGGTGGCCATGGGGGCAGGAGCCAAGCCGGTCGGCGGCCCGGGCGCCGCCATCTTCGGTTCCGTCCGAACGATCCGCGAGGTGAGGCTCGCGCCCGCGGTGGTGTCCATGCTCGTGCTCTCCGGCCTCATGGCGCTCTTCGTCGGCGGCGCGATCCAGGTGTCGATGCCCGAGTTCGCCGTGGCGCTCGGGGCGGGCAGCGCCGGGCTCGCCTACGGCGTGCTGCTCTTCGCGAACGGGATCGGGGCGGTGCTCGGCGGGTTCCTGCTCGAGGCGATCGGCGTGCTCAAGCCGAACGTGCTCACGGCGGTGCTCGGGACCATCTTCTTCGGCGGGTTCATCCTGCTCTTCGCGACCACCGGCTCCTACTGGCTCGCGGTCGTCGCGCTCGTCGTCGCGGGCGTCGCGAACATGGCGTCGATGTCGTTCAGCCAGAGCATCGTGCAGCTCATGGCGCCGCCGGGCGAACGCGGGCGGATCGTCGGCCTGTTCAGCACGGTGTCGAGCGGGTTCCGCACCGGGTCGGGCATCATCCTCGCCGTGCTCGGGGCCATCGCAGGGTTGCGCGGGGCGCTCGCGTGGTCGGCGCTGATCCTCTTCGTCGGCGCGATCGTCATCGGGCTCTGGACCTGGTGGGACGTCCGGCGCGATCGAAGGGCGCCGGCGCTACCCTGAGAGCCTCATGGCACTCCGCTTCGTCCGGCTCCGCAACGAGACCGTCGAGCTCTTCCGGTCGTCGCGCGCCCCCGTGCGCCTCGAGATGCGGTGGCAGTTCGGCATCGTGTCGGCGCTGGTCGTGCTGATCTGCTGCCTGGCGCTCGGGCCGACGGCGGGCGCGGTGTCGTCGTTCGGCGCCATGGTGTCCCAGTGGCAGAACGGTCGCCCGCTCCTGCTGCGGATCCGCACGATGCTGCTCGCCACCGCGGCGATGACCGCCTCGACGGCCCTCGGCGTCACCGGTGCGCGGCTGGGCTGGCTCGTCACGCCGCTGCTCGTCGCGATCATCCTCGTCATGGCGACCCTGTACTACACGTTCGTACAGCTGCAGGGCCCCGGCCCGCTCACGCTCTTCTACGGGGCGGCCTTCGGCAGCTACCTGGGGCAGAGCCCAGCGATCGGCTGGCACGTGGTCTGGGTCACGGCGCTCGCGGGCGTCCTCGCCACGATCCTCGCGAGTCTCGCCGCCCTCCGCGACCCGCACTCGCCCGAGAGGCTCGCCATCGCGCAGGCCCGCGAGGCCGTCGACACGTTCGAGAGCGTCCGGCCCTACGGCCAGGTCGTCGACACGAAGATCCTCCGAGCTGCGCGGGCCGAGGCCTACCAAGCGCTCGACCGGGCCTGGATCACGATCCACGCCGCCCGGGCGGGCCGCCGCTCGACCACGATGGACACCGCGATGATGGTCATCAACCGCCGCCTCTCGGCCGCCGTCGCGTCGTCGATGAAGTGGCCGAACCCGTCCAAGGTCGAGTCGCCGCCCGAGCTCCAGAGCCGCCTGACCCTCGGCTTCCGCGCCCGCCACGGCTTCCGGCTGTCGTCGGTGGCCTGGTTCACGGCCTGGCGCATCGGCGCCGCCGGGCTGGTCGCCGGACTCGTCTCGTCGGCGGTCGGCGTCGGCCACCCCTACTGGTCGATCCTCACCTCGACGATCATCGTGCAGGTGTGGATGTCGCGCATCAGCGTCACCCGCCGCGCCATCGCCCGTGCGATCAGCACCGTGATCGGCTCGCTGCTCTTCGCCGGGATCACCCTTCTGGGCGTGCCGCCGTGGGTCGAGGTCGGGCTGCTGATCCTGTTCGTGATCCTCATGAACGTGACGATCCTCGCCAACTACGCCCTCGGCGTCATCTTCCTCACCCCGATGGCGCTGCTCTCGAGCGAGATCGGCAACGGGCTCAGCGGCGCCGCTGGCCTCTCGCTCGCCGGAGACCGGGTCGTGCAGACCTTCATCGGCGCGGCCGTGTCGCTCGTGGTGATCTGGCTGACCGGGCTCAGGATCCCCAAGCGCGTCGCTCTCGACCAGTTCCGCCGCACCGTCGCCGCCATCGAGGCCCTCCTCGACAGCCTCTCGCGCACCGGCCGTTCGGCGACCACCATGGCCCACCGCAGCGAGCTGCAGTACGAGCTGGTGACGAACGGCACCGCCGCCGCCCGGGCGTCGGAGGACGACCCCGCCCTCGCCGACTGGCAGCGCGCCGAACGCGTCATGGCCGACCTCGGGTACGCGGCGCTCGCCGCCTGCTGGCTGCCGAAGCCGGCTCTCGACGCGCCCGTGCCGGAGGCCGCCGACCTGCTCGAGCGGGGGCTCGCCGACGGCGACGGGATCCTGCGCGACCCCGACGACGCCGCCGAGTTCCTCACGCGGGTCCGCGACACGCTCAGCGAGTTCGACGAGGCGCGCACCGGGGCGATCCGCACCGTCCTGCCGAGGCGCAGGCAGCAGGAGCCGCCGGAGCCGTCGGCGGGCTGACGACTCGGCGGCTCTCGGGGCCGGACAAAGCGTGCGGCCGAACGTTGGAGGTGGCCCGACTGCTCGCGGCTCCTGCGGCGGCGTACCGTCGAACCATGACCACCCTTTCAGCGCCCGGCAGCCGCATCATCGGGTTCGGGCACTACCAGCCCGAGCGCGTCCTCACGAACGACGAGCTGTCGACGATGGTCGATACCAGCGACGAGTGGATCCAGACCCGCACCGGCATCAAGACCCGGCACATCGCCGCCGAGACCGACACCGTCTCGAGCATGGCGATCGAGGCCGGCCGGGCGGCGCTCGCCGACGCCGGCATCGATCCCGGCGAGGTCGACCAGGTGCTCGTGGCCTCGACCAGCGCGACCGACCGCACCCCCTACGCGGCCGGCCGTGTCGCCGTCGCGCTCGGCATGAACGGCCCGGCGCCCATCGACATCAACACGGCCTGCTCGGGCTTCGAGTTCGCCTGCGCCATCGCCGACCAGTCGATCCGCACCGGCTCGGCGCGCACCTCGCTCGTGATCGCGTCGGAGAAGATCTCGGGGCTGGTCGACTGGACCGACCGCTCGACCTGCGTGCTCATCGGCGACGGCGCCGGAGCAGCGGTGGTCCAGGCCGCCGACGAGCCCGGCATCGGGCCGGTCACCTGGGGCTCCGTGCCCGAGCTCGTCAACGCCGTGCTCGTCGACGGCGACCCGCAGCGCTTCTCGCAGGAGGGCCGCTCGATCTACCGGTGGGCGATCACCGAGGCGGAGTCGCACGCTCGCGCGGTCGTCGAGAAGGCCGGCTACAGCATGGACGACATCGAGGTGCTCGCGTTCCACCAGGCGAACCTGCGCATCGTCGAGCCGATCGCGAAGGCGCTCGGCGGCGAGTCGAAGTGGGTGCTGCGCGACGTCGTCGAGTCGGGCAACACGTCGGCCGCGAGCGTGCCGCTCGGCCTCTCGAAGGCGTGGCACCGCGGCGAACTGCCCGAGGGCGTGCCCGCGCTGCTCATGGGCTTCGGCGGCGGCTTCGCCTTCGCCGGCCAGGTCGTGACGACTCCCACCCGTCGCGCGTAGCGAGCGGCGGGGTCGTCCGGGGTACGCGATCGGGGTACGGGTCTCGGATCCTGCGGCACTAGAGCACATCGTTCGGAGCGGCTGCGCGAATCGGATGGCCCCAGTGGGAGTGGCACTCCAAAAGGGACTGGGGGAGGGGTCGCCGATTTCGGATCATCGATCCTGAGGTTCACCCGGTTGCTGCTCAGGTCAGAGGTCAGCGCACGTGTGAGGCGGTCTTACCAGCCGCTCGGCTCCCGGCCTCACGATGCCCCGAGGACCACCAGCCATGGCCGATCACAAAGCCAGAATCCCCCTCAAGAAGCGCCTGCTCACCGCGGGCGCCCTCGTGACCAGCGCCCTCCTCATGGGCCTCGGGATCACGCAGGTCGTCGGTGCCACCGCCAACGCGGCCGGCTCCGCGTTCTCCTGCGATGAGAACACCCTCTACGCCATCAACTCGTCCGGCGCGTTCGAGTCGATCGTGGCGAACTCCGGCGCGGCGACGACGCTGCCGTCGCAGAGCCCCTCGAACAACGCCCTCGGCATCTCCCAGAACGGCACCTACGCCTGGTCGACGCTGAACACGACCGCGGCGAACGCCAGCGGCACCATCGTGCGCTACGACCCCGTCGCCGGCACCTCCACGAACTTCTCCGCGTACGTCCCCGCGAACACGTACCGCGGCGCCGTCGACCCGTCGACCGGCATCTACTACTACGCGCAGGGCAACACGACCAGCGCCGCCGTCTACGGCTTCAACACCACCACGAACACCGCGATCGGCCAGGTCGGCGTCCTGTCGCTCAACCAGGCGTCGACCGGTGACTTCGCGTTCTCGACCACGGGAACCCTGTACGTCGTCTCGGGCAACGAGGTCGACCGCGTCAACGCCAAGCTCCCCACCACCTCGTCGACGGCGGCCATAGGAGTCACCAAGATCGCGCAGCTCGGCTCGGTGACCGCGAGCCCCGGCATCGCCTTCTCGACCAACGGCTACCTGTACGTCGCCGTGAACGGCAACGTCCAGCAGATCAACCCGTCGACCGGCACGACCGTCAACACCTACGCGATCAACGACGGCTCGGGAAACACCTTCACCCCGACCGACCTCGCCTCCTGCAACTACGCCGACAGCCTCCAGGCCCAGGCGAGCGTCGACCAGCGCTGGCAGTCCGGCGACCAGTTCACGCTGACGATCCAGGGCGACTCGAACAACACCCTCTCGTACGGCAACCAGGCCACCACGACGGGTTCGGCCACGGGCACGCAGTCGGCGACCGCCGGCTCGAACCTCGTCACGGGCGGCAACACGTACACGGTCAAGGAGACCCCGTCGGGCACGACGAGCCTCGCCAACTACTCGACCACCTACTCCTGCACCGACGCGAAGAACAACGTCGTCACGTCGGGCAACGGAACGACAGCGACGGTGGTGACGCCGACCTCGTCCGACACCGACATCAGCTGCCTCTTCACCAACAAGCTCACCGCCGTGCACACCTTCGCCGGCAACGACAGCTACTCGACGCCGCTCAACACGACCCTGAACGTCGCCTCGCCCGGCGTCCTCGCCAACGACGGCGGCACCGGCAACGCGATCGTCAGCAACACCAGCCCCGCCAACGGCACGGTGACCCTGAACAAGACCGACGGCTCGTTCCAGTACGTCCCGAACACCGGATTCGCGGGCACCGACACCTTCACCTACACCGACCAGGACTCCTCGGGCACCCAGAAGACCGCGACGGTCACCGTCGTCGTCGGCCCGGTCGCGACCGACGACTCCTACACGGCCACGGCCGGCACCGCCGACGTCGTGAACGCGAGGAACGGCGTCCTCGCCAACGACCGCGGCACCGGCCTCACCGCCTCGAACGCCTCGACGCCGGCCCACGGCACCGTCGCGCTGAACGCCGACGGCTCCTTCACCTACACGCCGACCGGCACCTACTCCGGCACCGACACCTGGACCTACACGGTCACCGACAGCGGCGACCACACCGCGACCGGCACCGTCACCATGACGATCAAGCCGAAGGCCGTCGACGACACCCTCCCCTCGACCCTCGCCAACACGGCCGAGACGGTGCCCTCGTCGACCGCGCTCTCCAACGACACCGGCTCGAACCTGACGATCACCGCCGTCGGCACGCCCTCCCACGGCACCGCGACGCTGAACGGCGACGGCACCTCGTTCGTCTACACGCCGACCGACGGCTACTCGGGCACCGACTCGTTCTCGTACACGGTGAGCGACGGCACGTCGACCGGGACGGCGACCGAGCACATCACGGTCACGCCGAAGGCCGTCGACGACCAGGCCTCCTCGGCTCCTGCGGGCCAGGCCGACTCGATCTCGTCGTCGTCGCTGCTCGCCAACGACAAGGGGTCGTCGCTGACGATCACGTCGGTCGGCTCGGCGACCGGCGGCACGGTGTCGCTCTCGGGCGACGGCTCGACCGTCACCTTCACCCCGGCCGCCGGCTTCTCCGGCCAGGCGTCGTTCCAGTACACGGTGACCGACTCGCCGAACGGCACGACCGGCTCGGCGACCGTGACGATCCCGATCACGCCGACCGCCGGCTCCGGCAGCACCACCGCGACCTCGGGCGTCAAGGACTCCGTCGACGCCGCCCACGGCGTGCTCTCGGGCGCATCGGGCACCGGCCTCACCGCGACGGTGAAGGACCAGCCCTCGCACGGCTCGCTCACGCTGAACTCCGACGGCTCGTTCGACTACACGCCGAGCGCCAGCTACTCCGGCTCGGACTCGTTCACCTACACCGTGAAGGACTCCTCGGGCAGCACGACCACGGGCACCGAGACCATCACGGTCCTGCCCAAGGCGAACGCCGACACCCTGCCGCAGACCGTCTCGGGGATCGCTGAGACCGTCGACGGCTCGACCCTCACGGCGAACGACAACGGCTCGAACCTCAGCGTGCAGAGCGTGGGCGCCCCCGCCCACGGCAGCGCCAAGCTGAACGCCGACGGCACCGTCACGTACACGCCGGCGACCGGCTTCTCGGGCACCGACACGTTCCCGTACACGGTCACCGACGGCTCGACCCTCGCGAGCGGCACGGTCACCGTGGTCGTCACGCCGAAGGCCGTCGCCGACACGCTCCCGTCGACGAACGACGTCACCCCGATCACGCTGCCCGCGAGCGACTTCCTGGGCAACGACCTCGGCTCGGGCCTGTCGATCACATCGGTCGGCGCCCCGTCGCTCGGCCAGGTGGTCCTGAACGGCAACGGCACCGTCACCTACACCCCGCAGTCCGGCTTCTCGGGCACCTACGCGTTCACCTACACGGTGACCGACTCCGAGGGCCGCACCAGCTCGGCCACGGCCACCATCACGGTGACGCCGGACGCAGGATCCCCGAGCACCACGGCGACCGCCGGTCAGACCGACCACGTCTCCTCGACCGACGGCCTGCTGTCGCAGGCCACGGGCACCGGCCTCACCGTCGCCCTGACGTCGCAGCCGGCGAACGGCACCGTGACCCTCGGATCGGACGGCGCCTACGACTACACGCCGGCCGCCGGGTTCTCGGGCACCGACACCTTCACCTTCACCGTGACCGACCAGTCGGGCAACACCTCGACCGGCACGGCGACCGTGACCGTGCTGCCGAAGGCCGCCGACGACTCGGCGAACGCCGTCGCGGGCCACGACCTAGACCTGAAGCCGTCCGACCTCCTGTCGAACGACCTCGGCACGGGCCTGTCCGTCACGGGCGTCTCGCAGCCCGCCGACGGCGCCGCGACCCTGAACAACGACGGATCGGTGACCTACACGCCGGCCGCCGGGTTCTCCGGCCCCGACACGTTCACCTACACGGTGACCGACCAGGCCGGCAACACGTCGACCGCCAGCGTCGACGTGACCGTCGCCCCCGTCGCGAAGAACGACACCGCCACCACGGCCGCCGGTCAGAAGCTGACCGTCGCGCAGGCCAGCGGCGTCCTCGCCAACGACGAGGGCACCTCGCTCACGGCGGCCCTGGCGACCCAGGCCGCGCACGGCACCGTGGCGCTCGCCGCGGACGGCTCCTACACCTACACCCCGGCCTCGGGCTTCTCGGGCAAGGACTCCTTCACCTACAGCGCGACCGACCGGTCGGGCCAGGTCGTCACGGCCACGGTCTCGATCGACGTGACGCCGGTGGCGAAGGACGTCACGGCCACCGGGCTCGCCGGGTCTCCGGCCCACCTGGACACCCCGGGCGTTCTGTCGGGCGACATCGGCACGGGCCTCACGGTCACGGCGGTGAACGGTTCCGGAGCTCCTGGTGCCCAGGTCACGACCCCCGCCGGCAACACGGTGACGGTCGGATCGGACGGCACGTTCGACTTCACTCCGGCCCCCGGCTTCTCGGGAGTCGACACGATCCCCGTGACGGTGACCGACGCCTCGGGCCTCTCGACCACCGGCCACGTGATCGTGACCGTGAACCCGAAGGGCGTCAACGACTCGTACTCGACCCCCGCGAACACGGCGCTGCCGATCGCGGTCACCGGCCAGACCGGCCTGCTGGGCAACGACCTCGGAACGGGCCTCACGGTCACCGGCGTCACGAACCCGGCGGTCTCGCACGGCACGCTGACCAAGCAGTCGGACGGCTCATACCTCTACACGCCGAACAACGGCTTCTCGGGCACCGACAGCTTCGGCTACACGGCCACCGTCGCCTCCGGCCTCACGGCGACGGCGACCGTCACGATCATCGTCGGCGACCAGGCGGCGGACTACACCGCGACCGTCCCGGCCGGCTCGCCCTACGGCGTGACCGCGCAGAACGGGCTGCTGAAGAACGCCTCGGGCTCGGGGCTCACCCCGTCGCTCGACCAGGCGCCGCAGCACGGCACCGTGGTGGTGAAGGCCGACGGCTCGTACACCTACACCCCGGCCAAGGGCTTCTCCGGCACGGACTCGTTCACCTACCGGGTGACCGACTCGTCCGGGCAGGTCTCGACCGGTCAGGTGAACATCATGGTCACCCCGACGGCGACGAACGACTCGGAGAAGATCGGCTCGGGCTCGACGCTCACGCTGAAGTCGCCGGGCGTGCTCTCGAACGACAACGGCACCGCGCTGCTCGTCACCGCGGTCGGCACCCCGTCGAAGGGCGGCACCGCCACGATCAGCGGCGCCGGCCAGCTGGTCTACACGCCGAAGCCGGGCTTCTCGGGCACCGAGACGATCCCGTACACGGTCACCGACCAGGACGGCCAGACGGCCGACGCCACGGTCACGGTCGACGTCACCCCGGTGGCGACGAGCGACACCGAGCAGACCATCGCCGGCCACACCGTGACGGTCTCCGCCGCGAACGGCCTGCTGGCGAACGACTCGGGCTCCGGCCTCACCGCCGCGCTCAAGACGGCGCCGAAACACGGCACGGTCACGGTGAACCCCGACGGCTCGTACACCTACACGCCCGACAAGGGCTTCGCCGGCCAGGACTCCTTCGTCTACACGGCGACGGACGCGGACGGCCAGGTGACGACCGCCACCGCCACGATCAACGTGCTCGCCGCGGCGACCGCGAAGAGCGTCACGGTGCACGGCAAGCCGGGCCAGAAGGTCACCATCGCGCCGCTGAACAGCGACACCCCGACGGCGGGCGCGAACTTCGACCCGACGACCCTGCAGCTGATCGACCCGTCGACCGGCACGGCCGTGAACGCGTTCACGATCCCCGGCAAGGGCACCTTCGCGGTGGTCGACGGCCAGGTGACCTTCACCCCCGTGGCGAAGTTCACCGGCTCGGCCTCCATCGGCTACCAGGTGTCCGACTCGGCCGACCAGCTGGTCAGCGCGACGATCACGGTCGTCATCCCGAAGCCCGGAACCCCCGCGGCCGCAGGATCCGACCCCACCCCGGTGGCAGCCTCGGGCGGCGCCGCACCGAAGCCCGGCTCCCTCGCCTTCACGGGAAGCCGTGGCGTGTCGGGAATGCTGATGATCGGCTTCGGCGGGATCCTGCTCGGCTTCGTGCTCGTGCTGATGCGCCGCTTCCGCCGCGAGGCGCCGGGCCCCCGTCGTACCGGGATCTGATCGACTGAACGCCCCCGAACGACCTCACCGCCTCGCGCTGCGAGAGGTGCAGGTCGCTCGGGGGCGTTCATGCGTCGGGGCCGACTACGTGCCGGGGCCGCCGCGCATCGAGATCGCGATCTCGTCCGCATCGAGCGACTCGAGCACGTAGCCGAGCATGTCGGCCGAGAAGGTGCCGTCGTCGCGGGCGTCGAGCAGGGCCGCGCGCTGGGCGTGCAGGATCTTCAGCCGCCCGTCGCGGTCCAGCGTGTTCGGATCGGCGCCGTCGAGCACGTCGTTCGCGGTCGACCGCATCATCTCGAAGAGCTTCGTGCGTTCGTCGAGTGCCAGCGCCGGATCCTGCTTCGCCGGCTTGAGCAGGCCGACCAGCCAGCCGATGGTGCCGCCCTGCAGCAGGAGCGACCCGACCGCCACGACGAACGCGAGAAACACCAGCAGAGCCTGGTGTGGCGCCGATGCCCCGAGTGTCTCGGCGGCGGCCAGCGTCACGGCGCCGCGCATGCCGGCCCAGACGAGGATCGTGCCCTCCTTCCAGCCGAGCGGCGCCTGCAGGAAGTACTCGATGTCGGCGAGGCCGCGACGGAGGCGGGCGTTGAACTGCGCCATCCGCGAGGGGCTCGGCATGCGCGCCTCGCCCCGCTGCGTGCGGTCGGTGCGGGCCCGGCGCTCGGGGCGGGCGGCGCGGGAGGGGAGGAGCGACTCGTCGGCGGGGGTGTCGCCCGGCTCCTGCGACCCGGTCGTGCCCGCCGTGGCCGACGTCTGCGCGGCCGCGATCGACGGCTGCGGGGGCGTCGCGCTCGCCGGCGCCTCGATCGCCTTCTGCTCGCCGGCGGCGAGGCTCTTGCGGGTGATGCGGTCGTCTGCGGTGATCGCGCCGCCGGAGGCGATCTTGGCCTGCATGCTGGTGATGCGCTCCTTGAGCGCCTCGCCGCGCTGCGCGTTCTTGCGCAGCAGGAAGAGCAGCGGGCCGACGTACGCGGCCCGGATCAGGATCGTGAGCACCAGCGCCCCCGCCGCGATGCCGATGGCCGCCGCGACGCCGGTCGACTCGCCCGACAGCTTCGCCGCGAGCCCCGTCATCTGCAGCCCCGTCACGAGGAAGAGCGCGCCCTCGAGCACGAGCTCGATCGTGCGCCAGTTCTGCGCGTCGGAGAGCCGGTGCTGCGGGGAGAGCAGACGCGGCGCGAGGGTGCCCGTCACGAGCCCGGCGACGACGGCCGCCACGAGACCGGACGCCTGCAGCATCTCTGCGGGGATCGAGGCCACGAAGGGCGCCGCGATCGAGATCGCCGTGTTGACCGTCGCATCCTGCACCCGACGCCGCGTGTAGAGGTTGAGGAGGCCGACGGCCCACCCGATCGCCACGGCCACGGCGACGGAGTACGCGAACGTGCCGATCGCGCCGCCGAACTGGAAACCGGCGGCCACGGCGGCGATCGCCGACTTCAGGGTGACCAGCGCGGTCGCGTCGTTGAGCAGGCTCTCGCCCTCGAGGATCGCCGTGACACGCGACGAGACCCCGACCTTCTTGATGATGCCGGTCGCCACCGCGTCGGTCGGGC
Source organism: Frondihabitans australicus (assembly GCF_003634555.1). Taxonomy (NCBI): domain Bacteria; kingdom Bacillati; phylum Actinomycetota; class Actinomycetes; order Micrococcales; family Microbacteriaceae; genus Frondihabitans; species Frondihabitans australicus. The sequence continues at coordinate 3,827,275 of NZ_RBKS01000001.1, forward strand.
TGATGATCGCCCCCAGAGCGATCGCCCACGCCAGCGGCAGCCCCGGGATCACGAGGTGGAAGAACAGGCCCAGGAGCACGGCCGACACGATCACGAGCGCCACGCTCAGCCCGCCGATGGCACCGAACTCGCGCCGGAAGTTCATCGTCGGCATCGCCACTGACGACGAGTACAGCAGCGGGGGCAGGACCCCTGCCAGGATCCACTCCGGGTCGATCCGGTCGACGTGCAGGCCCTGCGAGATCGGCAGGAGGCTCACGCCGATGCCGAGCAGGGTCAGCAGCAGCGGCGTGGCGATGCCTATCCGGGGCTCGAACGCCGTCGCGGCGGCGATGGCGACGAGGCCGAGGACGCCGATGATGAGCAGTTCCATGCCCCTAGGGTGGCATGTCGCTCGCGCCCCGGTTCGCGGTCAGCCGCCGCCGTGCCCCGAAGCGGCCTCGTCCGCCTCGATGCTGCGGAGAGCGCGATTCCACCGCGTCGACTCGATGCGCGAGCCGACGGTCAGGAGAACCACGAGCGCACCGAGCACGACGAACCATTCCCAGCCGAGCACGAGGGCGAGCGCGCAATACCAGAGTCCCATGGAGAAAAGCGTGGGCCAGGCGGCGCGATTGGTCGCCCTGCTGAAGGCGATGCTGAGACGGACGAGCTCGCGCCACTCGGCGTCCACGGACTCGCGACCGCGGATCTGACGGGTCAATCGGCGTCGCTCGTCCGGTGACAGGAAGGCCCAGAGGGTCTCCGAGCGCGGTCGCGGCACCTGAGGCTGGAGTCGATGCTCGCGCCGGGCCCTCGCCCACGACGCGAGTCCCACGACGACCGAGGCGGCGACCAGAGCAGCATCGACGACGACCAGCCGGACGTGCCGCGAGCCGAGGCTCAGGGTGATCGAGAGCGATCCCATCAGCGCCCCCAGGATCACGGCCAGCATCTGGACAGAGATGATCCTCACCCGGACGCCGTCGGTCAGCGCGTCGTGGATGCGATCAACCGTGGCCTGCGTCCGCGCGGCAGCGGTCCGCGGATCGGCCGGACCGGCACCCGGCACGGCCGACAGCGAATGAGAGTCGCTCATGCACGCAGGCTATTCGGTCGGCGCACGGCGCACTCAGGCGGTGCGACCCCAGGCCCGCAGGGCGGCGACGGTCGCGGCGACCAGCCGCTCGAAGCTGCGATCGATGTCGAGCGGCATGCCGTACCCGCCGCCGGTCTCGAGCGACACGAATCCGTGCAGCGTCGCCCGGAAGAACCTGATCGCGTCGAGAGCATCGTCGCCCGAGAGGTCGTAGGCGCCGAGCATCGCCACGATCAGGGTCAGCACCCGCTCGCTCGCCTCGAGGTTCGCTTCGTCGGCAGGATCCCCGGCCGCCCACGTGAACGAGTACTGCCCGGGGTGCTCCGCCGCCCACCCCCGGTAGGCGTGAGCGACCGCGGCCACCGCGTCGTCGCCCGACCGGCCCACCGCGGCGCTCCGCATGGCGTCTCCCAGAGAGAGCTTCGCCCGCAGCATGAGGCCGCGCTGCAGGGCCGGGAGGCCGGCCACGTGCTTGTAGAGTGACGGGATCTTCACGCCGAGGCGGTCGGCCACGGCGGCGAGGGTGAGCGCCTCTGCTCCTGCGCCCGATCGCGCGAGCTCGTCGACGAGGTCGGCCGCTGTGGCTGTCACCACGTCGGCGCTGAGGCCCGCCCTAGGCACCGAGGTGCAGCCCGTGCAGGAACGAGACGATCGCGGGGTGCACGACCTCGGGCCGCTGCGTGTGCGGGTAGTGGCCGGCGTCGTCGACGATGAGGGTCTCGGCGCCGAGCTGCCCGGCGACCCACGCGGCCTCGGCGGGTGCGTCGGGCCAGTCGGGGTCGAGCGCGCCCATGACGACGAGAGCGGGCTTGTGGACGCTCGCGATGAGTTCACCGGACAGCGTGTGCGTCGTGTGAGTCGTCTGCGAGAACGCCTTCGCGTGGCCCGGGCGCTTGAGGGCGGCCGAGAGGTCGGTGCGGTACGCGTCGAAGTCGACCGGCTTGGTGCCCTTGTAGAGGCTCGGCAGGTAGGAGTTCCAGACCGGGCGAGCCCACGCGGGGGCGAGCATCGCACGGAACAGGAGCAGGGCGAGACCCGACCGGTTCTGCGGGTCGCGGGCCCACGGCCCGATCATCGCGAGACCCTGGACCAGCTCGGGGCGACGTGCGGCGACGATGACCGACACCGCGGCGCCCATGGAGTTGCCGACGAGCACGGCCGGGCGGCCGAGGTGTTCGAGCAGGGCGATCGTGTCGTCGGCTGTCGCCTCGTCGCCGTAACTCGTGAAGCTGGTGTCGCTGTCGCCGTGCCCGCGGAGGTCGGCGGTGACGGCGGTGAAGCCGGCCTCGGCGACGGCCGGCGCGAGGAAGCGGAAGGTCGAGCGGATGTCGCCCATGCCGGGGATCATCAGGACGACAGGGCCGGTGCCCTGCGTCTCGTAGGCGATGCGCCCCTCGGGGCGCTGGAGGAAGCGGGTGGTGCTTCGGTTCTCTGTCGCGTTCATGATGGCTAATGTAGTTAGCCATACGGCTACTGTCAATAGCTTTTTTTGGGGTTTGTTTCGTATTGGTTAATATGTGAATATTGGTTCGCAATCCGAGTCACGCGACCGGCGATGGTGCCGGAAAGGACACGAACCGTCATGAAGACCAGCTCCCGGGCATGGAGAATCACGAGTGTCGGGGGCAAGGCGTCCTATCTCGTCGCAGCGGGTCTGACCATGTTCCTCGTCGTCCTGCTCCTGCAATTCGGACTCGGAGACGACTGGGGTCTCGTCGGCAGCGCCCTGTCGACTCTCCTTGTCGTCGGGCTCGGCACCCGCCTGTTCCGCGCCTCTGCCGAGCCGGTCGAGGCGCCACGAGTCTGGTGGCGCATGACGGGCAGGGCCACTGCGGGGTGGGTGCTGGGTGCCCTGTTCGGGATCTCGGCGCTGATGGGCGCCGTGAGTCTCGCAAGAGCATCGTCGACCGCCGTCACGATCGTCGCCGATGGCCTCGTCGCGCTCGCGTACCTCAACTCCTCCTGGCGCCTGTCCAGGGGATTTCGGGGGCGGGCGGCACAGGACTAGGTTGGAGGCGGCCTGCGCGATCCGCGGGCCGTTCGGGCAACGACGACGAACCGGGACGGTCCGCCGACGAAGCGAGCCCGCGCCCGGTTCCGCGAGAGAACGGGAATCGGGAATGACGCCACAGGCCGGCAGCGAACTGCGAGACAGCGCGACGCAGGGGTCCCCGGGCGACACCCGTCCGCACGTCGTCATCGTCGGGGGCGGCTTCGCCGGCATCGCCACTCTCAAGGCGCTGAAGCACGCACCGGTCCGTGTGACGCTTATCGACCGCCACGTCTACAACATGTTCCAGCCGCTCATGTACCAGGTCGCCACGGGCGGCCTCAACGCCGGCGATGTCACGTACTTCCTCCGCAGTCTGCGCAACCGTCAGCCGAACGCGAACTTCCAGCACGGCCTCCTCAAGCGGATCGACACCGAGAACCGCGTCATCACGCTGGCCGACGGCGAGGAGATCTCGTTCGACGCCCTCGTGCTCGCCAACGGCGTCAACACCAACTACTTCGGCACGCCGGGCGCCAAGCAGTACGCGAAGTCGATGTACTCCAGGTCGCAGGCGCTCCGGATCCGCGACGAGCTCTTCACCCAGCTCGAGAAGGCCGCCGTACGCGAGGGCAACACGACCGAGGTCCGCGTCGTCATCGTCGGCGGCGGCTCGACCGGCGTCGAGATGGCCGGCGCTCTCGCCGAGCTCCGCGACCAGGCCCTCGTCACGGCCTACCCCGAGATCGACCGCAAGAGCATCACGATCACCCTCGTGCACCGCAGCGCCGAGCTGCTCAAGCCGTTCGCACCGCGCCTGCGCCGGTACGCGGCGGAGAGCCTGCGGCGCCGTGGTGTCGAGCTCCGGCTGAACACCGGTGTCGCCGAGGTGCTCGCCGACGGGGTGAAGACGACGGACGGCGAGGTGATCCCGGGCGAGCTGGTCATCTGGGCGACCGGCGTCACCGCCCACGGCGAGGTCAACGAGTGGGGTCTCGAGCAGGGGCAGGGCGGCCGGATCCTGGTCGGCTCCGACCTGCGCGTGAAGGGCCACGACCGGATCTTCGCCGTCGGCGACATCGCGCTCACGCCGAAGCCGCTCGACCAGCTCGCGCAGCCGGCGCTGCAGGGCGGCGTGCACGTGGCCGAGCAGATCCAGCGGATCCTGGAGGGTAAGCCGACGCGCACCTTCCGCTACCACGACCGCGGCACCATGGCGACGATCGGGCGGCACGCGGCCGTCGCCCAGCTGCGCGGCGGCATCACGCTGACCGGCGTGCCGGCGTGGTACACGTGGATCCTGATCCACATCTACAGCCTCCTCGGCAACAGCAACCGCATCACGACGATGGCGCACTTCGTCTCGCGCTACGCCTGGTTCGCCTACCGCAAGGCCGTGCCGATCGTGGGTGACGTGCGGCCGGTCAAGAAGCACGGCGACCGCGTCGAAGAGGTCTTCGCGGCCACCGAGTCGCGCGCCTAGAACAGCGTCGGTGCCGCGGCCCTGGGCGCAGGAGCCTCGGAACCCTTGCCGCGCCGACCGTGCAACGCGAACAGATCGTGCACCTCGGGCCCCGGCAGCCGGAAACCGTGGCGGAGCATCGCCGGCCTCAGTCTCGCGTGGAACTCGCCCGCGTACTCGCGTGACGCTCGAGTGCCGTCGCGGTAGATGCGCCGGTAGCCCGCCGACAGGTGCGGGTGCTCGCGGTCGACCCAGGCGAGGTAGAGCTCTTTGACGCCCGGCTGGAGGTAGAGGAGCGTCGGCAGGACGTTGGTGGCGCCGGCGCCCTCGATCGCGGCGAGCAGCTCGTCGATCTGCTCGGCCGAGTCGGTGAGGCCGGGAAGGAAGGGCGCGGCGAACACAGTGCAGTCGAGCCCCGCGTCGCGGATCGCCCGCACGGTCGCGAGCCGGGCCGAAGCGCTCGGCGTGCCCGGCTCCATGAGGTGCTGCAGCTCGTCGTCGACGACCGCGATCGAGAGCCCCAGTTGCACGTCGACCTTCCGGCTCGCCTGCACCAGCAGGTCGAGGTCGCGACGGATCAGCGACCCCTTGGTCAGGATCGAGAAGTCGACACCGGCCCCCGCCAGGGCCTCGATGATCCCCGGCATGAGGCGGTAGCGCCCCTCGGCCCGCTGGTAGGGGTCGGTGTTGGTGCCGAGTGCGACGCGGTCGGGCAGCGTGCGCTTCTTCGCCAGCTCGGTGCGGAGCACCTCGGCGACGTTCGTCTTGACGACGATCTGCGTCTCGAAGTCGGTGCCGAGACCCATGCCGAGGTGCTCGTGCGTCGGTCTGGCGTAGCAGTAGATGCAGGCGTGAGAGCAGCCGCGGTAGGGGTTGATGGTCCACTCGCCGGGCAGCATCCTCGCGGTGTCGGGCACGTGGTTGAGGGCGGACTTCGCGAGCACCTCGTGGAAGGTGATGCCGGCGAACTCGGGCGTCCGCACGCTGCGCACCAGGCCGCTGACTCGCTCGAGCCCTGGCAGCGCGCCGGCCTCGACGGCGTCGACGCGCTGGCCCGACCAGCGGATGTCGGCGGCGGCGCCGGCGGAGTTCTCGGAGGGATTCACGCGGGCAGGCTACGCGCAGCCACCGACATCGCCGGCGGGCTCCTCCCGCGACACTTCGCGACACCTGCGACGCGGCGTACTGTCGCAGGTGTCGCGTTGTGTCGTACGAAGGAGCCTCGAATGCCCGAACCCGTCGAAGTCGGCTACGTCTCGTACACCCTCTCGGCCGACTACCTGGCCACCATCGGGGCGGACTTCGACTCGGAGGCCGTGGACGACGCGATCCTGCAGGAGGTCAACCGGCTGGCGCCGTATGGCGTGACCATGCACCGGAACGGCAAGGCCTTCGCCGACGAGTCTCAGGCGGAGGCCGCGCGGGGCATCGACTGGGCCGAGATCATGAAGCGGATCGACGTCGACCAGATCCTGGCCGATCACGCCCGCTGACCCCCGCGCGACAGGCCCGCGGGCGGACTACCGTCGACCGGAGCGGAGCGGGCACGGAGCCCGACGCGAATGGAGGCACCGTGTTCGAGGCTGAGAATCTGCGCGATTGGATCGGCGAGAGCGTCCTCGACCAGGACGGCGACAAGGTCGGCACGCTCGAGAGCGTCTACTTCGACACGGCGACCGACACCCCCGCGTTCGCGACGGTGCAGGCGGGCCTCATCGACCGGAAGCTCCTCTTCGTGCCGCTGAACGACGCGGTCGTCGGCCCCAAGTGGCTCAAGGTCAAGTACGGCAAGAAGCTCATCAAGGACGCCCCGTCGATCCCCACCGACGGCGAGCTCGAGGCCGCGGCCGAGCCGGCCGTGTTCGAGCACTACAAGCTGCCCTACCAGACCGGCTCCGGCGGCGAACGCCGCCTCGGCCGCCGCTGAGGCGACAGCGCCGCCGACCGGATCAGCCGGTGTTCTGAAGGCCGGCGGCCACTCCGTTGACGGTGAGCAGCAGCAGCTGGTGGTCCGAGTCCGTCGGGTCCTTCTCGGCCGTGTTCGCCCGGATCCCACGGAGAGCCCGCAGCTGCAGCAGCGACAGCGCGTCGACGTAGGGCGAACGCAGGCGCACCGCGCGCGACAGCACGGGCCGGTCGCCCAGCACGTCGTCGTGGCCCGAGGTCTTCACGACCCAGTCGCGGGTGCGCGCCATCTCGTCCAGGACGAGCTCGGCGAGGTCGTCCCGGCCGGCGAGCGCGAGGTACTGACGGGCGATCGCGTCGTCGGTCTTGGCGAGCGACATCTCGACGTTCTTGATCATGGCGCCGAAGACCGGCCACGAGGCGTAGGCGTCGCGCAGGAGTTCGACGTCGCCCACGGCTTCCAGCGCCGACCCGAGGCCGAACCATCCGGCGAGGTTGATGCGCGCCTGCGACCACGCGAACACCCACGGGATCGCCCGGAGGTCTTCGAGCGACGACACCGACAGGCCGCGGCGCGCGGGGCGGGAGCCGAGCGCGAGGAGCCCGACCTCCTCCATCGGCGTGACCTGGGCGAACCACTGCGCGAAGCCCTCGGCCTTGACCAGGCCGAAGAAGGCGGCGCGCGAGGCTTCGTCCATGGTCGCCGCGAGCGGGGCGAACCGGGTGGCCGCCGACGAGGTGCGCTCCTCGTTCGACGGAGCCGACGACATGAGCGTCGCGGCCGCCATCTGCTCGATGTGGCGGGCGGCGATGGTCTTGTTGCCGTACTGGGCGAAGATGACCTCGCCCTGCTCGGTGATCTTGAAGCGGCCGTCCACCGATCCAGGCGGCTGCGCCATGACGGCCTCGTTGGCCGGTCCGCCGCCGCGGCCCATCGCGCCTCCGCGGCCGTGGAAGAGGGTGAGCTCGATGTCGTTGTCGTCGGCCCATCGGGCGATGCGGCCCTGGGCGTCGTCGAGCGCGAAGGTCGCCGACACCGGGCCGACGTCCTTCGACGAGTCGGAGTAGCCGAGCATGACCTCGAGCTTGCGGCCCGTGGCAGCCAGGCGAGCCTGCACGTCGGCGGTCTCGACGGCCTCCTGCAGGATCCGCGTGGACGCGTTGAGGTCGGCGAACGTCTCGAACAGCGGGATCACGTCGAGCACCGGAGGCTCGCCGTCGCCCGCGGCGATGCGCGCCAGCTCGAAGACCGTGGCGATGTCCTCCGACGACTGAGTGAACGAGATGATGTAGCGCCTCGCGGCCCGGACGCCGTAGCGCTCCTGCAGCCCCTTGATGACCCGGAAGACCGCGAGGACCTCGATGGTCATCGGCTCGAGCGAGACGCCCTCGGCGTCCAGTGAGCCGTGCTCGGCGAGAGCCGCGCGGGCGTCGCGGAGAGCGGCGCGGTGCACCTGCGAGTGCTGGCGCACCTCGAGCTCGGCGAGGTGGAAGCCGAACGTCTCGACCTGCCACACGAGGTTCTGCAGCTCTCCGTTCGCGCTCCGGTGGGCGCCCGCCTCGCGGAGCGACTGCTGCACGATGCGGAGCTCCTCGAGGAGCTGCTCGGGCGCCGAGTAGGCGAGCGCCGAGCCCTTCCGCGTCGCGCGGATGCGCGCGGCGATGAACAGCAGCGCGCGGCGGTGCGTCTCGTTCGGTGAGCGGAGGCCGATGCCGGCGGCGACCTTGGGCGAGAGGGCCTCCTGCTCGGCGGCGAGGGCGGCCAGTGCGGGGGAGGCGGGGGTGTCGGCCTCGTCGAGGGTGAGGGTCGCCCCGATCCTGCTGGTGGCCCGGTGGAGGCCCCGGAGGACGTGCTCGGCCGCGATGCCGGCGGCCTGCTCGGTGATCTCGGCCGTCACGTGCGGGTTGCCGTCGCGGTCGCCGCCGATCCACGAGCCGAGTCGCAGGAACGCGGGCGAGACGGTCGGCTTGAGCCCGGCGTCGCCGTTCTGCAGGCGGTCGTCGAGCAGGCGGTACACGCGAGGTACGACCTCGAAGAGCGTCTGGTCGAAGACGTTCATCGCCGTGCGGACCTCGTCGAGCGGTGTCGGGCGCGTGGTGCGGATGGGCGACGTGCGCCAGAGCGTATCGATGTCTTCGAGGAGGCGACGCTCGATGTCGGCCGACTCGAGCGGATTCGCGGCCTGGTCGCGGGCCGTCATGAGGTCGCTGATCCGCCGGATCGTGGCCGACACCGCGCGGCGTCGGGCCTCGGTCGGATGCGCCGTGAAGACCGGGTGGAAGCGGAGCTCGGCGAGACGACGGTGGGCCTCGTCGGCGCCGACCTCGTCGACGAGCTGCGCGAGGGTCTCCGGCAGCGAGTCGGACGCCGTGCCCGCGGTGGCGCCGCGCTGCTCGAGCACGCGCACGCGGTGGTGCTCCTCGGCGAGGTTCGAGAGGTGGAAGTAGCAGGTGAAGGCGCGGGCGACCTGCTCGGCGCGAGCCTGGTCGAGTGCGTCGACCAGCCGCTGTGCCTCGGCGAGCGACGCGTCGGGCGAGCCCTCGTAGGCGTCGATGACCGCTCGCCGCACGCGCTCGACGTCGTCGAACAGGTCTGCCCCGCCCGATTCGGTGAGGACGCGGCCCAGGAGGTTGCCGAGGAACGAGACGTCTTCGCGGAGGTCGGCGTCGACTGCGTCGCGCACGTCGTCGCGGCTGAACCCGTCGAAGCGCCGGGACCCTTCACTCGTGGTCATACGGATGCGGAATCCCTTCGGGTCAGGCGTACGGTCACTCACACTATCGAACACCCGTGTCGTGCTTGTTACGACAACAGCGGACGACGAGTGAGGGCTAGCGCAGCCGCCCGAGCACCCTCCGCACCACCGAGTCCTTCCGCGCCGTGAACGGCGGATACGCCACCGCGAGGGTGTCGGGGTGCAGCGGCTTCGAGAGCACCGCCTTCTCGTGGCTGAAGACGTCGAGGCTCCGCTCGCCGTGGTACGCGCCGATGCCGCTGGGGCCGACCCCTCCGAACGGCAGGCCGGGCACCGCGAGGTGCGCGCTGGGGGCGTTGAACGCGACTGCTCCCGAGGAGGTGAGGGTGAGGATCCTGCGACGCGACCGGTCGTCCTCGGTGAACGCGTACAGGGCCAGCGGCTTCGGCCGAGAGCGGATCGCCTCGAGGGCGTCGTCCAGCGAGGCGACCGTGACCACGGGCAGGATCGGCCCGAACAGCTCGGCGGCCATCAGCTCGTCGTCGAACGTCACCCCGGTCACCACGGTGGGGGCGAGGTAGCGGGTCGCGGCGTCGGAGTCTCCGCCGAGGGCGAGTCTCGCTGCTCCTGCGCCCTGCTGGATCGGTCGCAGGAGTCCCGACAGCCGCTCGAACGCCTCGTCGCTCACGAGGCGGCCGTAGCTCGTGCTCGCGCGCGGATCGTCGCCGTAGAACCGCCGCACCGCCGCCCCGATCAGCGGCACGAGCCTCGCCGCGACGGACTCGGTGGCGAGCAGGTAGTCGGGCGCCACGCAGGTCTGCCCGGCGTTCATGAACTTCGCCCAGGCGATGCGTCGCGCGGCGACTTCGAGGTCGGTGGTGTCGTCGACCCAGACCGGCGACTTCCCGCCCAGCTCGAGCGTGACCGGGGTGAGCTGCTTCGCCGCGGCGGCGTACACGATCCTGCCGACCCGCTCGGACCCCGTGAAGAAGACGTGGTCGAACCGCTGCTCGAGCAGCGCGGTGGTCTCGTCGACGCCGCCTTCGACGACGCGCACGGCCCGGCCGTCGAGCAGTTCGCCGACCAGGCGTGCGAGAAGCGCCGAGGTCGCAGGAGCCAGCTCGCTCGGCTTCAGCACCACCGCGCAGCCTGCGGCCAGGGCGCCGACGAGCGGGGCGAGCAGCAGCTGCACCGGATAGTTCCACGGCGCGACGATCAGGACGACGCCGAGCGGCTCTCGCACGACCTGGGCCGTCGCCGGGGCGACCAGCAACGGGACCGGCACCCGCGTCGGCCGGAGCCACTCGCGCAGGTGCTTGAGCGTGTGGTCGATCTCGGCGACCACCACGTCGATCTCGGTGAGCCGCGCCTCGTCGCCGTTCTTGTGCAGGTCGAGCCACAGGGTGCGCTCGATCTCGTCGCCCCGGTCGACGAGCAGAGCCCTCAGGGCGCGCAGCTGCGCGACGCGCCAGGCGTACGGCTTCGTGAGGCCCGTGTCGAACGTCTGGCGAAGATCGTCGACGACCGTTGCCATGTAGTCAGCATGCTCTCTCCACTAACGTTGAGTCATGGATTCGCCTGCGCCCGCGCCGTTCTACTTCGACTGCGACACGGGGATCGACGACTCCCTCGCGCTCGCCCTCCTGCTCGCCCAGCCCGGCATCGACCTGAAGGGCATCGGCACCGTCTCGGGCAACATCGATGCCGCAGCAGGAGCACGCAACACTCTCGCCCTCCTCGAGCTCGCCGGCCGCACCGACATCCCCGTGGCCGTCGGCGCGACCGACCCGCTGGCCGGCGAGTACGACGGCTACGTCCCTCACATCCACGGCCGGAACGGCATCGGCGACGTCGAGATCCCCGACGCGTCGGTCTCGGTCGCCGACGGCAGCGCCGCCGAGATGCTCGTGGCGCTCGCGCACGAGTTCCCCGGCGAGCTCGAGGTCGTCGCCGTGGGCCCGCTGACCAACCTCGCGCTCGCGCTCCAGCTCGAGCCGGCGCTGCCCCGTCTCGTGAAGAACGTCACCGTCATGGGCGGTGCGCTCTGGGTGCCCGGCAACGTCACGCCGGTCGCCGAGGCCAACGTCTACAACGACGCCGACGCCGCTGCGATCGTCGTGAAGGCCGGCTGGCCGCTCACCCTCGTGCCGCTCGACGTCACCATGCAGCACCACTTCGACGAGGGTCACCAGGCCGCCTTCGCCGAGGTCGGCACCGGCTTCCACTCGGCGCTCGCCGGCATGCTGACCACCTATCTCGACTTCTACGAGACCGTCTTCGCCGAGCGCCGGTCGTCGCTGCACGACCCGTTGGCCGTCGCCATCGCCACCGGCGACGTCGTGCCCGACATCGTGCGGTCGGTCGGGGTCGACGTCGGCACGTCGGGCGACGAGCGCGGGCACACCGTGCCGGTCGAGGGCGGCTCGCCCGCGGTGCGCGTGGTCACGCACGCGCCGGCCGACACGGCGACGATCCTGTCCGCCGGCATCCTGTCGCTGGCAACGCCCGACCGCGCGTAGGGCGCGGGCGTCGGGGCGCCCCGCTCGCGATGCGGCGCGTTTCACGCATTGCGGCGTGACGCGTCGCGCCGTCGTGCGTCAAACGCGCCGCGTCCCGGAGCTACCATCGTCGTGCGGCGCCGCCGCGCGTGAAACGCGCCGTCCCGCGTGAGACGCGCCGCCACGGCGCCGGCCCAGGAGACGGGGCCGAGCGAGCTACGCGTGGCCGGGTGAGACCCTCGTGCTCCTGCGCCCGCCGGCTAGTCGAGGTGGATGGCGTCGCCCAGGCGCCGCAGCAGCTCGATGAGCTCGTCGCGCTCGCCCCGGCTCAGCCCGGCGAGCTGCTCGTCTTCGCTCGACACCAGCGCGACCATGGCGGCGTCGACGAGCTCGCGCCCCTCGTCGGTCATGTGGACGAGCACGCCGCGGCCGTCTTCGGGGTTGCGACGGCGCTCGACGAAGCCGCGCTCTTCGAGCAGGTCGAGGCGGTTGCTGAGGGTGCCGCTCGTGACCATCGTGATGCGCACGAGCTGCGCGGGGCTGAGCTGGAACGGCTCGCCGGCGCGGCGGAGAGCTGCGAGCACGTCGAACTCCCAGATGGCGAGGCCGGCGCTGCGGAAGGCCTGCGCGCGGATCCCGTTGAGCCGGAGCGAGATGCGACGCAGCCGCGACATGATGTCGAGCGGCGAGAAGTCGACCTCGGGCAGCTGACCGGCCCAGGCATCGATGAGGAGATCGACTTCGTCGCTCCGTCGGTCTGCCATGGGTCCGAGAATAGTGCACTGCTCCGGCCGTCCCGTCACAGGCGCCGGATGAACGTGCCGGTTCGTCACGCGCACGAAACCCGGGGTGGGTGATACTCGGTGCATGTCTCCAGAAGAGACGAGGAACGCCGCCACCCCGCCACAAGCGACCGGCGCCCTTCCCGTCACCGTGTCCATCACCCGCATCGTCGACGAGCACAGGATTCCCGAGGTCACCCGCTGGGTGCAGGCGGGCGTGAACCTCGCCAACCGCTACCCGGGATTCCTCGGCTCCGGCTGGGTCCGCGCTCACGGCCATTCGCTCGAGTGGCACATGCTCTACCGCTTTGCAGACCCGGTGCTGCTCGACGCGTGGGAGAACTCCGACGACCGCCGCACCTGGCTCGCTCTCGGCCGCGGCCTGGTCACCGAGTCGCGGGTCGAGAAGCGCACCGGCATCGAGGGGTGGTTCGACGCGCCGGTGTCCGCTGCGGCGGGTGACGATCAGGGCGCAGGATCGGCCAGTGCCGCCGAGGGCTCCGCTGCTCCTGCGGTCATCCCTCCCCGCTGGAAGCAGGCCACCAGCATCTGGGTCGGGTTCTTCCCCGTGAACCTCGCGTTCAACCTGCTTCTCGGCGCCGTCTTCCCGGCGTGGGCGCACGTGCCGGTGCTGCCGAAGGTGTTCGTGACGACCGTCGTTCTCACGCCGATCATGGCGTACTGGGTGCTGCCGCTCGCGACGCGGGTGCTGCGGCCGTGGCTGATGGCGCCGCGGCGGCGCTGACAGTCTGAAGGATCCGAGTGCCGATCGGCGGAGCGCGGCTCGCAGCCCGTCCGCCGGACCGGCGCCGGGGCGGCGCGTTTCACGCGGTGCGGCGCTTCACGACGGTGGCACCTCCGGGAAGCGGCGCGTTTCACGCATGTCGGCGCGACGCGTCACGCCGCAACGCGTGAAACGCGCCGCATCGCGAACAGTCAGGCGGACGGGCCGCGCGCCCGCTACACCAGCGCCCAGGCGTCCTGCAGCGTGCCGCGGAGGATCTGCTCCATCTCGTCGAACTCCGCCTGGCCCGAGATGAGCGGCGGCGCGACCTGGATCACGGGGTTCACGCGGTCGTCGGGGCGGCAGTAGAGGCCGTTGTCCATGAGCGCGTTCGGCAGGAACTGCTTGATCAGCAGCTCGCGCGCGGCCGCGTCGAAGGTCTCCTTCGTGCCCTTGTCGCGCACCAGCTCGATGCCCCAGAAGTAGCCGTCGCCGCGCACGTCGCCGACGATCGGCAGGTCGAGCAGCTTGCGCAGCGTGTCGCCGAAGGCCTGCTCGTTGTCGAGCACGCGCTGGTTGAGGCCCTCGCGCTCGAAGATGTCGAGGTTGGCCAGCGACACCGCCGCCGAGACCGGGTGACCGCCGAAGGTGTAGCCGTGCGGGAAGAAGTTCGTGCCCTGGAGGAACGGCTCCATCACCCGCTCGTTCGCGATCATCGCGCCGATCGGCCCGTAGCCCGACGACATGCCCTTGGCGCAGGTGATGATGTCGGGCTCGTAGCCGAACTTCTCGCAGGCGAACATCGTGCCGTGACGGCCGAACGCGCAGATGACCTCGTCCGAGACGAGCAGCACGTCGTACCTGTCGCAGATCTCGCGCACGCGCTGGAAGTACCCGGGCGGCGGTGTGAAGCAGCCGCCGGAGTTCTGCACCGGCTCGAGCACGACCGCGGCGACCGTCTCGGGCCCCTCCTGCAGGATCGCCTCCTCGATGCGGTTCGCCGCCCAGAGGCCGAAGTCGACGAGGTCGTCGCCGTGCTCGGGAGCGCGGTAGAAGTCGGTGTTCGCGGCGCGGAACCCGCCCGGCGTGAGCGGCTCGAACGCCTGCTTCATCGCGGGCAGGCCGGTGATCGCCAGGGCGCCCTGCGTGGTGCCGTGGTACGCCGACATGCGCGAGATGACCTTGTGCTTCATCGGCTTGCCGGTGAGCTTGAAGTACTGCTTCGCGACCTTCCACGCGCTCTCGACGGCCTCGCCGCCGCCCGACGTGAAGAAGACGCGGTTCAGCGAGCCGGGGGCGTACGACGCCAGGCGCTCCGAGAGCTGGATCACCGGCTCGTTGGCGATGCCCCAGGCCGGGAAGTAGGCGAGCTTCTTCGCCTGCTCCGCGGCGGCGTTCGCGAGCTCCTCACGCCCGTGGCCGGCCTGCACGACGAAGAGGCCCGAGAGTCCGTCGAGGATCTTCTGGCCGCGGTCGTCGTAGAGGTAGACGCCCTCCGCGTGGTCGATCACGCGCATCGGCTTCTCCTGGAAGGGCGCCATGCGCGAGAAGTGCATCCACAGGTGGTCGCGACCGGCCTCCTGCAGGGGGGTCCAGTTCACGCCTGCGGCGGGGGCGGACACGGGCTCGGTCTGGACGTTCGCGGTCGTCGTCATGAAGACCATGGTGCCGCGTGGGGCGCAGGATCGGAAGGACGTTCCGGCGGCTCCTGCGCCCACCCCTGCCACAGTGGCACGGCCTCAGGCGGGAAGGACGCACAGCGAGAGGAAGTGCCGCAGCTGCGCCGTGACGTTGACGGCGCCCGGCTCCATGAGCCACTGCAGCTGCGCGCCGTCCCACAGGGCGACGAGCGAGGCGCCGGCGAGATCGGGGTCGACGCCCTCGCGCAGCCGGCCGGCGGCGGCGAGAGACCGGAACTCGTCGGCGTAGTGCTCGCGGGTGCGCCGGAAGCGCGTGGCGAAGTAGTCGTGGGCAGGATGCCCGGCACCGGTCGCCTCTCCGCACAGCGTCGTGTACAGCTCGATGATGCCGGGCACCGACTCGTTGTGCCGCGCCTGGGCGAGGGTGCCGCCGAAGAGGTCGTGACCGGCCTGCACGTCGTCGCCGCGCGCGTCGCGGTCGGCGAGCACGGCGAGCAGCAGGTCTTCTTTCGCTGGGAAGTGGTGGAGCACGGCCGACTGGCTGATGCCGCACGCGTCGGCGACCGCCTGGATGCTGCCCGCGCGGTAGCCGGAGGCCGCGAAGACCTCGCGGGCCGCGTCGACGATCGCGGCGCGGCGGGCCGCCGTCTTGGCGTAGGGGCCGCGGCTGCCGGGTCGCACCGGGGGCTCGGGCGTTGGGTCGCTCATGAAAACAGTGTACTCACTCTGTTTTGGTGCTAGCGTGCTGGCATGACGACGACGCCGCTCTCGACCCTGTCCGACATCGCTCCCGGGTCGGGGCGACGGAGCCCTGCTCGGTCGTGGCTGCACTCCGACGCCCCGGCGATCGACCTGTCGGGGGAGTGGGCCTTCAGGCTGCGCGCGAACGCCGAGACCGAGGCGGGATTCGCTGATCCTGCGACCGACCTCGACGGAGGCGACTGGGCGACGATTCCGGTGCCGTCGCACTGGGTGCTCGAGGGCGGCGGCGCGTACGGGCGGCCGATCTACACGAACGTGCAGTTCCCGTTCCCGGTCGACCCGCCGTTCGTGCCCGACGAGAACCCGACCGGCGACTACCGGCGCGACTTCGAGGTGCCCGGCGACGCCTCGTGGAGCGGGTCCCGTCACCTTCTCCGCTTCGACGGCGTCGAGTCGCACTACCGCGTCTGGCTGAACGGCGAGGAGGTCGGCACCGGGTCGGGCAGCCGCCTGCAGCAGGAGTTCGACGTCACCGGCCTGCTCCGCCCCGGCCGCAACACGATCGCGGTGCGCGTGCACCAGTGGTCGGCCGCCTCGTACGTCGAGGACCAGGACCAGTGGTACCTGCCCGGAATCTTCCGCCCGGTCACGCTGCTCGCACGCCCGGCCGGCGGGCTCGACGACGTCTGGCTGCGCACGTCGTGGGTCGACGGCACGGCCGCGCTCGACCCCGAGATCGTGGCTTCGGCCGAGGCGTACCCCGTGCGCCTCCGCGTACCCGAGCTCGACGTGGACGTCACGTGGCAGGAGCCCGCCGACGTCGCCCCGCTCACCCTCGCCGGCGCCGAACCCTGGTCGGCCGAGAGCCCCCGACTGTACGACGCCCTGCTGTCGACGGCGTCCGAGACCGTCACCCAGCGGATCGGCTTCCGCACCGTGCGCATCGACGGCGACGTGCTGCTCGTCAACGGCGCGCCTCTGAAGATCCACGGCGTGAACCGCCACGAGGCGCACCCCGACCGGGGCCGCGTCTTCGACGAGGCGCACGCGCGCGAGGACCTCGCCCGCATGAAGCGCTTCAACGTCAACGCGATCCGCACCAGTCACTACCCGCCGCACCCGCGACTGCTCGACCTCTGCGACGAGCTCGGCCTCTGGGTGCTGCTCGAGTGCGACCTCGAGACCCACGGGTTCGAGCGCGGCGCCTCGGACGAGCTCGGCGGCCGGTGGCACGATCCGTCCGCCGATGCCTGGGCGGGCAACCCGTCGGACGACCCTGCCTGGCGCGAGGTCTACCTCGACCGCATCGAGCGCACCGTCGAGCGAGACAAGAACCACGCCAGCATCGTCATCTGGTCGCTCGGCAACGAAGCCGGCACCGGGCGCAACCTCGCCGCGATGGCGGCCTGGGTGCACGAGCGCGACACGTCGCGGCCGGTGCACTACGAGGGCGACCATGCCGCCGCCTACACCGACATCTACTCGCGGATGTACCCGTCGATCGTCGAGACCGAGGCGTTCGCGACCGACGGCACCTCGCTCTTCGAGGGCGCGACAGCCGCTGAGTCGGCCCGCATCCGGACGATGCCGGTGCTGCTGTGCGAGTACATCCACGCCATGGGCAACGGGCCCGGCGCGATCGACCAGTACGAGGAGCTCTTCGACGCCTACCCGCGGCTGATGGGCGGGTTCGTCTGGGAGTGGCGCGACCACGGGATCCGCACGCGCGACGCTTCGGGCCGGGAGTTCTTCGGCTACGGCGGCGACTTCGGCGAGACCGTGCACGACGGCAACTTCGTCATGGACGGCATGCTCTTCTCGGACGACACGCCGTCGCCGGGGCTGCACGAGTACGCCGCCGTGGTGGCGCCGTTCCGGTTCGGCTTCGACGACAGCGTCGTCGCGATCAGCAACGTGCGGCACTCGGCCACGACGAGCGATGTCGACTTCGTGTGGCGCGTCGAGGTCGACGGCGTCGTTTCGGCCTCGGGGTCGCTCGACGTCGTCGACGCTGGCGACATCGCCAGCTGGGGGACCGACCGCGTCATCGCGGCCGGAGAGACGCTGATGGTCTCGCTGCCGGAGGAGGCCCTCGAGGCACCGGAGGGGGCCGCGGGCCGTGAGGCCTGGCTCACGGTCGAGGCGGTGCTGCGCGACGACACGGCGTGGGCGCAGGCCGGGCACGTGGTCGGGCGCGGACAGCGCCGGCTCGCGGCTGCCTCCGGAACGCAGGCCGGGCCGGCACGCCCGGGCGGGCGCCTCGGCTCCTGGGGCCCGTGGCGCGGTGGCGGCGCGGACGTGTCTGCGACGCTCGACCTCGGCCCGGCGGCCTTCGACCACGGGCGGCTCGTCGAGCTCGCAGGGGCGCCGGTCGCCGGCCCGTCGCTCGCGCTGTTCCGGGCGCCGACCGACAACGACGCGCTGCACTCCGCCGGCCTCTACGACCCGCAGGGTCCGGAGGTGAACCTCGGCCTCGGCGTGCCCGGCCCGTCGCTCGCCGAGATCTGGCGGGCGGCCCGGCTCGACCTGCTCGCCCCGCGGACGCTCGACGTCGAGGCGTCCGCCGACGGAACGGGCCTCCTCGTGCGCGAGCGCTGGGCGGCGCCGTCGTCACGCCTCTCGTGGACGACCGAGACTCGCTGGCGGATCGCCGACGGAGAGCTCACGCTCGCGGTGGCGATCCTGCCCTCGCGCGGGTGGAACCTGATCCTGCCGCGCATCGGCGTCCGCTTCGACCTGCCGACCGCGGTCGACGGTGCCTCGTGGTTCGGCACCGGGCCGCACGAGTCGTACCCCGACAGCCGCCACGCGGCCTACGTCGGGCGCTTCGAGGCCTCGATCGACGAGCTCGCCGCGCCGTACGCCCGGCCGCAGGAGACCGGTCACCGCAGCGACGTCCGCTCGCTCGACCTCTCGCGCGGCGGCACTCCGTGGCTGTCGCTCGACGCGGTGGCCGACGAGCGCGGACGCCTGCCCGGGTTCACGCTGTCGCGGTGGACGGCGCAGGAGCTGGCGAGCGCCGCCCACCCGAGCGACCTCCCCGATCCTGCCCACTCGTACCTCTACCTCGACGCCGCGCAGAACGGCCTCGGGTCTCGGGCGT
This sequence comes from Frondihabitans australicus, assembly GCF_003634555.1. Classification (NCBI taxonomy): domain Bacteria; kingdom Bacillati; phylum Actinomycetota; class Actinomycetes; order Micrococcales; family Microbacteriaceae; genus Frondihabitans; species Frondihabitans australicus. Next base: position 3,845,855 of record NZ_RBKS01000001.1, read on the forward strand.
GCGGCGTCGACGTCTGGCCGGAGTTCGCGCTGCGGCCCGAGGCCCGCACCCTGCGCGTCACGCTCGCCGCCCTCTAGCCCGGCCCGCCTCTGCCGCATTTCGCGACCGAATCCGACGCCTGACCCCACCTGTGACTGCAGGCAAGCGGCGGCGGCAGTGAAACGGTCGCGAAATGCGGCAGGAGGAGCGGCGGCGCTACGAGACGGCGCGCGACTTCACGTTCGTGACGTGCGTCGTCATCGCCCGCTCGGCGGCGGCGGCGTCGCCGGCGCGCAGTGCCGACAGGATCGCCCGGTGCTCCGAGATCGCCGACTCGGCGTCGCTCACTCCGAGCCCGCCGAACAGCCGGAACCGCTGCGCCTGCCCGCCGAGCGACTCGAACGCCCGGTAGAGGAACACGTTGTCGGCCTGCCGCGCGATGAGGTCGTGGAACCGCTCGTCGGCCTCCCAGTAGGCGTGGTAGTCGGCGAACGACGGCCCCGTGGGCGACGACGCGAGCTGCTCGATCGACGCGCCGAGGGCGTCGAGAAAGGCTGCGTCGACGTGCGAGGCCGCGAGTCGCGCGTTCACCGGCTCGAGCGCGGCCCGGGCGTCGAGCAGGTCGCCGAGCTCCTTGGGGCTCAGGATCGGCGCGACACGGTACCCGCGAAGCGCCTCCCGCACCACGAGCCCCGTCGCCTCGAGCCGCGCGAGTGCCTCACGGATCGGGGTCTGCGACACGTCGAGCTCGCGCGAGAGCGCGTCGATGTTGAGCGATGCGCCAGGATCGAGCGTGTTGTCGAACAGCCGCGCCATGAGCTCGTCGTAGACGCCGTCGGCGAGCGACTGTCGGCGGGGGATCCGAGCCGGGCGGGGGTCTGCCATGCGATCAGTGTGGCACGAGGCTGGGGCGGCAAAGCCCCGCCACGCGATTTGCCCTACATCATAGATCGTATAGGATCGACGAATCTGGGATCCGCCGCCGATGACGGAACCCGGTCGCTCCGCGCCGACGCGGACCGGCCTTCGAAGGAGAAACACGCCGTGCACTCAACACCGTTCGTGGTCATCAGCGGGGTCCTCGCGATCGTCCTGCTGGTCGTCCTGATCACCCGGGTCAAGCTCCACCCGTTCTTCGCCCTGCTCATCTCGTCGATCCTGCTCGGAATCGTGAACGGACTCGGGGTCACCGACGCCGTCGGCGACTTCACGGACGGCTTCGGCTCGCAGCTCAGCGTCACCGGCGTGGTGATCGGGCTCGGCGCGATGCTCGGCGGCATCCTCATCCGCACCGGCGGCGGCGACAAGATCGCCGACGTCATCATCGGCAAGCGGAAGCTCGTCTGGATGCCGATCTCGGTCGGCCTGGTCGCCCTCATCATCGGCCTGCCGAACCTCTTCGAGGTGACGTTCGTGCTCATGGTGCCGCTCGTCTTCTCGATCGCGAAGCGCCTCGGGGTGCCCGTGCTCACGGTCGGCGTGCCGATGACCGCCGGCCTCATGACGGCCCACGGCCTGCTCCCACCGGGCCCGGCGACCGTGCTCGCGGCCACCGCGTACAAGGCGTCCATCGGCGAGGTCACGCTCTACGGCGTCATCATCGCCGTGCCAGTGCTGCTCGTCGGCGCGTGGCTGTTCCCGCGCCTCATGCGGCGCTACCTCACCGTCGGCTCGGCCCTCGACATCTCCGGCGGCTCGGGCAGTGGCGACAAGAAGCTCGAGCCCACTCGCCAGGTCGGCCTCGCCCCCGCGCTCACCTCGGTGCTCATCGCTCCGGTGCTCATGATCATCGGCACCCTCGGTCTCGACTCGGCGCCGAAGAACCAGCTCTTCCAGGCGATCGGCAACCCGGTGATCTCGCTGAGCCTCGCCGTTCTCTTCGGCTTCGTCTTCCTCGGCCGCGGCGCCGGCTTCTCCGCCGACGGGATCCTCAGCCTCGTCAAGACCAGCATCGTGCCGATCGTCGGCCTCCTGCTGATCATCGGTGCCGGCGGCGGCCTGAAGAACATGCTCACGGCGATCGGCTTGAGCGACATCGTGTCGGGGCTCGCGAAGGAGTGGTCGATCCCCGTCCTGCTCTTCGCCTGGATCGTGGCAGCGATCTTCCGCATCGCCCTCGGCTCCGGCACCGTCGCGGTGAGCGCGTCGAGCGGCATCGTGGCGGCGCTGCTCGCGGCGAACCCGGGCACCAACTCGGCGCTCCTCGTGCTCGCCACCTGCACCGGCGCGATGATCTTCTCGCACGTCTCCGATGGCGCGTTCTGGATCTTCAAGGAGTACTTCGGCCTCACCGTGCCGCAGACCCTCCGCACCTGGAGCCTCCAGGTCACCGTGATGAGCGTCGTCGGCCTGATCGGCGTCCTCATCCTGGGGGCGACCGTCCACTAGCCCCCGGGCGCCCGCCGTCTCCTCCTCGAGACCGAGAGAGCACCCCGCGATCCACCCCTCTCGGGGGATCGACGGGGTGCTCTCGGTTGTCTACCCTCAGAGGATGACCTCGCAGCCGACGGCCGGTGCCGTGCTCCCCGACGCCGCCGCAGCGCCCGACCGGACCTCCCCGATCGACCGGGCCGCGCGCAGCATCGCCATGAGTGCCGGGCTCACCGCCATCACGCTGCGCCGCATGGCGGCGACCTCCGGCCTGCCGCCCGCGACCGTCGCCTCGCACGAGCCGTCGATGGGCGCCCTGGCCGGCCGCACGTTCTCCGACCTCGCGCACGAGGAGATCGACGACATGGCCGCCCGCCTGGTCGGCGCCGCGAGCCCGCTCGACGCGCTCAAGACGCTCGTGGAGTCGCTCCTGGGCCCGGCCCACGACCTCTCCAAGACGATCTGGGCCGACGCCTGGTCGACCGGCCGTCACAACGACTTCGTCGCCACCGCCGCGCGCGAGGCGATGCTGGCCTGGCAGAGCCTGCTCGTCGAGATCCTGGTCGCAGGAGCCGAGGCGGGCCAGTTCTCGGTGAACCGCCCCGACCTCGCCGCGCAGCAGTTCTTCGCCCTGATCGACTCGACGACGGCGTACGCGCTGGTCGGCTACCTCGACTCCGACGCGCGAAGCCTGCTGGTGACGCGCTCGCTCGAGGTCGCGCTGGGGCTGCCCGAGGGCACCTTCTAGAGCGCTGCCGCCTCGTCGAGCACCGTCGCGACGTTCGCGGGGTCGTGCGCGAACCGGCCGAGGAAGAGGCCGTCGACGGCCGGGCGGAGCTCGCCGAGCAGCCCGGGGCCGGCGCTGCCGCCGTAGATGATCGGGGCGCCCGCCAGGGCCTCCGGGAGGCCGGAGCGGATTCCGGCCACGACCTCGCGCACGTACGACGGGTCAGCGGGCGCAGGGGCGCCGATGGCCCAGATCGGCTCGTACGCGAAGACGACGCGGCCGGATCCTGCGTCCGCGACCTGTGCGAGACAGGCGGCGACGGCCTCGTCGACGGTGCTGCGAGCGGACTCGCCGATGCAGAGGAGCGTCGCGAGGCCCGCGGCGGACGCCTGGGCGATCTTCGCGCGGATCACGGCCGAGGTCTCGCCGCGCTCGGCCCGCCGCTCGGCGTGCCCGATCTCGACGAGCCGCACGCCCATGTCGGCCAGAAGGCTCGCCGGGGTGTCACCGGTGGTGGGGCCAGCAGGATCGGGCGACACGTCCTGTGCGGCCACGACCACCGCCGTGCCCGAGGCCAGTCGCACGGCCGATTCGAGCAGCGGGGCCGAAGGCGCCACGAACAGACGCACGCGGCCGTCGACGACCGCCGGGTGACGGCGGGCGACGTCGGTGACGGCCTGCAGCCAGTCGAGCGAGGCGCGGTAGCCAAGGTACGCCTTCGTGGAGATGCCGATGATGACGGGACGGGCGGTGCCAGAGGCACCGCCCGTCGTCGTGCGAGGGGAGTCGCTCACGCCGAGACGGCGCGGGCGGCCCGGCGACCGGCGACCGCGATCGCGATGTCGAGCGCGTTCTGGCTCGACGTGACGCTGGCGAGGCCCTCGCCCGCGATGTCGAACGCCGTGCCGTGGGCGGGCGTCGCGATGACGACCGGAAGGCCGCCCTGGACGGTCACGCCGCCGTCGAAGCCCATGAGCTTGATCGCGATCTGGCCCTGGTCGTGGTACATCGTGACGATGCCGTCGTACTTCTCCTTCGATCCGATGAAGATCGTGTCGGAGGGGTAGGTGCCGTCGGCGTCGATGCCCGAGGCGACAGCGTCGTCGATGCCGGGCTTGATGACGTCGATCTCCTCGCGGCCGAAGATCCCGTTCTCGCCGTTGTGCGGGTTGAGCGCGCAGACGCCCAGGCGCGGCTTCTCGACACCCGAGTCGTGCAGGAGGTCGTTGAGCAGGCGGATCGCGTCGGTGACGCCCTTGCGCGTGATGCGGTCGGCGACGTCGCGGATGCCGATGTGGCTCGTGACGCGGGCCGTCCACATGCCCGGGATGATGTTGATCTCGCTGGTCACGCCGTCGTAGTGCAGCTCTTTCGCGAACCAGCGCAGCTCGTCCTCCTCGTGCATGCCGCCGAGGTGAAGGCTGGTCTTGTTGAGCGGCGTGAAGACGAGGGCGCCGATCTCGCCGGCGTTCGCCATCGCGATGCCGCGGCGCAGCTGGTGCAGGGCGCGCTCGCCGGCCTCCTTTGAGACCTGCTTCTCGGGGATCACGACGTCGCCGCGCGAGTCGTCGTCGAGCAGCGTGGCGAAGCCCGGCTTCGGCTCGTCCGACAGAGGAATCGTCACGCCGATGACCGCGGCGGCCGCGTCGAGCTCGGAGCGGTCGGCGAGGATGTAGATCTCGGCGGCCTCGAGGTTCGCAGGGTTCGACAGGAGCCGCGCGGCCAGCTCCGGGCCGACGCCGGCGGGGTCGCCGAGTGTGAGGGCGATCTTCGGGCGGACGGTGGTGGCGTCGCTCATGCGGAGACCTCCTCGGTGACGGCGGTGGCGCTCGTGGCGGGCACGGCGGCGTCGATGGTGCCCTCGACCGCCGGGCCGGATCCATCGTACGAGCAGATGGCGGCGACCTTCTCGGCCGAGGCGCTGGTCGGGTCGAAGCGGAGGTCGAGCCACTGGCGGGTCAGCTCGCGGACGAGCTCGATGCCGGCCACGCGCTGGCCGAAGCAGAGCACCTGGGCGTCGTTCGAGAGCACGGACCGCTGCACCGAGTAGATGTCGTGCGCCGTGACGGCGCGGATGCCGGGCACCTTGTTCGCCGAGATGGCGACGCCGAGGCCGGTGCCGCAGACGAGCAAAGCGCGGTCGGCCTTGCCCTCGGCGACCATGCGCGCGGCCTCGACGGCGACGTGCGGGTAGGCGGTGTGGCCGTCCGAGTCGACGCCGACGTCGAAGACCTCGGCGACGCGGGGGTCGTTCTCGAGGTCGTTCTTGAGGATGGTCTTGTAGTCGTAGCCGGCGTCGTCCGAGCCGACGACGATGCGCCAGGTGTCTGCCATGGTGGTGCTCCTTACTGGTGAGCGGGGGTTGCGGTGAGTGCGGGGAGGCCGTCGGCGATGACGCCGGCGACGCGCGAGAGCGAGACGGCGCCCGCGTCGGGGTGGCCGAGGCTCTTCTCGGCGAGCGGGCGTGCCCGGCCGCGCAGCGGGCGGAGCTGTGCGGTGGCTGCGGCGGCGTCGGCCGACGCGGCCGCGGCGCGCGACCAGGCGTCGACGACGTCGTCGCCCGCGTCGGCCGCAGCCTCGAGCGAGAGCACGAGCGGCGCGAACGCGTCGACGAGCGTCTTGTCGCCGACCTCCGCCTTGCCGAGTCGCTGGATCGCGTCGAGCGCGGCGCGGGCCGCGCGGGCCGAGGCTCCGGTGATCGCAGGATCCGACTCGTCGGCGAGCGACGCGCCCACGGCCGTGAGAGCCACTCCCCAGAGCGCCCCGGAGGTGCCGCCTGCGTTCTCCGCCCAGCCCTCGCCCGCGTCGGCGAGCAGGGCACCGAGACCCGAGCCGCGCTCAGCCGAGTCGTGGGCCGCGGCGACGGCGGCGGTGATGCCGCGCGCCATGCCGATGCCGTGGTCGCCGTCGCCGGCGATCGCGTCGATGCGGCCGAACTCCTTTTCGGCGGCGAGGATCATGTCGCGGGTCCGGCCGAGGAGTGCGACCGCGGCGGGGACTGCCGCCGAGTGGCGGGTGTCGACGTGCGCCTCGGGGCTCGCGGGCGACGCGGCGTGCGTGGCGGGGTCGGCCACCTGCTCCTGCGCCCCGATGCCAGCGCCGAGCCCGCCCGTTCGGAACGCCGGCGAGAACGCCGGTGCGCCCCACAGCTCGAGCAGGTCGTCGTCGAGCCAGGCGAGCGTCAGCGAGACGCCCGACATGTCGAGGCTCGTGACGAGCTCTCCGACCTCGGGCAGCACGACCTCGACACCCGCGGCGGCGAGGCGCTCCGCGACGAGGCCGTAGACGACGAACAGCTCTTCGTACTTGAAGGTGCCGAGCCCGTTGAGAAGGGCGACGCAGCGCGCAGGAGCCGAGGCGGGCCGCTCCGCGAGCAGCCGGTCGGCCAGCAGGGCGGCCAGCTCGTCGGCCGTGGGCAGCGCCTGCTCGGAGATTCCGGGCTCGCCGTGGATGCCGAGGCCGACCGACATGAGCCCCGCGGGCACGTCGAAGAGCGGCTCGGCGGCACCCGGGAGGGTGCAGCCGCTGAACGCCACCCCGAACGAGAACGTCGCGGCGTTGGCGCGGCGGCCGTACTCCTCGACGGCATCGAGGTCGTCGCCGCGCTCGGCGGAGGCACCGAGCACCTTGAAGACGACGAGGTCGCCCGCGACTCCGCGACGCTTGGCCGCTTCGGAGGCGTCGGCGCTTGCCACGTCGTCGGTGACCTCGATCACGCGGACGTCGATGCCCTCGCCGCGGAGGCGCTCGGCGGCCTGCCCGAAGTTGAGGACGTCGCCGGCGTAGTTGCCGAAGGCGAGCACGACGCCGCCGCCGACCTCGGTGGCGCGTGCGACGCGGCGGATCTGGCCGGCCGAGGGCGAGGCGAAGATGTTGCCGTAGGCGGCGCCGGTCGCGAGACCCGGGCCGACGAGCCCGGCGAACGCGGGGTAGTGGCCCGAGCCGCCGCCGGTGACGACCGCGACCTGGCCGGCCGGAAGGGCGTCGCGGCGGGCGACGCCGCCGTCGACGGCGCGGACGGACGGGTTCGCGGCGAGGAAGCCGGTGAGGGCGCGGGCGGCGAAGGTGGTGGAGTCGTGGTCGAGGGTGGTCACGCGGTCACCGCCGGGGACGCGGTCGCCGGGGAGGGCTCGGCTGCTCCTGCGCCCTGGCCGGAGGCCACGGCACGGCGACGCTCGGTGCCCTCGGCCGACGCGAGCGCGCGGCGGAGGTACTCGCGGTTGATCGCCGAGACGCCGAGGCCGTCGCCGCCGTAGTGCTCGCAGACGAAGCGGCCCTCGAACCCGAGCGAGATCGCGTCGCGCACGGCGTGGCGGTAGTTGATGAGGCCGAGTTCGAGCGGCGCGGGGCTCGCGGTGTAGAGACCCTGCGCGGGGTCCTCGTCGCGCGTGTAGTTCTTGACGTGCCAGTAGTTGGCGTGGGGGAGGGTCGCGGCGAGCGTCTCCTGCCAGTCGTCGATCGGGCGGTGCAGGCGGATCAGGTTGCCGACGTCGGGGTTCAGCCCCACGTTCGACAGGCCGACCTCGGTCACCAGGCGGACGGACGACGCGGCGGTGCCGAGGTAGGTGTCCTCGTACATCTCGAGGGTCAGCTCGAGGCCGAGCGAGGCTGCGTGCTCGCCGACCTCGCGGACGCGCTTCACGGCGAGGGCGAAGTTCTCCTCGTCGTCGGGGGCGTCGATCTCGCCCTGCGTCGTCCAGAACCAGAGACGCTGCCTCTGCTCGGCCGTGAGCGGGCGGTGGAAGCCGATCGAGAGCACCTCGGCGCCGAGCTGCTTCGTCGCCTCGACGGTGCGGTGCGTGTAGTCGAGGTTCTCGGCTCCGGTGACCGGGTCGATGATGCTCGACCGCACGACGCAGACGCTCGACGGCTCGGTGCCGGCCTCGCGGGCCGCCGCGGCCAGCTCGTCGACGCGGGCGGAGGGGAGGTCGCCGATGCGCACCCAGTTGTCGTTGATCTCGACGTCGGTGAAGCCGGTCTCGGCGATGCGCGAGAAGGTGTCGACCCACTCGAGTGCGTCGGCGTCCTGCGCCAGGGTGCCGTCGGGGAGGACGGCCGGGAATTGCAGCATGGCGGCCGCGATGGGCCAGGTCTCAGGCGTGTAGCGCATCTCACTCCGTTGTAAATCGTCTTTCCTATAGGATATGCGCAGTAGCCGAGGTGTCAACTCCGTCTCCTTCCTCGCGGAGTGGTCGGCCCACTAGGGTCGGGCCATGGCGAACGAACCCCTGAAGAACTTCATCGACGGCCAGTACGTCGAGGCGACCGGCACCGAGACGTTCGAGCTGATCGACCCGGCGACCGAGGAGGTCTACGGCACCTCGCCGGTCTCGGGCGCCGCCGACGTCGACCGGGCCTTCGCCGCAGCCGCGAAGGCCTTCGAGACCTGGGGCGAGACCACACCCGCCGAGCGCCAGCTCGCGCTGTTCCGCATCGCTGACGCGATGGAGGCACGCGCCGACGAGTTCGCCGACCTCGAGACCCAAGACACCGGCAAGCCGCGCGCCAACCTCGTCCAGGACGAGATCCTCCTCAGCGTCGACCAGATCCGCTTCTTCGCCGGCGAGGCCCGGCACCTGCAGGGTATGAGCGCGGGCGAGTACATGCCCGAGCACACCAGCTTCATCCGCCGCGAGCCCATCGGCGTCGTCGGCCAGGTGACGCCGTGGAACTACCCGCTCAACATGGCCGTCTGGAAGTTCGCCCCCGCGCTCGCGGCCGGCAACACCACGGTGCTGAAGCCCAGCGACACCACGCCGCTGGCGACCCTGCTGCTGGCCGAGGTCGCCGCCGAGTTCCTGCCGCCGGGCGTGCTCAACGTCGTCACCGGCGACCGCACGACCGGCGCCGCCATGGTCGACCACCCGACCCCGCAGCTCATCTCGATCACCGGCTCGGTGCGCGCCGGCATGGCCGTCGCCGAAGCCGCGTCGAAGGACCTCAAGCGCGTCCACCTCGAGCTCGGCGGCAAGGCCCCCGTGATCGTGTTCGACGACGCCGACATCCCCTCCGCCGTCGAGGGCATCGTCGCGGCGGGCTTCTTCAACGCCGGGCAGGACTGCACGGCGGCGACGCGGCTGCTCGTGCAGGGCGGAATCCACGACGAGTTCGTGCAGGCGCTCGCCGAGCACGCGCGCTCGGCTGCCCGGACGGGTGCGCCGTCGGATCCTGCCGCCTATTTCGGCCCCGTCAACAACGCGAACCAGCTCGCCCAGGTGCAGGGCTTCGTCGACCGTCTGCCCGACTCGGCCACGATCGAGCTCGGCGGGCACCGGCAAGGCACGGTCGGGTACTTCCACGAGGCGACGATCGTCTCGGGCCTTACGCAGACCGACGACGCCGTGCAGAACGAGATCTTCGGCCCGATGATCACCGTGCAGCGCTTCACCGACGAGGCCGAGGCCCTGCGCTGGGCCAACGGCGTGCAGTACGGCCTGGCGTCGAGCGTCTGGACGCGAGACCACGCCCGCGCCATGCGCCTGGCGAAGGGGCTCGATTTCGGCTGCGTGTGGATCAACACGCACATCCCGATCGTCGCCGAGATGCCGCACGGCGGGTTCAAGCACTCCGGCTACGGCAAGGACCTCTCGTCGTACGGCTTCGAGGACTACACGCGCATCAAGCACGTCATGTCGTTCATCGGCTCGTGACCGTCGGCTCCGGTCGGTTCGACCGCTTCCTCGAGCTTCTCGACGGCGTTCCGGCCGCGCCCGACGCCGAAGCCCTCTACAGGCCGCAGGAGCCCGCGGGAGCCCTGCGCCGCCGCAACCTCCTCCGCTACCTCACCCTCCTCGCCGACAGCGGCTCCCGCATGATCCTCGTCGGAGAGGCCCCGGGCTGGCGCGGAGCCACCAACACCGGGGTGTCGTTCATGAGCGTCCGCGAGCTCTCGGCGCGGCCGGGGCTGATGACGCACGGCCCGGACGGCGACGGCTTCGAGCTGCCCGAACACCCCACGGCCCCGTGGGAGGCCTCCTCGCGCGTCGTCTGGGCGGCACTCGCCGACTGGCCCGGGCCGCTGCCGGTGGCGTGGCCGATCTTCCCGCACCACCCGCACGTGGCGGGCGACCCGCTGACGAACCGCACGCCTCGGCCCGCCGAGGTGCGCGCCGGCGTTCCGGTCGCGCTGGCGCTCATCGACGCGTTCGGCGGCGACCTCGAGATCGTCGCGGTGGGGCGGAAGGCGCAGGGGGCGCTGGCGGAGAACGGTGTCGACGCGGTGGCGGTGCGGCATCCTGCGCAGGGTGGGGCCGCTCTCTTCACACAGCAGGTGCGGGCGCTCGCCCTCGCTCGCTCGTGATCGGCCCGGCACAGGAAACCGGCCCGGGACTGGCATAGAGCTCAGCGCCGCGGGCCGGTTAGAACTGAAGAGTACCCCCGAGGGCGGCCGAGCAACAGGTTTCGCCGCGTCGAGTGGACAGGAGGGTCCTCCCTCAGGACGATTTCTGTCGAAACCCATACAGTTCATTTCCCAAAAGGGGGGTACTCGCATACCGTGATGTGGTGCCTCGTCTCTCAGCCCCTCGGATCCTCGGTGCCCTGATCGGCTTCACCGGCCTCTCGGTGGTGGCCGGCGTGCTCGTCGCGATCCTCTTCGTCCCGTCCGTCGCCGTCGCCGGCGAAGGCGTCGTCACCGGCGTCAAGACCTTCAACTCGCTGCCGTCGTACCTGCAGATCACGCAGCCGGCGCAGGCGTCGTCGATCTACGCGAAGAAGGGCGGCCAGGAGGTCAAGCTGGCCTCGTTCTACGTCGAGAACCGCACCGACGTCACGCTCGAGAACATGTCGAAGTACGTGCAGGAGTCGACGATCGACACCGAAGACCCCCGCTACTACAAGGAGGGCGCGATCGACGTGCAGGGCACCATTCGCGGCGTCCTGGCCACGACCCTCGGCCACGACGTCCAGGGCGGATCGTCGATCACGCAGCAGTACGTCAAGAACGTCCTGGTGCAGCGCTGCGCGCAGGAGTACGACCAGACCACGCAGAAGGGGCTCGAGCAGGCGCAGAACTGCTACGCGCAGGTGACGGCGACGACGCCGGCCCGCAAGCTCCGTGAGATGCGCTACGCGATCGGCGTCGAGAAGCGCTACTCGAAGCACGACATCCTGCAGTCGTACCTCAACCTCGTCGGCTTCGGCGGCACCGTCTACGGCGTCCAGGCGGCTTCGGAGTACTACTTCGACAACTCGGCGAAAGACCTGCCGGTCTACCAGGCGGCGACCCTGACGGCGATCCTCAACAACCCGCAGAACCTCCGCATCGACCAGCCCGGCAACAAGGCCAACGGCGCCGCCAACGGCTACGCGCTGACGAAGGCGCGCCGCGACTATGTTCTGGGCCGCATGTACAAGGTCGGCGACATCACGAAGGCCGAGCTCGACGCCGCGGTCGCGAAGCCGATCATCCCGCACATCACGGCGCAGTCGAACGGCTGCGCCACCGCGGGCGCCTACGACGCCGGCTACTTCTGCAACTACGTCGAGGCGGCGCTCAAGGCCGACACGGCTCTGGGCGCGACCCAGGCCGACCGCAACGAGAAGCTCACCGAGGGCGGCCTCTCGGTCTACACGACGCTGAACCTCGACCTGCAGGCGAAGTCGCAGGCCGCGCTGAGCGCCTACATGCCGACGAGCGTGCCCGGCCTCAACCTGGGTGCGTCGAACGTCGCCGTCGAGCCGGGAACCGGTCGCATCGTCACGATGGTGCAGAACACCAAGTTCAACGAGACCTCCACCGCTCAGACGGGATCGACGTCGGTGAACTACAACACTGACCACGCCTACGGCGGCTCGCAGGGCTTCCAGACCGGATCATCGTTCAAGGTGTTCACCCTGGCGGCCTGGCTCGAGGCCGGGCACACGCTGAACGAGAGCGTGTCGACCACGCAGCACTCGCTGCCGATCAGCGAGTTCCACAACTCCTGCTACGGCATCGGCGGGCCCCCCTGGAACGTGTCCAACGCCGACCCGGCGCCCGCGTCGATGACCGTCGAGGCGGCGACCGCCGAGTCCGTCAACACCGCGTTCGCCGACATGGGCACGAAGCTCGACCTCTGCGACATCAGCAAGGCGGCGCAGGGCATGGGGATCCACCCGGCCGACACCACCGCGAACCCGTGGGTCGAGACCCCGTCGATGATTCTCGGCGTCAACTACATCTCGCCGCTCTCGATGGCCACGGCGTACGCCGGCATCGCCAACAACGGCGTGTGGTGCACCCCCGTCGCCGTCGACAAGGTGCTCGACCAGCACGGCAACGTCGTCAAGACCACGCCGACGAAATGCACGCAGGGCATGTCTGCCGACATCGCGCACGGAATCGCGTACGCCACGAAGGGTGTTCTGCAGGCTGGCGGCACCGGCGCAGCGGCGAACCCCGGCGACGGAGTCCCGATCCTCGCGAAGACCGGCACCACCGACGCGGCCGTGCAGAACTGGCTGGTCACCTCGACGACGAAGATCGCGCAGGCCACCTGGGTCGGCAACATCTCGGGTCAGGCCGGTTTCTATCACACCTACGTCAACGGGGTGTACGGGTACAGCCTGAAGTTCTACATGGACAAGCAGATCATCCGTGACCTCAACGCGGCCTACCCGGGCGCCACGGCGTTCCCCGACCCGCCGGCCTCCGAGATCGGCGTCGTGCAGAAGCCGGCGACCGACCCGAACTCGACCGACAAGAACGGCACGTCGAACGGGAAGACCGACGGCGGCACGTCGAACGGCAACTCCAACGGGAACGGGAACTCGAACGGCAACGGCGGCAAGAACGGCACACCGACTCACTAGCGGGCGGGTGTCGGCTGCTCCTGCGCCCTCGTGATCAGGTCGCGGGCGAGAACTCGACGTCGGCCGCCGACGCCACCTCGGCGGTGCGGCCGGGCGCGGTCTGGAACGACCAGTAGAGATTGGTGTGCGCGATGACCTCGCCCGGAGCCGGGGCGCCGTATTCGCTGAGGTCTTCGGTGGTGTGCGCGTCGCCGACGAGCGTCACGTCGTAGCCGCGCGTGAACGCGCCGTGGGCTGTGGAGCGGATGCAGGCGTCGGTCTGCGCGCCGGTGAGCACGAGGCGGCCGATGCCGTCTTTGGCCAGGATCTCCTCCAGCTCGGTCGCCTCGAACGAGTCGCCGTAGTTCTTGCGCACGATGGGCTCGCCGGCGGCCGGTGTCAGCTCGTCGACGATCTGCCACTCGTCGCTGTCGATGGCGAGGCCGTCGTCGGAGTGCTGCACCCAGACCACGGGCGTGCCCTCCGCGCGGGCGCGGTCGACGAGACTCGCGATGTTCGCGACGACGCAGTCGCGGTCGTGCGCGCCGGCCACGACGCCCTTCTGCACGTCGACGACGAGCAGGGCGGTGGCGGGGCGGTCTGTGAGCGTAGTCATGGTGGTCCTTCCGTCGTCCTCGATGGCGCCGAACCTACTCCGCGCCTCCGACACTGCCCCGTCTGGCCGCCTGCCCCCGCGGCCCCGTGCCCCGCCGCATTTCGCGACAGAATCGGGCCCGTCGTCACACCCGTCACCGAGTTTCCGGGCCGCGGCCGCCCGCGAGGTCGCGAAATGCGGCAGACGGGGCAGGAGAGGGCGGGGCGGCGGCGTCAGACGACGAGCGCCGTCTCGGGAGCGAGCGACCTCGGCGACCCGAGACCCGCCCACGCGCGCGCCAGCCGACCGACCGCGTCGTCGAGGTCGCCGAAGTGGGTGGTGATCGGGATCCTGATGTGCCTCTCGAACGCCCCGTCTATGCCGAAGCGCGACCCCGCGGTGATGGTGACGCCCTGGTCTCGTGCGGCCAGCGCCAGCGCCGAGCTGAGCGGGGCGCCGAGCCCGACCCAGAGCGCGAGGCCGCCGTCGACGTCGGGCACCTCCCACTCGGGCAGGCGAGATCGCAGGAGCCCGACGAGTCGATCCCGGGTCACCCGCAGCTCGTCTCGCCTCCCCGCCCGGATCTCGTCGAACCGCTCCATCGCCTCGACCGCGACGAGCTGCTCGATGATCGCGTTTCCCATGTCGGACGACGGGCGGGCGGCGACGATGCGGTCGATCACGTGCCGGTCGGCGCGGATCCAGCCGATGCGGAGGCCCGACCACACCACCTTGCTGAGTGAGCCGATCGTGACGACCGTGGCGCCGCGCGCAGGGATCGCGGCGAACTGCGTGGGCGTGAACGGACGGTCGATGTCGAGGTCGGCCGTGGTCTCGTCGATCACGAGCACGGTGCCTGTGCGCGCCGCGACGGCCACGAGGCGTTCGCGCGCCTCGTCGGGCATCGACGTGCCGGTCGGGTTGTGGAAGTCGGGCATCAGGTAGGCGAGCGCCGGGCGGCCGTCGCGCACGATCTCCTCGAAGTCGACCGGATCGATGCTGGACGGCCCCACCGGGCAGGCCACGAGTCGCGCGCCCGCCGCGCGGAACGAGTCGAGCGCGTGCGGGTACGTCGGCGACTCGACGAGCACGCGGTCGGCCCGGCCGAGCATCGCCCGGGCCACGAGCCCGATCGCGTGCTGGGCGCCCAGCGTGACGAGGATCTCGTCGGGTGAGGTCGGCGCGCCGGCACGGGTGTAGCGGTCGGCGATCATCTGCCGCAGGTCGGGCAGGCCGAACATGTCGATGCCGAAGCGCGACATCTGCTCGGGGAGGCGTTCGAGCGCGCGGGCGGCGAACGCCGGAAGCCCCGGCCACGGCGCGGGCACGGCCTTGCTCAGGTCGATCGACAGGGGTCGGACGGAGGCGCCGACCTGGCCGCCGCGCGGCAGCTCGAGGATGCTGCCGGAGCCCTGGATGCTCGTGAGCACCCCGCGTTCGCGCAGCGTCGAGTACGCCGAGACGATGGTCGTGCGGCTGACCCCGAGGGCCGCGGCGAGAGTGCGCTCCGCGGGCAGGCGCGACCCGGACCGCAGGCGGCCGTCGATCAGCAGCAGCTGGAGCTTCTCGGCCAGTTCGGCGTGCGCTCGGCCGCCATGACGCCACTCGCCGAGGAGCGACACCAGCGCCGTGATGCCGACGGGAAATGGACCGGGACCTGCGAGAGACATGCGTCCACAGTAGTCGAATTGGCTCTTTTTGATAAAGATATCCAGCGATTGGATTGCGACATGAGCGCACTGGACATCACGAATCAGACCATTTTCCTGCACGCCGCGAGCCGAGCGGGCCACTCCGACCGCGGCCTGAGTATCGTCATCGTCGCCACGGCCGTGATCGCAGGAATCCTCGCCGTCGGCTGGATCGCGTCCCGGACGGGCACCAGCCTGCGCACCGGAGAGCGACGCGTCGACGTGCAGCGTCGGGTCGCCCTGACCCGTCAGCCGGCGTCGGCCCGCGACCGGCTGGACTCCGGCGACTCCGGCGACTCCGATGACTCCCGCGCCACCGCCCGCGAGCGCGTCCCGTCGATGGCGGCCCAGGTGGCGGCGGCGACGGCCAGCACTGCGACGAGCGTCACCACGCCCGGCCAGCCGGCACCCGCGAAGGCGAACCCGGCGGCCCAGCCGACCACGCTGGATCCTGCGTAGTAGAAGAGATTGTAGAGCGACGCGGCCTGGGCCCGGTGCTCGGGCCGCGCGCGAGCCCCCACCCAGCCGGAGGCGACGGAGTGGGCGCCGAAGAATCCGGCGGTGAGCACGATGAGCCCGACGACGATCACGACGACGTGCGGCACGAGCGTGAGCAGCACCCCGGCGACCATCACGGCGATCGACGAGACGAGCACCGTGTGGCGACCGAGGCGCACGACGAGCGAGCCGGCCACGCGCGACGAGACGGTGCCGGCGAGGTACGCGAAGAACAGAAGGGCCGACTGCGACGCCGTGAGGCGGAACGGAGCCGCCTCGAGCCGGAACGACAGGTAGTTGTAGACGGCGACGAACCCGCCCATGAGAAGCAGGCCCTGCGCGAAGAGCACGAGGAGACCGGGATTCCGCAGCTGGCGCGCGACAACACGGGGCAGGGCCACGCGGGTCGCACCCGAGTCGCGGCGAACGAACCCCTGCGCTCGCGGGACGAGCAGCGCGAACACCACCGTCGCCGCGGCCGAGACGAGGGCGACCACGAGGATCCCGGCGCGCCAGCCCCACAGCTCGCCGAGCGGCGCGGCGACCACTCGGCCCAGGAGCCCGCCGAGCGTCGTCCCCGACACGTAGGTGCCGGCCGCGACCGCCGAGACACCCCGGCTGATCTCCTCGTGCAGGTACGTCACCGCGATCGCCGGGACCCCGCCGAGCGCGAAGCCCTGGACGACACGGACGGCCAGGAGAGACCCGAGGCCCGGCATGACCGGCACGATGAGCCCGGCGACGACCGCGGCGCCGAGCGACAGCCGCATCACCGGCAGCCGCCCCCACCGGTCGGCCGCCCACGACCACGGCAAGACGCCGATGGCGAGTCCGATCGTCGCGGCCGAGACCGTCAGCGCCGCCTGCGCCGGCGCCACCGAGAGGTCGCGCGCGACGAGCGGCAGCACGCCCTGCACCGAGTAGAGCTGGGCGAAGGTGGCGATCCCGGCGAAGAAGAGGGCCAGCAGGATCCGGCGATACTCGCGCGACCCGCGTGCGTGCCCCTCGAACCCCACGCCCTCACGCTACGCCGCCGTGCGACGCCGGCCGAGAGGGTCGCTCGGCGACGAGAAAGGCCCCGCCCACCGGGTGGTGAGCGGGGCCTTCGGGTGAGGTCGCGAGGCTAGAGCGCCGCGGCGGTCTCCGGGTGCGACACGGTCGCGTCGAGCGAGCCGTCGGCAGCGGTGAGGCGGACCTCGTCGCCGGCGGTCAGGCCGCCGTCGACCAGCAGCGAGGCGATCCGGTCGTCGACCTCGCGCTGGATCAGGCGACGCAGCGGGCGGGCGCCGTACTCCGGCTCGTACCCGTGCTCGGCCAGCCAGGCGAGCGCCGACTCGTCCGCCGAGAAGCGGATGTCCTGCACGAGCAGGCGGTGCTCCGTGTCGACGAGCATCAGCGACACGATCTCGCGGATCTCGGCGGCCGTGAGCTTCTGGAAGAGGACGATCTCGTCGATCCTGTTCAGGAACTCGGGTCGCATCGCCTCACGGAGCTTGCCCATGACGCGGTCGCGAAGCGCCTTGTCGGAGCCGAAGCCGTTGCCGGCCGACCCGTCGAACGACGAGGGCGTGAAGCCCATGGCACCGCTGCGCGATGCCAGGAACTCGCTGCCGAGGTTCGAGGTCATGATGACCACCGTGTTGCGGAAGTCGACCGTGCGACCCTGGCCGTCGGTCAGGCGACCGTCGTCGAGCACCTGCAGCAGGAGGTTGAACACGTCGGGGTGCGCCTTCTCGATCTCGTCGAGCAGGATCACCGAGTACGGGTTGCGGCGCACGCGCTCGGTCAGCTGCCCGGCCTCGTCGTAGCCGACGTATCCGGGAGGGGCGCCGACCAGGCGCGAGACGGTGTGGCGCTCACCGAACTCCGACATGTCGAAGCGCAGCATCGACGACTCGTCTCCGAAGAGCGAGGCCGCGAGAGCCTTGGCGAGCTCGGTCTTGCCGACGCCCGTCGGGCCGAGGAACAGGAACGACCCGGTGGGGCGGCGGGAGTCGCCCATGCCGGTGCGGCTCCTGCGGATCGACTTGGCGATCGCGGCGACCGCGTCGTGCTGGCCGATCACTCGGGCGTGCAGCTCGTGCTCGAGCACCGCCAGTCGAGAGCGGTCGCCCTCGGTGAGGCGCGAGGCCGGGATCCCGGTGGCGCGCGAGACCATCTCGGCGATGGCCTCCTCGCCGATCACGGCGTCGACCGAGGTCATCGAGGGCGCAGGATGCGAGGTGGCGGCCTCGAGCCGACCCTCCACCTCCTGCATCCGGTCGCGGAGCCCGGAGGCCTCCTCGTAGCGTTCGGCTGCGACGGCCTGGTTCTTCGCCGACTCGAGGTCGGCGAGCTCCTGCTGGAGAGCGCCGACGTCGACCGTCGAACCCAGACGCAGGCGGCGGCGGGCGCCGGCCTGGTCGATCAGGTCGATGGCCTTGTCGGGCAGGAACCGGTCGCTGACGTAGCGGTGCGAGAGCTCGACCGCGGCGCGGATCGCCTCGGGCGTGTATGTCACGCCGTGGTGCTCCTCGTAGCGCGGGGCGAGCCCGGCGAGGATCTGGACGGCGTCCTCAACGCTCGGCTCGGGCACCTGGACGGGCTGGAAGCGGCGCTCGAGAGCGGCGTCCTTCTCGACGCGGCGGTACTCCGAGAGCGTGGTGGCGCCGACGATGTGGAGCTCGCCGCGGGCCAGCCGGGGCTTCAGGATGTTGCCGGCGTCCATGCCGCCCTCGCTGCCGGATCCTGCGCCCACGACCGTGTGCAGCTCGTCGATGAAGACGATGAGCTCGTCGGAGTGCGCGGCGATCTCGTCGACCGCCTTGGTGAGGCGCTCCTCGAAGTCGCCGCGGTAGCGGGTGCCCGCCACCATCGACGCCATGTCGAGGGCGACGACGCGCTTGTTCCGCAGGGGCTCGGGCACCTCGCCGTCGGCGATGCGCTGGGCGAGGCCCTCGACGATGGCGGTCTTGCCGACGCCGGGCTCGCCGATCAGCACCGGGTTGTTCTTGGTGCGGCGCAGCAGGATCTCGACGGTCGCCTCGATCTCGTCGGCCCGGCCGATCACCGGGTCGACCCTGCCGTCGCGTGCGCGGGCGGTCAGGTCGGTGCCGAACTGGTCGAGGGTCGGGGTGTCCGAGGGCTCCTGGCCCGGGTGCTGCTGGCCCTCCTCGGCCGCCTGCGCCGTCTGGATGCCGCCCTGCTGGGCGAAGCGCTGCATGGCCTCGGGGGTGACGCTGGCGGCGGCCAGGAGCTGGCCGGTGACGGAGTCCTGGTTCACGACCAGGGCGAAGATCACGTGCTCGGGGTCGACGTAGGTCGAGCCGAAGCCGCGGGCGGCCTGCGCGGACTCGAGGAGCACGCGCTGGGCCGCCGGAGTCAGGCCCGGGCGCTCGGGGGCGCCTCCGCCGGAACCGGGAAGACGACCCTCGATGGCCTGGACGAGGCGGTCTCGGTCTGCTCCTGCGAACGCGATGAGGTCGCTCGCGGGGTGCTCGTCGACCGCGACCCGCAGGATGTGGAGCGCGTCGAGCTCGGCGTGGCCGTGCTCGACCGCGTAGGTGCGCGCTGCGCCGAGGAGCTCGTGGGTGCGTCGGCTCAGGAGCCGCGAGATGTCGATGGGGCGGCCGAAGTTGCCGCCGTTCTGCTGGCCGGCGAGGAGACGAGCCAAGATCTCATCGAACGAGTTGTCGTTCGACGAGCTGTCGCCGTTCGTGGGGCCGAAGTTCTCAGGCAAGGTACCTCCTGGGTAAACGTGAGTGCCTATGACTCAACTAACCCATGGAGGGTGGGGTGCATTCCCGTTCGCCGAAAAAAGTTGAGCGCACCCCGCTCAACCCTCGTCGCGTGTGCCGTGTGTGGGATGCTGGCCCGGAGGAAGGGGGCTTCGTGACCGATGAGGCGCGTCGTGTGCCGGGCGACTTCGAATCCTGGTTCGAGGGTCTCGTCCGTGCTTTTCCCGAGTTCAGCGAGACGAACGACGACGACTTCTTCCGCGACGACGACGGGCTCGTCCTGGGGCATCTCTTCGTCGGCGAGATCACGGCGAACCTGGTCGCCGGCCGGCTCGGTGACAGACATCGGGTCCGGGCACTCCTCGACTTCCTCGAGGCCGGATACGCGACGGGCGACGCCTATCGGCAGAACGTCATCGCGCTGTCGTTCGTCGAAAACCTCGGCCCGCGATCCCGCCATCTGCGGCACCTCGGGCCTCGGCTGACCGCTGTCGCTCGCGAGCTGTATCCCGATGCATTCGGCTGGCGGCGCGTGTGGGGCACGCCGCGTCGCGCGCGATCCTGACCGACGTCACCGGCCCGAGATCGCATGCTTTGTCGGCTCGGAAGGACCGGGGCGACAACGAATGCGATCTCGCGGGGCGCGGCGGGCGCGTGGCGGCGCCGGGCCGGCTAGCTGGGGTAGGTCGCCTGCGACAGGAGCTGGGTGGCGCGCGCCGCGTACTCGCCGCGCACGAGCACCTCGTACCGCCCGGCCTCCATCGTCTTGATCGACGAGAAGTCGCGCTGGCCGCGGGTCATCGCGTGCCCGACGAAGCCGAAGATGAGACCCCACACGGCGCCGATCACCACGATGGTCAGGACCACGCCGAAGAAGTTGTCCTTCGGGTTGAACAGGGCGAACAGCACGCCGAGGGCGATGCCGAACCAGATTCCCGACGTCAGGCCGCGAAGCGCCGCAGAGCCGTTCGTCACCCGGCCGCGGATGTTCTCGACCGTGCGGAGGTCGTGCCCGACGATCGACACGTTCTCGACAGGGAAGCCCTCGTCGGAGAGCCGGTCGACGGCCTTCTGGGCGTCCTCGTACTTCGTGAACGACGCGACGACCTGCGGGTACGAGCCGCCCACGAACGCGCCGACGCCGCCGAGCGACTCGGCAGCCGAGCCGGTGGCGTCGGCCGCGGGCTGCGCGGCGGCCGGCGGCGGCACGCTGCCGGGAGGGGCGTACTCGCCGTACTGCGGGGCCGGGCGGCCGGACTGCTGCGCGTCGGCCTCGGCGGCCTCCTGCCCGAGGGGCGGCGCCGAGGGCGAGGTCTCGCCGTGCGAGGTCTCGGCCGGGGGCGGAGGGGCGTCGAGCGGGCGCTCGGACGGGGGCGGCGGGGGCGTGGTGCCGGGATCCTGCTGATCGGTCATGCGGTCTCTCCTTGAAAGCTGTGTGTTTCCACCCTGCCCGCTCGATGCTTGCCGCACCCGGTGAATCCGCCTTATATCAGAAGTGCGTTCGGCAGAACAGGGATATCGCGCCACTCCACGCGCGTGTGAGAATCCGCGAGATGTCCACGCCAGACCCTGCCTTCGACGCCGAGACCGACCCTGCTCGCGACGCCGACTCCCGCCCTGCCGACACCCGTGCCGCGGACTCCCGCCGCCACTTCGAGACGGAGGGAACGGACCTCGACGAGGCCCGCGAGTTCTACACGGAGGGCTACAACGGCTCCGGCTTCCACATGGAGCGCACCGAGAAGGACTTCGTCTACCGCTACTCGCTCACCGGCGACGACGAGATGACGCTGCGCTCGTCGGCGTTCTTCGGAACGGTGCTCGGAACGGTCCAGCCGAAGGACGAGTACATCGTCTCGTGGATCTCGAGCGGCACGGCCGTCATGGACCTCGGCGGAGACGAGACCGCGCTCGCCCTCGGTCGGCCGGCGATGTTCCCCACCGGAAAGCGGTTCGCGTTCCACTTCGCCGAGACCCGGCAGAACCTCGTGCAGTTCGACGCCCGGTACCTCGAGCGGATCGCCGCTGAGCGCACGGGCGCGGCCCCGGGGCCGCTCCACTTCCACCATCAGGTGGTGCCCGAGGCGCAGGAGCTGACGGCCTGGAAATCGACGATCACCCGCGTCGCGCGCGTGGTGCTCGGTGCGCCCGGCGACGCCCCGGCGAGCCCCCTGCTGCGCGCGGAGGCGAATCGCGCCGCGGCCGAAGCGCTCCTCGCCACGTTCTCCCACGACGCACCGCGACCCACGATGCTGCTGCAGCTGCCGTCGCACGCGAAACTGCGAGCGGCCGTCGAGTTCATGCACGCGCGCGCCGAGCAGCCGATCACGGCGACGGACATCGCCGAGGCCGCGGGGCTCAGCCTGCGCGGGCTCCAGCACGTGTTCCAGCAGCAGCTCGACACGACGCCGACCGACTACCTGCGCGGGATCCGACTCGACCACGTGCGTGCAGAGCTCGGCGCGCACTCGCCGGCCGACACGACCGTCGCGGCCGTCGCCAGGCGGTGGGGCTTCGCGCACGCGGGGCGCTTCGCCGGGGCCTACGTGCGGCGGTTCGGGGAGTACCCGGCGGCCACGCTCGGGCGCGCCTGACCCTATGCTCGGGGCATGAGCTCTGCATCGGCGCCGAGTGGCCCTGCTCCTGCGCCCTCTGGCCCCGCCGCCCCGGCCGCCTTCGTCGTCGGCGAGGCCCTCGTCGACATCGTGGTCGACGGCGCGTCGACCGTCGAGCACCCCGGCGGAAGCCCGATGAACGTCGCCTACGGGCTCGCGCGCCTCGGCCTGCCCACCGTTTTCCGCACGCAGCTCGGCCGCGACGACCGCGGCGAGGCGATCGTCGCGCACCTCGACGAGACCGGCGTCGTGCTCGACGAGGCGTCGTTCGTCGACGAGCCGACGTCGACGGCGGTCGCGACGATCCAGGCCGACCGCCACGCCGAGTACGACTTCTCGATCGCGTGGGCGCCCGGTGCTCTCTCGGCGCCGGCGGGAGTGCGGCTCGTCCACACGGGGTCGATCGCGTCGGCTCTGGCACCAGGAGCCGACGACGTGCGCCGCCTGCTCGAGACCGCCTCCGCCACGGCCCTGGTGAGCTTCGACCCGAACGTGCGCCCGGGTGTCACGCCCTCCCGGCCCGACGTCGTCGCGGCCGTCGAGGCGATAGCGCGTGTGTCGCATGTCGTGAAGCTGAGCGACGAGGACGCCGCCTGGCTCTATCCGGGCGTCGAGCCCGCCGCCGTTCTCGAGCGGTTCCTGTCGCTCGGGGCCGTGCTCGCCGCGATGACCCGCGGCGGCGACGGAGCACTCGTCTTCTCGCAGTCCGACCGGCTCGACCTGCCGTCGCTGCCGGTGTCGGTCGTCGACACGATCGGGGCCGGAGACGCCTTCATGTCGGGGCTGCTCTCGGCGATCCTGCTGCGGGGTCTCGACTCGTCGCTGCGGGCCGGGTCACTGGCTCGGGCCGACCTCGAGGCCGTGGCCGACGTGGCGCTCCGCAGCGCCCGCGTGACTGTGTCGCGCGCCGGCGCCAACCCGCCGATGCCTGCTGAGCTCGCCCTCTAGCCCCTCCCCGTCTCTGAGCTACTCGTCCCCCTGCGACAAAACGCGACACCTGCGACGCACGAGAGCGTCGCAGGTGTCGCGTTTTGTCGCCCGAGACGCCGAACAGGCGGAACCGGCGCGTCAGCGGGCGACCACACGGAAGCGCGTGAGCACGGCGGGCGTCGTGTCGACGGGCGCGAAGTGCGAGCCTCCGGTGAGGGCGGAGTACTCCGCCTGGTAGTCGTCGCTCGCGTAGAACTCCTCGTGCCCCGCGCGCCACGCCGCCACCGTCTCGTACCCCTCGCCCTCGTCGATCGCGTGCGCGAGACCGACCTCGCCGAGCGGCACGACCTCGACCGCGGTCACCTCGGTGATGCAGACGGGCGCGCCGTCGGAGTCGATGACGGCCTCGCGCTCGCCGACGACCGGCAGCGGCGACCCCTCCGCCTCGTACTCCCAGAGCAGCGCCGTGGTGCTCGTCTTCGACCCGTCGAGGATGGCCGCCACGAGCTGGTCGCGCAGCGGGCCGGGAAAGGCGAACTCCGAGATCGGGAGCCCGCGGACATCGTCGTCGGTGAGCATGCCCCGACAGTACCGCCGGTCGACCGCCCCCGCGCTGCGACAAAACGCGACACCTGCGACGTGGCGAGGCGTCGCAGGTGTCGCGTTTTGTCGCATGGGGCGGGAGGGGCAGCCACAGCACCCGCGGATACGCTGGGCCGATGACGACGACCGCGCCCTTCGGCTCCTGGACCTCCCCGATCACCGCCGCGGCGCTGGCCGCCGGCGAGCACCCCGTCGAGGGCGGCACGTGGGTCGGCGACGAGGTCTGGTGGCTCGAGCGGCGCCCCAGCGAGAACGGCCGCCTGGCCGTCCGCACCCAGGGCCCCGACGGCGAGCCCGTCGACGTCCTGCCGGCCCCGTGGAGCGCCCGCACCCGCGTGCACGAGTACGGCGGCGGCTCCTGGTTCGTGACCCCCGACCGCACCCTCGTCTTCACCGAGTTCAGCGACCAGCGCCTCTACCGTCTCGACCCCGGGTCGCAGGAGCCCACGCCCCTCACCCCGGCCACCGGCTCCTTCCGCTTCGGCGAGATCCAGCTGCACGTGGTCGACGGCCACTCCGAGGTCGTCGCCGTCCGCGAGACCCACGACGAGACCGACCCCAGCCCGTCGGCCCTCACCCGCGACATCGTGGCCGTGCCGCTCGACGGCAGCGCCGCCGACGACGCCGGCGCGATCCGCTCGATCGTGAGCGGCTCGCACTTCCTCGCCTACCCGCGCTTCTCGCCCGACGGCACGCGCCTCGCCTGGATCGCCTGGGAGCACCCGCAGATGCCCTGGGACGGCACCGAACTCCGCGTCGGCACCCTCGTCGCGGACGGCGGCGGGGCGCAGGAGCTCGGCACCGTCTCCTCGTGGAAAGTCCTGGCCGGCAGCGAGACCGAGTCCGTCCTCCAGCCGACGTGGCACGGCGACAGCCTCCTCGTCACGGCCGACCGCACGGGGTGGTGGAACCTCGAACGGGTCGATCTCGACGGCACCAGGACTCCGCTGCACCCCGAGGCCGCAGAGTACGGTGGGCCGCTGTGGACGCTGGGGATGGCGTGGTACCGGGTGCTCGGCGACGGCAGGATCCTGGCGGTCCGGACCCTGGGCAGCGACCGACTCGAGCTGATCGACCCGGCCACCGGCGACGCCACCCCGATCGACCTGCCGCTCACCGCGATCGGCGTGGGCGCGGTGAACGGCGACCGCGTGCTCGTGTCGGGCGGGTCGTCGACGCTGCAATCGGGTCTGCGCGTGCTCGATCTCGGAAGCGGCGAGCTGACCGACGTGCGGCTCGAGGTCGACGACTTCCCGTCGGCCGACTATCTGCCGGGCGCCCGCGAGGAGACCTTCCCGAGCGTCGACGGCCGCGTCGTCCACGCGATCGTGCACCCGCCGCACAACGCCGAGTTCACGGCGCCCGAGGGCGAGCTGCCGCCCTACGTCGCGTTCGTGCACGGCGGCCCGACCGGGCGGACGACGGCACCGCGCGACCTGCTCACGAAGGCGTACTTCACCAGTCGCGGCATCGGCGTCGTCGACATCAACTACGGCGGCTCGGCCGGCTACGGCCGCGCGTACCGCGACGCGCTGAAGCTGCAGTGGGGCGTCGTCGACGTCGAGGACACCGTCGCGGCGGTCCGCGGCCTCGCCGACGCCGGTCTCGCCGACGGTGCGCGACTCGCGATCCGCGGGGGCTCGGCCGGCGGCTGGACCGTGCTCGCCTCGCTCACGTCGTCCGACGTCTTCGCCGCCGGGGTGTCGTACTTCGGCGTCGCCGAGCTCACGAAGTTCGCGCAGGACACCCACGACTTCGAGTCGCGCTACCTCGACGGTCTCATCGGCCCGCTGCCCGAGGCCGCCGAGCTGTACGAGACGCGCGCTCCGGTCAACAACACCGCGGGGCTGACGACTCCGGTGCTCCTGCTGCAGGGCCTCGACGACCCGATCGTGCCGCCGTCGCAGGCCGAGATGTTCCGCGACGCGCTCGTCGCCGGCGGGATCCGGCACGCGTACGTCGCGTACGAGGGGGAGTCGCACGGCTTCCGCAAGGAGGCGACGATCATCCACGCGACCGAGGCCGAGCTGTCGTTCTACGGGCAGATCCTGGGCTTCGAGCCCGCCGGGGTGCCCGTGCTGCCGCTCTCCTAGCCCGCCCAGCCCCGGTCCGAGCGACAAAACGCGACACCTGCGACGCAGCGAAGCGTCGCAGGTGTCGCGTTTTGTCGCAGGGGGGATCAGTAGCCGGAGAAGGCGTCCGTCGTCACCCGGCGCACCCCGGCCTCGTGCAGCGTTCGGCGCACCGAGTGGACGAAGCCGGGCGAGCCCGAGACGTACGCGCGGCGGTCGGCTGCATCCTGCGCCCCGGCCTGCACGAGCGCCGCGGTGAGCGGCCCGGCACCGAGGTACTCCCACCCGTCGGGCAGCGACGAGGGCGCGGCCGGCGCGACGACGAGCACCCGCGTCTCGAGCCGCACCAGCTCGGCGACGTACGGCGCCTCCTCGAGCGACGGCACCGAGTAGACCAGCGTCACGGAACGCGTGTCGCCCGTCGCCCGAAGATGCTGCAGCTGGCTGATGAACGGCGTGATGCCGATGCCGCCCGCGACGAACAGAAGGGGGGTCGCAGGATCCCGCGGCAGAGTGAAGTCGCCCCCCACGCCCGTCGCGCTCACCACGTCGCCCGGCGACAGCGCGAGCAGCGCCGCCTTGAACGTCGACGGCCGCTCGGAGGTGCGGAACCCGAAGCGCACGACCGAAGGATCGTGCGCCCCGGACGCGATGCTGAACACGCGCCGCTGGCCCCGGACGTCGGCGCGGGCGTGCGGCAGCGACAGCTCCATGAACTGCCCGGCCCCGAAGCGCACGGGGTGCGCGGGGCGGAAGGTCATCTCCCACGAGGTGGGCGTCAGCTGCTCCTTCGACACGAACGCGAGGCGCAGGCCGCGGCGCTGGCCGACCGCGAAGGCGAGCACGTTGCCGACCACGAGGGCGAGCTCGTACGAGTTGTAGACGGGCCCGACGTGGAGCGAGAGCCCGAACAGCACGCCGACGACCACGGCGAGGGCGAGCTGCTGCCACCGCTTCGGCGGCAGGGTGAGCGGCTCGGAGAGCATGAACCCGGCGAAGAACACGATCGGCGACGACAGCAGAGCGCTCTGGAGGGCCAGCGGCGCGACGAAGCCGTTCGCCGTGTAGGTCGCGGTCACCGACACCGTCGCGACGACGAAGAACAGCACGCCCATCTGCAGGTGCCGCGTGCGGAACAGGATCACGCAGGCGCCGACGACGACGATCGGCAGGATCGCCGGAGCCCCGACCCACCAGGACGGGAACGCGGCCGGGAACGCGATGCTCATCACGAGCGCCGACACCGCCGCCGGGTTGAACACGTGCCGCCCGCGCACGGCGAGCAGGTACTTCGACACCGACGCGATCACACCGGCGAGGGCGACGTAGCCGAGCGACGAGCCCGTCAGCTGCGGCGTGAACAGGAACGCCAGGATCAGCCCGGTCACGATCGACGACTCGGTGTGCGGCTTCACCCGCACGATCAGGGCGACGAGCCGGTTGCTCACGACGGTGGCGACGACGGCGACGGCGGCCGAGACGACGATCGCCCCGGGCGCGTACGCGATCCTGCCGAGGCCCGACATGATCAGCGACTCGGCGAGCACGGCCAGCAGGGCGAGCAGCACCAGCCGGTACATCGTGACCCGACCGGTGAGCCGGTCGAGCCAGGTGGTGAAGGCGGTCATGCGAAGAGGTCTCCAGAGAAGTTCGTGGTGTACTGCGCGCCGCCGTCGGCGAAGACGCGCACTGCCTCGAGGGCGAGTTCGGGGAAGGCCCGGTCGAGGGCCGCAGGATCCGCGAAGAACAGCGCCGTGGCGATCCCGTCGGCCGCTCGCGCCGTCGGCGCCACCGCCCACGTCGCGATCACGTCGGCGGTGGGGAGCCCGGTGCGCGCGTCGAGGACGTGGTGGAGCCCCTCGCCCCACGTGCGCCGGTTCACGGCGCTCGCGCAGAGGGCGCGGTTCGCCAGTTCGATCACGCCGATGGCCAGCGACGGGTCTGCCGGGTGCTCGAGCGCCACGCGGGCCGGCGTCGCCGGGTCGCCGCGGTGGCGCAAGTCGCCCGAGGCGTCGACGACGTAGTCGTCGTGGCCCGCCTGATCGAGGTGCGCCGTGACGAGATCGACGAGGAACCCCTTGCCGGCCGCCCCGACGTCGATGAGCACCGGATCTGTCGTGGTCAGCGTGAGCGCGTCGGCGTCCCACGCGGCGACGTCGTCGAAGCGCGGAACGGCCGCCGGGTCGGCGGCGGCTCCCGGAGCGGGCCGGAAGCTGTAGTCGCGGTCGTAGCCGAGGTGCTCCAGCCGCCGGCCGACGAGCGGCGACACCGCGCCGGCCGTGGCGTCGCCGAGGCGACGATAGAGGTCGAACAGGGGCGCTGCATCCTGCGGCATCTCGAAGACGCCGGGCGAGGTCGCGATGCGGGCGACGAGCGAGTCGTCGCGGAATCGCGACCAGTCGCGGTCGAACTCGTCGATGCGCCGGGCGATCGCCTCGCGCACCTCGGGCTCGACGGGTGTCGCCGTGGTGATCCGCCACGGCGCCCCGATCGCCTCGAACTCCCAGGCGTGAGGGCGCGCAGGATCGCCGAGACCCGGCATCAGGCGTCCTTTGCGGCGGCCTTGATCTTCGTCAGGGCCGCGTTGAAACCCTGGCTGGTCAGCGACGACCCGGCGACGTTCGTGACGTTGAGGTCGTCGATCTTCTTGCCGACGATGGCCGACGAGATTCCGCCGATGAACTGCTGCTCGTACTGCTGCGCGGTCGGGTCGGCCTTCACGGTCTTGACCGTCACCGCCTTGACGGAGTCGTCGGCGATCGTCAGCGAGACGTTGATGGTCTCCTGGCCGCCGGGCGAAGAGTACGAGCCGTTCGACGAGAAGGTGCCGTTCTTGTACGTGCCGGAGCCGGACGACGAGCCGGCGTCGGTCGCCGAGGAGGACGCCGAGCTCGAAGGGGAGGAAGCGGAGCCGGACGAGGAGGAGTCGCCGGACGAACCGCTTGATCCTGCGCCCTGGGTCGACCCCGAGGTGGAGGAGCAGCCGGCGAGCAGGGCGACGAACGAGGCGCCGGTGAGCGCGAGGAGGGCGGTGCGCGAGCGGGCGGCAGAAAGCATGAAGGGTCTCATCTCGAGGTGGGGGATGGAAAGATTCTCTTGGACGTTCCTACGAAAAACCCGGGGCCGCGGTTCACCGCCCGGGAATCAATTCAGCGCACTCATAAGTTGGCAACCCTGTGACCTCTCCCGCCTCTGCCTCAGCCTCCGCCTCCGGTGTCGGATTCCGCTCCGAGCGCGGGCCCATTCTGATCGCCCTCATGCTCACCACAGGACTCGTGGCCATCGACTCGACGATCGTCGCCACCGCGGTGCCGTCGATCGTGCGCGACATCGGCGGGTTCTCGTCGTTCCCGTGGGTGTTCTCGATCTACCTGCTGGCCCAGGCCGTCTCGGTGCCGATCTACGCGAAGCTCTCCGACATGGTCGGGCGGAAGCCGATCATCCTTCTCGGCATCGGGCTGTTCCTCGTCGGGTCGGTGCTCTGCGGGTTCGCCTGGAGCATGCCCGCGCTGATCCTCTTCCGGGTGATCCAGGGCCTCGGCGCCGGTGCCGTGCAGCCCATGGCGATCACGATCGCCGGCGACATCTACACCGTGAAGGAGCGCGCGAAGGCGCAGGGCTACCTCGCGAGCGTCTGGGCGATCTCTTCGGTCGTCGGGCCGACCCTCGGCGGCGTCTTCTCGTCCCTCGGCATCTGGCGAGGCATCTTCTTCGTCAACGTGCCCCTCTGCGCGCTCGCCGTGTGGATGCTGCTGCGGGCGTTCCACGAGAAGATCGAGCGGGCGCAGCATCGGGTCGACTACCTCGGGGCGTCGCTGCTCACCGTCGCGCTCACGCTCCTCATCCTCGCGGTTCTCGAGGGCGGCCAGGCGTGGGCGTGGGACTCCCCGATCAGCGTCGGGGCCTTCGCGATCGGCGCTGTACTGCTCGTGCTGTTCGTGCTCGTCGAGCGGCGGGCCGCCGAGCCCGTGCTGCCGACGTGGGTGTTCTCGCGCCGTCTGCTGCTCTCGACGTCACTCATCTCGTTCGGCGTGGGCGCCGTGATCCTGGGCCTCACGTCGTACGTGCCGACCTATCTCGAAGGGGCCGCAGGATCGTCACCGATCCTCGCCGGACTCGCCCTCGCCTGTCTCACTCTCGGCTGGCCCGTGTCCGCCTCGCAGTCCGGGCGGCTGTATCTGCGGGTCGGCTTCCGCACCACGGTGCTGATCGGCATCTCGGTGACGGTGATCGGCTCGGTGCTCCTGCTGCTCGTGGTGCATGCGCCCTCGGTCTGGCTCGTCGCGGCGGTGTGCTTCGTCATCGGCCTCGGAATGGGCCTCGTCGCCACGCCGAGCCTCATCGCCGCGCAGTCGAGCGTCGAGTGGAACGAGCGCGGAGTCGTCACGGGCACGAACCTCTTCAGCCGCTCCATCGGAAGCGCGCTCGGCGTCGCGGTGTTCGGGGCCGTCGCGAACGCGATCTACGCCCGCACCGCGCACGGCGACCAGGTGCCGTCGGTGATCGTGTCGGCGTCGGCGGCGGTCTTCGCGGCGGTGGTCGTGACGGCGGTGCTCGTGGTCGTGGCGGTGCTGGTGATGCCCCGGGTGCGGGGTGCCGCTGCTCCTGCGACCGGGCCGGTGGCGGTGCCCGCCGTCGACTGACGCCGCGGCGCCCGGCGCATACTGGGGCGATGAGGCCGGCCTGGGTCGACGCACTCGCCGCGCGGCTGCACGGCGAGCTCGACGATGCGCCTCGCCGTCTGGCCGAGTACTCCAGCGACGCCTCGAACTACCGGGTGGTGCCTCTCGCCGTCGTCTTCCCACGTGACGAGCACGACGTCGTCGCCTGCGTCGAGGCGGCGCGCGCGGCCGGCTCGTCGGTCACGGCGCGGGGCGCCGGCACGAGCATCGCCGGCAACGCGATCGGCCCGGGGCTCGTGCTCGACTTCAGCCGGCACTTCACGGGCATCGTCAGGATCGACGGCGACTCGCGCACGGCCACCGTCCGGCCCGGGGTCGTGCTCGCCGACCTGCAGCGGGCCGCCGCCGCGCACGGCCTGCGCTTCGGCCCCGATCCGTCGACGGCGTCGCGCTGCACCCTCGGCGGCATGATCGGCAACAACGCCTGCGGCCCGCGCGCCGTGCAGTGGGGCACGACCGCCGCGAACGTCCGGGCACTGCGCTTCGTCGACGGAACCGGCGAGGTCCGGACGGTCGAGAGCGGCCGCGGCTTCGACGGCTTCCCCGACCTGGAGCCGTTCATCACCCGTCACCTCGGGATGGTCCGCACCGAGTTCGGGCGATTCGGCCGGCAGATCTCCGGCTTCTCGCTCGAGCACCTGCTGCCCGAGCGCGGCCGCGACCTCGCGAAGGCCCTCGTCGGCACCGAGGGAACGTGCGGGATCGTGCTCGAGGCCACCGTCGACCTCGTGCCGCTGCCGGCGGCGACGAGTCTCGTGGTGCTGGCCTACGAGGACGCCGCGCGGGCCGCCGACGACGTGATGTCGCTCCTGCCGCT
This sequence comes from Frondihabitans australicus, assembly GCF_003634555.1. Lineage (NCBI taxonomy): Bacteria > Bacillati > Actinomycetota > Actinomycetes > Micrococcales > Microbacteriaceae > Frondihabitans > Frondihabitans australicus. The sequence continues at coordinate 3,876,921 of NZ_RBKS01000001.1, forward strand.
GAAGCCGCTCGCCATCGAGAGCATGGACTCCGCGCTCGTCGACGTCGTCCGCGCCGCGCAGGGCGCCACGCGCGTGCCCGACCTCCCGTCGGGAGGCGCGTGGCTGTTCGTCGAGACGCAGGGCTCCGACGAGGCGTCTGCCGACGAGGCGGCCACGGCGATCGCGGCCGCAGCGGCAGGTGCCCGGGCATCGCGCGTGGTCGGCCGCGGCGACGACGCCCGGCGGCTCTGGCGCATCCGCGAGGACGGCGTCGGCCTCGCCGGCCGCACTCTCGACGGACGACCGGCGTGGCCGGGCTGGGAGGACTCCGCGGTGCCGCCCGAGAACCTCGGCGCGTACCTGCGCGACCTCGCCGCGCTCAAGCGTCGGCTCGGCGTCTCGGGCCTCGAGTACGGCCACTTCGGCGACGGCTGCGTTCACACCCGCCTCGACTTCCCGTTCGACGAGGGTCCGCGGCGGTTCCGTGAGTTCCTGGCCGAGGCGGCGCCGCTCGTCGTGTCGCACGGCGGATCGCTCTCGGGCGAGCACGGCGACGGGCGAGCCCGCGGGGAGCTGCTACCGACGATGTACTCGCCCGAGGCCATCCACGCGTTCGCCGAGTTCACGCGGATCTTCGACCCCGACGGAGTGCTCAACCCCGGAATCGGGGTCGACCCGGCGCCCGTCGATGCCGACCTGCGGGTGCCGGCCTCGCGCATCCTGCCGGTTCGAGGCCTCTCGCTGCCCCGCGATCACGGCGACCTGTCGGAGGCCGTGCACCGCTGTGTCGGGGTGGGCGCGTGCCGCGCCGACTCGTCGGCGACCGGCGGCTTCATGTGCCCGTCGTTTCTCGCCACCCGCGACGAGAAGGACTCCACTCGCGGGCGCGCCCGCGTGCTGCAGGAGATGATCGACGGCGGCCTCGATGGTCGGGCATTCGACTCGCCCGAGGTCGCCGACTCGCTCGACCTGTGCCTGTCGTGCCGCGCCTGCGCCTCCGACTGCCCGGCCGGCGTCGACATGGCCTCGTACAAGTCCGAGGTGCTCTACCGGCGCTACGGGCGCAGGATCCGACCGGTCGCGCACTACACGTTCGGCCGGCTCCCGCAGTGGCTCGCCCTCACGAGCCTGCCGGCCGTCGCCACGACCGTGAACGCCCTGGCCCGCGTCCGCCCCCTCGTCCGGCTGGGGCTCCGTCTGGCGGGGGCCGACGCGCGCCGCGAGGTGCCCCGCCTGCCGCGACGGACCTTCCGACGATGGTGGGCGAAGCGCAGCGGCCCCGCTCGGCCGTCGGGTCGCGGACCCGTGCTGCTCTTCACCGACACCTTCACGAACGGACTGACGCCCTCGGCCGGGATCGCAGCCGTCCGTGTGCTCGAGGACGCCGGCTACGAGGTCGCGGTGCTGCCGAGGCAGGAGTGCTGCGGCCTCACCTGGATCACGACGGGCCAGCTCGACCAGGCGAAGCGGCTGCTCCGGTCGACCGTCGACGCGCTCGCGCCGTACGTCGAGCGCGGCGTCCCGATCGTCGGTCTCGAGCCGTCGTGCATGGCCGTCCTCCGCAGCGACGCGGAGGAGCTTCTGCCGGGGGACGAGCGGGCACGGGCGGTGGCGTCGGGTGTGTGGACTCTCGCCGAGCTCCTGCGCCGGACGCCGGGGTGGGAGCCGCCCCGCCTCGACGGGGAGGAGGCGGTGGTGCAGCCGCACTGCCACCAGCACGCCGTGATGGGGTTCGAGGCCGACGCCGCCCTGCTCGAGTCAGCGGGCGTCGACGCCGCGCAGGTCGCGGGATGCTGTGGGCTCGCGGGCAACTTCGGCATGGAGAGGGGGCACTACGACGTGTCGGTCGCGATCGCCGAGAACGGGCTGCTGCCGGCACTCGCCGCCCGGCCCGGCGCGGTGCTCCTGGCGGACGGGTTCTCGTGCCGCACGCAGGCGTCGCAGCTCGCGGGTCGCGACGGGATCCACCTCGCCGAGCTGCTCGCCTCCCGCCTGCCCTCGGGCGACTAGCAGGACTGCGTCGCGACCGAGGCGGTGACGACCGCGGGCTCAGGAGCAGCGGCAGACGCCGCCTCGACGACACCCGAGCCGCCGGCCCGCACCCGCCGCGCCCCCAGCGCGATCAGCACCACGGCTCCGACGACCGCGATGCCCGCCGACACCCAGAAGTCCGGCGCGATGCCGAGCGACGACACGACCGCCCCGCCGACCACGGACCCGAGCGAGATCGACAGCTGGATCGTCGACACGAAGAGCGTGAGGCCGCTCTCGGCGCCGTTCGGGCTGCTCGCCGCCATCCACGTCTGCGTGCCCAGAGGCAGAGCGCCCCAGACGAAGCCCCAGATGACGAGGAGAGCGAAGACGCCGGGCACCGACCACGCGAGCAGGGGCAGCGACAGGACCGCGGCGGCGAGCACGAACTTCGCGACGCCGAGTGTTCCGAGCACGTTGCGGCTGAGGGTGACGCCGGCCACGAAGTTGCCCGCGATGCCGGCGATGCCGAAGACCAGCAGGGCGAGGGTCACCGTGTCGGGGCTGACGCGCACGATCTGCTTGAGGTACGGCGAGATGTACGTGTAGGCGGCGAACTGCGCCGTGAAGACGAACGCGGTCGCGATCAGGCCGACGCGGGCCCGCGGGATCCGCAGGAGTCCGGCGAGCGTCGCGAACCGCACCCGGTGGATCGCGGGGATGCTCGGCAGGAAGATCAGCTGGAGCACGAGCGCCACGATCCCGAGGCCGCCGCCGATGACGAACGCGAGCCGCCACGAGGAGAGGGCGGAGACGAACGAGGCGAGCGGCAGGCTGACGACCGTGGCGACCGAGACGCCGGCCGTGATCAGCGACGAGGCGCGGATCACCGCGGGCCCGTCGACCAGTCGCCCGGCGATGCCGGCGCCGATGGCCCAGAAGCCTCCGATGCCGACCCCGAGCACGAGCCGGCCGACGAGCAGCACGGCGAAGTTCGGCGCGAGCGCCGCGATGGCGTCTGCCACGATGAGCAGGATCGAGAGCGCCACCAGCACGATCCGCCGGTCGACCCGCGACGTCGCCACGGTGACGACCGGCGACGCGACGGCGCCGATGAGCGCGGTGAAGACGACCATGAGACCCGCCGTCCCGATGCCCACGTGGAGGCCGTCGGCGATGGACGGCAGGAGGCCGATGGGGAGGAACTCGGAGAGGACGAGGACGAAGGACCCGAGGGCGACGGAGAGGACACCGGACCAGCCGCTGCGGGGTGTTGACGAGGTCATGAGCGATCCAACGCGAGCGGGGGCCGGGCATTCCCGTCAGCCGCGAATCTTCCGTGGAATCGCTGACAATTGTTTGATACTTTGGGACGCGTTCCCACTGCGAGGATCAGGGCAGTGGGAGCGGCGGTCGGCAACCGGTCGCCGGGAGGGCCCGCCGATTGGGTCGGCGGGCCCGCCCCTTCCCCCCGTGTCCTGCTGTGACGCGGGCGTAGCGTGAAGAAATGGACCCGCGCGCACAACGCAGCCGCGACCGTCTGACCCGGGCCGTGCTCGCCTTCGCGGACGCCGGACGACTCGACGACGTCAGCGTCTCCGAACTCGCGCGCGAGGCCGAGGTGACCCGCGACACCTTCTACCGCCACGCATCCAGCGTCACGGACCTCCTCACGATCGCGATCGGCGAGAAGCTCGAGGAGTTCGGCGCCGCCGCCGTCACCGAGATGCCCCCGAGGTCGGAGCTCGCCGCCGTCCTGCGCGCATCCGAGCCCGCGCTCCTGCAGCACATCGTCGACCACGCGAACATCTACCGGACCGCGCTGGCCGGCGACAACGCCGCACCCGTCTACCGAACCCTGCTGCGCTTCCTCGCCGGGAACATCGCCACGGGGCTGCGCGCCTACCCCGACATCGCGCCGCTGCCGCCCGAGCAGATGGACGACACGGCGATCCTGATGGTCTCGACGTACAGTGCCGCCGGTTTCGTGGCCGCCGTCCGCGAATGGCTCATGCTCGGCGATCTCAGCGACATCGACCGCGCGGGCGAGATCATCGCGGCCAGCGCGCCCGAGTGGTGGCGGAGGGCGACCGGTCGGGTATGAATCCGCTGGCAATTTCGGCGGCGTGATCGTAGGATGCGAGTGGAAGCGGTGAGGGTTCCGGTCGGTCCGACTCTCATCCAGCGGGCCGTCGACTTCTCTGTCGAAGACGGTGCCGTTCCGAACTCGTCAGCTCCCCTTCACTTCCTCGCTGTCCGAACCCGAACAGCGACGCCCGCACCACGAAGGGTGGCCGAAGTGCACCACGATCTCAAGATCGAATTCGTCGTCCGTGACCGCACGGGGGCCGTCGCCGCCGTCGTGACGTCCACCGGTGTCATCGACGCGGAGTTCGCGTCCGAGCAGATCGCTCGCGGCGAGGCAGCGTACTTCGCCGGCCCCGACTCGTACGTGCGAGCGCGCGTCCGGTCGATCCCGGCCCTCGGCGGCCCGTACCTCTACGCCAACTGGGACGGCACGCGGCGCAACAACCTCCACGACCTCGCGCGGGGTCTCAAGCGCATCGAGGTCCGCCGCCATGCCCACCTGGCCGCCGGCGCGACGAGCCGCCGCCGGGAGTGGTTCGAGCGTCTCTTCGGCCGGGCGCGCGCCTACCTCGCCGCCTGAGTCACGATCCCACTAGGCTGGAGTCATGGTCACCGTCTTCGCAGTCTTCCTCGGCATCGTCGCCGGGCTCATGGCGATGAGCCTGCTCGCCCTCCTCGTGACGCTGATCGTGCAGGCGGTCCGCTCGCGCACGCACGGGGTCCCCACGATCTACCGCGACTGACCTTCGACCGTCACCCTCGGGCCGCGCTTGTTGCGCGGCCCTTTTTCGTGCGCGCTGTCAGCAACCTTCCTAGGGGAATGTTTTACTCGGACTCTGGACGTGGAATTCCACGTGCGAGTACGGTCGATCCTGCCGGTGATGATGCCGGCAGGATCAGGAGTGCTCACGTGTCGTCAATCCGTCCCACCTCACGACCACCCGTCGTCTTCTCGGTGGTCATCGTTCTTGCGATCGCGGCCATGGGAGCGATCGTGCCCGCGGCGTCGGCGTCGGCAGCCACCGCAACTGGAGACGCCGATTTTCTCGCCAGCATGTCCTCGGCCGGGGTGTCACCCCTCGATCTGGTCGAGCTCTCGCACAAGGTTGCCCGCGGTGAAGCGCTCGACTCCGAGAATCCCGCGGCCGTTCCTGTGGACGTCTCGCGAGCTCCGGACGGAGCGGGTGGGCAGGCGACGACCATGACGTTCAACGATGGCTCGGTGCGCACGATCGCGACTCTCGCCATTCCTTCGGCCGACTCGAGAGCTGTGACGACGTACGTGACAATCGAGTGCAATCTGATCCACTGCACTCTCTTCATGACCAAGGCGCAGACGAAGCAGCTCGCCTCCACGGCGACCGCCGGCGCCGTCGTCGCCGCGGCCTGCAAGGCGGCCTCGTGGGCCTGCCGCATCGCCCTCGCCATCATGCGCGACACCGCGACCAGTGCCGTTTCCCAGGGGAAGTGCGTGGCGCTTCGCAAGTTCGTCGGGCCGAGTCTGGTGTCGTGGCCGGTGATCGAGAAGTGCCGGTCGTGACGGCGTCCGCGACACCTCGGCGCTATGGCGCGAGGACCAGGCTCGAGCTCGTTCTTGCCTGCTCCGGGCTCATCGTCATCGACCTTGCGTCGATCCCGCTCCGAAAGGCAGACCTCGGCCCGGTCGGCTCCGTGATCCTGATAGCCGCCGCGTTCGTGGCGATCGCCTACGCTCCGGGCCTCGTGCCTGTGGGGGCAGGGCGCCTTCGCACTCCCATCTCTGCGGTCGGCGGCGCACTGTCGTATTTTCTCGCCGTGGCCACGTCCGCTGCGGCACTCACGGCGGCGGAGATCGTCGGGGCATCCTGGCTTCCGGCCGCCGGCGCGTTCGCCGCCACGGGCATCGCCGTCGTGGTGCTGTTGCTCCGCCGCGTCTAGCGACGACGCGGCGAGGTGACGATGAGCAGGATCACGGCGATCACCGACCCGATCAGCGTCTCGACGAAGCGGTCGGCGACGAGCGTCCCGATCGCCTCGGGCGACGCGATGTGCACCATGACGAGTGCCAGAGACGTGAGGCCGATCACGGCGAGGCCGTAGTTCCGCAGCACCCAGAGCTCGGCCCAGAGCGCACCGGCAGTCGCGATGACGAGAAGCACGGGGAGGGGCGGGTTCAGCGCGAGCACCGCGCCGGCGATGACCAGCCCGAGGGCTGTGCCGGCGAACCGCTGGGTGCCCCGGCCGAGCTTCGCCCCGAGGCTCGTGCCCTGCAGCGGCACCGTCGCCGCCAGCGCCGCCCAGTACGGGTGCCCGATGCCGAGTGCGGTGGCGATGCCGCCGGCGACCAGCGGCCCGAGCGCGTAGCGGGCGACGTCGAGCCGCACCCCGGAGGCCGAGAGCAGTTCGCGCCAGCCGACGCGGGGCTTCAGGTCGTGCTTGGCCGCGCCGGTCGGCGGCAGGATCCTGCCCGCCTGCCCGATCAGGACCGCCAGCGCAGCCGACGCCAACGGCAGCGCCGACGCCCAGACGAGATCGATCGGGCTGTGCGAGAACGAGGAGACGCCGCCGGCAGCGAAGACGAGGAAGAGCGAGGGGACGGGCAGGAGGCCCTCGCGACGCGCGACGAGGAAGCCCCCGACCGAGAGGAGGGCGATCACGGCGACCGCGAGGAACGAACCCGGCTGCACCATGCCGACGAGGGTGCCCACGAAGACCGCCGAGGAGAGCGACAGGCCGGCGACGACCTGCAGGCGGAGGCGCCCGGCGTACGTCGCGTGCCGGCCGAACATCGCCGCCATGGCGCCGAAGGTCGCGTAGATCGTCAGGATCGCGTGACCCGACAGCGACAGGGCTGCGATCGGGATCAGCAGCGAGACGGCGACTCGGAACGCACCCCAGTGGGCGCGGTTGTACGGCGAGATGCCGAGGAACTCGCGACGCCACCCTGCGACAGTGCTGCGGTGCACGGGGATCGTGCGCGTGGGGGCGGTCGCTGTGCTCATCGGCTCCTCTGGTTTTTAGACAAAACCATTCTAGCGGACGCCCGCCGTGGCGTCCAGAACGCAGAACATGCCGCCCACCGGAAAGGTGAGCGGCATGTTGTGGAGCGTTCGGACGAGGTCAGGCGGTGACGCGCACGGCCTTCGCGAGGTTGGCCTCGAGCTCGGGCTTGGTCTGCTTCACGACGTAGGCCGGCTGGTCGCGCTCGACCCGCCAGCTGTCGGCGAGCGGCCCGATGTTGACCGTGTCGAAGCCGAACTCGTCGTAGAGCTTCTCGACCAGGGCGGCGGCGTCGGCGTAGTCGCTCGCCGTGGCCAGTGCCCGGCGATCCTGCGACCCGGAGGGCTTGCCGTCGGTGGTGATGTCGGCCGCGCCGATGTGGTTGAAGCCCTTCGCGACGCGGCTCGTCGGCAGGTGCTTCTGCAGGAGCCCGCTGGTGGTCTCGCGACCCTCGTCGAGGATCGCGATGTGCCCGTCTCGCTCGAAGTAGTAGTTGTTGGTGTCGATGACGATCTTGCCGGCGAGCGGCTCGACGGGCACCTGGTCGACAGCCTTGAGCGGGACGGTGACGACGACGAAGTCACCCGCGTCGGCTGCTCCGGCGGCGGTCGCGGCGCGGGCCTTCGGGCCGAGCTCCTGCACGAGCGCGGCGAGGGTCTCGGGCCCACGAGAATTGCTGATCACGATGTCGTAGCCGGCGGCGATGCCGGCTCGGGCGACCTGGCTGCCGATGTTGCCGGCTCCGATGATTCCGATGGTTGTCATACCTGGTCCAACAAGCGATCCGGCGAACGATTCCCGCCCGCGCATGGGAGCTTCCTGGACGCAGGATCGGAGGGGATTCCCAGCCGCAGGATTTGATCGCCGCCCCGACGGTGTCTACCGTGGTCGAGTCGCTGAGGCCGCCGCGAACGTCGGCCCGCGACCATGCACGGCGCTGCATCTCGCCACAGGCTGCCCAGTCTGCAGACGCCGGACCTGACCTCGAACGGCAGGGGTGGGCAGCCGACCTCTCGACCGCGAACGCGGTCGTTCCGGCGTCCCCTAGGAGCATCCCACCCCATGAAGAACACTCGAATCACTCGTACCCGTGCGCTGTTCGGCGGCGCCGCCCTCGTGGCGCTCACCGCGGGCGGCGTCGGCCTCATGGCTGCCCCCGCCAACGCGGCCTCGACGTCCACCTGGGAGTCGCTCGCGCAGTGCGAGAGCGGCGGCAACTGGGCGACCAACACCGGCAACGGCTACTACGGCGGCCTGCAGTTCACGCAGAGCACCTGGAACGCCAACGGCGGCACGGGCTCGCCTGCCGCGGCCAGCGAGTCCACGCAGATCAGCGTCGCGGAGCGCGTCCTCGCCTCGCAGGGCTGGGGCGCCTGGCCCGCGTGCTCGGCGAAGCTCGGACTGTCGGGAACCGGCGGCGGCTCGACCGCGGTGGCACCGGCCGCGAGCGCGCCGGTGACCACGACGCCGGCCGCACCTGCCGCGTCGGCCCCGGTCGCCTCGGCTCCGGCGACCACGCCGGTGAAGACCAGCGGCAAGACCTACACGGTGGCCTCGGGCGACACTCTCAACACGATCGCCACGAAGCTCGGCGTGACCGGCGGGTGGCAGGAGCTGGCGGCAGCCAACACGGCCACCGTCTCGAACCCGAACCTCATCTTCCCCGGCCAGGCGCTGCAGCTGCCCGCGTAGCGAGGCGGCTCAGAACGGCCTCACCCTTCGGGGTGGGGCCGTTCGGCGTCTCCGGATCAGTGCCGGTGCCGCCAGAGGTAGGGGATGAAGAAGGCGAGGCTCGCGCTGCCGCCGACGGACGAGCGGATGATGATCTCGGCCTCGGCCTCGTTCTCGAACGAGTCGATGTCGGCGCGCGCGCCGAGCTGATCGTGCGGGATCGACTCGATGGCGGGCGGATTCGCCCAGTCGTGTGCGGGCATGGCCTCGCACTGCGCGATCAACTCGCTGATGTCGCTCTTCGCCTCACGGACGAATTGCCGCTGATACCGATCCATGGTCTTCGTCGCCTCTCTGCGCCGCGTCCCGTTCACGCTCGACGTCGCTGTCGAGCACGCATCTATCGTACGACTGTCACGCAGTGATCGGGCGGTGCCGACCCGCTGTCGCACGTCGCGCCAGGACGGCAACGAGGGCTGCGATCAGCACCAGGAGCACGATGCTGACCGGCCCGGTGCCCCAGGCCAGACCGCCGCGGGCGTGGTCGACTCCCATCCAGTCGGCATACGAGGCGCCGAGGGGGCGCGTGACGACGTAGGCGAACCAGAACGTGACGATGGCGTGCCGACGGCCGATCGCGAACCAGAGCGCCGGGATCGCGATGACGGCCGTGAAGACGAGCCCCGAGGCGAGGTAGCCGAGATGGAACGTCGTCGCCGTGAGGTCGCCCGTCGCGGTGCCGAGCGCGAACGTGGCGAGGATCGCGCACCAGTAGAACACCTCGCGGCGCCGGGTCGTGATGCTGTGGATCGACAGCGTGCCCTCCACCCGGTGCCAGACCACGAACACCGCGGCGAGCAGGATCGCAAAGGCCGGCGCGCTCACCAGGTACGGCACGCCGAGCACCACGTGGATCACGTCGGCCACCATCGTGCCGAACACGCTCACCATCACGACCGCGAACCAGTACAGCACGGGTCGGTAGCGGTCGGCGCGGAACTGCAGGGTGAGCGCCACCACGAAGGCGACGAACGCGATCGCCACCCCGATGATCGGGTCGAGGTGCGTCACCAGGAAGTCGGACGAGGTCTCGCCTGCTCCGGTCGTCAGCACCTTGATCACCCAGAAGAGGGCGGTCACCTCGGGCACCTTCGAGAAAGCGCGAGCGGTGTGTGCGGACGACGAGATCGAGGGCGCAGGAGCCGAGGTCATGCCTGCCATCCTCTCGCCGTGCCTCCCAGAATCGACCCAGAGTGGCGTCACGACTCGTCGCCCACGACCGGAATGCCCTCCGAGCGAGCGCCTCGTGCCAGGCCTGCGTCGAACGTCGCGATGATGCCGTCCAGCTGCCGGGCGAGGAGGACGACCACGGCGTCGGGCAATCGAAGACCCGTCGACGCTCGCACCCTCGCCAGATCGAGTGCGACCTCGGCACGGAGGTCGACGAAGCGGAGCTCGAGAGCCTCGTGGCCGGCGAGTGCCGTGCTCACGGTGTCTTTCTTGACCGGGTGCACCAAGACCTCGGCGCGAGTCACCGCGCTGGCCGCGAAAGGCTGACCCGCGAACTCGTTCAGGAGCGAGACCGCGGCGTCGTGATGGGGGTCGTCGCGACTGCCGTATGCGATCAGGACGTTGGCGTCGAGGATGATCACTCGGGCCACTCGTCTTTGAGGCGTGCGGCCGCATCGGCCGGGTAGACGTCGGTGAGAGACCCCGCGTGCTCGAGGATCGCCGCACGTCGCTTCGCGATCCGCTTCTCGCGCTCGCGCTCGATCGCCTTTGAGCCCTCGTCGATGATGCGCCGGAGCGCGGCGGAGCGATTGTTCTGCAACTCGTCGTATGTGACGAGCACGATGTCGATCGCGTGCGCCAGCTCGGGCGTCTCGGAGACGCTGTACCGATGGAGAGTGGTGGCCATGCACAGAATGTAGCACTTCAGCGCGGTGCTGCACCAGGCTGAGTGCTGTACCTGCGGCGCAGAGAGGTCACTCGGTGGCGATCGTGACCTTGTTCATGTGCCGGTCGCACGTCGTGCAGTACGGCACCGACGACGCCGAGACGCCCGTCGTCTCCGACACCTTGATCCCGCACAGCGTGAGGGTGGTGTCGGACTTCGCGGCGGCGTGCAGCATCGTGCTGTTCGGCACGCGGCAGGGGACGTAGCGGAGGGGGAACTTCATGGGCATGATCTGCTCCGATCGGGTGTGCGGGTGTGCGGGTGTGACGGTGCGAGGGGCGGCCGCTCACGCCCGCTCGAGGTCGAAGCCTCGGGCGAGATGCGCGGCCTCGGTGCGGTTGGCCACACCGAGCTTGGCGAGGATGTTGCCGACGTGGACGGCGACCGTCCTGTCGCTGATGAAGAGGGCCTGGCCGATGGACCGGTTCGTGGCTCCGGCCGCGACGAGGCGCAGCACCTGCACCTCGCGACGGGTGAGGCCGCCGGGGTGCTCGTCTCCGGGGCCGGCGGACTGCGCGGCGGTGCCGTGAGGCGCGGCCTCGGGCGCCGCGACCGGCGCGGAGGTCGTCGGCGAGGGCACTGCCGCCGGCGCGGCGAGCGACGGGGCCGAGCCCTCGGGCATGAGCAGGATCGACGCGCGGCGAGCCACGGCGTCGACGAGCGCGGCCAGAGGGGCCGCCCCGAGATCGACGGCCCGCCGCCGCGCGTCGAGCAGCGTGTCTCGGGCCCGCTGCGTGTAGAGCTCGTGCACTTCGCAGGCTCCGGCGCGGGCGAGCGCGTAGGCCTCGTCGAACGGCCGCCCGAGATCCCGCTCCAGCGCGGCCAGGGCGTGCCAGGCCTCGGACGTGTCGCGCCCCCGAGCCCGGTCGGACTCGGCGTCGCACGCGGCCGAGGCCGCCGCCGCCAGGGGTGTGCGCAGGGATCCTGCGACCCGGCGGGCCTTGTCGTGCAGCTCGCGCGCGGCCGCGCTGCCCCGGGCGTCCGTGACCGTCGCCGACCGCCCCGAGTGCTGGAGTGCGTCGGCGCTGGCGCGCAGGGCGATGCGGCAGGCGTCGAGCACGAGCAGCTGGTCCTCCTGCTCGTCGAGGTCGTCGAGGGTCTCGCCGATGATGCGGATCGCGTCGGCCGGCCGTTCGGTCCACGCGGCGATCTCGGCGTCGACGAACGCCAGCTCGAAGGCGTAGGGGCTGTCGCCGATCCGCGGACGCGCCTCGTCGAGGATCGCCGACGCGGACTGCCAGTCGCCCCGCAGCGCCGCCACCTGGGCGAGCTGCGTCGCGAGGAACAGCGCGGCGGGCGAGCCGCCGGCGCCCTCGATGCCGGTGGTGGCCACCTGCCGGGCCTCCTCCCAGCGGCCGGCCGCGACCAGGGCGGTGCAGTAGTTGCTCACGATGGTGGAGGCGGCGCTCGTCACCGGCCCGTACAGCCGGCACACCTCGATCGCCTCGTCGGAGACCCGCAGCACGTCGCTCGGCCTGCCCGCGACGCCGGTCGCGAAGGCGAGATTGCCGTAGCAGCGGATCACGAGCTCGAGGTCGCCGCGGCGACGGACCTCGGGCAGCAGCGCACGAAGATCGTCGACGGCCGCGGCCGCCTCGCCGAGCTGCGCGCGACAGGCCGCCCTCGTGATGCCCGCGTGCAGGGCCACGACGTCGTCCCCGGCCTCGGCGATGGCGCGGTCGGCGGTGGTCGCGGCCGCCCGCGCCTCGCCGAGCGTCATCTCGGTCTGAGCGAGGCTGGCCAGGATCGCGGAATGCCGCTCGCGGTCGGTGTCGCCCGACGTCAGCGACTCCGCCACTCGCAGCATCCCGAGGGCGTCGCGCAGGCGGCCCGACGCGGCCATGACCCGCGCGTGCGAGTGCTCCAGCCGGGCGCGTTCGACCGGAACGAGCGCGCGCGCCCTCGCCTCCGCGGCCAGGGCGCGCGCGCGGTCGAGTCGACCCGCCCAGCGATTGGCGTCGATGGCCTCGAGGAAGACCGTGGTGAGGTCGACGTCGGCGGCGGCCGATGCTGATCCTGCCCCGCCGCCGGCCAGCGACCAGAGCCGGAGCACGGCGTCGTAATTCTCGCAGGCGTCCGCGAACGCCAGGACGTCGACCGCGTGGCGCGCACCCCTGAGGGCGGCCGCGACCGCCTCAGCGGTGCGCCCGCAGGCGAGGAGGTGCTCGGCGAGCTCGACCCCGCGCTCCGGCGACTCGGCGGCGCCCGAGCGGAGCAGAGCGTCCGCGGCCCGCGCGTGGGCGAGCGCCCGTTCGCTCGGCAGGATGTCGTCGTCGACGGCTTCGCCGACGAGGGCGTGCCGGAACGCCACGGAGCTCCGGTCGGTGACGAGCAGACCCTCGTCGACGAGGGCCGCGGCGACGCTCGTGAGCGCGTCGAGGTCGACGCCGAGGGCGTCGGCCAGCAGCCGGGCGTCGGAGCGGTCGCCCAGGACCCTCAGCTGGATCAGGAGGTCGCGGGCTCCTGACGCCTGCCGCCCCACCGCGCCGAGCAGGAGGTCGCCGATCTCGCGGGGTAGACGGTCGGGGTGCGGCTGATGGGCCAGGAGCTGCGCGTAGAACGGGTTGCCGTCGGCCAGATCGACCACGCGCGCCGCCAGGTCGTCGGCGATTCGCGGCGCCTCGCGCTCGACGATCGCCCGGGTGCCCGCGTCGCTGAGCGGACCGAGGGGGACGTCGACCGTGCGCGGCAGCCGGCGCAGCTCGGTGAGGACCCTCCGCGACTGCGACGAGCGCCCGCCGCCGGTCGAGCGCGCGGTGACGAGCAGCGACACCGGATGCGTGTCGATCAGCCGGGCCGCGAACGACAGGGCGTCGAGGGTCGCCGGGTCGGCCCAGTGGGCGTCCTCCACGACGACGAGGAGGGGCGCGGTCTCCGATGCGGCGCTCATGAGCTCGACGATCGCCGCGAGCACCCTCGTCGTCGCCAGCGGACCGGTGTCGGTGGTCGGCGCCGAGCCGTCGGCCAGGGGGCGAAGGCTGGACCACACCTCGTCGGTCACGCTGTCGGGCAGATCGGGTCGTCGCGCCAGCAGCTGGGCGAGGATCCCCAGGATCGGGCCGAACGCCACCCGCGAGCTCGAGACGGGGGCGCACCACCCGGTCACGGCCACACCGCCGCGACGCTCGAACTCGGCGGCGAACTCCGCCGCGAGACGGCTCTTGCCGGCCCCCGGCTCGCCCGTGACGATGGCGACCGTCGCGTCGCCCGACCCGCCCGAGCGCACGAGGGAGAGGAGCTGAGACATCTCGGCCTCACGCTCGATGAGAGTGCCCGCGCCCGGCGGCATGCTCCAGAGTGTAGAAGCGGGCCAGGCTCCGCGGGAGACCCTCCGCACGGTTCGGGTTCGTTCGGAGGGCCTCCCGGGTGCACCTGGGGCGCGGTCGGCCGTGATGTCGGGTGCCGGTCGGCCGGTCATGGTGCGATCTCTTCCACGCCCGAGAGCATGGCGGAGGGGCCCTCCGCGGGCCATAAGCAGTTGTGCGTATCTTGCGCGCCGCGCGCGAGCGCAGGAGCGCCGCGGCTAGCCGAGGAAGCTCGACGCCTCCGCGTACGCGATGTCGGGGAACGCCTCGGCCGTGCCCGCGTGCGTGAGATGACCCGCGACGCTCGAGACGGCCGGCAGCAGCGCCGGGTTCGCGGCGACGGCCGCCTTCCAGCCGTGCGAGGCGATCTGCACCACGTAGGGCAGCGTCGCGTTCGTCAGGGCGCTGGTCGACGTCGAGGCGAAGCCGCCCGGCATGTTCGCGACGCAGTAGAACGTCGAGTTCTCGACCCGGTAGGTGGGGTCGTCGTGGGTGGTCGGGTGCGAGTCCTCGAAGCAGCCGCCCTGGTCGATGGCGATGTCGACGAGCACCGAGCCCGGCTTCATGCGGCTCACGAGGTCGTGCGAGACGAGCTTCGGCGCCTTCTTGCCGGGCAGCAGCACCGCGCCGATCACGAGGTCGGCCTCGAGCACGCTCCGCTCGATCTCGAACGCGTTCGAGACGACGGTGGTGACCTTGCCGGCGTAGACCTCGTCGATGTGGCGGAGACGGGGAATGGAGAGGTCGAGGATCGTGACGTCGGCTCCTGCCGCGTAGGCCTGCCCGAGAGCGTTCGCCCCGGCCTGACCCGCCCCGATGATCGTCACCTTCGCCGGCCGCACCCCGGGCACGCCGCCCAGCAGCACGCCGCGGCCGCCATGGGCACCCATCAGGTGGTAGCTGCCGACCATGACCGACATGCGGCCGGCGACCTCGCTCATCGGGGCGAGCAGCGGCAGCGTGCCGTCGGGCAGTTGCACTGTCTCGTAGGCGATCGACGTGGTGCCGGAGGCGACGAGCGCCTCGGTGAGGGCGCGGTCGGCGGCGATGTGCAGGTAGGTGAAGAGCAGCAGGTCGGGGCGGAGATAGTGGTATTCGCTCGCGATCGGCTCTTTCACCTTGACGACCATCTCGGCGGCCCAGGCAGAGTCGACGTCGACCATCTCGGCCCCGGCGGCGACGTAGTCGGCGTCGGGGAACGCCGCGCCCTCGCCGGCGCCGTGCTGGATGCGCACGGTGTGCCCGCGGCCGACCAGCTCGAAGACGCCCGACGGGGTCAGGCCGACGCGGTTCTCGTGGTTCTTGGTCTCAGTGGGGACGCCGATGATCATGCGGCCCATGCTGGCGCGGATTTGTTTCAGGTGCATGTCTGACGAAGACAATTCGTCTGTCGGGCGAAAGTCGATAGATTGTGCGGCAGGATCGGGCGCATCGCCCGCATCGACGAATGACGTTCGGCCCCTTCCGGCCGGGCGGCGGAGCCCCGGGAGTGACGATGGTGGAACGTGTGTCGGATCCTGCGCTCGACCGGATCGACGAGCACATCGTCTGGGAGCTCACGCGCGACGCCCGGCTGAGCAACAAGGAGCTCGCCGACCGGGTCGGCGTCGCCCCCTCGACCTGCCTCGTGCGGGTGCGGGCGCTGCAGGAGGCCGGCGTGATCCGGTCGTTCCACGCCCACCCCGACTGGGGCGCGCTCGGGCTCTCGGTCGAGGCGATCGTCGCCGTGCGGCTGCGCGCCCAGGCGCGCGGCGAGATCGAGACGTTCGCGCAGCGGGTGATCGAGCTGCCGAACGTGCTCAACGTGTTCTTCCTCGGCGGGGCCGACGACTTCTTCATCCACGTCGCGTGCGCGTCGACGGCGCAGCTGCGGGACTTCGTGGCGCAGCAGCTGTCGATGGACACCTCGGTCGCCATGACCCAGACGAACATCGTCTTCGACCACCTGTCCGGCGTCGAGCACATGGGGCGCGGCACCGGTTGGGCCGCCGCGCGCGGGGAGTCGCCCGCTCGGCCGGGGCTCGCGCCCCGCCGATAATCGTTGATCCCCGTCGGACCCAGAATGTGCCATTCTGGATTCGAGCAGAGCTTCGGCTGTCGCCTCCACGACACTCGCCATCCATGACGAAGCCCCGGGTCCGTGAGAACGGAATACCGGGGCCTCTCGACAGTGATCGGGGAACGTGATTCAGCGGTCCGTCCGACCTTGCCCGCCCAGTCTATCGGAGAGGCGACCCTGATGAGCGGCGCGTGGTTCGACGCGTGGGTGAGCGGGCCACGATTCGCACGTTACCTCGAGGCTGCGAACGGCGACCGACACCGCGCGCGCCGTCTCTATGACTGGAACACCGAGCTGTCATCTGCCTTCCTGCACGATTTCGCGCACCTCGAGGTCGGCCTGCGCAATTCCTTCGACCGGGCCCTCACTCGAGGCGCCGTGGCCGACGACGACCACTGGACTCGACCTTCGAGTCTCGTGCGACTCTTTCCGTCTGCGGTCTCATCGCGGTCCGGGAGGAGTCCGCAGCGTGATCCTCAGGCTGTGACGCGCCGGAAGGTCGAGGAGGCGGCACTCCGGGCGGGGCGAGGCGACCGGGTCGCCCTGCCGGGGCGCGTCGTCGCCGAACTGAGCTTCGGCTTCTGGACGCAGCTCACGAGCGACCGCCACGAGAAGTCCCTGTGGGTGCCCTACCTTCACCGTGCGTACCCCGCCGGCACGAGTCGGCACGCCGTCCGCGATGCTCTCGAGGAGCTTCGGGTCGTGCGCAATCGCATCGCCCATCATGAGCATCTCCTCCGGGGCGGCGAACTGCATCGGCGACGCCTTCTCGACCAGGTCCGCCGGCTCTCCGAAGGAGCTGCAGTCGATCTGGTCGAACGGAGTCGCGTAGCGGAGATCCTGACGCGACGACCATGATGGGCGGGTGCCGCGACCGCCGATAGGATCGGCGCATGTTCGTCGACGAGCCCGAAGCAGTCCTCCGTCAGTACCAGAGCAGCCAGCAGGATCCGTCCGACTTCGACGAGTTCTGGGCCGAGACCCTGCGCGACACGAGGCAGCACGACCTCGACGTGCGCCTGTCGCCGGTCGACACGGGGCTCGCCACCGTCGACGTCTACGACGTGACCTTTGCCGGCTACCGCGGCCAGCCCGTCAAGGCCTGGCTGCGCGTGCCCCGAGGCGCGACCGGGCCGTTGCCGGCGATCGTGCAGTTCCAGGGTTACGGCGGCGGTCGCGCACGGGCCATCGACGACCTCCTGTGGGCCAGCGCCGGCTACGCGCACCTGCTCATGGACACCCGCGGGCAGGGCTCCGCCTGGGGTGGGGGAGACACCGAAGACCCGTCAGGATCGGGGCCCGCCGCCCCCGGCTTCATGACGCGGGGCATCGACAGCCGCGAGACGTACTACTACCGGCGCGTCTACACCGACGCCGTGCGCGCCGTCGAGGCCGCGCGATCGCTCGACGTCGTCGACGCCTCGCGGGTCGTCGCGCTCGGCGGCAGCCAGGGTGGCGGCATCACTCTGGCCGTCGCCGGCCTCGTGCCCGACCTGCGCGCGGCGTTCCCGCGTGTGCCGTTCCTCTGCGACTTCCCGCGCGCCACGGTCATCACCGACCGCGACCCGTACCGCGAGATCGGCCGCTACCTCGCCGTGCATCGCGACGCGACCGCACGGGTGCACGACGTGCTCGCCTACTTCGACGGCGTCAACTTCGCGCGCCGCGCGGCAGCACCAGCCTGGTTCACCACCGCCCTCATGGACGGCACCTGCCCGCCGTCGACCGTCTTCGGCGCCTTCAACGCGTACGCCGGGCCCAAGGAGATCACCGTGTGGCCGTACAACGACCACGAGGGCGGGCAGACGTACGACGACGAGGCGGTGCTGCGGCTCCTGCCGTCCGTCGTCGGCTGATCGCGGCCGTAGCCGAACCCTTTCGGGGGATCGCCGGCGTGCGGCGCGGTGCGTACCGTGAGGGCATGACGTCGACGGGAGAGCAGCTCGACGCGGTCGGCTCTCGGATCCTGCGCCGCGTCGGTGTGGCCGCAGTCGTCGCGGGCGCCCTGAGCCTGGTGGCCGCGCTGCTCACCGGCTGGCTGCTGCACGCGCTCTCCGTCACTCCCGTCACCCCGCTCGTCGAGGCGGGCGGCTACGCGCTCAACGCCCTGCCGCTGTGCATCGTGGTGTCGATCGTGCTGGCGATCGTCGCGGGTGCCCGAGGGGGCAGGGGTCGGCGGCTCGGGCTGATCGCCGGACTGCTGACCCTCGCCACGATCCCGGCCGTGTGTCTCGTCTCGTCGATCCCCGCCGCCGGCAGCTGACCGCCGTCGGCTGGTCGCCGACCGTCAGGCGCGGCGCCGGCGACGGGCACGGAGCACCGCGGCGACGATCCGCCACAGCGCGATCGCACGAACCCCGGCTGCCTCATGCTCGATGGTAGGCGTGGAGTGACGTCTCACGCGAAGAGTGACGTCACGGCGTCACTCCTCGCGTGAAGCGCCACTCCTCACGGCGCGACGGCTCTTTCGCGCGAGGGGCGGCCGCGTTAGCCTCACGCGTGAGGGGAGCGACCATGGGGACTCGGCGCGCACGCATCACGACAGGGGCGACGGCCGCGATGGCCGCCTCCGCGCTGATCGCCATAACGGCGTGCACAGGATCGCCCACGCCGCACCCGTCACCCACCTCGACGCCGCACACCCTGCCGGCCTCCGCCTGGCCCGGCACGACGACCTGTGACTCGAGCGGCGTCTCGGCGGTCGTCGAGGGGAGCTCGAAGCCCGTCTATCTCCTGGGTTGCGCCGGGGGCCTCGTGACGCACGGCACGCCCCGGAAGGTCACGATCCATCGCGGCCAGTGGATCTACCTGGCGGCGGGCTCCACCGGGCCCTTCACCGGAGGCATCACGTCGTCGCGCTCGACCGTCGCCCGGGTGTCGGGCAACGTGCTGCGAGGCGGTGTCACGGGCACCGCCGACATTCGCGCGCGGTCGGGCGTCGACTGCGACACGCGGACGGCGCCGACCGCGGCGAGCGCGTGCGTGCTCCTGCGCGTCGTCGTGACCGGCTGAGCGACGCCGCCGCGCCCGCCCGCGCCCTACCGGCCGCCCCGCACCGCGCAGTACGCTCGACACATGTCGATGACCGTCCTGCTCGAGATCACCCTGAAGCCCGACGCCGAGGGCGCCGACGACATCATCCGCGAGACGCTGGCGCAGACCGCCGCGTTCGACGGCCAGGAGAGCCTCGAGGTGCTCGTCGACGACGACGACCCGAACAAGATCGTCGTCGTGGAGATCTGGGAGTCGACGGCGCATCACGCCGCGTACGACGCGTGGCGCAAGACCCCTGAGGGCGCGTCGAAGCTCGGCACGATCACGGCCGAGCGAAACAAGCGCGTCTTCTCGCACACGATCGCCCTGTAACCCGGCGACACGCCGGTCGCGCGGGGGCATCATGTCTGCCCCCGTACTGGTGTCTTTTGTCGGACAACTGCCCGACATACAGTGGTGGCAACCAACCAGTCACCGCGGCCAGCTGTCTTATGGATCAGGTCAGCGTTCGACGCTGCGGTGACAACCGAACCAACCACTCGGAGAACACCATGAGCTCGATCGCTCCTGCCCTGCTGCGCCCGATTCGCCGTCAGAGCTACCGTGCCGCCGTCGGCAGCCCGGTGAAC
Source organism: Frondihabitans australicus (assembly GCF_003634555.1). Lineage (NCBI taxonomy): Bacteria > Bacillati > Actinomycetota > Actinomycetes > Micrococcales > Microbacteriaceae > Frondihabitans > Frondihabitans australicus. The sequence goes on from NZ_RBKS01000001.1 coordinate 3,896,554, forward strand.
TCCGTGCCGCGCCCCTACGACGCCCCGCAGGCGCATGCGCCGGGTGAGAATCCCGACCGCGTGCTCGTCTTCGGCAACGGCCCCGCCGTGGGCTGGGGTGTCATCACGCAGGAGCTCGCGCTCCCCGGCCAACTGGCGAGAGCCCTGGCCGCTCGCACCGGCCGCGGATGCGACGTCGACCTCCTCGCCGACACCGCGTGGGACATGGAGTCGTCGACCGAGCACCTCGTCGGGCGCGACCTCGCCGGGTACGACGCCGTCGTGGTCGTCATCGGCCAGAGCGACGCCTACCGGTTCCTGCCCGAGAGGCGCTGGACCGCCGCCCTGGTCTCACTCCTCGACCACCTCGAGGCCTCCACCAGCCCCGCGACAGGCATCACGGTGATGGGCATCTCGCCGCTGTCGGCGGTGCCTCCGTTCCACAGTCGGCCCGGCGGCTCCAGCGATCGCTGGGCTCAGCGCCTCAACGAGCTGTCGCTGGCCATCTGCGAGGGTCGCCCGCGAGCCCACTTCGTCGACGCGCCGGCCGCCGTCGGGCCGCTGCCCGGCCAGGTGCTGCCGTCGCGCGACGACCACCGCTACCGCTCGCCGCAGCGCTTCTTCGAGTGGGCGAAGACGATCGCCGCTCACGTGGCGCCCTACCTCGACGCGCAGAGCGCCGAGGATCGCCCGGCCCGCGTCGCCCGCAACCGGCCCCAGTCTCCCGAGCGCCGCCGCGCCGCGCTCTGGGAGCTGCGCCTCGTCGACACCCCGCGCGAGAAGCGGTTCGACGACATCGTCCGCCGCGCCCAGCAGATGTTCGGCACCCTCGGCGCCGCGTTCTCGGTCATCGACGAGAACCGCCAGTGGAACAAGTCGATCGTCGGCTACGACGTCACCGAGGGGCTCCTGCGGAACTCGTTCTGCAACACGACGATCCAGCACGCGGGCCCGTTCGTCGTCGGCGACGCACGGTGCGACGAGCGCTTCGAGGAGATGGACACGCCGGTGCGCTTCTACGCCGGCTATCCGGTGGAGGCGGGGGACGGCACCCGGATCGGGGCGCTCTGCGTCTTCGACGAGCAGCCTCGCGATCCTGCGACCGTCGACCTGTCGCTGCTTCGCGACTTCGCCCTCGCGATCCAGAAGGAGCTGTCGGCGGTCACGGCGTGACTCTCGATCTCGAGGCACCGGGGCGCAGGGCTGTCGCGCCGCGGGCCACAATGGACACCATGACCACGCGCGTCTGCTTCCAGCTCCAGGTCGATCCGTCTCGTCTCGACGAGTACCGCGAGCGGCACGCTCCCGTCTGGCCGCGCATGCTGCGCGAGATCGAGGCTTCCGGGCGCCGCAACTACTCGATCTTCCTGCGGCCTGACGGGCTGCTCATCGGCTACTACGAGACCGACGACCCGATCGCGGGCGACCGCTACCTCGCAGGCTCGCAGATCGCCGCCGAGTGGGAGGAGCACATGGGCGACATCTTCGAGAACCTCGGCGGCCGGGCCGATCAGGTCGCGGTCGAGCTGCAGGAGGTCTTCCACCTCGAGGACCAGCTGGCGGCCCTCGGCGACTAGACCGCCCGTCGTGCGCCCGTCCTGCCCCGTGCGAGCCCCCCTCTTCGCGACAAAACGCGACACCTGCGACGCCCGGGAGCGTCGCAGGTGTCGCGTTTTGTCGTCCGCAGGGCATGGCGGAGATCTGCGGGAGCCCCGCTAGCCCTCGAAAGGCCAGAAGGCCCGCACCTCGACGCGCCCGAAGCGGGCCATCGGGTGGGCGGCCGCGATCTCGAGCGCCTCGTCGAGGGTCTCGACGTCGATGAGGTCGAAGCCGGCGACCGTCTCGCGAGACTCGGTGAACGGCCCGTCGGTGACGACGGTCTCGCCGTCGCGCACCCGCACGGTCTTCGCCTCGGCGGGCGGGCGGAGCCGGTCGCCGTCGGAGTGCACGCCGCGCTTCTCGAGGTCGGCGATCCACTCCTCGATGTTGTCCTGGGCCGGGTCGTACTCGGGGGCGGTGGGGTCGTCGCAGATGAACAGCATGTAGCGCATGATGGTTCCTTCCTGGTGGGATTGCGGACGCGTGGACGGGTCAGTTGTTGTGGACGAGTCGGCGCACCTCGACGGGCGCGAACCGCGCCTCGACGAAGCGGGCGGCGATGTCGAGGGCGCGCTGCTCGGTGGCGACGTCGACCTGGTAGTAGCCGCCGGTGATCTCGCGGCCCTCCGTGTACGGGCCGTCGACGATCGTCACGGCCCCGGACTCGTCGGTGCGGACCTGCTTGGCGGTCGGCACCTCGAGCTCGTCGGTCTCGACGAACTCGCCCGAGGCCATGAGCTCGGCGATCACCGCCTCGTGCACCCGCGTGTACTCGGCCATGAGATCGGCCGGGATGCTCTCGATCGTCGCGGCCTCATTGTGGATCAGGATCAGGTACTTCATCGTGGTTCCTCCTTCTCGTGGGGTGACGTCGTGTCGTTCAGCGGCATGATCGCGGAGGGCGGAGGCGCGCCGCCCCCGGGGTCCAGCTCCTCGGCCCGCCGCAGCAGCACGGCCCGCTCGCGCTCGTTGACCGACAGCGACGCGGCCGTCCGAAAGGCGCGGGCCGCAGGAGCCGCGTGCCCGAGCCGCTCGAGCAGGTCGCCCTGCACGGCGTGGAGCGGAGCGTAGTCGTCCAGTCGGCCGCCTCGGGCGATGGCGTCGACCAGGCGCAGGGCGGTGGCCGGGCCCGTGGAGCGTGAGACGGCGACGGCGCGGTTGAGCGCCACCACGGGCGAGGGACGCAGGTTGAGCAGGGCGTCGTAGAGCACCACGACCTCGGTCCAGTCGGTGTCGGCCGGCTCCTGCGCCCTGGCATGGCACGCGGCGATCGCCGCCTGCAGTGCGTACGGGCCCCGGCCCCGCGAGTCGATCAGCGAGTCGGCGAGGTCGAGCGAGCCGAGGCCTCGGGCGATGGCGGCGGCGTCCCACAGCGATCTGTCCTGGTCGTCGAGCAGGATCGCGTCACCCTCCGCGTCGACCCGCGCCTCGAACCGCGACGCCTGCAGCTCCATGAGCGCGACGAGCGCGTGCGTCTCGGCGTCGCGGGGCACGAGTCGGGCGACGAGCGTCCCGAGCCGGATCGCCTCCCGCGCGAGGTCGGCGCGCACCCACGTGTCGCCCGAGGTGGCGGCGTAGCCCTCGGTGAAGACGAGGTAGATCACCTCGAGCACGTCGGCGAGGCGTGTGTCGAACTCGCCGGCCGAGGGCGTCTCGAACGGCACCTTCGCCGCTCGCAGGGTCTTCTTCGCGCGGACCACGCGCTGCTGCACCGTCGCGACCGGCACGACGAACGCCCGCGCGATCTCCTCGCTCTGAAGGCCTGCGACGACGCGAAGCGTGAGCGCGATGCGGGCCTCACGGCCGAGCACAGGGTGGCACGCCACGAAGATCAGGCGCAGCACGTCGTCGTCGACTCCTCCGTCGACCAGGGCGGCAGGATCCGAGACCGTCCCGAACCCCGGCTCCCTCGCGATCAGCTCGTACCTCGTGGCGAGCGCATCGCCGCGCCGGAACAGGTCGATCGCCCGCCGCCGCCCCACCGTCGTGAGCCACGCGGCCGGGTTCTCGGGGATTCCGTCGCGGGGCCACTGCTCGAGCGCCTGGGCGACGGCCTCCTGGGCGAGGTCTTCGGCGAGCGGCACGTCGCGCGTCAGATGCGCGAGGGCGGCCACGATTCGGGCCGATTGGGCCCGCCACGTCGTCGCGACCGCGTCGCGCGCGGCGTCGGCCACCGCGCCACCCTGCTCGTCGGCCATGACGGCTCCTCCCTGTGCGAGCCTCGCGGCCCCGGGCCCGGGCGGGCCCTCACACAAGCGTCGAACGCCATCGTGGCAGATCGACACTCCTCCCGAACTTTTTCCTGTGCCTCCCAAAAACGACTCCGCACACGTGATTTCGCGTGCGGAGAGTCGTTTTTGCGAGGGGTAAGAGGGGCTAGGCGGGCACGGTGCTCGCGCGCACGACGAGCTCGGGCTGGTACACGACGTGGCGCGGCTCGAGCGGCGCCTCGACCGACGACTCGGCCAGCAGGATCTCGAGCCCCGTCCGGCCGATGAGGCGCGCCGGCTGACGCACGCTCGACAGAGGCACCACGGTCGACTGCGCGAACGCGATGTCGTCGTAGCCGATGATCGCGATGTCGGCGGGCACGCGGACCCCCTGCAGGATCCCGAGGCCCTGCAGCATCCCGACCGCCACGAGGTCGTTCGCGCAGAACACCGCATCCGGTCGCGAGGCCTCGGGCCGCCCGGCGAGCGCCTCGCCGACGGCGCGCCCCTCGAGAACCGTCAGGGCCGCCGTGGGGATCACCTCGAGCGTCGCCCCGGCCGCGGCGACCGCCTCCCGGGCGCCCGAGAGTCGGTCGGACACCTGACGGATGCTGTGGGGGCCCCCGACGAACGCGAGGCGTCGGCGGCCGGTGTCGAGGAGGTGGCCTGCCGCGATCCTGCCGCCGGAGACGTCGTCGACCGAGACGGACGAGAACGGGGAGCCGGGGGCCGCGCGGTCGACGAGCACCGACGGGATGCCCCGCTCGCGCAGCTGCCGCAGGCGCGCGACGCTGTCGCCGAGCGGCGACAGCAGCACGCCCGAGACGCGCTGCTTCTCGAACAGGTCGAGGTAGCCGGACTCGCGCGTGCGGTCGCCGCCGGAGTTGCCGAGGAGCACCGAGAGGCCGTCGTCGGCGGCGCGGTCTTCCGCGCCGCGGGCCAGGTCGGAGAAGAAGGGGTTGCCGGCGTCGAGCACGATGAGCCCGAAGTTGAGGCTGCGCCCGGCCCGGAGCTGGCGGGCGGCGTCGTTGCGGACGAAGCCGAGCCGGTCGATGGCGTCGTGGACGCGGGCGAGCGCCTGCTCGGAGACCTTGTCGGGCCGGTTGAGCACGTTCGACACGGTGCCGACGGAGACCCCGGCGAGCGCGGCCACGTCGCGAACGCTCACGCTCGACATGCACGCCTCCCAGGGGCCGGAATCGTCTCATTATGCCTTGACGTCTCCGCTCGACCGCGAGTACCGTGACTTGAAACGATTCACAATGCTGTGAGAACGGACCATCATGACCACTTTCGCCGACATCGCGCCCGCCCTGGAGCGGCAGGCAATCGAGCTTCCCAGCTGGGCCTTCGGCAACTCCGGCACCAGGTTCAAGGTGTTCACCACCCCGGGCACGCCGCGCACCCCCGAAGAGAAGATCGCCGATGCGGCGAAGGTCAACGAGTACACGGCGCTCGCACCGACCGTCGCGCTCCACATCCCGTGGGACATGGTCGACGACTTCGCCGCTTTGTCGCGCTTCGCCGAAGACCACAACGTGAAGCTCGGCACGGTCAACTCGAACACCTTCCAGGACGACGTCTACAAGTTCGGCAGCCTGGCGCACTCCGACCCAGCGGTGCGCCGGAAGGCGATCGACCACCACCTGAAGTGCCTCGAGATCATGACCGAGATCGGGTCGCGCGACCTCAAGATCTGGCTCGCCGACGGCACCAACTACCCGGGGCAGGACGACCTGCGGGCCCGCCAGGACCACCTCGCGGAGTCGCTCCAGGAGATCTACTCGCAGGTCTCCGAGACGCAGCGTCTCGTTCTCGAGTACAAGTTCTTCGAGCCGGCGTTCTATCACACCGACGTTCCCGACTGGGGCACGAGCTTCGCGCAGGTCTCGGCACTCGGCGATCGCGCCTACACCTGCCTCGACACCGGTCACCACGCGCCCGGGACGAACATCGAGTTCATCGTGATGCAGCTCCTGCGCCTCGGGAAGCTCGGCTCGTTCGACTTCAACTCGCGCTTCTACGCCGACGACGACCTCATCGTCGGCGCCGCCGACCCGTTCCAGCTGTTCCGCATCATCGTCGAGGTGATCCGCGGCGGCGGCCTCGAGGTCGACTCGCCCGTTCAGTTCATGCTCGACCAGTGCCACAACGTCGAGGACAAGATCCCCGGCCAGATCCGCTCGGTGCTCAACGTGCAGGAGATGACCGCCCGCGCGCTCCTCGTCGACCGGCCGGCTCTCACCGCCGCCCAGGAGGCCCACGATGTGCTCGGCGCGAACGGGATCCTCATGGACGCCTTCTACACCGACGTCCGCCCGGCCCTCGCGTCGTGGCGTGAGGAGCGGGGACTTCCCGCCGACCCGATGGCCGCCTACCTGGCCTCGGGCAACCAGAGCAAGATCGCCGCCGAGCGTGTCGGCGGCACGCAGCTGAGCTGGAGCGCATAGACACCGATGAGCACGACCACCACGACGACCACCGCGGCCGACGACCTGATCGCGAGGTCGAACCGGTTGGGGCAGGATCCCGCGAACACCAACTACGCGGGCGGCAACACCTCCGCGAAGGGCACCGCGACCGACCCGGTGACGGGTGAGCCGGTCGAGCTGCTGTGGGTGAAGGGCTCCGGCGGCGACCTCGGCACTCTCACGCCGAAGGGACTCGCCGTGCTGCGGCTCGACCGGCTCCGCGCCCTCGCGAACGTCTATCCGGGCGTCGACCGCGAGGACGAGATGGTCGCCGCCTTCGACTACACGCTCTTCGGCACCGGCGGCGCGGCGCCCTCGATCGACACGGCGATGCACGGCCTCGTCGACGCGGCGCACGTCGACCACCTGCACCCCGACTCCGGCATCGCGATCGCGACCGCGGCCGACGGCGAGGCGCTCACGGCGACCATCTTCGGCGACAAGGTCGTCTGGGTTCCGTGGCGCCGACCGGGCTGGCAGCTGGGGCAGGACATCGCCGACATCAAGGCGGCGCACCCCGACGCGATCGGAACGATCCTCGGCGGCCACGGCATCACGGCGTGGGGCGACACCTCCGACGAGGCCGAGCAGAACTCGCTCTGGATCATCCGCACCGCCGCCGACTACATCGCCGAGCACGGGTCGGCCGAGCCGTTCGGCGCCGCCCGCGAGGGCTTCGGCCCGCTTCCCGAGGCTGACCGTCGCGCGCGGGCGGCTGCCCTGGCACCGGTGCTGCGCGGCCTCGTGTCGACCGACGGCGTGAAGGTGGGGCACTTCTCGGACGACAGCAGGATCCTTGAGTTCCTCGCCTCCGAGTCGCTCGACCGGCTGGCCGCCCTCGGCACCTCCTGCCCCGACCACTTCCTGCGCACGAAGGTCAAGCCGATGGTGCTCGACCTCCCGCCGACGGCGTCGGTCGAGGAGTCCGTCGCGCGGCTGCATGAGCTGCACGAGCAGTATCGCGCCGACTATGCGGCGTACTACGAGCGGTATGCGACGCCGGAGTCGCCGGCGATGCGGGGGGCTGATCCTGCGATCGTGCTGATCCCGGGCGTCGGGATGTTCTCGTACGGGGCGGACAAGCAGACGGCGCGGGTCGCGGGGGAGTTCTACCTCAACGCGATCAACGTCATGCGCGGCGCCGAGGCGATCTCGACGTACTCGCCGATCGACGAGTCGGAGAAGTTCCGCATCGAGTACTGGGCGCTCGAGGAGGCGAAGCTCGCGCGTCGACCTGCGCCTGCGCCGCTCGCTGGTCGTATCGCCCTGGTGACCGGTGCCGCGAGCGGCATCGGCAAGGCCATCGCCACGCGCCTGGCGAAGGAGGGCGCGTGCGTGGTGATCGCCGACCTCGACGCGTCGAAGGCGCAGGAGGCGGCAGCGTCGCTCGGCTCGACCGACGTCGCCGTCGGCATTGCCGCGAACGTCACGAGCGCCACCGAGATCCAGGCGGCGATCGACGAGACCCTGCTCGCCTTCGGCGGACTCGACCTCGTGGTCAATAACGCCGGGCTCTCGCTGTCGAAGTCGCTGCTCGAGACCACCGAGGCCGACTGGGACCTCCAGCACAACGTCATGGCGAAGGGCTCGTTCCTCGTCTCGCGAGCAGCAGCGAAGGTCCTCATCGACCAGCAGCTCGGCGGCGACATCGTCTACATCTCGTCGAAGAACTCCGTCTTCGCCGGCCCGAACAACATCGCCTACTCGGCGACGAAGGCCGACCAGGCGCACCAGGTGCGGCTGCTCGCGGCCGAGCTCGGCGAGCACGGGATCCGCGTGAACGGCATCAACCCCGACGGCGTCGTCCGCGGCTCCGGCATCTTCGCCGGCGGCTGGGGTGCGAAGCGCGCGGCGGTCTACGGCGTGCCGGAGGAGAAGCTCGGCGAGTACTACGCCCAGCGCACCCTGCTCAAGCGCGAGGTGCTGCCCGAGAACGTCGCCAACGCCGTGTTCGTGCTCGTCGGCAGCGACCTGTCGCACACGACCGGGCTGCACATCCCCGTCGACGCGGGCGTCGCGGCCGCGTTCCTGCGCTAGGGGCGGCGCATGGGGAGCAGCGCCACGGGCGGTCACGTGACGGGCGGCAGCGTCGCCGCCGTCGACCTGGGGGCGACGAGCGGTCGCGTGATCCTGGGCCAGGTGGGGCCCTCGACGCTGCGCCTTCAGCACGTCGCGCGATTCCCGAACCGTCCCGTCGCGGTGCCCGAGGCGGGCGGCGTCGAGGGGCTGCACTGGGACATCCTCGGGCTGTGGCAGGCGATCGGCGACGGTCTCGCCGCCGCCGGGCGCGCCACGGGCGACCTGGCGTCGATCGGCGTCGACTCGTGGGCCGTCGACTACGGGCTGCTGCGGCAGGGGCGGCTGGTGGGGCTGCCGTACCACTACCGCGACGAGCGGACGGCGGGCGGCGGCGCCGGAGCCGGCGTCTCGCTCTCGAGCCTCACCGAGACCGATCTCTACGCCAGAACCGGGATCGCCAACCTCCCCTTCAACACGGTCTTCCAGCTCGCCGCCGACCGCGCCGCCGGCACCCTCGACCTCGCCGACCGCGCGCTGCTCGTCCCCGACCTCATCGGGCGGTGGCTGACCGGCGTGGACGCCACCGAGCTCACCAACGCGTCGACGACGGGCATGCTCGCAGCGGGGGAGGAGGCCTGGGACGCCGAGATCCTCGCCGCGGCGGGGGTGCGGGCGGGTCTCTTTGCGCCGTTCGTGCCGCCCGGTGAGGCGGTCGGCGGGCTGCTGCGACCCCTGGCCTCGCGCGTGGGGCGCGACGTTCCGGTGACCGCGGTGGGATCGCACGACACCGCGTCGGCCGTGGTCGGCGCGCCGCTGCTCGACGACGAGTCGGCGTACCTGTCGAGCGGCACGTGGTCGCTGCTCGGCCTCGAGCTCGACCGGCCGATCGTGTCGGAGGAGGCGCGGCTCGCCGGGTTCACGAACGAGGGCGGTGTCGACTCCCGGGTGCGGTTCTTGAAGAACATCTCGGGGCTGTGGCTGCTGTCGGAGTCGATACGCGCGTGGGACGCCCAAGACGCGGGCGGCGGCGACGCGACCCGGACCGACGCCACTCGCTCGTCCGACCTGGCGTCGCTGCTCGCCGCCGCCGCCGACGTCACCGCCGAGGTGCCCGTCTTCGACGCCGCGGACGACTCGTTCACGGCGCCCGGCGACATGCCCGCGCGCATCGCCGCGTGGTGCACCTCGCACGGGCTGAGGGCGCCCGAGTCGCGCCCCGAGTTCGTGCGCAGCATCCTGGAGTCGCTCGCCGCCGCCTACGCCGCCGCCCTCGACGAGGCCTCACGGCTCTCAGGGCGCAGGATCCGCACGCTCCACGTGGTCGGAGGCGGCTCGCAGAACGACCTGCTCTGCCGCCTCACCGCGGACCGCACCGGATGCACAGTGCTGGTCGGCCCCGTCGAGGCCACGGCGATCGGCAACGTGCTCGTCCAGGCGAGGGCCGCGGGGCTCGTGCCGCGCTCCTCGTCGCTGGAGTCGCTGCGGGCACTGGTGCGCTCGGCGTACCCGCCGCGCCGGTACGAGCCGTCGCCGGCTGCCGCGCGCGCCTGACCGCGCCTGCGCGCCAGTTCTCGGCGCGACAAAACGCGACACCTGCGACGTGCTAGAGCGTCGCAGGTGTCGCGTTTTGTCGCGTGTGCGTGCCGCTACGCGCGGGGGCGCGGCGCCAGACGCTCCAGCTGGGTGACGTGCGCCGGCGTGAGCTCCTCGAGCGAGTGCGCGCCGAGGAGCTTCATCGTGCGGACGATCTGATCCTGCAGGATCGCGATCATGCGGTCGACGCCCGCGCGCCCCCCTGCCATCAGCCCGTACAGGTAGGCGCGGCCGACGAGCGTGAACGAGGCGCCGAGCGCGATGGACGCGACGATGTCGGCGCCGTTCATGATGCCGGTGTCGACGATCACGTCGACGTCGCCGCCGACCTCGCGAACGACGGACGGCAGCAGGTGGAACGGGATCGGAGCACGGTCGAGCTGCCGGCCGCCGTGGTTCGACAGCACGATGCCGTCGACGCCCAGGTCGGCGAACTTCTTCGCGTCGTCGACGCTCTGCACGCCCTTGATCGCGAGCTTGCCCGGCCACATCTCACGGATGATCTTGAGGTCGTCGAAGCTGATCGTCGGGTCCATTGCGGCGTCCAGGAGCTCGCCAACGGTGCCCCCGGTCGACGACAGCGAGGCGAACTCGAGCTTCGGGGTGGTGAGGAAGTCGATCCACCACCACGGCCGCGGAAGCGCGTTGATGACGGTCGAGGGCGTCAGCTGCGGCGGGATCGAGAAGCCGTTGCGCTTGTCGCGGAGCCGGGCGCCGGCGACGGGGGTGTCGACCGTGAACAGCAGGGTCTCGAATCCTGCGGCCGCCGCCCTCTCGACGAGTCCGTAGGAGATCTCGCGCTGGCGCATCACGTAGAGCTGGAACCAGTTGCGCCCGTTCGGGTTCTCGGCCTTGACGCCCTCGATCGAGGTCGTGCCGAGGGTCGAGAGCGAGAACGGGATTCCGGCGGCGGCGGCAGCACCCGCGCCCGCGATCTCGCCCTCGGTCTGCATGAGGCGCGTGAATCCGGTCGGGGCGATGCCGAACGGCAGGGTCGAGGTCGCCCCGAAGACGGTCGCCGTGGTGTCGACGTTCGCCACGTCGCGCAGCACCTGCGGGTGGAACTCGACGTCGCGGAACGCCTGCCGCGCCCGCTGGATCGAGATCTCGTTCTCGGCCGAGCCGTCGGTGTAGTCGAACGCGGCCTTGGGGGTGCGACGCTTGGCGATCGACCGCAGGTCTTCGATGGTGAGGGCGGCGTCGAGGCGCCGCTTCTTGCCGTCGAGCTCGGGCTTCTTGAACTGGAGGTACTCGAAGATGTCCTGGGGCTTGGGGAGCTGGCGCTGCGTCATCGCATTCCTTCTGTGTGGGTCGGCCGGGGCTGGTCGGCCCGGCTGGTCGAGTTCGGTGGCCGGTGTCTGGGCGGCCTGAGGGTCAGGGTCGTGGTCGGTGGTGCTCGGCGAGCGTCGCCCGGTCGACGTGGTCGAGCAGGCGGTCGCGGGAGGTCTCGATGTGCTCGCGCACGAGCCGTGCGGCCTCGTCGGGCGTTCCTGAGACGACGGCGCGCAGGATCAGCGAGTGCTGCCCGGCGATATCGCTCGGCGGCCACAGCGAGTTCGCGTCGACCTGCCCGATGCACAGCTCGATCTCGCCCATCAGCGCGTCGTGCATGCGGGTGAGCCGAGGGCTGCCCGCGGCACTGACGAGGGCGCGGTGGAACGCGATGTCGTCGGCCGCGAACGGGGCCTCGTCGGGAGCCAACTCGAGGGCGCGGTTGTGCGCCACCGCCGCGGGCGGGACGGCGCCGGTGCGCGCGAGAGACGCGAGAGCGGCGGATTCGACCAGGGCGCGCGAGTCGTACAGGTCGACGATGTCGGCGCGGCTCAGCACGGGCACTCGGGCGCCGCGATTCGCCTCGCGGCGGAGGAGCCCCGCGGCCACGAGCTGGTCGATCGCCAGCCGGGCGGTGGGTCGTGACACCTCGAACCGGGCGCTCACGGAGGCCTCGGTCACGGCCTCGCCGGGCAGGATCCGGGCCGAGACCACCTCGGAGCGCAGCGCTGCCGCCACTGCGGCGGGCACTCGGGCGACCTCGTTGTTCTCGACCATGATTGCCTGCCAATCTAGCAGATTGCCAGGCAATCGGTCACCTCCGGACTCGTCCCCGCCCGGTTTCGCGACCGATCCCGGTCGCGAGCCGCTAAGTGCCGGTAACGGGTGTGACTGGGGCGGCGATTCGGTCGCGAATTCGCGCCAGGGGCTACAGGCGAGCGGCGTCGTAGGCCCGCGACGGTATCTGCGTCGCCAGCTTCCCGCCCGACACGTCGATGAGGGCCCCGGTGATGTACGACGCCTGATCGCTCGCCAGGTAGGTGATGAGGTCGGCCACGTCGTCGGGGGTCTCCCAGCGGCGGAGGGTGAGTGTGTCGAGGAGTCGACCCTGTGCATCCGGCGCCATCTCGGCGAAGCCGTTCATCGCGGTCGGGATCATGCCCGGCGCGTACGCGTTGACGGTGACGCCCCACGGCCCGAGCTCGCCGGCGAGCACGCGCGTGAGCTGAACGACAGCGGCCTTGGACGCGGCGTAGGCGGCGCTGCCGATGCTGGGCACGATCGCGGCAAACGAGGCGGCGTTGATGATGCGGCCGGACTTCTGCCGCTTCATGATCGGCGCGACGGCCTGACTCATCAAGAAGACGCCGCCGACGTTCACGTCGAAGCACTTCTGCCAGCGTGCGAAGTCGAGGTCGTCGATCAGCCCCTCGACGTTGATGCCGGCGTTGTTGACCAGCACGTCGATGCGGCCGAAGCGATCGTCGATCGCGGCGACGGCCGAGGCCACCGACGACGGGTCGCTGACGTCGCAGTCGAGGCGCAGGATCCGATCGCCGACCGGCACCCCGTCGCCCGTCGCGGCGCCGCCACTCGTTCCCTCCTCGCCGAACGCCAGATCGAGCGCGACGACCCGCGCACCCTCGCCCGCGAATCGCGAGACCAGGCCGGCGCCGATTCCGCGCCCGCCGCCGGTGATGACGACCACGCGGTCGGTCAGATCGATGTGCACCGTCGCACTCCTCCCGGGCGGAGCCCGATTAGTCATACTATTGGGGTCAGCCTACCCGTGCGGGGCGGCGGGAGGAAGGTGCGATGAGCGAGGTCAGGGCGGTTGGCGGTCCTGCGGCGGAGGGCGGCGCGGGGGCGCCCGGCGACGAGAGGGTCGTGTGGGTCACGGGCGCAGGCTCGGGCATGGGGCGGGCCAGCGCCCTCGCGGCGGCCCGCGCCGGCTGGCGCGTCGCACTCATGGGCCGCCGCGAGGGCAGGCTCGAGGGCGTGGCCGGCGAGATCGAGGCGGCGGGCGGCGCTGCGCTCGTGGTGCCGGGCGACACGGCGGTGACGGGTGACGTCGAGGTGGCACGCGATCGGATCCTGCGCACCTGGGGCCGAATCGACGCCGTGGTCGCGGCCGCCGGGCTCAACGCGAAGCGTCGCGCCTTCGCCGACCAGACGATGGCCGGCTTCGACGAGGTCGTCGCGACGAACCTCGGCGGAACGATGCGGGCGATCGACGCGGCGCTCCCGTCGCTGCGCGAGCGCGGCGGCACGGTCGTCGTGATCTCGTCGTACTCGGCGTGGTCGTTCGTGCCGTACTCCGGCGTCGCCTACAGCGCCTCGAAGACCGCGCTCGGGGCGATGACGCGCATGCTCAACGCGCAGGAGGCGGGGCACGGCATCCGCGCGACGCACCTGTGCCCGGGCGACGTGGCCACCGAGTTCCTCGAACTCCGGCCGAGTGTGCCCGACGAGGCGGCGCGCGCCGTCATGCTCACGCCCGACGACATCGGCCGCACCGTGCAGTTCGTGCTCGACTCGCCGCCCCACGTGCGCATCGACGAGCTCGTCGTGTCGCCGCTGTCGCAGGTGTGAGCGGCGCCGGCGTGAGCGCCCACGGCAACCCCGTAGGAGCCGACGTCGGCGGCCGCGCCTTCGCGCGCGTCCTCGAGACGGTCGGCCCCCGCATCGTGAGAGGCGCCCTCCCCGCCGGCACCGTCACCACGGTCGACGCCCTCGTCGCCGAGACCGGCGCCTCGCGCAGCATCGTCCGAGAGGCCACCCGCGTGCTCGTGTCGCTCGGCCTGCTGAGCGCCGGGCGCCGCGTGGGGCTCCGCGTGCTGCCGGCGACCGACTGGAACGTGCTCGACCCCGCCGTCATCGCATGGCGCCTCGACTCACCCGACCGCCCGCGGCAGCTCGACGAGCTGCGGCAGCTCCGCGCCGCCGTCGAGCCCGAGGCCGCGCGTCTCGCCGCGCTCCGACGCACCGACACCGAGGCCGATCAGGTCGCAGGAGCAGCCCGAGACCTCGAAGCATCCGACCCCGCCGGGTACCTCGACGCCGACCGGCGACTGCACGCCCTCGTCCTGGCCGCGTCGGGCAACGGCCTGTTCGCCCGGCTCACGGCCGTCGTCGACGCGGCGCTCGAGGATCGGGCCCTGCGAGAGCGCCCGGCCCTCGCCGCCGACCCGTACGACGTGGCGCTGCACGTCGCGGTCGCCGCCGCCGTCGTGGCGCGCGACGCCGACGCGGCGGCTCGTCTCATGCGCGAGATCGTCGACCGCACCGCCTGACGGCGCCTCGCACAGAGAACCGCCCTCCGGCGGACGAACCGCCGCGCGCGGAGGTTCGTCCGCCGGAGGGCGGTTCTCAGAGCCGCGGGCCGCCTCTACGTCGTCAGGTCGAGGTCGATCTCGCTGCGGTCGACCGACACCGTCGGGATCGACGCCGTGACGACGCTGCCGTCGGGGCGGAGCATGCCGCGCAGATCGGAGGTCGTCGGGGGCGGGGTCTCGAGTCGCGGGCCCTGGTTCGGCAGTGCGACCGTCACCGGGGCTCCTGCGGTCACCTCGACCCTCTCGTGGGCGACGTGCACCGTGACCTCGGTGCCCTCCTCGATGGTGAAGGTGATGTCGTGCTGCGTGAGGTCGACGCGCATGCGTGACCCGCGGACCGTCATGCGGAAGGTGAGGTCGTCCCAGGTGGAGGGCAGGCGCGGGTTGAAGGTGATGCGACCGCCGTGGTCGCGCATGCCGCCGAAGCCGTAGACGAGCGCCGACCAGATGCCGCCGGTCGACGCGACGTGCACGCCGTCGGAGGTGTTGTTGTGCAGGTCCGCGAGGTCGACGAAGAGGGCCGACAGGAAGTAGCTCTGCGCGAGGCGGTGGTGACCCACCTCGGCCGCGATGATCGACTGCACGACCGCCGACAGCGTCGAGTCGCCGGTCGTCAGCGCGTCGTAGTACTCGAAGTCGCGGCGCTTCTCGGCCGGGGTGAACTCGTCGCCCTGGAGGAAGAGGGCGAGCACGACGTCGGCCTGCTTGAGCACCTGGAACCGGTAGATGACCAGCGGGTGGTAGTGCAGGAGCAGGGGGCGCTTCGACGCCGGAGTTGAGTCGAGATCCCACAGCTCCTTGTCGAGGAACTGCGCGTCTTGGGGGTGGATGCCGCGGTGCGGGTCGAACGGGATCTCCATTGCGTCGGCGGCGGCGCGCCAGCCGCGGATCTCGTGCTCCTGCAGGCCGAGGCGGGTGACCATGCGGTCGTAGGCCACGGGGTCTTGCACCATGAGCTCTTCGCAGGCGCGGACGGCCGACCAGAGGTTCGCCCGGGCCATGACGTTCGTGTAGAGGTTGTCGTCGACGACGGTGGTGTACTCGTCGGGCCCGGTGACGCCGTCGATGTGGAACTTCTGGTCGCCGTTCGAGCGCCAGAAGCCGAGGTCGGCCCACAGCCGGGCGGTCTCGACCAGGATGTCGATGGCCCCGCGGGCGAGGAAGTCGTCGTCGCCGGTCGCGGCGACGTACTGCGTGAGCGCGTGGGTGATGTCGGCGTCGATGTGGTATTGAGCCGTGCCGGCGGCGTAGTACGCGCTCGACTCGAGACCGTTGATGGTGCGCCAGGGGAAGAGCGCACCGCGCTGGTTCAGCTCGGTGGCGCGGTCGCGCGCGGCGTCGAGCATGCCGTGGCGGAACCGCAGCACGTTGCGCGCGACGTTCGGCGCCGTGTAGGTGAGGAACGGCATGACGTAGATCTCGGTGTCCCAGAAGTAGTGCCCGCCGTAGCCGGACCCCGAGACTCCCTTCGCCGCGACGCCGCCGCCGTCGGTGCGGGCGGTCGACTGGGCGAGCTGGAACATGTTCCAGCGGATGGCCTGCTGCAGGATCGGATGGCCCGACAGCGAGACGTCGACCCTCGTCCAGTAGTCGTCGAGCCACTCCCGCTGCGTAGCGAAGATCTCGGAGACGGGCGTCTCGCGCGCACGGTCGAGGGTGCGGTCGCAGCGGTCGGCGAGCTCGCGCGGGGGCACGCCGCGCGACGTGTGGTAGCTCACGGTCTTGACGGAGCGCACGGGCACGCCCTGCTTCGCCTTGACCCGGTAGACGTGCTTGGCGATGTCGTCGTCGATCTGCGACGACTCCTGCCAGTCGTTGTCGGTCTCGATCGCGTGCTCGGCGCCGACGGCGACGGTCATGCCCGACATGGTGGTGCGATAGCCCAGGATGTAGCGAGTGCCGACGTTCCTCTTGATCACGGGCTGCAGCACCCGGTCGGTGAACGACTCGGCCTTGCGCGGGTCGAACGTCGCCGCGGCCCGCATGCCGGCGTGGTACTCGTCGCCGAGGTCCTGGCGGTTCAGGATCTGCGACGACAGCAGGAGCGACGCGTCGGCATCCAGCATCGTCACCTCGTACTCGATGACGGCGAGGTGGCGGTCGGTGAACGACACGAGGCGACGGCTGGTGATCTGCACCCGCTTGCCGGACGGCGTGCGCCACTCGATGTCGCGGATCAGGTAGCCCTCGCGGAAGTCGAGGCGGCGGGTGTACTCGAGCAGGTCGGCCTCGGCGAGCACGAACGGCTCGTCGTCGACGTAGAGGCGGATGACCTTCGCGTCGGGCACGTTGACGATGGTCTGGCCGACCCGGGCGAAACCGAACGCCTCCTCGGCGTGACGGATCTGCCAGGTCTCGTGGAAGCCGTTGATGAAGGTGCCGTCGGAGGCGGAGCCGCGACCCTCGTCGTGGTTCCCGCGCATGCCGAGGTAGCCGTTCGCGACGCCGAAGATGGTCTCGGCGACGCCCTGGTCGTCGGCCGCGAACTCTTTCTCGACGAGGGCCCACTCGTCGACCGGGTAGCGGTTGCGGTCGAGGGGGTCGGACGTGATGACGCTCATGAGTGCTCCGGTGCTGTGGAGGAGGTGCTGG
This sequence comes from Frondihabitans australicus, assembly GCF_003634555.1. Taxonomy (NCBI): domain Bacteria; kingdom Bacillati; phylum Actinomycetota; class Actinomycetes; order Micrococcales; family Microbacteriaceae; genus Frondihabitans; species Frondihabitans australicus. The sequence goes on from NZ_RBKS01000001.1 coordinate 3,913,624, forward strand.
TGCTGGTGGTGCCGTCTGCCAGTCTCGCGGCGACGGGGCTGCCGTCTGTTGCGCCGAGGCCGTCGGCCGACGAGGAATCTTCGTTCACGGCGGCTGGGAGATCGCCGACGAGCTCGCCGAGGTCGGTGACGACGAAGTCGGCGCCGTTGTCGAGCAGGGTGTCGGCTCCGACGCCGCGGTCGACGCCGATCACGAGGCCGAAGTCGCCCGCGCGGCCCGCCTGCACGCCCGACTGGGCGTCCTCGACGACGACGCTCTGCGAGGCCGGGAAGCCCAGGAGCCGGGCGCCGTCGAAATACGTGTCGGGTGCCGGCTTGCCGGCGAGGCCGTCGCGCGCCGCCACCTCGCCGTCGACGACGACGGTGAAACGGTCGAGGAGCCCGGCCGCGGTGAGCACGGGAACCGCGTTGCGCGACGACGACACGACGGCGACGGCATAGCCGCGGGCGATCGCCGCGTCGAGGAACGCGACGGAGCCCGGGTACGGCTCGACGCCGTTCTCGGCGAGCTCGGCGGCGAACACGCTGTTCTTGCGGTTGCCGAGACCGCAGACGGTGTCGGCGTCGGGGGAGTCGGAGGGCTCGCCCTCGGGCAGCGTGATGCCGCGCGAGGCGAGCATCGAGCGCACACCGTCGTAGCGGGGCTTGCCATCGACGTGGTCGAAGTAGTCGGCATCCGTGTAGGGCGCGGCGTCGGGCGCGTGCTCGCTCAGGTAGGAAGTGAAGAGCGTCGCCCAGGCGCGCATGTGCACCTCGGCGGTGGGCGTGAGGACGCCGTCGAGGTCGAAGAGGAGCGCTCTCGTGTGCGCGAGCCGGTCTCGGTCGCGCGTGCTCGGAGAAGGAGTGGACACCAGGCCTGGACGCTTTCGACGGAGGGGAGGGGACGGTGCAAGCGGCGGTGATCGCACGGGTCGGCGCTTGCTGCAGACACCGCGCCACCGACAAGTCTGACACGCTCGGCGGGCCTCGGGATAGTGAACAGGTGATGCGTGTCGGGGGCCAGCCGTGTGCTCCTGCGCCCTGAGGGTCTAGAGCTGCTCGGAGGCAGTGCCGTCGACGCCGCCCATACGCTCGAGAGCGGCCGTCAGCAGAGTGCCGACCGCGTCGGGGAGCACGTGGTGGTTGAGGTAGATGCCCTCGAGCCACGAGAGCACCTCGTCGGCCGGGAGGCCGACGAGCGACCAGTCGACGCCGGCGATCGCCGTGGTGACGGGCAGCTCGGTGCGCGGGTCGAGGCGGGCCTCGGCGATGGGCACGTCGGGCGTCTCGCTGGTCGCCGACCAGAGCAGCGCGATCGGGTGGTTGTCGCCGTCGATGTGCTCGTGGTCGACGTGGCCGGAGCCGAGCCAGGGGAGGGTCAGCAGCTCGCCCTCGATGTCGACGGTGAGCAGGTCGAGGTGCGTCGGCTCTTCGACCTCGCAGACGTACAGCGCGTAGCCCTCGTCGTGCCACGCCGCTGCCTCCTCGAGGTCCTCGAGCAGCTCGGGCATGCGCCGATGGAACTCGGTGAGCAGGATCGACGCCCACCTCACGACCGGCTCGGTGATGCCGTCAGGCCACGGGCTGCCGTCGGCCTCGGCCCCGTCGCCGGTGTGGAAGTGGTAGTCGATTCCGTCGTCGACGGTCTCGAGGTGCACCTGGCCACTGGCGAACTCGACGGCGAGGCTCGACTGCTCGGTCTCGTCGTCCCAGTCGCCGAAGAGATCGGGCTTGCCGAGGTTCTGCGGCGGCGGCACGGCGGCGGCGGTCTTGGGCCCGAGGTCGAGAACGGCCTGGAACCTCGTCGTCGGCAGCCGCAAAGACATATCGGTCACGAGGCAAGGCTACCGGCCCCGGGGTGCTGCTACGCCACGGCGTTCAACTCGGCGAACTCGTCGTCGGTCAGCTCGATCTCGGCGCCGTGCATGTTGTCGTCGAGGTGCGCGACCGTCGACGTGCCGGGGATCGGCAGCATGACCGGGGAGCGCTTCAGGAGCCAGGCGAGGGCGAGCTGCGAGGGCGTCGCCCCCTTCTTCTTCGCGATCTCGTCGAGCGGCCCGCCCTCGCCCGCGAGCGACCCCGTCGCCAGCGGGAACCACGGGATGAACCCGATGCCCTGTTCGGCCGACCAGTCGAGGAGAGCCTCCGACTTCCGGTTCGTGAGATTGAAGAGGTTCTGCACCGAGACGATCGTCGCGGTCTTCTGCGCCTCCTTCACCTCGTCGATCGAGACCTCCGAGAGGCCGATGTGGCGGATCTTGCCCTCCTGCTGCAGCTTCGTCAGCTCGCCGACCTGGTCGGCCAGGGGGACCTTCGCGTCGATCCTGTGCAGCTGGTAGAGGTCGATGCGGTCGACGCCGAGCCAGCGCAGGCTCATCTCGGTCTGCTGCCGGAGGTACTCCGGGCGGCCGACGGGGCGCCAGTCGTCGGGGCCGGAGCGGGTGAGCCCGCCCTTCGTCGCGATGACGAGGTCGGAGGCGTAGGGCTTGAGCGCCTTGGCGATGAGCGGCTCGGCGACGGCGGGGCCGTACGAGTCGGCCGTGTCGATGAAGTTGACCCCGAGCTCGACGGCGCGGCGAAGGACGCGGACCGCCTCCAGCTCGTCGCGCGGCGGCCCCCAGACGCCCTTGCCGGTCAGCTGCATGCTGCCGTAGCCGAGCCGGTTGATCGTGAGGTCGCCGCCGAGGTCGAACGTGCCTGCGGCCTGGGCGGGGAGTGCTTCGAGAGTCATCGGGGGTCCTTCCGTCGATCGGCCGGTGGGGCCGACACGACGAGTTAACGCGCGGCGGCCTGACCGACTTCCCAGGTCACGGCATCGAAACAGTTGTAGGTACAACCAATGGGAGGTAGGATCGGTGACATGTCCACGAATGCCGACCTCCTCGCCGCCGACACCCGCATGGGCGCGGTCACCCTGCGCGTCGCCGACCTCGACGCGATGACCGCGTACTACCGCGACGCCGTCACGCTCACGGTGCTCGCCGCCGAGCCGGGTGGCGACGGGAGGCCGGCCACGAGCATCCTGGGCCGCGGTGCGACCCCGATCGTGATCCTCGAGCACGCGCCCGAGCTGAGGCACGCAGGCCCTCGCGAGGCCGGGCTCTTCCACACGGCGATCCTCTTCGAGACCGAGAGTGCGCTCGCCTCGGCCGTCTACGGCGTCGCCTCCCGCTACCCGGGCTCGTTCACGGGCAGCGCCGACCACCTCGTCTCGAAGGCGTTCTACTTCACCGACCCCGAGGGCAACGGCATCGAGCTCTATTGGGACCGCCAGCGCACCGAGTGGAGCTGGACCCACGGTCAGATCGACATGGCCACGCTCGCCCTCGACCCGAACGCCTTCCTGCGCGACCACCTCGGCGAGGCCGCGGCGAGCCCCGAAGGCACGGCGGCGGCTCCTGCGACCGTCGGCCACGTGCACCTCTCGGTCGGCGACGTGCCGAGCGCTCGCCGCTTCTACGTCGACCAGCTCGGCTTCGAGACGACCGCCGACAGCTGGCCGCAGGCCCTGTTCGTGAGCGCCGGCAAGTACCACCACCACATGGCGATGAACACCTGGCAGAGCGCAGGAGCAGGCCGCCGCCAGCTCGCCCTCGGCCTGGGGCTCGTGAGACTCGAGCTCCCCACCCCCGACGACCTGGGGGCGCTCGACGAGCGGCTCCGCCACCACGGCGTGGCGACGGCCGACGACGGTCGGACGCTCTCGTTCGAGGACCCGTGGGCCAACCGGCTCGAGGTGCGGGTGGCCTAGACAGGTTTTCGGGGCCGCCACGGACGACGACAGCCCGCGAGACCGTGGGGTCGCGCGAGCTGTCGGATCCTGCCTCAGGCTTCTAGACCGAGGTGCGGGAGTACCACTTCACCTTGCCCCCGGCCGTCAGCACCATGTTGCCGTCGGTCTGCGTCTGCAGGATCGGGTTCGCCCCCGTCGACCGCGAGGTCCAGATCGCGCGCCCGGCGCTGTTGTACAGCACGAGGTTGCCGTCGCTCTGGAGGTCGAGGCGAGAGCCGGGGTTGCCGCCGGTGCCGCTCTGCCACTTGGCCTTGCGGTTGATGTAGACCACGAAGTTGCCGTCGGACTGCATGATGCCCTGCACGAGGCCGCTGACGTCGTGGATCGTCTGACCCGCGACGAGGTTCGTGCCCTTCGAGATGTACGAGGTGCCGGTCCAGCCGCTCGTCCACACCTGGCCGTTCGAGGTCGTCACCTGCAGCTGACCGCTCGACGAGAGCACCATCGTGCCGCCCGTGCCCGTCGTCGACGTCTTCCAGAGCGCCGTGCCCGTGGCCGAGTAGATGACGAGATTTCCGTCGGCCTGCATCGTGAGGTAGGCGCCGGATCCGCTCGTGTGCGAGTACCACATGACGTGGCCGTTGCCGGAGAGCACGAGGTTGCCGTCGGACTGCATCGACAGCGTGAACTGGCCGTTCGACGAGGTCATGGACTTGCCGGCGGTGAGCTTCGCGCCGGCCGCGAGGGTCGACGACGCCGTCGCGCCCGCCACGGGCACACTCGAGGCGGTCGTGCCGAGGGCGAAGTACTTCAGCTGGCCGATCGTGCCGTTGAAGACGTCCTGGTCGCCGGGGAACACGCCCGAGTCGGCCCACTGCCATACGGACCACGACTTCCAGCTCGCCGGCAGCGTGCCCGGCGTCGACGCGGTCGTGTAGTGCGCGATGAAGAGCGGGTTCTGCGAGAAGCCGCTGTTGTTGCCCGTGCACTGCGACCACCAGTCGGTCGTCGAGTAGATCGCCGGGCGGATGCCCGTGAGCTTGAGGACCGTGTTCGAGAAGTCCTTGATCCAGGCGACCATCGCGGCCTGGCTCAGCCCCCAGCAGGTGGCGTTGTAGCCGTACTCGATGTCGAGCAGCGGGGGCAGCGTGCGGCCGTCGTTGGTCCAGTTGCCGCCGTGGTTGACGAAGTAGGTCGCCTGCGCGGCGCCGGTCGAGGTGTTCGGCGTCGCGAAGACGTACGCGCCGCGGCTGAGGCCGGCGGCGTAGGCGCCGTTGTACTGCGACGCGAAGGTCGAGCTGGTGTAGGTCGTGCCCTCGGTCGCCTTGATGTAGGCGAACTTGGCGCCGTTGGCGGCGACGGACGACCAGTTGACGCTCGGCTGGTACGCGCTCACGTCGAGGCCCTTGAGGCCCGACGGCGTCGCGGCCTGCGCGGTCGCCTGCACCGTGGCCAGCGAGTGGAGCTTCAGCGACGTGGCACCCGACGCGGAGTCGTCGGCGGGGATCGTCGACCCCATGGCGTGGTTGCCGTTGGCGTTCTGCACGGCCAGGGAGGGGTCCTGGCCTGCGGTCGCGGAGCTTCCGCCGGCGCCGGACGAGCTGCCGGACGTCGCCGACGGGGACGCGGTCGCGGTCGGCGCCGCGGTCGTGCTCGCGCTCGGCGATGCGGTCGCGGCCGACGTGGCGGCCGCGCTCGGCGTGGCGGTCGCGGCAGCCGTGGCCGCCGCGGAAGGATCGGTGGCGGCCTGGGCCGCAGCGGCGAGCCCCACACCGCCTGCGGCGACGACGGCGAGGGTCGTCGTGAAGATCGCGGCGCGACGGACGAACGAGGTCATGAGTCTCCCTGAAAGAGGCCAGACGTACCCCTAGTAGCGCCCGACCGTTTCACGAGGCTAACAAGCCCCGAATGGTGTGCATACCCCCCGAATGAGTCCCAGTATTCACTCGATTCACACCAGTCACAAAGAAAGCCCGGAAAATCAAGGGTTTCGTAAGGCGCCGTTTTCCAAGCCGAGCGCCGATTCGAGCGCCGCGAACACGAGACCGCTCCGTTCGTCCTCCGTCTTGTACCCCACGAGGGCGTACGCCGTCGTGCTGTCGACGAGGGCGAACAGCTGCAGCGCCACGAGGTCGACGTCGGGCACCGACCACGCGCCCGCGGCATGGCCCTCGCGCAGGATCCGGGTCGCCTCCGCCGTCCATCTGTCCATCCCCTCGCGCGCGGCCTCGGCGACGAGGGGGAGGCGGCGGCCGAGGCTCCAGGCGTCGGCCCACACACTCGACACCGCGTCCCTCGCCGGGTCGAGCAGCAGGGTCAGGAGCAGGGCGAGGGTGCGGCGGGCGGCGGCGGCCGTGCCGGGTGATGCGGCGGGCGGGGTGAGGGCCGAGGTGAGCTCCGCCAGCTCCTGCGCCGCGATGTCGGCGAATGTCCGTGCGACGAGCGCCTCCATGGAGGGCTCGTAGTGGGCGACTAGGCCCGAGGCGACGCCGAGGCGCGAGGCGACGGAGCGGAGGGTGACGCCGGCGAGCCCCTCCTCGAGGGCGATGGCCCGTGCCGCCGCCACGATCTGCGCGCGACGCTCGTCGGCGCTCAGGCGAGTGCGGGGCTTGGCGGTGGTCACGCCGAAAGTCTAGGTGGTGCAGCCGGGTATTTGATCATATGATCAACAACATGCAGATCATCGAGGCCCCTGCTCTTCCGTCCCCGCTCGCACCGGCGTCCGGCGCCGAGCCCGCCCGTCGCGCGCCGCTGCGCGTCGCCCTCGTCCAGATGCGCTGGCAGCCCGACGCCTCCGCGCACCTCGCAGAGCTCGCCGAGGGCATCGCCGACGCGGCGTCGGCCGGCGCCGGCGTCGTGTTCCTGCCCGAGCTGACCCTGTCGCGCTACCCCGGCGACACCCGGGCCGTCGGCGTGCCGAAAGACACGGCCGAAGACCTCCAGACCGGCCCCACGTTCCGCTTCGCGGCGGCCCAGGCGCAGGAGCACGGCGTCTTCGTCCACGCCTCCCTGTACGAGCGCCCCGCCGCCGACGACCAGCCCGACGACCCGCGCGGCTACAACACGGCGATCCTCGTGGCGCCCGACGGGACCCTCGTCGGCCGCACCCGCAAGACGCACATCCCGATCTCGGCCGGCTACTACGAAGACACCTTCTTCCGCCCCGGCCCCGCGACCGACGCCTACCCCGTGTACGACCCGTCGGGTCTCGGCGCGCGCGTCGGCCTGCCCACCTGCTGGGACGAGTGGTTCCCCGAGGTCGCCCGGTCGTACGGGCTCGGCGGCGCCGAGGTGCTCGCCTACCCGACGGCGATCGGATCCGAGCCGACCTTCCCCGACTTCGACACGATGCCGATCTGGCGCCACGTGATCGTCGGCAACGGCATCACCTCCGGCCTGTTCATGGTCGTGCCGAACCGCTGGGGCGACGAGGGCGACATCACCTTCTACGGGTCGTCGTTCATCTCCGACCCGTTCGGCCGCGTCCTGGTCGAGGCGCCGCGCGACGCGTCGGCCGTGCTCGTCGCCGATCTCGACGTGCAGGCCCGCGACGAGTGGCTGAAGCTGTTCCCGTTCTTCGTCACCCGCCGGCCCGACACGTACGCGCCGCTGGCCGCGCCGGTCGACGTCGAGCGCGACTCATACGGCGCCTACGAGGCGATCGCCGAGGCCTCGGGCGTGAGCGTCGAGGACGCCGCCGCGTCGAAGGTGGCGCGGGCGTGAGCGGGGCGGATGCGGCGGGCGCGGGCGGGGTTGCCGCGAGTGCTTCGGGCGCAAGCGGGGCCGCCGCGGGCGCTTCGGGCGCCATCGTGCCCGGGCCGTGGCGCATGCCCGCCGAGACCGAGACGCACGAGCGCACCTGGATGGCCTTCCCGACCGCCGGCTACACGCTCGGCGACACCGAGGCGGAGGCCGAGGAGGCCCGCACGGCCTGGGCGGCCGTCGCCAACGCGGTCGCCGAGTTCGAGCCGGTGACGATCGTCGTCGACCCGTCGGCGGTGCAGGATGCGAAGCGTCACCTCTCGGGGGCCGTCACGATCGAGGTGGCGCCCCTCGACGACGCGTGGATGCGCGACATCGGGCCCACGTTCGTCGTGCCGGTCGCGGGGGAGACTCGCGGGGCGGGTGTCGGCCATCCTGCTGGATCGGGGTCTGCGGACTCGGGCTTGGGCGCCGTCGACTGGATCTTCAACGGGTGGGGCGCTCAGGAGTGGGCGTCGTGGAAGCACGACGGCCTCATCGGCGGCACGGTCGGGGCGCTCGCGGGCGCGTCGGTCGTCTCGTCGCTGCTCGTGAACGAGGGCGGTGCGATCCACACCGACGGTGACGGGACCGTGCTCGTCACCGAGACGGTGCAGCTCGATGCCGGGCGGAACCCCTACGCGACGCGCGAGCGGGTCGAGGCCGAGCTCGCCCGTACGATCGGGGCGCGGAAGGTCATCTGGCTGCCGCGGGGGCTCACCCGCGACTACGAGGAGTTCGGCACCCGAGGCCACGTCGACATGGTGGCGTCGATGCCGTCGCCCGGTGTCGTCCTGGTGCACGCGCAGCAGGATCCCTTGCACCCCGACTTCGCCGTCTCGGAGGCGGTGCGCTCGGTGCTCTCGTCGGCCGAGACCGCGTCGGGTGCCCCGCTCGAGATCGTGGACCTGCCGGCTCCCCGACAGCTGCGCGACGAGCTCGGGTTCGTCGACTACAGCTACGTGAACCACTACGTCGTCAACGGCGGCGTGATCGCGTGCGGCTTCGGCGATGCCGAGGACGATGCGCGGGCGGCCTCGGTGCTGGCGTCGGTGTATCCGGGGCGCTCGGTCGTGACGGTCGACGCGCTGCCGATCTTCGCGCGCGGCGGCGGGATCCACTGCATCACGCAGCAGCAGCCCGCGCTGTAGCGCTCTGCCCCGCGCCGCGCCGCGGCCGCCGCGCGGCGGCGGGCGGGAACGCGCGAGTCAGGCGGGGGCGACGCGCGTGTCGCCGGGCGGCAGGCCCCGGCCTCGGGCGAGCGAGTCGAGGGCGCGGAGATCGGCGGCCAGGCGGGCTTTCGGATCCTGCCCCACGTGGCCGTGGCCCGGGATCACGAGCGCCGCCTGCTCGACGAAGGGGCGCAGGGTCTCGAGGCCGTCGAGGTACGCGGCGAATCCCGCCGGGTCGTCGGTCGCGGGCAGCGGCGGCTCGACGTCGCTGAGCATGTCACCGGCCAGCAGGATCCGAGAGCCGCTCAGCCACAGCGCCCCGTGGCCGGGAACGTGGGCGTCGTGCACCACGACTTCGACGGGCTGGCCCTGCCACGGCAGGAGGCGACCAGGGCCGGGGAGCGGCGCGACGTCGCCGACCAGAGGCAGCAGCTCCGCGGGCCACGGCCCGAGCTCGCCGAGCAGCTCGTCGCGCGTCGGCGACGACGTGGCGCGGCGAGCCGTCTCGGCCGAGGCCCACCGCGGCGGCGACCCGAAGCGCGGGTGCCAGAGCACGTGGTCGAAGTGCGCGTGTGTCGAGAATCCGGCGACGACTTGCAGACCCAGCTCGTCGAGGTCGTCGGCGAGGGCCTCCAGCTCGTCGGGCTCCCAGGCAGGGTCGACGAGCAGGACCTCGTTCGACGCGGGCGTCGCTCGCACGACGGTCGACGTCGTGGTGTCGCGACGGCTCGTGGCGACGAGCACTCCCGGCGAGACCTCGACGAGACGCCGGGTCACGCGGCTGCTCGCGTCGGCTCGGTCGGACGCCGGGTCACGCGGGGGTGGGGCCGCCGGGCTCTGCAGACGCCGCCACGCCGACCCCGGCTGCGGCGTCGTCGAGCTCCTGCGCCAGGGCCCGGTTCTCGCGCCGCGTCTTGGTGCCGAGCGCCCAGAAGATCACGCCGATCACGATGAACGCCACCACGGGCACCAGTTCGGTGAGGAGGTAGAGGCCGGCCTCGGAGGCCTTCCAGCCGTCGGGGCGGAAGTCGGCGCCGAACCAGTCGTAGAAGGCGCCGGGCGCCATCAGCTGCACGACGGTGAAGGCGAGCAGCAGCATGAGCACGACGGTGAGGCCGCGCATCCACGGCATGCGGAACGGCCGCTCGACGTCGGGGTGCGAGCGGCGGAGCTTCCAGAGCGACGGGAAGATGAGCAGGTAGCTGATCAGCGTGGTCGAGATCGTCACGCCAAGCACCGCGCCGAAGAACTTGTAGGCGTTGCCCTCGGTGATCGTGGTGGCGAGCACCAGCACGACGGTCGAGACGATGCCGCTGAAGATGTTGACGCGCACCGGGGTGCCGAGCTTCGCGTCGATGACGCCGAAGAAGCGCGGCGCGGCGCCGTCGTAGCCCGACACCGCGAGCGAGCGGTCGGAGCCCATGATCCACGTGACGCCCGACGTGAGCACGCAGGCGACGAACAGAACTGCCGCCGCGGCGCCGACGGTGCCCGAGGCTCCGCCGAACACCGAGAACGTGGTCTGGATCGCGTCGACGAAACCGCCGAGGTTCGTCACCTTGTCGACCGGGATCACCAGCAGGATCCCGAGGATCGGCACCGCGTACAGCACGAACGAGAACGCGGCGGAGCGCAGGATCGCGAACGGCACGTCGCGCTTCGCGTTGGTCATCTCCTCGCCGGCGCTGTTCGGCAGCTCGAAGCCCACGTAGTTGAACAGCAGCACGCCGACCAGGGCGACGAAGCCCGCGTACGACGGCGTGAAGGATCCCGCGCCCAGCCCGTGCACCCCGTGCTCGACGCCGTAGACGATCACGGTGACGACGAAGACGCCGAGCAGGAGGAAGCGCGCGAAGGCGCCGACGGTCGTGATCCACTTGCCGACGCGGAACGAGAGCACCGCGGCGAGCACGGCGACCCAGATGAACGGGATCGTGATGACGTAGAACGCCCACGGGAACGCGTAGCCGCCGATCATCACCGTCGGCCAGTCCTTGCCGGCGTGGAAGAACACCTGCAGCGCGTACGCCGCGGCCGAGGCGAGCGTGCCGCCGAGCCACACCGGGTTCGTCACCCAGTAGAGGAAGTTGTTGATCGCGCCGGCGAGGTGGCCGAACGCCATCCTGGTCCAGATGTACGGCCCGCCCTCCTGCGGGAACGTGCTGCCCAACTCTGCGAAGAGCAGCGCCTGCGGCACGAAGAACACGACCGCGAGCACCACCATCCACGTGAAGGCCTCGCCGCCCGACGCCGCCACCGAGGCGATCGTGTCGACGCCGACGATGGTGCAGATCAGGAAGAACAGGATGTCGAACCGGCCGAAGTGCTTCTTCAGCTTGCTGCTCTCGGCTGCCGCCGGGGCGAGATTCGGGGTGGAGATGTCGAGTGCCATGGTGTGCCGTGCCTCTGAACGATGCGGGAAGGGAGGGGCGGTGCGGTGGGACGGGACAGTGCTGGTGGTGCTGTGGAGTTATGGGGTGGTGCTGATGGTGCGCAGGAGCAGACGCGGTGCGTCGCACCCCGGGGGCCCGCCTGCCGACAGGCCGACCCCCGGGGTCGGGGCGGCTACGCGCTCGCGACCGCGGTGGCCGCGAGCGACTCGGCGATCTCGGCGCCGATGCGGTGCCCGACGCGGATCGCCCCGTCGACGTGCTGGAACCCGAGCCCGGCGAGGTCGCTCGAGCCGAAGCGGATCGGCCCCACCGGAGAGTTCTGGTCCTGACCGTAGCGGCTCAGACCCCCGAGGTCGTAACTCGCGGCGTACGCGCCCTGCGTCCACTCCTCGGAGGCCCAGTCGCTCTCGTAGTAGACGGCGGGGCTGAGCGCCTCGTCGCCGTAGTAGGCGGCGAGCGACTCGAGGATCAGGCGCTTGCGCTCGTCGGCGTCGAGAGCGAAGACGCGGTCGGCCTTCTCGTCCGACACGAAGCCGACCAGGGTGCCGCGGGTCTCGCCGTGGTTGCTGTTGTCGTATGCCTCGTGCACGAGCTGGTACGGGCTGAACGCCGTGCCCGAGAGGCCCTTGTCGCGCCAGAACGGGGTCTCGTAGGTGGCGTGCACCTTGATCACGAGACCGAGCGAGAGGTGCTGGTGGAGCTGGTGCCGGCGGCGGGGCAGCGGCGGCACGTAGTCGATGCGCCCGTAGAGGTTCGGCGGCACGGCCACGAGGGCGCGCTTCGCCTCGACGCGCAGGGTGTCGGTCGTCGCGACGACGCCGTCGTCGCTCCACTCGAGGGTGTGGACGGGCTGCTCGAGCTTCACTCGGTCGCCGAGCGACGCGGCCAGGGCGAGCGGCACGCCCTGGAGGCCGCCGACGACGCGCTTGTCGAGGATGAAGTCGGCGTCGACGAGGTTCGAGAAGCTGCCGGCGCTCGCGGCCATGAGCAGCGCCTGGAGGGTCGAGAAGGCGTGCGCGGGCTTGGTCAGCATGGCGTCGGCGATGAAGAGGGCGATGTTGTCTCGCGCCTCCTCGTCGTCGGACTGCTGTTCGAGCCACGTCCTGAACGACACGTGGTCGAGCTCGTGGGCCTGCGGGTGCGCCCAGGGGGCGTCGGGGTCGACCTGGGCCACGAGCTCGTCGAGCACGACGATGAGGCGCTCGATCTCGCTCTCGGTCGTGGGGGAGGCGGGGAAGATGTCGCCGGTGAACCGCTTGGCGACGCCGTCGCGGCCGACGTAGACGCTCTCGCCCTCGCGGTACCGCGAGTAGGTCGGCAGGCCGAGCTCCTCGAGGGTCGCGAGCAGGGCCGTCTGGTCGGGCGACACCCACTGGCCGCCGATCTCGAACATCTGGCCCTCGATGTCGTTGGTCCAGAGCCGGCCGCCGACGCGGTCGCGCGCCTCCAGCACGACGACGGAGTGCCCGGCCTTCACGAGGTCGGTGGCGGCGGTGAGGCCGGTCGCGCCCGCGCCGATGATGACGACGTCGGCATTCAGTGTCTCGGTCATGGGTCGTACTTCTTTCGGTGCAGGGTTCAGTGGGCGCTCATCACGTGCTTGATGCGCGTGTAGTCGTCGATCGAGTATGCCGACAGGTCTTTCCCGTAGCCGGACTCCTTGAATCCGCCGTGCGGCATCTCGGCCACGAGCGGGATGTGCGTGTTGATCCAGACGCAGCCGAAGTCGAGGTCGCGCGCGAAGCGCTGGGCGACCCGGTGGTTCTCCGTCCAGACGCTCGACGCCAGGGCGTAGCGGACGCCGTTGGCGAGCTCGAGCGCCTCGTCGTCGGTGTCGAACGCCTGCACGGTGAGCACGGGCCCGAAGGTCTCGTTCTGCACGATGTCGTCGTCCTGCTTCACGTCGGCGATGATCGTCGGCGCGAAGTAGAACCCCGTGTCGCCCACGCGGAAGCCGCCGGTGCGGATGGTGGCGTGCTCGGGCAGCCCCTCGACGGCCTTCGTGACGGCGGCGAAGTGCCGCGCGTTGTTGAGCGGCCCGTAGAACGCCTCGTCGTTCGGCCCGGTCACCGTCGACTCGGCGGCCTTCACGAGCGCGTCGACGAACTCGTCGTGGATCGACCGGTGCACGATGACGCGGGTGGCCGCCGTGCAGTCCTGACCTGCGTTGAAGAAGCCGGCCTCGCAGATCGCCTGGGCGCTCGCCTCGATGTCGACGTCGGGGAACACCACGACGGGCGCTTTGCCGCCGAGCTCGAGGTGCACGCGCTTGAGTCCGGCTGCTCCTGAGGTCGCGACGGCCCGACCCGCGCGCACGCTGCCGGTGATCGCGACGAGACCGGGCACCGGGTGCTCCGTGAGCAGCGTGCCTGTCGACGCGTCGCCGAGCACCACGTTGAAGACCCCGTCGGGCAGGATGCCACGGGTGAGTTCGGCGAGGACCAGCGTCGACTCCGGCGTGGTGTCGCTCGGCTTCAGGACGATCGTGTTGCCGGCGGCGAGGGCCGGCCCGATCTTCCACAGGGCCATCATCAGCGGGTAGTTCCACGGAGTGACCTGGGCGACGACGCCGATCGGCTCGCGCCGGACCTGCGAGGTGAGGCCTTCGGCGAACTCGCCCGACGTGAGGCCGCGGGGGTCGCGGGCCGCGCCCGCGAAGAAGCGCATCTGGTCGGCTCCGACCGCGACCTCCTCGGTGGCGACGAACGAGGCGACCTGGCCGGTGTTGCGCACCTGCGCCTCGACGAGGCGGTCGGAGGCGCCCTCGATGGCGTCGGCCAGTGCGAGCAGCGCCTTCTGCCGTGCGCTCGGCGTCGCGGCCTTCCAGCCCGGGAACGCCGCCGCCGCGGCGGCCATGGCGCGGTCGACGTCTGACGCGTCGGAGATCGGCGAGGTGGCGACGACCTGCTCGGTGCGCGGGTCGACGACGTCGAGGGCGCCGGTGCCCGAGGCGTCGACGAAGTCGCCGTCGATGAAGTTCTGAAGCGTTGCCATGTCTCTCCTCGTGTGGGGCGTCAGGCGGTGGTCGTGGGAAGCAGGGCGTAGATGGTGTCGAGGTACTCGTGGATTCCCTCGGCGCCGCCCTCGCGGCCGAGACCCGACGACTTCACGCCGCCGAACGGCGCCGCCGCGTTCGACACGACGCCGGCGTTCAGCCCGACCATGCCCGCCCGCAGCGAGCCGATCAGCCGGTGGCCGCGCGCGAGGTCGGTCGTGAAGGCGTAGGCGATCAGCCCGAACTCGGTGTCGTTGGCGAGGTCGACGCCCTCCTGCTCGGTCTCGAACGTCGCGATCGCGGCGACGGGGCCGAAGATCTCCTCGCGCAGGAGCCGCGTCCCCGGCGTGATCCCGTTCAGCACGGTCGGCTCGAAGAACGTGCCCGGGCCGTCGATTCGCGACCCTCCGGTGAGCACGGTCGCGCCGCGCGACGTGGCGTCGGCGACGAGGTCGGCGCTCTTGTCGACCGCCGCGGCGTTGATGAGCGGGCCGATCGACACGCCATCCTCGGTGCCGCGGCCCACGCCGAGCGCCTTCACGCGCTCGGTGAGGCGGCGCGAGAACTCGTCGGCGACGTCCTTCTGCACGAAGAAGCGGTTGGCCGCGGTGCAGGCCTCGCCGATGTTGCGGAACTTCGCCAGCATGGCGCCGTCGACGGCCTTGTCGAGGTCGGCGTCGTCGAAGACGAGGAACGGGGCGTTGCCGCCGAGCTCCATCGAGGTGCGCAGCACGTTGTCGGCGGCCTGCTTCAGCAGCTTCTTGCCGACCGGCGTCGACCCGGTGAAGCTGATCTTCCGCAGCCGAGGGTCGGCCATGATCGCGCTCGAGACGCCGGCAGCGTCGGTCGAGGTGACGATGTTGACCACGCCGGCGGGCACGCCGGCCTCGAGCAGCAGGCCGGCGAAGAACAGGCTGGTGAGCGGCGTGAGCTCGGCGGGCTTGACGACCACCGTGCATCCTGCGGCCAGGGCCGGCCCGATCTTGCGCGTGAGCATCGCGAGCGGGAAGTTCCACGGCGTGATGAGGTAGCAGGGCCCGACCGGGCGGTGCGACACGATGGTGGTGCCGGTGCCCTCGGGGTTCGAGCCGTACCGGCCCGAGATGCGCACGGCCTCCTCCGAGAACCAGCGGAGGAACTCGGAGCCGTAGGTCACCTCGCCCCGCGCCTCGGCGAGGGGCTTGCCCATCTCCATCGTCATGAGCAGGGCGAGGTCGTCGGCGTGCTCCTGGCAGAGGTCGAAGGCGCGGCGCAGGATCTCGCCGCGCTTCCGCGGAGCGGTCGCGGCCCACGCGTCGGCGGCGGCGTCGGCCGCGTCGAGCGCGGCGATACCGTCTTCCGCCGACCCGTCGGCCACCTGCGCGAGCGTCTCGCCGGTGGCCGGGTCGACGACGGCGAACGTCTCGCCCGAGCCCGCGGACCTCCAGACGCCGTTGATCAGGATGCCGGTCGGCAGCTGGGCGAGGAGCTCCTCCTCGCGGGTCGACGTGGTGGTCATGAGGCCTCCAGGGCCTGGCGCACGATGTCCAGCCCCTCGCGGAGCAGGTCGTCGCCGATCGCGAGCGGGGGCAGGAAGCGGATGATGTTGCCGTACGTGCCGCAGGTGAGCAGGATCACGCCGTGCTGGTGACCGAAGCTCGCCACCTTCGACGTGAGGGCCGCGTCGGGCTCGCCCGTCACCGGGTCGACCAGCTCGATGGCGATCATTGCCCCCCGGCCGCGGACGTCGCCGACGCGCGGGTCGGCCTGCTGGATCTCGCGCAGGATCGGGAGCATCACCGCCTCGATGCCCCTCGCCCTCTCGACCAGCCCGTCGCTCTCGTACGTCGCGATCGCAGCCAGGGCGGCCGCGCAGGCGACGGGGTTGCCGCCGTAGGTGCCGCCGAGGCCGCCGACGTGCGGGGCGTCCATGATCTCGGCCCGGCCGGTGACCGCCGCGAGCGGCATGCCGCCGGCGATGCCCTTGGCCGTCGTGATGAGGTCGGGCACGACGCCCTCGTGCTCGCAGGCGAACATGGCGCCGGTGCGGGCGAAGCCGGTCTGGACCTCGTCGGCGATGAAGACGACGTCGTTGGCGCTCGCCCACTCCGACAGGGCCTTGAGGTAGCCGGGGGCGGGCACGATGAAGCCGCCCTCGCCCTGGATCGGCTCGATGATGATCGCCGCGAGGTTGGCCGCGCCGATCTGCTTCTCGATGACGCTGATCGCCTTCTTCGCGGCCGTCGGCCCGTCGAGCCCGTCGCGGTAGGGGTACGAGAGCGGCGCGCGGTAGATCTCCGGCGCGAACGGCCCGAAGCCGGACTTGTAGGGCATCGACTTCGCCGTGAGGGCCATCGTGAGGTTCGTGCGGCCGTGGTAGGCGTGGTCGAACGCGACCACGGCCTGCTTGCCGGTGTACGACCTGGCGATCTTGACCGCGTTCTCGACCGCCTCTGCTCCGGTGTTGAACAGCGCCGTGCGCTTGTCGTGGTCGCCGGGCGTGAGGCGGTTGAGCGCCTCGGCCACGTCGACGTAGAGGTCGTAGCCGGTGACCATGAAGCACGTGTGCGTGAAACGGCCCACCTGCTCCTGCACGGCGTCGACGACGGCGGGCGCGGCGTTGCCGACGCCGGTCACGGCGATGCCGGTGCCCAGGTCGATGAAGCTGTTGCCGTCGACGTCGACCAGCACGCCGCCGCCGGCGACGTCGGTGAAGACGGGGAGGCTGATGCCGATGCCCTGCGGCACGGCGGCCGTCTTGCGGGCCAGGAGCTCGCGCGACCGCGGCCCCGGGATCTCGGTCACGATGCGGCGCTCCTGCGGGAGCGACGGGCCACCGGTCTTGTGGTCTGGTTCGACGATCGTCATCGGGCGTCTCCTCTCGCAGCCGCTGTCGGACTGCCCACCGGTGCAGCCCCGGTCGGACTGCCCACGCCCACCGTAGAGAGGCACGCCGAAGCGCGTCGTTGCCATTTCGGCAGATTGTGGAGAACACCTGGCCTGAGCGGCAATTGGGGATAACCTCGGACGGTGCTGACCACCACGCCCCCGACGGTCCGGGGCCTCCTCGCCGAGGGCGACCTCCGGCTCCTGCCCCGCCTCGAGGGCGAAGGGCTCGACACCCCCATCGCCTGGGTCCACTCGTCCGACCTCACCGACCCGACGCCGTTCTTCACCGGCGACACCATGCTGCTCACGACCGGCACGCAGTTCCCCGCCGACGACTCCGACGCCGCGTACTACGACGCCTACGTCGAGCGCCTGGGCGCGGCCGGGGTCGTCGCGATCGGCTTCGGCCTCGAGGTGATCCGCGAGGGCACCCCGGCGCCGCTCGTCGCCGCCTGCGACGCGCGCGGCGTCACCCTGGTCGAGGTGCCCTACGAGGTGCCCTTCATCGCCCTCATCCGCTGGGTCGCCGATCGCATCGCCGCTCGAGACCGCGAACGCGACTCCTGGACCCTGCGCGCCCAGCGCGCCGTCTCCATCGCCGCGCTCACCACCGGGACCCTCGCGGCGGTGGCCCGTGCGCTGGCCGAGCAGGTGGGCGGCGCCGTCGTCGTCCTGTCCTACGGCGGCGACGTGGTCCTCGAGGAGCGCGTCGGCCACGTGGGCCTCGACCCGCTGATCGTCGAGGGTCGCAGGATGCTGGGGAGAGGCACCCGCGCGAGCGCCGAGGTCCCCGTCGCCGCCTGGGACGGCTTCGCCACCGTCCAGACCCTCGGCCCCCGCGGCACCCTCCGCGGAGCGATCGGGGTCGCCGGGGTGGGGCGCCACGACGTCGCCACGCAGGCCGTCGTCACGGGAGCGGTGGCGATCGCCGAGGTGCTGCTCGGCTACGGCGACTCGGAGCGCCGGCTCGGGCAGAGGGCCGGTGCCGTGATCCTGCGCCTCCTGCTCGAAGGCCAGCTGCCGGCCGCGGCCGCGCTCGCGGCGGAGTTCGACTCGCCGCTGCCCGACCCCCTGCGCGTCGGCATCGCAGCGCTGCCCGCGGGCACGGGCGAAGCCGCGCGCGGCCAGATCGTCGAGGCGCTGACCCGCGACGGCCTCTCGTTCGCCGACGATCGCGTCGACCGGATCGTGACCGTCTCGACGGCCGGCTCGCTGGATCACCTCCAGCGCCTCGTCGCCACGGTGCCCGCGTTCGACGGCCTCACGATCGGCCTCTCCGCCGCGCTCGCGCCCGCGGAGGCGCCCACCGGCTTCGCGCAGGCGCAGCGCATGCTCGCCCAGCACGACGAGGCCGGGCTGGCCGTCTTCGGCGAGTCGACCGGCGGGCTCCTGGACGAGCTGTGGTCGCCGGCCGCCGAGAACGTCGCCCGGAAGCGTCTCGCGGTGCTCCTGGGCGAGCCCGGCGACCTGATCGAGTGCTCCCGCCTGTGGCTGGACCACAACGGCCACTGGGAGTCCGCCGCCCGCGAGGCCGGCCTCCACCGCCACACCCTCAAGGCCAGGATCGCGAGAGTCGGCACGCTCCTGCAGCTCGACCTCGACGAGTTCTCGCAGCGAGCCGAACTGTGGGCGCTGCTGCAGGCGTCGCGGGCCTGAACGGAGTCTGTGACGTTCTGGTTACAGGGGGTCCCGGGGAGTGCTTAATCGGGCGATCGGAGTTACGCTCTTACGACCACTGGTCGAACCTCCGCGACGGAGCGGAAGGCCGATCACCTGAAAGGACATCCCATGCTGCGAGACCTCGGAGGCTGGCACCTCCTCATCATCCTGGGCATCGTCGTGCTGCTCTTCGGCAGCACCAAGCTCCCGGCGCTGACCCGCGGCGTCGCCCAGTCCATGCGAATCTTCAAGAGCGAGATGAAGGAGCCGAAGGAGCCCGCCACGGCGACCTCGACGGCCGCTCCGACCGCTCCCGCCGCCGGCACGACGGCTCCGACCGTCGCCGAGCCGGTCACGACCCCGAACGTCCCGCCGACGCAGTAGCGCCCGCACGACAGCCGAAGCGCGGCATCCCCTCGGGGGTGCCGCGCTTCGTCGTTCCCCCGCTCGATCCCCTATTCCCCGCGACAAAACGCGACACCTGCGACGCGCGAGAGCGTCGCAGGTGTCGCGTTTTGTCGCAGGAGGGCAAGGCGTCAGGCGCCCACGAGCCACAGCGGATCGTCGAGGTAGCGCGCAGCCACCTCGACGGTGCCCGGGAGATTCTCGTCCCACAGGTCGGCGGGCAGCGCGTCCGCCCGGTGAGTCGTCGCCCAGCCGAGCATCGTGAGCCGCCGCATGAGCGACAGCGCGCCCGCGACCTCGAGGTCGTCGCGCGACAGAGACGCGACCGACCGGTAGCCGTCGAGCCACCGGGCGCCCATCTCGAGCGCCTCGGGCCGGTGCTCGTAGAACGTGAGCGCGGCTCCGAAGTCGTAGAGGTAGTAGCCGTCGCCGCAGTCGTCGAAGTCGATGATCGTCATCGCACCGTCGTGCGTCATCACGTTGGAGGGCCGCAGGTCGGAGTGGATGAGGCCCCAGTGCTCGCCCGTGCGGGGAACTCCGGACAGCAGCGCCCGGGCGGTGTGCTCGGCCCGCTCGACGACGTGCCTCTCCTGAGGAGTCAGCGCGGCGTTCCTCCAGTCGCCCCAGCGCGCTCCGCCTCCGGTCATGTCGTCGAGCCCCCAGGCGAACCGCTGGAATCCGGTGGGCCGCGCCCACTGCCGCGAGTGCCCGTGCAGCCGAGCCGTCAGCGCCCCGATCTCGGTGAAGTGCGACGCGAAGTCCGACTGGTCCTCGAGCATCGTCCCGGTCACGAAGTCGAACGCGACGGCGGTCCACGACGCCCCCGAGTCGTCGACCACGAACTGCACGAGGTCGCCGTCGGAGCCGTGACGCGGCGACGGCGTCGGCACTCCGGCATCCTGCTGCAGCGCCTCGACCCAGAGCAGCTCGCTGCGCACGTGCTCGATGCTCTCGGCGTACCCGGGTCGCCCGAGGCGCACGACCATCGCGGGAACGCCGTCGACCCGCACCATGAACGTGATGTTCTCCGAGACGGCGATCAGCGCGACGGCGGTGCGGCCGGGGTCGAGGTCCCAGGATCGGCACACGCCGCCGTGCACCCACGACGGCGCGGCATCGCCCCGCCGCACGTGGTCGAACGCCGAGAGCGATCCGGTCGGGGCTGCGGCGGCGAGGGAGGGTTCGATCGTCATGAGCCCGAAAATACGGCAGGCCGGCGCCTCGGACGCCGACTCTTCATGAGCCGTTCATGATCGAAACACGCCGTTCATGCGCCGGAGGCCATTGGTAACGTCCCGGCAACGCCGGGCCCTCCTCTCGCCGGCCGAACCCGGCCAGAATTGACGCATGTCCAGCACCGCATCGATCCTCGACGGCAACAGCTTCAAGGCGTCCGACGCAGCCGCGCTCGACCCGCGCACGCGCGAGCTCACCCGGCGCCGGCGCGTGCTGGGCGACGCCTACCGCCTCTTCTACCGGCACCCGGTCGAGGTCGTGCGGGGCCGCGGCGCCCACGCGTGGGACGCCCAGGGCAACGAGTACCTCGACATGTACAACAACGTGCCGAGCGTCGGCCACGCCCACCCGCGCGTCGTCGAGGCCGTGCACCGACAGATGTCCGAGCTGAACACGCACACCCGATACCTGCACGAGGCGATCCTCGACTACGCCGACGACCTCCTCTCGACGATGCCCGACGGGCTCGACGAGGTCATGTTCGTCTGCACCGGCTCCGAGGCGAACGACCTCGCGCTCCGCGTCGGCCGCGAGTACACCGGCGGCCGCGCCTACATCGCCACCGCCGAGGCGTACCACGGCAACACGGCCCTGGTGTCGGCGCACTCGCCCTCGCTGGCCGGCGCCGAGACGATGGACCCCACTCTCCGCGTGGTCACGCCGCCCGACACCTACCGCCTGGGCGACGAGACGGCCGAGGGCGCAGGAGCCGCGTGGCTCGCCCGCATCGAAGCCGCCATCGCCGAGATCGAGGCGTCGGGCGACGGCTTCGCGGGCCTCATCCTCGACTCGTCGTTCTCGTCCGACGGCATCTTCCTCGGCGAGACCGGCATGATCCGCGCGGCGCTCGACCTCGTGCACGCGCACGGCGGCGTGGTCATCGCCGACGAGGTGCAGCCCGGCTTCGGCCGCACCGGCGAGGCGTTCTGGGGCTTCGCCCGCCAGGGGCTCGGCCCCTTCGACGCGGCCGGGCGGCCGGCCGACCCGTTCGTGCCCGACCTCGTCACCACCGGCAAGCCGATGGGCAACGGGTTCCCGATCGCCGCGATGGCCGCCCGGCACGAGGTGCTCGAGGCGTTCGCCACCAAGCGGCCCTACTTCAACACGTTCGGCGGCAACCCGGTCGCGATCGCGGCGGCGCAGGCCGTGCTCGACGTGATCCGCGACGAGGGGCTGCAGCGGCGGGCTCTGGACGTGGGGGCGCAGGTTCGCGAGGGGCTACGGGAGGTCGCGCTGTCGCATCCTGCGATCGGAGACGTCCGCGGGTCGGGGCAGTACACGGGGCTCGAGCTCGTCGTCGACCGCGAGACCAAGGAGCCCGCGACCGCGCTGGCCCTCGACCTGCTGGAGGAGCTGCGGGAGCGCCGCCTGCTCACGAGCGTGTGCGGGCCGAACAACAGCGTGCTGAAGCTGCGGCCGCCGCTGGCGTTCGAGTCGTCGGACGTGCCGCGCCTGGTGGAGACGCTCGACGCGTCGCTCACGGCGCTCGGCGCCTGAGTCGCCTGCCTCGACGGTTACGATGGGCGCACCCCGCCCACCCGAAGAGGACCCGTGCCGAGAGACGCCTCCGAGCTCGCCGAGCGAGTGCGCCGCGCCATCGCGCGTGCCGAGCTGCGCACCGGCGACCGCCTCGGGTCCGAGCGGGCCTTGGCCGAGCAGTTCGGCGTGCCGAGGTCGGCGCTGCGGGAGGCGCTCGAAGAGCTGGAGTCGGAGGGGCGGATCCGCCGCACCATGGGCCGCACGGGAGGAGTGTTCGTGAGCGACGGGAAGATCGAGCGGCAGCTCAACACGATCCAGGGCGTGCCCGACATGCTGCGGCAGCAGGGGTTCTCGTCGTCGACGACGGTGCTCGAGAAGGGCATCGGCCTGGCCTCGCCGGCCGAGGCGCGCAACCTCGCGCTCGCCGAGGGCGACAACGTGTACCGGATGCGCCGGCTCCGGATCGCGGACGGCGTTCCGCTGTCGATCGACACGATGGCCCTGCCCATGCGCCTGCTGCCCGGCTTCCAGGACCAGGACCACTCGGGTTCCGTCTACCGCCTGCTGTCGACAGAGTACCGCATCGAGATGCACCAGGCCGACGAGACGATCGACGTCGCGGCCGCCACGGCGCAGCAGGCCTCCCTGCTCAAGGTCGAGGTCGGCGCACCGCTGTTCGAGATCTGGCGGGTGACGCTCGACGCGTCCGAGACGCCGGTGGAGTACTCGCACGACTTCTTCCGAGCCGACAGGACCCGCATCAGCCTGCGCCGATACGGTTCCCGGTGGAAGCGGGCGGTCGCGCCCGCGCGCTGAGCGCCTGCCGTTACACGGGGTCGGGGACGGCGTCGCCTGGGGTGGGGATCGACTCCGCGCGCTCCTGCTCCATGACGCCGGCTTCTCGAGATGGATGCAGGCCCTCCTCCTGCGGATCGCGGTGCAGCCCGCCCGAGAGCGCGTACTCCTCCTCGGGAGCCAGCACGAGATTCTTGCGGCCGACGGTGGCGAAGGCGACGATGCCGACGGCGTAGACGATGAGCATGATCACGATCGCGCTCCACAGGGCCGGGTTGAGGATCTCGCCGACGAAGATCGCCAGCCCGATGATCCCGGCGATCCAGGCGCCGGCGAGCCCCCACGGCGAGTGGTACGGCCGCTTCGCCCGCGGGTACTTGCGCCGCAGCAGCACGAACGAGGCCATCTGCAGCATGTACGACACGACCGCGCCCCACACCGCGATGTTCAGCACGAGTCCGCCGCCGCCGCCCGGCGTCGAGAGCTCGGCGGCCACGAGAGCCGCGAAGCCGATCACACTGGCCACCAGGATCGCGAGCACCGGCGTCTGACGCTTGCCCGTCACCGAGAGGCCGCGCGGGTAGTAGCCGGCCCGCGACAGCGAGTACATGTTGCGGCCGGCGGCGAACATGATCCCCTGGAGGCTGGCCAGGAGCCCGACGAGCGCGAAGGCGGAGAGGATCGCGGCGATCCTGTCGTCGGGGATGATCGCCCGGAAGCCGTCGAGCAGCGGCTCGGCGCTCGCCCCGGTCTTCGCGCCGCCCACCACGGCGGGGTTGAGGATGAGCACGATCGCGCCGCAGACGATGAGGGTGACGAGGCCCCAGACGCTGGCCTTGGGGATGTCCTTCGTGGGGTTGTGGGCCTCCTCGGCGCTCAGCGGCAGCTCTTCGATGCCGAGGAACAGCCACACGCCGAAGGGCAGGGCGAAGAAGATCGGCAGGACGCCGTGGGGGAGGAAGGCGGTCTGCCCGGCGTCGGGCTTGACGTCGAAGAGGCCCGCGAAGTCGAGCTTCCCGGAGAACACCGCGAGCAGGCCGAAGGCCACGAGCACCGCGAGCGAGATGAGCGCCACGACGAGGGCGAACCGGAAGGACACGCTGGAGCCGAGGCTGTTGAGGCCGATGAAGACGACGTACAGGATCGCCCACCACACCTGCTGCGGCAGGCTCACGCCGGTGAGGTCGTGGAAGATCGCGTCGGCGTAGCCGGCCGAGAAGTAGACGACGGCGGCCGTGGTGAGGACGTACTCGAGGGTCTCGGCGAGGCCCGTGATGAAGCCTCCCCACGGGCCCATGCTCGCCCGGGCGAACGAGTACGCCCCGCCGGTGTGCGGCATCGCGGCGCTCATCTCGCCGATGGAGAAGATCATGCCGAAGAACATCACGACGACGATCGCGCTCGCGATGAGGAGGCCTCCCCATCCTGCGCTCGTGATGCCCGCGTTCCAGCCGGAGAAGTCGCCGGAGATCACGGCCGCTATGCCGATGCCCCAGATGCCCCAGAACCCGGCGCTGCGCTTGAGGGCTCGTTTCTCGAAGTAGCTCTGATCCGCCGTGGCGTAGCTGACGCCCTGGGCCTTGAGGTCGGTCGACATGTCTTCTCCGTGGTCGTGGATACGGGGAGGTGCGTGTCGACCATTGGACCGGCTGGGCGCGGGCTGGATGTTCCGCACCCGTAAATGGGTCGTAACGAGCGTGTTAAGCGCTCCGCGGCGGCGGGCGCACGAAGGCCCCGTCACCCAGAGTGACGGGGCCTTCGATGCCCTGCGTCAGAACCGGCGCGCGAACCTCTCGAACACGCGGGTGAACGCCCACGGCGACTGCGCCACGCCCGAGCACAGGGATGCGCCCTTCGTGCCGACGCACGAGCCGTTGTCGCGCTCGAGGGCCCAGAACGACACCGTCCCGACGCCCGCCGACCGCGCCCACGCGATGAAGCCGGTGGCGCCCGAGACGGTCAGCGTTTCGCTCGGCCCGTAGTCGTCGATGCCGATCATCTGCGTGATCCCGACCTGCTGCCACAGGGCCGCCTGCGACGAGCGGGGTGAGATCGTCGAGCGCAGCTGTCCGGTGAGGGCGGTCGCGGCCGTTCGCGCGTCGGCCGCCATGTCGTGCGAGGCGCCGTCGTAGTAGTCGAATGTCATGATGTTCACGGTCGCGATGCGGGCGCCGACGGCCGCCGCCGACTGCAGCACGGCCAGCCCCGAGGGGGCGAGCCCCTGCGGCGTCGAGGGCAGGGTGTAGCTGAACGAGATCGGCCGGCGATGCTCGGCGGCCCACTTCTCGACGAGCACGATGGCCTCGTTGCGGCGCTGGATCGCGGCGGTGTCGTCGAGCGACGCCGCCTCGATGTCGAAGTCGAGCCGCTGCACCCGGTAGGTCGTGATGACGCGCTCGTAGTCGGCCGCGATCGCCGGCACCGAGGTGCAGCTGTCGGCGAGCTCCGTGCCGGTCGTGTCGGCCGAGTAGCCGCCGAACGACGGGATCACGTCGCCGCCCCGCAGCCGGATCCGGTCGATGGCGGCGCCGTACGTCGACGCCGCCACCGGGGTGGCCGTGTCGCCCGCCCAGTCGACGGTGCAGGAGCCGGCGGTCGGCGTCTGCAGGAAGGCGAGCGTGAGGTCCGCGGCTCCTGACGCCCTGGAGGCCGCCGCCAGGTCGGGCACGGCGGTGACGTCGACGTAGGGCGCGACGAGGTGTGCGGGCAGGGGCACCGCGGGGAGGATCGGCACGGGGTGGGCGGCCGGGGCAAGGGACGCACCCGGCGCGCCGGAAGACGAGGGACCCGGCGTGGCCGACGCAGCCGTCACCCCGAACCCGCCGAGCGCCGATACCGCCGCGAGAGCTGCCACGGCCGTGACGCCGACCGCGAGCCGCCGCCACGCGCGGCCGGCGGCGGGCCGCACGATCACGAGAGGCTCCCTAGCGAAGCCGAGACCGCGTTCGCGAAGGCGTACCCGTTCGAGGCGTCCCAGTTGATCGACCAGTCCATGGCGCCGCGGATGTCGGGCGCCATGGTCGAGGGCGTGAACGTGCCGCAGGCGGTTCCGCTCGCCAGGCAGGTCAGGGCGGAGGTCACGGTGGACGGGTCGACGTACCCGGATCCTGCGGCGCTGGAGGACGCGGGGAGCCCGAGCCCGATCTGGCTGCCGGAGAGACCCGCCTGGAGCGCGGTGCAGGCGAGAGTCGTGATGAAGTCGACCGAGCCCTCGCTGTAGACGCCGCCGTCGCAGCCGTTCATCGAGCCCGAGTTGTAGTACTGCGTGTTCATGATCGTGAGCACGTCTTTGATGTCGAGCGCGAGCGCGAGGTAGTCCGACGACGCCGAGAGCACGTCGATGGTCTGCGGGGCGAGGGTGATGATCGCTCCGGGGTCCGCCGCCGCGATCGAGTGCAGGGCCTGCGACATGTAGGTCGGGTTGACGCCGTTCTCGAGGTCGATGTCGACGCCGTCGAAGCCGTACTGACCGATCAGCGACTCGACGCTCGAGGCGAAGGCGTCGGCGGAGGTGGAGTCGCTCACCGAGATCGTGCCGTTCTGGCCGCCGACGGAGAGGATCACCTTCTGTCCGCGCGCGTGCAGCGTGGCGATGTCGGCGGTGAAGTCGGCGTCGGTGTAGCCGCCGAGGGCCGTCGACAGATCGGGGTCGACCGAGTAGGTCACGGCGCCCGGCGTCGTCGTCGCCGTGGCGAACGCGACCGCGACGAGGTTGTAGGTCGTCGGGACGTCCGACAGGCGCAGCGGCGTCGCGCCGTTGACGAAGTCCTGCCAGTAGCCGGTGAGCAGGTGCGCCGGCAGCTCGGAGGCGGGGCCGGTCGCGGCCGCGGAGGTGGAGGCGGTGGCGGGCGCTGCGGCGGCGGAGGGCGCTGCGGTCGCGGCCTGCGCGACCGACGGCCCGGCGAGACCGCCGACGATCAGGGTGCCCGCCGCGGCTGCGGCGAGGGCGAACGAACGGATTCTCATGCGTGGACTCCTTCGACCAGTTTGTTAGTGATCTTTACAAACTCTGTGTCAGAAGCCTAGGCGCGGCCGGCGAGGCTCGACAAGGCGGCCAAAAGGGGGACGCGCGCAGGATCGCGCCAAGAGTGCAGACGTCGGAAGACCCCGCGACCGGCGGGGCGGCGGTGACACCTGGTCGGCTCAGCCGCCGATCGTCGACTCGCGGATCACGAGCGTCGGCTCGATCACGCTCGACGACACCGGCGACCCCGCGATGAGGTCGAGCAATACCCGCCCCGCATGGCGCCCGACCTCGTCGAGCCGCAGGTCGACGGTCGTGAGCGGCGGCCTGGAGGCCAGCGCCATGACGTCCCAGTCGTCGTACCCGGTCACGGCGACGTCGCCGGGCACGGAGCGCCCGAGCTCGCGCAGGCGGTCGCAGACCCCGCGGGCGACCTGGTCGGACCCGCAGGCGATCGCGTCGAGATCGGGTGTGGTGCGCAGGAGCAGGTCGACGGCCTGCCGCCCCCACCTCTCCGACCACTCCCCGTAGAGCGGGGCCGCGGCCAGTGCGTCGCCGAGGGCCTCGGCCGCCGCCTCCGCCCGCCGGGTGGCGGCGGCATGCCGCGCGGGGCCGGAGACGAAGGCGACGCGCCGCCGCCCGGTGTCGAGGAGGTGTCGCGCCAGCACGGTCGCGCCGGCGGCGTCGTCGACCGACACCGACACGTCGTCGGGGTCGGTCGAGGGGGTGAATGCGTAGACGACGGGGATGTCGATGTCGATCGGCGGCCGGGCGTCGGACGACCGCCCGGTGACGATGATGCCGTCGACCCGCCTGGCCGACAGTGACCGGAGGTAGTGCTGCTCGCGGACCGCGTCGTCGCGGGTGTCGCACATGAGCACGGCCATCTGACCGGCGCTCAGGACGTCTTCCGCGCCGAGCATCACCGGGATCGAGAACCGGCCGAACGAGTCGGTCGTCACCATGCCGACGGTGAAGCTGCGGCCCGACGAGAGGGCGCGCCCGCGCGCGTCCATGACGAACCCGAGCTTCTCGGCGGCGTCGCGCACCCGCAGCCGGGTCTCGTCGCGGAGCTGGCCCGTGTTGTTCAGCGCCTTGGAGGCGGTGCCGATCGACACTCCGGCGAGCGCGGCCACGTCGGTGATCCGCACCAGGCCGGGGCGCACGGCGGGCTCAGTCGACACGGCAACCTTCTTTCCGAGAGAACGGCATCATATGCGCGTTCGTACCCCTAATGGAAATCACAGCAATCACGTGTTGCGGTTCGTGGAGCACGAGCCTAGGGTGATGAACAGAAAACGTATTCCGATTTTTTCCGGAAAGCCCGGGCCGCAGAGCCGGAACCGGAACGACCCCCTCACGCACTGGAGCGCCCATGACCGCAACGTCGCCGTCCGCCGTCCCGACCCTCGGGGCCCCGAGAAGGGCTCAGCCCGTCGTCCCGTCCGAGAGCGCGACGACCACCTTCGGCCCCCTCGAGGCCGGTGCCGCCCACATCGCCGGCGGCTTCTGGTCGCTCCGGCAGGAGCGCAACGGCGAAGCCGCAGTCCGTGAGGCCTATGACCTGCTCGAGAAGGCCGGCAACTTCGACAACCTCCGCATCGCCGCCGGCACGAAGGAGGGGAAGGCGCGGGGCCCGATCTTCATGGACTCCGACGTCTACAAGTGGCTCGAGGCGGCGGCCTTCGAGTACGGCCGCAAGCCCAGCGACGACCTGCTCGAGATGCAGCGCGAGGTGACCGCTCTCGTCGCCAGCGCTCAGGCCGACGACGGCTACCTCGACTCGGTGCAGCAGATCGAGGGCGGCCGCGAGGGCCGCTACACGAACCTGCCCTGGAGCCACGAGATGTACTGCGCCGGCCACCTCTTCCAGGCGGCGGTGGCGCAGCTCCGGGCGACCGGCGACACCGGCCTCCTCGACGTCGCCATCAGGCTCGCCGACCACCTCGATGCCACCTTCGGCCCCGGCAAGCGCCAGGACATCGACGGCCACCCGGTGGTCGAGATGGGCCTCGTCGAGCTCTACCGCGCGACCGGCGAGCGTCGCTACCTCGACCTCGCCGCTCACTTCGTCGATGCCCGCGGCCGCGGCTACACCAAGAGCCAGGGTAAGGAGGAGACCTACTTCTCCGACCGAGTGCCCGTCCGCGAGCAGACCACGGTCGAGGGCCACGCCGTCCGCGCGGTGTACCTGGGCGCAGGAGCTGCGGACGTCGCCCTCGAACTGAACGACGCCGCGCTCCTGGAAGCCCTCGAGACCCAGTTCGCCAGCATGATGGCCTCGAAGGCCTTCATCACCGGAGGCCTCGGCCAGCGCTGGGACTGGGAGGCGTTCGGCGACCCGTACGAGCTGCCCACCGACCGCGGGTACGCCGAGTCGTGCGCGGCGATCGGCGGTGTGCAGTGGGCGTGGCGCCTGCTCCTGGCGACCGGGAAGCCGGTCTACGCCGACGCGATCGAGCGGTTCCTCTACAACGCGTTCCTGCCCGGCGTGTCTCTGAGCGGCACCGAGTACTTCTACGTGAACCCGCTGCAGATGCGCGCCGACGCCCACGCCGACGAGAACCGCTCGCCGGCCCACGGCCGCCGCGGCTGGTTCGACTGCGCCTGCTGCCCGCCGAACATCATGCGCACGTTCGCGAGCCTCGACGCCTACCTCGCGACCTCGACCGCCGACGGGCTGCAGCTTCACCAGTTCGCCACCGGCTCGTTCGAGAGCGAGAAGGGCTCCGTGAGTGTCACGACCCGCTACCCGTGGGAGGGCTCGATCGGCATCGAGGTCACCGAGTCGACCGGCGAGTGGACGCTCAGCGTCCGCGTGCCGATCTGGTCGGACCACTCGACGCTCACCGTCAACGGCGAGGTTGTCGACGTGACGCCCGGCGAGTACGCCCGCCTCACCCGCGACTGGAAGGTCGGCGACACCGTCGTCCTCGAGCTCGACATGACCGTGCACCTCTACGCCGCCGACGCCCGCATCGACGCCAGCCGCGGCCAGGTCGCCGTCGAACGCGGACCCCTCGTCTACGCGCTCGAGCACGTTGACCAGGAGGCCCCCGAGGTCGACGACGTGCTGTTCGGCCTCGACGAGGAGATCGGCGTCGTCGAGCGCCCTGAGCTCCTCGACGGCATCGTCACGCTCGAGCTCCACGGCGAGACGCCGTCGACCCACACGGCGACGGCCTGGCCGTACCAGCGGGTCGACTCTGCGGCGTCGGGCGTCGGCTACCCGGGGGCGAATCACGACGCAGAGCCTCAGGATCCTGCGCCCGTCACCCTGACCGCCATCCCCTACTACGCCTGGGCCAACCGCGAGATCGGCCCGATGCGCGTCTGGATCCCGACGAACTAAGGAGTTCCGTCATGGACAGGAGGACCTTCCTCGCGGGAGGTCTGCTCGGAGCAGCGACGCTCGCCCTCGCCGGGTGCGCCGGTGCGCTCCCGCAGATCGACTCGGCCTCGAGCGCGTTCGAGAAGAAGGCGACCGGCACGGTCAACGTCTGGTGCCGCGCGGCGACCCAGACGGGGCTCGCGTCGCTCGTGACGTCGTTCAACAAAAGCCACTCCGACCTGAAGGTCAACCTGACGCCGATCCCCGACGCCCAGTACGTCACGAAGCTGGCCACCGCGATCCGCGGTGGCCAGCCACCGGACGTCGTCGACATGGACGACATCAACTCGGTGCTCTTCGCCTACCGCGACGTCTTCGCCGACCTCACGCACGTCGTCCAGGGGCTCGACTACTACAAGGACCTCTCGACCGGTCACCTCGACCTGGTGAAGCAGCGCGGCAAGATCTGGGGCATCCCGTACCTTGCCGACAACTCGATGCTGTACTACAACACCGACATCCTGAAGAAGGCCGACGTCGACCCCGCGTCGCTGACGAAGGGCTTCGACTCGCTGATGGCGGCGGCGAAGAAGATCAAGAAGCTCGGCGGCGACGTCCAGCCGTGGAGCCTTACCGGGGCCGCGGCCGGCATCCTCGGCTTCACCGTGCAGCCCAACATCTGGGCCACGGGCACCGACATGCAGATCGGCACGCTCGGCAAGCAGACCGGGCACATCGTCGGCAACGACGCCCTGCAGCGGACCCTCGAGTTCTACCGGCAGCTCTGGCAGGACAAACTCGTCTCGTCGGGCGCCTACGCCGACCAGGGCACGACCTGGGGAGCCGACTTCCGCGCCGGCACCGTCGGCATGATCCCGATCTCGTGGGGCTCGGTCTACACGGCCGACCCGGCGCAGCTGGCGAAGTTCGACGCCGTACTGCTCTCCGGCCCCGACGGCGGCTCGGCGTTCTTCGACGGCGGCGACAACATGTGCATCCCGAACGGCGCCGCGAACCCCGGCGGCGGGTGGGAGTTCATGAAGTACGCCACGTCGCTCTCGACGCAGGCGGCCCTGCCGGCAGGCGGCTACTTCCCGACCCGGTCGGACGTCTTGACGCCGAGCTACGAGAAGAAGTACCCGCTCTCGATCCTGCCGCTGAAGAACCTCGACAAGGGGTACGCGCCGCAGACGCTCGCGTACAACCTGCTCTACAACCAGACGGCCAGCCCCTTCCTCGCGATGTTCCGCGAGGCGGTCTTCACCGGCACCGTCAGCGGCGCCCTGAAGACAGGGCAGTCGACCTGGGACCGCATCCTCGAACAGTCGCAGGCCTGACCGGTGACTCGCACGAGCGCAAGGAGGCGCAGCTGATGTCCACGACCACCGTCAAGGCCCCCGCGGGGCAGGTGGGAGCCCGCGGCTCCACCAGGCCGCGCGCCTCGCTCACGCACCCGCCGAAGGTCGGCTTCGCCCTCGTCTCGCCGGCGCTCGCGTTCGTGCTCGTGTTCGTGGTGGCGCCGCTGATCCTGGCGGTGTACATCTCGCTGACGAACTGGCCGCTGATCGGCGGGTACCACTTCGTCGGGCTGCTGAACTACCTCAACCTGTTCCAGGATCCGACGTTCGTCCAGTCGATCCTCTACACGCTGCTCTACACGGTGATCGTGACCGTGCCGATCCTGGCGCTCGGGTACTTCCTCGCGGTCGTGGTGAGGTCGAGGCGGCGGGGGGCGACGCTCCTGCGCACCATCTTCTTCCTGCCCTACGTGGTCGGCCTCTCGACCCTCAGCTTCATGCTCGTGCTCGAGGCCCAGCCGAACTCCGGTCTCGTGAACGTGCTGCTGAAGCTCCTGCACATCACCGACGGCTCGACCGCGTGGCTGGTCAATGGGCCCCTCGCGACCGGGCTGATCATCGTCTTCGTCGTGTGGGCCGTGTCGGGGCTCACGATGGTGCTTGTCATGAGCGCGATGCAGGGCATCCCCGACGAGATCTACGAGGCCGCGTCGCTCGAGGGAGCCACCTGGTGGCAGCAGGAGCGCCTCATCACCATGCCGATCATCCGCAACACGATCGCGCTCAGCGTGATCATCTCGGTGACGGGATCGCTGCTCGCGTTCACGCAGTTCTACATCCTCACCCAGGGCGGCCCGGGCACCGAGACGCAGACGATCGTCGGCTACATCTACAACCGCGCGTTCGTGCAGCTGCAGCTGGGCGCCGCGACGGCCGAGGCGTTCGCGCTCATCGTGCTGATCGCCCTCATCACGGCGTTCCAGTTCTGGGCGCTCCGCGATCGCGACGGACGGGAGGCCCGCGCATGAGCACCGCCACCGCGCGGCAGACGTCGGGTGCCTCCGGCGCCTCGGTCGCAGGATCCCGCGACACCCGCACGCTGAAGCACCACCAGGGCAGCGTGAACCACCCCCGCGACACGCGAGTGAAGCGCACCCTCTACGTGATCGCCGGCGTCGGGAGCGCCCTGATCTTCGGGGTGCCGCTGTTCATCGCGATCCTGCGCGCCTTCCAGCCCAACGCCACGATCGTGGCCTCACCCACGTGGTCGTCGTTCTGGCACTTCGGCTGGCAGAACTTCGAGGCGATCTTCAGCCCGCAACAGCACCTGCTCACCGGGCTCGTGAACAGCCTCATCGTGGCGATCTCGACCGCGGTGATCACGGCCGTGGTGGCCACCATGGCCGGGTACGGGCTGTCGAAGTTCCGGTTCAGAGGGTCGCGGTTCTTCTTCGGGCTGATCCTCTTGACGATGATGGTGCCGTTCCAGGCGATCCTCACGCCGCTGTACCTGCAGCTGAACGCCATGCACCTCACCGACTCGCTGATCGGGCTGATCCTCTTCTACGTCACGGTGAACCTGCCGTTCGGCACGTTCGTCATGCGGAACGCGTTCGACGCGATCCCCGACGAGCTCGAGGACTCGGCGCTGGTCGACGGGGCGTCGCGCACCCGGGTCCTGCTGTCGGTGCTGCGGCCGATGCTCATGCCGGGCGCCGCGACGGCCGCGCTGTACGCGTTCCTGGCCGCGTGGACGGAGTTCCTCGGGGCCCTGACCTTCCTCACCAAGGAGTCGCTCTACACGCTGCCGGTCGCGCTGCTGAACCTGCAGGTCGGAGCGTTCGGCCAGGTCAACTACGGCACGCTCGTCGCCGGCTCGGTCGTCGCGATGATCCCGTGCATCGCGCTCTACGTCGGCCTGCAGCGGTTCTACGTGGCGGGGCTCTCGTCGGGTGCCCTCAAGGGCTGACCCCCGAAAGGCTGACCCCTGGGCCTCCCAAAAACGACTCCCCCAGACGTGAATCCACGTCTGCGGAGTCGTTTTTGGGAGGGGCATCGTTGCGGGATCGTGAGGTGCGCTCGACTGACGCCGTGACACGATCGACCCACGAAGCCCGGGGGAGGGATGGCGCTCGCCGGTGTCGGCATCGCCGCGGCGGCGATCATCGCGGTGGTCGTCGTGTCAGCGCATGCGACACCCGAGTTCGACGCGTGCCCGGCCGTCGGCTACGTCACCACGGTCGACGTGCGGATCGCGGGCGACGCCGCCGACGTGCACGACGTGCGACTCTGCACCACCGGTGGTTGTTCGGCGCCTGCCGCAGAGGCCGCGTGGGCAACTCCGGAAACGGGTGCGAGCGCGCCGGCGACCACTCCCGCCGACGACGGCTCGACGTCCTCGATTCCGGAGAAACCGACCGGGCCTGAGCTCCCCGCGCCCGTGCCGCCCACCGGTGCGGCTCGGGTCGAGGCGCCGAGCCTCGCGTTCGTGAACACCGAGATCCCGCGTACCTGGGAGTTCGAGTTGCCGACGGGGAATCCGCGTCGGGTGAGTGCGGCGGCCTACGGCGCAGACGGTCGCGCGCTGGCCGGCCGGGTGTTCGACCTCCGTTGGCACAGGAACTCGCCCGGCGACCGCTGTGACCTGTCGGAGTCGACGGGTGCGGTCACGCTGCACGTCGGCTCCTGAGGCGGGGAGCTACGCCACAGGCAGGTGCTTGCGGAACGACACCATCACGAGCACCCAGCTCACCAGCGCGAGGGCGACGACGACGCCCAGGATCGCCGTGACCGGCACGAGCGACGCCACCGCGGCGATGACCGCCGGCGCGAGGAACCCGGCGTACGCGACCGCGTAGAAGAGCCCGGTGAGCCCCGCGAGCCCATCGGGCCCGGCGATCCGCTGCACCTCCAGGAGCCCGGACACCAGCCCGATCCCCATGCCGAAGCCGATCACCGCGTTGGCCGCGAGTCCCACCCAGATCGACTGCTCGACGTCGGAGACGATCACGAGCCCGATGCCGGCCGCGATCACGAGCACCATCACGCTGAGGCCGCGGGCGCTCGTCGCCGAGTGGACCCGCCGCGCGAACGGCTGGAACGCCGACGACACACCGAGGGCCACGACGGTCGCCGTGGTGGCGAAGACGAGCCCCCAGGATCCGGTCGACGCCCGCAGCAGTGTGGGGAGGTAGCCGTAGGCGATCGCCGCGCCGGCGAAGATCCACGGGCACGACACCATGACGACTCGGACGAAGCGGCGGTGTGACGCGGCGGGGATCCGCAGCTGTCGCCACCACGGACCGGCGGCGCGGGCCTGGGCGAGCGCGGGTTCCGACCGGGACTCGGGCACGCGCGCCACCACGAAGAAGAACGGCACCGCCACGGCGATGTGGATGAGGAAGGGCAGCACCTCGGGGGCGGGCCCCCACTGCGCGATGAGTCCGGCCACGAGGGCGCCGACCCCCGACCCCAGGGTGAAGCTGAGTGACGCTCGTCGGGCTCCTGCTGCCCGGTCGGCCCGGGGGTCGAACGGGGCCTGCGAGAGCTCTTTGATCCAGGAGTTGCCGACGGCCATGGCGATGCCGACCGTGGCGCCCGAGAAGAGCCGCCCGATGAGGAGGAACTCCGGCCCCAGCGGGCCGAACGCGAGGAGGCCCGAGCCGACGATCGCCGTGCCGAGGCCGACGAGCGTGACGCGCTTGCGGCCGTGCCGGTCGGAGAGCGACCCGGCGACGAGGAGCGCCGGCGCCAGCCCCAGCACGTAGACGCCGAGGAAGGCGTTCACGAGCAGCGACGTGTAATGCTCGCGGTTCTCGTACATCAGCAGCAGCGGGCTGAACTGGTTGCCGCCCCACGACGACACGAAGACGGCGCCCCAGACCAGCGCCCAGCGCGGGAGAGACCGTCGGGCGGGAGCGGGGCGCTGATCCTGCGACCCCTGTGCCCGGCGGGGCAGGGTGACGCTGCCGGTGTCGACGCTCACAGCACGCCCCGCAGCACGTCGACGTGGCGGGCGAGCGTTCGGGCGTAGGCGTCGGCGTCACCGGCGGCGACGGCGTCGGCCAGTTCGCGGTGGTCGGCGAGCGACGTCGCCAGGTGCTCGGGGCGGATGCGCATGAGGTGGTGGCGCAGACGCTGGGCGCGGTCGTGCAGGAGCCGCGAGAAGTGCGCCGCGATGGGGTTCCTGGCCGCCTCGACGATCAGCGTGTGGAACTCGTCGTCGGCCTCGACGAAGCCGTCCACGTCGGCGGGCGTGTCGGCGATGCAGGATTCCTGTCGGTCGAGCAGCGCCTGGAGCCGCTCGACGAGGTCGGCGGGCACCGGATTCCGGAGAAGCCGACGCGCGGCCGCCGCCTCGACGGCCTCGCGCATCTCGACCACGTCGTCGGCCTCGCTCGGCGACATCGGCCGCACGACGGCGCCCTTGCGCGACTCGAGCGTGAGCAGCTCTTCGGAGGCGAGCCGCAGGAACGCCTCGTGCACCGGCGTCCGGCTGAGCCCGAGCTCGGCGCACACCGCGACCTCGCTGAGCGTGGACCCGCCCGGAAGATCGCCGCGGATGATCCGCGCCTTCGTCTCGCTGTAGGCCCGTTCGGCGGCGGGCACGTCGGTCGTGATGGTCACAGGTCGAGACTACTTTGCATGCAAAGATGCATGCAACACGTCCGGCAGGCGCGACCGGCGTACTGTAGCGCCGTGCGCCTGTTGCTCATCCGTCACGCCGAGACCCCCGCCAACGTCTCGGGCGCGCTCTCGACCAGGCCGCCGGGGCCGGGCATCACCGACCTGGGGCAGGAGCAGGCGGAAGCCCTCGCCGAGGCACTCGCCGACACGCCCCTCGACGGTCTCTACGTCTCCACGCTCCGCCGCACGGCCCTCACCGCGGCGCCTCTGGCGGCCCGGCTCGGGCTCGACGCCCGGGTGATCGACGGCGTGGAGGAGATCGAGGCCGGCGACTACGAAGACCTGACCGACCGGCAGTCGTTCCAGGACTACCTCGCCCCGATCAAGCGGTGGGCCGAGGGCGACCTCGACGCGTGCATCCCCGGCGCCTACGACGGGCGGCACTTCCTCGAGCGGTTTGACGGGGCGGTGGCCGAGGTGGCCCGGCGTCACGGTGACGACTCGACCGTCGCCGTCGTCTCGCACGCCGGAGCGATCCGGGTGTGGCTGGGCGGCCGGGCCGCGAACCTCGACGCGGCGTTCACGGCCTCGCACAACCTCGCCAACACGGGCGTGATCGTCCTCGTGGGCTCGCCCTCCGACGGCTGGATCATCGAGACGTGGATGGGCGAACCGGTCGGCCCCGTCGACGTCGCGGCCCGCGACCCTCTGGGCGAGGCGCTCTAGGCGGCTCCTGCGCGACGTCAGGCGCCCGCGCCGGCGCCGGGAGCCTCGAGCAGCGCCCGCGCGCAGCTCTCGTCGACGATCACGTCGGTGACGAGCCCGGCGGCCAGGGCCCCGCGCAGCCCCTCGGCCTTGGCGACGCCGGCGGCGACGCACACGCGCCGCGGCGCCCGGCGGATCGTCGCGAAGTCCGGGCCGGACGCCCGCTTGTTCAGCGTGATGTCCGTCGACGAGCCGTCCGCCCGGAAGAACACCGTCGCCACGTCACCGACGACGCCCTCGGCCGCCAGGCTCTCGTGGTCCGCCGCCTCGAGGTACCCGCCCGAGTAGACGTGGCTCGGCACCAGTGCGTTCGCCGCGCCGATGCCGAAGAGAACGACGTCCATGGCCTCCTGGAACTCCAGCACCCGCTTCGTGGAGCGCTCCCGCCACAGCGCCAGCTTCGTCTCCGGATCGTCGAAGAACGCCGGCACCGGGAACTGCTGGACGGTCGCCCCGAAGGCGTCGCCGAAGCGGCGGAGGATCTCGGAGGCGTAGACGATGCCCGTCGTGCGCGTGTTCGCGGCGCCGTTGAGCTGCACGATCGTCGATCCGTGCGTCGCCTTCGGCACGAGGTAGCGGCTGATGGCGCTGACCGTCGAGCCCCAGGCGACGCCGATCACCATGTTCGAGTCGACGAACTGGGTGAGAATTCGTGCAGCCGACAGGGCGACGCGGTCGAGCCGGTCGACGTCGGTGGTCTGGTCGGGCACGGGCACGACGTGGGCGACGACGCCCCAGCGGCGGTGGAGGGCCTCCGAGATGACCGTCGCCTGATCCAGCGGCGACTTGATCTGGATGTCGACGAGGCCGGACTCCCGCGCGAAACTCAGCAGTCGCGACACGCTCGAGCGGCTCGTGCCGAGCTCGCGCGCGATCGCCTCCATGGTGAGGTCCTGGAGGTAGTAGAGGTGCGAGGCGCGTAGGGCGTCCTGGGTCTTGTCGCTGGACTGCGTCTCGAACGTCACCGGTCGGACTCCTCGTCGAATTCTCCGCTGCACATATGTGCAGACCTCTTGACCGCCATGCGCGGCGGGTCAAGTATGGCTGAATCGACGTGATGCGTCGATCACATGAGACGAATTGCGAAAAGGCAGAGTCATGACTGAGTCGACGACGACAGGCGAGAAGGCCCTCCGGGCCAACGTGAAGGCAATCCAGGAGCGCCCCACCGCGCAGGTGCTCATCATCGGTGGCGGCATCAACGGCATCGCCACCTTCCGCGACCTGGCCCTGCAGGGCGTCGACGTCGTGCTCGTCGAGCGCAACGACTACGCCTCGGGTGCGTCGGCCGCGTCGAGCCACATGATCCACGGCGGCATCCGCTACCTCGAGAACGGCGAGTTCCGCCTCGTCCGCGAGAGCGTCGAGGAGCGCAACGGCCTCCTCAAGATCGCTCCGCACTACGTCAAGCCGCTCCAGACGACCATGCCGATCTTCTCGACGTTCTCCGGCATCATGAACGCCCCCCTGCGTATGCTCACGCACAAGCAGCGCTCCACGAAGGAGCGCGGCGCTCTGCTGATCCAGATCGGCATGACCCTCTACGACTCGTTCTCTCGCGACGGCGGCTCGGTGCCCCGCCACGTGTTCCGCACCCGCAAGGCCGCCCTCCGCGACATGCCGGCGCTGAACCCCGATCTCAAGTACACCGGCACGTACTACGACGCCTCCGTGCACGAGCCCGAGCGCCTCGCGCTCGACGTGCTGAAGGACGGCCTGGCGGCCGGCGACCGCGGCGGCGAGGGCAAGCTCGCCCGCAGCGCCAACTACGTCGAGGCCATCGGGGCGCAGGATGGCGGCGTCCTCGTCCGCGACATCGTCTCGGGCGCCGAGTTCGCCATCACGGCCCCCGTCGTGATCAACGCCTCCGGCCCGTGGACCGACCTCACCAACGACGCGTTCGGCGCGAAGTCGCAGTACATGGGCGGCACGAAGGGCTCGCACATCGTCGTCGACCACCCCGAGCTGCTCAAGGCGACTAACGGCCGCGAGCTGTTCTTCGAGAACAACGACGGCCGCATCGTCCTCATCTACCCGCTGAAGGGCCGCGTGCTCATCGGCACGACGGACCTCGAGGCCGACATGTCGCAGCCCGCGATCTGCACGGAGGAGGAGGTCGACTACTTCTTCGACCTCGTGAAGCACGTGTTCCCGACGATCACGATCACGCGCGACGACATCGTGTACCGCTACTCGGGCGTGCGCCCGCTGCCGAAGCACGACGATCTCGCCGCCGGCTTCGTCTCGCGCGACTACCGCATCGTCGAGACCGCCGTGCCCGCGCTCGGTCAGTCGAAGGTGCTCTCGCTCGTCGGCGGCAAGTGGACGACGTTCCGCGCCCTCTCGACCCACCTCTCGACCGAGGCCACGACCCGTCTCGGCGTGGCGCGCACGGTCGACACGGCCGGCATGCCCATCGGCGGCGGCAAGGACTTCCCGGTGCTTCCGGGCGACCGCGCCCGCTGGATCACCGACCACGCCGACGGCCTCTCGCGCGACCAGGTCGACCGCCTCCTGACCCGCTACGGCACCCGTGCCGCGGACGTGATCCAGGTGCTTCTCGACCAGCCGTCCGAGACGCTCGCCCACGACGCCGACTTCACGGCCTCCGAGATCGCCTACTTCGCCGAGCACGAGGACGTCGTGCACCTCGTCGACGTCGTGCTCCGCCGCACCAACCTCGCGTTCGTCGGCGGCGTCACGATCGAGCTCCTCGAGGAGCTCGCCGGGATCCTCCAGCCGGTGCTCGGCTGGAGCGACGACGACCGCGCCGCCGAGGTGGCGAACACGGTGTCGATCCTCGCGACCTTCCACGGGGTCGACGTCGCGTCGGCACCGGCCTCGACCGAGGCGGTGGCCGCCGAGGCCGCCGACCTCGCGAAGGCGTAGCCGCACACACTCGCGGCCGGGCATTCGGGTGCTCGACCACCGGCCAGGGCGCCTGGCCTCAGCGACTGCAACCGCTGGGGCCGGCGCCCTTTTCCGTGCTCGGGCTGCCCCGTGCCCTGGCTGCCTCGGGGGCGCCTCAGGCCGAGAGACGCCCGCTCAGCCGCCGGTGGAACGCCGAACTGCGCTCGTCGAGCCCCTCGAACGTCGCCTCGACGCCGAGCGCCCGGTACTTCGCCTCGATCGAGTCGAGCGCGGCCACCGTCGAGGCGTCCCAGATCTGCGCGTGCGTGAGGTCGATCACCACGCCGCCGGCAGGCGCGATGGCGGCGTCCTCGACGTAGGCGAAGTGCTCGACGAGGTCGTTGCTGGAGCCGAAGAAGAGGGGGCCGCGGACTTCGTAGCGCAGGGTGTCGCCGGCTCCTGCGCCCTGACGGGTCACGCCGATC
The DNA here is from genome assembly GCF_003634555.1 of Frondihabitans australicus. NCBI lineage: Bacteria > Bacillati > Actinomycetota > Actinomycetes > Micrococcales > Microbacteriaceae > Frondihabitans > Frondihabitans australicus. Next base: position 3,953,397 of record NZ_RBKS01000001.1, read on the forward strand.
ACGTGGGCGACCCGACGGGCGAACAGGATCATCGCCAGCACCACCCCGACGAGCACGCCCAGGGCGAGGTTGTTCGAGACGACGACCACGATGACGGTGACGGCCATGACGATGGTCTCGGGCAGCGGCATGCGCCGGAGGGTGGACGGCCGCACCGAATGCCAGTCGACGGTCGTGATCGCCACGATCATCATGACGGCGGCGAGCGCGACCATGGGGATCTGCGCCATCACGGCCGACAGCCCCGTGACGAGCGCCAGCAGGAACAGGCCCGCGACGAACGTCGAGACGCGGGTGCGGGCCCCGCCGGTCTTCACGTTGAGGATCGTCTGCCCGATCATGGCGCAGCCCGCGATGCCGCCGTAGAAGCCGGCGGCGATGTTCGCGACGCCGAGCGCCCACGACTCGCGGCCCTTGCGGGACGGCGTCTCGGTGAGGTCGTCGACGAGCTTCGCCGTGAGCAGGGTCTCCATGAGGCCGACGAACGCGACCGAGATCGCCGTGGGCCAGACGATCTGCAGCGTCTGGACGTCGAGCGGGACCGCGAGCCTGGTCAGGCCGGGCAGGCCGCCGCCGAGAAGGCCCTCGTCGCCCACGTTCGGCACGGAGACGTGACCGACGATGACGATCGCCGTGACCAGCACGATCGCGACGAGCGGCGCCGGCACGACCCGCGTGAAGCGAGGCAGCAGGATCACGACGGCCAGCGTGAGCGCGAAGAGCACGTACGCGATCCACGGCACGCCGATCACGTGGCGGACCTGCGCCGTGAAGATGAGCACGCCCAGGGCGTTGACGAAGCCGATCATGACGCTGCGGGGGATGAACCGCATGAGCCGGGCGAGTCCGGCGAGACCGAAGACGAGCTGCACGAGACCGGCGAGGATCACGGTCGGGAGCACGTACTCGACCCCGTGCGCCGACACGAGGGGTGCGATCACGAGCGCGACGGATCCTGCGGCCGCCGTCACCACGCCGGGTCTGCCGCCGAGCACCGACATCACCAGGCAGAGCACGATCGAGGCGACGAGGCTCACCAGCGGGTCGACGCCGGCGACGATCGAGAACGAGATGACCTCGGGCACGAGCGCGAGCGTGGTGACGATGCCGGCGAGCGCCTCACGGGTGAGAAGCCGCGGCGAGCGGAGCACGGCGGCGACGGTCAGGGCGGGCGAGGGGGCGGGCAGCGGCGGGGCGGCGGTCATCGGGCTTCCGGGTCGGAGAGGGGCGGCCGCAGGAGCCCGGGAACGCTCGCGCTCGGCCGCGGGGCCGGCGCGTCGTCGCACCGGGCTCCACGCTAGTCGACCCGGCGGGTCAGCTCCGCACGTGCATCCGCTCGCCCTGCCGCCCGAACAGGCTGAGGAACTCCACCGCCCGGTCGTCCACCCGCCCGAACCAGTGCGGCGTGGAGGTGTCGAACTCCGCCGCCTCGCCGGCCTCGAGCACGAGGTCGCGCGGGCCGAGCACGAGCCGCAGCCGCCCCCGGATCACGTACAGCCACTCGTGCCCCTCGTGAGTGCGCGGATCGGGCCGCGTGCGATCGGTGCCCGCGGGCAGCACGTTCTTGAACACCTGCATGCCGCTCGCGCCGCGCGACAGCGGCAGGATCGTCATGCCGTGCGCCTTCACCGGCTTCACGTGGATCCGCGGGTCGCCCGTGGCCGGCGCCCCCACGAGGTCGTCGAGCGGCACGGCGTACGCCTGGGCCAGAGGCAGCAGGAGCTCGAGGGTGGCCCTGCGCCCTCCCGACTCGAGCCTCGAGAGGGTGCTGCTCGAGATCCCCGTCTCGGCGGAGAGGTCGGCCAGAGTGATGCCCCGGCGCTGCCGGAGGGATCGCAGTCGCGGGCCGACGCCCGAGAGGATGTCGTCGTGTGCCATACCGGCAAGAATAGTTGCCGAATCGGGGAGTCGCGCCGGATCCTGTGGCCATGACAGAGAACTCAGCCCAGCCAGGCCTGCTCGACGTCGTCGTGATCGGAGGCGGCGCGGCCGGCCTCAGCGCGGCGCTGACCCTCGCCCGTGCCCGGCGCAGCGTGGTCGTGGTGGACGACGGCACGCCCCGGAACGCCCGGGCCTCGGGTGTGCACGGTTTCCTCTCGCGCGACGGCATCGATCCGCGCGAGCTGCTCGACCTCGGGCGCGACGAGGTGCGGCGCTACGGCGGCGTCGTCCTCGACGGGCGCGTGGACGACGTGCGGCGCGGCGGCCCGGTGCGTGCGGCGATTCCGGAATCGGGCGCGGCGACGCCCGCGCCGACGTTCGAGGTCGTGCTCGGCGACACTCGGATCCTGCAGTGCCGACGCGTGCTCGTCGCCTCCGGCCTCGCCGACGAGCTCCCCGACGTCGAGGGCCTGGCCGAGCGCTTCGGACGCGACGTCGTGCACTGCCCCTACTGCCACGGCTGGGAGGTGCGCGAGCGGCCGATCGCCGTACTCGGCACCACCCCGTTCGCCGTGCACCAGGCGCTGCTCTTCAGCCAGTGGTCCGACGAGGTCGCGCTCGTGGTGAGCGACCCGGCCGCGGCGCCGTCGCCGGCCGAGCTGACACGCCTCCAAGCGCGCAGGATCCGGGTGGTCGCCGGCCGCGCCCGCCGCGTCGTGGTCGCGGTCGATGCCGTCACGGGTGTCGAGCTCGACTCGGGCGAGGTCGTCCCCGCGGCCGCGATCGCGGTCACCACGTCGACCCGTGCACGCTCGTCGCTCGTGGACGCCCTCGGGGTCGAGGTGGCGGCCCACCCCGTGTCGGGCGCTCCGCGCATCATCGCGGACCCGATGGGCCGGACCTCCGTGCCCGGGGTCTGGGCCGCGGGCAACGTCGTCGACCCGATGCTGCAGGTGGTCGCGGCGGCCGCAGCGGGCGTCGGCGCGGCCGCGATGCTGAACATGGACCTCATCGAGGAGGAGACGGACGCCGCGGTCGCGGCGCTGGCCGCGCGGGCGTAGCGAGGCGCCGGCGCCCGGCGTCCACCCGCCCCGGACGGGAAACGGGCCGACCAGACGCGGAACTGGCCGCCCCGAGCGCGGAACGGCCCGCCCACCGGAGGGTGAGCGGGCCGTTCGACGGAGCAGGGCGGGCTAGTGCAGCCCGGCCGGGATCTCGACGGGGCCGGTGACGGCGCCGGTCGTGTTCGCCGCCGCGGCGAGGCGCTGCTGGCGGTCGCCGTGGCGACGAAGCAGGGTGCCGCCGACGATGGCGATGATCACGAAGATGCCGACGGAGACCCAGAACGACAGGTGGTACCCGGCGAGGGTGGCGTTGGCCTGGTCGAGCTTCGACGTTCCGTGAGCCGTGATGTACGACGTGACGGCGTTCGCCGACAGGGTCGACAGCAGCGCGGTGCCGATCGAGCCGCCGATCTGCTGCATCGTGTTCACCGTCGCCGACGCGACGCCGGCGTCTTCACGGGCGACGCCCGAGGTCGCGGTGTTCATCGCCGACGAGAAGATGAGGCCCATGCCGAGGCCCATGACGATGAGGCCCGGCAGGACGACCGTCGCGTACGACGAGTCGAGGCCGATGCGCGTGAAGAGCGTGAGGCCCGCGGCGCCGAGGAGGCCGCCGATGAAGATCAGCAGGCGCGGCCCGACGCGCGGCAGCAGTCGGCTGCCGAACACGGTCGCGCTGAGCATGATCGAGAGCGGCATCGGCAGGAACGCCACGCCGGTCTTCAGCGACGAGAACCCGAGGGTGAGCTCGAGGTAGTACGTGAGGAAGAGGAACACGGCGAACATGCCCACGGCGGCGAGGCCGATGACGAGGTACGAGCCACCGCGGTCGCGGTTGAGGATGATGCGGAGCGGCAGCAGCGGGTGCGCGACGCGCATCTGCAGGACCACGAAGACCACGAGCAGCACGAGGCCGGCGGCGAGGCAGACGATCGTGAGCGGGGCGCTCCAGCTGTCGGTCTCGGCGTTCGAGAAGCCGTAGACGATGCCGACGAGGCCGGCCGTGACGGTGATGACGCCGGGGATGTCGACGTGGTGCTGCACTCCGCCCGCGGCCTTCGCCTTGAGGAACGCGAGCGCGCCGATGAGGGCGAGCACGGCGAAGACGACGTTCACGAAGAGGCAGAAGCGCCACGAGGTGTACTCGGTGAGGACACCGCCCAGGAGCAGGCCGACGGCCGCACCCGAACCCGCGATCGCGCCGAAGATGGCGAACGCCTTGCTGCGCTCCTTCGGGTCGGAGAACGTGGTCGTCATGATGCCGAGGGCCGACGGGGCGAGGAGGGCGCCGAATGCGCCCTGGAGGGCGCGCGCCGCGACCAGCATGCCGAACGACTGCGAGGCACCGCCGAGCACGGAGACCAGCGCGAAGCCGATGAGGCCGATGATGAACGTCGTCTTGCGGCCGAAGATGTCGCTGAGGCGGCCGCCGAGCAGCAGGAGGCTGCCGAACGCGAGCGAGTACGCGGTGACGACCCACTGGCGGTTGTCGTTCGTGAAGCCGAGGTCGGCCTGGGCGCTGGGGAGCGCGATGTTGACGATGGTGGCGTCGAGCACCACCATCAGCTGGGCGAGGCCCACGGTGGCGAGGAGCAGCCACTTGTGGTCGCGGCCGGCCGGCGCTGCGGAGCGCCTGGTCGGGAGCGAGCCCGTGACGGGGGACGTGGTCGTTGACATGGGGTCCTGACGATCGATCGATGGGAAGAGGAGACAACCATCGCGTTCGTCGTTGGACGCGGAGAGGGCCGGATGGCGGCGACGCCGACCGGCCCAACGTAGCAGCGGGCACCGACATTCCCGGCCCGCGGAAAAGAGGGCGGGACTAGCCGCGCGCCGACGCCAGGAGCTCTTTGAGGTCGATGTCGACGAGGTCGCGGAGGCGGAACTCACGACGCTCCTCGTAGTCGCCCTCGTCGACGACGACGTTCGTCACGCGGCTCATGATCGCCCCGCCGATGTCGTGCCAGGCCCGGTCGCGGGCGGCGAGGACGATCTCGTCGACGTAGGCGTCGTCGCCCTTCAGCTCCTCCAGCCGCTGCGCGATCGTCGTCGAGATGGTCTCGCGCAGCAGCAGCGGCTCGTCGTCCTCGCGGCGGTAGTCGAACTGGTGGCGCGAGCGGCCGCGCGACTTCACGGCCTTCGTGCGGGTGGACGCGAGTCTCGACGCGAGCTCCGTCTGCTCCTGCGCCAGCTTGGTCAGCTCGTCGCGCACCCAGGTCTCGGCCACGGCCTGGTCGAAGTCGCGGTTCTCGCGCAGGGCCCCGACGATGATGTCGTTCGCGACCGCGATCGCCGCGGCCTGGCGGGCGATGAGGAGGCCGTCGTCGACCGGGCCCTCGACCTGGGCGGGGTCGACGGACTCCGCCTTCCTGGCCTCGCGCTTCGACTTCCTCACCCCATGAATCTAGCGCGGCGCGGCGCCCGCCGCAGGCGCGCCGGAGCGCGGCGCGGGCAGGCGGGAGCGCCACGGTTGGCGGTTTCCCGGCGCACGGTGGCAGTCGCAGCTCTCGGCGATCCTGCGACCCGGCTCTACGCTCGCCACATGCCGATCACGCCCGACACGAAGAACTGGACCTGGGTCCTCGAGAAGCCCTGCACCGAGTGCGGGTACGACGCAGCGAAGGTCGCCTTCCGCGACGTCCCGGGGCTCGTCCGCGAGAACGCGGCGCAGTGGCCCGCCCGCCTCGCCGAGCCCGACGCGCGCCTCCGACCCGACGACGACACCTGGTCGCCGCTCGAGTACGGCGCCCACGTACGCGACGTGTTCCGCATCTTCGACACGCGCCTGGCGCTCATGCTGGGCGAGGACGCCCCGACCTTCGCCAACTGGGACCAGGACGCCACCGCGATCGACGACGACTACGCCTCGCAGGAGCCACGGGTCGTCGCCGACGAGCTCGTCGAGGCCGCAGAGACGGTCGCCGCCGCCTTCGAGCGCGTCGACGACGCCGACCTCGGCCGCACCGGCCTGCGCTCCGACGGCAGCGGCTTCACCGTCGACACCCTGGCCCGCTACTTCGTGCACGACCCCGTCCACCACCTGCACGACGTCACGCGCTAGCTCACGCGCCAGCCGCGCGGGTCTTAGCCGCAGGCGTCAGGATCCGAAGGCCGCCGCGACCTCGTCGCTCAGCGCCGCCGCCACCCGCGCCCCCATGTCGGGAGCCATCTCGGGCAGCTCGTCGCGGCCGAACCACCGCGCCTCGGTGTTCTCCCCGTCGGCCGGGAACGGCTCGCCGGCGACGTACTCGAAGAGGAACGTGAGGTCGAGGTACTGCGACACGTCGCCGTTGCCGTAGACCACGGGAGCGGTCACGTCGACCATGGCGAGGCGGACGGGGCGGGCGGTGATCGACGCCTCCTCGAGGACTTCGCGGGCTCCTGCGACCGCGGGGTGCTCGCCCGGGTCGATGATGCCCGTGACGGGTGTCCACGCGCCCGTGTCGGAGCGCTTGACCATGAGCACGTCGTCGCCGCGGACGACCACCGCGGTGACGCCGGAGAGCCACAGCGGGGCGTTGCCGATCTTCTCGCGGAGGGCCAGGACGAAGTCGGGGGTCGGCATGGCGGCAGGCTATCAGCGAGCGCCTCGCGGACATCGGGCGAGGAATTCTCGAGAAAATCGTCGAAAGGGGTCCCCCAAATGCCCCACAAAGACATATAATCGGCCCCTGAACTGGGGTAATGGCGCCCCGGACGGGGGCCTCCCGTCCCCCAGCGCTCCCCGCCACGATTGCAAGTGAGCCCGAGGGTCGGGCCAGGGGAGTTCCACACCGTGTCCATCATCAATCCCACCGCCGCGAACGCGCTGCGCGAGATCGAGCTGCCGCGCGAGACGCTGCGCTGCGGCAACGGCCGCGGACTTCCCCTGCGTCGCTACTCGATGCTCGACTCGACGCTGCTGCTCACCGCCGTGCAGTCGATCGTGATCGCCGCCCTCCTGCCGCTTCCCCTGGCCGCCAAGCTCGTCGTCGTCGCGGCCGCCGTCGCCTTCACCGTCGTCGCTCTCGTCATCAGCCGCCGCCGCGCCGTCCGCACCCGCGCGGTCCGCGACGAGCGCGCCGCGATCATCCGCTGGCTCGCGATCCACACCTCGCTGGACCACCGCGGCCGCCTCGCGCTCGCCTGGGCCGAGCCGCAGGAGATCGGCGACCGCCAGTACGAGTTCCGCACCATGAGCGACGGCCGACTCCTGTCGCTGATCATCGACCTCGACATCCAGGTCGCGTCGCTCGCGACCCTCTGACGCACTGACCCCTAAGTCGCCGACGCGGCCCTAGACTTTCCGGGTGCGACTCCTGGCGCGACTGCGCGACGACATCCGGGCGGCGAAGCGGCAGGATCCCGCCGCACGCTCCTCCCTCGAGGTCGCCGTGGCCTACTCGGGCCTCCACGCCGTCTGGGCGTATCGCGTCACGACCCGTCTCTGGTACGGGGCCACGTGGCCCGGCGCGCGCTTCGTCGCACGACTCCTCTCGCAGCTCGTCCGCTCGGCGACCGGCGTCGAGATCCACCCCGGCGCCCGCATCGGCGAGCGGCTCTTCATCGACCACGGCATGGGAGTCGTCATCGGCGAGACCGCGGTCGTCGGCGACGACGTGCTCCTCTATCACGGGGTGACGCTCGGCGGTCGCGGGCGCGGAGACTCCCTGCGACGGCACCCCACGCTCGGCGACGGCGTCGTGGTCGGTGCCGGGGCCGCGATCCTGGGCCCGGTGACCGTCGGCGCCGGGGCGAGGGTGGGAGCGAACGCCGTCGTGACGCGCGACGTGCTGCCCGGAACGACCGTCGTCGGGGTGCCCGCGAAGCCGCTCTGAGCCGTCGCGAGACCCTGCTCCCTCGCGCGAACGGGGTACACACCGAACCGGATGGTTCTGATCTGTTTCTTATGCTCCCGCTCAGGAACATCAAAGGTTGGCTGGTTGACTGTCTCGAATGGCAACGACGACGACCCTCACCGCGCCATCGCCCGCCCCTGCCCGTTCCGGCGCCGCGAGCGCCGAGTCCGGCGCCTCCACGAGGCCTGCGCAGGCCGCCGGCTCGAGGCTCCCGGCCCTCGACGGCGTCCGCACGCTGGCCATCCTCGGCGTCGTGCTGTACCACTTCCACGTTCCGCACTTCAACGGCGGTTTCGTCGGCGTCAATGTCTTCTTCGTGCTGTCGGGGTACCTCATCACCTCGCTGCTCCTCAAGGAGCACGTCCGCTCGAACACGATCAACCTCGCCCGGTTCTGGGCTCGGCGGGTGCTCCGGCTCTACCCGACGCTGATCGTCGTCGTCGCGGTCGGTGCGTCGCTGTGGTTCCTCGTCGGTGACGACGGAACCACGAAGAACCTCTCGGCGGGCGGCGCTGCCCTCATCGCCCTCACCTACACCGGCAATTTCGCCCGGGCGTTCGGCCACATCTCGCAGGGCATCTTCGCCCCGAGCTGGAGCCTCGCGATGGAAGAGCAGTTCTACCTCGTCTGGCCGCCCGTGCTCGCCCTCGCGCTCTTCGTCGGCCTCCGTCGCCGGACCATCGCCTGGACCCTGGCCGGACTCGTCGTCGTCTCCTGCGCCCTCGGCTGGCTGCTCTACACGACGCCGAACTCGGGCGCGACCGCCGACATCTACTTCAGCCCGGTGGCGAACGTGGCGCCGCTCCTGAGCGGCTGCATCCTCGCGCTGGCTCTCCAGAGCGCAGGAGCCCGCAGGCTGTTCGCGAGCCGGTTCGGCCAGGTCGCGACCTGGGTGGGCGCCGCGTACATCGTCGCCGTGATGTTCTCGATCACGTCCGGCGACTGGAACCAGCACGCCCCGTTCTTCGGCATGATCCTGCCGAGCATCGGCGTGGCCGCGGCCTTCATGGTGGGCGGGCTGGTCTCGCGCCCCACTCTCGTGAGCCGCGTGCTGGCGCTGAAGCCCATGGCGTGGTTCGGCGCGAACGTGTCGTACTCGCTCTACCTGTGGCACGTGCTCGTGATGAGCCTCCTGCTGCCCTACTTCCCCGGCCTGGGCGGCACCTTCGCCGTCATCGCGATCGCGGTCGGCGTGGCGATCCTCAGCCATTTCGTCGTCGAGAAGCCGTTCCTCGTCGTCAAGCGCCGGTTCGAGCCGAAGTCGTGGTCGCGGCCGGCGGCCGGGCAGGCGCAGGCTCGGCAGGCTCAGCCGGCGGCGAAACAAGCAGTGGCGGGTCAGGCAACTGTGTCATCGTAGATTGTGATCACCCGCACCGACTCCCGCAGCACAGCCTTGCGCGCCGACTTCCCGGCGCTCGCGCAGGAGGTGAACGGCCACCCGCTCGCCTACCTCGACTCCGGAGCCACGGCGCAGCGTCCGCAGGCCGTGCTCGACCTGGAGCGGGCGTTCCTCGAGACGACGAACGCCGCCGTGCATCGCGGGGCACACACTCTCGCGGCGATGGCGACCGAGGCCTACGAGGACGCACGTGAGCGAGTCGCCCGCTTCATCGGCGCGGCGACGCCCGACGAGGTCGTCTGGACCTCGAACGCCACCGACGCGCTCAACCTCGTCGCCTACGGCATCGGCAACGCGACGCTCGGCCGCGGCGGCCACGAGGCGAAGCGCCTCGCCCTCGAGCCGGGCGACGAGATCCTCGTCACCGAGGCCGAGCACCACGCGAACCTCGTGCCGTGGCAAGAGCTCGCGGCCCGCACCGGCGCGACGTTCCGCTACATCCCCGTTGGCGACGACGGCACCTGGAGCCTCGACGAGGCCCGCACCCTCATCACGCCGAAGACCCGCGTCGTGGCGTTTGCCCACGTCTCGAACGTCACCGGATTCGTCGCGCCCGTCGCCGAGGTGGTCGAGCTGGCCCACGCCGTCGGCGCCCTCGTCGTCCTCGACGCCTGCCAGTCGGCACCGCACCGCCCGCTCGACGTGCAGGCGCTCGGCGTCGACTTCGCCGCGTTCTCGGGCCACAAGATGCTCGGCCCGACCGGCATCGGCGTGCTCTGGGGCCGCGAAGAGCTGCTGAACGCACTGCCCCCGTTCCGCACGGGCGGCTCGATGATCTCCGTGGTGACGATGGAGACCACGACCTTCCTTCCTGCGCCCCAGCGCTTCGAGGCCGGCACGCAGCCCGTCTCGCAGATCGTGGGGCTCGCCGAGGCCGTCCGCTACCTCGAGACGGCGGGCATGCCCTGGGTGCAGGATCACGAAGAGAAGCTCGCCCAGAGGCTCCTGGCCGGCCTGGTCGAGATCCCCGGCATCCGTGTCGTGGGGCCGCCTCTCGGGATGCCCCGGTCGGGCCTCGTCTCGTTCGACGTGCAGGGCGTCCACGCGCACGACGTCGGGCAGTACCTCGACGCGCAGGGGATCGCCGTGCGCGTCGGGCACCACTGCGCCATGCCGCTGCACAAGCGCCTCGGCCTCACCGCCACCACGCGGGCGTCGACGTACCTCTACACGACCGACGACGAGGTCGACCGGTTCCTCGAGGCGACGGCCCAGGTGCGGGGGTACTTCGGGGTGGAAGGCTCCGCTGATCCTGCGACCTCGGGCGGGGGCCGCTGATGGCCGACGCGCTGGCAGGCCTGTACCAGCAGGTGATTCTGGACCACGCGAAGGCGCGGACCGGCGATCGGCCGCTGCCTGCGGCCGACGCCGAGCACTTCGAGAAGAACCCGACCTGCGGCGACGAGATCACCGTGCGGGTGACGCTCGAGCCGGGGTCGGACGTCATCCGCGAGCTGGCGTGGCAGGGCGACGGGTGCAGCATCTCGATGGCCTCGGCGAGCGTCCTGGCCGAGATGGCGCCGGGGCTGACACTCGCCGAGCTGGGGGAGCGCACCGACGCCTTCCGCGCGTTGATGCGCTCGAAGGGGCAGGGCGAGCCCGACGAGGAGCTCCTCGGCGACGCGGTCGTGTTCGAGGGCGTCTCGAAGTTCGTCATGCGGGTGAAGTGCGCGATGCTGTCGTGGGTCGCCGCCGAGGCGTGTTCCAAGGAGCTCTCCGTCAGGTCGTAGCCGGCCCAGAGAAATCCCCTAGGCGCCGCCAGTACGGTGATCGACATGGGAAGCCACGCCTCGTCCACGCCCGAATCCATCGTCATCGTCGGCGGAGGCGCGAGCGCCGTCTACGTGACGCACGCGCTGCGCGAGCGAGCCGCTGCGCTCGGGGTGCCGGCGCCCCGGATCACCGTCGTGGGGCGCGAGGCCGAGGTCGGTCGCGGCCTCGCCTACGGGCGTGCCGACGACCACCACCGCCTGAACAGCCCCGCGGGCAAGATGAGCCTCTCGGCCACCGATGACGCCGCGTTCCTCCGCTACCTCGACCGCGTCGGCTGGCGGGACGTCGACGGGTCGGCGGCCGGCGCCGGGACCTACGTTCCGCGCCGCGTCTTCGGCGACTACGTCGCTGAGGCGTTCGCCGAGCTGTCGGCGACTCCGGAATCGGGTGTCTCGTTCGTCCACGGCGACGTCGTCGACGTCGTCGAGGTCGTCGACGTCTCCGATTCCGGAGAAGCCGAGGCCACGGCCGCTCCCGTCTCCGTCACGCTCGCCGACGGCAGTGTCCTCACCGCCGACCGCGTCGTGCTCGCACTCGGCAACCCGTCGCCCGGCCCGGTCCCGGCGAACGCCGACCGAATCGTGGACGATCCCTGGGCGCCCGGCGCGCTCGACGGTGTGACCGGCCGCGACCGCGTGCTGCTGGTCGGCACCGGCCTCACCATGATCGACGTGGCGACCTCCCTCGCGCGGCAGGAGCCGGGCGTCCACCTGACCGCGACGAGCCGTCACCTGCTCCTGCCCGCCGTGCATCTCGCCGGCCCCGCGACGCCCGGGCCGGGCCTCGGCGACGAGGTCGCGACGCTGGGCGGCATGGCGTCGCTCTTCGCCGCTCAGTTGCGGGAGGCGAAGGCGGCGGGAGCGCCGTGGCAGACCGTCATCGACGGCATGCGCCCGCAGATGCAGGACCTCTGGCTGCGTCTCTCGATCGCCGACCGCGAGCGCTTCCTCGCACACGGCGCCCGTCGCTGGGACGTCCACCGTCACCGCATGGCCCCGACCGTCTGGGCGGAGCTCTCCGGCCTGATCGAGGACGGCACGCTCACCCTTCGCGCGGTCGACGCCGACGAGCGCTTCGACGTCGCCGTCAACTGCACCGGCCCGGCGTCGGTCGCGAGCTCCGGTTGGAACCCGCTCGTCGACGCTCTCCTCGCGACGGGAGCCCTGACCGCCGACCCGACCGGCATCGGCGTGGCCGCGACGCGGACCGGCGCGCTCGTGGGCTCCGACGGCACGGCCTCCGACCGCCTCTACACGATCGGTGCGGCCCTCAAGGGCGCGCTGTGGGAGACCGTCGCGATCGGCGAGGTGCGCCTCATGGCCTACCGCATGGCCGACGCGATGCTGGCCTCGGCGACCGCGTCGGTCGACGACGCGGCGGAGGTCGTCGCGTAGTCCGGGGCCGCAGGGCTCAGACGGTCGACGCGGCGAGCGACGGCACCAGCGGGAACACGTCGCGGGCGATGCGCTCGAGCTCGGTGTCGAGGGGCGACGACTGGATCAGGAGCAGCGTGAGCCCCGCATCCTGGTACGCCCTGATCCGCTCCGCCACCTGCTCGGGCGTGCCGACCAGGTTCGGGCGAAGGCCCCTGGTGCCCACCGAGTACTCGCGCTTCGACAGCTCGACGTCGAGGTTCGAGTGCGCCCGGAACTCCTCGAACGAGGCGTAGCCGGGGCTGTTCGGGTCGACGTTCGTGATCCGCTCGAGCTCCTTCTGGGCCTCGGCCTCGGTGTCGCGGACGATGACGTAGGCGGCCATGCCGTATTCGCGGAAGCGCTCGCCGTGGATCCGCAGGCGGCGCTCGTCCATGTCGCGGACCTTCTCGGTGACCTCGTCGACGGTGCCGCCGTGCAGCACGTAGCTGTCGGCGAAGTCGGCGATGGCCTCGCGGCCGGCCTCGCTCTCGCCGCCGGCGAAGATCGCGGGCAGGGCCACCGGCTTCGGCTCGAGGATCGCCTGCTCGACCTTCCAGAAGTCGCCGTCGTAGGTGAAGCGATCCTGCGTCCACATGCCGTCGAGGATCTTCACGAAGTCGGAGGCCTGCTCGTAGCGGCGGTCGTGCGTGGTGAAGGCGCCCGCGTACTGCTTGGCCTCCTCTGCCCACCACGCGGCCACGACGTTGAGCGCGAAGCGCGACGCGCCGTCGGGCGTGAGGCCGGCGATGTCGCTGATGGTCGACGTCGCCTTGGCGATCACGGTCGGCAGGTGGAAGCCCGGCCGAACCGCCGTCATGACGCGCAGCTGCTCGGTGACCGCCAGGATCGCGGTCGACAGCGACCACGCCTCGAGCGACGGGGCGTCGATGCCCTTGCGGTCGTTGAGGTAGAGCTCGGGCACGAGGGTGGTGTGGTAGCCGAGGCGGTCGGCCTCCTGCGACACCTGCTTGATGTACGACCAGGCGGCGGGCATTCCCTCGTCGCCGACGTTGCGGAGGAAGCCTCCGTAGACCGGGGTCCAGTAGCCGAAGTGCATGGTCAGTCCTTTCCGATGGACGCATCGACGGTGTCGAGCGCCTGGCCGAGGTCGGCGATGAGGTCTCGCACGTCTTCGAGTCCGATCGAGAGCCGGATCGTGGCACGGGAGAAGCCGGCCTCGCGCAGCTGGTCGGCCTTGAGGTGGCTGTGGGTCGTCGTCGCCGGCTGGATCACGAGGCTGCGGACGTCGCCGATGTTGGCGACGAGCGAGAACACCTTCAGCGAGTCGATGACCGTCGCAACGGCGCCTTCTCCCGCGGCGAGGTCGAACGAGAAGACAGCGCCCGCGCCGTTCGGCAGGTAGCGCTCCGCGAGCGAGCGGTACGGGCTGTCGGGCAGCCCCGGGTGGTTCACCTTCGAGACCGCAGGATGCGCGGACAGGAACTCGGCGATCGCCAGAGCCGAGTCGGACTGCCGCCGCACCCGCAGGTCGAGCGTCTCGATTCCCTGCAGGATCTGGAAGGAGTTGAACGGCGACAGCGACGGCCCCAGATCGTGAACCCACTTCGTCTTCGCGTAGACGAGGAACGCGCTCTTCTCGCGGCCGAAGCGCTCCCAGAGCACGACTCCGCCGACGCGCGTGTACGGCTCGGTGAACTGCGGCCACTTCGCGGGCTCGGCGCCGAAGTCGAACGTGCCGAGGTCGACGATGACGCCGGCGATCGACGAGCCGTGGCCGCCCAGGAACTTCGTGGCCGAGTGGACGACGAAGTCGGCGCCGAACTCCTTCGGGCGCTGCAGGACGGGGGTCGCGAGCGTCGAGTCGATGACGAGCGGCACCCCGGCGGCGTGCGCGATCTCGGCGACCTCGGCCATCGGCAGCACCGTGGCGGTCGGGTTGCCGATGCCCTCGGCGAAGAACGCCCGGGTGTTCGGGCGGACTGCGGCGCGCCAGGCGTCGAGGTCGTCCTGGTCGACGAGGGTGACCTCGATGCCGAAGTCGGCGAACGCATCCGTGAGCAGGTCGATCGTGCCGCCGTAGAGCTGCGCGGGCGCCACGACGTGCTGGCCGGTGCGGACCAGGCTGAGGAGGGTGACCGCGACGGCGGCCTGACCGCTGGCGGTGCCGAGCGCCGCGACGCCGCCCTCGAGTGCGGCCATGCGCCGTTCGAAGACCGACTGCGTCGGGTTGCCGTTGCGGCTGTAGAGGTTGCCGGTCTTCTCGAGGGCGAAGATGGCCTGCGCCGTGGCGAGGTCGTCGAACTCGTAGGCCGCGGTCTGGTAGATCGGCGTGGCGACGGTGTTCTGAGCCTCGCGGGGCACGACTCCGCCGTGGATCTGGGTGGTGGCGGGGCGGTCGGGCGCGAAGGAGTCGTCGGTCACCTCTCGAGTCTGCCTCGCCCGTGCGACAGGCGACAGGTGACGGTTGCATTTCGTAACAAACCACTTCTCTCGGTGTCGGAGAGAGACGATCGGTGTATGACTTCTTCCGCTTCGACAGCACCCCTCGCCCGCATCGAGCGCCTACCGGCCGCCGGCGTCGTCGTCCGCGGCACCGTCGTCGTCCTCGGCGGACGCGGCGAGACCCCCGAGGTGTACGAGCGCTTCGCCGACCGGATCGCCGTCGACGGCTACCGCGTGGTCGCGTTCGGAGACGTCGCCGTCGATCACTCCGGAATGGTGACCGCGGCCGCGGCCGAGCTCGACGCCACCGAGGCGGGACCGCGGGTCGTGGTCGCCTCCGACTCTGGAGTCGCCACCGCCTGGCGCGCGATCGCCGACGGCCGACTGGCCGCGACCGGCGTCGTCTCGGCCGGCGCGCTCACCGAGGCCGGTGCCGGAAGCGTCGACGCCGCGACGGAGATCGAGGAGCGCACCACCTGCCCGGTCCACCGCGGCAAGCTGGCACGCGAGGGCGTCCTGCGCGAGGGCTCGCTCACGAGCACCTCGGCGACCGACGAGGTGGACTTCGACCTCGCCCGCGGCGTCGAGATCCCCGCGCTGGTGCTGCACGGCGACTGCGACGTCATCTCGCACCCCCAGGACGCGTTCGCGGTCTACGACGCCCTGCCCGACGCGCGCCTCTACGCGCTGGAGAAGGGCAAGCACGACGTGCTCAACGACATCACACACCGGCAGGTCGCGGCGGCCGTCGTCACGTTCCTCGAGCGCCTTCGGACCCCGGAGCTCGGGCTCCGCCCGGTCGCGCAGAGCGAGTACGCGTCGCTCTGCGGCTGATCGCGCGGTCGCTCTGCGGCTGAGAGGCACTCCGCTTACACGTTTCTGGGGCGGTTGTCGCCTACTGTGAACTCGGATCACGTTGTTCACACGAGGGGCGGCAATGGCAGAAGACGGCACGAGCGCACTCCCGCGCGCCCGGAGGGCCGCCCGCTCCGGGCAGATCCGGCACGGCAAGCTCCACCACACGCACCCGATCGCCAACGCTCTGAAGCTCGTGGCCGTCGCAGTGGTCGTCGTGCTCGTCTCGACCGGCGGGGTCGCCGCCTACGCGCTCCAGGACGTCCTGGGGTCGACGAAGCCGACAGTCCACCTCGTCCAGCTGCCCGGGCACACCGCCACGCCGCTGCCGTCCGCCCCCGAGGGCGAGACGGTCGGCGAGGTCAACATGCTCGTGATCGGCAGCGACACGCGCTCGGGTCAGGCGGGCTACGGCGACGCGGCCGACCAGGCGGCGTCGTCGGGCGTCGGCAACAACGACGTCGACATCCTGCTGCACATCTCGGCCGACCATAAGAACGTGTCGGTGATCAGCTTCCCGCGCGACCTGGAGATCCCGATCCCGGCGTGCCCGACCTCCTCGGGCGGCTACTCGTACGCGACCGACAAGGCGATGCTCAACACGGCGCTCAGCCGCGGGGGCAACGAGCAGCTCGGCCTGCAGTGCGCCGTGCTCACGATCGAGAAGCTCACCGGACTCAACATCCCCTATGCGGCCAGCGTCACGTTCGCGGGCACGGCAGCCATCTCGACCGCGGTGGGCGGCGTCACGGTCTGCCTCGCGACGCCGATCGTCGACAACAACGTCACCCCGAACCTCAACCTCTCGGCGGGCACCCACACGCTCGTCGGCGGCGAGGCCCTCGCCTTCCTCCGCAGCCGCCACGGCGTCGGCGACGGGTCCGACCTCGGCCGCATCTCGAACCAGCAGGTCTTCATGTCGTCGCTGGCGCGGCAGCTGACCTCGAGCGGCACGCTCACCAACCCGTTCACGCTCTACAAGATCGCCAAGGCCGTCACCGAGAACACCGTCACCTCCGACACGGTGAACGCGAACTTCCTGCTCGGCGTCTTCCAGGCGGTGCGGGCGACCGGTCTGTCGAACATGGTGTTCCTGCAGTACCCGACCGGTGCTGATCCTGACAACCCGAACCGCGTCGTGCCGAACGAGTACGCGGCCCAGCAGGTGAACCAGGCGCTTCTCGCCGACCAGCCGATCGAGCTCTCGGGCACCACGGGCGACGGATCCACCGTCGAGCCGGGGTCGCCCTCCACGACGACGCCGACCACGCCGGCCACGACGGGCACAGGATCGGGCACGTCGACCGGCAGCGGCACCTCGACCGGTTCTGGCACCTCGACCGGCACCTCGACCGGCGCCGCCACGACGCCGCCCACGACCGGCTCGACGTCGACCGTGACGCTGCCGCCGTCCGTCACCGGCCAGACCGCCGCGCAGAAGACCTGCTCGAAGAAGATCCAGTACTGATCCGGGGCCGGCCAGCCGCTCAGGCGGGAGCACCCCGCACGCCGAGGGCCGCCGTGAGCAGCGCGTCCGCCACGTCGGCCTTCGTCCCGGCCGCTTCCGCGACCACGTCGCCCGCGCCCGTGACGAGCACCACCGCGTTCTCGTCGGTGCCGAATCCCTGCGACCAGCCCACCGCGTTCAGGGCGAGCAGGTCGGCGCCCTTCCGTGCGGCCTTCGCGCGGCCGAGGTCGAGCAGCTCGTCGCGTGACGCCGCCGTCTCGGCGGCGAACCCGACCACCACCTGCCCGGGGCGCTTGTCTCGGGCGAGCCCCGCGAGGATGTCCGGGTTCTCCACGAGCCGCAGGAGCAGCGGCCCCCCACCCGACTTCTTGATCTTCCCGCTCTCGACGTTCTCCGGCCGATAGTCGGCCACCGCCGCCGCCATGACCACGATGTCGGCCTCCGTCGCCGCCGAGCGCATCGCGTCGGAGAGGGACTCGGCCGTCGACACGTCCACCACGGAGAGTCGCGGGTGCGGCGCGGGCGGCGGCACCTCCAGGTGCGCGGCGACGAGCGTGACGCGCGCCCCGCGCGCGAGCGCGGCGTTCGCCAGGGCGACGCCCTGCTTGCCGCTGGAGCGGTTGCCGAGGAACCGCACGGGGTCGAGGGGCTCGCGGGTGCCGCCGGCGGACACGAGCACGTGGAGGTTCGCGAGATCCTGCGCCCCGGCCCCCTCGCCGACGAGCGCGAGCGCGGCCTCGACGATCGCCTCGGGCTCGCTCATGCGCCCCGGGCCGGAGTCGGCGCCGGTCAGCGCGCCCGAGTCGGGGCCGACGACCGCGTAGCCGCGCGAGCGGAGCGTCGCGACGTTGGCCTGCGTCGCCGCGTTGGCCCACATCTCGGTGTGCATCGCGGGCGCCAGGAGCACGGGAGCCTTCGTCGCGAGGATCGTCGTCCCGAGCAGATCGTCGGCGAGCCCCGCGGCGAGCTTCGCGAGCGTGTTCGCCGTCGCGGGCGCGACGATGACGAGGTCGGCGGACTGTCCCAGAGCCACGTGTCGGACCGCGGCGACGTCGTCGTAGAGCGACGCGGTGACGGGGTTGCGGCTCAGCGCCTCGAGGGTCGGGAGCCCGACGAACTTCAGCGCCGCCTCGGTCGGCACCACGTGCACGTCGTGCCCGGCCTTCACGAGCAGCCGGACGACGCCGACGGCCTTGTACGCGGCGATGCCGCCGGTGATGCCGACGACGACGGTGAGGCGGTCCATGGGTCCAGTCTGCCCGCTCCGCGCGGCGGCGCCCGCTAGCGTGGACACCGTGTGCACCGTCGTCGTGAGCCTCGAACCCGATTCCGCCTGGCCGGTCGTGCTGCTGGGTCTACGCGACGAGGCCGTCGACCGTCCCTGGGACTCCCCGGGCGCGTGGTGGCCGGAGCTCCCCGGCGTGCGGGGCGTCCGTGACCGCGAGGCCGGCGGCGCCTGGCTCGCGGTCGACGACGCGTCGTCGCGCGCGGCCGTCGTCCTCAACCGCCACGAGCAGGTCGCCGAGCCCGAGGGCGGCTACACCACGAGGGGTGTGCTGCCCCTCGAGGCCGTCTCGGGGCGCACCCGGGCGCAGGAGCCGACGACCCGCGCCTTCAACCTCGTCACCGCGTCGCCCGACGGAATCCGCTTCACGTCGTGGGACGGCCGCACCCTCGCGTCGCACGACCTCCGCCCGGGAGTGCACATGATCACGCACGAGGGGCCTGATGTCGCCACCGTCCCGCGGGAGCTGCGGTGGCTGCCGCGGTTCCGGGAGGCGTTCCGGCCCGAGGTCGCGCCCGCGCCCGACGCCGCGCCGAGCGGCGTCGCGCCCGCCAGCAGCGCGGGTGACGACGCCGGCTCGTGGACCCCGTGGCTCGACGTCCTCCGCGAAAGCTCGTCGCTGCCGACGGACGACGACGAGGCGCTGTTCCGCAGCGACGAGGTCGACGGCCACCGGTACGCCTCGCTCTCGGTGTCGCTGCTCGCCCTGCGCCCCGGCGAGGTCGTGCTCCGGCACGCGCGGCTGCCGCACCCCGGGCATCTGGAGGGGCCGCTCGACTGGCAGTGAGTCCCGCGGCGGACCGCCCGGAAGGCGCGCGCCTACGCCGTGGCCCGCAGCGCCCGCGGCACTGCGCGCCCGCTGACCCCGAGGGCGACGAGCGCGAACACCCCTGCGACGCCGAAGCACGCCACGAACGCCGCGGGCGACCCCGCACCGCCGAGCACGCCGAACGCGGCGCCCGTGACGGCGAGCACGACGGCTCCGCCCGACGACTCCGAGATCGTCAGCGCCGACGAGTTGAACCCCTTCTCGTCGTCGCCCGACCAGCGCAGCGTCAAGACCGAGAACCGCGGATACATGAACCCCATGCCGAACCCGGCCACGGCCCAGGCGACGATGATCACGCCCGGCGTGAGGTGCCACAGGGGAGTGGCGAGGGCGGCCGCGATGCCGATCACCACGAGCGAGACTCCGATCCTGATGCCTCGAAGCTGCCCAGGCCGCGGCCCGAGCCGCCCCTGCACCCAGCTCGCGAACGCCCAGCTGACGGCGCCCGCGGTGAGGGTGACGCCGGAGGCCGCCGGCCCGAACCCGTAGAGCGACGACAGCAGGTAGGGGATGTACACGTCGCCGCCCGTGAACGCCGCGCTCACGAGGCCGCGCAGCAGCACGAGCGTCGGCACCCCCGCGCCCGCCAGCAGAGCCCGCCGCGGCAGGAGAGGCCGCAGTGCGACGGCGAGGAGTGCGACGGCCAGGACGATGACCGGCACGGTGGCCCAGGCGGGCACCTCCGACAGCAGGTTGAGGGCGACGACTGCGGCGGCCGCGGCGAGCGACCACAGGATCCGGCCCGCGCTCCACGGCACACGCTCCTCGCCCGCGGCGGTCGCCGGGCCCGCCACCCGGCCGAGGCTCGGCGCGATCATCGCCACCGCGGGCACGCAGGCGGCCAGCGCGCCGAGGAACACCCAGTGCCAGCCGAAGGCCTGGGTCACCGATCCTGCGATCACCGGCCCGACGAGCCCCGGGATCACCCACGCGGCCGCGAACCCCGCGAAGACGGAGGGGTGCAGCTCGGGCGGGTAGAGGCGGGCCACCATCACGTAGAGGCCGACGATCATGGCGCCGGATCCGAATCCCTGCACCAGACGGCCGATCAGCAGCACCTCCATCGTCGGCGACCCCGCCACGATGAGCAGCCCGCAGCCGAACGTGATCATCGACGAGATCACGACGACGCGGGGGCCGGAGCGGTCGGCCCAGTTGCCGGCGACGACCATGCCGACGACGCTCGTGGCGAGCGGGGCGGCGAACGCCAGCGAGTAGAGCGCCTCGCCGTGCAGCTGACGCGCGACCGTCGGCATGACGGTCGTGACGGCGAGCTGCTCGAACGCGGCGATGCCGATGAGGGCGCACATGCCGAGCGTGACGAAGAGGTGCTCCCGGCTGAAGACCCCGCGTGGAGGGGCTACAGCGGCGGTGCTCATGCGGCCAGCCTACGTCCCGTGTCACACACGGTCACATTGGGGAGCCGCTTATGCGATTCATAGACCTGGGGAGAACACTCATGAGCGTACGAAATCGTCCGGAGACGAGCGGAGAGACCCGATGACCGATCGACAGCTGCACCTCGGCGTGATCCTGACGGGCGCCGGAGGCCCCGGCCGCCCCAAGACCTGGCTCTACGACGACCTGCCCCTCGACTCCAGCGTCAACGTCGACTGGTACATCGAGCTCTCGCAGCTGGCCGAGAAGGGCAAGCTCGACCTCGTCTTCATCGTCGACAGCCAGTTCATCACCCCGAACTCGCCGCCCCACTACCTCAACCGGCTCGAGCCGTTCACGCTCCTCGCAGCGCTCGCCGTGTCGACGAAGAACATCGGCCTCGTCGGCACCGCGACCACGTCGTACAACGACCCGTTCAACCTCGCCCGCCGCTTCGCCTCGCTCGACAACATCAGCCACGGCCGCGCCGGCTGGAACGTCGTCACCTCGGGCGACTCCGGCACCGCGGGCAACTACGGCCGCGACGAGCACTACGACTACGACACCCGCTATGGCCGTGCCCACGAGGCGATCGAGGTCATCCAGGGCCTCTGGGACTCGTACGAGGACGACGCGTTCCCGCGCGATCGCGCGACCGGGCAGTTCTTCGACCCGTCGAAGCAGCACGCGCTGAACCACGAGGGCACGTACTTCCCGAAGGTCGTCGGGCCGCTCAACATCCAGCGCTCCGAGCAGGGCTGGCCGGTGATCTTCCAGGCCGGCGACTCCGACCAGGGGCGCGACCTCGGCGCGGCGCTCGGCGAGGGCATCTTCACCCACGGCGAGAGCTTCGAGAAGACGAAGGCCTTCCGCACCGACCTGCGATCTCGCGCCGAAGCCAAGGGCCGCGATGCCGACTCCGTCATCATCCTGCCCGGCGTCCGCTTCTTCATCGGCGACACCGACGAGGAGGCTCGCGCTCTCGAGCAGCGCGCCAACGACATGAACTGGGACTTCGACCGCGCCCAGGCCGAGTTCGGCCGGGCGTTCGGCTGGCACGACTTCAGCCAGTACGACCCCGAGGCGCCGTTCCCCGACGTGCGCGAGATCGCCACGCTCGCCTGGAAGACCCAGGCCGACGAGGTCACCGACACCGCGCTGCGCGAGGGTCTCACCCTGCGCCAGACCGTGGAGCGGTTCGCCGCACCGCGCCGCGGCCACTTCGTCGGCACGGCGCAGCACGTGGCCGACCTCATCGAGGAGTGGTTCACCGGCGAGGCGACCGACGGCTTCAACATCTACGTCGAGCAGCCCGCGCAGTTCCGCCGCTTCGTCGAGGAGGTCGTGCCGATCCTGCAGCAGAAGGGCATCTTCCGCACCGAGTACGAGGCGTCGACCCTCCGCGGAAACCTGGGGCTGCCGATTCCCGCGAACCGCTACACGGCCGCCCGCGAGGCGTCTCGCGAGCACGCCGCGATCTCGTAGGCGACTCCCAGCCGATCCATCGACTCTCGAAAGGCCCCGTTCTACGACGGGGTCTTTCCTAGTCTCATGACGACCTACGCCACCCGCGCCGACACCCGGGTGGCGACCGGGTCGCATCCTGCACCCTCGGGCCCGGCTCCCGTCGAGCGCGGCGGCGCGGCGGACCGCAGGATCGGGTGGCTCCTCGGGGCCGTCGTCTTCACGGCCGCCTTCGTGCTCTCGTGGGTCCCCTCGCTGTGGGGCGACGAGGCCGCGAGCATCCTGTCGGCCGAGCGGCCGTTGCCGAGCCTCTTCAGGATGCTGGGGCACGTCGACGCCGTCCACGGCACCTACTACCTGTTCCTGCACTTCTGGATCGACGCGTTCGGCGCCTCGCCGCTCTCGGTGCGGCTGCCCGCCGCGATCGCGACCGGCGTGGCCGCCGCCGGGCTGTACTTCGTCGCGCGGATGCTCACGACGCGGCCGGTCGCCGTCGTCGCGGTGCTGATCTTCGCGATCCTGCCGCGGACCGCCGCCTTCAACGACGAGGCCCGCTCGTACGCGTTCGGCGCGGCGATCGCCGTGTGGCTGCTCTTGCTGCTGCTGCGGCTCGTCGCCCGACGGACCCTCGCCGCCGGCTGGTGGGTCGCCTACGGCGCCCTGCTGTGCCTGGGCGTCTACACGTTCCTCTACTTCGGGCTCTTCGTCGTCGTCCACGCCGTGCTGCTCGCGCGTGCGCGCGTCGGGCGCCGCGTGTGGCGACGATGGGCCCTCGCCACGGGCGCCGCCGTGGTCGCGGCCTCGCCGGTCGTGTTCTTCAGCGTCGCCGAGCGCAACCAGGTCGCGTTCCTCGCCGGCCGCTCGACCGACAGTCCGTTCTCGGTGCTCGTCACGACGTTCTTCACGACGACCTCTCTGGCAGTCGTGTCGTGGGGGCTCGTGCTGGTCGCCGTGGCCTTCGGCGTCGTGGCGGAGGTGCGGCGGCGGCGCTCGGCCCGGCGATTCGCCGCGCGGGGCGGCGTGGGCGGGCCCCGGGCCGGGGCGGGCGAGCGCGAGCTCGACGGGCTCACGCGGCCACTGCTGCCGGGAGCGACGCTGGTCGGGGTGGTGTGGTTCGTCGGCCCTCTGATCCTGCTGTTGGTCGGGAACCTCGCCATCGCCGACTACAGCCCGCGCTACCTCTCGTACTCGGCGGCGGGCGGCGCGCTCCTCATGGCGCTGGGGCTCGCCCGGCTGGCCGACGTGGCCGCCCTGGGCCTTCACCGGGCCAGTGCCCTGGGCGCAGGAGCAGGCCTCACGTCTCTCGGCCGACGCTCCGCGCGCTGGTTCGTCGTCTTCGGGGTGGCGAGTGCCCTCGTGCTCGCGCTCGAGGCGCCCGTCTACGCCGCCACCCGCACCCCGAACGCCAAGAACAACAGCGACTGGCAGCAGATCAGCGAGGTGATCGGGAAGCACGCCGCCGCGGGGGAGGGCGTGGTCTTCGACGACACCGTGCGGCCGTCGCGGCGGACTCGGCTGGCGATGGAGACCTACCCGGCCGGATTCACGGGGCTCACGGACCTCACGATCAAGACGCCCGTGGCCGCCGGCGACACCTGGCACGACACGGCGTACAGCGTCGACCAGGCGCTCGCGCTCGGGCGGTTCGACGGAGTGAGGACGGTCTGGCTGATCGACTACGCCGTCGGCGGGAAGTCGGACGACCACTCGCTGGCCGCACTGGAGGCGGCGGGGTATCGCGTCGTCACGACCTACTCGACGCACCGGTCGGCGATCGTGGAGCTGACGCGCGGCTGAGTCGGCGCGGAGACCCGGGCGGATAATCGTCTGGTGACCCTCGCCTCCGCCACCGGCCCTGCCCGAACGCTCCCCTCGAGGTACACGCACCGCTACGGGATCCTCGCGATCTGCTGCATGAGCCTGTTCATCGCGTCGATGGACGCCACCGTGGTCAACGTCGCGCTGCCGTCGATCGGGCGCGAGCTGCACTCGACGATCTCCGGGCTCCAGTGGACGATCGACGGCTACACGCTCGTGATCGCCAGCTTCCTCATGCTCTCGGGGTCGACGGCCGATAAGTTCGGGCGACGCAGGGTCTTTCAGATCGGATTGACGGTCTTCGTGATCGGCTCTCTGCTGTGCAGCCTCGCGCCGTCCGTGCCGATCCTGGTGGCCTGCCGGATGCTCCAGGCGATCGGCGGATCGATGCTCAACCCGGTGGCCCTGTCGATCATCTCCGCCACCTTCACCGACGGCGCTCAGCGCGCCCGGGCGGTCGGCGTGTGGGGTGCAGTCGTGGGCATCTCGACGGGCTTCGGCCCGCTCATCGGCGGCGCGCTCACCGACAGCGTCGGGTGGCGGGCGATCTTCTGGATCAACATCCCGATCGGCATCGCGGCGATCGTCCTGACCTTCGCGTTCGTACCCGAGTCGAAGGGCGGTCGTGCGCGGAAGTTCGATCCCGTCGGACAGGCGCTGGTCATCGTGCTGCTCGCGTCGGTGGTGTCCGCGCTCATCGAGGGGCCGCGCTTCGGGTGGGCCTCCGGCGTGACGATCGGGCTGTTCGTCGTCGCGGCTCTCGCGCTCGTGGCGCTGTGGCGGTACGAGGGCTCCCGCGACGACCCGCTGCTCGACTTCCGGTTCTTCACGAGCATCCCGTTCTCGTCGGCGATCCTCACGGCCGTCTGCGCGTTCGCCACCCTGGGCGGATTCCTCTTCCTCACCGCGCTGTACCTGCAGGAGGTGCGCGGCTTCAGCCCGTTCGTCGCCGGGCTCTGCACGCTCCCGCTCGGGCTCGGCCAGCTGGTCTGCGCGCCGCTCGCCGGGCGGCTCGTCTCGGTGACGGGAACCCGTCGGCCGCTCGTGCTCGGCTCCTCCGGGCTGGCGGTCGGCGCGATCCTGCTGCTGCTCACCGGGGCGACGACGCCGATCCCGTTCCTGCTCGTCATCTACGCCCTGATCGGATGCGGTCTCGGGCTCATCAACCCGCCGCTGACCAACACGGCCGTCTCGGGCATGCCGCGATCGCGCTCGGGATCAGCCGCGGGCGTCGCCTCCACGGCCCGCCAGACGGGCGTCTCGCTCGGCGTCGCGCTCGCCGGGACGATCACCCGGGTGAGCGGAGCGACGAGCGTCGGGGCGGGGTTCACGCAGTCGACGACGGCCATGTGGTGGGTGATGCTGGGGTTCGCCCTCGTGATCCTGGCGCTGGCGTTCTGGTCGAACTCGGCGGCGGCGACGCGGTCGACCCAGCGGATCCAGGCGCTGCTGACGGACGGCACCGGGGCGGTGCGAGCGCAGCGCCCGTGAGACCCGGCTCGCGCCCTCTCGTGCGGGCGCGCTACAGGGCCGGGTCGGAGTCGGGCTCGTCGAGGTAGTCGTCGAGCTCGAGGCTGGTCGGGTGCTCGGGCTCCGTGCCGTCGGGCACCGGATCGTTCGAGACTCGCGGTGACATGGTGTGACCTTCGCTCGAGATGGTTGTGCGCGTCCACGCTAGACGCGACTCGGCCCCCCCGGCAAGGGCGGCTGGCCGCGAGGCGACAGGGCGACCGTCGGCCGAAGGCCTCCGGAGCTAGAGCTCGACGACCTCGAACTCGAGGAGGTCGGCTCCGGTGGCCACGGGCCGCTGGGCGCCGGCACCGCCGTGGTGCTCGTCGCTCGGCGCGGGGCCGTCGCCGTGCTGGCCGCCGTGGTGCGGCGCTGCGGCGTGTGCGCCCGATGGCGCGGCGTGCGCGCCCGAGGGGGCGGCGTGCGCCGCCTTCGCGCCGTCCGCGGCCCAGGCCTGGAAGCTCTCCTCGTCCTTCCACGTCGTCACGACGAAGTACCGCTCGTCGCCCTTCACCGGCCGCAGCAGCTGGAAGCCCTCGAAGCCGTCCGCCGAGTCGACGGCGTGCTTCCGCGCGGCGAAGCGCTTCTCGAGCTCGGCTCCGTGCCCCTCGGGCACGTGGATGGCGTTGATCTTGACGACGGACATTCAAGGACTCCTTTGCGGGCGGCGTCCACCGAGCGTATCGGCGGCGGCTGGCAGGAGTCTCGGATCCTGCGCCCGCCGGGTCGACGCCGAGACCTGCGGGGTCAGCCGCCGATCGACTCCCACGAGCCGGCGTCGGCCGACGCGAGGACGGCGTCGATGATGCGTGCGGCGCGGAGCCCGTCGCGGAACGTCGGCAGCCCCTCCGGCAGCGGCGCTTCCGAGTGCGCCTGCCGCGACCTCACCGCGGCGTAGGTGTCGCCGAGGAACGCCGAGAAGGCGTCCGGGTAGCCCTGCGGGTGCCCCGCCGGCACCAGGTCGAGCCGCTGCTGGTCGCCCGCGACGGCCCCGGATGCCCGCTCGAGGATCCTCGCGCCCTCGTCCGTGCCCATCCACACGCTGTTGGGGTTCTCCTGGTCGAAGGCCGCGCTCCCGGCCGTGCCGTCCACTTCGACCCAGAGCCGGTTCTTGCGCCCCGCCGACACCTGCGAGATCACGGTGTTCGCGGTCACGCCGCGCGCGGTCACGAACGTGGCGACGGCGGTGTCCTCCGTGGTGACGGGCATGGTCGCAGGAGCAGCGGGGCCGCCCGACGAACCTCCCGATCCTGCGCCCTGAACCTCGCTCGCGGAACTGAACGACGGCCCCGACGGGACGGGACGCTCGGGGTACGCGATGCTCGTGACGGCCGACACCCGCTCGAAGCGCTCACCGGAGATGAACTCGGCGAGGTCGCACCAGTGCGAGCCGATGTCGGCGAACGCGCGTGACCGGCCGCTGGCGGCGGCGTCGACGCGCCAGGAGGACGACTTCGGGTCGAGCAGCCAGTCCTGCAGGTACGAGCCGTGGACGAGCAGGACGTCGCCGAGCTCTCCGGCGGCGCGGCGCGCCCGGAGCTCGCGGACGAGCGGGTGGTAGCGGTAGACGAACGGCACGGTCGCCACGACGCCGGCGCGGTCGGCGGCGTCGACGAGCTCCTGCGCCTGGGAGGAGTCGAGAGCCAGCGGCTTCTCGCACACGACGTGGACGCCGGCCTCGAGAGCGGCGAGGGCGTAGCCGTGGTGCGTCGCGTTCGGCGTGCAGATCTGCACGACGTCGGGCTTCGCGGCGAGCACTTCGTCGAACGACGAGAAGGCGCCCGGAACGCCCCACTCGGCGGCGAAGCGCTGCGACTTGGCGGCGCTCGAGCCGAGGACGCCGATGACGTCGGCCCCCGCGTCGCGCGCCGCTCGGCGATGGACCGCGCCGATCATGCCTGTGCCCACGATCGCGACTCGCAGAGGTGAGTGAGTCATGGTGCTCCTTGGGGTCGGCGTCGCGTCATCGAGATCGCTCTCGTCGATCCTGGCCGGACTTCTGGCGACTGTCAAACAAAAGTACCGTTTGCGGCGTCAGAAGTCGTGTCGCCCGCGCGTCCGCGATACGTTCGACGTGCCGGGCGTCCCGGCGCATCGTCGACGGAGACAGGAGACCCCCGGCTCATGAACGCACCCGACCCCGATCTCGCAGGACTCGTGAGCCACGGGTTGATTCCTCCGGGGGCCGAGCCGGAACGCGTGAGCACGGGCTGCATCTGGTCGGAGGGGCCGGTCTGGATTCCGGAGCTCCTCGCCGTCCGCTGGAGCGACATCCGCACGAACCGCATCATGCAGTGGTCGTGGGAGTCGGGCGACACGGTCGTCTACGACGCCGACCCGCAGTTCACCAACGGGCGCACCCTCGACCTCGACGGCAGCGTGCTGCAGTGCTCGCACGGGCGTCGCCGCGTCGAGCGCGACCGCGGCGGCGAGGTCACGGCGATCGCCACGCAGTGGCAGGGGCATCGGCTCAATTCGCCCAACGACATCGTGGTGACGCGCGACGGCGCGATCTGGTTCACCGACCCCGACTACGGCATCACGCAGCCCGACGAGGGTCACGCCGGGGAGCTCGAGTACGGCGACCACTGGGTGTTCCGGGTGGCGCCCGGGTCTGCCACTCCGGAATCGGACCCGGTGCCGGTCGTGACGGACTGCGTCAGGCCCAACGGGCTGGCGTTCTCGCCCGACGAGTCGACGCTCTACATCGCCGATTCCGGCGACGGCGCCCAGCGCATCGTCGCCTACGACATCTCGCCGGCGACACCCGCTGCGGCCACCACGGGCGAGGGCGACCAGGGCGCAGGATCGGCGGCTCCGACCGTGGGCCCGCCGCGCCTCTTCGCCACGCCGCGCCCCGGCACCCCCGATGGCATCCGCGTCGACGTCGACGGCAACGTCTGGTCGTCCAGCGCGGCCGGCGTGCAGGTGTACTCGCCCGAGGGCGAACTCCTCGGCGGGATCCCGGTGCCCGAGGTGAACTCGAACCTCTGCTGGGGCGGCCCGGACGGCACGACGCTGTTCATGACGGCGTCGACGAGCCTCTTCCGGATCCCGACGCTCACGAGGGACGCCCATCAGCGCTGGTGACGATGCCCCGCACGCCGAAGCGCCCGCCACCGGAGGGTGACGGGCGCTTCGAGACGCGAGGAACTACAGGGTGATGAGGCCCTGGGTCTTCGTGGTGGCTGCCGTGTAACGAGCCTGGACGTTGTCCCAGGAGACGATGTTCCAGAACGCCTTGACGTAGTCGGCGCGGACGTTCTTGTAGTCGAGGTAGTAGGCGTGCTCCCAGACGTCGAGCATGAGCAGCGGGACGAGGCCGAAGGGGACGTTGCCCTGCTGGTCGAACAGCTGGAAGATCGACAGCTTCTCGCCGAGGATGTCGTAGGCGAGGACGGACCAGCCGGAGCCCTGGACGCCGAGCGCGACGGCGGTGAACTGGGCGGTGAACTTGTCGAACGAGCCGAACTGGTCGTCGATCTGGGCGGCGAGGTCGCCGGTGGGCTTGTCGCCGCCGTCGGGCGACATGTTGGTCCAGAAGATCGAGTGGTTCACGTGTCCGCCGAGGTTGAACGCGAGGTCCTTCTCGAGCTTGTTGATGGTGGCCAGGTTGCCGGACTCGCGGGCCTCGGCGATCTGGGCGACGGCGGTGTTCGCGCCGGTGACGTAGGTCTGGTGGTGCTTGGAGTGGTGCAGCTCCATGATCGTGCCCGAGATGCTCGGCGCGAGAGCCGAGTAGTCGTACGCAAGGTCAGGAAGGGTGTATTCAGCCACGTTTCCGCTTTCTCTCGATTGTGATTCCAGCCTAGGATCTCAAGTGCACTTGAGGTCAAGCATTCGCCCAGCTAGGAAGAAAAAATGAGCGACAGGTGACGAAGAACAGCCACGACTCCCTCACTATCGGCGAGGTCGCGCGCCGTTCGGGCGCCACCGTCGCGACCATACGCTTCTACGAGTCGAAGGGTCTGGTGCACTCGGGCCGCACGGTGGGCGGCACGCGCGTCTTCGCGCGACATGCGCTCCGCCGCGTCTCGATGGTGCGTCTCGGCGTGCAGCTCGGGATCCCGCTCGCCGACATCGCGACGGCGTTCGAGTCGCTGCCGGTCGACCGTGCGCCGAGCCGCGAGCAGTGGCAGACGATCTCGTCGGCGTGGAACGCCCAGGTCGAGGAGCGGATCCGCACGCTCGCCGCGATGCGCGCCAAGCTCACGGACTGCATCGGCTGCGGGTGTCTCTCGCTCGGCACGTGCTCGCTCCTCAACCCCGACGACGCGCTCGGCGACGAGGGGCCGGGGCCGCAGCGGGTGCTGAGGGTGTGAGGCGGAGCGCCGAGCGGGCTTCCCGATCCTGCGCCCGTCTGCCACTATGTAAGTATGTCAGAACATGAGCGGCGCGTTGTCGACGACGGCGAGATCACCTTCCGCACGCGCAAGTGGGTGCGGCCCGAAGACCTCAACGCCAACGGCTCGCTGTTCGGCGGCAGCCTGCTGCGCTGGATCGACGAGGAGGCGGCGATCTACGCGATCCTCCAGCTCGGCAACGGCTACGTCGTCACCAAATACATCTCCGAGATCAACTTCGTCTCGAGCGCGCGGCAGGGCGACCTGGTCGAGATGGGGCTGCGGGCCACGCACTTCGGCCGCACGTCGCTCACGATGCGGGCCGAGGTGCGCAACATGGTGACGCGGCAGTCGATCCTGACCATCGACAAGATGGTCTTCGTGAACCTGGCGGCCGACGGCACGCCCCTGCCCCACGGCTACACGAGCATCACCTACGACCGCGACCGCCTGCCCGACGGCGCCGCCGACGCGACGGTCCGCTAGCCGGGCGCAGGATCAGACACCCGCTCGCCTCAGGCGTGCTCGACGTGCTCGTGCTGCTCGTGCGACTCGGGCTCGAGCTGGAACGTCGAGTGCTCGATGGGCACGCTGAAGTGCTCGAGCACGCACGACTGGAGATCGTCGAGGATCCGCGGCGCGTGGCCGTCCTCGAAGCAGCCCTGCGACACCACGACGTGCGCCGAGATGACGGGCAGGCCGGTGGCGATCTGCGAGGCGTGCAGGTCGTGGACGGCGCGGACGTGCGGCAGCTCGAGCATGTGCCGACGGACGTCGTCGAGGTCGAGGCCGCGCGGCGTCGACTCGAGCAGCACGCTCGTCGTCTCGCGGAGCAGCAGGACCGTGCGCGGGACGATCAGCATCGAGATCACCATGCCGGCGAGGGCGTCGGCCGGCGCCCACCCGGTCGTCGCGATGACGATCGCGGAGACGATCACCGCCACCGAGCCGAGGGCGTCGTTGACGACCTCCAGGAAGGCGGCCCGGAGGTTCATCGTCGACGAGCGCGCCGAGGCCAGCACCGCGATCGACGCCAGGTTGCCCGCGAGCCCGATGACGCCGAAGACGAGGAGTGACCCGGAAGGGATCGACGGCGGCGCGAAGAGCCGCTGCACGCCCTCGACGAAGGCGTAGATGCCGACGGCCAGGAGCACGGCGGACTGCCCGAGCGCGGCGAGCACCTCGGCCCGGCGCCAGCCCCACGTGCGCGACGACGTCGCCGGACGCAGGATCAGCCGCGCGGCGATCAGCGCCACTGTGAGCCCGCCCACGTCGGTCAGCATGTGGCCGGCGTCGACGAGAAGCGAGAGACTGTCGGTCAGGATCGCGCCGACCACCTCGGCCACCAGGATCACCGACGTGATCGCCAGCGCCACTCCGAGTCGCCCGGGACTCGACGACGGGCCGCCGTGATCGTGCGCCATGTCGGCCTCCTCTCGCCTCGCCCAGCGGATGCGTGTCCGGATGCGCCTCGCCCGGATCGTTCGCGCATGAAGAGTACCGCCCACGGCCGACGGGGCGTCGGGCGAGGCGGTGCCTGTGGACAACCCGGCTACTGCGCCTCGTGCACCACGTCGAGCACCTGTCGCAGCGCCACGGCGTCGACCTGGCCGGGCGCGCTCGCGGCTCCGGCGGACCCGAAGGTGAGGCAGGATCCGAAGGTCTCCCCGGCGAGACGCGACACGACCCCCAGAGGCCCCATCGCCATCGTGATCGCCGGGCGGACGCCCTTCGTGGCGACGTACTCCGCCGTCGCGGTCAGCAGCGTGAGGACGTCGCGGGGGGACTCGGGCATGACGGCGATCTTCACGACGTCGGCGCCGAGATCCTGCTGCAGGAGCAGCCGGGCGACGATCTGCTCCTCGTGAGGCGTGTGCTCGAAGTCGTGCGACGACATGACGACGGCGCAGCCGAGCTCGTGGGCACCGTTGACGATGCGCTCGAGCGGCCCCAGCTCGGTGAACATCTCGACGTCGATCGCGTCGACGGCTTCGTTGCCGGCGGCGAGCAGGAGCAGGCCGACGTACCGGTCGGGGTCGATGTCGCGCTGCCCGCCCTCGGGCTTCGACCGGAACGTGAAGAGCAGCGGGGTCTCGTCGGGAAGGGCGCCCCGGACGACGTCGATCGCCGCCTCGACCTCGGAGTCGTCGTCGACGTCGTCGAAGAAGTCGATGCGCAGCTCGACGACGTCGACGACGTCGAAGGGCAGGGCGGCCGCGGCGGCGGCGAGGTCGTCGACCGTGGCGGCGACGAGGGGGACGCAGATCTTCGGCCGACCCTCGCCGAGGACTGTGCCGCGGAGACGGACGGGGTGCGGAGAGTCGGTCACGCCTCGACCCTAATCGACCGGGAGGCCCACGGAATCGCGGAGGGCGCGGCGGATCGCGGGCTCGTCGGGCAGTTCGCGATCCTGCGCCCGACCGGTGAAGAGCCGGATCTGGCCGATCGCCTGCTCGACCAGCATGTCGAGGCCGCTGACGGCGCTGCCGCCGCGGGCCTCCCAGGCGCGGGCGAGCGGGCTGGGCCACGGGTCGTAGGCGACGTCGAGGAGGACCGACGTCGGTTTCTCCGGAATCAGGTCGGGCACGGCCACACCGCCGGGGAGCGTGCTGATGACGAAGTCGTGGATTCCGGAATCGCCGACGGCAGCCAGCGGCTCGACGGTCAGAGCAACGCCCAGCACGCCGGCCAGGGCCGCCACGTCGCCGCCCCGGCTCGTGTCGCGGAGGTGGAGCGTCGCCGACGTCGCGCCGAGCGCGGCCGCCGCGGCGAGAGCCGACGCCGCGGTCGCCCCGCCGCCCAGGATCGTCGCGTGCGACGGCGACACGTCGTGCAGCGAGCGGATCGCGCGCACGATGCCGTCGACGTCGGTGTTGTGGCCCGCGAGTCGGCGGACGCCCGTCTCGGAGGTCTCGAACACGAGCGTGTTCGCGACTCCGAGCCGCTCGGCGAGCGGCGACACCTCGTCGAGGAGGGGCATGACCTCGCGCTTGAGCGGCATGGTGAGGCTGAGGCCGCCCCAGTCGGCGTCGAGGCCGTCGACGAACGCGGCGAGCTCGCCCGAGCGCACCTCGGCGCGGACGTAGTCGGCGTCGAAGCCGAGGATCCGGTAGGCGGTTTCGTGGAGGACGGGCGAGAGCGAGTGCTCGATCGGCGATCCGAGGACGGCGAAGTGGCGCACCCCGCGAGCCTATCGAAGCGGGGCCCGGGCACTCACCCGCGCAGCGCGGCCGCGATCCGCCGCACGGCCAGCCGCGACTCGGGCAGCGCGCCGACCGCGGGGAAGACGTGGAAGCCGCCGCGAGTGACCCGCAGCTCGACCGGGGAGCCGGCCGCGTGCATCCTGCGGGCCAGTTCGACCGCGTCGGGGTGGAGGAGGTCGTGGTCGCCCTGCACGACGAGGGTCGGCGGCAGCCCGCCGAGGTCGCCGTGGAGGGGGCTCACGAGGGGGTCGCGCACGTCGAGGTCGCCGGCCCAGAGGCGACCGGCCTCGCGCAGGCCGTCGGGCGCGAGCAGCGGGTCGAGTGCGGCGACCTCGGCGATCTGCGCCGGCGGCAGCGTGACGTCGAGCCACGGCGCGATGAGCACGAGGCCGCGGGGGAGCGGGCGCCCGGTGTCGCGGTAGCGCTGCGCCTGCCCGAGGGCGAGGCCGCCGCCGGCCGAGTCACCGCCGAGGAACACGCGCGGGTGCTCCGCCGTGGCCGCGTCGTAGACGGCGTCGAGCAGGCGGTAGGCGTCGGTCGCCGTGTGCTCCGGAGCCAGGCCGTAGAGCGGCACGTCGACGCTCACGCGGGCGGCAGCGACGATCCGCGCCAGAAGCCCCCAGTGCAGCCCGCGCAGCGGGAACGTGTAGCAGCCGCCGTGCGTGTAGATCAGGTGGGCGCCGCTCGGCCGCTTCGGCGTCAGCGTCACGACCCGGAAGCCCTCGACGCTCCGCTCCGCCACAGTGGCCACCCGCCGCACCGCGTCGGTGACCGGCGCCTCGCCCTTCCGCGACCGGATCGCCTGGTGCAGCGAGAGCGCCGACTCCGTCGAGCGGGGCAGCAGGGGCAGGAGCCGGCGCACGGCCTCCAGAGGGAGCGACATGCGCCGAGGCTATGCCCGCTCACCCGAACCCGCCGGTGCGCGACATTAGGTTTTTCCGACCTTAAGGCATAGTGTCTCATCAACCTTAAGTCGTCGAGCGAGAGGAGCACGCCGATGGAGCAGCCGAAGCTGGCCGTCTCGACCGTGATCTTCTCCCTCCTGCCCTCCGAGACCACGGGCCGCATGGCCCTCCACCTGCCCCTGGTGCGCAGGATCCGAGAGCCCCACCGCGGCAGGTGGGCCCTGCCCGGCGGCCCCCTCGCCCCCGACGAGGACCTCCCCGACGCCGCCCGCCGGCACCTCCACGACACGACCGCGCTCTCGCCGACGTACCTCGAGCAGCTCTACGCGTTCGGGGCTCCGGCGCGAGGCGGCGAGGAACGCGTCGTCTCGATCGTGTACTGGGCTCTGGTGTCGCAGGAGTCGGCGTCTGGGCGGCCGGCGGGAGCCGATCCTGCCGCCCTGTCGTCGGCCGCCGCCGCACTCGTGTCGGGCGACCCCAACGTGTGCTGGTTCGACGCCGACGACCTGCCGCCGCTGGCCTTCGACCACCGCACGATCGTCGACTACGCGCTGTGGCGCCTCCGCACGAAGATCGAGTACTCACGGATCGCCCACGCCTTCGTCGGCGACACGTTCACGCTCACGCAGCTGCGCGAGGTGCACGAGGCCGTGCTGGGGCGGGCCCTCGACCCGGCGAACTTCCGCCGGATGATCGAGGCGAGCGACTCCGTGATCCCCACCGGCGAGCACCTGCTCGGCACGAAGCACCGGCCGCCGAAGCTCTACCGCTACAACTCGGCCGTCGACCTCGCCGACACGAATCCGCTGCGCGGGTGAACTCAGGCCCCTCGAGCCACCCGGCACCGCGCCTGCGCGACCCCGCACCGCCACGACCACGAGAGAACCCATGACCAGCGTCGACACCACCATCCGCCGCATCACGAACGGCCAGGCTCCGGGAGAGGTCTGCACCGTCGACCTCCGCGAGGCCCCGTGGGAGTTCGACACGGGCGTGCCGAGCTACGGGCCCGGCTCGTCGATGTTCGACGTGGTGCCGCCCGGGTCGCCGCTGCAGGGCGAGATCTCCGTCGAGTACCGCACGGCGACCCCCGACGAGCTCGACCGCCGCATCCGCGCCGCCCGCGAGACCCTCGGCGACCGCGTCCTGATGCTCGGCCACTTCTACCAGCGCGACGAGGTCGTGCAGTACGCCGACTACGTCGGCGACTCGTTCCAGCTCGCGGTCAAGGCGAAGGCGTCGCCCGAGGCCGAGGCGATCGTCTTCTGCGGTGTGCACTTCATGGCCGAGACCGCCGACCTGCTGACGCGGCCGGAGCAGGCCGTGATCCTGCCGAACCTCGCCGCCGGCTGCTCGATGGCCGACATGGCCGACATCGACAGCGTCGAGGCCGCGTGGGCGCAGCTGTCGGAGGTGTACGGAGACATGGACGCGGTCGACGAGACCGGCCGCGTCCCCGTGATCCCCGTCACCTACATGAACTCCGCCGCCGACCTCAAGGGCTTCTGCGGGCGCCACGGCGGGATCGTCTGCACCTCGTCGAACGCGACGACGGTGCTCGAGTGGGCCTTCGCGCGCGGCCGCCGCGTCCTCTTCTTCCCCGACCAGCACCTGGGCCGCAACACGGCGAAGGCGATGGGGGTGCCGCTCGAGCGGATGCCGCTGTGGAACCCGCGGAAGCCGTTCGGCGGCGTCGACCGCGAGGTGCTCGACGACGCTCGCGTGATCCTGTGGAACGGGTTCTGCTCGGTGCACAAGCGCTTCACCGTGGGCCAGATCGAGTCAGCCAGGGCGCAGTACCCCGACGTCCACGTGATCGTGCACCCGGAGTGCCCGATGCCGGTCGTCGACGCCGCCGACTCATACGGCTCGACCGACTTCATCGTGAAGGCGATCGAGGCGGCGCCCGCAGGATCGACCTTCGCCATCGGCACCGAGATCAACCTGGTCCAGAGACTCGCCCAGCAGTACCCGCAGCACACGATCTTCTGCCTCGACTCGGTCGTGTGCCCCTGCTCGACGATGTACCGGATCCACCCGGGCTACATCGCGTGGGCCCTGGAGGCGCTCGTCGGGTCGGCGCAGCGCCCGTCGGAGGTGCTGAACCGCATCACGGTGCCGGCCCACGTCGCCGAGCCCGCCCGGCTGGCGCTCGAGCGGATGCTCGCCGCCAAGCCCGGGCCGGTGTCGGTGTGAGCGGCGCCGCCGGCACGGCTGCGGCCGGGGCTGCCTCTGCCGGGCGCGCTCCGCGGGCCTCGCGCCGCGCGGTCGTCATCGTCGGCTCGGGCCTCGGCGGGCTGACCGCCGCCCTGCGCGCCCACGCTCTCGGCCACGAGGTCACCCTCGTCAGCAAGGGCGACCTCGACGAGAGCAACTCGCGCTGGGCCCAGGGCGGAATCGCCGCCGCGGTCTTCGACGACGACTCGGTCGACCTGCACGTCGGCGACACGATGGTCGCGGGCGCCGGGCTGTCGGTGCTCGACGCCGTCCGGGTGCTCTGCGGCGACGGTGCGTCGAGGATTCAGGATCTCGTGCGCTGGGGCGTCGAGTTCGACCGGGTCGGCGCATCGGACTCCGGAGTCGCCGACGCGGCCGGCCACGTGGAGCCCGCCTGGGCTCGCGGCCTCGAGGCGGCGCACAGTCGCGCGCGAGTGCTGCACGCCGGCGGCGACGCCACGGGGGCCGCGATCGTGCGTGCGCTCGCGGGGAGCGTGGAGGCGGCAGGCATTCGGATCCTGCCCCACACCCTGGTCACCGACCTGCTGCTCGCGGCCGACGACCCGCGGCGCGTCGTGGGCGTCTCGCTGCTCGGAGACGGCGACGGTGACGCGACCGAGCTGCGCGCCGACGCCGTCGTGCTCGCCTCGGGCGGCGCCGGGCAGCTGTTCGAGTTCACGACGAACCCGGCCGTGGCGACGGGCGACGGGCTCGCGGCGGCGTGGCGGGCCGGGGCGACGGTCGGCGGTCTCGAGTTCTTCCAGTTCCACCCCACGGCGCTCGCGGTGCCCGGGTCGTTCCTCGTCTCCGAGGCCGTCCGCGGCGAGGGAGCCGTGCTGCTCGACTCCGCCGGGCGGAGGTTCATGCCCGCCGTCGACCGCCGTGCCGAGCTCGCGCCCCGCGACGTCGTCGCGCGCGGCATCTTCGACCTCATGCAGCGGCAAGCGGGCCTCCCGGCGCTCCTCGACGCCACAGGCATCGGGGCGCAGGAGCTCGCGGCTCGCTTCCCCACCATCACCAAGGCGACGCTCCGAGCCGGCTTCGACTGGACGCGCGAGGCGATCCCGGTGACTCCCGCGGCGCACTACTTCATGGGCGGCGTCGCCACGGACCTCGACGGGCGAACGTCGCTCGAGGGCCTCTACGCCGTCGGCGAGGTCGCCAGCACGGGCGTGCACGGCGCGAACCGGCTGGCGTCGAACTCGCTGCTCGAGGCTCTCGTCTTCGGCTGGCGCGCGGCCGACGCGATCGAGTCCGACACGACCGGCTCGTGGATGCTCGACGACGCGTCGACGCTCGATGCCGTTCGGCCTCCCTCCGGCGCGCCGCTGGGAGTCGCCGACCGCGGTGAGCTGCAGCGGCTGATGTGGCGAGCGGCGGGTGTGAAGCGCGATGGCGCGACGCTGGCCGCGGCCGCCGAGACGCTGGCCGGCTGGGCCGGCGACGGTGCCGGAGTCGAGGACCGCGACGAGACGCCCGCCCGGAGCAGCGCCCCCGACATCGCCGCATCCGCACGCGCCGCCGCCCGCGAACGTGTCGAGACCGCGAACCTCCTCGACGTCGCCCGCCTCGTCGTCGACTCGGCGCTCGCCCGCGAGGAGTCGCGCGGCGCCCACTTCCGCACCGACTTCCCCGAGACCTCCAGTGATCCGGCGCAGCCCTCCACGCTCGCCCGAAAGGTGTTCGACCATGCTGACCGATGACGCCATCACCGCGGTCGTCCGCGCCGCCCTCCGCGAGGACGCGCCGTGGGGCGACGTCACGAGCGAGGCGCTGATCCCCGCCGACGCGAGCGCGACGGCGAGCGTCGTCGCCCGCGAGCCGGGCGTGCTCTCGGGCACCCGCGTGCTCGTCGCCACGGCCCGCGAGGTCGACCCGCTGATCGAGGTGACCCTGCGAGCCGAGGACGGCGACGCGTTCGCCGCCGGGCAGACCCTCGCGGTGCTGCGCGGTTCTGCCCGTGGGATCCTGCGCGCCGAGCGCGTGGCCCTCAACCTCCTCCAGCGCCTGTCGGGGATCGCCACGCTGACCTCCCGCTACGTCGCCGAGACCGCGGGAACCGGGGCCCAGATCGTCGACACGCGCAAGACCACCCCCGGCCTGCGCGCGCTTGAGCGCGATGCCGTGCTGGCCGGCGGCGGCCGCAACCACCGGTTCTCGCTGAGCGACGCCGTGCTCGTGAAGGACAACCACCTCGCGATCCTGCTGGCCCAGGGCCTCAGCGTGACCGAGGCTCTGCTGGCCATGAAGGCCACGCTGTCGCACACGACCCACGTCGAGGTCGAGGTCGACCGCCTCGACCAGATCGATGCGGTGCTCGCCGCCGGCGTCGACACGATCATGCTCGACAACTTCTCGCCCGACGACCTCGTCGCCGGCGTCGCGCGCGTGAACGGCCGCGCGCTGGTCGAGGCGAGCGGCGGGGTGAACCTCGACACGGTCCGCAGGATCGCCGAGAGCGGCGTCGACCTCATCTCCGTCGGGGCCCTCACGCACTCGGTGCGCGCACTCGACCTCGGGCTCGACATCGCCATCGACGTGAACGCCGGCCGCGCCCCCGCGGGCTTCGCGGCCGTCTAGCCCCTCGACGCATGCTGTACCTCGACGCCGCCGCCACGTCGCCCGTCCGCCGCGAGGCGCTCGAGGCGATGTGGCCCTACCTGACCGGCGACTTCGGCAACCCGTCGAGCCGCCACACCGTGGGGGAGTCCGCAGCGCGCGGGCTCGCCCGGGCGAGGGCGCAGGTGGCGGAGTTCCTCGGCTGCCGGCCAGCCGAGGTCGTCTTCACCGCGGGAGGCACCGAGGCCGACAACCTCGCCGTCAAGGGCATCGCCCTGGGGCAGCCGCGCGGCAGGCACGTGGTGACGACGGCGATCGAGCACGAGGCCGTGCTCGAGTCGGTCGATCAGCTGCGGCGGCTCCACGGGTTCGAGGTCTCGTTCGTGCCGCTCACGCCCGAGGGCCTCGTGACCCCTGCCGCCCTGGAGTCGGTGCTGCGAGCCGACACGACGCTGGTCTCGATCGCCCACGCGAACAACGAGATCGGCACGGTGCAGGATCTGGCGGCACTCTCGGCGGTGACCTCCTCGGCCGGCGTGCCCCTGCACACCGACGCCGTCCAGTCGGCGGGGGTGCTCTCGGTCGACGTCTCCGGAATCGGGGTGCAGGCGCTCTCGCTGTCGGGCCACAAGCTGGGGGCGCCGAAGGGGATCGGCGCCGTCTTCCTGAGTTCCCGGCTGGCCGTCGAGCCCGTGCTGAGCGGCGGCGGGCAGGAGCGCGGCCGACGGTCGGGCACCGAGAACGTCGCGGGCGCCGTCGCCCTCGGGGCGGCTGTCGAGCTGCTCGGCCGGGAGCGGGCCGCCGAAGCTCCCGGAGCCGAGGCGCCCGACGCCGCCTCGCGCCCCCGCGACGCTCTCATCGACGGCGTGCTGTCGGCGATACCGGAATCCGCGCTGACCGGCTCCCGCACCTCACGCCTTCCGCGGCACGCCTCGTTCGTGTTTTCGGGAGTAAGCGGCGAGTCCGTCCTCCTCGAGCTCGAGCGCCGCGGGGTCGTCTCGTCGAGCGGCTCCGCCTGCGCGGCGGGGAGGGACGAGCCCTCCCACGTCCTCACCGCGCTCGGGCTGGAGCCCGACCTCGCGGGCACGGCGGTCCGCTTCAGCTGGGGCGCCGACGTGAGCGGCGAGCAGCTCCACGGGGTCGTGGGGCTGCTCGCCGAGTCGGTGGCGGCGGTGCGGGGCATCGCCGTCTGACCTGTTACGCCGCGACAGGCTCCCGCACGTCCGCCGCCGTGGGCGCCGCCGCGCCGGCCTCGGCCTCGGCCGCCGTGATCGTCCCGGCCCGGCGCACGAAGCGCTTCAGCCCGACGAGCACGAAGGCCGACACGACGGTCCCGGCGAGGATCGCCACGATCCACATGAGCAGGTTGCCGATCGCGAAGAAGACGAAGATGCCGCCGTGCGGGGCCTGCGAGGTGACGTGCGCGCCCATCGAGATCGCGCCGGTGACGGCGCCGCCGACCATCGAGGCGGGGATCACGCGCAGCGGGTCGGCCGCGGCGAACGGGATCGCGCCCTCCGAGATGAACGACGCTCCGAGCAGCCAGGCGGCCGCGCCGTTGTTCCGCTCCACCTGGGTGAAGCCCTTCCGGTAGAGCACCGTCGACGCGAAGGCCATCGCCAGGGGCGGCACCATGCCGGCGCCCATCACGGCGGCCATGATCTCGAGGGGTGCCGGGTGTGCCGCGGATCCTGCGGACAGACCGGCCACCGCGAACGCGTAGGCGACCTTGTTGACCGGGCCGCCGAGGTCGAAGCACATCATGAGGCCGAGGATGATGCCGAGCACGATGGCGCCGGAGCCTGTGAGCGAGTTCAGCCACAGCGACAGCTCTTTGGTGAGCCAGGCGATCGGGCCGCCGAGCACGAGCAGGAGCAGGCCGGACGCCACGATCGAGGCGAACAGCGGGATGATCACGACGGGCATGAGGCCGCGGACGAAGCGGGGCACCTGGATCCTGCCGATGGCGTAGGCGATCGCACCGGCGAGGAGGCCGCCGACCAGGCCGCCGAGAAAGCCGGCGCCGAGGAAGACGGCGACCGATCCGGCGACGAAGCCGGGCGCGATGCCGGGCCGGTCGGCAATGGCGTAGGCGATGAAGCCCGCCAGCGCCGGCACGAGGAACCCGAGCGACAGCCCACCGATCTCGAACGCCGCGGCGCCGAGGTACCAGTGGAGGCCCTGTGGCGGCAGGTGCAGGAGGTTGTAGTTCGTGAGCGCGTACACGGCGTTGTTGACCGTGTTGCCCGCCGCCGTCTTGGCGATGTTGTCGCCCGCGAGGAGGAATCCGAGGGCGATCAGGAGGCCGCCGCCCGCGACGAACGGGATCATGTACGACACGCCGGTGAGCAGCCAGGTCTTGAGCGACGAGCCGAAGCCGCGGCGCCCGGCCTGCATGGCCGGGCCGGTCGCGACGCCGGCGGCGCTGCCCGAGACACGTGCCGCGCGGGGGTCGCGGGCGGCGACGAGCGCCTCCTCGACCATGCGGTCGGGCTCGTCCACTCCGCGCTTGACCGGGCCCTGGACGACCGGCTTGCCGGCGAACCGCGCCTTGTCGCGGACGTCGACGTCGACGGCGAAGATGACGGCGTCGGCGGCGGCGATGACGGCAGGATCCAGCGGCGTCACCTGGCCCGACCCCTGAGTCTCGATCTGCAGGTCGGCGCCCGCCCGGGTCGCCGCGGCCACGAGGGCGTCCGCCGCCATGTAGGTGTGCGCGATGCCGGTGGGGCACGCCGTGACGCCGACGAGTCGGATGCGGTCGGCGGAGGCCGCGGGGCCGCCGGTCGCGGCGGCGGCAGCCGTCGGCGCCGCCGTGCCGGTCACGCCGCGGGCCGCGTCGACCTCGCCGCCGACCTCGGAGTCGACGAGCGCGACGATGTCGGCCGGCGTCGCGGCGGCCCGCAGGGCCGCGGTGAAGTCGTCGCGGATGAGCGCGCGGGCGAGGGTCGAGAGCACCGTCATGTGGTCGCCGTCGGCGCCCTCGGGCACCGCGATCATGAAGACGATGTCGGCGTCGCCGTCGGGGGCGCCGAACGGCACCTTCCGGGCGAGGCGCGAGAACGAGAGGGTCGGCTCGGTGACCGAGGCGGAGCGGGCGTGAGGGATCGCGATGCCGCCGGGCACGCCCGTGCCGACGGAGGCCTCGCGGGCGATGGCGTCGGCCGCGAGCGAGTCCGCCGATCCTGCGCGACCGGCTGCGGCCACGCGCGCCGCGAGGGCGTGGATGACGTCGGACGACGTGCCGCCCAGGTCTTCGTCGAGACCGACGAGGTCGGTGCTGATGAGGGTGGACATGGGGTGAGCTCCTTTGCTGCGGGGGAGGTGTGAGGTGTGCGGGGAGGGTCAGGACGCCGTCTCGCGCTGCACGGCGACGACGTCGATCAGCTCGGGGTGGGTCTGGTCGAGGGTGGGCACGACGCTGCCGGGCAGCGACGCGGCCGCCGCGCCGGAGGCGACGGCCTGGGCGAGGCGACGGGGCGGGGTGGCCCCGGCGGTCTCGGCGAGGAGGTAGCCGGCGAGCGACGAGTCGCCTGCGCCGACGGTCGA
Source organism: Frondihabitans australicus (assembly GCF_003634555.1). Taxonomy (NCBI): domain Bacteria; kingdom Bacillati; phylum Actinomycetota; class Actinomycetes; order Micrococcales; family Microbacteriaceae; genus Frondihabitans; species Frondihabitans australicus. The sequence continues at coordinate 3,995,551 of NZ_RBKS01000001.1, forward strand.
GAGGGCTTCGATGCGGGGCGCCGCGGCGAACCACGCGCCGGCGCCGTCGCCCTCGACGAGCACGGCCCCGTGCGCGCCGAGCGTCAGCAGTACCGTGCCGACGCCACGGGACTGCAGGAGCCGAGCCCCCGCCACCGCGGCGGAGCGATCGGCCTCGTAGACGGCCGGGTCGCCCCCGACGATCTCGGCGAGCTCCTCGGCGTTCGGCTTGACGAGGTCGACGCGCAGCCCCGAGTCGATCAGGGCGCGGAACGGCGCGCCCGACGAGTCGACGGCGATGCGCGGGGCCTGGTCGCCGCAGACGAGGCGGACGGCCTGCACGATCCCGGCGAGGAAGTCGTCCGGCAGCCCCGGCGGAAGCGATCCGGCGAGCACCAGCCAGTCGGCCGAGCGGGCGTGCTCGACGACGAGGTCGAGCAGGGCGATCGCGTGCTTTCCGAGGTCGGGCCCGGGCTCGTTGATCTTGGTGGTGGTGCCGTCGGGCTCGGTCACGGTGACGTTGGCGCGCAGGCGGCCCTCGATGGGCAGCGAGACCGTGCTCACGCCTCGGGCCCGCAGACCGGCCAGCACGGGGTCGTCGAGACCGCCGGGCAAGATCGCGACCGTGTCGGCTCCTGCGGCCGCCAGCGCCCGTGAGACGTTCACGCCCTTCCCGCCGGGCTCGTCGGTGGTGCGGATCGACCGCTGCACCGCGCCGCGCACCAGGGGCGACGACAGCTCGATCGTACGGTCGAGGGAGGGGTTCGGGGTGACGGTGATGATCACGCGACGATCACCTCCACGTCCGACTCGGCGAGGGCTCCGGCGAGGTCGGCGGGCGGGGCCGTGTCGGTGACGAGCGTATCGACCTCGTCGAGGCGGGCGAAGCGGGTGAGCGCCTCGGCGCCGTGCTTGGTCTGGTCGGCGAGGGCCACGACGCGTCGGGCGGCGCGGACGTAGGCGGTCTTCACGGCGCCCTCGAGCTCGTCGGGCGTGGAGAGGCCGAAGCCGGCCGAGATGCCGTTGGTGCCGACGAAGGCGATGTCGGGGCGGAGGGCCGAGATCTGCTCGACCGTGGCGGTGCCGACGGCGGCGCTGGTGAGTCCGCGCACCCGGCCGCCGAGCAGACGGAGGTCGATGTGCGGGCTGTGCTGCAGCGTCGCCGCGATCGGCACGGCGTTCGTGATGACGGTGAGAAGGCGGCCGGGCTCGGCGGGCTCCCACGAGGCGAGGTGCACGGCGACGGCTGCTGTGGTGGTGCCGGCGTCGAGCGCGACGGACCCGGCGAAAGTGGGCGGCACGAGCCTCGCGGCCGCCAACGCGATCGCGGCCTTGCCGGGGGTGTGCTGCGCCTGCCGCTCGTCGAAGCTCGACTCCGAGACGCTCGAGTGACCCGCGGCGACGGCACCGCCGTGGACCCGCTGCAGCACCCCGGCCTGCTCGAGGGCGTCGAGGTCGCGGCGGATCGTCTCGGTCGTGACGTCGAACCGCGAGGCCAGGTCGGCGACGACGACGCGCCCTTCGTCGCGGAGGAGCTCGGTGATCGAGTCGTGTCGCTCCAGTGCGTACATCCGGTGACCTCCGCGTCGCCTGCTCGTGTGGTTCTCGTTGCGTTTCACGAGACGATAGGCCTCTTTCACAACTAAAGCAAGATGAACACAGAAAGAACCACATGTGTCGATCGGGTCGCAGGATCCCCACGTACGCTCGCCCCATGCCTCCCGCCGACGATCGCTTCACCGGCCGCATCGCCGGCGTGGGCACGCGGCTGGCCGGCTCCGGCGCCCCTGACCGAGCCGACGGCGCACCCGGACCCCGGTTCGTCGTCGGCATGTGGGCGGAGTCGCCGCTCGGACGGTTCTGCGACGTGATGGTCGAGACCCCGGCGGGCCGTCGGATCCTGCTGGCGCCTCGCGACGACGTGGCGGACTACGTGTCGGGCACCTACACGTTCGACGAGGTCCGCGTGATGCCGGTCTCGTGGCGGAAGATCGACGGCGGCCTCGGCGTGACGGCCGGCGACGTGCTCGACCTGAGGCTCGGCATCGGCGCGATCACGCCGCTCGGGATGCTGCTGCGAGCGGTGCCCCGACCACTCGCGACGTCGCCGGCGTGGCTGACCGCGATCGACCCGGTGGCACGACTGCTCGTCCCAGGCGCGGCGACAGCCGGCTCGGCCGGGGGAGGCCGCCGCGAGTTCTACGGCGTCACGCTCGCGCGCCGCATCACCTCGTTGACCGGCACCGTCGTGCTCACGCACGGCACAGCGGCGCAGGAGCTGACGGGGCCGGCGCCCCTGGCACCTCCCGTGCGGTTCGGCTTCGCGTCGGCTCCTGCGGCCCCCACGCTCGTCGACGTGACGACCACCATCCGCACCCCGCGCGCTCGACCGGAGTAGACACGGCGCATGAGCGTGCGCTGGTACAGCATCGTGATCGACACCCCGGACCCCCTCGGGCTCGCGACGTGGTGGAGCAAGACCCTCGGCTGGCCGGTGATCTACGAGGGCGACGGCGAGGCGGTCGTGTCGGAGTCCGAGACGCACGAGCCGGGGCTCTGCTTCGTGAAGGTCGACGACCCGAAGACGGTCAAGAATCGGCTCCATATCGACCTGGCGTCGTGGCCCGACGACGATCAGGAGGCCGAGGTGCAGAGGCTCCTCGACCGCGGGGCGACCCGCGTCGACGTCGGGCAGGGCGACGTGAGCTGGGTGGTGCTCGCCGACCCCGAGGGCAACGAGTTCTGCGTGCTCACGCCCCGCGACGTCTGAGCGCGTTCGGCACTACGCGGCGGGCGCCTCGCCCACGACGAACGAGAACTCGCCGAGCCCGTCGATGCCGCCGGTGACCGTGTCGCCGGGAACGATCGGTCCGACGCCCGATGGCGTGCCCGTGAAGATCAGGTCGCCGGGCGCGAGCTCCCAGGCGCGGGAGGCGGCGGCGATGACGTCGGCGACCGGCCAGATCATCTGGTCGAGGTCGCCGTCCTGCTTCACGGCGCCGTTGACCGCGAGCCACACCCGGCCGGCGGCGGGCACCCGGCCGGCGTCGGCACCTCCGGAAACGGCTCCGGCGGGCACCAGTGGCGCCACCGGCGCCGAGGCGTCGAAGCCCTTCGAGAGGTCCCACGGCCGCCGGGTGTCCTTGGCTTCCTGCTGCCGATCGCGACGGGTGAGGTCGACCCCGACGCCGTAGCCCCAGACGTGGTCGAGAGCCGATTCCGGAGTAATCGACGCGCCGCCGACCCCGATGGCCACGACGAGCTCCACCTCGTACTCCAGCTGCGCCGTCACGGTCGGGTAGGGCACGGTGCCCGAGGCCGGGACGACGGCGTCGCCCGGCTTCGCGAAGAAGAACGGCGGCTCGCGGTCGGGGTCGGACCCCATCTCGCGCGCGTGGTCGGCGTAGTTGCGGCCGACGCAGAGGATGCGTCGCACGGGGAAGCGCGCCGACGACCCGGCGACCGCCACCGAAGGAACCTCGGGCGGCGTGACGACGTAGTCGCTCATGCCGAAAGCTCCCGGATCGGCGCGCCCGACTCGAACGCGAGGATGTCTTCGACGCTCTGCCCGTAGAAGTCGCGGTAGACGTCGTGCACCACGTAGCCGATGTGGGGCAGCAGGATCACGTTCGACAGGCTCCGCAGCGGATCCGCCGCCGGCAGCGGCTCGACGTCGAACACGTCCAGAGCCGCCCCGGCGAGCGTGTCGACCATGAGCGCCATGACGAGCGCCTCGGCGTCGACGATCGGCCCGCGCGAGGTGTTCACGAGGTAGGCGGTGCCCTTCATGAGCGCGAGGTCGTCGGCGCCGATGAGGCCGCGCGACGACTCGGTCAGGGGAACGTGCACCGAGACGAAGTCGCTGGTCTCGAACAGCTCCTGCTTCGACACGGCCTGGACGCCGAACTCCGCGGCGCGCGACGGGGTGAGGTGCGGGCTCCAGGCGACCACGTGCATCCTGAAGGCCAGGGCCAGCTCGGCCACCCACTGGCCCTGCTTGCCGAGACCGACGAGACCCAGCGTCTTGCCCTCGAGGCGCGTGCCGATCGTGTGCTGCCAGCCGCCCTCGTGCATCGAGCGGTCTTCGGCGACGACGTTGCGGGCGAGGGCGACGAGGAGCCCCATGGTGAGCTCGGCGACCTCGCGGCCCGAGCCCGTGGTGCCCGAGACCACGATTCCCCGGGCCCGGGCGGCCGCCACGTCGATCGAGGCGTTCGCCATGCCGGTGGTCACGAGCAGCTTGAGCGCCGGCAGCCGGTCGAGCACCGAGGCCGGGAAGGCGGTGCGCTCGCGCATGGCCACGACGATCTCCGACGAGGCCAGCCGCTCGATCAGCTCGTCGCCCTCGAGATGGGAGGTCACGACGTCGATCTCGTACCTCTCGGCGACGCCGCTCCAGTCGGCGGAGGAGAGGGCGACGCTCTGGTAGTCGTCGAGGATGGTCACTCTGGCGGGCATGATGCCAGGGTAACGGCCAGGTGAATCCTTTCCCCGGGGTACAGGGGTACAAGGCAGACAAACCTGTCTGTCACCCCAAAGCGTCATTGTGGCTCACAGGTGCCTCCCCTAGCGTGGAACCACCGATGACGGCCCCGCCTCTCGGGCCACACCCACGAATCGGCAACTGCCTCGGAACCCGAACCGACAGGACACCAGCGCGAATGCGGCACCACGACCAGAGCCTCCGGACGACCATCCGATGAGCGCCCCGACCGTGGCACCCGTCGACACCGCTCACGACGACACAGAGCCCGCCCAGCACGACCTCTTCGGCCGCGGCCTCCTCTACGTGGTCGTGTTCTCGCTGCAGCTCGTCGTCGGCTCGCTGATCTCGCCGTTCCTCACGCACATCATCAGCCCCGCGCAGTTCGGCGCCCTGTCGTCGGGCATCGCGCTCTTCCAGGTGCTGAGCGTCGCGGCGCTCATCGGCCTCGACGAGGCCCTGGTGCTGCAGCGCGCGGACGACCGGAAGTCCGGCGGCGACGACCGCTCCGCGCGCGGCCTGGTCACTGTGGCGATGGCGGTCGCGTTCGGGGTCACCGGTCTCGCCCTGCTCACGCTTCCGCTCTGGGCCGGGGCGCTCGGGTTCGACGGCTACCACGTCCTGCTCATCGCGGTCATCCTCTGGACGGCGCCGTCGGCGTCGGTCACAGCGATGCTCGCGCTGCTGGTGGCGCAGGATCGCCTCCGCCCGTTCGCCATCGTGTCGATCATCTCGGCAGTCGGCGGGTCCATCGTCGGCATGGTCCTCCTGCTCACCGTCCACCGCGACGCCACCACCTACGCGTGGGGCGGCGTCGTCTGCCAGTTCGTCGCGATGGGCATCGGCATCGCCGTCGTGCGGCCGACGTTCGAGGGCTTCCGCCAGTGGGCCGTGACCACCCGGGCGGTGCGCCTCGGCGTGCCGCTCGCCCTCGGCAGCCTCGCCTTCTTCGTGCTGAACGCGGGCGACCGCATCGTGATCCAGCGCGAGCTCGGGTCGGTGCAGGTGGGGCGCTACCAGGTGGCGTACACGATCGGCTCGGCCGTCGTGATCCTGCTGAACTTCACCAACAACGCCTGGACCCCGCACTTCGCCGCCCTCAAGAGCGACGTGTCGAGGTACCTCCTGGCGATGCGCTCGCGCGACGAGCTGTACCGCCTGCTGGTGCCGATCGTGATCGCGGTCACCCTCGCGTCGCCGCTGGCCCTCCGCATCGTCGCTCCCGCCTCGTACGAGCAGTCGGGCCTCACGCTCGTCGTGCTGCTCGTGGCGCTCACGGCGTTCCCGGTGGCGGCCTCGGGGGCGGCTCAGCGCCTGCTCGTCGTGCAGCGCCGCGGCAAGACCGTGGGGCTCACCGCGGGCATCGCCGCCGTCGTGAACATCGTGGTCAACCTGATCCTCGTGCCGCCGATGGGCATCACCGGCGCGGCCGTCGCGACCCTCGTGTCGTACACGCTGCTCGCGGTGCTGCAGGTGCAGCTGCTGCCGGATCGCCGGATGTGGAAGGGCGCCCCGCCGCGCCTCGTTCTCGCCGTCGCCGCCAGCATCGCGATCGCGGCCGCGTCGATGCTGATCCCCGAGACCCTCGACTGGAACATCGCGAAGGCCGCCGCCGCGGTCGCCTGCATCCCGTGGTTCGTCGTGCGACTCCTCGCCGCCCGTCGCGGCGCCTCCGAGGCGGTGCCCGGCGAGGGCGTCGTCACCCTCGACGATCTCGTCGCCGAGGAGCCCGTCGCCGTCGCTCCCGACGCTCGCGACGACCTCGTCGCCGAGGAGACCGTCGCAGACGCCCCCGACGACCTCGACACCCTCGCCTCCCTCTTCGACGCCGACCCGACCGGCGCCACCACTCCCGACGACTCTTCGCCCCACACCACCCACCCGAAGGGGGCGGCCATGGACCAGCTCACCCGCGCACAGCAGCTCGAGGCCGAGGGCCCCGGCCCTCGCCGCATCGTCAGCGTCGACCTCGCGCAGCCGCTGCCCGCGCTCACCCGCGACTACCGCTACGAGTCGGCCATGGTGGTCGGCTACCGCGGCCGCATCGCCGTCGGCACGGTCGACATCGTGCTCACCGACGACCCGGCGGACGCCGCTCGCGCCCTCGAGCACCTGCAGAGCATGCCGCTGCCCCGCTCGGCGTCGCCGGTCGCCGTTCCCGACGCCGAGCTGCCCTCGATGTCCGTGGTCGTCTCCACCGTCGTGGGTCGCACCGAAGACCTCGGCCTGCTCCTCGACGCGTTCGAGCAGCTCGACTACCCCGACGTCGAGTTCATCATCGTCGACAACCGGGTGACCCTCCCCGAGAACGACCCGCTGCCCGGACTCATGGCGGGGCGGTCGCGCATGCGGTTCATCCGCGAGTCCCGTCCGGGCGCCGCCGCGGGCCGGAACGCAGGAGCCGAGGCCGCCCGCGGCGAGATCGTCGCCTTCACCGACGACGACGTCCGCGTCGACGACCAGTGGCTCCGCGTCATCGGCACGCGCTTCGCGCAGGCCGACCGCATCGACGCACTCACCGGCCTGATCCTTCCGGCCGAGCTGGAGACGCCCGCGCAGATCTGGTTCGAGGGCTACTACGGCGGCTTCGCCGGCGAGCGCACCTTCGCGCCGCTGCTGCTCGAGCGCGCCTCCGACGTGCCCGCCGTCGCCCGCGGCTCGAAGATCGCCGTCACCGACGTCGACGGCCGCGAGACGACCCGCTTCCCCGTCTACGGGGTCGGCGCCTACGGCGCCGGCGCGAACATGGCCTTCCGCCGCTCGTCCCTCCAGCGCGTGCGCGGCTTCAACCCGGCGATGGGCCCCGGCACGCCGTCGCTCGGCGGCGAGGACCTCGCGACGTTCGTCCGCCTCCTCTGGGAGGGCGGCCGCATGGCGTTCGAGCCCACCGCGATCGTCCACCACCGTCACCGCCGCTCGCTGAAGGAGCTCGAGAAGCAGCTCCACGGCTACGGCCTCGGCTTCACCGCGATGATCACGTCGTCGGTGCTGCAGGACCCTCGGCACCTCGTCTCCCTCGGGTGGCAGGTGCCCGGGGCGGTCGGGCGTCTCGCCGGGAAGGCCGTCGGCCGGCTCCTGCACCAGGGGGATGCCGCCGAGACGGCCGCGACCGTGGCGCCGATGGCGTCGGAGGACCTCTCGGGGTCGTTCCCGAAGTCGCTGGTGTCGACCGAGCTGCGCGGGTTCCCGCAGGGGCCAGGCGCCTATCTCCGCAGCCGCCGCTGGTGGCGCGAACTGGACCGGAAGCACGAGGGGGCGGGTGCGGCATCGGCCGGCGCCCGCGTGGAGAGGGAGACGGGGGCTGCGACATGAGGATTCTGACCGGCACGGAGGTGCTGTCGCCGCAGGGCGGGCTGGAGGTGTGCGTCTTCGAGGACGCCATCGCGCTCGCCGACGCGGGGCACGACGTCACGCTGCTGTACACGCGCGACGGCTCGCAGCGGCCGTTCTTCGAGCGCGCCGGCGTGCGGCTCTGGGGGCCGGTGCGGTTCCTGTTCGACCCGCGTCGCGCTGTCAAGGACCTCGCACGCTTCGTGCGCTCCGCCCTCCGCACGCGCCGCCTCGGCGTCGACGTGCTGTGGCTGAACCGCCCCGAGAACATCATCTGGGCCCAGGTCGTGTCGCGGCTCGCGCGGGTGCCGCTGGTGGTGCACCTGCACCACGCGCCCAACTACCGGTGGGAGCGCCTGCTCATGCGCGGCGTCGCCCACTCGATCGCCGTCTCGGACTACATGAAGACCGTGTGGACCGACGCTGGCGTCCCCGCCGACCGCATCTCGGTGGTGTCCAACGCGCTGCCGGCTGGCAAGTACCGCCCGGCCACGCCAGCGCAGAACGCCGCCGCCCGCGAGCGTCTCGGCGTGACCGGCGACGCGCGCGTCGTGCTCTACTACGGTCGCATCACGCGGAACAAGGGCGTCCTCACGGCCCTCGAGGCGTGGAAGACCCTCGGCCTCGATCCGTCGCGAGCCGTGCTCGTGCTGGCCGGCAATCGCGTCGGCGCCGGCTCCGACGACGACCAGGCCATCGGCGAGGCCCTGGAGGCCCTGCAGCCGGGCAGCGTCGTGCGGCTGCCGAACCAGGACGACGTCTCCTGGCTCCTGCACGCCGCCGATCTGGTCGTCGCGCCGTCCTGGGAGCCCGAGTCGTTCGGGCGCACCGTCGTCGAGGCGTTCTCGGCCGGGCTCCCGGCGATCGGGTCCGACCTCGGCGGGGCGCACGACATCCTGAGCGGCCCGCTCGAGCGCTTCAGCGTGCCGTCGCGCGACTCCGGCGCCCTCGCGGCGAAGATCGAGAGCCTGCTCGACTGGCGCGTCGCGGAGCCCGCGCTCGGCCGCGTCGTCACCTGCGAGGTCGCCCGGCGGTTCTCCTACGACGACCACCTCGCCGGCATCGTGCGGATCCTCGAGGCCGCCGCCGGCGGCGGACGCGCCCGCGGGCGACGCTCGCCCGTCGGCAACTCCGGAGACGGCGTCGCCCCGGCGCCGTCCGATGCCCCCGACGCACCCGTATCCGGAGTCGCCGCCGCCCTCGCCGACGAGCGGGCCGCCGCGGCCGCCGGTGACGAGCGCGCCGCCGCCGGCGACGAGCGACCCGCACGCGCCTCGCGCCCCCTCGACTCCGTTCCCGCCGCCCTGCGCGACAGCGCCCTCCGGCAGACCAGGACCAGTGTGACCATCCGATGACCCTTCAGACCGCCAGACCGCTCTCCGTCACCCCGCCGCCGCCCCGCCCCTCGGCCCTCCGCGCGGCCGAGATCGGCCTCGCCGTCTTCGGCATCATCGCCGCCGTGCTCATCGGGCTCGACGCGCAGGGCGCCGTCCGCACCTGGATCGTCTTCGCGGCGCTGCTGCTCGTGCCCGGGTGGACGCTCCTGCGCCGCTTCCCGGCGATCGAGCCGGCGACGAGACTCGTGTTCACGGCGATGGGCAGCATCCTTCTCCTCACGCTCGTGGCCGTCACCATGGTCTGGACGCACTTCTGGCATCCCCGACCCGCGGTCATCGTGATCCTCATCGTCGCCTCGGTGCTCATCGCCCGGAAGCCCGCATTCGACCTGGTCGTCGACGACCCGGTCACCGAGCTCGACCCACCGGTCGAAAGCCGCACGCGCGCGGCCGTCCGCTCGGAAGAGCGCTCCGCCCTCGAGAAGCGGGCATGGCCGCTATCGAAGACCGTCACGGCCGCCTGGGCGACCCTCGTCGTCGCGCTGGGCCTGTGGATCACGGGCATCGCGCTCACGCACGCCACCGACCTCGGCGACTACGGCCTCCTCACCGCCTTCCCGGCCGTCTGGTACGTCTCGGTCGCTCTGGCGTTCGTGGTCGTCCTGATCGGCCTCTTCGTCCGCCGCCAGGCGCACGGGCTCCTCGCGGCCGGCATCAGCCTGCTCATCGTGATCCTCTACGCCTCGGCCAACCTCGTCGAGACCGCCCCGCGCCTTCCCTGGGTCTACAAGCACATCGCCGTGACGAACTACATCTACGCGCACGGCAGCGTGAACCCGTCGATCGACCTCTACAACCGCTGGCCCGGGTTCTTCTCGTTCTCGGCGCAGCTCTCGGCCGCCATCGGCATCCCCGACGCCACCGACTACGCGGCCTGGGCCGAGGTGCTCTTCGCCCTCATCGACGGCGCCCTCGTGCTCGCGATCGCCCGCACAATCTCCCGCCACCGCCGCTGGGCCTGGACCGCCGTCATCGTCTTCACAGTCGGCAACTGGGTCGGCCAGAACTACTACTCGCCGCAGGGCTTCGCATTCATGCTCTACCTGGCGAGCGCACTGGTGGCCGTGCACGCCCTGGGGGGCGAGCCTCGCCGGCTCCTGCGCAGGATCGAGGGGTTGCTCGCGAGACCCGCGATCCGCCTGGGCAGAGCCGTCAACACCGAGGTCCTCGGCGTGACCGGTTCGCGGCGCGCGCGCTGGATCGCCATCGCCACGCTCATCGGGCTGCAGCTCGTCATCACGATGGCGCACCAGCTGACGCCGTACGTGCTGGTGCTGGCGCTGCTGCCGCTGTTCTTCTTCGGGTACCTGCGGCCGCGCTGGGTCGGCATCGTCGTGCTCCTGCTGCCCGTCGCGTACCTCGTGCCGAACCTGTCGTACGTGCAGCAGCACTTCGGGCTGTTTTCGAGCTTCGACCCGCTGGCGAACGCCACGACGAAGTCGGTCTCGACGGTCGGCGTCTCGGAGGCGGCGACCCTGCAGAGCCACGGCGTGATCCTGCTCACGGGGCTCGCGGTGCTTCTGGCGATCGCCGGGTTCGTGCGCAGGATCCTCAACGGACAGGTGCGCACCACGCTGATCGTCGCGTGGCTCGCGGTCGCCCCGGTCTTCACCCTGTTCGGCCAGTCGTACGGCGGCGAGGGCAAGTTCCGCGTCTTCCTGTTCGGCCTGCCGTTCTACGCGATGGGGGTGTCGTGGCTGTTCTGGCCGGGTCGCCGCCCCAGGGTCCGCCTGGTCGGCATCGTCGCCTCGCTGACGGTGCTGCTCACGCTCTTCGTGGCGACGTACTTCCAGCCGGAGGCCTCGCTCGTCATCTCGCGCTCCGACGTCCGCGGAGCCCAGTGGCTCGACAAGCGCTTCTCGGCGAAAGACAGCCAGATCAGTCTCAACGACGACTTCCCGGCGCTGATCGGCCCGAACTACAACCGGTACACGCTGCGCTACAACCAGCAGGTGTCGTTCGCCGACCTCCAGGCCGAGGCGCCGAAGGTCCTCACCTGGAAGGACTACCTGGAGCAGATGAACGCCGCGACCGCGAAGGGCGGCCACATCTGGTTCACCTTCTCGACGGCGCAGACCCACGCCGTGCTCGTCGCCGGGACCTTCACGAAGGCCCAGATCGCCTCGTTCGAGCGGAAGGCCGCGGCCATGAGCGTGCTCCGCTACGACCGCGACGGCGTCACGATCTACGAGAGCAAGTGATGCGCCGGTTCTGGTTCCTGGCCTGGCGTCGCGTGCGCCGCGCCGCCGCACGCCTGCGGGCGTGGCGGCAGCGCTCGTCGCTCGCCGCGGTCGCCGTCTCGTCGCTGCCGTCGGGCTCGACCGTCACCGGCGGCACCCTGCGGATCGTCGCGCACCAGGACGACGACCTGCTCTTCCAGAGCCTCTCGCTGCAGGCCGACGCCGAGGGCCGCTCGCCCATGACCACGGTGTACCTCACCGCCGGCGACGACGACGACGAGGAGTGGTACTGGCGCGCCCGCGAGGCCGGCGTCCGCGCCGCCTACGCCGCGATGCTCGGCGTCGGCGACGTGTGGCTCGACGAGGTCCGCTCCCTCGGCGGCGTCGACGTCGCGCAGGCCACCCTCGCCGCGGCTCCCCGGGTGCGGCTCGTCTTCGTGCGGCTGCCCGACGGCGGGATCGAGGGCCACGGCGGCTCGCGCTCGGGCGGGGCGTCGCTCCGCAAGCTCTGGGAGGGCGCGCAGGCGACGATCACCTGCGTCGACGGCAGCGCCACGCACACCCTCGCGAGTCTCACGGCGCTCCTCGGCGAGCTCGTGGCCGAGACCGCACCGCGCAGGATCCTCACGCTCGACCACGTGGGCGAGTTCGGAGACGGAGACCACTCCGACCACCACGTCGCGGCCTACCTCGCCGAGCAGGTGCACGCCGGCCTCGAGGCCTCAGGCGGGCCCTCGTTCACCGGCTACCGGGGATACACCATCGAGCGGTTCCCGGCCAACCTCAGCGCCGAGCAGATCGCCGCGAAGGAGGCCGCGTTCTTCGCCTACGCGGTCTCCGACTACAAGACCTGCTCGTCGATCCGCACCTGCAGCGTCCGCCCCGAGTCGCTCTGGCTGGCGCGCGAGTACGAGGTGTCGCGGGTCACCGCGTAGCGCCCGGGAACGATCCGGCGCCCGCGGGTGTTGGCACCGGTATGAACGCACCGCGCCTGTCGATCCTGGACCTCGCCCCCATCACGCCCGGCGAGACCGTCGCCCAGAGCTTCGAGAACTCGGTGGCTCTGGCGCAGGCCGCCGAGCGGCACGGCTACGAGCGGGTCTGGTACGCCGAGCACCACAACATGCCGACCATCGCGTCGAGCGCGACGAGCGTGCTGATCGGCCACGTGGCCGGCAAGACGGAGTCGATCCGGCTCGGCGCCGGTGGCATCATGCTGCCGAACCACGCGCCGCTCACGATCGCCGAGCAGTTCGGCACGCTGGCGACGCTCTACCCGGGCCGCATCGACCTGGGGCTCGGCCGCGCGCCCGGCAGCGACCAGGTCACCATGCGCGCCATGCGCCGCGACCCGATGTCGGCCGAGGGGTTCCCGCAGGACGTCCTCGAGCTCCAGGGCTACCTCCGCGGCGAGTCCCGCGTGGCCGGGGTGCAGGCGACGCCGGGTGCGGGCACGAACGTGCCGCTGTACATCCTGGGGTCGTCGATGTTCGGCGCTCAGCTCGCCGCGGCCTACGGGCTCCCGTACGCGTTCGCGTCGCACTTCTCGCCCGACCTGCTGCACCAGGCGGTCGAGTTCTACCGCCGCGAGTTCTCGCCCTCGGCGCAGCTCGCCGCCCCGTACGTGATCGCCGGCGTCAACGTCGTCGCGGCCGTCGACCCGCAGAGCGCCCAGGACCAGTTCGACTCCACGCGCCGCACCCGGGTGCGCGGCATGATCTCGCGGACCCCGGGCTCGCCCGACTACACCGACGAGCAGATCGACATCTTCCTCACCACGCCGAACGGCCGCCAGATCGCGAACATGATGAAGTACGCCGCCGTCGGCACGCCCGACGAGGTGCGGGCGTACCTCCTCGAGTTCGCCGAAGAGGCCCAGGCCGACGAGCTGATCATCGCCCACCAGTCGCCGCGGATCGCCGAGCGGCTCGAGTCCGTCGCTCTCACCGCGGACGCGATGCGGGGCGCGGCCGTCTAGGCGGTCGGGGCTCCCGATCCTGCGCCCTGCAGTGTGGGGAGGTTCGGCGACCAGCCGAGCGCCGGAGCGATGTGGTCGGCGACCGTCTGCAGCAGCCGGGCGTTGTAGTCGACGCCCAGCTGGTTCGGAACGGTGAGCAGGAGCGTGTCGGCGGACTGCACGGCGGCGTCGGCCGCGAGCTGCTCAGCCAGCACGTCGGGCTCGCCGGCGTAGGTCTTGCCGAAGCGGGCGAGCTCGTCGCCGATGTAGCCGACCTGGTCCTCGTCGTCGCCGCGGCCGCCGAAGTACATCCGGTCGATGTCGGTCGTGATCGGCATCACGCTCCGGCTGACCGACACGCGGGGTGTGCGCTCCCAGCCGGCCGCCTTCCAGGCGTCACGGAACACCTCGATCTGCCCGGCTTGGAGGTCGGCGAACGAGTCCCCCGTGTCTTCGGTGAGGAGGGTCGACGACTGCATGTTCATGCCCTGCTCGGCCGCCCACTTCGCAGTAGCGCGTGTGCCGGAGCCCCACCAGATCCGCTCGCGCAGCGTCTCGGACTGCGGCATGGTCCACAGGCCTCCGGTCTGCCCGCCGGTCATGGTGGGGTTGGCCCTGGCGACCGCCACGCCCTCGATGGCGCGAAGGAAGACGGCGGTGTGCTGTCTCGCCATGTCGGCGTCTGTCTGACCCTCGCCCGGCACGTACCCAAACGACTCGTACCCGTGCAGCGCGGTCTCGGGTGACCCCCGGCTCACGCCGAGCTGCAGTCGCGAGTCGCTGATGAGGTCGGTCGCCGCGGCCTCCTCCGCCATGTAGAGCGGGTTCTCGTAGCGCATGTCGATGACGCCTGTGCCCAGCTCGATGCGCGACGTCCGCGCGGCCATGGCGGCGAGCAGGGGGAACGGCGAAGACAGCTGCCGGGCGAAGTGGTGCACGCGCACCGACGCGTTGTCGATGCCGATCTCCTCCGCGGCGACCGCGAGCTCGATGGTCTGGGTGAGCACGTCGCGGGCCGTGCGGGTCTGCGATCCGGGCACGGGCTGGTAGTTCCCGAACGACAGGAATCCGATGCGCTTCATACGCGGCACAACCCGCCCGGGCTCCTGCCCATTCCCGAAATCATGCAAACGCATGTACCAGATCGGGGCGCAGGAGCCGAGGCACTCGCCTCACACCGCCGGGAACCGCCGCCGCACGTGCGAGGCCGTCACTCGAGCACGCCGCTCGACCAGATCGGGCGTGGTCGCCCCCGCTTCCACGCGGAGCCCGTACAGGCCCGCGAGGCGCGACAGCGCCTCGTCGACGCGCAGCAGGGCGTGCAGACGGTAGCTGAGCAGCGTGTCGTCGGGGGAGTCGCCGAGCGACTCATCGAGGGCCGTGATGAGGCCGGCGGGGCTCCGCCACACCCGCGGCGCGGCGGACTTCGACCCGGCCGCCCGCGTCGCGGCGGCGCGCGGCGCGGCGGGAACCCGACGCGCCGCGTTGCCTGCGTCGGCTTCTCCGGAATCGACGACGCGAATCGCCCCGGTGGCCGTCGAGACGGCGCGGGCGACACCGGATTCCGGAGTTCCCGACCGAGCCACGCCCTCCGAGAGCGCCGTCAGCGACCCCGAGAAGACCTCGACGATTGCGCGCACCTGGTCGGCGTGCGCCTCGGTCAGCGCCCGGTTGCGCTCGCCGCGGTAGGCGATGCCCCGCAGCGTGACCGCGACGCCCGCGAGGGCCGTCCGGGTGGCGTCGTCGCGGCGATCGCCGCCGCCGGTGGGGAAGCGCACGATCGGCTGCAGCACGGAGTCGAGCTGGTACGTCGCCTGGTCGACGGCGCGCGAGGCGTTCCGCAGCAGGGCGGCGCTCTCGGCCCCGTCGCCCGCGGCACCTGCGGTGCGGGCCGCTCCCGTCACGGCGAACCCGCCGGCCGCCTCCAGGAACCCGCGCACGGACGCCAGCTGACGGATCACCGCGCGCCGGATCATCGCGCCGGTCGCGATCGGCAGCACGACCGCGCTCACGATCACGGCGACGAGACCGCCGAGGAGGTTCTCGACGAGGCGGTACGCGATCAGCGAGTCGCTGAACTGGCCCGAGTAGTTGTAGACCTGGCACAGCGTGACGACGAGGCCGATCACCCAGAAGACGTAGGCGCGCCCGAATCCGTACATGCCGAGCGTGAGGGAGGCCACGACGATCACGAGGGTCCACCACGGGTGGTCCAGCCCGACGAGGTCGACGAGGGAGACGCCGATGACGCCGCCGATGACCGTGCCCGCTCCGCGGCTGATCATCTTCCGCACCCGGTCGTGGGTGGAGTTCGTGCCCGCGAGCACCACCATCACGCCGATGACGCCCCAGTAGAACCGCTGCCCGTCGAGCAGCAGCGCGATCGGCTCGACGAGCGCGACCGAGATCGACGCCTGGATCGCCGTGCGCAGGGCCGGCGAGACCTTGAAGCGCTTCCACGGCCCGCGAAGCCCACCCGAGGCCAGCTCGTCGCCCAGCACCGGGCCGGCGCCCGACGGTCGGCCCATCATGAGCACCACGGGCGACTCGAACGGCACGCCCTCGCCCGACGACTCGAGGTCGCGGCGCACCTCCTGCCAGGCGGCGACGGTCGAGTGCAGGTCGCTCAGGAGCAGCGCCACCCGGTGAACGGCGTTCGCCCAGCGCGCGTCGCCCAGCACCTCGGGCTCCGAGTCGGCCCACGCCAGCAGTCTGCGGGCCGCTCTGTCGCCCTCCCGCCCCGACCGCTCGAGGACGAGCCGGACGGCGCCGGCGACGCCCTCGCGGACGACGGCGGGCGCACCCGCCGCGTGGAGCTCGGTCGCGACGCGGGCGATGCCGTCGACGGCCTGCTCGGTGTCGAAGAGCAGCGAGTGGAGGCGCTGGGCGGTCTCGCCGGTCGGGCCGGACCCGGGCTGGGCGAGGAGGCCGTCGGCGATGAGGGCGGCCTCGTGGGAGCGGGCGCGGCGGCGTCTCAGGCGGGCGAGCTCCCGCGATCCTGCGCCCCGGCCGCTGGTCGCGTGCTCGCCCGAGGAGGCGCCCAGAACGTCGACCGCGGACTCGAGCACGCGCGTCTGCCAGGCGAGGAATGCCCGCCGCGTCCGCATGAGCGACCGGTAGGCGTCGGGGTGGAAGACGGCGCTCCGCACGACGATCGTCGCGGCGAGCGACACCGCGAAGATCAGCGCGAGCGCCGGGAACGACGCCAGCGGCAGCGGCAGCAGCAGCCCGCACAGGTAGGCCGCGAACAGCCCCGCGCCGAAGTCGCCGGCCAAGACGCCGAACTTCGACGCGTAGAACTGCACGAACAGCAGCAGGACGATGAGCACGAGCTCGAGCACCCGGAACTCGCGGAGCGCGATGCTGCAGAACAGCGCGACCGCGAACGGCACGTAGAGCGCGGCGCAGCGCGCGGCGACGCGCGACGTCTTGACGTCCACGACGACGAAGCAGCTGAGGAAGGCCGGCAGGGCGCCGAGCATGATCCCGACGATCGCGGGCAGCCCGAACAGCAGCGACACCGCGAAGCCGGCGGCCATCGAGGCGGGCAGGCAGAGCAGCACGCGCCCCGCGGCGTCGAGCTTGACGAGGCCGATGTCGTGCATGAGCACGCGATCCCAGAGGGACACCCCGTGCGTCGCGGGCGACCGATCCGACCGATGGGCTCGTGGTCGCCTGGGCATCAGGTGTCGTCCTTCCTCTACCCACCCATACTACCCGGTTCGGCTCGGCTCGGTCCCAGCGCCTCCACAGCGGGTCGCAGGATCGCGAAGGACGCCCTACGACACCTCCACGGCCTCGTACGCCCGCCACATCGCCGCGTAGTGCCCGTCGAGCTCGAGCAGCTCGTCGTGGCTGCCGACCTCGGCGAGACGGCCGCCGGCCAGCACCCCGATGCGGTCGGCGGCTCGCGCCGTCTGCAGCCGGTGCGCGATCACCACCGTGGTGCGCCCGGTCGCGACGGTCTGCATGGCCGCCGTCACGCGCGCCTCGGTGAGCAGGTCGAGGTTCGAGGTGGCCTCGTCGAGCAGCAGGATCGCCGGGTCGACGAGCTCGGCCCGTGCCAGCGCGATCAGCTGCCTATGCCCCGCCGACAGCGACCGGCCCCGCTCGGAGAGCACGTGGTGGTACCCGCCGGGCAGCTCGGTGACGAACTCGTGGGCGCCCACCGCTCGGGCGGCGGCCTCGACCTCGGCATCCGACGCGTTCGGCCGGCCGTAGGCGATGTTGTCGCGCACCGTGCCGGTGAACAGGAACGCCTCCTGCGGCACATACCCCAGCTGTCGCCGGAACCCCACGAGGTCGAGCGAC
The DNA here is from genome assembly GCF_003634555.1 of Frondihabitans australicus. Classification (NCBI taxonomy): domain Bacteria; kingdom Bacillati; phylum Actinomycetota; class Actinomycetes; order Micrococcales; family Microbacteriaceae; genus Frondihabitans; species Frondihabitans australicus. The sequence continues at coordinate 4,013,188 of NZ_RBKS01000001.1, forward strand.
CGCAGGTCCATGCCGTCGACGAGCACGCCGCCGGCGTCGGGGTCGTAGAAGCGCGCGATGAGCTTCATCACGGTCGACTTGCCGGCGCCGGTCTCGCCCACCAGCGCGACGGTCTCGCCGGGGGCGATGTCGAGCGCGATGTCCTTCAGCGCCTCGGGGGCCTTGGGCGCAGGAGCCGGGGCGAGACTGAGCGACCGACGGTCGTTCGGGCCCCGACGCTCGCCCGCCCCGGGTCGCGGCGACACCGTCGGGTACGAGAAGCGCACGCCCCGGAGGGTGATCGCGCCCGACAGGCGGGGCGGGGTCGTGGGCTCCTGCGCCTCGGGGGTGAGGGTCTCGAGCTTCATGAGGTCGGAGATGCGCGACACCGACACTCTGGTCTGCTGCCACGAGTCGAAGACCTGCGAGAGCTGCTGGATCGGCGAGAAGAACATGTCGATGTAGAGCAGGAACGCGATGAGGGCGCCACTCGTGAGGTGGCCGTGCGCGATGAGGGTGGCGCCGACCCCGAGGACGATGACGTCGGCGATCCCCGAGAGGAACTGGACGAACGGGAAGTACGTCGCCACGAGGCGCTGCGCCGCGATCCTGCTCTGGAGGTAGCGGCGGCCGAGCCCGTGGAAGTGCTCCGTCGTGGCCCGCTCGTGCGTGAAGGCCTGCGACTCGCGGACGCCCGAGAGGCTCTCCTGGAAGTCGGCGTTGACGATCGCGATGCGTTCGCGCGCCTCGTCGTACAGGCGCGACGACCGGTTGCGGAACAGCACGGTGGCCGCCGCGAGCGGCACGACGACGATGAGCACGAGGCCGCCGAGCTCGGGGTTGATGAGCACGAGGGCGACGCCGACGCCGACGAAGGTCACGATCGACACGAGCGCCGAGAGCAGGCCGTTCTCGATCAGCGACTCGAACTGGTCGACGTCGGTGGTCATGCGGGTCATGATCCGGCCGGCCATCTCGCGCTCGTAGAAGTCGAGGGAGAGCCGCTGGAGCTGCGCGAAGATCCGCACCCGCAGGTTCAGCATGATCCGCTGCGCCACGCGCCCGGTGACGAACGTCTCGGCCATGCCGTCGGCGAGGTCGGCGAGCGTGACGACCAGGAACAGGCCGGCCGCGGCGAACAGCACCACCTCGGAGCCCTGCTGCACGCCGCCGTCGATGCCGGTCTTCACCAGGTACGGGCCGACGAGGCCCGCCACCGCGTCGATCACGACGAAGAGGAGCGAGAGCAGGAGCGGCTTCCGGAACTGCCGCAGCAGAGTACCGAGCGAGAAGTCGCGCTCCTGCACCGACTCGGCGTCGACGTCGACGCGGGGGACGTCCTTGATCGGGCCGAGGGCCGCCACGCGGGCCAGGAGCTCGGGGGTCGCCGCGAACATCGCAGCCATGCCCTTGCCGCCGCCTCCTCGGCCTCCGCCCCCGAGGCCCATGCCGAGGCCGCCGCCCGGGCCGGCCGCTCCGCCGGTCGCGCGCGCCGCCGACGGATCGTCGCCCCACGCGCTCGCGGTCGTGCCGCCCGCCCCGTCGCGAGCGGACGCCGCGGCCAGACGGCTCAGCGCGTCGATGTCCCCGGAGGCGGCCGCGGCCGCCGTGTCGTCGGTCTCGTCCTCGTCCAGGCCGGTGATGAGCGCTCGGTAGACAGCGCTCGACTCCGCGAGCTCGTCGTGGGTGCCCTCGTCGACGACGCGGCCGTGGTCGAGCACGACGATGCGGTCGGCCAGGTGCAGGGTCGACTCGCGGTGCGCGATGAGCAGGACCGTGCGGTTCCGGAGCTCGTCGCGGAGGGCGTCGTGGATCGACTGCTCGGTCGACGCGTCGATGGCGCTCGTGGCGTCGTCGAGCACCAGGATGCGCGGGTCGGCCAGGATCGCCCGCGCGAGCGCCAGCCGCTGCCGCTGGCCGCCCGAGAGGCTGAGGCCGCGCTCGCCGACGACCGTGTCGAAGCCCTTCGGCAGCGCGTCGATGAACGCGGTCGCGTGGGCGACCTCGGCGGCGTGACGGATCTCCTCCTGCGTCGCCGACGGACGGCCGTAGGCGATGTTCGCCCCGACGGTGTCGGAGAACAGGAAGCTGTCTTCGAAGACCATGCCGATCGACGAGCGGAGCGACGGCAGCGTCACGTCGCGGAGGTCGTGGCCGTCGAGCGTCACGCGGCCGCCCGTCGGGTCGTAGAAGCGCGCCACGAGCGACGCGACGGTCGACTTGCCGCTGCCGGAGGGCCCGACGAGGGCCACCCGCTCGCCCGCGGAGATGCGGAGGTCGAGCCCGTCGAGCGCGAGATGCGTCGGCGCGGCGTCCTCGTCGGCTTCTCCGGAATCGGCGGCGTCGGCCACCGGGTCGTAGCCGAACGACACGCGGTCGAAGACGATTTCTCCGGAGATGTCGACCAGGTCGACGGCGTCCGGCGCCGACTGGATGGCGGGCTCGCGGTCGATGAGCTGGAAGATGCGCTCGATTCCGACCTGGGCCTGCTGGCCGATCGTGAGCACGCCGGCGAGCTGGCGCGCGGGCGCCATGAGCGACGCGATGTAGCTCGTGAAGGCGAGGAAGGTGCCGATGGAGATCTGACCGTGGAGCGCCAGCCAGCCGCCGAGCGCGAGGATCGCCACCTGCCCGAGCGTCGGGATCGACTCGAGCAGCGGCTGGAACCTCGACTGGATCCGCACCGATCGCATCTGCGAGCCGTAGAGTCCCGTCGCGACCGACGCCATGTGCTCGACCTCGCGGCGCTCGCGGCCGAACGCCTTGACGACGCGCACGCCGTTGACGTCCTCGTCGACGATCTGCGCTACCTCGCCCTCGCGCTGCTGGGCGTCCCAGGTCGCCGGCATGATCTTCGCGCGCATCCGGTACGCGGTCACCACGAGCACCGGCACCATGACGAGCGAGATGATCGCGAGCAGCGGCGACAGCGTGAACATGACCACCACCGACAGGATCATGAGGATCACGTTGCCGCTCATGATCGGCAGCATGTTGAGCAGCCCCTGCACGAGCGTGGAGTCGGAGTTGGCGCGGCTGACCAGCTGGCCGGTGGGCATCCGGTCGAGCGACGCGAAGTCCATCTTCTGCAGGTGGTCGTGCATGTCGTTGCGCAGGTCGTTCTGCACCTCGAGGGCCACCCGGCCGCCGCGGTAGCGCCGTAGGTAGGTGAAGCAGAAGGTGGCCAGGGCCAGCGCCACGAGCAGGACGAGCCAGGGCATCAACGGGCTCGTCTTCTCGACGATGACGCCGTCGACGATCTGTCGGGCGACGAGGGGCACGGCCACCTGGCACAGGCTGCCGGCGAGGGCTGCCCCGAGCGAGATGAAGACGCTGCGGCGGTGGCGCAGCATGTAGCGCCAGAGCCGCCGGATCCACCCCTCGGCCTGGTCGGGCGTCGTCGTCGTGCGCGCCCGGCGAGAGACGCGGCTCACGCCTGCGCCTCCTTCGCGCGACGCTCGGCCACGGCTTCCTCGACGGCGTCCCCCAGGGTCGCGAGGCTCGAGATCAGGGCCGCAGGATCAGGAGCCCGCTCGGCCAGGAGCTCGAGCTGCCTCGCCATCCTCCCCTCCATCCGCTCGAAGAGCTCGCGCCCCTCGTCGGTCACCGTCAGCGAGGTCGCGCGGGCGTCGCCCTCGACGGCGTCGCGGCGCAGGAGCCCGCGCTTGCTGAGCGACTCGACCGTCGCGCTGATCGCCGGCTTACCCACGGCGAGGCGGGCGGCCAGCCGTGAGGCGCGCTCCTCGCCGCTCGAGACGGCCGCGAGGACGCGGTAGTCGGCGAAGCTGAGGCCGTCGCTGGCCCGCTCGACCACACGTGAGGCGCGAGCCAGGGCGCGGACGGCGGCGATGAGGGTGTCGTGATCGACCATGCGACCCACTGTACGCCTGATGGTTCGATTCTCGAACCAACTGTCTTCGGGTGCGCGGAGGTCAGAGAGCGAGGGCGATCGCCCGGACGACGACGACGCCGGCGAGCGCGAAGAACGTGAAGGCCTCGACGATCGTGAGGGCCTTGGCTCGGGGTGAGGCCGGGGTCGTCCCGCCCGGCAGCAGCAGGAGGGTCGAGAGGGCGAGCCGGAGGTAGTCGAGGTACGCGGGCATCCAGGTGCGGCGCGCGGCGGCGCGGCTGCCCTCCGGGCGGTACCCCGAGTGGTCGATGTCGCGGGAGAAGAGGAAGTCCGGTCGCCCCGGCCAGCGGCCGTGGAGTCGGCGGGCCACCGGGCCGTCGCGGTCGACGTCCCAGTAGACGAGGCCGAAGGCGAGGACGTGGATCACGGCGATCTGCAGGGCCGCGAGGAAGAGTCGGCCTGCTCCTGCGCCCGTCGTCGCCAGGAGCAGCCAGCTCACCAGGCCCATCGCGGCGAGGTTCGCCGCCGCCAGGACGAGCACCGCCCCCCGGGCGAGGACTCGCGACCAGCGGGTCTCACGCTCGAGCCTGCGGGGGTTGAGGAGGACGAGGGGGATGCCGACCGCGACGAGGGCGAAGAGCACGGCCGCCCGCGCGAGCGGCGCCAGCTCGACCGGGAGTGCCGCGAACAGAGCCAGGGCGACGGCGTACGCCAGCACGGGCCACGCGGGGTGCTCCGCGGGTGCACGTCGGTCGGGCAGGCTCATCGCGTCGAGTCTAGGAGCCCGGAGCCGGTCGGCCGGGCGGCTGCGTCAGGCGACCGGGGAGAAGACGATCGACCCGTTGTGCCCGCCGAAGCCGAAGCTGTTCGAGAGCACGGGGCCGGGGGTCCAGTCGCGACCCTCGGTCGGGATGTCGAGGTGGATCTCGGGGTCGAGGTTCTCCAGGCCGATCGTCGGCGGGATCGTCTTCCGCTCGATCGTCAGGGCCACCGACACGGCCTCGATGGCGCCGGCGGCGCCGAACGAGTGCCCGGTGACGCCCTTGATGCTCGTGACGACGGGCGACGTTCCGGCGAACACGCGCTCGACGGCCTCGCTCTCGGCCTGGTCGTTGAGGCCGGTCGCCGTGCCGTGCGCGTTGATGTGCGTGATCTGGTCGGGGGTGAGGCCGGCGTCGTCGAGGGCCAGGCGCATGGTGCGCTCGGCGCCCGTGCCGTGCGGAGCCGGCGCGGTGACGTGGTAGGCGTCGGTCGTCGAGGCGGCGCCGTCGATCGTCATGTAGACGTGGGCGCCGCGGGCCTGGGCGGCCTCGAGCGGCTCGAGGATCAGGATTCCGGACGCCTCGGCCGCCGCGAAGCCGTCGCGGTCGCGATCGAACGGGCGCGAGAAGCCGGTCTTCGACATGGCGCGCATGTTCGAGAACCCGGCGAGGCACACGGGGGTGAGGCTGGAGTCGGTGCCGCCGGCGATGACGAGGTCGGCGGAGCCCTGGGCGATGAGGCGTGCGCCGGCCGCGATGCCGTCCGTGCCCGCGGCGCAGGCGGTGCTGATCGTCGTCGCGCCGCCCTCGAAGCGGTACCGGATGCTCAGGGCGCCGGCGGGGGCGTTCGGCATGACCATCGGCACGAGGTGCGGCGACACCATGCGCGCGCCCTTCTTGTCGAGGATCAGGATCTGGTCGGCCAGCGTCTGCACGCCGCCCATGCCGTTGCCGATCGAGATGGCGGCGCGCTCGTGGTCGATGCCGTCGACGAGCTCGGCGACGTCGGACTCGGCGGGGTTCGGCGCGTCGGGGTCGATCTTCAGCAGGCCGGCGTCGCGCAGGGCCTCGTCGGCGGCGACGATCGCCATCCGCGTCACGATGTCGGAGTTCTTGGCGTTCTTGTGGGTCATCAGGCGACGGGCGTCGAGGGCCTCCTCGTCGACGCGCCGCACGTCGACGTGCGGTGCGGGCTCGAACAGGCTCTTCCAGAACGCGTCGACGCCGATCCCGTTCGGGGTCACGACACCGATTCCGGTCACGGCGACTCGGCGGTTCAGCAGCGGCTTCATGGGGATCTCCTCGGACTGGTGCGACTCCTGGGGCGACAACCATTCAACACTGGCGCGCGCGGTGCGCCCGTCGCGGACCTGTCCAAGAATCCGGCCCCGTCTTTGTTCCGTCCGTGTCCTCCAAGCTGGCGGGTGCAGAATCGAGGTATGCACATGACTTCGGGAGCAGCGCGCTGATGGTGTCTCCGATCCTCAAGACCCTCGGCGCGGTCGTCGTCGGCACCCCGGTCGCCGTGGTCCTCGGGCTCACCGCCCGCTCGATCCGCAAGCAGGAGGACGCCCAGGTCCCCGTCATCCGCAGCGTCGAGTCACCGCTCGCCGTCACCGTCTTCCGCAGCTGGCTCGATCGCCGCACGCACGAGCACCTCGCCGCGACGTCGTTCAAGAAGGGCTACGTGTCGTACGGCGTCCGCGTGGAGAACCACTCGGCCCACGACGTCCGCGGCATCCACGTCGAGCTGCTGGACACCGCGGGCGACGTCGTGTCGTCGGTCCGCGTCGGCGAGATCGACGCGCACGCGAGCACGGTCGTGCCGGTCAAGCGCGCCTGGACGAACGCCTTCGAGGCGCATCGCGCCGCCGAGTCGGTGCCGCCGGTGGTCCTCACCTGGCGCAGCGCCTCGGGCCGCCGCCGGGTCGTCCTGGCGCCGTCGCTCCGTCGCGATCTGGGCGTCACGCCCTCGTCGATCCGCCAGGGCCGCCGGGAGCGCCCGACGGTCGACTCGCCCGTGATGAGCTAGCGCCTAGCCTCGGCGCGCAGGCCTCGGCTGGGTCTCGCCGCGGATCGCCGCGCCCGCGTCGAGCCGTCGTGCGGTCGGGGTGCGGTCGGCTCCTGCGCCCCGGGTCCGCCGGATCGACCGCATGAGCGTGAGGCTCGCCGCGAGAATGATCGCCGCCGCCAGCGGCCAGAGCCCGGTCTCGCCCGTGACGAGGGTGCGGACGACGCCCGTCACCAGTACGGCGCCCGAGGCCACCGCCAGGACGATCAGAGCGATCTCGGCGGGGCGGGGAGCGACGGGACGCTCGGAAGGTCGGTGATCGGGCATTCCGCAAGTGTGGCGGGAGCGCCGGTCGCGGGCCAGACGGCAAAACAGAGGACTTGACGAACCATCACGATTCGTCGCAGGGGCGGAGGCGCGCGCTCAGCCCAGGCGGTCGAGGAGCGTGCGGACGAGCTCGATCGCTCGGGGCTGCACCCACTCGACCGGGACGTCGTCGCCGAGCGCCACCCACTCCTTGACGGCCGCGCGGACCGCGCCGCCGCAGAGGCTCAGCAGCACCTCGGCCTGCTGGCGGTCGACGACCCGCTCGTCGCCGTCGTGCTCGAGCACGGTGGTCACGGCGTCGAGCAGCGGCTCGACCATGCGGGTCATCTGCGCCATGTGCCGACCGAACAGCTGGGGGTGGCGCCGGAGCACCTCGTGGCGCTGCTCGTGCAGGGTCTTGCCCTCGATGGTGGGGCTGATGAGCGACAGGAGCAGCGTGACGGTCGACTCGACGACGTCCGCCCCGTCGGAGCGGTGCATGTGCTCGGCCACGATCTCGGGCGTCAGATCGATGTCCTTGATGCCCAGGATCGCGTCCTCCTTCGTGTCGAAGTAGTTGAAGAAGGTACGGGGCGACACGTCGGCCATCGAGCTGATCGAGTCGACGGTGGCGTGGTCGAGACCGTCGCGGAGGACGAGGGTGACCGCCGCCGCCTCGAGACGGTTGCGGGTCTCCTCGCGCTTTCGGTCGCGGAGGCCGAGCTGTTCGGGTGCCATGCGTCAATTATTGCCTGCAGTGCAAATTTCCACAAGTGAAAACGTGCAGTCGTGCAACGCGAGGTGCGACGACCTGCGGGATGCGTGACGTCTGCAGGCGCCGCCCCCTCGACCTCTCAGCCGCGCGACGCGTCGCAGGCGATCCCGTTCCTCCACAGCGCGAAGAGCGCCTCCGCCGTCCGCCGGTCGCGGGCCGCGAGGATCCCGCCCCACGACGGGAAGAGCGTGTCGCGCCCGTTCTCGTCGAGCACGACCCCGCCGGCCTCCCGCACGATGAGGGCCGCCGCGAGGTGGTCGACCGCGCCGAACGACCCGATCACCGCGCCGGCTCCGTGTCCGAGGGCGACTCCGGCGAGGGTGAGGGTGCCCGAGCCCATGATCCTCGTGGTGCAGAACCGGTCCGCCAGAGCGTCGACGAGGTCGAGCATGCCGTGCCAGGGTCGGTGCCCGGCCAGCTCGGTGCTCACGATGGCTCCGCGCAGCGGGTCGACGCTGCGATCCCAGTCGGCCTCCGGCAGCAGGAGCCGGCGAGAGCCGACCCACGCCCCCTCGCCCGCCTGCGCCTCCACGACCACCCCGCGCCAGGGGTCCGCGACGACCGCGACGACGGGCACGCCCCCCTCGACGAGCGCGAGCGAGAAGCTCGTCCACGGAACGCCGTTGGCGAGGTTCGCCGTGCCGTCGACCGGGTCGAGGTACCAGCACGGCCCGCCGTCGGCGCTGCCGCCGTACTCCTCGCCCACGAACGAGTGCTCGGGGAACTGCGCGCCGATCACAGCCCGCACGCCGCGCTCGATGGCGCGGTCGATCTCGGTCACGTGGTCGGCCGGGTTCTTCTTGGTCGCGACGTCGCCGACCGGGTGCGTGCGCACGTACTCGATGGCCCAGGATCCGAGGGCGGAGGCGACCAGACGGGCCCGTCGACGGGAGTCCGCCGGGCTCTCCGCCGCCTCCGCGGCCGGCGTGCCGGTCGCGAGGGCGCCGTCGCCGAGGGCGTCTCGGAGATCCTGCAGCCTGTTGGTGGTGATCGAGTCGACGCCGATGGCCTGCAGGTGGCGGGCCTGGACGACGTCGTCGACGGTCCAGCAGCTGACGCGGGCGCCGAGGGCGTGGACCGCGTCGACGAGCGCCGGGCCGACGACGAGGTGGGGGAGGTTGACGACGGAGGGCGCGAGGCCCTCGAGGTCGGCGGCGGTGGGCGGTTCGGAGTCGGCCCACGGCATCCAGATCGCAGCGTCGGCGTCGGCCTCGCGGATCAGCCGCATGGCGTCGAGGAGGCCGCACCAGGCCACGTTCGCCGGGGACGCACCGCGCTCGCGGGCCGCCGCGGCGCACGCGGCCACGACCGCCTGCGCGGCGAGGGCCGGGCCGGTCGAGTCCATGTCGATGAGGAGCGTCGACGGCGACCCCTCGAACAGCGGCAGCACGTCGGCGAGGCGCGGGATCCGCAGGTCGCCGCCGCCCAGCTCGCAGACCTCGGGCCAGGTCAGGTCGGCGATGCGGGAATCGAGTCCCCAGAGGCGCTCCAGGGTGGCGTCATGGAGCAGGATCACCTCGGAATCCTGCGTCGTCCGCACGTCGATCTCGATCGTGGGCGCGCCCGCCTCCAGCGCCGACTCGATCGCGGCGACGGTGTTCTCGCGGAAGCGCGACGAGTCGCCGCGGTGCGCCGCGAGGGCGGTGGTGGCCCGGCGGGCTTCGGTCGGGGCGGTCACTCGGCGGCTCCTGCGGGTGCGGTCGGGGCCTCGGCCTCGACCAGCCGCCCGTCGCGGTAGTGGCGGACGTTGTCAAGGGTGACGTGGCCGCGGTCGCCCGGGGCGGGGAGCGCGCCGGTCGCGACGGAGCGCAGCTCGAGGCCGTCGACGTCGAGCACCAGCTCGGCGAAGTGCCCGTGGGGGAGGACGCGGCGGACCTCGCACGGGGTCGCGTCGGTGGGCTCGGTCGGGTTCTCCGGACTCCAGCGGACGTCCTCCGGCCGGACCGCCCAGCGGTCGGCCCCCGAGCCGGCGGCGCGCGCCGCCGCCAACGTCGGCCCGTCGAGGAAGTTCATGCTGCCGATGAACCCGGCCACGAACTCGGTCTCGGGCCGGGCGTAGAGCTCCGCGGGCGCCGACACCTGCTCGATGCGCCCGCCGTTCATCACCGCGACCCGGTCGGAGATCGCGAGGGCCTCCTCCTGGTCGTGCGTGACCATCACGGTGGTGATGCCGAGTCGCTGCTGGATGTCGCGGATCTCCTCGCGCACTCGCACGCGCAGCTTCGCGTCGAGGTTCGACAGCGGCTCGTCGAGCAGCAGCAGCTCCGGCTCCTGCACGATCGCCCGCGCGAGCGCTGCACGCTGCTGCTCGCCGCCCGAGATGTGCGCGGGGCGCGAGTTCGCGTGGTGCGCGAGGTTGACGGTCTCGAGCGCGGCCATGACGCGGGTGCGGATCTCGGCCTTGGGCAGCCGCTTGATCGCCAGCGGGAAGGCGACGTTCTTGTAGACGGTGAGGTGCGGCCAGAGCGCGTAGTTCTGGAACACCATGGCGCTCGGGCGCTTCTCGGGGCCGTGCGCGGTGACGTCCTGCCCGTCGATGACGACGGCGCCGGTGTCGGGCTCGAGGAACCCGGCGATCATGCGGAGCGTGGTGGTCTTGCCGCAGCCGGAGGGGCCGAGCAGGGCGACGAGCTCGCCGCGGGCCAGAGTGAGGTCGAACGAGTCGACGATGGTGCGGCCCGAGAGCACCTTCGAGATCCCGCGGATCTCGAGTCCGGGGGCCGCGTCGACGCCCGACGTGCGGGCGGTCGGGGGAGCGATGGTCGTGGTCATGAGGGGCCTATCGGATCTGGAAGCCCTCTGCCAGGCGCCCGCCCATGATGTACTTCCGGGCGACGAGCAGCAGGACGACGGAGGGGATCGAGAGCAGGATCGCGAACACGGCCGCGACCTGACGGGGGTAGTTGAGCACGAGCGTGTACATCTCGGTCGGCATGGTCAGGTACGTCGGCGCGCCCACGAGGTAGGTGCCCTGCGCCTCGTCGAACGAGGCGAGGAACGACATGAGCACGGCGACGAGGATCCCGGGCAGCGCCATCGGCAGCGTCACCCGCAGGAACGTGCCGAGCCGCGAGGCGCCGGCGTCGCGCGCCGCCTCCTCGAGGTTCCGGGGCACGGCCGAGAACGCCGCCGCCGGGATCCAGGTCATGAAGACCACCGTCCCGATCAGCTGCACGATCACGATGCCGAGCACCGAGTTCATGAGGTTCAGCCCGTAGAAGAGCGACGCCATCGAGACGAACAGCCCCATCTTCGGGAACGCGTTCGTCGCGAACAGCCCGATCAGGAAGAACCGCCGACCCGGGAAGCTGAACCGCGAGAACGCGTACGCCGCCGGCAGGCAGATCACCATCGAGCAGATCACGACGATCGGCGTGAACCAGAGCGAGTTCTTCACGGCGGCCGCGAGCGACGGGTTGTCGAAGACGACTCCCCACCAGCGCAGCGTGAAGCCGGTCGGGGCGAGCGCCGGGTAGTTCCAGGTCACCGCGAACGCGTGCGCGGCGAGCCACACCAGCGGCCCCAGGATGAAGACGGCCACGATCGCGAAGACCACGGCGGTGACGATGCGGCGCAGGATCCGAGAGCCTGCCCGCGGAGGTGTCATCGCGCTCATCACACCCTCCCCTCCTTCTTGGCGGTGCGGAAGTTCGCCCAGACGTAGAACACGGCGATCCCGGAGGCCATGAGGAACACGATGACCGCCATGACCACCGACTCCTGCGGCCGGTTGTACGACTGGAAGTAGCTGGAGATGTCGACGCCGAGCATGCTCGGCGCGTTCGGCCCGATGAAGTACGGCACGGTGAACGAGCCGATGACGCCGATCGCCGTGAACGTGCCGGCGATGACGAGCGGTGTGCCCGCCATCGGGATCAGCACTCGGGCGATCACGGCGCGGGTCGAGGCGCCGGCGTCGCGGGCGGCCTCGATCATCGCGTCGGGCACCGCCTGGATGCCGGAGGTCGCCATGAGGGTGGCGAACGGCAGCGAGGTCCAGATCGAGCCGATGACGACGCCGGTGGTGGTGTAGCCCCAGATCGGCGCCGAGATGCCGACGTGGATCAGGAGTGTGCGCAGGAACCCGTCGCTCGCGTAGAAGGTCAGGATCGCCCACGACGCGATGACGACCGGGATGAACATCGGCACGACGGCGAGTCCGACGAACACCGACGCGAGGCGTCCGCCGCGCAGGCGGAGGTTCAGGGCGAGGGCGACGGAGACCACGAGCGTCACCGCCGTGGAGATCGCGGTGACGGCCAGGGTCACGCCGAGGTCGCGGAAGAAGCGGGGGTCCGAGAAGACGTCGCCGTAGGCGGCGACCGTGCCGAACCAGGTGGTGGCGGTGCGGGTGCCGGTGCCGATCGCCGCGATCGTCGAGTTCAGGCCTCCGGTGAACCCGAACGTGAAGCCGATGGCGAGCAGCACGGGGAAGCCGACGAAGACCGCCAGCAGGACGATGGGCGGCAGCGCCATGAGGAATCCGACGCCTGCGCGGCGGGTCTCGGTGGAGACCCGCCGCGAGGTGCCGATCCGGGCGGGGCTGCCGGATCGGAGGGCCGTCACTTGCCGGGGACCTTGGAGTTCCAGAGGTTCGACATGTCGGCCGAGGTGGTGCTGTAGTAGCTCGGGCGCAGCGTCGAGGGCGACGCCGCGGCGAACTGGGCGCGGGTCGAGGCCGGCACGTTGTCGAGCGAGATGACCGGGTACCCGGCGATCGACTTCGCGATCAGCGCCTGGCCCTTCGACGAGAGCACGAAGTTCGCGAGCTTCTCGGCGACGGCCTTGTGGGCGGCCGTCTTCGGGATGCCGAGGTACGACGCGCTGCCGGTGAACGACGGGTTCGAGATCTGCGTGTACTTGATGTTCGAGCCGAGGGTGCCGCTGTTCTTCGCGGTGATCACCTGGTCGCTCCAGACCGGAGCCATCTCGATGCCGCCGGTGCCCAGGAGCTGCAGCACCGCGTCGTTGCCGTTCGGGTAGACGCCGTTCTGGTACATCGACTTGTTCAGCGAGGCGAGCTCGTCGAAGCCCTTGTCCCACTGCGACTCGTCGTCCTTGTCGTACGTCGTCTCCATCTTCTTCCGGGTCGACTCCGAGAGGTACTTGTCGAGCACGGTGGTGACGAAGGCGCCGCCGGAGCCGCCGGTCGACGGCGAGTTGTAGGCGAACTGGCCGGGGTTGGCCTTGATCCACTTCAGGAGAGCGTCGAGCGTCTTCGGCGGGGTCTTCACCTTGTCGGCGTCGTAGGCGAGGAGCACGGAGGAGGCGCGGTAGGGGATCCCGTAGCCGTCGCCGGCCTTCACGGTCGCGGCCGGGACGGTGGCGAGGTTCGAGATCTTCGTCGACGAGACGTTCTCGAGGAGGTTCGCCGATCCCGCGGCCTGGATGAAGCCGGCGTCGATGAGGTCGTAGCCCGGGTCGTCGCCGGCCTTGACCGCGCTGGTGAGCTTGGCCAGGGTCTGCGCGTCGTGCTCGCCGTGGAGGTCGAGCTGGGTCTTGACGGTGGCGCCCGGGTTCGCCTTCTCGAAGGCGGGGATGATCGCGTCGTCCCAGAGGCTCTGCACGTTGGTGTCACCCGAGATGAAGACGGTGACGGTGCCCTTGGTGCCGGTGACGGCCTGGGAGGTGGCGGCGGTTCCGACGGAGGCGGAGGTGGTCGGTGCGCACCCGGCGAGGGCGAGCGTGGCGGTCGCTGCGGCCGCGAGGGCCACGAAGGTACGGCGTCTGGTCACGGGGATGTGAGTCCTTCGGTCGGGGGAATGCGAATCGCATCGTTTCGATGCGTGCGAGGAGAGTGTGCGCAGGCGCCGTGACCTCCGCGTGAACGAAACGTTGCGATCGAGTGAGATCGGCGCGAACACGGGCCTCGGACGCCGCTTCCCTCAGTACTGTGACCGAATGACCACCACAAGCCGTCGACGCGGAGTGACCATCGCCGACGTGGCCAAGCGCGCGGGCGTCTCCACGTCGACGGCGTCGCTCGCGTTCAGGAGCACCGGGTCGATCACCGACGAGACGCGTCGCCGGATCCTGCTCGCCGCCTCCGAGCTCGACTACGCCGGGCCGAACCCGACGGCCAGGTCTCTCAAGAGCGGGCGCTCCGGCATCGTGGGCGTCGTCGTGGCCGAGAGCATCCGCCGCGCGTTCCAGTCGCCGGTGACGATCGCCACGATGGACGGCCTGAGCGAGGTGCTCGACGAGCTCGACGTGGGGCAGCTCCTGCTCCCGGGCCGGGCCGACTCGCTCGGGCGGGGCCGGCCGCTCGACACCATGCCGGTCGACGCGGTGGTCTTCGTCACGCGCGGCGAGGAGTTCGACTCGCTGCTGGCAGGTCTCAAGGCCCGCAGGATCCCGATGGTCGGCATCGAGGGCCCCCACCTCGACGGCATCGTCCTCATCGACATCGACGACGCCCGCGGCACGGCCGAGGTGGCGCACCACGTGCGCTCCCTGGGCCACGTCGACGTCGGAGTGGTCATGCGCACCACCCGCGTCGGGGAGCACGTGCCCCCGGGCGCCCCGGAACCCGTCGCCCGGGGCCTCGAGGCGATCGGCAACCGGACGATCCGCGAGCGCCTGCGGGCGACCGCGTCGGTGTTCCCCGACGCCCGGCGGGTGGAGGCGGGAGGCCGCGACCTCGAGGCCGGGGCGGTGGCCGCGGGGCGTCTGCTGGACGAGCCGGTGTCGGGTCGACGGCCCACGGCGATCCTGGCGCAGAACGACATGCTCGCGGCGGGGGCACTGCGGGCCGCGGCCGCCCGGGGGCTGCGCGTGCCCGAGGACCTCACGGTCACCGGCTTCGACGGGGCCGACCTGCCCTGGCTCGAGCAGCGCCTCACGACGATCGAGCAGCCCCTCCACGAGCGCGGCCGGCGTGCCGGCCTCGCGGTGGGGGAGCTGCTCGCGGGAGGGTCACCGGCGAGCGTGGTGCTGCCGGTGACCCTCCGTGTCGGCGAGACCTCGGGGCCCGTGCCCCGGGGCTCGCGCTAGTTGTTCGACGGCGGCGTCGCGAAGCCCGAGACGTTCGTCAGGTTCAGATCGCCCAGACCGGTCTGGTTGTCGTAGCCGGTGCCCACCTTGAGCGACGAGTCGGCGCCGAAGGTGACGACGTAGCTGCGGTCGCTCGCGGTGTAGGCGGCGAGAGCCGGCTTGGCGCGGCCGAGAACGTCGGTGAAGGTCGACGGCGACGACGAGTGCAGCGAGTAGAGGATCGGGTTCGCGAAGCCGATCCGGGCTCCGGTCGCCTGCTGGATCGCCGCCATCTGGGCGACCAGGATCGGCGTGGCCAGCGAGGTGCCGCCGGCGACGGCGCCCTTCCACGAGCCGGTCGCGTAGGTGACGCTCGAGGTGAGGGGGTGGTAGCCGATCGCGAAGCCGGTGTACGGGTCGGCGAGAGCCGAGACGTCGGGCACCTGGCGGCGGGTGGAGGTGGTGACGCTCGCCTGGTAGGCGGGGCGCGAGGTGATGTTGCTCGTGCCGCCGCCGGCGCCGCCGGTGAAGACGCCGGGCAGGGCGTAGCGGTACTTCTTGTTCTTGCTCGGGCCGACGATCACCTGGTCGAGCGAGTCGCCCCAGCCGGTCTCCCACGCCACGGTGTTGTTCTTGACGACGGCCGCGGCGGTGCCGCCGACGGCGGTCACCCACGGCGACGAGGCCGGGAAGTCGGTCGAGATCTTGCCACGGAGGTTGATCGACTCGTCACCGCTGTCGCCCGAGGCGAAGTAGAGGCCGACGCCCTCGCCCGCCGCCTGGAGCTGCAGGTTCTCCTCGCCCTGGATGATCGGGTCGTCCAGCAGCGGCTCGCCGACACCGCCGTAGCTGTTGCTCACGAGGTTCGCGAGGCCCTGGTCGAGGACCTTCGAGAGGGCGAGGTCCATTCCGGCGCCGCAGTCCGTGGCTCCCTGGTAGACGACGTTGGCTCCCGGCGCGACCGCGTGCACGGCCTCGACGTCGAGGGTCTGCTCGACCTGCCAGCCGCCGACCCCGCCGCAGGCGGTCTGCGAGGTGAAGGTGCTGCGCGAGGGCGTGAGGTCGACGTACTGGCCGGCCGCGAAGCCGTTCTCCTTCTTCAGGGCGGAGTACGTGTTGGCGTCGCGGAGGACGCTGGGGGCGCTGTAGGCGTCGATGATGGCGACGGTCTGACCGGTGCCGCTCGTCTTCGTCGTCTTCGTGATCGCGCGGAGCTGGGTCGGCGTGTAGCCGCAGTTCGCGGTGCCCGCGCTGGTCGAGCCGTAGGCGGTCGGGATCTTGACCATCTTCTGGCCGGCGTAGGCCGAGCACGGGGTCGACAGCAGCGGGGTGCCCTTGGGCTGGCTCAGGGTCGCGGCCAGATTCTGGAGTCCCGTCGTGCCCGTGGCTCCGCCGGACTGCGTCGCGGTCTTGGGGCGGGTGAGCAGACGACTCTGGCTGAGGCTGATGCCGGAGATGTGAGCGGCGTAGGTGCTCGGGATCGACGGGGCCGTCGACGGGGCGACGACGTCCTGGCCGTCCACCGAGTACGTCTCGAGCTTGGTGCCGAAGGCGGCGTTCACCTGCGCCTGGGTGCCGGTGAAGACGATGTACTGGCGGCTAGCGGGGGAGCCGGTGACCGTGAGGCCCTTGCTCTGCAGCATCGAGAGCTCGGAATTGAAGGTCGCCTGGGTCGGCGCGTACTTCGCGATCCAGTCGGAGGGGCTGAGGTACTGGCGGTACTGCGAGCTCGTCGGGTCGGACACGGCCGCGGCGAAGGCCTCGGCGCCGGCCTGGTCCTGCAGGGAGAGGAAGACCTCGCCCTGGACCCGGGCGGTCGA
The DNA here is from genome assembly GCF_003634555.1 of Frondihabitans australicus. Classification (NCBI taxonomy): domain Bacteria; kingdom Bacillati; phylum Actinomycetota; class Actinomycetes; order Micrococcales; family Microbacteriaceae; genus Frondihabitans; species Frondihabitans australicus. The sequence goes on from NZ_RBKS01000001.1 coordinate 4,029,662, forward strand.
GGAGGCGCTCGACGACGTCTTCGGCGACAGGTTCGCCTTCGTCGCCCAGCTGGGCACGGCGTTCGCGTAGGCGGTGAGAGTCGAGGCCTGGGCGCTCGAGGCGCCGATGGCCGAGAGGCCTCCGGCGGTGAGGGCGGCGAGCGCGACGACGGCGGCGGTGCGCCTGGCCGTGCTTCTCGATCTGAGCGAACGACGAACGTGCATGGATGTGGTCCCTTCCCCTGGACTACAGGGGTGGATCCCCTCGCCGAGAACCGTAATCGGGGCCGTCAGGGGCCAGTAGGCCCCAATGCGAGCGCCCCCCGAAGGGGCCCTCCCCGGGTTGGGGGGAGCCCTTCGAGGGGCGCTTTGCTAGGGGTGCCGCGTTGTCCGGCGGCGCTCGGGATTACGCCGCGAAGGCGTAGCCCGAGGGCTGGACGTCGGAGGCCTGCAGGATCGTGCGGCTCGGCTCGGCGACCCAGGTGCGGCCCGGGATCACCCAGCCCTCGGCTCCTGCGGCGCTGACGCGCTCGCCGATGTGCAGCGGCGCGCCGAGGTCGGTGCGCGGGATCCGGACGACGAACTCGCGGGCGGCGTCGTCGACGACGACGAACTCGACGAGGTTGTCGTGGGTCAGGACGGGCGTCGAGGCGACTGCGCCTTCGATGCGGAGGAGGTTGATGGTTGTCATGGTGCTGTCTTTCGATGTCGGTGGCGACGGCCGGCGCGTGAGCGCGTGTGCTGTCGCGCACGCCGGAAGTCGGCGTGCTGTGGGCCGGTCTCGCAAGACCTGCCGGTGCTCGGTGGAATGCGCGCGACGCGGGGTTCCCCGCGAGTCGTGATCGACTCCGCAGGAGGCCCTCGTCTGGCGGACGAGCGTGGTGTGGCGGTCAGAATGGCCGCGGCGCAGGGAGAGAGTCTGCGTCAGAACACCAACCAAGAGACTAGCACACGGCAACGTCTGTGTCGAATCTGGAATGCCACCCCACATCGGGGGCCTCAGGAGCCCGGCGTCGCCAGCAGCGAGAGCATCGTGCCGAACGCGGCGCTCATGTCCACACCCGGGTCGTGCATCCACTGCAGCTGGAGCCCGTCGCTCATCGCCACGAGGAGCCTCGCCGCCGCCTCCGGGTCGATGTCGCCGCGGACCTCTCCGGCGCCCTGGCGCTGCCGGACGGCGTCCGCGAGGTTCGCGACGATGTCGGCGTAGCGCTCGCCGATGTAGGCGTGGCCCGGGTGCTCCGCGGCCTCGGACTCCACGACGAGGCGGGAGTACAGCTGCACGAGGCCGGGAACGGTCTGGTTGTACTGCACGGTCGCCGTGAGCAGCGAGAGGCTGTCGCCGCCGGGCGGGAGGAGGTGGGCGGCGTCGGCCGCGTCGCGCTCGCGGAGCACCTCTTTCAGGAGGTCCTCGCGCGAGTCGAAGTAGTGCAGCACGCCCGCCTTGGTGAGCCCGACGGCATCCGCGATCTCCTGCAGCGAGGAGTTGCGGTAGCCGCGCTCGGCGATCACGCGCAGGGCGGCCTCGAGGATCTCCCGGCGCTTCGCGTCGCCCTTGGCATAGCGGCGGATGGGGGCGTCACTGGTCACCCGTCGAATGTACAGGCGCCCGATCCTGCCCTCGAAGGTGAAGCCCTGGTGAATGTCGGTGGCCGGGGGAATACTGATTGTCACGACCCGTTCGAGCTGTAGACCGCTGCCACGATCACTGTCAGGACTCCTGTGACGAACACCACCCTCTCGACCGACTCTCCGACCACCGCCGCGTCGCCCGACGCCGACGCCGGGCGCAACCGCCTGGTCATCGGCCTCCTGCTCGTGTCGGCGTTCGTCGTCATCCTCAACGAGACGATCATGAGCGTCGCGCTGCCGCGGCTCATCGTCGACCTCCACGTGACGGCGGCGACGGCGCAGTGGCTGACGACCGGCTTCATGCTGACCATGGCGGTCGTGATCCCGATCACGGGCTTCCTGCTCCAGCGGTTCACGACGCGCGCTGTCTTCATCGCCGCGATGTCGTTCTTCAGCGCGGGCACGCTCATCGCGGTGGTCTCGCCCGCGTTCCCCGAGCTCCTGGCCGGCCGGATCGTCCAGGCCTGCGGCACGGCGATCATGATGCCGCTGCTCATGACCACGGCGATGACGCTCGTCGCGCCCGAGCACCGCGGTCGCGTGATGGGCAACATCTCGATCGTCATCTCGGTGGCGCCCGCGATCGGCCCGACCATCTCGGGGCTGATCCTGCAGGCCTTCAGCTGGCGCTTCATGTTCATCTTCGTGCTGCCGATCGCGATCGCCGCGCTGGTGCTCGGCACCGTCAAGATGAAGAACGTCACCGAGGTGCAGAAGCACAGGCTCGACGTCGTCTCCGTCATCCTCTCGGCGTTCGCGTTCGCCGGCCTGCTCTACGGGCTCTCCAGCGTCGGCGAGGCGGCCTCGGGCACGCCGCAGCCCGTTCCGCCGATCGTCCCCGTGGTCGTCGGCGTCGTCGCGCTCGCCCTGTTCGTCTGGCGGCAGCTGCGGCTGGCTCCGCGCGGCGTCGCGCTCCTCGACCTGCGCACCTTCACGTCGTCCACGTTCACCGTGTCGATCGTCATGATGGCCATCAGCATGCTGGCGCTGTTCGGCACGCTGATCATCCTCCCGATCTACATGCAGAGCGTCCTCGGGCTGTCCACTCTCGACACCGGTCTGCTGCTCCTGCCCGGCGGCGTGGTCATGGGCGTCCTCGCCCCGTTCGTCGGGCGGCTGTACGACCGGGTGGGGCCGACGCCGCCGCTGATCGCCGGCTCGATCCTCACCAGCGGCGCGCTGTGGATCATGGCGATGGTGCTCCGCGAGGGCACGCCGGCCTACGTGATCCCGTTCGTCCACGTGCTCCTGAGCATCGGCCTGGCGCTGACCTTCACCCCGCTGTTCACGGCCTCGCTCGGCTCGGTGCGCCCCGACCTCTACTCGCACGGCTCCGCGATCCTGGGCACGGTCCAGCAGGTCGCCGGCGGCATCGGCACGGCGCTCTTCGTCACGCTGCTGTCGACCGGGGCGGCGGCCGCCGCGAAGGGCGGCGCGAGCGTCGTAGCTTCCACGGCGTCGGGTGTTCAGACGGCGTTCCTCGTGGGTGCGATCATCTCGCTCTTCGCCGTCGCCGCGTCGTTCTTCGTCCGGAGGCCGGTCGTGCCGGAGGGCGCCGCGGTGGTCGTGGGCCACTGACCCTAGGCACGTCGCCCGCGCGCTCCTGCGCCCACCTCTCGTCGATGCGCCTCCTGGGAACCTTCCAGGAGCCGCATCGTCGCGTCATCGGGGCCGCATAGCGTCGGGCGCGAGGCTCGGAGTCCACTTCTCAGGAGGACTCCATGACCGCACACGCCGGCCCGTACCGCGGGCACGTCGAGCGCACCGAGCGATCGGCCGTCGCCCGGGTCGTGCTCGGCCGCCGCACCGACCCGCAGTGGGTCCGCCCCTCGCTCTGGGCGCTGCTCGTCGTCACCGCCCTGCTCTACGTCGTCGACCTGTCCGCGAGCGGCACCGCGAACAGCTTCTACGCGGCGGCAGTGCAGGCCGGGTCGAAGAGCTGGAAGGCGATGTTCTTCGGCTCGCTCGACTCCTCGAACTTCATCACCGTCGACAAGCCGCCGGCGTCGCTCTGGGTGATGGACCTGTCGGCGCGGATCTTCGGCTTCTCGTCGTGGAGCCTCCTCGTTCCGCAGGCCCTCGAGGGGGTGGCCAGCGTCCTCATCGTCTTCGCGACCGTGCGGCGCACGCTCGCGATCCTCGGTGCGCGCCTCGCCGCGGCCGGCGGGCTCCTCGCGGGCGCGGCGCTCGCGTTCACGCCGGCCGCGGCGCTCATGTTCCGCTTCGACAACCCCGACGCGCTGCTGGTGATGCTGATGAGCCTCGCCGCGTACTTCACCGTGCGCGCCCTTCCCCGGGCGAGCTGGAAGTGGCTCGCCGCAGCCGGTCTCGTGCTCGGCTTCGCGTTCCTCACCAAGATGCTGCAGGGGCTCCTGGTCGCTCCCGCCTTCGCGCTGGTCTACCTGCTGGCGGCGCCCACCGGCGTCTGGCGGCGGCTCCTGCACGTGCTCGGTGCTATGGCCGGCGTGGTCGTCGGCGCGGGCTGGTGGGTCGCGACCGTCGCGCTCTGGCCGGCCGACGCGCGGCCGTACATCGGCGGGTCGACGGACAACTCCGTGCTGCAGCTCGCGTTCGGCTACAACGGACTCGGCCGGTTCTTCGGATCGGGTGCGGGCAACGGCGGAGGCGGCGGGATGGGCGGCACGGCCGGGTCGTCGTTCGGCGGCTCGACCGGCCTCACCCGGCTGTTCTCGAGCGAGATGGGCCTCGAGATCTCGTGGCTGCTGCCCGCGGCGCTGCTCTTCACGGTGCTCGGCATCGTCGTGGCCGGGCGCCGGTCGCGGGTCGACCTGGTCCGCGCCGGATTCGTGATGCAGGGCGCCTGGCTCGTCGTGACCGGGCTGGTGTTCAGCTACACGAGCGGCACGATCCACCCGTATTACACGGTGGCCCTCGCGCCCGCGATCGCCGCCCTGGTGGGCTCTGGCGGCGTGCTCCTGTGGCATCGGCGCTCGTCGTGGCTCGGGCGGCTCGGGCTCGCCGTCGCGGTGGCGGGGACGGGTGCGTGGTCGTTCCGCCTGTTGAGCGAGAACGCGTCCTGGCTGCCGTGGCTGCGCTGGGTGCTCCTCGCCGGGTCGATCGTGGCCGCGCTGGCCTTCGTCGTCGGCTCGATCGCCGCGTGGCGACGAGTGACCCTCGCCGCCGCGCTGTCGGGCGCTCTGTTCGCGCTCGGCGGCTCCGGCGCCTACGCCCTCGCGACCGCGTCGGTCGCCCACTCGGGCTCCATCCCCAGCGTCGGGTCGACGTCGTCGAGCGGGTTCGGCGGCGGCGGAGGGGCCGGCGGCCCGGGTGGTGCGGGCGGCTTCGGGGGCGCAGGAGCAGGCAGCACCGACTCCGGCGACACGTCCGGCGCCGGCTCGACCGGCTCCCGCCCGAGTGGCGAAGCGCCCTCGGGCGAGATGCCTTCGGGCGAGATGCCGTCCGGCGCAGCTCCATCGGGTTCCGACGGCGCGGCCCCGTCCGATTCCGATGACGCGGCCCCTTCCGGTTCCGACGGCGCGGCCCCGGAGGCTCCGGCCAGTGGCTCGGGCGGGAGCACTTCGTCCTCCTCAACCGCGCTCGACACTCTGCTGAAGAAGTCGACCGCTCGGTGGGCGGCCGCCGTGAACAACGACCAGTCGGCGGCGACCCTCGAGCTGTCGAGCGGCACCGCGATCATGGCCATCGGCGGCTGGAGCGACGATCCGACCCCGACGCTGTCGCAGTTCGAGGCCTACGTGAAAGCCGGAGACGTCGGCTACTACATCGTCAGCGGCTCCGGCATGGGCGGCGGCACAGGAGGCACGTCGACCGCCTCGAAGATCGCGGCCTGGGTGGAGGCGCACTACACGGCGAAGACGGTCGGCGGCTACACCGTCTACGACCTCAGCAGCCCGACGTCCTGAGTGCCTCTACGCGGCGACGACCGCCTCCTCCTCGCGGGTCGCGACGGCCTCGTTGGCGAGGCGCACGCGGCGCCGCGAGAGCAGGTGCGTGATGAGCGCCAGGCCGAGGCCCGCCGCAGCCCACAGGCCGAGGCGCACGATGTCCCACCCGAAGGCGTGCCCGGGGAAGTACTGCAGCGTTTGAGCCGCATCGAGCCATGCGGCTCCGTTCCAGAAGGTGTTCAGCCCGGCGAAGAACCGCGGCATGAGCGCCGGCGCGAAGATACCGCCCGACGAGGTGAAGTTGAGCATGACGAAGAGCATCGTGAGCGCGGCGGTCGTCCAGTGCCGCAGGAGCGGGTGGAGCCCGACGCCCAGCAGCACGATCGCGAGCGAGTAGAGCCAGCCGACGGCCCAGATGCTCCAGACCTGCCCCTCCACCACGTGGTAGATCGGGCCGGCGACGGTGAGGGCGATGCCGGAGACGATGCCCGACATGACGAACGAGGTCACCAGGCTCCAGCGGATGCCGAGACGCGAGGCGAAGGCCGCGACCGCGGCCGCCGTGGCGTACGAGCCCACGCTGAGGCCGACGAGCAGGAAGAACAGCCCCTGCCCGGTCGAGTCGTGCTCGGCCGAGGGCACCACGTCGACGACGGTGAAGGGCAGCTTCGACTGGTAGGCGATCGGCAGGAAGATCTTCTGGGCGACCGACGCCGACGTGTCGCTCGCGGCCGTCGAGACCAGCAGCGTGGCCGAGGTCGCCGTCGGCTCGTAGGCCGCCGTGATCGTGCGCGACTCGATCAGCCGACGGGCCTCGGCGTCGGTCGCGACGGTGCGCACGCTGAGTTCGTCGGGAGCCCGGTCGGACAGCGTCTGCGCGAACACCTGCGTCGCGGGCTCGTTGCCGACGATCGCGACCGGCAGGTGGTGCGGCGTCGGCTGGTGGAAGGCGCCGAGGTACGCCAGCGACATCCCCACCGCGAGGAAGAGCGGCACCAGGATCGCCGCGCCGAACGCCCTGAAGACAGCGACCGGCGTGCCGAGGAACATGCGTGGTCCACGTGGCTCCGACGGCTCCAGCCGGTGGGCGCTGTGCGAGTCGTCGTGCGGCGACGGCGCGCGCAGCGCGACGGTCTGGGTGGGACGGGTGGACAGGTGGCTCGACACGGCATTCCTTCGACGAAGCGGGTTAGTGTTGCATAATGCAACAAAGAGCCAGCGTACACCCGATCGGTAGGCTCGTGAAGGTGACGGAACGACCCGGCGTCGGCACGCGCGACGAGCGCATGGAGGCCGTCTACGCCCAGATGGAGGCGATCTCGCGCCGCGCCGTCGCCCGCAACCGACGCACGTCCGCGCCCCTCACTGTGGTCCAGCACACGCTGCTCACCTTCATCGCCTCGACCCCCGCCTGCCGCTCGATCGACATCGCGCAGGCCCTCCGCCTCAACCGCTCGACGATCTCGCGTCAGGTCGGCGACCTCCTCGAGCTCGGCCTGGTCGAGATCGGCGACGACGTCGGGTCGGGCGCCGAGTCCGGCTCAGCTCAGGCGACCAGGGGGGCAGGAGCCGAGAGAACCGCCCG